>DBFWLD010000029.1:0-6744 GCA_048465615.1 Tannerellaceae bacterium
TCCAAAAGTAACAAAAGATCAAGGCCTGAACCTCCAGGGCTACTCCGGGTGAATTTTGAGCTGTCACCGTCCAAACTCGCTTCGCTCAAACAGGGACGGCTCCGGGCGCTCAAAATTCACCCTCCGCTTTACGCCCTTTCGCTTAGGGCCTTAGTAGAAAGCTGCGCTTTCTGTGGGGATGGCCGATACCATTGTTTTTTGGGGTTGCTTTTTGCTGTGTTCTTGTTGCTTTTTGCTGATTTTTTCACTGGTAATCTATTTAATTTGTTGATTTACTTTTTGTTTGGGCTGGGGAAGGGGGATGCTGAAAAAAAGATTTATAGAGATGGCGGCGGCTTTGCCGCCTATTCTTCTTACTTTTGGCTTGACCCAAAAGTAACAAAAAGTCAAGGCCTGAACCTCCAGGGCTACTGCGGGCAAATTTTGAGCTGTCACCGTCCAAACTCGCTTCGCTCAGACAAAGGCGGCTCCGGGCGCTCAAAATTCACCCTTCGCTTTACGCCCTTTCGCTTAGGGCCTTAGTAGAAAGCTGACGCTTTCTTTGGGGATGGCCGATACCATTGTTTTTTGGGGTTGTTTTGTGTTGTGTTTTTGTTGCTTTTTGCTGATTTTTCACTGGTAGTCTATTTAATTTGTTGATTTACTTTTGTTTGGGCTGGGGGTACTTCGGTTGTTTTTGGGGGGTACTTCTTTTTTGCTTTTTCCGGTACTTCCTTTTTGTTTTTGCGGTACCTGGGTTTGTACGTTTAGTGGGTACGGGCGGGGGTTTTTGCTTTTTTCTTTATTTTAGGTGTAGTATTTCTTTTCGGTTTTTTCCTTCGCGATAGGAGAGGTGAAGGAAGCGCCGGCGTTTGTATAGGATGGCTTGGTCGAAGGGTAGGCCGGAGGCGAGCAGGGTTTTTAGGAGGTGTTCGGGGCCTGCGGCTGTGAAACAGTCGGCTGCTTCTCCTTTCAGGTGGCTGGAATGGGGGACGCCGCCGGCGGCGCGGTTTACTTTGGCGCTGCGGTAGCCGCTGGTGATGGCGATGGGGGCGCCTAGTTGCTCGCGCAGGGGTTGGAGCAGGCGGGAGGCTAGTTGTTGGAGGGCGGCTCGGGCGGGCGGGGGTGGGGTGTTGTCCCATCCGTTTTCTATGGCGATGCGGCTGTAGGTGAGTTCTTCTTGGGTGAAATGTTCGGTCAGTTGTGTCATGTTTTTGTGGGGTTGGGGTGGATGTTTTTATTCTTGCCGTTTGCTTGCGCTGCGGTAGCGGTAGTCTACGCCGAAGAGGGCGCCGGCAAAGGTGCTTGTTTCGCCGAAGGCAACCAGGACGCTGGAGTGGATTTCTCCTTCGGGGGGAAGCCAGAAGCCGAGGTAAAGTAGGGTGAGCCCGGCGATGACCAGGAGGGCGGCGATCCACATTTGAAGGCTGAGGGGATGGTCGTTGTCCTTGCTTTTTCGTGGGGGCCGCTCCTGGGGGGTGTGCCGGCCGGTCAGGGTTCGCCCAGGTGTTGTACGATGAGGCTCACCTGGCGGGGGGTAAGCCATTTGTGCTTGCGGGTGTATCCTGTTTCTTCCAAGGCTTCCATCAGGGCTTTGTTCATCCGGATCCATCTTCTTAGTTGTGTGGTGGCCGATTGGGAGGAGTTGAGCGGGAAATACATCCCGCTCAATTCTTTCAGTGTATAGGTTGCTATTTTCATGGGTATGGGTGTCTGGCCGCATTAGATAATAGTCGGCTTATCGTCGGCTGTGCTTTTTTCGGGTTCGCGGGAGACGAAGTGCACGGTTTTGCGCGTGGTTCGAAGCGGCGAGCCGGGGGTGAAGATGACTTTGGCGGTGCGGAGCATTGCGGGTTTGAAGTCGTCGGTGGTGGCGGCTCCTTCGCTCGAGAGGGAGAGGCGGAAGTTGCCTAGTTCGCCTAGCTGGACGATGCGTCCGGCTTGCAGTTCCATGTCGAGCACGAAGTTGAGGTTGTCTAACACGGCTTTTACGTCGGCGCTCGATACGGTGGAGCGGGCGCCGATCATGCGGCAGAGGGTGTCCATGTCGGTGGTGCCGTTGTACTTGGGGATGGCGTATGCCTTTTTCTCGGGTTCGCCTTCTTTGGTGGAGAGATTTTTTTTCATTACTAAACGATAGCCTTGTGCCATATGAATGTAGTTTTTAAAAGTGAATATTGAATAATGGAATGTGTGTTGGTGTCGCCGGGGGAGGTCCCGGGCCTTCCTCCGGGCGACAAAACAAAGGTACGACGGGGCGAAAAGCCGGCGTCGGTTGTTGGCTGTCGACGGCTGTTGGCGGCTGTCAATGGTTGTTGATGGTTGTTGATGGTTGTTGATGGTTGTCGGCGACTGTCGGCGGCTGTCAATGATTGTCGAATGTTGACAATGGCTGTCAATGTTTGTCAAAGGTTGACAGTGGCTGTCAATTATTGACAATGGCTGTCAGCGGTTGCCGATGGCTGCCGGCGGTTGCGGACGGTTGCCCGTCAGGGGGGCAGGGTGTTTTTGCCGGGGGGTGTCCGGCTGGCGTCCGGTGGGCGTCCGTGGGATGTTTTGGGGGTGTCCGGGTATTGGGGGGAATATCCGGTTGGTACCCTGAAAATATCCGGTCGGTGGCCCGGGGTGGCCGGGTGGTGTCCCGATGGGGGCTGGTTGATGGCCGGCTGGTGTCCGGGGGATGTCCGGTTGGTGTCGGGTGGTGTCGGCATCGGGGGCGGTGTCGGGGGTGATGTCGGGGATGGTGTCGGCGTCGGTGCGGGGCCTTGGGGGAAGGGCAGGGAGGGGGCGCCGTCGGCGATCAGTCGGTCGAAATAGGCTTTCAGCAGCCAACGCATGGCTTGCATGCGGATCATCTCGCGGCGATCGTCTTCCCGGATAGGGAGGTTGCCTGCCGGGCGCCACCGCTCGAACCGGCGCATGGCTTCCCATTTCTCGGCGGGGGTGTGACGGAGCATGCCTCGTCGTTGCAGCACGCGGTATACTTGGGTGGTGAGCAGTCTTTCTAGCGGGTAGCCGTCGCGGTATTGGGTGTAGGTGCGGTTCAGGAATAGGCGTTCGCGTTCTTCTTTGTAGGCTTCCGATACGGGGGGAAGGGCGGGGGCGATACGTTGTTTTTCTTGTTCTACGACGGCTTGGTAGCGGGCGTCGCTGCCCCGGTAGGCTTTCAGCCAGCGGGTGAGGGTGCGCAGGTTGATGCCCATGTAGTCGCCGTATTCTCCTTTGGCGCCTAGTTCGAAGCAGATGGATATTTCTTCCATCGTCAGTCGGGGGGCTTGCTCGGCCAGGTCGAGGGCGAGTTTGGCGGTGAGCAGCCCCAGGTCTTTGGCGTCGGGCAGGCGGAAGCCGGCTACTACGTAGGTTTGTCCCAGGCAGTGCGAGAGGCGGGTGGCCAGGGTGGCTTGGTCGGTGTTTTGGATGCGCTGTCCTTTCAGGGCGGCGAGCAACCGGGGTTGGAGTCCTCTTTTCATGGCCGGCTGATGAGTTGAAGGGCGATGTCGGCGGCGGTTGCGCTGGTTTGCAGGGCTTGTTCGGCGCGGGAGGGAGAGGGGACGGCGCGGGAAGCGGCCGGGGCCGGGGGCTGGGGGGCCGAGGGCGGCCAGGGGGCATTTCCGGACGGGCGGGTGAGGGTTGGGCCGGTAAAGGCTGGGTCGGTAAGGGCTGGACGGGTGTTGGTTGTCCGGATGTTGGTTGTCCGGGTGTTGGTTGTCCGGGTGTTGGCGGGGCGGGCAAAGGCCGGGGTGGCGGGGCGGACGTCGGGAGAAGAGGCGGGGTGAGTGGCGGAGTGTGTGGCGGGGAGGAGGTGTGCGGGGGTGGCGCGGGTGATGGCGGCGGGGGTGTTGAAACCCAGGCATCGCCACCACGAGACGAAGCGTCGGGCGTAGTCGGAGCTGGTGCGCAGGGTGTGTCGTTCGCCGATGGTGGTGATATGGTCTTCAAAGAGGGCCATCGCTGCGGGCAGGAGGGTGAGGGTGCGGATGCCTTTGCCGCTGATGCGGACGATGGAGGCGCGCCAGTCTTCGTCGGTTGTCAGGGTGTCGCGCCAGTGGCGGCAGGTGTCGGCAAAGGAGGGGGCGGGGGCAGGATGAGCCGGGGAGACGGAAGAGGCCGGGGAGGATAGGGAAACCGGGGAAATCGGAAGATGCGGAGAAGCCGAAGACGCGGCATCGGTCAAGGAAACTGCGGCCTGGGGAGCCGGGGTGTTGCCGGAGGTGCCGGAAGTGCCGGGGGTCGGGGAAGTCGGGGGCACAGCGCAAACCGACGAAACACGGCTAGCCGAGGAGGTAGGGGCGGGCGAAGGAATGCTGACCACCGAAGGCATGTCGTCCGCTGAAATTATGTCGCCGGGCGAAGGCTCAATGCCTGCTGGAGAAACGCCGGCGGCCGGCGAGATTTCGATAAACGGGGGAACGTTTTGGGACGAAGTAAGCGGGCTTTCTCCCTGCAAGGCAGGTTGGTTTTCTTCCGCTGGAATAAGTCGGTTTTCTCCCTGCAAGGCAGGTTGGTTTTCTTCTGCTGAAACAAGCCGGTTCTTTCCCTGCAAGGCAGGTTGGTTTTCTTCTGCTGAAACAAGCCGGTTCTCTCCCTGCAAGGCAGGTTGGCTTTCTTCTGCTGAAACAAGCCGGTTCTTTCCCTGCAAGGCAAGTGGGCTTTCTGCCGCCGAAGCAAGCAAGGGAACTTGTGCCAAGGTGGCGGCATGAGGCTGTGTTTTCCTTTTGCTCGAATATTTTCCCGCACAGGCGGAAGCAGGAGAAGTAGTAGAAGTAGATTCCGATAAAGGCTTACTTTCCTTTTCTATTTTTTCCTTTTCTATTCTTTGGCAGGAAATGTGTTCATTTTTCGCGTAAATGTCGGTATTTTCCCCCTGAAAAGAGGTAGAAGGCTGTTTCGCCGTTCTTTTCTCTTTTTGCATGCTTTCTTTTTGAGCCGTTTCTGCCAGCAAGTTTTTGCCGGAAGGTATTTCTATTTCTGCTTGCGCTTGGGTTTGCTTTTCCGGTGTTATCAGGGTTTGCTTTTCCATTTTTTTTTCTGCTTTCGGTTGTGTTTTCATTTTAATTCCTGTTTTCGCTTTTCTTTCTGCTCCTTTTCCTTCTTCCGCTGTTTCTTCGTATAGGGCCGTATACGCTTTTTCCCTTGTTTGCATGCTTCTCGCTGATCTGTCGTCGCTACGTATTTCTGGGTGACTTGTTTTCTGGTCTTCGCTTGGTGTTTCTCCGGCTCTGATCTTTTTGTCTTCGCTTTGCGTTCTGCTGGGGCTTATGCTGTCGTCTTCGTTTTGCGTTTCCCCGCTGACCGTCACATTTTTCTTTTCCGTCTTTTTTCCGCCGTCGGTTGCCGCTTCCCTTTTGGCTTCTCCCGCCGGTTCTACGAGCAACAATTCCCGCCGGCCGATTTCCAACCGTTTCCGCCGCGCTGCCGCTTCGAAAAAACGCCGCTGTATTCCCCTGGAGGTGAGTACTCTATATTGATCGAAACATTCTGCCGAGAAAAATCCTTCTCTTACCAAAGCTTCTACAATAGTTTGCAACTCTTCGGCGCTGCATTCCGCGCACGCATTCAGGCGAAAAAGCTTGCAGGCTCTTTCGTCCCACACCATATAAAAACCTTCGCTGTAGATGCGGCATAATAATTTGAATACTACAGCCAATGCTTTCAACCCGTAATCGGCTTCGATTACGGCAATTTTATCTGATTGAAAAAAATGAATATCTACCGGGAAATAATTCAACCCTTTTATTTCGGTTGCCATTTTGTATGTTCCTTTCATTGGTTAGTAAATAAACAACTTCTAAATGGGGCAAATAATATGTTCGCCCCTTCTTGCAAAAATAACTCTGCTTTTCCCCGCCGGGGGGATAATAACTACCGGATACCGGCCGAGGAAAACCGCGTTGCCGTCTTCTATAAAAATAGTTGTTGGCTGGGAATGAAAATAATTGCTGTTCTTGCCTATGGGTATAGGAAGTCTTGCTTTTCGGTTTTTCGCATTCGCGTTTTGCTTTTTCGGCCTTTGCTTTTTCGGTTTTGCGCTTTTGGGGTTGGGGTTTTCGCCTTTTGCTTTTTCCGTTTTGCGTCTTTCCGGCCAGGGTTTCCTTTCTCTGCTTCTCTGCTTCACTGCTGCTGCGGTATTTCTTTTCCGGGCATTTTTTATGTTTAATTATCGCGTACAATCGTGAATCGTACCCGCCCTACGTTCATTCGGAAGTGTACCCCTTTTTTCCGATTCGCTTTTTGTATGGCTTGCCGGGCCGATTCTACTTGTTCTTTTGTTTGATAATAGTAAACATACGTTTCAGCTTTCGCTAATTTTTCTAATTTCTGCCCCCATGTTTCTGGCAGACGATCTTTCTTCATGTTGTAGGATGTTAAAGTTTAACAAATAAAAAGATATAGTTTTTTTTCTGTGAGCAAATGTAAAAGAGTGGTTTTTATCTTGCAAATCTGTTCTATAATGTTAAAATTAATTTCAAAAACTTTATTCAGAATTGAGCTAAAGATATGTTAAAAATCAATCTTTTTGAGGGGATTTTTAAGGGAGTTTTTCCTGGAAAGGAAGGGGGTAGGTTGGGGGGGCTTTTGGAAGGGAGGTTTTTGGCGGCGGCTTTGCCGCCTGTTCTTCTTACTTTTGGCTTGATCCAAAAGTAACAAAAGATCAAGGCCTGAACCTCCAGGGCTACTCCGGGCAAATTTTGAGCTGTCACCGTCCAAACTCGCTTCGCTCAGACAAGGACGGCTCCGGGCGCTCAAAATTCACCCTCCGCTTCA
>DBFWLD010000030.1:0-2767 GCA_048465615.1 Tannerellaceae bacterium
GTGTGGCTCCGGCAGGCAAGGTCGCATTTGCTTCGGCTCTGTAGGCAAACCGTTCCTGAAATGTATACTCTCCGCTTTCGGTCTCCGAAGCGAATACGTATACATCGAGCGAAGAGATGGCGTTCTCGTCGGCTGTAGCGATGGGCGCATCGGTTTTGGTGAATACGCCGGCAGGTTTGGTTGCGGCCTGAACTACTTGATTGCTAGTTTCCCCTAGCTTGGTAACTTGCAAGTTTCGTAAGGCCAAATCATTTTTCAGAATAAGCGTAACTTCCCTTCGATTGTTGTCATTGTCCGTGCCTTCCCCGGCTGAAGAATCGATGTCGCGCTCCGTCTCGTTGATACACCCCGCTAGTAAGGCGACGAGAAGAAAATAAGCATAGGCAGATAGAATTTTCATTCCCATTTTTTATAATTTATTCGTGTTTATCTTCTTACGTTTTTCTTTTTTTTACCCTACCGGTTCCCCAAGAGACAACCGGCCTCGTTTACCCGATAGTGCCTCCTTCATCCCAATCGGCCGCCGTAGCTTGCGTTACGACAATCCGGTCTTCGTAAATCGTCACCAAAAGGTCGAACTCCTGCTCCATGTTCCGGTTCATATCCATCGGCAGTTTGGCGAAGAAAGTGTTCAAATCCAAGTCGCGAACGATTTGTCGGTCATTACACCATAGGCTCCACACTTCGTGAGTGGAAGAAAGATAGCGGAAGGTAACGAACTCTCCGATCACCTCCTCGTCGTAATTCATCGCTGCCCGCGTTTCATGATAGGTGGCTTTGCCGTTGATACGGGGCAGATAATAACTGCCGTCGCCCGAAGGCGTGGTATTCTCCAATCCGGGCGTAAACCCATATATAGAGGGAATACCTTTGAGCCGCATCCGGTATATCCCGTCCAAAGGGGGCACCTCGTCAGTCATCCACCGCACCGTTACCGATAGGGCGGCGTGGGCATGCGAGAGATAGACGCGCCGGTTCAGGCCGAAACCTTTTTTTACCTGGATCGTGGCCGAACCGTAATAAAGCCGTCCGGTATTGCCCCGGTAGCCGGGGGGCACGCCGTCGGTAGCGGCGCTTACCGTCATTTCTTCCAAAAGCTGTCCTCCGCTCGGGCCATCTACCACCGGCGTCGCGTCGCTTTCGTTCAGATTCCCCCAAAGCACTAAGGTATAGTCGCCTTCAGCCAGGTCGCCGCTCCAGCCCTTTACGCTGTCGCCTTTCAGCACCTCGGTAGCTAACAATTTACCGCTGCTGTCGAACAGATACTGGCGGATATTGTCGACATATAGGGGTAGCACGTTTTCCACGTTGCTGGCGGCATACCAGTATTCCAGTTTTACGTTGTAAGGACAAACCGCAGGTTCGTCGCCGAACGAGCAGCCAGCCACGAGGCATGCCAGCCAGCCGCCCAGGCACATTGCGAGTATTTTTCCTCCCTTCGCGTTCATCCTCCTTAGTTCGAGCTCGTCATGGCCTCGGCTATCTCCAAATTATGACGGGCTTTTTGCGGTTCCACGCCGACGGCCTTTCGAAACCAGACCGCGGCGCCTGACGGATCGCCTTCCATCAGGGTAAGCACTCCCAGGTTATTCCAAGCCCTCGGGTCGGCTTCGACCTTGCTGAGGTAGTTCCAGGCCGATTGCAAATCGCCGGTGAGCATTACGGCCGCTGCGGCGTTGACATTGGCCACCACATCGTCGGGGAAATGGAAGGCGGCTATTTCGTACACTTCGCGATACTGATCGGTTCCGGGCCGGTAATAGCGGGCCACGTCATACATCTCGCCCAGGCTCAACAAATCGGGGTGGGTGTAGATCATCTCGGCCGCCTCTCCGGCCCCAAGAGAGCGGATGCGGTATTCCACCACCACTTCGATGCGACGAAGGCGGGGGAAGTAAGAGCGGAGCATTTCCTTGTAAGGCGTGCCGCCCTGCAACTCCATCAGGTGCTTTTCGCGTCCGTTGAAGATACCGTAGCGATTTATGATAGTCAGAACAGCGTGTTCATAGGGTGGTCGGCTCTGCCCGAGCAATTCCTTCAGTCCCTTCCAGTCTTCGGCTACGGAAGAGACGTCGAAAAGGCTCGCGGGCAACCCGTAGGCCTCGCGCACATATCCGGCAAACAACCGGGAGCGGTTGGCAGCCAACTGTTCGTTTACCTTGTAGTCGCCGTCGGGAGATGCGTAGCCTCGGATGCGGATACGTTCGATGTCGGCATAGCCTTCCGATACAAGGGGATGTAGAATAGCGTCTATCTTGTTGATTTCCGTGCGGTTGTTCTTGTAGTCGGGATAAATATCGTCTTTTCCCAGCGGATAATCGAAGTAGAGCGTGGCGCTCTCCATACGGGCCTTATTCTGCTGTCGATTATCGGGTTTGAGGAAGTTTACCATCGAAAGATAGGTAGCCAGGTCGGCTTCCGACACGACAACGGCGGATAAGAGGGGAGCCCTCGGCCCGGCAGATACTATGCCGGAGGGAACGACGGCCTGTCGGGCCGACGAGGCAGTATGCGGCATGGCTGTCCTGCCGGCAGTCTCCCCGTGCGTGCCACCCGCTACAGAGGCGCCGGCGACCGGCTCGGCCATCGGCAAAGTCGTGGCCGGCACTTCGCCGAGCGTCAGCCGTCGGGTTAGCGTATCCATGCCCAGCAGTTGCAGGTCGCAACAATCTTTTATCTCTTGTTTGAGCAGCAGCATCGCTCCTTGCATCCACGAGGCATAGGGCAAGGACACCCGGTATTTCACTTTCCGGGAGCCGGCATTCCG
>DBFWLD010000031.1:0-134524 GCA_048465615.1 Tannerellaceae bacterium
CTGCGCGACGATCTGTGGTGTATCCCTTCGATCCGGATCGACACGGTGCGAGGAAAGGGATATTGCCTGAGGATTAAGTCGGCGGCCGGTGTCGAAGGGGCGCGCTTGCCGGGGTAGAATAACGGCCCCCCTTATTGTATTTTTTTCGATAAGTAAAAAATACATGCCGATGTAGTTGCAAATCCATCGGCATGAAAATAAAATTTCATCGGCATCCATTTCGGATTACACCGGCATAAAAAGGGAAGGGGTTGCGGGTGGTTTCGTAAGCGTCTGTATTTCAAACCAATACGACTTTGTTTCGGAGGTATTGTTTCAAGCCTTACTTATTGTCATATTTTTAGGTTGAAAAGAGGGTGATGGAAGGTTTTCCAAAGCTCTCCACACAGGGACGTCTATATCTCTTTCTTCCACTCTGCGACATCTCGGTCGGGCGCAAGTTTGAAGCTGCGGAGAGAGTCGGATAAGAGTACCGTGGTTTTCTCCGGTTGATGCAAAGGAGGAATAAAAAGGGAAAGTGCGGCAGGGGATGCAGGTTTGATTATGCCCTCGGTTTGCACTATCTTTGCTTCAATGAATCAAATCGAAGATAGGCCGCACCTCGGCAAAGACAAACTTGTTTGTCTCTGCTCTCGGTTTGCACTATCTTTGCTTCAAAGAATCAAATCGAAGATAGGCCGCACCTCGGCAAAGACAAACTTGTTTGTCTCTGCTCTCGGTTTGCACTATCTTTGTATCAGATGAAAAAATGAAGATTTTGCCGTATGACAAATATATTAGAGAATATAAATTCTTTGTATCCCCTGGAGGGCGACACCATCCGCATCCTACAAGAAAAAGTGACGCGCTGCGAATTCCCTAAAAAACACCAATTGGTAAAAGCCGATACATTTTGCAAATCGGCCTACTTTATCGACAAAGGAATGACACGCTCTTTCTGGCTGGTAAACGGAGAAGAAATCACCACCTCCTTTTCCACCGAAGGCGGCATTGTTTTCAGTATGGACGAACTATACTACAACAAGGCAAGCGAAGAATTCGTAGAAACACTGGAAGAGGTCATAGCCTATAAAATAGCCCTGACCGACCTGCTCAAGCTCTTTCACACCCATATCGACCTGGCCAACTGGGGAAGAATTATTCATCAAAACGAATACCGGCGTCTGCACCGTTCGCATAAAGACCGTCTTACGCTATCGGCAAAAGAAAGATATGAAGAATTCCAACAACAATTTCCCGAGATATGCCAGCGGGTACAGTTAGGATATATCGCTTCTTATCTGGGTATTACCCTCTCCACGCTTAGCCGGCTCAGAGCACAGAAATAATTTTTCCAGCCCCGCCATATTTTGATACAGGACAACTTCTATCATTCATAAGTTCCCTATCTTTGGGGCGAAATCTATCAACTGCCAAAAATAATAATCTGGTTTATATCAATTTAACATGAAAAACATCTCTTCCGCGGCTTTCGCCGACCCTAAGCCCCGCTACGCTCTTCTCGACGGATTAAGAGGCGTCGCGGCCCTTTTCGTTATCTGGTACCATGTATTCGAAGGCTTTGCTACAAGCCCTATCGACCAACGATTCAATCACGGATACATGGCTGTCGACTTTTTCTTTATCTTGTCGGGATTCGTTGTCGGCTATGCCTATGACGATCGTTGGAAAAAAGCGATGACGATAAAAGACTTTTTCAAGCGTCGCTTAATCCGCCTCCAGCCGATGGTAGTTCTCGGAGCCGTGCTGGGCGCCATTACCTACTGTATACAAGGATGCGAGCAATGGGACGGCACCCGCGTAGCCTTCTCCATGGTCATGCTCGCGCTGCTTCTTAATCTCTTTCTCATCCCCGCCATACCGAACACCGGCCCCGAAGTACGTGGAAACGGCGAAATGTATCCGCTGAACGGCCCCAGTTGGTCGTTGTTTTTCGAGTATATCGGAAATATTTTGTATGCCCTCTTTCTACGCCGGCTGTCAACAAAAGCGCTTACCGCCCTCGTCGTGCTGGCCGGCATCGGACTGGCATCGTTTTCTATCTTCAATCTTTCCGGATACGGCCATTTAGGCGTCGGCTGGTCGCTTCTCGATTACAACCTGCTCGGCGGTTTCCTCAGGGTACTATTTTCCTTCTCGGCCGGGTTGTTGATGTCGCGCGTTTTCAAACCCGTTCATATCCGCGGCGCCTTTTGGATATGCAGCCTGGGGCTGGTTCTTTTATTCTCCACCCCCCATCTGGGCGGCATGGAAGCTCCGTGGATAAACGGCATATACGATGCCGTATGTACCCTTTTTATCTTGCCGGCCATCGTCTATCTGGGCGCTTCGGGGAAAACCACCGATAAAACATCTTATAACATTTGCGAGTTCCTGGGAAAAATATCTTATCCGGTATATATCGTTCATTATCCCTTTATGTACCTGTTTTATGCCTGGTTATGGCGCAACAACCTCACCTTCCCGGAAACCTGGCCGGTAGCCTTGGCTCTTATAGCGGGAAACATCCTGTTGGCCTACTTATGCCTGAAATTCTATGATGAACCCGTCAGGAAATGGTTAAGCCGGAAGTTTCTGGCCAGAAAATAAAAGAAACAAAACAGTTTCTCAGAAAGACGACCTTTCTTTGGGGCGCCGGAATAGCAAATTTTCTCTAAAACCAAACTAAAAGGGCAACGCTGCAAACACAGCGCTGCCCTTTCTTATTTATATTCATTTAGGCGTCATAACCTGGCATCTTCGGAAATAAGAAAACAATATGCCTATCAATAATAACCCACAAGCATGTTACCTGTACAGTACAAAACACTTATTTAACCTTATAACAAGATTTGAAAAATCGACCTATATCCAAATTAAACACCAGATATAAGCCGATTTTAGCAAAAGTGACTCAAACACACTTTTTCAGAAGGCTCCGGCAGCCCTCCCCCATCTGCAAAAAGCGAAAGAAAACCGCGCCCCGAACAGAGCAACAACCGAATTAATGCAAACCGGCAGCAATAATATTCAACGTGCGCGTCGTACCGGTATCCTTGGTGAAGACACGCTTATCGCTCATCACCTGTATTTTCAGTTCCGAAGTGTAATTGAAGCGGTTAGCCTCCACCGCCACCCGAATACCATTGCCACCTTGCGAAGTAGCCATCTTGCTCATAGCGTTTTCAATCACCGCGAAAGAACAATTATATTCCTTCATTATCTGTTCGGATATATTTACCGGCAGAATAAACGTAATACCTGAAAACGTGCTTGTGAGCTCTCTGGCAGGGGCCGGAGCCGGCGTAGGATAATCGATATAGCGAAATCCCATATAGAGAAAAAGGGCTTCTGCATTGGCATCGTTAAACCGCAGCGACCGGGTATCGGAGAATTGATTAAAAGTCGTTTCCAACAAGATTTTGGTCGATTCGGTTTTATAATACACAATGCCCGCATACCCGTCGGCCAGAACGGCATATCCTTTCGCGTACATTTTATTGTAATCTAAAACCTGATTCTTCAACTCGTTCTTTTCAGTATCCGTCAGATACTTAAACTCTTTCACTTCAACCTTGTTTCTTGGAGACACGCCGCTTTTCGTCGCAACGCCGTTGGTGCCGATACCTGCATCGGAAAGCCCGTCGCTACAGGTATAAAAGAGAAACGTAACAAATAAGAATGCTAAATACTTTTTCATAACCTCTATTTTTTAATTTAAATATACGCTCAAAATTAAGAAGTCATTTATAAACTGCAAATTTTATTTATACTTTTTTTTGCCAGAAAATCATTTCTATCATTTCAAACCAAAAATAGCATAAATCCGCCTCATTAAAATACAACTTTTAAATTAGAAATTACAACCGACCAATCAGGAACCGGCTTTCCATGCTATTCTACTTAAAAAAAACAGACACCCGGTTTCAAGCCACTTTTATTTTTGCTAAACTCCCCGCTGCCCCGGGCCACCCGGAAAAACCTATACCATGAATCCCTAAACATACGGTAGTCCTGCTTTCCTTCTTTTTTTTCCTCCTTCCTCTTATTTGCCGAGCTTCATCCGCTACCCTCCTCCTTCCGGCCAGGCGGAAAGAAAAGTAAATCTAAATAGGTATAGGAAAGCACGCGATGCCTTTCGCCCCCGCTCGCCCAAGACAATGAAAAAGAAAGAATATTTGTCATTTCAAAATAAAAGTAATATCTTTGCCGAAATTTTGAAGAGAAGGCATGGCAAATAAGACACAACAGGATCATCCTAAGTGCAATTCCGGTTATCCATCGGAGGCCGTCTCCTTTTTTTCTGTTTTACGGGATTATCGTTTAATCAGATAAGATGCGTTGATTATTTTTATCAACGCATTTTTTTTGTGACCGGCCCCATCCCGGCGACCCGCGCCCCGGAAAGGCGAG
The DNA here is from genome assembly GCA_048465615.1 of Tannerellaceae bacterium. Classification (GTDB taxonomy): domain Bacteria; phylum Bacteroidota; class Bacteroidia; order Bacteroidales; family Tannerellaceae; genus Parabacteroides. Next base: position 4,393 of record DBFWLD010000031.1, read on the forward strand.
AGGCGCCCCCGGAAGAAAAAACATACTATAAAATCAACATAAATAAAAACAACCCAATTACTATGTCGAAAAGTGGAATCAAAAAGGTAATCGTGTTAGGCTCCGGAGCATTGAAAATCGGACAAGCCGGCGAATTCGATTATTCCGGTTCGCAAGCCTTAAAGGCACTGAAAGAAGAAGGTATCAGTACGGTATTGTTGAATCCGAACATTGCAACCATTCAAACCTCCGAAGGAGTAGCCGACAAGGTATATTTCCTGCCGATCACGCCCTATTTCGTAGAAGAAGTCATCAAAAAAGAGCAGCCCGACGGCATCCTGCTGGCTTTTGGCGGCCAGACAGCCTTGAACTGCGGAACCCAACTCTACACCAGCGGCACGCTGGCTAAATACGGCGTAAAAGTACTCGGCACCTCGGTCGAAGCGATCATGTATACGGAAGACCGCGACCTATTTGTGAAGAAACTGAACGAGATAGAGGTAAAAACGCCCGTCAGCCAGGCTGTGGAAAGCATAGATGCTGCCGTAGCGGCAGCCCATGAAATCGGATTCCCGGTAATGATTCGTTCGGCCTATGCCCTGGGCGGCATGGGAAGCGGTATCTGCAAAGACGAAGCCGAATTGCGCGTACTGGCCGAAAGCGCCTTTGCCTATTCTTCCCAGATTTTGGTGGAAGAATCGCTCAAAGGATGGAAAGAAATCGAATTTGAAGTGATCCGCGACAAAAACGACCATTGCTTCACCGTGGTAAGCATGGAAAACGTCGACCCGCTGGGCGTGCATACAGGCGAAAGCATCGTGGTAGCGCCCACCTGCTCGCTCACCGACCGAGAGCTGAACCTGCTCAAGGAACTTTCCACCAAAACCATCCGCCATCTGGGCATTGTAGGCGAATGCAACATCCAATACGCCTTCAATTCGGAAACGGAAGATTATCGCGTGATCGAGGTAAACGCCCGTCTGAGCCGCTCCTCCGCCCTGGCATCCAAAGCCAGCGGTTATCCCCTGGCCTTCGTAGCCGCCAAACTAGCTTTAGGTTACGGTCTGGACGAGATCGGCGAAATGGGTACGCCTAATTCGGCCTACAAGGCTCCGGAAGTAGACTATATGATTGTAAAAATCCCGCGTTGGGATTTGACCAAATTCGCAGGCGTCAGCCGTCTGATCGGCTCGAGCATGAAATCGGTGGGCGAAATCATGTCGATCGGGAAAAGCTTCGAAGAAATCATTCAGAAAGGCCTTAGGATGATCGGGCAGGGCATGCACGGCTTCGTGGGCAACAACGACGTAGCCTTCGACAACCTCGACGAAGAACTGGCCAACCCCACCGACCTGAGAATCTTTGCCGTAGCCCAGGCTCTGGAAAAAGGCTATACGGTCGACCGGATTTACGAACTGTCGAAAATCAACCCCTGGTTTCTGGAAAGACTGAAAAACATCGTCGACTACAGCCTCATCCTGAAAGGATACGACAAAATCGAAGAGTTGCCCCAGGAAGTGATGCGCGAAGCCAAACGCCTCGGATTCTCCGACTTCCAGATTGCCCGGTTCGTGGAAAACCCTGCCGGCAACATGGAAAAAGAAAATATCCGGGTGCGCAACCTGCGTAAAAAAATGGGCGTGCTTCCCAGCGTAAAACGCATCAATACCATTGCCTCCGAACACCCCGAGCTGACCAACTACCTCTATATGACGTACGACGGCAGCGACAACGATATTCCTTATTATAAGAACGACAAGAGCGTAATCATTCTCGGCTCGGGCGCTTATCGCATCGGCTCGTCGGTCGAGTTCGACTGGTGTTCGGTAAATGCCGCCCAGACTGCCCGCAAATTGGGTTACAAGTCTATCATGATCAACTACAACCCGGAAACGGTTTCCACCGACTACGACATGTGCGACCGGCTTTACTTCGACGAACTCTCGTTCGAACGGGTACTCGACGTGATCGACCTGGAAATGCCCAAAGGAGTGATCGTATCGGTAGGGGGGCAAATCCCCAACAACCTGGCCATGAAACTATACCGCCGGAACGTACCTATCCTGGGCACTTCGCCGTTATCGATCGACCGGGCGGAAAACCGGCATAAATTCTCCGCCATGCTCGACGCTCTGGGCATCGACCAGCCGCGGTGGGCCGAACTGACCAGCATGGAAGAAATCGACGCCTTCATCGAAAAGGTAGGTTTCCCGATTCTGATTCGTCCCTCGTACGTGCTTTCGGGCGCAGCCATGAACGTATGCCATACGAAAGAACAAATGATCGAATTCCTCGATCTGGCGGCCAAAGTATCGAAAGAATACCCGGTAGTCGTATCCGAATTTATGCAAGGCACCAAAGAAATCGAATTCGACGCGGTAGCCAAAAACGGCGAAGTGGTAGAATACGCCATCTCCGAACACGTGGAATTTGCAGGCGTGCATTCGGGCGACGCCACCCTGGTGTTCCCGGCCCAGAAGATCTACTTCGAAACCGCCCGCCGAATCAAGAAGGTAAGCAAGATGATTGCCAAAGAGCTCAACATCAGCGGCCCCTTCAACATTCAGTTCCTGGCCAAAAATAATTTCGTGAAGGTAATCGAATGCAACCTCCGCGCTTCCCGCAGCTTCCCCTTCGTTTCGAAAGTGCTCAAACGCAACTTTATCGAAACCGCCACGCGCATCATGCTCGACGCTCCCTATACGCAGCCCGACAAGAGCGCGTTCGACATCGACTGGATCGGCGTAAAAGCCTCTCAGTTCTCGTTCGCCCGCTTGCATAAGGCCGACCCCGTCCTGGGTGTCGACATGAGTTCCACCGGTGAAGTAGGCTGTATCGGCGACGATTTCAACGAAGCCCTGCTTTCAGCCATGATTGCGGTAGGCAACTCCATTCCCGGCAAAAACGTATTGGTTTCTTCGGGAGCAGCCAAGAGCAAAGTCGACTTGCTGGAACCCTGCCGGATGCTGGACGAAAAAGGATATACCATCTACGGCACCAACGGAACGGCCAAATTCCTGAACGACAACGGCATCAAAGCCACAGCCGTTTGCTGGCCCGACGAAGAAGGCGATTTGAACATCATGGATATGTTCAGCCGGCACGCTTTCGATCTGGTGGTGAACATCCCCAAAGATCACAGCAAGCGCGAGCTGACCAACGGATACAAGATCCGCCGCGCGGCCATCGACCATAACATTCCGTTGATCACCAACGCCCGTCTGGCCAGTGCCTTTATCGATGCCTTCTGCCACCTCCAGCCGGAAGAAATTCAGATTAAGAGCTGGCAGGAGTACAAGTAAACGGATTTTCGTTATCTTTGCTTATGAATAAGCGAAGATAAGCGACGCTACCGCAACCTCTACGCAGAGAGAGAGAGACTTATTCCTGCGCACCGGGCTTGCACTTATCTTCGTTTGACAAAACGGAGACAAACAATCCCTCTCCGGTACCATCTCCGGAGAGGGATTTTCAGATATTAGCCGCGGACAGCCATGATATGCAAACTCTTACGATTCTTCTTGTATAGCCTGTTCAGTGCCTTTGCAGGCGCTGCCCCGGTAGCTGTCCCCTCTTTGCTGATTCAGAATTACACCGTCGACGATTATAAAGCCAGTTGCCAGAACTGGGATCTGGCCGTCTCTTACGACGGTATTTTATACGTAGCCAACAATTCCGGGCTGCTCACCTTCGACGGAAATACCTGGCAAATCTATCCCCTTCCCGACAAATCGTCTCTCCGGCAAGTAACCTACCGCAACGACACGGTATATACCGCCGGGCCGGCCTCCCAAGGCTTCTGGACTCACTCCGCCCTGGGAAACATGCAATACCACCCGCTCGACCGGTTGCCCGCCGACATCACGTTTGAAAAACCGGCGCACAACTACCCTCTATCGCCCGAAATACAAAAACAAACCCCTACGGCCTTTGCCACCGCCGGAGAATTTCATTTTACCGGAACCGCCTCCGACGGACTTTACATCACGGCTCCCGACGGGGAAATACTCCGCCACCTATCTACCGGCAATCTGCTTCAAGACAATATCGTACGCGCCATTTGCGTACAAGACGCCTCCCTGATCTGGGTAGCCCTCGACAACGGCCTGTCGCAAATCGACATCGGGCCTGCGCTTACGTTACTGGGCCGCCGGTCGGTGATCGGAAAACTGCAAGCCGGCCTTTTGCAGGGAGACAGTCTATATATCCGGACCAATATCGGCTATTTCCGCCGCACCCTTTCCCCCGGCGATAACTTCCTGCCGGTCGATACCCGTCAGGGAGAAAAATTATTTCCCCCGGCCCCGCTCGCCCCACCCCTTCAAATAACCGGCCTTTTCGAAAACCTGGCCTCGCTTGACATTTTTGCCGACGCCGAGGGAGTTTACGAAGGCCCCGACAACCTATACTGGCTCACGGCCGGCAACCAAGCCGGGCTATTCCACCGCGAAGACGGCAACGGAACGCTGAAATGCCGGATTCTTTTCGACAACTACCAGATGAACCTCGTAACCAGCGACCCGCGCATTATCTTCCTCAACGACTCGCTCAACCTGGTTTCCACCATGCAAGGCACCCTGCTGGTAAATACCCGGCGGCTGATTGCAGGCGGGCTGGGAGGATTGACCATGCCTCGTTTCCGCCGGATCGAATACGCGGGAGCCCCGAAAACCACCTGCCTGCCGATAGATACCGGCCGGATTACCTTGCCCCACGATTTCCAGACGTTTACCCTCTATGTAGGCACTACCGTCTTCACCCCCAACCACCAGATCAGCTATAAATTGGAAGGGGTTTCGTCGGAATGGTCGCCCTGGCAGAAAGACGGCAAGATTTCGTTTTTGCAACTGCCCGAAGGCACCTACGAACTACGCGTACGAAAGTATGTAGTAAAAGGCCCATTTCCGGAAATCTCGCTCCTTATCCAGGTACGCCCTCCCTGGTATAACACCATCTGGGCTTACCTGGGCTACATCCTGCTGGCATGGATAGCCGGCAGGCAAGCTCTGAAATACCACCTGCGCAACATCCACCGCGAAGAACAACGGCGGCTGGAAGCCGAACGCCAAGCCGAACAGCAACGTATCCACCAGATGAAAAACGAACTGCTGGAAGCCGAATTGCAAAACAAAACCAACGAACTGACACTGCAAACCTCGGCTTTGGTAAAACGCAACCAGGCCATCCAGTCGTTTCTCGACGAGTTGGAACGGCAAAAGGAAACCTTGGGCGACCGGTATCCGAACAAATTATACGGTAAGCTGCGCACCCTGATGGAAGAAGCCCTTCACGACCAGGCCGACTGGCTTCAATTCGAAACCTACTTCAACAGTGCGCACCAAAACTTCATGGAACGCCTCCGGCAACAATATGCCGATATAACAGCGGGAGATTTAAGAATTTGCTGTCTGCTGCGCATGAATTTGTCGACCAAAGAAATAGCCTCCCTGCTGAATGTTTCGGTACGTGCCGTCGAACTGCGCCGCTACCGCCTGCGCAAGCGCCTGGCCCTGGAAGGAGATACCAATCTGGTAGACTTCCTTATGAAATTCTAAAAATATTATTCTAGATTTAGTATTTCGCCAATTTGCTGTTTTCCAATAAATTAATATCCTATTGAAAAACTCTGAGAAAGTTTTGTCGTAGCATTTTCCCGAAAAAAACCGGGTTGCGCAAGTGGTGTAGTAGTGTTTTTTCTTGCCCTTTTTTCAATTTATGCTTCCTTTGCCGCCGAAAAATTAATCTTAGATTCGCAATCACGATGAAACACGAGCTGGAAAGAGAATTAGACCGTCTGGAGCGGAAGGGTATCGACCGCCGACAGTTCTTCAAGATGATGGCTGCCGCAGGTTTATTAAGTACGTTGGGAACGGAAAAAGCAAAGGCCTTTTCCAGCAAGGCCAAAGGAAAAATCGTTATTATCGGCGGAGGAGCTGCCGGCATCAGCATGGCCTCCCGTTTGAAACACTGGCTCGACCAACCGGATATTACGCTCATCGACCCAAGCGACCGCCAGTTCTACCAGCCCGGATTTACCCTGATTGCCTCAGGCGTATATAGCCCCGACGAAGTGTGGAAAAATCAATCGGATTGCATGCCTGGCGGAATCAAATGGATCAAAGACTCGGTTACTTCCGTCGATCCCGTATGGAATCAGATCACCACCGCCCAAAGCGGCAAAATCCCCTATGACTTCCTGGTATTGACACCCGGATTGCAAATCAACTGGGAAAAGGTAGAAGGCATTACCCACGACACGCTCGGGCAGGGAAACGCGCACTGCATTTACGATTTCGAAGGCGCGCAGAAAACCTGGAAAGCCCTGCAGGAATTTTCGAAAACCGGCGGCCGGGGAATTTATACCGATACCTATACCAAACATAAATGCGGAGGCGCGCCAAAAAAAATATGCCTGTTGACCGACGATTACACACGCCGGCAACATACGCGGGAAAACGTAACCCTGGATTATTTCACGGCAGCCAAAGAGCTGTACGATATTCCTTATTTTACCCCGCGCCTGCTGGAAATTTACGATCAACGCCAGATTCCGATTCACACCCAAGTACGGGTGAAAGGAGTGGATACGGCTGCCAAACAGGTACACCTGGAAAAAGTGGAAACGAAAGGAGAAGAAAAGACGACGACTCCCTTTGTGGAAGATTACGATTTCCTGCACTTCACCCCTCCCATGTCGGCACCCGATTTCGTACGGGAAGCAGGTCTGGGCTGGACGGAAGGAAAGCTGGCGGCAGATGCCTGGGTAATGGTCGACAAAGAAACGTTGGTACATAAGAAATATCCCAATATCGTATCGCTCGGCGACGTAGCGGGCATTCCTACCAGCAAAACATCGGCTGCCGTGCGCGTACAGGTGCCGTTGGCAGCCAAGAACCTGATTTCGCTGATGGAAGGGAAAGAGCCCCAGGAAAAATACAACGGCTATGCGGCCTGCCCCATCGTAACGGATTACGGCCATGTATTGCTTTGCGAATTCGATTACGACAAAAAACCGGTCACTTCGTTTCCCTTTACGATGCTCGACACCTCGAAAGAACAATGGGCGGCATGGCTGTTGAAAGTCTATTTCCTGAAGCCTATGTATTTCAACGGCATGCTGAACGGATACGCCTGACAAAAAGCCCGGCCGGGAAACCCGCCCAAGAAAAAAACGGTTGCCCGGACTCGGAAACAACCGGAAACAAACCGACCCGATCTGAAATACTTAAACAAACTCCCTATAATTCAAATGCCAAACTACAAAGCCTCGGTTCCATTTGTACGGAACCGGGGTTTTTGTTTTCAGGAACCCTGCGGCCCGGTAGCCTTCTCCACCAAAAAAACGATGGATTTATACGACACGCCGCTCTCCCTTGTCAGGCCTATTTCGCACGTCCGGCTGTTGCTATAACCTTCGGTAGCGCCGGCCAATCCGGTTTGGAGCGTCTGCAAAGCCGAGCGGTTCAATTCCGGATAAAAAAAACCGCGGTCGCCGCCCCAGCCGCAACATGTAATACCCGCCGGCGACACCACCCCTTGAGCACAACGGGAAGCCAAAGCCTCCAACGCGCCGGCCAGCCCCATTTTCATATCGCTGCACGTGGCATGAACCGCCACCGTCACAGGCAAGCGGCGGAAGACAAGCTTATCCAGCATATAAGTGGTGATAAACCCTACCGGCTCGTAAAGACGAAGCCGCTTATCCAGCGTTTGCCGCATATGCAGCAGGCATGGGCTGGTGTCGCAAAGGATAGGAAGACGCCCCCCGTCGCTGGCCGAGAGCAAGGCGGCATTCAGCTCGGCTTCCTTCAAAGCCGCCTGCTTGCGAAAACCTTTGTTGCTGAAAGCCCTTCCGCAACACAAGCGGCGGGTATCCTCGGGATACCGGATGGCAAACCCGGCCCGGTGCAGAAGCTCGATCGTTTTTTCCGTCACGCCCGTCCGCTCCTCATAATCGGCCGACGCCCCCAGCGTGCGGGCCACGCAAGAGGGAAAGTACACCATTTCGGCTTGTCCGGCAACCGCGGTCTCCGACTGAAAACGAAGCCGGCGCGCTCCGCCGGGCGTATGCCGCGTCCACAACGGTAGCCGGCGGCCCGACAGCCGGAAAAGAGTTTGCCAACACACTTCTGCCGGCTTGTAACCCACAATCCGGGCTAACCCTTGAAAAAAAGAAAGCAAGGGAGGCAAAACCGCCGTCAACCTATTAAAATGCCTAGCCGCGCAAAAAGCCAGCTTATGAGCGGGAGCCGTATGATTTTGCCAGCGCAACTTTTTGATCAGCGCGCCCGTATCGATCCCCGCCGGACAGTCGGCCGCACATAACCCCTCGGTAGCGCAAGTAGCCGAGCCGGCATACCGGAACGCTTTTTCCAACGCCCGGTAACGAGAAGAAGCTTCTTCGCCGGCCGCCTGCATCGATACCAGCGTCCGGTAAGCCACAATCCGTTGACGGGGAGTAAGCGTCAGATGGCGCGAGAGGCAGAGATTTTCGCAAAACCCGCATTCGATGCAACCGTCGATCTCTTCGCCGGCCACAGGCATTTGCTTGAAATTCCGGATAAACACCTCCGGATCTTCATTCAAAATCACGCCCGGATTGAGTATATTTTCCGGATCGAACAAACGCTTGATCTCTTTCATCCAGCGGTAAATCTTTCCTCCCCATTCCTTTTCTACAAACGGAGCCATCCTGCGGCCCGTTCCCTGTTCGCCTTTCAAGCTTCCGTCGTATTGCAAGACCAAGTCGACCAGCCGCCGCATGAAACCGGCGTAACGTTCCACCCCTTGGGGACATCCCAGATCGGGAAAAAAGGTAAAATGCACGTTTCCGTCCAGCAAATGCCCCCACATCACGGCCTCGCCATAGCCGCTCTCGCGGAGCAGGCCGCGTACCGCAGCCAAGGCGTCGACCAATACCTCCTCGCGAAACGCGACGTCTTCGATAGCCCACGCCCTACCGCGAGGCCGGGCGGCAGCGGCAGCGGCAAACAAATCGCTCTGTACCTGCCAATAGGCCGCACAGGTAGCCGGATCGGAGGTAAAGACAGGCGGATATAAGGTATGCAAAGCCGAAAGATGTTTTTCAAGGGAACAGATCTTCTGCTGCAAAAGCGTTTCATCAGACGAGGCCGCCTCGACCAGCACCGCCACCGCTTCCGGCGGAAGCGCAGCAAGCACGGCCGGCATGTCCGGAACGCCGGATACCGCCCGCAGCGCCCGCCCATCCATCCATTCGGCCGCCGACACGCCGCAGGAACGCAACACAGGCATAGCCCGGCATGCTTCTTTCAGGTCGGGAAAATACACCAACGCCGCCGCTTTATACGCCGGATCGGGAATCGTTTCGAACGTAACCTGCGAAATAAACCCCAACGTCCCCTCCGAGCCTACCATCAGATGAACGAGCATATCGTAAGGATCTTCGAAATCGAGTAAAGCGTTTATCCCGTATCCGCAAGTATTTTTCAATTCATATTTATGAAGAATGCGTGCCGTCATTTCCTCGTCGCAAAGGATTTCCATGCGCAGGTTCATCAGCCGTTCGAGCAAACTGGTATGGGTTTCGAAAAAAAGGCGGCGGCTTGCTTCCGACCCGGTGTCGAGCACGGTACCGTCGGCCAGGATTACCCGCATACTGCGGACGGTATGGTAAGCATTATGCAAAATACCGTGTCCGGCACCGCTGGCGTTATTGGCCACGATACCGCCGATCCGGGCCGCCCGGATCGAGCCCGGAGCCGGCCCCAGTTTACGCCCGTACCGTTTGAGCAGCCGGTTGGCCTCGGCCCCCGTCAGATGGCAAGGAAAGGTAGCATACAATCCCTTCGCCTCTATCCGCGGAATACCAAAGCCGGAGCCTGTTTCCACGAGAACGGAATCGGTAACGGCTTGCCCCGAAAGAGATGTTCCGGAAGCCTTGAAGGTAAGCGGTTTGCCGGTTTTGACAGCCTCGGCCATCAACGTTCTGACCGCCTCCTCGTCGGGAGCGGTCGCTACGCGTTGCGGAATAAGGCGATACAGTCCGGCGTCTGTTCCTTTCGCCAAGGCAGCGAGCACATCAGTGTCATACGTCGCAGTCATAAGGGTGTTATTGATACCGGCAAAGATACGACAAACTCCCGCCAACCCCGAGGAAGTGAGGAAAAATTTTACCGGCCGGCCTCCCCCGGGTGAAAAACTCCGGAAAAGCCTAAGCAGAAACTGCCCCGGAGCAAGAAAAAGAGATAATAAAAATGCGCTCCGGCCGGAAATCCCTGCTTCCGTCCGAAAAAAAAGCAAGTTTTTTTAGAATTTATCCCGAGTCTCCTTACCTTTGCCCCGGTTTTGGTGATACGGCCTTCTGTCCGGAAGTCGTATAAAAGGGAATCCGGTGCAAATCCGGAACAGTGCCCGCTACTGTAAGCTCCCACGCAAAAGAAAAGCATTCTGCATAACCACTGCCGGCCCCCTTAACGGCCGGCGGGAAGGTGGCTTTTCGGGGCAAGTCAGGAAACCTGCCGGAACCTGGTATGTAACAACCGCCTTCCCGGGGCCAGGAGGGTTATTACTAAAACATAAAACAACCTCTCGAAATGAAAATGAAATGCTTGCTTGCATTCCTCCTGGCCGTATGCGCCGGGCAGTTTACCCTCGCGCAACTAACATTCAGCGGAAACGTAATCGATGAAGACGGCCGGCCTATCCCCGGCGCGCACGTACGTCTGGAAGGAACCACGCTCGGCACGGCTACCGACAAAGACGGCGCCTTCACGATCGGCCAGGTACCGGAAGGCCGGTATGTGTTGCGGGCCAGTTGCCTCGATTACGAAACCGCTACCTGCGAAGCAGACGGCAGCCGCCGCAACCTGGTCTTCCGGCTGAAAAACGCCTACATCAACCTCAACCAGGTAGTCGTAACCGGAACCGGCACCCATCACCGGCTGAAGGATTCGCCCGTCCCCATCGAAGTATTGAGCGCGGCCGACATCAAAAAAGCCGGCACGCCCACTTTCGAAGACGCGCTGACCCGGCTCAACCCTTCGCTCTCCTTTTCCACCAACGGAAGCGGTACGGTATTGAATATGAACGGGCTGGAATCGAAATACGTGCTTATCCTGGTAAACGGGAAACGCCTGGCAGGCGACGTATCGGGCAGCATCGACTTCGGCCGCATCGACATGAGCCGCGTCAAACGGATCGAAGTGCTCAAAGGGGCCGGTTCGGCCCTTTACGGAAGCGACGCCATTGCGGGCGTCATCAACGTAATCACCGACGAACCGAAAAACAAGCTCAACGTGGTTTCCAACACGCGTTACGGCCGGAACAACCGCTTTATCCAGTCGGTCAACGCCGATGTGAACACGGGCAAATTCGCCTCCAATACCTCTTATCAGCGGCAGCAGGCCGACGGCTGGCAGCTCAACCCGATGGTGGAAGACAAGAAAGGCAACCTGATACCCACCGACAAGGAAGCTTCCACCGCTTTCCATTCCAATTCGCTTACCCAGCTTTTCACGTACAACCCCGGCAAACGCTTATCGCTCTACGCCCGCGGCGCCTTTTTCAACAACCGTACGCTGCGGCCCGTCACGGAATACGACTACGATATGGCGCACGAAACCTATACCTACGGCGCCGGCGGCAAATACCTCCTGGGCAACGCCTCGTATATAGAAGCCGATTTCCACGCCGATCATTTCACCTCCAACTACGAATACATCAACGACACCAAGAAGTTTAAAACGGGAGACACCGACCTGCGCAAACGCCAGCGGTACTACAACGCCAACATAAAAGGCGTCTTCCGGGCCGGAAAATACAATAAGATCACGGTAGGAGCGGAATTTGTGAACGACTACTTAAAAAACCTGAACGATATGGTAGGAGGCGACCATACCATGTATACCGCCTCGCTCTACGCCCAGGACGAAATCAGGCTGTGGAGGAAATTGCAGATCATCGCCGGGTTGCGATATAGCTATCATCAGACTTTCAAAAGCAACCTCTCGCCTAAATTATCCGTCATGTACCCGGTGGGGCCGGTTAATTTCCGGGCCTCGTATGCAGGCGGCTTCCGGGCTCCCACCCTTCAGCAACTCTATGCCTATTCGGAAAGTCGGTCGGGCAAACTCACCCTGGGAAATCCGGAGCTCGATCCGGAAAAAAGCCATTTCGTATCAGGCAATATCGAATATGTGCACAGCCGGTTTACGGTAAATTTCTCGGCTTACATGAATCAGGTAAACGACATGATCAATTACGTGGAACGCGAACCGATAGACGGCCGCGAAGTGCAGCAGCAGATGAATATCGACAAGGCCCGCATCAAAGGATTCGACATTTCGTTCAACAGCTACCTGGGCGCGGGGTTTTCGCTGGGCGCCGGTTACAACTATGCCGACGGGAAAGACGAGCGCACGAAAGAACGACTGAATAAAAGTATCCGGCACACGGCGAGTCTGAACGGCAACTGGTCGCACGTCTGGGACTGGTACCGGCTGAATGTAAACGTAAACGGCCGCATTCAGGGACGGCGGTACTCGCAAACCTACGGCTATGCGCCGAAATTCCAGCTCTGGAACCTGAATACGACGCATGTATTCACTCCCAAAGGCGATTTTACGATCGAGCCGGGCGTGGGCGTGGAAAATATTTTCAATTACCGCGACGACCGGCCGTGGAACAGCAATTATGCCACGCTGACGCCGGGACGCACTTTTTACGTCAGCCTGCTGGTTCGGTTTAAACAATAGCCCTGAGCTTTCCGTTCGATAGGCGACAGCGGCGGCCTCCGTGTTCCGGCACGGAGGCCGCCGCTCCCAATCAAAAAGATACCCAACCAGCCATTTTTATGACTTAAAGCCGCAAATAGTTTATTTTTCATAACCTGAACAATGAAGAAAAAGAGGCTTTGAGAAATTTTCACTTTACATTAATTAACAAAAACACTTCTTTTTCTCCGGTTTCCACTTCCATAAGCATCCGTTTGAAATTCCATCGCAGTGAAATTTGGATTCCACTGCGATGAAATCCAAGCCCGACAAGCAGTTAATTTTTGCTAATAAAAGTGTATTTTATTGTAAATAGACACCCGTTTCAAGGCCTGAAAGCGGCTAAAAGGGCTAAAACACGTGCTGGAAGAGAGCTATCCACAACTCGTTTTTCAAAACAATACGATTAGAAATAAAGCATCAAAGCAACATACAGATGCCAACGGAAAGAGTGGTTAGACACTTTCACACATTCTGCACCTGAAAAACCACATTTAGTCAAAGCACAACCCTCAAATCAAGCCCGTCGTTGATCATTTCTGCTCCCACCCTTTGAAATATAACGCCCACAACGACTTCCCGTAACAAATTGTCAAAAAGGGACCCGTGTCCGTTTTCCCTCATCCCTTTGCATCGAGACGTCAAAACATCGAAACATCGAAGCATCAAAGCGTCGAAACGAAAGCCGCCCTGCCAATGGAGCGGAGCCGCCGGGCCTATGTGTAACGGCAAACCTTTACCAACTCGGCATGTATCCCGCTTCCGTTCGAAGCCAGCACCTCGCGCCCCGATCGCCAGTTGTCTCCCCCGCTCAGATCGGTTATTTTGCCCCCCGCCTGCTGCACGATAAAAGCGCCGGCAGCAATGTCCCAAGGCCCCAGAAAAGCCTCGATCCGCGCGTCGAAACGCCCGGCCGCCACATAACACAATTCGATGGCTGCCGATCCCATCAACCGCACGCCGCCTACCCGGCCGTACATCCAATCTACCAGCCGCAACGCAGTGGGATGGTAGGCTGCCGCATTATAGGGAAAGCCGATGCCGATAAAGGCCCGGTCGATCGTATCGACGACCGACACGCGGATTTCCCGGCCGTCCACATAAGCTTTTTCTCCATGCACGGCATAAAAACATTCGTTCCGGCAAACCTCGTACACCACCCCCAGCAAGGTGCCCGAAGGCCCGCAAAGCGCGATGCTGACACAATAAGGCTCCAGATTATGAATGTAATTGGATGTGCCGTCGAGCGGATCGACTACCCAATAATAGGCCTCCCCGTCGCGTCCGGCCGATCCTTCTTCGGTGATAAAGCCCGCCGAAGGCAATAAAGCCGCCAGACGCTCCACGATGCGGCGTTCCGATTCCTTATCGACATACGATACGTAATTATGGGCGCTCTTTTCCTCGATGCGGGAAAAATCGAATTTCTTGCGCTCTTCTTTCAGATAGTCGCCGGCCTCCCGGGCTATCTTCTGCACTTCGTGACAAAGGGCATGTAAATCAAACTCCACCATTTTTATTCTTTTTTGAGTAAAACAAGACAAGGGAAGAAATTACCACCAAGCTCCCGGCGAATACCCGGCATCCTCTTCCGTCCGCTTGCCCTAAGCAAATGTACAAGTTTTCCGTTTCCGCTCGTCACTCTCTACCGCCTAAAGACCGCCTTATGTGATTTTTATTCCTATTTTTATAAAGAAAACCCAATCGAAAACAGCTTATGCTTCAACCCAAGGGAAGAAAGTTTTGCTTATGCGCGCGGTTTGCACTATTTTTGTTAAAGAATCGTCAAACAAAACACGTCGTTTAACCGTTATGAATATAACTAAACACCCGAATTGAATACATGAGAAAATGGATTAAATGGATAGGGGTGATATGCCTCATACCGATTGTGCTCGTGTTGCTGGTTTCCGTACTCTTTTATCTACCTCCCGTTCAGCGTTTTGTGGTTCGCGAGGTCACCCAATACGCCAGTAAAGCTACGGGTATGCAAATCGGCATCGGAAAAGTAAGAGTTTCGTTTCCGCTCAAGCTCGTGGTAGAAGGAGCGGAAGTAATCCAGCCGCCGGCCGACACCGTGCTGGCGGTAAAAAACCTGACTCTCAGCGTAAAGGCCCTTCCGCTGCTGAAAAAAGAAGTGGTGGTCGACGCCATCGAGCTGGACGGCGTAAAAGCCAATACCGGAGAGCTGATAGAAGGCATGGAAATAAAAGGACAGGTAGGAAAGCTCGCTGCCCGGGCCGACCTGATCGACCTGAAGAGCGAAAACGCCCGGATCAACCGGATCGATCTTTCCGACGCGGCCCTCACCCTCTTTATGACCGATTCCACTTCCGAAAAAGACAGTACTTCCGCTCCCCTCAATTGGAAGCTGCAACTCGACGCCATCGCCCTCGACCGCGTAGCCTTCGCCATGCAGATACCCGCCGATTCGCTCCGGCTTTGCACCTTCGTGGAGAAAGCCCGTCTGGAAAACGGAAAAGTCGATCTGGCAATCTCCCGGTACGAGGCCTCTGCCTTCACCCTGGCCGGGTCTACCTTCCGCTTCGATACCGACAACCATCCGGCCGCCGAAGGAGTGGATTTTGCACACCTGGCATTCAGCGACATAACGGCTTCTATCGCTTCCATTCTCTACGAAGGGAAAAACATGGGAGCCGATATACGGGAATTTTCCCTTTCGGAACGTTCCGGCCTGGTCGTCCGCTCGCTGGAAGGCGCCGTTCAAAGCGATAGCACGGAAATCGACGTGTCGGATCTGAAACTCGCTACTCCCTATTCGGAAATCAAGCTTCAGGCACTGGTGCCGTGGAGCGCGCTCGACGAACGTCCGGAAGGCGAAATGCAGGTAAATCTCGACGCCAGCCTGGGTAAAGAAGATTTATTGCTGGCGGGAGGAACCTGGCCGGAAGACTTCAAAAAGGCCTTTCCCCGGCAGCCGTTTACGTTGCGGGCCGACGCCAACGGCAATATGGCCTCGCTGCAACTCAAGCAGTTGAAAGGAAAATGGCCGGGCGTACTCGATCTGGAAGCTAGCGGCCAGGCAAAAGCCCTGACCGACAGCATCCGCCGCAGCGGAGAAATCAATTATCAACTCCGGGCCGGCCAACTCGATTTCGTATTGAGCTACCTGCCCCCCGCCCAGCGCGAGCAGTTCCGCATTCCCCCGGGGCTTTACCTCAAAGGCAACGCCTCGGTGAAAAACCAGGAATACCGGGCCGATCTGGTTCTGACCCAAGGAACCGGCCGCGTCCGTCTGGACGGACGGTATCAGGTACCGCGCCAGGCCTATGCCGCCAACCTGCAGATCGACAGCCTGCAACCCAACCATTTTATGCCGCACGATTCCTTGCTTTCGCTTACGGCTTCTATTCAGGCCGAAGGCGCGGGAACCGATCTGTTTGCCGCTTCCACCTGGAGCCGCATAGAAGGAAAAATAGCCGGCATCCGCTACGGCGCTTCGTCGCTATCCGACGTCACGATCGACGGAACGCTTAAAAACCACCAGGCCGCGCTCAAACTGGTCAGCGCCTATCCGCTGGCCCGGATGAACCTGACGCTGGACGCCACCCTCCGCCCCGACGACGTAACCGCTACGTTGGTTGCCGACGTGGAAAACGCCGACTTATACGGCTTTCATCTGATGCAGCAGCCTTTCTCTACCTCTTTCCAACTTTTTGCCGAAGCGAAAAGCAATTTGAAAGAAGACAATTTGCTGGACGTTACGCTGGGCGACTGGCAAATCGTCACCGCCAAACGTACCTTCCGGCCGAAACTGCTCACCCTTCACGCCCAAAGCGACCGGGATACCACGCGGGTTTCGCTTCACGCCGGCGACTTGGGCGTCGTCCTGACCGGCAACGCAGGACTCAACCGGATGATCGACAACCTGACGCAAATATCGAAAGACGCCGACCGGCAGTTGAAACAAGACTCCACGCTCGATCTGAACGCCCTGCGCCCCCTTTACCCCGATATGCACCTGGAAGTAACGGCCGGACAGGATAATCCTGTTTACAGTTACCTGCAAAGCTATTACATCGAATTCAACGATATTTCGCTCAATGCCTATACCTCGCCCGCCACCGGCTTGCGGATGAACGGGGGGATTTACGGCTTAGCCCGCGACACCTTCCGGCTCGATACCCTCCGCGCCCTGGTGTGGCAAGATTCGCTGGGGCTGCGTTACCGTGCAGACGTGGTGAAAACGCCTTACCGGCGGCAAGAGCCCTTCTCGGCCGGCGTCGACGGCACGATCCGGTACGACTATGCCGACGCCCGGCTCTACCTTAAAAACGGGCAGGGAGAAACCGCCCTTTGGCTGGGCGCGCGGGTAAACAAAATACCCGACGGGATGCGGATTACGCTTTTCCCCGACGACCCTATCCTGGCTTTTCGCAAGTTTAAGCTCAATCCCGATAATTACATCCAAATTAAAGGAATGAAGGATATTTCGGGCAATGTGCGGCTTAGCGGCCCCGAGAATGCTTCGATCTGGATTCATTCCGCCCCCGAAGGACGGGAACTGAGCGAGGTGCATGTAGAGCTTAACCAGATCAACCTGGGGTTGATTTCGGATGCAATCAGCTATATTCCTCCTATGAGGGGGATGCTGAGCGCCGATCTTCAGTATGCCCCGACCGATAGCTCGTTCATGGTGGTGGCCGACGTGCATGTAGACAGCCTGTATTACGAAAACGACCGGGTGGGCCAGGTATCGCTCAATGCCGTCTACCTGCCGCTTGAAAAGAACAACCATCAGGTAGACGTGCACCTTTTCCGCGACCGCAAGGAAGTGACGTCGGCCACCGCGCTTTATCAGGCGGCGAGCGGCGAGGGAACCGATAAAATCAGCGGCAGCGTAGACTTGCTGCATTTCCCGCTCGACATCGCCAATCCGTTTATTCCCCAAGAGATGGCTGCGCTCAGCGGAGATATAGACGGCCATCTGGACATCAGCGGCACCAGCGCTTCGCCCCAAGCCGAAGGTTATCTGCAACTGGACTCGGCGTCGGTGTTCGTGGGAGCTGTCGGGTCGAGTTTCCGCTTCGATACCAAACGAATCGAGATTCGGGAAAGCCAGGTGCTTTTCGATCGCTATGCGATTTATGCTTCGGGAGACAATCCTTTCCTGATCGACGGAAATATCGATTTTCACGATTTCTCGCGCATGATGGCCGATCTGAAACTTTCGGCCGACAACCTGCAATTGCTGAACGTGAAACGCAATAACGAAAGCCTGGTGTACGGAAAACTATTCGTCAACCTGGGCGCTACCGCCAAGGGGCCCATCGACGCGCTTACGATGCGGGGCAACCTGGAGCTGCTGGGCAATACCGACGTAACCTACGTATTGAAAGATTCTCCGCTTACGGTGCAAGACAGGATGTCGGGCATGGTCACCTTCGTTTCGTTTGCCGACACCGTACGCAGCCGGATGCCGAAAAAACCGCCCCTGCCGCTGGGAGGCATCGATATGTTGATGACAATCAGCATCGACCCGGCCGTCCGGCTGAACGTCGACCTTACGCCCGACCAGTCGAGCCATGTGAACCTGGAAGGCGGAGGCGACCTTTCTTTCCAATATACGCCGCAGGGAGATATGATTCTGAACGGGCGGTATACCCTTACCGGAGGAACGGTGAAATATTCTTTGCCGGTGATCCCGCTGAAAGACTTCAACATTCAGGAAGGTAGTTACGTGCAGTGGACGGGCAATGTGATGAATCCTACCCTCGATCTGACGGCCGTCGAGCGGGTGCGGGCCTCGGTAAGCGTAAACGACGAGTCGCCACGGATGGTGAACTTCGACGTAGGCATCGTATTGAAGCAAACGCTCGAAAACCTTTCGCTTCAGTTTACGCTGAACGCGCCCGAAGATATGGCGGTGCAGAACCAACTGGCGGAAATGGGCGAAGAAGAACGCACCAAACAAGCGGTAAGCATGCTGGTAACGGGCATGTACCTGGCCGGCGGAGGGGGAGGCGGCAAAACGAACCTGAATATGGGATCGGCCCTGAACAGTTTCCTGCAAAGCGAAATCAACAATATTGCCGGAAGCGCGCTCAAGTCGGTCGATATTACCTTCGGCATGGAAAGTTACGACGAAAACGGCACCGACGGGGGCGGCAAACGAACGGATTATTCGTTCAGCTTTGCCAAACGTTTCTACAACGATCGTATCCGGGTCGTGGTGGGCGGTCGTATTTCGACGGGCGAGAATATCAACAACGGGCAGGCTGAGCCCTTTATCGATAATATTTCGGTGGAATACCGGCTCGATACGAGCGGATCGAGGTATATCAAGCTTTTCCACGATACCAATTACGAAAGTTTGCTGGAAGGCGAGATTACCGAAACCGGCGCGGGTATCGTACTGAGGAAAAAAATGATGCACTTGCGCGAGTTATTCCATTTCAAGAAAAAGAAAGTCAAACCGGTGGTAGACGAGGAGGTGACGAAATGACAAGCAAATACGATAGAAAAAGGTACGGGGCGCAGGGCGGCCGGCGGCCGGTTACGCTCGGGCTGGCCCTGGGGTTGCTGCTGGGGCTGATTTCCTGCTCGACAACCAAAAATTTACCGGAAGGGGAAGTATTGTATACGGGTATCAAAAAAATAGAGGTGGCCGACGAAGATGAATCTCGTGCCGGCGGCGACGCGCTGGCCGAAGTGGAAGGCGCCTTGAAGTATCCGCCCAACAATGCGTTGCTGGGAAGTTCGTCTATCCGTTTTCCGCTGCCTGTGGGGCTTTGGATTTACAATGCTTTCGTAAACAAGAAAGGAAAAGTAGGGAGATGGATTTTCAATAAGCTGGCGGCCAAACCGGTATTTATCAGCACGGTAAATCCGGAAGTACGCACCAAGGTGGCACGCAACCTGCTCAACGAGTACGGGTATTTCGACGGGGCGACCGATTTTCAGATCCTTCCCGATCCGAAAAACGAGCGGAAAGCGAAGATCAGCTATTTTATCGAAATGGAGCATCCGTATACCTACGACAGTATCCGGTACATGCCTATCCAGCCTCAAGCCGACTCGCTGATCCGCACCGAGATAGGCGACCGGCTGCTATACGACGGCGAAAACTTCAACGTAGTAAAAATGCAGGCGGAAAGGGAGCGTATTTCCTCGCTTCTGAGGGATAACGGGTATTATTATTTCCGGCCCGACTTTATCGTCTATCAGGCCGATACCTTGCTTAATCCGGGCAAAGTGGCCCTTAGGGTATTGCCCAAAGAAAGCCTGCCCCCCATCGCGCTCCGCCCCTGGCGGCTGGGCAACGTATCGGTCTGGCTTCACGGCTACAGCAACGAACAGCCCACCGACTCGGTAAAGTATAAAGACCTGACGATTCATTACGAAGGAAAATTGCGCGTTCGTCCGTCGGCCTTGTACAACCGGCTGTATTTCAAGCCGGGCGATTTGTATTCGCAGGAGCAGCAGCAAAAGTCGCAAACGGCGCTTTCACGGCTGGGCATTTTCCGGTATTCGGAAATGCAATATACGCCGCGCGATACGATGCGGAGGCAGGATACGCTCGATTTGCAGATTAATACGGTATACGATCTGCCGCTCGACGGGGAGCTGGAAGTAAACGTAACGGCCAAAAGCAACGACCAGATCGGCCCGGGGGCCGTATTCAGCGTCACCAAACGCAATGTATTCGGCGGAGGCGAAACCTTCGGCGTGCGGCTCAGAGGCTCGTATGAATGGCAGACCGGCAAACGGGTGAGCGGAGGAAGCTCCACCATCAACAGCTATGAAATCGGGCTGACTACTACGCTGACGTTTCCGCGGGTACTTTTCCCCACGCTTTTCAAGCGGGATCTGAATTATCCGGCCAGCACCACTTTCCGGTTGTATGCCGACCAGATGAACCGGGCCCGGTTTTTCAAACTGCTGGCGTTCGGGGGAGACGCTTCCTACGATTTTCAGCCTTCGGCCGTCAGCCATCATTCCATTACGCCTTTCAAGCTCACTTACAATCTGCTGCAACATACCACCCACGAGTTCGACAGCATTACGGCGGCCAACAAGGCGTTGTATAAGAGCTTGGAAAACCAGTTCGTGCCTTCGATGGGCTACACCTATACGTATGACGACTCGCCCATCCTCTCGCGCCGCAATCATCTGTGGTGGCAGACCTCGGTTACGCAGGCCGGCTTGATTATTGACGGGATTTACGCGCTGGCGGGCAAAAAGTTCAACGAAGAAGGCAAGAAATTGCTGGGGAACAAATTCGCCCAGTTTATCAAGGGAACGAGCGAAATCCGGTATAATTACCTGATCGGCCGCAACCAACATCTGGTAGGCCGTTTGATGGTAGGGGCCATTTACAGTTACGGCAACGCCCGTACCGCGCCCTACAACGAGCAGTTTTATATCGGGGGCGCCAACAGTATCCGGGCCTTTACGGTGCGCAGCATCGGCCCGGGCAGGTATCATCCGGCCGAAGATAGCAAATACGGATATATCGACCAGACGGGCGATTTGAAGTTCGAAGCCAACCTGGAATACCGTTTCCCCATCCTGGGCGACTTGCACGGGGCCACTTTCCTGGATTCGGGCAATATCTGGTTGATCCGCAACGATCCCGAGCGGCCCGGCGGCCAGCTTAAATGGGGACATTTCCTGAAAGACCTGGCCCTGGGCACGGGAGTAGGCTTGCGGTATGTGTTGCCGTTTATCGTGATCCGCCTGGATATGGGAATCGGATTGCACGTGCCCTACGATACGGGCAAGAAGGGGTATTACAATATTCCCAAATTCAAGGACGGCCTGGGTCTTCACCTGGCTATCGGGTATCCGTTCTGAGCCGAAGAACAGGGGGCGATTTTTTCCTCTAAGGAATATCGTCCCCGTCGTATTTTTATCTGCCGGTCGGGTAGCCGGACGGCGATGCGTTTAATATAAGTTTATCTGCGAATCTTTCTTCGTCTTTTACTCTTTTTCGTTTTCCCAGGTGCCGCCTCTTCCTGGCGATACGAATTTTAGCTAGAGGTTTATTGCTTTTCCTATTTTCATCTTCTTCTCTTTGAATTTATATTTAAACCAAACCAGAAAATTCAATTTAATAATCACAATTGGCAACCATCCGTATTTATTTCACCAAACAAACAAGTTTAATATAAAAATAAACACCTATTTGCTTTTTTAATATAAATATTATACTACTTTTGCCTCTATAATTATAACACCAAGTGTAAAAATACTATTATCATTTAATAATTAATCGACAGATAACAAGTCATACGCGGCCTGCCTGGGAGCCTGATTTATCAGGCAAGCAACGTAGTTATAAAAAAGAAAGGAGGTTAAGGGCAAAAGAGTTATTCGACCAAGGCAACATAGTATGTTGCTACGCAACAAGTATTTGGAACATAGTTAGAAAAAAACAAATCAAAAAACATCCCATGAAAAAGTTATTAATGTATCTGTTTACCGTAATCGGTTTTTTTTCCTGTTCTCAAGATGAAGTAGTCGATAAAGGATTTTCCTCTGAAGAAGTACCAACTATAAGTACCGAGGCAAGAGATCGCCAGAAGTTTTATACGCTTGCCTATAAAATTCCTACCACCTGGGAAACGCTTACACCAGGCCCCATTGCCACGGACGGAAAAATTCTGGTCGTGGGAGATATTAATCCCGACAACTACAGCGCGGCTCTATACGGAGTAGAAAACGGAGCCTCTTATCCTCGCATCAAATCCTGGTCGCACAACGACTCGACGATTACAATCCGCCATGCGCCCAGTGCAGTATGTATTTACGACGGCCGTATTTACCTGGCGATAGCCGAAGAAGGGAAAGTACATGTTTTCGATGCGTCTTCTTTCAATTTCATAACCACGATAGGCAACGGGAATATGGAGGTGGAAAAGCCTTCCGACGATAAATTCGCTATCGGCGCGCCCTGCACCCTGGTAGCCCGCGACGGCAAGCTCTTGATTCGCAGCCGCAAACACACCCGCCTTTATAATACGGCCGACATTACGCCGGAAAATTACGAAGCGGTGCCTTATTATGCGGCCGACAAGGCATCGTATCCTATCCAGCCCGGTACTACCTTAAACCAAGGATATGCAAGCGCTTATGGAGGCGCCTATCTGACCGATGCCGATCAAAACCGGATTCTGTCTACCGACATCTTCACCGATATTCCGGCCGGTGACGAAGTAACTATCATAATAGACGAGGATACGTTCGCATCGGCTCCCAGCGGCGTAACATCTTCGGAAGACCGGACTTTTGCAAGCTTCGGAACCGGAGGAGTTAAGGAATATACCTCCACAGGATTTCGTTTTCTCCAAAACGTTACAGTGAAAGACAATCCGTTGCCCGAAGTTAAATCGATAGCGACCGGCCTGGTGGAATATCAACCTGTATTGTTTATCGCTACTCCTTCCCAGGTTTGGGTGGTATGGGTTACTCCTTTCCAGAAAATGCTTATGCAGGAATAAAAAAATCGCTTTACGTGCCCGGTGATCCGGCAAGGGAATACCGGAAGTTACCATGCCGATAAAAAAACAAGCCGATGTAACCGGTAAGAAAGCAAGAACCATGCTTGAACGCTTAAAAGAGCGAAGCATGGTTCTTTTTATGGAGAAACATAGTATCCGGCAAAGCATGTACCTTGCTCGCTTTCTAGCGGCAGGCCGCCTTCTTTTACAACCGGGCCGTAATATGCTCGATAAGCTGCAAGCACATCCGGGTGGTTTGCTCGTTTACGTCCAGATCGGGATTAAGCTCTACCATATCCATCGACTTGACGAGGTTGGTAGAGAGGATATGGTCGAGAAAATCGCGGCATTCGTCGGGCATCATACCGCCGTTTACCCGCGTTCCCGTACCCGGAGCAAAGCGGGGATCGATGCTGTCTACGTCCATGCTGAAATGAACATTCCGGATTTTTCGTTCTTTCAGCTTTCGCTTGATGTCTTCCGCTACAAAGCCGATGCCTTTCAGATGGATGGTCTCCATCGTATAAACGCTCAGCCGTTCGCGGCGGATCAGCATTTGCTCGCCTTCGTCGAGACTGCGGGTACCGACCAGGAAAACGTTTCGCGGATCGACTTTATTGCCGGGCGCGTAGACGTTTACCAGCTCCTCGCTGCCCATCCCCATCAGGGCGCCGAGGGGCATGCCGTGGATGTTGCCGCTGGGCGAGGTCTCGCCGGTATTCAGATCGCCGTGGGCGTCCAGCCAGATAATGCCGAAGTCGTCGAAGCTTTTGCCTACGCCCGAGGCGCTTCCCAATCCCAGGGAATGATCGCCGCCGATTACCAGCGGAAAAGCGCCGCCCCTAAGGCTGTCGTACACCAGTTCCGCCAGGTTGTTGTTTACTTCCACGATGGCATCCAGATACTTCATGCTCTTTCCGCGGGCGAATTTGTCGGCTTCGCTCACCGGGGGCACATAGAGGTTGCCCAAATCGAAGGCTCGATGGCCACCTGCGCGGATGAGTTGCAGCAGACCGCGTTCACGCAAATGGTTGGGGGCTTTTTCTACGCCGGCCCGGTCGCAGCCCAGGTTCAGAGGCACGCCTATTACGTTTATTTTCATCTTGCTAACGGATTAAATTCATACAAAACGGGCGAAGGTATCCCGGATAATGGCGATAGCCTCCGACATCTGGCTCCGGTCGATCACCAGCGGAGGCGTGAACCGGATGATATGATCGTGGGTAGGTTTGGCGACGAGGCCGTTCTCTTTCAAGGCCAGACAAATATCCCAGGCCGTCTTTCCGTTTTTGGGCTCCGTGACCACGGCGTTCAGCAAGCCTTTTCCCCGTACCTTGCGGATCATGGGATTATCGATCTTTTCCATCTCCAAGCGGAAAAGCTCGCCCATTTCGAAAGCATTTTCCGTAAGATGCTCGTCGCGCACTACTTCGAGGGCGGCCAGGGCAACCCGCGCGGCCAGGGGATTGCCGCCATAGGTGGAACCGTGCTCGCCGGGAGCAATGGTAAGCATGATGTCGTCGTCGGCCAAAACGGCGGAAACAGGAGTGACGCCCCCGGAAAGGGCTTTGCCGAGGATAAGGATGTCGGGCCGCACCGCTTCGTAATCCGAGGCTAATAATCTTCCCGTACGGCCGATGCCGGTTTGCACTTCGTCGGCGATAAACAAGACGTCGCGGGCGCGGCAAAGGTCATAGCAACGTTTCAGATACCCGTCGTCGGGCACTACTACGCCGGCTTCTCCCTGGATGGGTTCTACCAGGAAGCCTGCTACGCCTGGCTCGCGAAGGGCTTCTTCCAACGCGCCGGCATCATTATAAGGGATGTTGATAAAACCCGGCGTATAAGGGCCGAAACCGGCATAGGCCGACGGATCGCTGCTCATGGAGATGATGGTGATGGTGCGGCCGTGGAAATTCTCGTTGCAAACGACGATTTTGGCGGTTTCGGGCGCAATGCCTTTCCGACGGTATGCCCAACGCCGGCAAAGTTTGAGGGCCGTCTCGACGGCTTCGGCACCGGTATTCATGGGGAGTAGTTTATCGTAGCCGAAAAAGCGGGTGGCGAACTCCATATATTCGCCCAGCACGTCGGCATGGAAGGCGCGCGATACCAAGGTGAGGCGGGAGGCTTGTTCAGCGAGCGCGGCAATTATTTTAGGATGACAGTGGCCCTGGCTCAGGGCAGAGTAGCCGGAAAGAAAATCGAAATAGCGTTTTCCTTCCACGTCCCATACAAATACGCCTTCGCCTCGGCTGAGCACGACAGGCAGGGGGTGATAGTTGTGGGCCCCGTACTTCCCCTCGCGGGTGATGTAATCTTCCGGTTTCATACGTCAGTAATTTAAGTAGATTTGACAGACTGTCGGCATTTCCGGTAGCCTTTGCTTCAAAGTTACTTAAATTACTGACGTTATGTCGCCGGGAAAACTATGTTAAGAAACACATCAAACTACCGTCAGGTGGTTTTTCAGCGGATTGGTATACATTTCCAGCAGCTTGGCGCGCAGGAAAGCTTCGTCTTTGCCGGGAAGCACGATTTTGTCGAGCTGGCCCTGCAGGTATTCTTCAAACTGCTTTTTATCTTTCAGCCCGTAATGGTCGCTGAAGCGTTTCGTGCCGGTCATCATATCGTAGGCTACGTAATTGCAAGGGTAGAAACGGTAATGGCGGTAAATTTCCTTGTCGATGATGCCGGCGATGGCAGCTACCAGCTCGCCTTTTTCCATCGTTCTGTCCAACTGAGCCAATTCGCCGTTGATGGGGGTGCCGAGGGTAAAATGCACGCGGCCTTTATTGTTGAGGATGCCTGTTTCCATAGCCAGCAGATCGTCGCGCTGGCTTTTCGTATAATCGGGATCGTCGCGCTTCATTTGAAATTCTTTCGCTTTCAGATAGTCGCAAGGATCGAATTCGTAAGAGATGGCTACCGGAACGATATTCAGTTCCATCAGGTTGGTCAGAAGGTCTTTCTTGCCGCCCATATTCAGCATTTTCAGCACGCTGCCTTGGGTACGGTCGTCGGAATCTTTGGCGCGGCCTTCGCGCTGGGCGATCCATACGGATTCTTTGGTTTCCTTGATGGTATGATGAATGTAGGCCGAAAGCGTATGGCTCACCTCCAGCATCTGGCGGACGGAAACCCCGCGTTTGACGATAAAGCTATTGTTCAGCCTGACCAGCGTCTTGATCCAGGGGCGAATCAGCAGGTTGTCGCCGATGGCTACCTGGGTCATGCCGTAGCCTACGTCGTAGAGCATGACGTTCAGAAAAGAGGCATCGAGCACGATGTCGCGGTGGTTGGAAATAAACGTGCAGGCGGGCTTGCCTTCGGGAAGGCGGCTCCGACCGGAAATGCCCAGCGAGAACGTGGTGTTTTTCGCAACAGTCATCACAGCGTCGTACGCTAATGTCGACTTGAATTCCTCCTTCGTTTTGCAGCTTCGCATGGCTGCCACGAACTGGCTCCAGGTGAGATCGGATTTGATATAACGGAAGGCCCGTTCGAAATCTTCATTCGCGACCAGTTCTTCAATAGCATCCTTCACCTCGTCGTTGTTCAACGGACGGATGTCGTCGAAATTAGGGGAAACTAGTTCTGTATCCATATCTTATTTTTTGACAATAAACAATCGGCAACCGACCGGGCGTGTAAGGCTCGTCGTGGCCTGACTGCCGATTAGTTAAACTCATTTTCTATAATATCGGTCATCACCTCTTTGATGTCGAGCCCCGCAGCCTTCACCTGTTGGGGAATAAAGCTGGTGGCCGTCATGCCGGGCGTCGTATTCACCTCCAGCATGCGAGGCCGGCCGTCGGCGGGAATAATATAATCGACGCGGATAATACCCTTGGCTCCCAGCAAATCGTAGATACGCGACGTTTCCCGCTGGATGATTTCCGTCAGTTCGGCGGAAATGCGGGCCGGGGTAATCTCGTCGACCTGGCCGTTGTATTTGGCGTCGAAATCAAAAAACTCATTATCTGTTACTACTTCCGTCGGCGGGAAAACCACTTCTTTGTCCTTTACCTTATAGCAACCGCAAGTCACTTCCGTTCCTTCGACAAAGCTTTCGATAATCACCTCCCGGCCTTCGGCAAACGCTTTTTCAATAGCCGGAAGCAGCATTTCCGCCTTTTTCACCTTCGTTATTCCGAAACTGCTGCCTCCGTCGTTAGGCTTCACAAAGAGCGGCAACCCCAAACGGGCCACCACCTCGGCCGGTTCTGCCGATTCTCCTTTGTACAGACGCAAGGAGTCGGCTATTTGCACGCCAAGCCCTCCCAGATACTGCTTGCAGACGAATTTATTGAAGGTTACTGCGCTTGCCAATACCCCGCAAGCGGAATACGGCAGCCCGATCATATCGAAATAACCCTGCAAACGGCCGTCTTCGCCCGGCGTACCGTGTATCGTGATATAAGCAAAATCGAAATGTTTCGTCTTTCCGCCTTCGCAGAAACTGAAATCGTTCTTATCGATCGGCGTTTTATCGCCTGCAGGAAGTTGTACCGCCCACTCTCCTTTTTTAACGATGGCAATATATACATTATATTTGTCTTTATCAATAAAAGAGTAGATTCCCTGGGCACTTTTTAAAGAAACGACGATTTCCGACGAATCGCCTCCGGCTATAATTGCGATGTTCCTTTTCATTTCTATAATTCTTTAGTATTTGCATAGACGCGCCACCGTTCGATCAATTGCCGCATATCGGCAGGCAGCTCGGAATCGAAGAAAAGCTCCCGGCCGGTAGCAGGATGAACAAATCCCAGCGTTTTGGCATGGAGGGCCTGACGCGGACAAATGGCGAAACAGTTCTGCACAAACTGTTTATATTTCGTGAAAGTAGTTCCTTTTAGAATGTCGTGGCCGCCGTACCGTTCGTCGTTGAACAGCGTATGGCCGATATGCTTCATATGCACCCTTATCTGATGCGTGCGCCCCGTCTCCAGCCGGCATTCCACCAAACTGACGTAGCCCAGTCGTTCCAATACGGTATAATGCGTCACGGCCGGTTTGCCCTGGTCGCCCTCGGGAAAAACCGTCATTTGCATCCTGTCGCGCGGATCGCGCCCGATATTTCCTTCGATGCGGCCTTCGTCTTCCTGCACGATGCCCCATACCAAGGCGCGGTATCTGCGCTGAGTGGTTTTATTGAAAAATTGCAAACTAAGATGGGCTTTGGCTTCCGGTTTTTTGGCTACTACCAATAAGCCGGAAGTGTCTTTGTCGATACGGTGCACCAGCCCCAGGCGAGGATCGGAAGGATCGTAGGCGGGATCGTCTTTTAAATAATAAGCCAGGGCGTTTACCAGCGTCCCGGTATAATTTCCGTGGCCGGGATGCACCACCAATCCGGCCGGCTTGTTCACAACCAGCAGATCGTCGTCTTCATATACAATATCGAGGGGAATGTTTTCAGGAATAATTTCCAGCTCGCGACGCGGACGATCCATTACGATGGACACCACATCGAGGGGTTTTACCCGGTAATTGCTTTTTACCGGTTTGCCGTTTACCAGAATACAGCCGGCCTCGGCCGCTTGCTGAATCCGGTTGCGGGTGGCCGACATCATCCGGTCGACCAGGAATTTGTCGACGCGAAGCAGCGTCTGTCCTTTGTCGGCTACGAAACGGAAATGTTCGTACATCCGGGAGGAAGGATTTTCTCCGTTTTCCGTCTCAGGGGCAAACAAGTCGTCGCCCGGTTCGTCGTCGCCTTCCGTGAGGAATAATTCATCGTCGCCTATCCCTTCCTCGCGGGATGAAAACAGGTCGTCGGAGACCTGTCCGCTTTTTTCATTTTCGCTGGGAAACCCGTTCATTTTCAAAACCAGTTTTCATCTTCACTATTCAATGCTTCCACCGGCACGCTGTCGACCGAAAGCGAATCGGGCAACATCTCGGATTCTCCGCTGCTCACCACCAGTACCAAAGGAGCGGTCAAAGGCACATGCTCTCCTTTGGGAAGGGAACGGCCTCTCAGCTCCACGCCGATAGCCAAGTCTTTAAAATCGCCGGGTACATATTTGATTTCCACCGACGTGAAACCGCGTGCCCGGAGCAGCGCATATGCCTGGCGGAACGAAAGATCTTCTACTTCGGGAATAACCGCCATCTGCGAGGTCATCGCGTTGATCGTGACGAAAACAATACGTCCTTCTTTTACTTTCGAGCCTACGCCCGGCACCAGCTCCACAATCGAACCGGGGGCTACATCTTTGGAAAAGACGGAATCGATAACGCTATAACGCAGATGATTGTTGCGGAAAAAAACGGCCGCCTCCTCCAGCTTCATCCCTTTTACGTCGGGCACGACAACCGCCTCGTTATGGCGGGTATAGACATCCAGCCAGTGAAGCACGCCGAGTATCACGGCAAACGTCACCACCACGGCCAACACCAGGTTGACTACAAGCGGATGCTTTATCAGTTTTACCAAAAAGTCCTTCATTTCGTTCGTTGTATTTGTAGGCGGCTCAAAAATAACAAAAAAACGCCATACCGGCGCCATTCCCTGCTGCACATTGCTCCAAAAACAAAGAAAGTAAAGGCTTTTTAAGTCAAAAAACCTCTACTTTCCTTTTAAATCTTACGAACGGAACGATTATCCGTTGTACTCGTCGGATACCGTTAATTTAGCTCTGCCTTTCGAACGGCGGGAAGCCAATACTCTGCGGCCGTTGGCCGTAGCCATACGCGAACGGAAGCCATGCTTGTTCTTTCTTTTTCTGTTGGACGGTTGGAATGTTCTTTTCATCTTTCTATATTATTATTTATTATTTACCTACGGATTCGGGCTGCAAAGATAGAGGCTTTTTTTTAATAAACAAAGAGTTGCCGTTTTTTTTAGTCTCCTCCGATTCAAATAACCAAGCCGGGGGATTAAAATATCCCTCCTTTGTACAGATTGTCGAAATTGGAGTGCTGCCCATCCATCTTCTTTGCTTCTTCGCCTTGGGGATCGAGCTCGATCGCCTTTTTCAAATCGTCGAACGCTCCGGCCTTATCCCCTTTCAGGTTTTTGGCCCGCCCACGCTCGGCATAAGCCTTGGCAAACGAGGGATTCGTCTCGATCGCCTCGTCGAAGAAAACAATCGCCTCGTCGTATTTTTCCTCCGAAATCAGCAACGCCCCCGAAAGCAACGCCGCCTCTTCGTTGAAGGGATTCAATTCCAACACTTCCCGGTAATCGGTACAAGCCTTTTCCCGATCGCCCAACAATTCGTAAATACGACCGCGAAGCAGATAAGCATGTTCCTCCTCCGGCATCAATACAATGGCTTTTTCCACATCGGCCAACGCCTCGGTGCCTTGTCTCATTTCCAGCAATATTTCCGCCCGGAGCTGATAGGCAGGCGCAAAATCGTCTTTCAGTTCGACAGCCCGGGTAAGGTCGGCAATGGCACCGAACAAATCGCCTCCGCTACGCCTGGCCTTCGCCTTGAAATAATAAGGCAAATGGTTGGTCGCGTCGAGCAGGATAATCCGTTCGCAATCGGCCGCTACTTCCGCATCCCGGTCGAGCAGGAAAAGCAGGTTGACACGCATCAGCCAGGCATCCACATGATCGGGTTCGAGGGCCACCATCCGGTCGATCACCTCCAGAGCCTTATCGGGTTGGCCGGCCGCGCTATAGGTTGCTGCCAGGTAATTCATCGTTTCGAAATCTTCCCTGATCTGCAACGCCTCGTTGAAACAACGAATGGCATAAGCTACCTTGCCGATCTGCCGGGCGCGTATACCGTCGTATTTCAGTATATCGAATTTTTTCGCTTCATCTTTCGTTTGCTCTTCCCCTGCTCCTTCGGCTGTTTTGGAGGAAGAAAATAAAGAAGTAAAAAAGTTTCCCATGTTCTCCTTGATTTTAACGGGGACAAAAATACGTATTTTTTTGACTGCTTGCCTATAAGAAACTGTTTTGATTTTCCACAAACAGTCATTTCAATTACTTTAAAGTTGTTTTCGCCTATGTTTTGAGCGTCTCTCCGGTCAGTTCCGCCCCCCCGGCAAGCCTAAACCAAGCGGCCGCTACCTGATACAACCCAAAGAAAAATCGCCCCTCGGCCTCTCCCGCCGGCTATTTATTCTTTTTGCATTTCCCGAAGGATAAATCTTCCGGAAAATTTGGTCGATTCCTAATTAATGCCTTTATTTATCATTCGTTTAGAGAAATAGAATAAAGACGGCAGAACGATTTTCAGCCGGGTCAACCAACAAATCTATAGATGTATGAAACACTTTCAGTTATAACCATGGGGCTTTTTCCATTCATCTTCTATACCTTGTTCCTATGAAAAAAGAAGCATTGTCTTTCCTAATAACCTTCTAATTTTTAACCTTATGCACAAACTATTCTTTTTACTGCTGATTTCCTGTTTGGGAAGTTGCACATCCGATTCCGCCGATAAACACCAAAAAAACCGGAACCGCCTTATCGACGTACGCCATCAAGTGAAAGAAATAACATGGGAAGGAGAGCCTATTCATGCGTATAGCGAGGTGCGTTTGCTAAACGAGTATCTACTTATTTGCGACTATCATTCTTTCGACAAACATATCTACATACTGGACAAAAATAATTTCAAATTCATCACCAGTACGGCTCCCAAGGGTCAAGGCCCCGGAGAAATAGCTAACATGGGGCAGGTAGTTACCGACGAAAATCACCGCCGGTTTTATGTCAACGATCACGGCAAACAAAAAATATTCTGTTACCACTTGGATAGCGTGCTGGCAGATCCGGATTACCGGCCCACAACCCGGATGAATATGAACGAGGCCGAATTTCCCAGTGAATATCACTATATCAACGATACCTTATGTATCGGCGCGATTATCAAACCGACCGGAACGTACGGCTTCAATAAAAACTCTGCACGCTGGAATATGAATACGGGAGAAATCAAACCGATGCCCGACTTTCACCCGGAAATAGAAAAGAAACGGTACAATATAACCGTATCCCCCCGGCACGGACTTTGCGTGGAAAGTTATCAACGCCACGATTTACTGACTATCCGAACGTTAGCCGGAGATTTGAAGTATAATATATACGGTCCTCACTGGGAAATCAGTACCAAAAAGAAAATAAGATATTACGGAGAAGCTATTTTCTGCAAAGATAAGATTTTAGTACTCTACCTGGGAAAAGACGCCTTTTCCAAAAACCCGCAGGGAGACCCGGTGGGCAATAGCCCCGAACAAATTATGGTATTCGATTTAAACGGAGAATACGTCAAAACGTTGGATCTGGGCTCCCCCACCTCCAGCTTATGTTATGACGAAGCCGGCAACCGCCTGATTTTAAGCATGAACGACGAAATTCAATTCGGCTATCTTGAACTGGATGGCCTTATTGACTGAATGATTTGCAACAGCGGCTTTATCCGCTCCGGTTTCTTACCGCAGAAGAGGTCTGTCCGACGGAACCGAATAAGAAAGAAGGCGGGTGAGCCCAAAGAAATTTCTCTTTTTAGCCAACCATCTAAAAACGATAAAGTAGTTTCGCCATTCCTCTGATTTTTCTATATTTGTTTGTTTATTCACATTCAATCCATCGACTATGGCAACTAACTCCGCCTTTTCCGCCTCCCTTTCGCTCGAAGACTGTGCCCGCCAACTCATCCGGGGCGGGTTTGAAACCGAAATTGTCACGGATGTAGCCAGTGCCGGCCTCCGCCTCAGAGAAGAGATACGACGCATGCGCCCGCAGACCGTTTCGTACGGCGACTCCGTTACGGTACGGGCCACGGGAATTATCGAAGAGCTCCGCCAAACGCCCGGCCTGACCTTTTACGACGGCTTCGATCCGGCCCTTATCCGCGAAGAAAATCTGGAACAACGGCGGCAAGGATTATTGGCCGATCTTTTTTTCACGGGTATCAATGCCATCAGCATGAACGGTCATCTACATTGGTTGGATATGGTAGGCAACCGGATCGCCCCTATCTGTTTCGGCCCGAAACGGATCGTCTTGCTGGCCGGTAAAAACAAACTCACCGACAATGACAAAACCGCATGGCAACGCATTCGCGAAATAGCCGCTCCCCGCAATGCAGCCCGGCACGAAGGATTTCGTACCCCTTGCGCCATCACCGGCCGCTGCGACGACTGCCGTTCGCCCCAACGTATTTGCAACGCTCGCCTCACCCTCGACCGTTGCTATCCTCAAGGGCGTATTTTAGTAATTCTTATCGAAGAAGAAGCGGGATTGTAGGAAGAAAAGAAAAAAGGTAGGAAATAAGTCATTGGAACAACGTATTAACTTTATAAATAAAATTTGAAACAAAGAGTGAGCAACAGAGACATAGCTGCATAAAATTATTTTCAAATTCAGGCAGTAAAAAATTGGAT
Source organism: Tannerellaceae bacterium (assembly GCA_048465615.1). Lineage (GTDB taxonomy): Bacteria > Bacteroidota > Bacteroidia > Bacteroidales > Tannerellaceae > Parabacteroides. The sequence goes on from DBFWLD010000031.1 coordinate 37,946, forward strand.
AATTGGGGAATAATCATTATGTTTGCTACATACAATTTGCATTAAGCCCATAAGTTGAATCGGAAGGAAAGAAATCGCTTAACGCACGTAACCATTTAAACCTATTAAATCTAAACTTTCGTTTTTATGCGTACAAACATCCTTCTAGGTATATCCCTGCTTCTAGCAGGATTGGTAGCCGGTTGTTCGGGGCAAAACAAAGAACGTCAAACCATCGAACAAGAGATCGCCAAATGGAGCGGACGCCAACTTCACTTGCCTGCCGAGCCCGTTTTTCTACGTTATGCCTTGGACACAGTTTCCTTGGTGATGGAAGAAAGGGAGTATAAGATATTGATATATACCGATTCTTCCGGTTGTACCAGTTGCAAGTTGCAATTGCCCAAATGGAAAGAAATGTTGGCCCTGACTGATTCTCTGCTACCGGGGAAAGTAACTTATCTTTTTTTCTTCGATAATCCCCGGGTAGGAGAAATTCGCCACTTGCTCAAACAAGCGGATTTGAGTTATCCGGTATGTATCGACAGGGCGCACGACTTGAATCGCCTGAATAATTTTCCACCTAATCCCCAATTCCAAACCTTTTTGCTTGACAAGCAAAATCGGGTTATGGCCGTAGGTAATCCGGCGCTTAGCCCCGCTGTACGCGAATTATATATTCGGCGGATGACAGGAAAAGAAGAAAAGGTGCCTGCACGACAACTTACAATAGTCGACACAGAACCGGCCGTTATCGATTTCGGCCTTCTGGAAGGAAAAGAAACCCAGACCACCCGGGTAAAACTAACCAATCGAGGAAAAGAACCTTTAGTATTACTGGAAGCTACCGCCGATTGCGGATGTGCAGAAACCGTATTCAGCCGCGAACCCTTGCCTCCTGGGAAAAGCACCTGGGTGGAAGTACGTTTTACACCTGCCGATAAAGGAACGTTTAGTAAAACGATCCGACTTTATGCCAATATTTCCGAACCTATTTTACTTACTCTGCGGGGAGAAGTGGTCTCACTTTAAAAACGGAAAAGAACTATTTTCTTTCCTTTATAAGATAAGGCCATTTTGGGAAACCTTCTCGGTTAAATCAAGAAAGGAGGTGCAACAACAAACAGGAAAAGTTAATCAACTATGTTACATTAGCTAGTATTATTTTTGGCACAAGCTTATTAAGTTATATAAAATCAAGTTTCAATTAAATTATAAGGAGCAAAAAAAATGAAAAAGAAAATTATCGGCGTAACCACTTTGGCAGCTATCGTCCTAGCTACCGCTTGGAGTATCAAACACAACCACCCGCAGATGGAATGGAATGATCTGGATATGGAGAATGTGAAAGCAATGGCGATTAATGATATGTGTCCGAATGGATGTACTGAGTCAGGAGGTGGTTGTTATTGCTATGGATTGCATGAACACTCGGCTGAATATAGCTGGGAATAATTTGAATTCAATTTCAAATATTTAGCAACTAGGCCCCTATAAGTTTTTTCATTCACACTTATTTAAAACAACTCGCAGATTACCCGTTTGTTTTTTAGCAAACGGGTAATCTACAAAATATTAATCACCGCCCATATGAGAACATTTTCCATTCTGGCTCTATCCGTCATTTATTTAAGTTGTGGTCATAATCTGACCGAAAAGCACCAAAAAAATCGCGCTCATATAATAGATGTGCATAATTATATAAAAGAAATAAAGACTGGAGACATCATTCTTAACAACAATAGTGATATTTATATATTAAATAAATATATACTTATCTGCGATCATAATTCTTATGACGATCAAATCTATCTGTTTGACCGTGACAATTTCAACTTTATAACTAGCACGGCTCCCATCGGACAAGGCCCCGGAGAGATAGCCAATATAGGCCGTATTGCCATAGACGAAATGAATAGAAGTTTTTACGTAAACGATAATGGCAAACAGAAGATATTCAGCTACCATTTAGATAGCGTATTGACGAACCCCCACTATATGCCGGAAATAAAAATGAGAATGGATGAAACAGAGTTTCCACGTTCTTATGAATATATAAACGACACCCTTTCTATAGGTATAATTATTAAACCTACTGGAAACTATGGATTCAACCAATATTCAGCCCGTTGGAACATGAATACCGGAGAGATTCATCCCATGCCCGATCTCCATCCGGAAATAAAAACAAAACGATATAACTTAGCCGTATCCATGAAAAACGGTATTTGCGTAGAAAGCCATCAACGCTACGACTTATTGACCATACGGACTCTTTCCGGGGATTTGAAATACGATATATACGGTCCTCATTGGGAGCTCAGCACTAAAAAGAAAATCCAATATTTCGGAGATGTTATCTTCTGTAAAGACAAAATTTTAGTTCTTTACTCGGGAACAGATGCCTTTACAAAAAACCAACATGGGGATCCGATTTTCGTTTTTCCGAAAAAGTTTATGCTTTTCGATTTGAATGGTGAATATCTTAAAACTTTAGACGTGGGATACCAAATCAGTAGTTTTTGCTATGACGAATCGAACAATCGTCTTATCTTAAGCATGGATGACGAAATCCAATTCGGCTATCTTGAACTAGATGGCCTTATCGATTAAAATAGCCGAATTAAAAAAAGTAGACTGGCATGTTGAGAGATGTCATGAAAATATATCATATTAAAAATAGCCTAAGTAAAAAAGGATTATATATCTTTGACAAACTACTTAACCTTATCCTCATAGCAAGTGGGCTAGGTTTTTTATGGATTATATGGCAAGTGTTTTTCTGGTCTTCCTTCGTGGTGCCTACCCCTTCGATGGAACCCGAAATAATCCCCGGCGATCGGGTTGCCGTATGGAAGCCATGGATGGGTGCGCGCCTTTTCAATTTCTTTGCCGCTTTGGGAAATGAACAGCCCCCTATTTACCGTTTACCTGGCCTGCGAATGCCAGAGCGTGGCGACATACTTGTTTTCAACTATCCTTATTCCGACGGATGGGATAAACTAACTCTTTCTATAAAAGAGTATTATGTCAAACGTTGCATTGCATTACCCGGCGATACCCTTCGTATACGACAAGGGTTGTACCAAGTAGCACATTTCACAGGAGCACTGGGTAACCTAGAAAGCCAATGCGCTCTTGGCCGCCAAAGCGAAGCTTTATTGAAAGAACGGCATCTTTGGTCAGCCTATCCGCACGATTCGCTTCTAAATTGGAATGTGAAGGATTTCGGCCCTTTGAAAATCCCGGCACAAGGCGATAAAATCACACTAAACCCTACAAACTATTGTCTGTACCGCCCTTTAATAGAATGGGAGACGAAAAATACACTACGTTTTGTTGCAAATGAAAACAAATATTACTTAGGAAAACATCCTTTAACCATCTACTGCTTCCGCCAAAATTATTACTTTATGGGAGGCGATCAAGCCGAAAATTCGATAGATAGTCGCTATTGGGGTCTTGTACCTGAGTCCTTTATCGTAGGGCGTGTAGGTTGGATTTCCGAATCGCGAGATCCCACGAACGGGCGCCCGCGTTGGAAAAGATGGATAAAAAGAGTAAAATAAATTCTTTTATAGTAGCTACTCCAAGAATAGAAATATTCTTACACTTACAAAACAGTATTCACCTAAAATAAAAGAAAGGAGGAAATTATAGACGCAAAACAGAAAAAAGAGAATCAAAAATAAGAAAACAATCATTAAAAATTAAAACACACCATGAAGAAGAAATTAATAGGAATCATTATATTAGCAACTAGTACGATTGCAACCACTTGGTGCATTAAGCATAAACAACCGAATGTTCATCTCAGCGATTTAGATATAGCCAATATCGAAGCGTTGGCCTATATCAACCCCCTCTGTCCGAATGGCTGTACCGACGGCGGCACAGGTTGCCATTGTAACGGTTGGTATCCTACTTATAAAGAATACAGAGAATAGATATAAGAAAAACAGTTCTAAAAATGGATGTAAAAAGGCATAGTCATCAACTTATAACCACAAGTCGCTTACCAAAGAAAGTAAGCGACTTGTCCATCTTCTAATTAAAACCGATATGTATAAATACTACATTTTATTACTCATCATTCTTTGTAGCAACTGCCACCATTCCGCTACCGAAAAACACCAGACGAAGCGGGCGCATATTGTGGATGTACACGATAAAGTAAAAGAAATAAAGACCGGCGATGTACTGCTGAATAGTTATTGCCAGGTATATGCAATCGATAAATACATGGTGATTTCCGATCACAAAACACCCGGCAATCAAATCCATTTATTTAATAAAAACAGTTTCGACTATATTTTGGGGACGGCTCCCATAGGACAAGGCCCCGGCGAAATTACCGTGATCGGACATATCGCAGAAGATACGCTCCGGCATCAACTTCTAGTAAGTGATTTCGGTAAACAACGCATTTTCAGCTATGACCTGGATAGCCTCTTGGTAGATTCCGCCTATCTGCCCAACGTAAAAATGATACTCAATCAAGCAGAGTTTCCCGACAGATACGATTATCTAAACGATACGCTTGCTTTCGGCCCTATTATCAAACCGACCGGGAATTACGGCTTTAACCAGATAGCCGGAAAATGGAATATGCAAACCGGCACAATTCAATTGATGAAAAACATCCATCCTGAAATTGCCAAACACAGACTTTGCATAGCCGCTTCTTTCACGCACAACAGATATGTAGAGGCTTATATTTATCACGACCTGATGAGTATCCGCACCCTCGACGGAGATTTGATTTATGATATTTACGGGCCGGATTGGGATGCCACCAACGAAAGATATAACTATTATGGGCAAGTTGCTTTTTGTAAAGATAAGATCGTGGCACTCTATCATAACCAAACAAAACCGATCAGCCAAGATAAAGCTAATCGATTTCTCGTCTTCGATCTGGACGGCAATTATATCAAAACGCTCTCGCTCGGTTATCAAATAAACAATTTCTGCTATGATAAAGAAAATCATCGCCTGATTTTAAGCATGGATGACGAAATCCAATTCGGGTATCTGGATCTGGAAGGGCTTATCGACTGACTTGGCAGCTTCCCGCCGCTATCGGCATGAAAGCCATCTATCACCCCATAAAATCTTTCAATCGAAAAGTTTGCGCCTCGGGGGAATTTTCGTTATACTTTTGTCAGCGGAAACAAAAACAAAAAGTAAATTATAAAAAGACGAAACGTATGGAACCTATTATTAATTCCCAACTTCCCGAATTCAGTGTGCAAGCTTTCCAGAACGGCAGCTTCAAGACCGTAACCAACGAAGACGTACAAGGCAAATGGGCCATCTTCTTCTTCTATCCGGCCGACTTTACTTTCGTATGCCCGACCGAGCTGGTAGATATGGCTGAAAAATACGATCAGTTCCAATCGATGGGCGTAGAAGTATATTCGGTAAGCACCGATTCGCATTTCGTACACAAAGCCTGGCACGATGCTTCCGACACGATCCGGAAAATCAAATATCCCATGCTGGCCGATCCCACGGGAGCCCTCAGCCGCGCATTCGGCGTGATGATTGAAGAAGACGGCATGGCTTATCGCGGCACCTTCCTGATAAACCCCGAAGGCAAGATCAAGGTAGCCGAAATACACGACAACAACATCGGACGCGACGCTTCCGAACTGCTCCGCAAAGTAGAAGCCGCCCAGTTCGTGGCCAGCCACGACGGCGAAGTATGCCCGGCCAAATGGAAGAAAGGACAGGCTACCCTCAAGCCGAGCATCGACCTGGTAGGTAAGATCTAAAAAAAAAAACCGCCCTCGATATACCCGTCCAACCGGGTATCAGCCGCGGAATCCTATTCAAGCGTGTCCTAAGCCGTCTGCCAATCCGCCTCCTTCCCCGGATGCGATACCGTTATTCCTCCCCCGGAAACGGGCAGGCGCTTGGGACATCTTTTTTCAGGCGGTTTCTTCATCCCGACTGCCGTTCCCCCGTTTATTCACCCTCCATATCCCAGCAAAACTATGTTAGAATCAGCATTAAAAGAACAAATAAAAAGCATCTTCGCCGGATTACAGGCCAACTACCAATTTGATATTACCGTCAGCCCGGAGCATGAAAGCCGGGCCGAATTAGTGGAAATGCTCCAGGAAGTAGCCTCCTGTTGCGATCGCATCAGCGTACGGATCAATGAAGGCGAAGCATTATCTTTCCGCCTGCTGAAAAACGGCGACGATACCGGCATCCGTTTCCGGGCCGTGCCGGGCGGACATGAATTTACCAGCCTGTTGCTGGCCGTGCTCAACGCCGACGGCCAGGGCAAAAACCTCCCCGACGAAAGCATGGCCAACCGGGTAAAAGCTCTCAAAGGCCCGGTTCGCCTCACGACCTATGTCTCGCTTTCCTGCACCAATTGCCCCGACGTGGTACAGGCCCTCAACGCCATGGCCCTGCTCCACCCCGGCATCACGCACGAAACGGTCGACGGCGGACTGCACGAAGCCGAAGTAGAAGCTTTGAAAATACAAGGCGTCCCCTCCGTTTTTGCCGACGGTAAATTAATTCACGTAGGACGGGGCGATTTGGGCGAATTGCTGGCCAAACTGGAAGAGGCCTGCGGCGTGGAGGAAAGCCGGGTGGAAAAAACCGTCCGCGTCTACGACGTATTGGTAGCCGGAGGCGGCCCGGCCGGAGCTGCGGCAGCCATTTATTCCGCTCGCAAAGGGCTAAAAGTGGGCGTGATAGCCGAACGGATCGGCGGCCAGGTAAAGGAAACGGTAGGCATCGAAAACCTGATTTCCGTGCCCCGGACGACGGGCAGCCAATTGGCCGATAACCTGCGCACGCACATCGCCGCCTACCCCATCGACCTGTTGGAACACCGGCGAATTGAAAAGGTAAGCCTCGACGGGAAGCAGAAAGTAGTCTCGGCAGCGGGCGGGGAAACCTTTACGGCACCGGCTCTGATCGTGGCTACGGGCGCAAGCTGGCGGCGGTTGAATGTGCCCGGCGAAGCCGAGTATATCGGACGCGGGGTAGCTTTCTGCCCTCATTGCGACGGGCCTTTCTATAAAGGTAAGGAAGTGGCCGTGGTGGGCGGCGGCAACTCGGGTATCGAAGCAGCCATCGATCTGGCGGGCATCTGCTCGAAAGTAACCGTCGTGGAATTTCTCGACAGCCTGAAAGCCGACCAGGTGTTGCAGGAAAAAGCACAGAGCCTGCCGAACGTGGAAATCATTCTTTCCAGCCAAACGACCGAAGTGGCGGGCAACGGCGAGAAAGTGACCGGCATCCGGATAAAAGACCGGGCCACGGGCGAAGAACGTCTGATCGCCCTCGACGGAATATTCGTACAGATCGGCCTGGCCGCCAACAGCGGGGTTTTCCGCGATGTGGTGGAAACCAATCGCCCCGGCGAAATCGTCATCGACACCCATTGCCGTACCAACGTACCGGGCATTTATGCGGCCGGCGACGTATCGACCGTACCCTACAAGCAAATCGTCATCGCTATGGGCGAAGGAGCCAAAGCGGCCCTTTCGGCCTTCGAAGACAGGATGCGGGGCGTGATCTGACCCGTCCTGTTTTTCCCTAGCGAGACTACCTCGATGTAGGTATTTTTATCCGTCATACCGCAAGCAACGCATAAATATCTTATCTTTGCAACCGGAATGACGGATAACTTGCGTAAATACCTGCATTATTTTCTCCCTGCTATTTTCATCCCCTACCTGGGATGTATCGTGGCATTCACCCACGTGCACGTCATAGACGGGGTTACGCTTGTCCATTCCCATCCCTACCATACAACCGCCGACGGACGACCCGGTCCGGAACACAGCCTTACGCTCTTCCAACTCCTTCACCAACTCTCGGTTCTCCAAACCGTAGCCGAAGGCGGGGGAATCGATTTGTCGGGTCTTCTCCTTACGCCGTTTTTCGTTTTAATCTGCCGTCCGGTCTATCCTGCTTTTCCCGGTCAGCCGGCCGGCGGCCTTTCTCCCCGCGCTCCTCCCTTTTTCTGATCAAATAACGATTTCGCACACGCAAAGCAACCCCTAAGACGCCAACTAGTCTCTGGAGCAGCTCTGCTTATTTTCCTATGTCATTATTTATCAGAAAATCAAACACAATGAATAAGCTACTTACACTTATCCTATGCTTTTTCTGTGCCCTTCCGGCACTGAAAGCCATCGAAGAAGACATCCCCCAGGGTTCCGACGCCAACCTGATCGGCCATGTGCTCGACGCCGCCAGCGGCGAACACCTGCCTTTCATCAATGTGATATTGGCCGGTACCACCCTGGGCACCACTACCGACCATTCCGGCCATTACTTCCTGAAAAATCTGCCGGAAGGAAAATTCACCCTCGAATTCAAATCGCTGGGCTACCAGACCATCCGGAAAGAAGTGACGTTGAAACGAGGAAAAACGCTGGAAGTAAACGTCCGGATGAAAGAAGACCAGATCGCCCTCGACGGCGTGGTGGTATCGGCCAACCGCAGCGAAACCACCCGGCGGCTGGCCCCCTCGCTGGTGAACGTGCTCGATGCCAAGCTGTTTACCACCACCAACTCGATCAACCTGGCCCAAGGATTGAATTTCCAACCCGGCGTACGGGTGGAAAACAACTGCCAGAACTGCGGTTTCCAGCAGGTCAGGATCAACGGGCTGGACGGCCCCTATACGCAATTGCTGATCGACTCGCGGCCTATTTTCAGCGCGCTCTCGGGGGTATACGGCCTGGAACAAATACCGGCTAATATGATCGAGCGGGTGGAAGTGATGCGCGGAGGCGGATCGGCCCTTTTCGGCTCGTCGGCCATTGCGGGCACCATCAACATCATTACCAAAGAACCGCTTCGCAACTCGGGAGAGCTCTCTCATACCTTTACCGCCATCGGAGGCACCGACGCTTTCGATAACAACACCACGCTCAACGCTTCGCTGGTGACCGACAACCGGAAAGCGGGCATTTACATATTCGGGCAAAACCGCCATCGCTCGGATTTCGACCGCGACGGCGACGGATTTACGGAACTGCCGAAACTGAAAAACCAGATGGTAGGCTTCCGTTCGTATGTGAAAACCGGCACCTACAGCAAACTGACCTTCGAATACCACCATATGAACGAATTCCGCCGGGGCGGCAACCTGCTCGACCGGCCGCCTCATGAAGCGGATATTACCGAACAAGTGGAGCATTCCATCGACGGCGGAGGGCTGAAATTCGATCTGTACGCGCCCGATTACCGCCAAAAACTATCTGTCTACGCCTCGGCCCAGCATATCGGCCGCGACAGTTATTACGGCACCGACCGCGATCCGAACGCCTACGGCCGGACGCAAGACCTTACGCTGGTGGCCGGAGCCCAATACAACTACCAGTTCGAACGCCTGCTGTTTATGCCCTCCGAACTGACCGGGGGTGTGGAATATAATTACGATCATCTGGAAGACGAAGTAATGGGCTATCACCGCGAAACCGATCAGCGGGTTCATATCGAAAGCCTTTTCCTGCAAAACGAATGGAAAAACAAACGGTGGAGCTTCCTGATCGGCGGCCGTTTGGACAAACACAACCTGATCCGGAACGTGATTTTCAGCCCGCGGGCCAACATCCGGTTCAACCCGACGGAAGATATTAACCTCCGGCTGAGCTATTCCAGCGGTTTCCGCGCTCCCCAGGCTTTCGACGAAGACCTGCATATCGCCGCCGTCGGGGGCGAAGTGGCACTGATCCGGCTATCCGAGGATTTGCAGCAAGAAAAATCGCAAAGCCTGAGCGCCTCGGCCGATTTTTACCACCGGTTTGCAGGCGGCATCCAGGTGAATTTCCTGGTAGAAGGCTTTTATACCAACCTGAGCGACGTATTCGTATTGGAAGACGTAGGCCACGATGCCCAAGGCAACCTGGTGAAAGAGCGTCGCAACGGTTCGGGAGCCCGGGTGGGCGGCCTTACGTTGGAAGGCAAAACCGTCCTGACTTCCTGGCTATCGTTGCAAGCGGGATTCACGTTGCAGCGCAGCCGTTATCACGAGGCCGAGAAGTGGAGCGCCGACGAATCGGTTGCCGCCGAGCGGCGCATGTTCCGCACCCCGGATTACTACGGCTACTTCACCTCTACGCTTACGCCGCTCAAAAGGCTGACGGCCTCGCTTTCGGGAACGTATACGGGGCGTATGCTGGTACAGCACCTGGCCGGTTATATTCCGGCCGACCGGGTGGTAAAGACACCCGATTTCTTCGACCTGAACGTGAAGCTGGCTTACGAATTTCCCTTGTACGACGAATTGGCCCTGGAAGTGAGCGCGGGCGTGCAGAACATTTTCGACGCTTACCAATCGGATTTCGACCAGGGAAAAAACCGCGACTCGGCCTATATCTACGGCCCGGGCAGTCCGCGCAGTTACTTTGCCGGAGCCAAAATCCGCTTTTAAGCCCTATTTTCCGGAAAACATCGCGATGCACTAAGCGGCTCACCCGGGTGGGCCGATCGAATCACCCTTGTGGGCCGCTCGGTTCACCCGGGTGGAAAGGTCGGCCCACCTAGGTGGGCCGCTTAGTTTATGGGCATCGAATCAGGAAAAAAAGACCGAATAAAAAGCAGAAAAAACCTTTGCCGTATTATTCATTCTCTTTTAAAAAGGAAGAGAGAGCGGAAAAACAGACCTCCTATCGCTTTTTCGTTGGAAAATAGCCGCCCTATCCGACAAATAAGTTTATCTTCACCACCGAGAAAATTATACTGCTACTATGAAAAAAATACTTATGTGCGTCTTAGGAGCAGCCGCCTTATGCGCCTGCCACGACTCGGAAGAGAAATTGAATGTCATCGCATTGGAAACACCCGAATTGGTAGTCGGGGCGGAAGGCGGCGAGCAAGTGATAAAAACCAAGTATAATCATTGGTATATAACGGAATGGATGACGATTTGCGGAGAAGATACGGCTCGTTTTAAAAACACCACCTATACCTATACCCCTCTGCCCGGCCAGATGGAAGATATTACATATTTCCACGATACGATTGGAGGGGAATGGTATACGGCGATAAAAGACGAGACCAGTTTGCTGCTAAAAATAGAAGCCAACCGGTCGGGAAAGGAAAAAAAGCTGATATTGGAACTAAGAGCCGGGAATATACCCGGCGAAACCTTTACGCTGATCCAAGAGGAAAAGTAAAAAAATCCGGACGATCAAGCCGTCCGGAGCCATGCGTAAGCAAAGTCGGGTTCCCATTCCACCGCTTTCCCGGCCCGTAAGGAAGCCGGAACATCGATCAGCCGTTGGTTGCGGCTGCCCCGGAACAGCAAACTGTCATCGCGCAGCGCCTGTTCGAAACGACCGTCTACCAAGACGTCGATATGGGCCAGCAGCGCGGCCTGTACCGGGTTTTGCAGTAATTTTTCGAAGACATAACCCGTATAACACCAGATGGTTTTCCGGCTTTTCTCCTTGATTCCCCTTGCCAGACGGGTAAACGCTTCGGGTTGAAACATCGGATCGCCGCCGCTGAACGTAACGTCGGCAAACTCGTCGGCCAGGATATGGCGAAGCAGCTCTTCTTCCGCGACGGGACGCCCGCGGCGAATATCCCAGGAATCGGGATTATGGCAACCCGGGCAACGGTTCGGGCATCCGGCGGCATAGACGGCCGTGCGGAATCCCGGTCCGTCGACCGTGGTATCTTCCAGTATATCGAGCAAATACAACATTTCGTTTTCTTTTTTAAGCATGTATCACCCGGTCGTTCAACTCCGCCAGTTTCGCCTGGTTCCACCGGTCGGTCGTGCCTACCAGGTAACCCGTAATCCGCTGAAGCTTATCCAGCCGGCGGCCTCCGCACTGCGGACATACTTCCAGATCGGCTGCCGCGTTTTCAAACCCGCAATCCAGGCAACGGTTGCGATTGTGGTTTACCGAGCCGTAGCCGATATTATACCGGTCCATCATATCCACCACCCGGCTGATAGCCTCCGGATTATGTGTAGCATCGCCGTCGATTTCCACATAAAAGATATGGCCGCCCCGCGTCAGTTCGTGATAAGGCGCCTCTATTTCCGCCTTATGCCGCGCGCTACATTTATAATATACCGGCACATGGTTGGAGTTGGTATAATAATCGCGATCGGTAATGCCGGGAAGCGAACCGAATTTCCGGCGGTCGCGGCGGGTGAATTTGCCCGACAATCCTTCGGCCGGCGTAGCGAGGATACTATAGTTATGTTGATATTCTTCGGAAAACCGCAGGCTTTCGTCGCGCATGAAGGTAACGATCTTCAAGCCCAATGCCTGCGCGTCGGCATCCTCGCCGTGATGCTTGCCCACAAGGGCTACCAAACATTCCGCCAGCCCGATAAACCCGATACCCAGCGTGCCTTGGTTGATTACGGAAGCAATCGTATCGTCGGGGCGCAATTTCTCGCTGCCCAGCCAGAGCGACGACATCAGCAGCGGAAACTGCTTGGCGTAGGCGGTTTGTTGGAAAGCCATGCGCTCGTGAAGCTGCCGGGCCGTAATTTCCAGCATCCGGCCCAGCTTGCCGAAGAAACGGGCGAGCCGTTCTTCCCGGCTGTCGAGATGCCGGCATTCGATGGCCAGACGCACCAGGTTGACGGTGGAGAAGGAAATATTGCCGCGGCCCACCGAGGTCTTAGGGCCGAACCGGTTTTCGAACACCCGGGTACGGCAACCCATGGTGGCTACCTCGTGCAGATAACGCTTGGGATCGTCGGCCTTCCACTCGTCGCTTTGGTTGAAGGTGGCATCCAGATTCAGGAAGTTTGGGAAAAAGCGGCGCGCCGTCACCCGGCAGGCCAGTTGGTATAAATCGTAGTTCCGGTCGGAAGGCAGGTAGCTGACGCCGCGTTTCTTTTTCCAGATCTGGATGGGAAAGATGGCCGTCTCGCCGTTGCCCACGCCGCGGTAGGTGCTTTTCAGCAATTCCCGGATGATGCAACGTCCTTCGGCCGAGGTATCGGTGCCGTAATTGATGGAACTGAACACCACCTGATTGCCTCCGCGGGAATGAATCGTATTCATATTATGGATAAAAGCTTCCATCGACTGGTGTACCCGCGAAACCGTGCGGTTGACGGCATGTTGCAACACCCGCTCTTCCCCCTCCAGGCCGTCGAGCGGCCGGCTGATAAAATCTTCCAATTCTTTCCGATACAAATGGGAGTAATCCTCGCCGTTCAACTCTTCCAGGGTTTTCACTTCTTCCACAAAACTATTGCGTACATAGGGGGCCAGATAAAAATCGAAGGCGGGGATAGCTTGGCCGCCGTGCATCTCGTTCTGTGCCGTTTCGAGCGAAATGCAACCCAGGATGCTGGCCGTCTCGATACGGCGCGCCGCCCGCGATTCGCCGTGTCCGGCGGAAAATCCGTCGCGGAGGATACGGTCGAGAGGATGTTGCACGCAAGTCAGGCTTTTGGTAGGATAATAATCCTTGTCGTGAATATGCAGATAGTTGTGGGCCACCGCTTCCTTGGCCTCTTCGCTCAGCAGGTAATCGTCGACAAAAGGTTTCGTAGTCTCGCTCGAAAACTTCATCATCATGCCCGCCGGGGTATCGGCGTTCATATTGGCGTTTTCCCGGGTAATATCGTTCGATTTGATATTGATGATTTCCAGAAACATATCCCGCGTTTTCGCTTTCCGGGCGATACTGCGCTGATTGCGGTAAGCGATGTACTTTTGGGCCACGTCTTTGCGGCTGCTGTTCATCAACTCCAGTTCCACCGCGTCTTGGATGGCCTCGACCGACATCTCGGGCGCGCCTTTAAACGAAATATGGTCGGTGATCTGGCGAATCAACTCCCGGTCTTCGCCGGCCTGGGTATGCAACATCGCTTTGCGGATAGCGGTTGCAATTTTTTCTTCGTTGAAACCGACGATCCTTCCGTCGCGTTTGACTACTGTCTGAATCATAGATATTTCCTTATTTTGAGGTAGCTTTTATGCCGGCAAAGATATATCTTTCCAAAGACATGTTGCCCGTTTTGGAAAACTTTTAGCTAGTTAAAATATTTTAATCAACTGATTATCAAATACAATATCAATTGTTTTAGAAAACTTAACAATTCAATATATACACATTTTTCCCACAATAGGAAATTATTTTCCTTTTTTTATGGCTGCTTGGTTTCTCCGGCCGCGCTTTGGTCGTGCGGGGGATGTCGGCCTAATAAAAAGGATTATCTTCCTTTCCGGAAGTTCAGCGGCCTTCACGCTTACGTTTTTCTTCTTTTCCGTGAAGGAAATCAGCCTTCCTCCGGCGTGTTTTTCCAGCGACCGGCGCGTTTCACCCTTGAAAAATAACCGGTGCTCGGGAAGACGGAAATATTCATTTTTAAAATAAATATTTGCCCCGACATGCTGTTATCCCAAAATATTTAGCTTAATTTGTGACTTGATATAGGAAGTATTATCCTTTTCTTAAATGTGATTGTATATGAAGGACACCCTCGAAACTAATCTGCCGGAAAACGACGACAGATTGGAAGAAGCTAAAACTCCGGCAGAAACGCCGGAAAATCCGACAACGGAAGTAGAACCCGGCGAAACTTCCGACCACCTGGCTGTGGCTGCCGGCAAACTGACCAAGGAAGAAATTCTGGCCCAATTGACTCAATTGGTAGAGAGTTCGGCCGAAACTTCCCGCAGCGAAGTGGAAGCGCTCAAACAGGCTTATTACAAAATCCGCCGCAGCGAAACGGACGAACAGAAAAAAACATTCCTCGAGGACGGAGGAGAAGAAAAGGATTTTACGGCGCCGGAAGACGAAACCGAAAACAAGATAAAAGAATTACTGGCCACATACAAGGAACGCCGGGCTGCCGCGCTGGCTGAAGAAGAGAAGGTAAAAGCCGCCAATTACGCGCTCAAGCTTCAACTCATCGATCAGCTTAAAGCGCTTACGGAAAGCCAGGACGATTTCAACAAGCTGTATAACGATTTCAAGGAAATCCAGCAGAAATGGAAAGACATCAAGGCCGTGCCGCAGGAGCATGTAAACGAGCTTTGGAAGAATTACCAGGTATATAGCGAGAAATTTTACGACATCATCAAGATAAACAATCAGTTCCGCGATTACGACTTTAAGAAGAATCTGGAATTGAAAACGGCTCTTTGCGAAACGGTGGAGAAACTGGAAACCGAACCCGACGTAATTTCGGCATTCCATCAATTGCAAAAGCTTCACCAGCAATGGCGGGAAATAGGGCCGGTAGCCAAGGAATTGCGCGAAGAACTCTGGACACGTTTCAAAACCGCCTCGACGGTGATCAACAAACGTCATCAGGAACATTTCGAAAAACTCAAAGCCAAAGAGCAGGAAAACCTGGAAGCGAAAACGGTTATCTGCGAACAAATCGAAAATATCGACTTCAGTTTGCTGAAGACCTTCAAAGACTGGGAGGAGAAAAACAAGGAAGTGATCGGACTACAGGAGAAATGGAAAACGATCGGGTTCGCTCCGAAAAAATTCAACGTAAAGATTTTCGAACGTTTCCGGGCGGCTTCCGATATTTATTTCGGCAAAAAGAGCGAGTTCTATAAGGCGGTGAAGGAAGAGATGGAAAAAAATCTCGAACGCAAAAAAGCCTTGTGCGAACGGGCCGAAGCCCTGAAAGACAGTACCGATTGGAAAGAGACGACCGAGAAAATGATTGCGCTTCAGAAAGAATGGAAAACGATCGGTTCGGTAGCCCGCAAATATTCCGACGCGGTATGGAAACGGTTTATCACGGCTTGCGATTATTTCTTCGAACAAAAGAACAAGAACGTGGTTTCGCAGAAAAGCGTAGAACAGGCCAACCTGGCTGCCAAGAAAGAGCTGATCGCCAAGATCAAAACGCTCGACGAAAGCCTCGATCACGAAGAAGCGCTTTCCATCCTGAAAGGGTATATGGCCGAATGGAACGCGATCGGGTTCGTGCCTTTCAAGGAAAAAGATAAAGTCTATAAGGAATATCACGAAGCGGTGGACGGCCAGTTCGATCGTCTGAAAGTAGATCGCAACGACCGGAAAATGCAATCGTTCCGCAATAACCTGAACGATATGACTAGCGGAGACCGGGGAAAAGGCCGGTTGTATAGCGAACGCGACAAGCTGATGCGCACTTACGAACGGATGAAAAACGAGCTTCAGACGTATGAAAACAACATCGGTTTCCTGAGCATTTCGTCGAAAGGCGGAGGCGGCCTTTTAAAGGAAATGGAACGGAAAATAGAGAAACTGAAAGAAGAGATGGCGCTTACGATCAAGAAAATAGAAGCCATCGACGAAAACCTGGAATAGACAAAGAAATCCATAATCAACTTATTTTTCGAAGCCGTTCTTCCATCCGGGAACGGCTTCGTTTTTATAGCACCTTCATAGTACGATAGCACCTTATGCCGATTATTCATTATTTCAACCCGGGGCATGAAACCGCCGTTTTGCAAGGCAAACACAACTATACGCCGCCGCGCAACGTACAACGCATGCAACGGGAACTGTCTGCGCTGCCGGTATGGTATGCCGCTGCCGACGATTATGTGTTTGCGGAAGAAAACGACTCGCCCCGCTTTTTCGCCTTGCAACCCAGGGAACTCAAACCGCTGGCCCGCTTGATCACCCGGGCGGAACTGGCCGAGGCACAGAAGCGTTTTCCTCTGCTGCACGCTGCGCCGTGGGGCCTTTCGCCCCAGAGCCTGAGGCTGTTTTCCGACTTGAAGAAAAAATACCTGCCTTCGCTGGTCGTACCGGATTGGAAGCCGGCTTTTGCCGACCTGACCGGACGAAAGACGGCGGCCGATTGTCTGGAGAAGCTACGCCCGCGGCTTGCCGGACAAAAGGTACCGGTAGCTCCTAAATTCTGTACTCAGCTTCGCGAAATCGAAAAGTATTTGCTGCTGCAACATGCGCCTTTTGTGGTGAAAACGCCTTTTTCTTCTTCCGGCCGCGGTCTGCTCTGGCTGCATCAGCGCAAACTGGCGGAAAAAGACAAAAACTGGATTCTCGGCGCGCTAGGCAAACAAGGGTGCGTCAGCATCGAATGCGGATTGAATAAGGTGCAGGATTTTGCTATGGAGTTTTATTCCGACGGGTGCGGAGAGGTGCGCTACGAAGGATTGTCGGTATTTGCCACCGAACAGCGGGGAGCCTATACCGGGAATATATTGGAAAACCAGTCCTCTATGCGCCGGCGGTTGACGCGACTGACCGGAGAAGACCCGCTCGACAGGGTGCAGGAAGCTCTTACCCAAGTGCTGAAAGAAGTATACGGCTCTACCTACGCGGGATACCTAGGCGTGGATATGCTGATTTATCGCGAAGAAGAAGGCGAGCATGCAATTCATCCCTGCCTGGAAATCAATATGCGGTATACGATGGGCATGGTGGCCCTTCAACTTTTCCGGCGTTACATAGCTCCCTCGGCCCAAGGAGATTTTCGGGTTTCGTATGACGCGAACGAGGGGGAGGCATATGCGAATCATTGCTTTATGAAAAAAGCCTATCCGCTGGTATGGGAAAAGGGGCGGATCAAAGAAGGGTATCTTTCGCTTTGTCCGGTACGGAAGGAAACGGCTTATCGGGCTTATATCCTGATTATGTAGGCCGGCCGGTTACAGCGGGGAGATGCTTGCCGGCCGCCGCATTTACCGCGTCGGCAGCAGACCGGCACTACATCCGCTTATTCCGCCGGCAGCGAGCGGGCGATTCCCATTTCCAGCCCCCGCAGTTCGGCCAGCCCCCGGAGCCGCCCGATGCAGGAATAGCCGGGATTGGTTTGCTTGCGCAGGTCGTCGATCATCAGATGGCCGTGGTCGGGACGCATTACGATCGAACACCCGCGACGTTGCTCTACTTCGAGCAGGGCCTTCATCACGGCATACATGTCTACATCGCCTTCCAGATGGTTGGCTTCGTAAAAATTACCTTCCCCGTCGCGACTGGTACTGCGCAAATGAACAAAATGAATGCGATCGCCCCAGCGACGGAGCATGCCTGCCAGATCGTTGTCGGCCCTGACGCCGAAGGAACCTGTACAGAGGCAAAGCCCGTTGCTCGCATTCGGCACAGCTTCCACCAGTTGCCGGAAATCGGCTTCGGTGCTCAGAATACGGGGCAAACCGAGGATGGGATAAGGCGGGTCGTCGGGATGGATAACCAGTTTCACGCCGGCTTCGTCGGCTACCGGAGCCACTTCTTGCAAGAAAAGAATCAGATGCCGGCGGAGCTTGTCGGCATCGATAGAGCGATAGCGATCGAGGGCTTCCTGAAATTGCGCCACCGTGAAACTTTCTTCGGCCCCGGGCAGGCCGGCCAGCATATTGCGCGTCAGTTTCTGCTTTTCGGCCTCGGTCATGGCTTCAAAGCGAGCTTTGGCTTTGGCTTTTTCGGCTTCCGGATAAGCGGCCTCCGCGCCGGGACGACGCAAGATAAAAAGGTCGAAAGCGACAAAGGCGGCTCGCTCGAAACGCAGGGCGCGCGAACCGTCGGGCATTTCATAGTCCAGATCGGTACGCGTCCAGTCGAGTACCGGCATGAAATTGTAGGTAATCACCCGGATACCCGCGGCGCCGAGATGGCGGAGCGTAGTTTTATAATGTTCGATGTAGGTCTGAAAATCGCCCGTGCGGGTTTTGATATGTTCGTGTACGGGTACGCTTTCCACGGCCACCCACTTCAACCCGGCGGCTTCAATCAGAGCCTGCCGCTCGCGGATAGCCTCGAAGGGCCAGATTTCGCCGTTGGGGATATGGTGAAGGGCATGGACTATGCCCGTGGCGCCCGCTTGCCGGATGTCAGAGAGGCTGACCGGATCGGAAGGACCGTACCAACGCCAGGATTGTTCACATAAATACATGGTTAGTTGCTTTTAATCGGTTTTTTTAAATAGAAAAAGCGTCGAATCCCCCGTCGACCACGGCCACCGTGCCGGTGACGAAGCTGGAAGCGTCGCTGATTAAGTAATGAATGGTTCCGAACAATTCTTCCGGCAATCCGAAGCGACCGAACGGCGTATGAGCCAGAATGGTGTTAGCCCGGTCGGTATAGGTATCGTCGGGGTTCAACAGCAGGTCGCGATTCTGCCGGGTGATGAAAAATCCGGGAGCTACGGCGTTCACCCTCAGGCCGGTTCCGAATTTCTGTGCCAGCTCGGCCGCCATATAGCGGGTATAGTTGGCAACGGCGGCTTTGGCGCACCCGTAGCCTACCACGCGGGTAAGCGGCCGAAGCGCGGATTCGGAGGCGAAGTTGACGATGCAGCCTTTGGCCTGCCGGGCTATTTCGGGTACGAACACCATCGTAGGCAAGACGGTACCGAACAGATTCAGATCGACTACCCGGCGGAAGGCATCGATTTGAAGATCGAGAAAAGTCTGGTCGGGGGGAATCGTCGCGCCCGGCATATTGCCGCCGGCCGCGTTCAGCAAAACGTCGATTTTCCCATACGCTTCCAAAATATCGGCTTTATTCTTTTCCAGAAGTGTTCGATCCATTACGTCCGATCGGAGAAAGAGAGCTTCTCCCCCCTCCTGCCGGATTGCCTCCACTTGCGCCTGTCCGGCTTCCTCGCGCCGTCCGAGAATGACTACCTTTGCGCCCTCGGCGGCCAGGTAAGCGGCGATACCGCTTCCCAGTACGCCTGAACCACCGGTGATAACGACTACTTTTCCTTCAATATCGAACAAATTGAGTCGGGTTGTTTTCTTTTCCATGGTTTTCGCTTTTTTCCTTTTTCTACGGAATTTCCGTCTTAACAAAGGTACGGCAAATATTTCGTCCG
Source organism: Tannerellaceae bacterium (assembly GCA_048465615.1). Taxonomy (GTDB): domain Bacteria; phylum Bacteroidota; class Bacteroidia; order Bacteroidales; family Tannerellaceae; genus Parabacteroides. The sequence goes on from DBFWLD010000031.1 coordinate 57,690, forward strand.
GCCAATAATGTGCACGCACACAATTCCGGTTCCATCCGTTGTTTTTTCCTGTTTTTTTTGCCAACTTTGTTCCGGCGGGCAAGCAGAAAGCGGCGGTTTCCGAAGCCGGGGGCATTCCCCGGAGCCGGACGTCGGCCGGAATGTCTGCCGACGCCTAATCACTTTCCTAAAAACAGATACAGTATGAATAAATTCATGGATGCCGATTTCCTGCTACACACCGATACCGCCCGACATTTATATCACCGGAGGGCCGCGAAAATGCCGATCATCGATTACCATTGCCATCTCGACCCGGCCCTGATTGCCGCAGATTACCGTTTTCCTTCCCTGACCGCTCTCTGGCTGGGAGGCGATCATTACAAATGGCGGGCTATGCGGGCCAACGGGATCGACGAACGTTATTGCACCGGCGACGCTCCGGATTGGGACAAATTTGAAAAATGGGCCGAAACGGTGCCCTATACCATGCGCAACCCCTTGTATCACTGGACGCATTTGGAACTGAAAACGGCTTTCGGCATCGATAAGCTATTGAGCCCCGCCACGGCCCGCGAAATTTACGAAACCTGCAACCATCTGTTGCAACAACCGGGATTTTCCGCGCGGGGCTTGATGCGCCGGTACGGGGTAGAGCTGGTATGTACAACGGATGATCCGGTCGATTCGTTGGCCTTTCACCGGGAGATCAAGGAGAGCGGGTTCGAAATCCGGGTGCTTCCCACCTGGCGTCCCGACAAGGCGATGGCAATAGAATCGCCGGCAGATTTTCGCTGCTATATCGACCGGCTGGCGGAAGCGGCGGGAATGACCATCGCCACTTTCGACGACCTGGCGGAGGCGCTCGGCAAGCGGCACGATTTTTTTGCGGCCCACGGTTGCCGGTTGTCCGATCACGGCTTGCCGGTTTTTTATGCCGAGTCGTATACGGAGGCAGAGATCCGGGCGATTTTCCGGAAAGTATACGCCGAGGGCAAAGAGCTTACGGAAGAAGAAAGCCGGAAATATAAATCGGCCTTGCTGGTGCTTTTCGGCGAGATGGATTGGGAAAAAGGGTGGACGCAGCAGTTTCACTTCGGGCCGCTTAGGAATACCAACAGCCGGATGTGGAAGGCGGCAGGCCCCGATACCGGGTTCGACTCGATCGGCGAGGGACATACAGCCGACGCGCTGGCTCGTTTCCTCGACCGGCTCGACAGCAAGGGCAAGTTGGCGCGAACCATCCTCTACAACCTGAACCCGGCGGCCAACGAGATGGTGGCTACGATGGCAGGCAATTTCCAGGACGGAAGCATTCCGGGAAAGATTCAGTTCGGCTCGGGCTGGTGGTTTCTCGACCAGCGCGACGGGATGCAGAAACAGCTTAACGCGCTTTCCGCCATGGGGCTGCTCAGCCGGTTTATAGGCATGCTTACCGATTCGCGGAGTTTCCTTTCTTATCCGCGCCATGAATATTTCCGCCGCACGCTCTGCGACCTTCTGGGAACGGATGTAGAGAAAGGCGAGTTGCCCGCTTCGGAACTCGACTTCCTGGGCGATATGGTGGAAAACATCTGTTATTACAACGCAAAAAACTATTTCCGGTTTTAAAACCGGAAACCGGGTGCCGGACGCCCGAAATTCCCGATACCTCCCGGAGCAGCTTTCTACGAAAACACCCTACCTGCAAGGCACTGATTAAAAAAACGGATGCCCGATTTCTCTCTCTGCGGCATTTCCCGCTTGGAGCAAATCAGGCATCCGGCCTTTTAGGAAGCTATTCCTGGCGTTCTATTTATTTCTGATCTTCTTCAGGATCGGGCTCCTTGGAAACCGGAATGTATAAAAACTCGCTTACCCCGTTTTCTCTCTTGAACCAATCGGTATTGGAATGGTTGCCGTTCGCCCAGTTTTCATAGCCCGGATAAGCGTCAACGATATTCTTGGTTTCAATCGGATACGTCCAGGAAGGTTCATTGGAAGAAGCTTTGGTAATATCCAAGGCCCAGGCATAGCCGTTGTTCGAACGATAGAAAGTACGAATCCCGTCGGAATGATCTTCCTGCACGCCGAACGTATTGTTGTTATTCTTGCTGGTAGGCTTATAGTCGATGAGATGGGTTTCGTTATCGCGCCGGTCGACAAAGATAAACGGATTGAACTTCAACACCGTAAAATTGTTCGACTCGTCGAGGGAAAGCGGAGTCTTCAAATCGATGCGTACCTGAGCCGGCGCGGGAGAATCGTACTGCGGCAGGTTGGGATACGTATTGACGATACCCGTTAAACCGCTGCCGAAACAATCGTGTACATTTTCATATACGATTACGCAAGGCGTATTGCAATCGGCTTCCAACGGCCCTGAGGCATTCCCTTTGTTGATTTGCGGGAACTCGATTCCGAAACCGGCTTTCCGCAACCCGCCGGCGGCACGCGGAGTGAAGGAGGCTTCGACGGCAATCAGCCTGGCATCCGGACTCTTAATCAGCGAATAAGTATAATCGATCACCACATCGTTGTGGTCGTAATCGCCTTTCTGAGGGTGCATGTCTTCAAAGGCCAGCGTGCCGCATTGCTCGCTCTTGATCTCTTTATCTTCTTCAGGCAGCGAACCGGAAATATCGTTTTCCGGCTTCACCACCGGGCTGGCCACGACGGCAATCAGCACATCGTTGAAATCATCGTCTTCGCGGCCGTCTTTCTTGGTAAGCGCCCACCGGTTTTCAATCCCTACGAAGGTGCACTGAGCCATATCGCTCCATAAAGCCACAGCCTGGTTGTAGGTAGGCGTAGGGGCAAGGCCGTTGGCGCTGCGGGAAGCGCTGTTCATGGCCGCGGTAGAGAAACGATAATACTGGATATTCGAATATCGCGGCTCGCTGAAACGATTGGCACTGTCGCGCGCGTTGCCGCGTTTTCCGTATCCGTTCTGGATATAGCACCAGCCTATTTTGGTTCCTTTGGGGAAAGTCTTCACGTATTTACCGCCATCCCAATACAGCAATTGCACCTTCGTTCCCGCAGGCGTACAGAAAGGATCGGTATTGGGGAATAAAACCGTTTTGCGTACGGTCTTCGCATCCGGCGTTTCGCCTTCGTTGTAATGATAATAACACAAGGAGTTGAAGCTTACCTGATCGTTCTCCACATAGAAACCGCCGTCGCTCAGGTAGGTAGCCCAGATTTCGGCGCCGTTGTCGGCCTTAACCACCAGGTCGGTGCTATTCTGTCCTTCCAACAGGTATTTATTTTCCTGTTTGAAGCCCATTCCTTTTTCGGGATAAAGGGTTTCGGCAATGCTTCGAAGCGTAGCGGCTTTCGGATCGTTCGTTACGATGCCTTTGTAATTGATCAGCGGAGCGCCCGTAGCCGACAGGGAAGCGCCGGCTTTAGGCCGGGCATAGAAGGATTCGGTTTTCACATCGTTCAGATACATATAAGCCGGCTCGTCGTTGTACAACCCTTGCGCGCCTTCATAGAAGGTATAGGTATTGTAAAAGTTCCGGGCATTCGGATGCACCGCGATGGAAGGAAAAGCTTGTTCCTCGCTGCGAAGCACCGCCTTGGTAGCGGGCATATATTCGAAAGCCGGCACCTGGAAAGTCAGGCTTTTACTGCCGGATTCCACCTCATAGACTTGCATGAATCCGAAACCCACCACATACACCTTTTTCAGGGCATTGGGAAGAGTGAACGTAGCATTCAAAACTCCGCTTGCGTCGGTCATGCCATAGAAAATAGGTAAAAGATTTTTCCATTCGCCTTCGTCGGTATACGGATTTTCGGGATAAAAGGAAAACTTCGTATCGGCTACATAATTTCCATTTCCGTCGATGGCTTCCACCCGGAGGGTGACATCCTCTTTCGTCTGAAACATAAAATCCTCATTAGCAGGTTTATCCGGCTTATCCGGATCGATTTCCGGCTCTTGGTAGAGACCTTTTTCCAAACAGGAAGTCATCAGGCATAAAAGCATACCTAAAAATAAGTTCGATAATTTCATGATCTCTCGTATTTAATTATTATTTACAACACCTTGATTAGATTTTGCAAATATATGAATTAATCCCGAAAAATCCGTTGAAAATCAACATTTTTTGAAGCATCCTGCGATTAATCCGCTTCCGTTTTTCCGGTAGGCCGGCGTACGGAATAACGACGCCCCTTGTCTTTGTTCACGATATATCCGAACGAAAGGCCGAGCGTAAAGGTACGATCGCGGCCGCCTCCCAACCCCTCGCAGGTTTTGCTTAGTTGGTTGAAGGTAGGAAGATAGGCCGCATGCAGGCCGATTTGCAGTTTGCCGATTTCTTTGCAGACGCCTACCCTGCCTATAAGCCCCCACAGGACGGAACGCAAGCCCGGCAGAGGCTCCACGCTTGCCAAGGGAGAAAAATCGTCCCAATACAAGGAATGATTAATTTTCATATCCACCCGCGGCCCCAAGCCGAAAACCCAGTAAAATCCGCGTTGGGGTTTGGTTTTTATATTCCACATGGTATTGAGTGTAATATACCGGGCATGCAGGCGCAACGAGGCGAACTGTCCCCAGCCGCCCGGGGTTTCGTCGAGGTTGTATACGGTTGCTTTGCCTCCTTTTTTCAGAAAGCCCAGGTTGGTGGAGAGGCTATAACGGCCATGATCCCAGTATTCTACCCCGGCCGACATCTGATAGGGAAAAATGTTTTTATCGTCGAAGCTGTTTTTTACCCGGGAAACGGCAAAACCGTTTTCTACCGTGATCACCTGCGCGTTTGCACCCGGCAATATGCTTATACAGACTAAAATACTGCCTGCAATACGTTTTATTTTCATATTTTTATCTATTTGTTACAGTATGTAAACGAGGTGAAAAGAACTTTCGTATGACAGAAGGCAGCGACTGTACGCAAAGGTATGGTTCTTGAATCAAAACCCGGGGCGGGAAGGACAAAAAAGGCTGAGAGGAAAACAGGAGAAGCCGAACATAAGGGCTATCCTTCACCGGCCGTTGGCGGAAGGAGATAAAAAAGCTGCCTTCGCTACATAGCCGGAAAGCAGCTTCGACAGTAACCCGGCCGGTCGGGAAAGAAAAACCGCCCGGGGGGGAAAGAAACGGCATCGGCGTCTGCCGCCGGGCGGCAGGCGCGACTAACGGTTATGCTTGATCAGATTCATAAATTCTTCACGAGTTTTGGCTTGCTGGAAGAATCCGGTAAAATCGGAAGTGGTGGTAAGCGAGTTTTGTTTTTCTACTCCCCGCATCTGCATGCACATATGTTGAGCTTCGACGACGACCATCACGCCCAGCGGATCGAGCGTACGCTGGATGCAGTCTTTGATCTGCAGGGTAAGCCGTTCCTGTATTTGCAAGCGGCGGGCGAATATATCTACCACGCGGGGAATCTTGCTCAGCCCGGTAATGTATTTTTTGGGGATATAAGCTACATGGGCTTTCCCGAAAAAGGGCAACATATGGTGTTCGCAGAGGGAAAAGAAATCAATATCTTTTACAATCACCATTTGCTTGTAATCTTCTTCCTGAAACATGGCGGAGCGAAGAACGGCTTCAGGGTCTTCGTGATAGCCTTTGGTTAAAAACTGCATGGCTTTCGCTACGCGTTCGGGGGTTTTCAGAAGGCCTTCGCGGGCGGCGTCTTCGCCGAGCAGACCGAGGATATGCCGGTAATGGCCGGCCAGTTCCTCTCTGGCGCAGAGCGTCTGTTGGTTTACTTCCATCATTTCTCTCTAGTTCAACGGGATTTTAATTTCTTCTTTTACGATATACATTTCTTTTCCATAGGAGGGGAAAGCGTCGATCAACAGCCGCATCATATGATAGGCTTCTTCGTGCGAGCGGAAATCGCCCACGCGAAGTTTCCAGAAAGGCGCGGTATACGTAACGTAGGTGGGAACATCCGGAAAAAGTTGTTTGATTTCTTTTTCTTTCCGGAAAGCTTCGTCTTTGGACTTGCGCTGATTATTGCCTGAAAATACCTGGGTGCGATAACCTTGTATCTTCAGAAAAGTTTCGCTCTCGGTAGTTTCCACATCGGCGCCGTGAAGCCGCTTTCCTACCAGGTTGCGGATAGCGCCGGGTTGACGGATGACGACCTTGCCTTTACCCGGCTCCGGCGATTGCAAGGCGTCGAATATCGTTTCGGCCCCGGTTTCGGTCTGGGCGCGCGCTATGCCTGCCAGCATCAGCAAGGCTGCGAGGATAAAAAGGATACAAGGATTTTTCTTCATTTCGTCATATCTGATTGAACAATAAACAGGCTATTATTTTCGAGGGGGAAAAATGCGGCGGCCCGTACGCTGCCGGGCCGGCCGGATTTCTTATTTCAACTCTGGCGCAACCGGATTAAAATGCTTCGATAATGGGCATGAATTTATCTACCGCCAGCGAAGCGCCGCCGATCAGGCCGCCGTCGACATTCGGTTTGGCAAACAACTCCCGGGCATTGCCGGCGTTGCAACTGCCGCCGTACAGGATGGTGCAATTGTCGGCCACTTCCTGACCGTATTTGCCGGCCAGCGTAGCACGGATATGAGCATGGATTTCTTCAGCCTGGTCGGAAGTAGCCGTCTTACCGGTACCGATAGCCCATACGGGTTCGTAAGCCAGGACGATTTTACCGAAATCTTCGGCAGACAAGTCGAACAGAGATTCTTTGATCTGAGCGTCGACTACTTCGAAATGTTTGCCGGCGTTGCGTTCTTCCAATACTTCGCCGATGCAGAAGATAGGAGTCAACCCGTTGGCCAGGGCCAGCTCGACTTTCGTTTTCAGGATTTCCGGCGTTTCGTGATAGTAAGCGCGGCGTTCGGAATGACCCAGAATAACATAGCCGGCACCCGTCGACGCTACCATGGCAGCCGAAACTTCGCCCGTATATGCTCCCTTTTCTTTGTCGGCGCAGTTTTCTGCGGCTACCCCGATTTTATCTGTGTCGATAGCAGCGGCAACGCTGGCCAGGTGAGTGAAAGGAACGCCGATAACCACCTCGCAATTGGGGGTTTTACCCTTCAACGCTTCGTCCAAACCTTTTGCCAAAGCCAGCCCTTCGGCAAGCGTGGTGTTCATTTTCCAGTTTCCTGCAACAATATTCTTTCTCATAACTCAACTAATTTAAATATATAACATAATAAATTCCAACATACTAATCTTCATTTACCGGGCAGCGGCGGCCGCTTTTTCGCGACGCCGCCGAGGCAAACGGTTGCGTAAGTAATCGTATATCCAAACGAGCAACAAAGGTACGGTAAAAGTAAATAGGTTGGTTAGCAACCCACCCTCTTCTTTGTTTTTTATGCCTTTACCGGAAAGGCGGGCTTCGAAAACCGGCTGCATGGCTTCTTCGCGCGGCAAGTCGTTGTAATGCCATTTTCCCAGAATGGTGCCTTCTTTGAGCAAAACCAGGCCGGGGTTCGAACGGATAATGGTTTTCAACAATACGTCGTCGGCTTTCAGGAAAGGGTATTCGGCCCCGGTGTTATCGATCCATTGGTCGATAGCCTGGCGGGAAGAACCAGTGACGCAGTAGAAATTCATTTTATGTTCCAGCGCATAATCGTAAATTTCATTGATCTCGTCGATACGGGCGTCGTCGGCATTTTCCAGTTTAGGGGAAATAAGCAACAAAAGGGGAACCGTATCCTGCAACAGAATATCGGCTACGTTTTCATCGCGTTCGTCGTAGATCGTAAAGGAAGCCACGGGCGGCACGTATCCCTGGCTGATCAGCTCGGTTTTCGATTCCACAAACGTCCAGGTACTATCGCCGGCCGGCACGTCGTCGAGCGAAAATTCTTTTTGAACGCCGTCTTTTTCATAAATAAACGCATACCGATATTCGTCTTCGGCCGCTCCTTCGGGTATCTCCATCAGCCGGGGTATATTAGCCCCCACTTTATACGGCCGGAAGTCGACAAGGGGAAGATGGTTGTAATTGCGATAAGCGAAACCGATGCAGTAAACGTAGGCAAACAAGGCCACGAACCAATATACCTTATAGGTGTAAAAGGCCGTAAGACGCTGGTTGTAGACAAACACCACTATCGCCGCAGCCAGCAAGACGACATTTTTCCAAAACGTCTCCCAATTGCTGATCACCACCGCATCGCCGAAACAGCCGCAATCCGAGACGGGATTGAAAAGGGCCAGATAGAGCGTAAGCGGCGTCATAAAAGCCATGAAGAGAAGGGCAAGCAAGGCGGTATACCGGCGGTATACGCCCAGCAACAAGCAAACGCCGAGGGTAAATTCGATAGCCGACAGATTGAAAGAGAGCATGACGGCAAACGATTGGAACTTATCCAACCCGAACGAAGAGAGGTATTCGCCCATCTTGATGGCGCCTCCCATCGGATCGATGGCTTTTACGGTTCCGGAGAACACAAAGACCAGCCCGATCAGCACCCGGCTGCATTCGGCCGCTATTTTAGAAATTTTCCCGTTTTTTTTCATCGTCTGTTTCTCTTCGCCTAATTTATGCTTCGCCGTATTCGAGTTTAATCAACCCGAAAAGGGCGTAATTCACCATATCCATGTAATTGGCATCCACGCCTTCGGACACCAAGGTGCGGCCGTGGTGGCTCTCGATTTGCTTGGTACGGTAGATTTTCATCAGAATCAAATCGGTATACGAACTGATGCGCATATTTCGCCAGGCCTCGTCGTAATCGTGGTTTTTGGCATACATCAGCTCTTTGGTTTGGGTGATGTACTGATCGTAAAGAGCCAGAGCCTCTTCTTCCGTCATATCGGTGGTGTCGGCAAAACCGCGGGCAAGCTGAATCAGGCCGATGACGCCGTAATTGACGATGGCTACGAATTCGGGACGAATGCCCTCGTTTACCCGGCTCGTGCCTTTTATTTCCAGGCTCCGGATACGGTTGGCCTTGATAAACAATTGGTCGGTTATCGATTGAGGCCGCATGATGCGCCACGATGGCCCGTAATCTTTCAGCTTCTTGGCAAACAATTCCCTGCATTGGGAAATTACCTTTTCGAATTGTTCTTTGGTATCTGGCATAGGCTTCTTTTTATTCGGCCAAGATAGGACAAACTCAAAAGCAGAGGCAAGCACACTACTGCCCCGCCCGGATAAAGCCTATCTTCGCTTTTTGGGGGATAAAGATAGACATTATTAACGTGAAACCGGATATGATAGCTGTTTTTAATAGGAATAGAGAGATATTAAGGAACAAAATGGAATGGGGAAAGCGGAAAATCATCCGCCTGCGACGACCGGAAAAAAGGAAGACGCCGCCTTTGCGGTTTGCCGCCAACAGGAAGAGGCGTTTCGCCTGGGAAACGGGAGGCTTATTGTATTTATTTTTCGTTTCCGAAAAATACATGCCGATGCGTTTGAAATTTCATGCCGGTGTAATTTGAATTTCATGCCGGTGTAATCCGGATTTCTCCGGCATGAAATCCGGCACCCCTTCCGATCATCCCGTAATGTGCTATATACCAGCCTTATACAAAGCAAGTCTTTTTCTTGCTCCCCAAGCCTTGCTTATTGTCGTTTTTTTGAAAAAAGAATACCCCTTTTCCTAAGCTATTCGAAGCTTAGGAAAAGGGGTATTCTTTCAAAAGTGCGGACATCCCTTATGCGCTTACGCGCTAAGGAAACCCTCCTATTTCTTTATGAACAACGCAACGAGCGACCCAATTTCAGAATCGTCGTTCGTTTGATTCCGTTCAACTCGCACAATTTATTCACGGTTGTACCGTATTTGGAAGCGATCGCTCCCAAGGTATCGCCCGATTTTACCCGGTGGTAAACCGGCGTAGTTCCATGCGAAGCGGAAGAAGCCGCACCCGTATGCGAAGCTACCACGGCGGCGGAAGCTTGTACCTTAGCGCCCGTCGTCTTAGCCGAAGCTGTGGCCGGGGCCGCCGGCTTGGAAGTTGCTTTAGCCGTGCCTGCGGTACCCGCGCTGCAACGTATCGACTGGCCGATACGCAAGGTAGAAGTGCTCTTCAAACCGTTCAGCCGGCAGAGTTCGCCTACCGTCGTACCGTACATCCGGGCGATTTTGCCCAGGGTTTCGCCCGACTTGACGCGGTGGTAGGCCATCTGGTTGCCCGACGAGGTGTAAATATTGCTTTTCCGTCCGTTAATTTTCAAGTTCTGGAAAACATACGTGTCCTGGTTGGGCACCTGGTTTTCGAAATCGATGATTTCAGACGGATTGATGGCCTGTCCCAGAAAGCGGGTTTCGAAATGCAGGTGCGAACCTGTGGAACGACCCGTATTGCCGCCCAAGGCGATGGGCTGCCCGGCCCGTACGATCTGGTTGACGTCTACCAGGAATTTGGAAAGATGGCCGTATACCGTTTCCAATCCGTTGGGATGGCGCACTACCAGATAATACCCGTAACCGCGGCGTTCGAAATTGCGAATCCGGATTTTTCCGTCGAAAGCGGCCCGTATCGTATCGCCTATCTGTACTTTCAAATCGATGCCTTTGTGCATCCGGCGACGGCGCGGGCCGTATTTGGAAGTCACCTTCGTGGCGTTATCGATAGGAAACGTAAAAGCGGAACAGTCGATGGCAAACGAATCGGGGAAGGAAATGTCTGCTTTCCCGTACGGGTCTACCCACCGGTTGTCCCAGTTGGAACCGTATAATTCGTCGGCGGGAAACATCAAATCTTCACGCGCTTCCAATTCGGCCCGCTCGTTGATAGCGGCCAGTTCTTTCAGGGCCAAATCTTTTTTAAACCCTACCCGATCGGCCATTAGTTCGGACACGCGTTTGTCCATCAGGGCGGTATGAGGTGCAGTAGCAGGTTGTTCGTTGTTTTCTTTCTTTTCCGGCTCCTTCGCGCTCGCGGCGGAAACCAGCAAAGTAGTGCAACAAATGCAAAATAATGCTCGTATATTCATCTTTTGAAGGCTTACGATCTTTAGTTCAGGATAAAAATTTAGAGGAATGAGGCTGATTCCCCATTCATTAGTTGTACAAAGTTCGGAATTTTAGGTAAGCCGACAAAATTCATTAATGAAAAATTTCCCGAATGGGGGGCGAGCTTAGGAAAATAGGTAGTCGAAGAAGCTGAAAAACAAAGCCTTTGTCAAAAACATGTTTCACAACATATTAACTGATCATTCCCCAATTTATCTTGCGTGTAAAAAGGGTTTTTAACCTTTCGTTCAATATCCGGTGGTTTTCGGCCTGCAAATTGGGGTCTTCGTTCAATAATCCGGCGGCTATATCGCGGGCCAGTTGCAGAATTTGCCCGTCGGCCGCCAGGTTGGCTATTTTCAGGTCCAAGCCCTCTCCGCTCTGTTGCGTCCCCTCCAGATCGCCGTGCCCGCGCAGACGCAGATCGGCCTCGGCTATTTCGAAGCCGTTGTTGGTTCCTACCATAATCTCCAGCCGCTTGCGGGTATCGTTGCTGAGCTTATAGGAAGAGACCAGGATGCAATAGGATTGTTCGGCTCCCCTGCCCACGCGGCCGCGCAACTGGTGTAATTGGGAAAGCCCGAAGCGTTCGGCGCTTTCGATCACCATCACCGAGGCGTTGGGCACGTTTACGCCTACTTCAATCACGGTAGTGGCCATCAGGATCTGGGCTTCGCCGGAAATAAACCGTTGCATTTCCGTTTCCTTGTCGGCCGCTTTCATCCGGCCGTGTACCATGCACACCTTAAATTCCGGAAAGACTTCCCGGAATACTTCGTATCCTTCCTCCAGGTTTTTGTAATCGAGTTTTTCGCTTCCCTCGATCAGGGGATAGACCACATATACCTGGCGGCCGCGCCGGATTTCTTTCCGGAGGAAATCGTAAAGTTCGGCTTTTTTCGTATCATAGCGGTGAAGGGTACGGACGGGCTTGCGGCCGGGGGGGAGCTCGTCGATGACCGATACGTCCAGATCGCCGTACAAAGTCATCGCCAAGGTGCGGGGGATAGGCGTAGCCGTCATCACCAGCACATGGGGAACGACGGCGTTTTTCGTCCATAACCGCGAGCGTTGCTCTACGCCGAAACGGTGTTGCTCGTCGATGATGGCCAGGCCTAGAGAGGCGAAGACTACGGTTTCTTCAATCAAGGCATGGGTACCGATCACGAGTTGGATTTCGCCGCTGGCGATGGCCGGCAAAAGTTTTTCGCGTTCCTTCTTCCGGGTGGAGCCGGTCAAGAGGGCCACGCGTATGTTCATATCTTTGAGGAAGCCCCTTACGGTGGCATAATGCTGGTTGGCCAGGATTTCGGTGGGCGCCATCATGCAAGCCTGGCAATGGTTATCTACCGCCAGCAGCATGGAGAGCAGGGCCACCAAGGTTTTGCCGCTGCCTACGTCTCCCTGCAACAAGCGGTTCATCTGCCGGCCGCTACCCATATCGGCGCGGATTTCTTTTACCACTCGTTTCTGGGCGCCGGTCAGTTCGAAAGGCAGGTAGTCTTTATAAAAGGTGTTGAAGTAAGCGCCTACGGTGGGAAAGACGATGCCTTGCAGCTTGCGTTTGCGCAGGCCGGCGGTTTTCAATATATTGAGTTGGATAAAAAACAATTCGTCGAATTTCAGGCGCAACTGGGCTTGCTGCAATTTGGCGGCCGATTCGGGAAAGTGAATGTGGCGCATGGCTTCCTGAAAAGAAATCATGCCGGTGCGCTTCAATATGTCGGAAGGCAGGGTTTCCGGAAGTTCCCAATTCAACCCGCTCAGCAAGGTGTATTGCAGGGTTTGGATAACCCGCGAGTTGAGGAAGGACTTTTTCATTTTTTCCGACGTATTATAAAACGGCGTCAAACCGGCTGCTACCTGGGCCGCCTGTTCTACGGGGTCGACATCGGGATGAGGTATATTATATATGTGTCCGAACTCGGTGGGTTTGCCGAATACGATATATTCCACGCCGGGACGGTATTTTTCGGTAATATAGTTCAAGCCTTTAAACCAGACCAGATCGATCGTGCCGGTGCCGTCGGTAAATTTTCCTACCAGCCGCCGCGTACGTCCTTCGCCTACCGTCTCGAAATAAAGAATCCGCCCTTTCAACTGGATATAAGGCATATGGCCGTTTACTTCCGCTACCTTGTAAAACCGGCTCCGGTCGATATATTTGTAGGGGAAATAAAACAGCAAGTCCTCGTACGACGAAATTCCCGCTTCTTTGCGGAGGATTTCCGCCTTTTTGGGGCCTACGCCGGGTAGATAGGTAATAGATCGTTTATCGAGATCGAGCATGGCGGAAGAGATTTTAAGGATGAGAACGAAACATGGCTTCGGCCAGTAACAGATCGAAAGGCGTGGTGAGCTTGATGTTTTCGCGGCTGCCCGGTACCATTTTCACTTTGCGGCCCACGGCTTCCACTACCGAAGCGTCGTCGGTAAACCGGGGAGAATAGGGTTGGCGATAGGCTTCCCGCAGCAGCGCGGCGTCGAATACCTGGGGCGTCTGGACGGCAAAATAACGGCTCCGGTCTACCGGGCGGCTTTCTTCTGCGTCGGCCTCGCGTAGCGAATCGATCATAGGCACTACCGGAATGGCCGCTCCGCTGCGCGAGGCTTCCCGGAAGCAGGCTTCGATCACCTCGGCCGGCACGAAGGGACGTACGCCGTCGTGCACGCCGATAAGGATTTTCTCGTCGCCGCAAGCCGGCCCCGTTTCTTCTTCCACCACCGACAGCCCGCTTCGTACGGAATCGAAACGGGTCTCTCCGCCCGGAGCCAGCCGGTGAGGGACAGAGCAGCCTATTTCCCGGCAAAGCATTTCCCAATAGGCCCGGTGCGCCTCGGGCAATACCACGACCAGACGGGCCGAAGCGTCCCAACGGCGGAAGGCTTCCAAGGTATACATCAAGACGGGCTTGCCCTGAAAAGGAATAAACTGCTTGGGCAGTTCGCCTCCCATGCGGAGACCTTTCCCGCCGGCTACGATCAGCACGAATTTTTTCATCAATCCAGTTCCTCCAATACCTTTTTCACTTCTTCGTCGGCCTTGTACAATTTGTCTTTACATAATTGGATAAGCCGTGTCGCTTCTTTTACCTTTTCGGAAAGAAGGTCGACATCCATTTCGCCGTTTTCGATGTCGGCTACGATGCGACGGAGTTGCTCCATCGCTTCTTTATACGTTTCTTCTTTTTTTGCCATCTGTTTCTTTTTTTAGTTGCCGGCAGTTACCGTTCGTTTTTTTATCACGCTTTCCACTTCGCCGTCGGCGAACCGGGTGACCAGCAGATCGCCGGGCCGGAGCGAAGCGGCTTGTTTTACTATTTTTCCGTCTTGCAACGCAAGGCTGTATCCGCGTTGCAAAATATAATCGGGAGAAGCCATTTTCACGAATTGCTCTATCAATTCGAGCCGTCGTTTCTCGCCGGCCGTGGCGGCTTTCGATCCGGCGGCCAGGCGCAATTGAAGCCGTTCGACATCGGCTCGGCAACGCCCGGTGAGGCCGCCCGCCCAGGCGGGCAGATTAGCCGTGAGCAGTTGCAGCGAAGAACGGCTGCGCTCGATCCGGCTTTGCACCAACGAAGGCAGGCGCGAAGCGGCCAACTGAAGGTAGGTCTTTTCCCGCGCCAGAAGTTGGGTAGCCATACTGCTGGCCGCTTGTTGCAGTCCGTACAATTCGGTAGCTGTCTCTTCTACCCGTCCGATCAGAAATTCGGCCACGGCCGTAGGCGTCTTCATCCGGGTATGGGCTACCAGGTCGACCACCGTATCGTCGCGCTCGTGCCCGATGCCTGTTACGACCGGCAGGGGGAACTGCGCGCAATTGGCTGCCAGCAGATAGGAATCGAAACTGCTCAGGTCGGAAGTAGCCCCGCCCCCGCGGATAATCACCACCACGTCGAAGCAATCGGCATGCTGGTAAATCTTTTCCAGCGCGGCAATAATCGATTCTTCGGTTTTCTCTCCCTGCATCAGGGCGGGGAAAAGCCGGGGATAAAAGACATAGCCGGCCCGGTTGGCAGAGAGCTGGTGCAGAAAATCTTCGTAGCCGGCAGCGGTGGGCGAAGTAATGACGGCAATCCGCTGGGGAAGGAGCGGCAGGGGTAATTCCTTATTCAGGGTGAATACGCCTTCTTCCTGCAATTGCCGGATAATTTCCATGCGTTTGCGTACCATATCCCCCAGGGTATAGGCCGGATCGATGTCGACCACCGTAAGGTTGAATCCGTAGAGTTCGTGAAATTCCACGATCACCTGTACCAGCACTTTCAAGCCGGAAGCGAACGCCCGGCCGGTCTCCAACTCGAAATAGGGTTTGAGCATGCGGAAGGTTTTCGCCCAGATCGACCCGCGGGCCTTAGCCGTGAGCTGGCCCGTAAGGGGATTTTTTTCCACAAATTCCAGGTAGCAATGGCCCGACGATTGGTTCACGCGCACATCGCTCATCTCGGCCCGCACCCAGCAGGTATCCGGGAAGGCCCGGCCCAGTGCGGCCCGCACCCGATTGTTCAATTCCAGCAGCGAGAGTTCTTCTTTTCCTCCCGATGGGTCAACGTGATAATTGGCCATGTTTTCGTTCTTGTTTATAGATTTTATAAAAGTCGGGCAAGCCGTAGCCCAGTTCGGCGTCGGGGCGTTTACGCCGGCTGCCGCTCTGCCGGAGCCGCTCGATGATTTCCTGATTGCTCAGATAGGGAAAGGCCTGCCACAGGCAGATGCCCAATCCGGCTACGATAGGGGTAGAGAAGGATGTGCCGTTGGCGTACCGGATGCTCCCGCTCGGATCGATCACGCAGCAACCGGTTCCGAGCGCTACCACATCCGGTTTGACGCGACCGTCGGCTGTAAAGCCGGTCGAGCTGAAGCTGCTTTTTTTCTTCTCTTCGTTTACCGAGCCTACCGTGACGATTTCGGCTACGTCGGCCGGAAAAGTGATTTTTTCCCATGTGCCGCTTCCTTCGTTGCCTGCACTCGAGAACAAAAGCAATCCTTTGGAGGCAGCCATCCGGGCCGCCCGGCTGATATGGGCCGTACGTCCGTCGAGTTCGCCGGGCGTATGGCTGAGAGCTTCTCTATCGAAAATAAAATAACCCAGCGAGGAAGTGACGACATCTACCCCCACGCTATCGGCAAATTCCAAGGCCGCCGTCCAATAATCCTCTTCAATCGGAAATTCCGAACGGCTGTCTTCGCTTTTAATCAGCCAGTAGGAAGCCTCGGGAGCGGTGCCCACCATGATGCCCGGCGCATTGGCCGCCACGCACGAGAGGACTTTGGTTCCGTGGTCGTCGCCTTCGAATACGCTGGCGCCGGGAAATACCACATTATGCGTGCCGAGCAATTTCAAGGAGTCGAAGGCGCTGATCCGGTCGACGCATTCAAAGCCGGCATCGATCACGGCTACCCGCATGCCTTCGCCCCGGAACCCGGCTTTATGCAAACGGATGCCGTTCAACATTTGGATTTGCTTTTCGGCATAGCCGTAGGTTGCTTTCAGCGGCGAGTCGGCAGGAACCAGGCGCGCGGTTTGGTTTCCGGCGGAAACGGCAGTCGAAGTGGAAGCGGGGGCGGAAGCGGCGGTTTCAATGGCCACGGCGGATTGAACGCAAGCGGGAGGTTGTACTTCAGCGGAAAGGATAAAGGCGGTTAACCCGGCCAAGGCGATATTTCCGTTCTCGCGGCTTTCGTCGCTTCCAGCATTTTCGCTGTTCCCGCGATCCTTGACATTTTCGCTGTTCTTCCTGTTCTTGCTGTTTTCGCCGGCTGTCGCTGTTGCCAGCGTAGGAATATGAACGACCGGGGCCGGCTCTATGCTTTCCCCTTTCCACACCCATTTTACCGAATCGACTATCGAAAGTTGTTCCAGGCGTTCCGCGACCAGGCTGTCGGGGCTATCCACCACCACGGTAGCCAGCCATTTGCTTTTCACCACAGGCTGCACGCCGGCCGCCGCCAAGGTATCGAGATAAGCCGGGGCGATGGGCAGATCCGATTCGGTAAGCGGAATCCGCCGGCGGATGCGCCGCTTCACGGCCTCCTCCGAAAGGTAGGCTTCGGGGCGGTCGAGGCGATAGCCCGCTTCTCCCTTATCTTTCAGATAGACGCGAAAGCGGTAACTCCCCGTAGCAGCGACTACCGGAGAAAGGCAGAGAAAGAGGAACAACAGGATACCTGGAAATTTATTCATAGATTTCAATTTCAATCGTTCTTTGTCAAAATATCTTACCCATATAGGGAAAGCCGGAGCAGAGAACCAGACGGCTCGGCCTGAACCCGGGCATGCTTCAGCGTTGCTTTGCCGGAACAAAGCTCCTGCTAACCGCCGGAGCATAGCCTCGGCGAACTTTGCCTTTGCCAAAGCCCGCCCCTTCACGGTTTCCCGGGAACAAAGATAGCGCAAACCGAGCGCAGGAGCAAAGTCTCATCGGGCTCCTGCCGGGCACGGTCTATCTTCGATTTTGATTCAGTGAAGCAAAGATAGAAGATAACGCCGAAATAACAAAAAGCCCGGCCGAAAGGAATCGGCCGGGCCATATGGGGAAAATGGGAACTGCACGGTTGTTTTACTCGTTGATATTACAGATGGGGATCTCGCGTTTGACGCTCTGGCGGAGCGAGATCAGCGTCTCGGTAGCCGTCACCCCCGGAATTTCCTGGATGCGGGAATTCAGCAACTCCATCAAATGCTCGTTATCGCGAGCGTACAGCTTGATCAGCATGGTATACGGCCCGGTAGTGAAATGGCACTCCACCACTTCGGGTATTTTTTCGAACTCGGGTACCACATCTTTATACATCGAACCGCGTTCGAGCTTGACGCCGATATAGGTACAGGTATTATAGCCTAGAATCTTCGGATTAATATGATAGCCCGACCCGACGATCACATTCATATCAATCATGCGTTGAACCCGTTGATGAATCGCCGCGCGGGATACCCCGCATTCTTCGGCCACATCCTTGAAAGGAATCCTGGCATTTTTTGAAATAATGTTCAATATTTGCCGGTCCAGTTTGTCTATCTTCTCCATTTGAACGTATACATTTTGATTTAGTGGTATCAAAAGTATATAATAAATTTGAATGCTATATCATTCTGAAAGAAAAAAGTAATCAACAAATGATAAAAGGGGGCGAAATAATGCTATTTAGCATATTTCGCCCCCTTTTATCTTACGGATGTCGAAAATTATTTATTGGCGCCTGCCGCATCGGGAACGATGTCGAGCAGTTCCACTTCGAATTTCAGCACGCTGTTCGGTTTAATATCCTGTCCGGCACCACGTTCGCCGTAAGCCAGCTCGGAAGGAATCCAGAAAATATATTTCGAGCCTACCGGCATGATCTGCAGACCTTCCGTCCAGCCTTTGATCACCTGGCTTACGCCGAATTCGGCCGGTTCGCCGCGATCGACCGAGCTGTCGAATTTCGTACCGTCGAGCAATGTACCCGTATAATGTACTTTTACCTTGTCGTTAGCAGTCGGTTTGGCGCCGGTGCCTTCTTTTTCCACTTTGTACTGAAGGCCGCTTTCCGTAGTGAACACGCCGTCTTTGGTCTTATTTTCAGCCAGGAATTTTTCGCCTTCCTCTTTGTTACTCTGGGCTTCCTTAGCCGATGCTTCTACAAAATAAGTTTGCAGGTAAACCTGTGCTTCCTGCGCGCTCATCTTCGTGGAGTCGCCCTTGATAGCCTGTACGAAACCGGCGATCAACGCATCTACATTGGCTTCGCCGCCCGGCAAGGTTTTCAGATTTTCTTTGTAACCGGCTCCCGTGCTTACGCCGATGGCATAGCTGGCGCTGTCGACGGCTGTTTTCAGGTTGGCCGTAGGATGTGAATCACAAGAAGTAGCGGAAAAACCCAACGCTACAATCGCTGTAGCTGCTAAAACACTTAACTTTTTCATTTTTCTCTTTTAAACTATATGTATTATTTTACAATATCCAATAATTCCACATCGAATACCAGCGCGCTGTTAGGCTCGATCGCTTCGCCGGCTCCGTGCTCGCCGTAAGCCAGGTCGGAAGGAATAAACAACCGCCATTTGGAGCCTACCGGCATTTGCTGCAAAGCTTCCACCCACCCGGGAATCACCTGCGATACACCGAATACGGCCGGTTCGCCCCGCTGTACGGAACTGTCGAATACGGTACCGTCGATAAGCGTACCGTGGTAATGGCATTTTACCTTGTCGGTAGGCGTGGGCCGGGGGCCGTCGCCTTTTTTCAGCACCTGATATTGCAAACCGCTGGGCAATGTAACCACACCGTCTCTGTGCTTGTTTATAGAAAGAAACTCCTCACCGGCCTTTTTGTTTATTTCCAGCTTCTCTTTTTGCAGTTGCATGAAATAATCGTTGATGACTTGTTTGGCCTCGTCGTAGCCGATAGCCGGAGCAGCTTCGTCCAAAACGTCTTTCAACCCTTTCACGAAATCGTCTACCTGGAGATTTTTGATGCCTGAGTTCTGGAAATTATTTCCTATACTTAAACCGAGCGCGTAACTTACTTTATCCATTTCTTCTTGTTCATCTTAATTATGAGGCACAAAAGTAATGCTTTTAATCAGATGTAAAGCAAAAGGGACGTTTTTTTTGATACTTTTGCATCTTTCTACCCGCCCCTACCCTTTTCCCTCTCGTTTATTCCTGTATGACAATTCGTTTCGCTTCGTAGCGAGGCACACCGGAGCAATCGATCCCTTCCACGATCACCCGGTAAGCGCCCGGACGGCAGGGAAGCTTCAAGCTGTCGGGCAATCCCGCCGGCCGTTCTTTTGCCGGGCTCAGGCCCAACGGTTGCCAAAGGATGCCTTTCGACTCCGGTTTTTCTTTCCGGTAATCGCGGGTAGTAATCAAAATGGCCCCGTCGAAACCGAAGGAGGTATAGGCCAGGGCTTGCCCGCCTGCGTTGTAAAACATATTTTTCACCCTCGGCCGACAACATACACATCCAGCTCTATTTTCCTTCTTTGCCCTTCTGGCAGCCGACTCTTTAAAAAAAACTAAAAATCCACCCCTTTTTAGGGAAACTCTTGAACGAATCGTCTTACTTTACAGCAAAGAAATATGTAATACATAAAAACACACCGACAAAAATGACAACTCGCAGAGATTTTCTGAAAAACGGCAGCCTCTCGCTGGCCGGTCTACTCGTAGGACAACATTCTTTAGCCCAAGCAGCCGAAGCCGTAGGAACAGTTTCTCCCACGGCTCAACCCCTCACTTCCATGGCGGCAGGTGCCTATACCTGCCTGCGGCCCGCTCCCGACAAACGGCAATTCACTTCGGAAGCCGTGGAAAAAGCGATACGTGAAACGAAAGCCCAACTCAAAGACCCCAAGCTGGCCTGGATGTTTGAAAACTGCTTTCCCAATACGCTCGACACCACCTGCGAGCATAAAATGCTGAACGGCAAGCCCGACACCTTCGTGCTGACCGGCGACATCCACGCCATGTGGCTACGCGACTCGTCGGCCCAGGTATTTCCCCATATCCAGTTTGCCAACGACGATCCTAAGGTAAAAACCATGCTGGCCGGCGTTATCAACCGCCAGACCTGGTGCATCAACATCGATCCCTACGCCAACGGTTTCAACGAAGGCCCGACCGGCAGCGAATGGGAAAGCGACAATACCGAAATGAAAAAAGAACTGCACGAGCGGAAATGGGAAATCGACTCCCTCTGCTACCCCATCCGCCTGGCCTACCATTTCTGGAAAAAGACGGGCGACACCTCGCCTTTCGACGCCGACTGGGAAAACGCCATGCAGGCCGTTTATAAGACCTTCCGCGAGCAGCAACGCAAGGAAGATATGGGCCCGTACAAATTCACCCGCGTCACCGACCGCCAGGGCGATACGCTCCTGAACGACGGCTGGGGCAGCCCCGTACGTCCGGTAGGCCTTATCGTCTCTTCTTTCCGCCCCTCCGACGATGCCACCTTGTTCGGTTTCCTGATACCTTCCAACCTCTTTGCCGTCACCTCGCTTCGCCAACTGGCCGAGATGATGCGGAAGATTAAAAACAACAACGCTTTTGCCGCCCAATGCGAAGCGCTGGCCGACGAAGTGGAAGCAGCCGTAAAACAATACGGGATTATCGAACACCCCAAATTCGGAAAAGTATACGCCTTCGAAGTAGACGGTTTCTACAACCACGTCTTTATGGACGACGCCAATGTGCCCAGCCTGCTGGCCCTGCCTTACCTGGGCTGCGTAGAAGAAAATGACCCCGTCTATCAGAATACCCGCCGTTTGATCCTGAGCGAATACAACCCTTATTTCTTCAAAGGATCGGCCGGCGAAGGAATCGGCGGCCCGCATATCGGCATCGGGTATATCTGGCCGATGAGCATCATTATGCGTTGCAACACCACGCACGATAACGACGAAATCCGCCGCTGCGTAAAAATGCTTCGCGACACCGACGGCGATACCGGCTTCATGCACGAATCGTTCTACATGGACGATCCCAAGAACTTCACCCGCTCGTGGTTTGCCTGGGTGAACACCCTATTCGGCGAAATGATCTACCGCCTGGTAAAAGAAGGTAAGGTAGATTTATTGAACAACCTAGGATAAGCCGCCCTAAGGAACCCCGGTTAATCCGGAAGAACAAGACAACGACAAACGGCCGGAGGGGGATTCGAAACTGATCTCCCTCCGGTTGCTTTTCCGGAAAATGCCATGTTCTTGCCTAGAAGTTTTTTACGCAAAAAAAATAACTAGACCAATCAACCTCCAAACACTGGGCCATTCTGTTGAGAGCACGTTCTTACCTTAACAAAAACTATATTCGATTTACTAAGATCACATATAAATAAGGAACTCATGCTAGAATAACAAAAAAATCAGATCTTCCAACAACCTCTTTCTCAATCCTTTCGAACAAGGTTTCGCATTTACATAGAAACTCAAACGAAAAATTTAATATAACAGAATTTGGAAGTAAGAAAAAAATATATACCTTTATGCCATCCATAATTACCATATATGGATTGATTTAAGTTAACACAGAATCCAAAAGTTTCGACTGATAATAAAATTTCAGATTAGAATAAGTACAATATATAATTATATTTCAATAACAGACATGAAAAAAATCAAATTTCTAATTGCAGGTATTATTGTTATTTCGCTGGCGGCCATCAACATAGCTTTAAACAGTGAATCAAAGGCACAAGGTATTGATATTTATTTAGGTAATATCGAAGCTTCAGCCACAGAAGAATCGTCAAACCATGGACGGCCATTATTACAATCTGCTTCGGGTGCTTATAAATGTGCCAACTGTTCAGGTACTGATTGTGCCGCTGCTTGCTAAACTATATCAAGAGGATGTCTAACAATTTTGCAGGCATCCTCTTTTTATTTCTAACTTTACTCGCTATGAAATTCATCTCAAACACCAAGTCGTTATGAAAAAGCACATATTATTTCTAACACTTCTATTTACAGCTTGCAATCAACCCAAAACAGTTATCGATCAAGTCACTGAAACTATTTCCGTAGATATGGGAAAAGCCACCTTATTAGATCTATCGATACCTTTCAAGGAAATTACTTACACTCTATTGAGTGATGCAGATTCATTTTTGATAGGAGATGTTGACAGAATGAAAATAGTAGAAAAAAAACTCTATCTTATTACTTCTAAACGATTACTTGGTTTCGATGCTTGTACTGGGAATCCATTGATAAGTTTACAACGATTGGGAAATGCACCCGAAGAATATATTTCTTTATATGATATGTGGATTGATCCCGTACACCAGGAAATCGAACTACTAGACATGAACGGAAGAAAAATACAAACTTATAACAATCAAGGAGTTTTATTAAAAGAGACAAAGATACCCTTCATGTCATTTGCTTTTTGTAAACCCAACGAAGATGAATATCTGTTTTACAACAACAATTTAGAATCAGACGCCACAGATTGTCAACTTATTCATTATAACGCTGATAGAAATAAAATCGAACATACTTTCTTTCCGATCAACAAACAATTGGCTAACTATTTTTTTGTAGTAGAAGCAAATAATTTCAACCAAACCACCAATGGATACAGTTTTTTCTCCTGTCCGTCTAATACTCTTTATAAAATTACAGAAAACTGGCAAGTAACACCGCAATATGTCATTGACTTTGGAGAAAATCAACCACCAAAAGATTTTTATGACCAAGGTTATGCCGACATTGCAGATTTTGCTATCCAAGCCGAAAAAAAAGATTATATTTATTTTATTAATAACCTCACTGAGAACAATAAGTATATATTCTTTTCCTTTAAAAGAGGGAAAGATAATTATTGGGCAATCTATAACAAAGAAAAGGCAGAAATAATAACAGGGCAAGAAGTAATGGATGGGATTCACATGCCGGATATGCCGATGAAAATCAATTATTACAACACTGCTTTTGCCCTAACCAATGAGGCTTTTTACTTTATGATGCAGCCTTTCCAATTTCTTGATCTGCTAAATAATCATAAACAAAAAATAGGAGAAAAAGAATTTACTACTTTTTTATCCAAGCACAAAACGCTTCAAAAAATATATCATTTAAAAGACTTTAGCGAACAATCAAACCCAATTTTAGTCACTTGTAAATTCAGAAGCAATGAGATATAATAAATATCATTTACCCATATTTTCATTTATTCTCTTTGGGCTAAATCTATTTATGATTTACAAATACGACAAAGACACAAAACAGCTTAAAAGACAAAACATTATCTCCCGCAATAACTATTTAACCCTACAGGAGTCTATAAAGAAAAATATGCAAGCTAGAATCTCTTCAGATAATATATACTTCGGAAAGGACACAGTGTTTTACTTTCCCGACAAGACAGAAAATAAAACCAACTTAAGTAAATTCACAGAACAACTAATATTAGTTATTCCAGAAAAAAGTTGCAATGTTTGTTACGACGAAATTTACGAGGCCCTAAAATATGCAACAGATTCATTAAAGCTTACAATAAATTTATTTACATCCAAACATAGATATAGAGAAACAAAAAACATGATGGCTGAGTTCAAAATACTAGGAGATCTTTATTATTTTCCTTCCGATTTTCTCACCACACAAATATCCATTGAATTTGCACCTTACTTTATATACATTGACCAACAAAAACAGGGGAAAAATATATTCATCCCTTTTACTCAATTTCCTTCTCTAACTTACTATTATTTACAAGCGATTCATAAACGTTATTTTTTAAATCCCGACTAAGAGAATAATCTGAATTGATACATCTTTTACCTCAGGTATATTTTCATTTGTCATCAGTAAGGAACAAAATATATGAGAAGTTGGTCATCTGTATTTACTTTTTTACTCTTGGCAACAAGTGGCACCTTGTTACTATGCACACCTTTTGCAACAGATTCCAGTTTGGCTAATTCAATAATTACCGCCAAAGTATGTTGGTTCTACTATGCAATGTTTGCATTTTCCCTTAGTACTTTCGTTTCCGTCGTGGTTACTTCAAATGCCCCCTTCATATTTACATGGGCAGACGGGCTATTGGTTACTTTTGCAGGGATTACAGCTACGACTTACAATTGGTCCCTCAACCCAGAACCTGAAAAACTTTTCTTCGGAACACAATTATTAACATTTTGGTTTTTACTCCGTTACGCTTTTGCAATTCATCCTTGTCTGAAATACTTTTTCATGGTTATTCTGCTTTGTACAGGTCTACTAGAGGTATTCCGCGGGATAGAACAATTATTCGGTTGGAGTGTTTCGAATCATGTTTTTTTTAAGCTGACGGGTACTTTTTTCAACCCAGGTCCTTATACCGGTTATCTAGCAATACTCTTACCTATTTCTCTCGATATAATGCTTGGAACAGAGTCTAGTATTAGCTCAAAACCCTGTATAACAAAGAAAGCTATTCATTATTTTGCGGGGATATGCTTCTTTTCCATCCTGGTTATATTACCAGCAGGTATGAGCCGTTCAGCCTGGTTAGCTGCTTTGGTTTCTTGTGGATGGGTGTATATTATAAAGAAAAATGTATGGAGTCGTATCAAGAAAAAAAAAATCAACAAATCCGTATGCTTTGGAATAACCATTGCTTTCCTTTTGACTTTAAGCATAGGATGGTCATTCTATTTAATAAAAAGAGACTCTGCAAATGGGCGTTTTCTAATATGGAAAGTAACATGTAAAGCTTTGGCAAAACATCCTATTAAAGGAATAGGATTAGGAGGATTTCCTGCTGCTTATGCACAGGCGCAAGCTACTTATTTTGCCTCAGGCAATTCCTCGGAGATAGAAAGACGTGTTGCTGGATGTCCTAAGTATGCCTTCAATGAATATCTTCACATTGCTTTGGAACAAGGATTGGTGGGGCTGGTAGTATTCCTCAGTTGGATAGTAATTTGCTTATATTATGGCTTAAAAAATAAATCTCACGGAATTTGCGGAGGCATACTAGCTTTGTCTGTATTCGCAATTTCGTCTTATCCACTACAGTTACCCTCTTTTTGGATTGTACTTATATTCTTAAGCGCTTGTACTCCTCCATTAGCGTGCAAAAAATGGAAAAATGTTTACGTGCAAATAATAATGAATTGTGCATTAATTATTTGTTTAGGAATTTGTTATACTCAAAAGGATAAAGAAATCATTTATCGTCAATGGGGATATATTCGAATGCTCTATAATAACCATGCTTACAGAAAAGCCGGAACAGAATATATAAAATTATACAAGACTTTAAAACATCAGCCTGAATTTATAATTGAAGGAGCACAGTGTTTACGTAAAATCAATCAATCCAGACAGGCTGCTAAATGGTTACAACGAGCTACCCAATTAAGTTCTGATCCAATGTTTTATTACCTCCAAGCATGTAGTTTACAAGAAAGTGAAAAATTCGAAGAGGCTGAAAAGATTTTACTATATGCTATTCAGATATTACCGGAACGGTTGTATCCTTATTATCTGCTAGTAAAATTATATGCAGAACCAAAATTTCGGCAACCGGAAAAAATGAGGTCAGCAGCTCTAATATTATTATCAAAAAAACCAAAAATACAAAACAAAGCCGTACAGCAAATGCAAGAAGAAGCCAAAAAATATTAGTTTTACCCCTTCATTCTGAACTAAATAAAGACGTGTCACCTAACTTAATAAAAGAGAAGAAAGGAAATAGGTAAAAGCTTCATTTGTAGCTACCTGGAAAACAGATC
The DNA here is from genome assembly GCA_048465615.1 of Tannerellaceae bacterium. Classification (GTDB taxonomy): domain Bacteria; phylum Bacteroidota; class Bacteroidia; order Bacteroidales; family Tannerellaceae; genus Parabacteroides. Next base: position 83,780 of record DBFWLD010000031.1, read on the forward strand.
GTAACCTATCTTGTTTCACAGTCGATCAAAAGGATAATTACCTGTCCGCCTTTCTTCGTAGGGGAAAAGCAGATAGGATATAAATACGTTAAAGTTTATCGTTCCTGACAAAAGACTCTCATTCCCCACAGCCCCCCATAAATCGCTCCCAATAAACCGGCCGTTTCGTTTTCTTTTTTATCTTTGCTCATGAATAAGCGAAGATAGGCGACAGCCCCGCCGAGGCCGGATAACTTGGCCTCGCTGCTTCACTTTGCCCTATCTACGCTACCGAACGAAACACCTATCGCCATATGAAAAAGAAACTGATTGTATTGACGGGCGCCGGGATGAGCGCCGAAAGCGGCATTTCTACCTTCCGCGACTCCGACGGCTTGTGGGAGAAATATCGGGTGGAAGAGGTGGCTACTCCCGAAGGGTTTGCCGCCAATCCCGAGTTGGTACTTAATTTTTACAACCAACGACGCCGCGAATTGCTGGGCACCAAGCCCAATGCCGGCCATCTAGGGCTGGCCGCGCTGGAAAAAGATTTCGACGTGCGCATCATTACCCAGAATATCGACAACCTGCATGAACGCGCCGGCAGCACAAGCGTGATTCACCTGCACGGCGAACTGATGAAAGCCTGCCCGGTAGGCGATATGACCACCACCTACGATCTTCCGGCCGGGAGGCCCGATATTCAGGTGGGCGACAAGGATGAGAACGGACGGCAACTACGCCCATTCGTAGTCTGGTTCGGCGAGGCCGTGCCGATGATCGAGCCCGCTATCCGCCAGGTGGAAACATCGGATATTTTTGTCATCATCGGCACTTCGCTCAATGTTTACCCGGCGGCCGGCCTGCTCAATTACGTACGCCGCGGCCAACCCGTCTTCCTGATCGATCCGAAAGAAGTGAGAACCTACCGCAACGACATCCGGCATATCGAAAAAGGAGCCTCCGAAGGCGTAAAGGAATTGACGGTTTTGTTGGAGAAGCTGAAATAAGAAAGCGCAGGGGATAAAAAAGACGCCGGATACCGCACGGAGGCCGTCGGATAAGCGGATACCCGCCGGAGAGCCGGCTGAGCGGATACCTACCGGAAAACCGAAAAAGCGGATACCTACCCCAAACCGGACGAAGGGATACGCCCCGGGTAGTCGCAGAAAAGTTTTTTTGCCCGGACCCATCAGGCAAAAACCGGCCTCAAAAGGGCCGGATAGCCGGAAATTCTTCCCGTAAGAGACCTTTTTTCCCGAAAAGAAACTTTTTCCGCCGAATAAACCATCAGGCCCGAAAACCGTCTCAATACTGTTGCAGAAACAGTAGTATACAAAATTGAATGGTATGAAATGGTTTTTAACGGGTGTCTTATCCGTCGTTCTGGCGATCAGCGGATATGCGGCGCCAGACATGTCGGGGGTGGTAAAAGGGAAGGTGATCGATTCGAAGTCGAAAGAAGCCCTCGAATTTGTAAACGTAAGTATTAAAAAGAAAGGTTCCGACCAGATTGTGAAAGGAGCCACGACCGACCTGGAGGGTAATTTCATTATCGGCAACCTCGCGCCGGGTACTTATGTGGTAAATGTTTCTTATATCGGATATACGCCTTACGAGAAAGAATTTACGATCAATCCCAACCAAAAATCGGTCAGCCTGCGCATGATTCCGCTTTCGGAAGACAGCCAGATGCTGGGCGAAGTACAGGTAGTGGGGCAGAAACCGCAGATGCGGTTCGACATCGATAAAAAAGTATTCAACGTCGATCAGAATATCGCCTCTTCGGGCGGTTCGGCCAGCGACGTGCTGAGCAATATCCCGTCGGTCGACGTCGATAACGAGGGCGAAGTCTCCCTGCGCGGCAATTCCAGCGTAACGATCTGGATCAACGGCAAAGCCTCCGGGCTTTCGGCCGACAACCGGGCGGAAATCCTGGAACAAATGCCGGCCGAAAGCATCGAAAACATCGAAGTGATTACCAACCCCTCCGCCAAATACAGCCCGGAAGGCACGGCGGGCATTATCAACATCGTCCTGAAAGAAGATCGCAAGGCCGGATACTACGGGAGCGCCCAGGCGGGGGCAGATACCGACGGCGGATATAATGCCAGCGCCAACATCAACTACAGCAGCGGCAAGGTGGAAGCCTATGCCAACCTGGGCTACCGCCAACGGCGGATGAAAGGAGGCGGCTATACCGACCGGCTGAATATCCGCGAAGGAGATACCACCTTCCTGAACCAGACCTCGGCCAGCAAAAACCACGGCGGCAACGTATTCGCCCGGATGGGCGTAACGTGGAACGTTACTTCGAAAGACCATATCACCCTGGGCGGCTTCGGCATGTTCGGAAGCCGGAAGGGAAAAAACCGCATCGACTACCTGAGCAATACGCCCGGTTCGTTTATCTCGAGCCTGCGCACTTCCGATTCGGACAACGATATGAACGGGGGAAATATCGAATTGGGTTACAAACACGATTTCAGTAAAAAAAGCAACCTCGATTTCACCGCCTCGTGGAATAGCTGGGGAATGGACAACCATACGATTTACAATCAGTTTTCCGATTACGGCGAAGGAGAAGAAACAACTTCCTACCAGCGGCAACTGAACAACGTACGCAACCACAACTGGGAATTTCAGGCCGACTACGTCAATTCCTTCGACGACCGCAACAAGCTGGAAGCCGGATACAAGGGGACGCTCTCGCGGCAGAACAGCCCCGTCGAAACCTATTCGGGCACAGCAGAATCGAACGCGGAAGCCGACCAGGCACTTTTCAACCGTTTTCTCTACAATCAGGATATTCACGCCCTCTATGCCACCTATTCCACCAAATTCGGAGCCTTGGGCATACAGGCCGGGCTACGGGGGGAATATTCGAAAGTAGAAACGAAATCGCTGGCCTACGGGCAGTCGGAAAGCGACATATCGCCCTTCAAACGCGATTATTTCAGCTTTTTCCCCAGCGTCTTCCTATCTTATTCCTTGCCTAAGGACAATGAAATACAGGTGAATTACACCCGCCGTATTTCCCGTCCGTGGGGCGGCCAGCTCAACTCGTTTATGAATATTACCGATTCCACCAACATTTCCTTCGGCAATCCGCGCCTTTCGCCCCAGTATTCGAACGCGTTCGAACTGAATTACATTAAAAACTGGGGAGAACATCTGCTTTCCCTCTCGGGCTACTACCGGAATACCAACGACGTAATCCAGCGTATCCGTTTCCTGGAAGGCGATATTATGAAATCGACCTACGAAAATGTAGCGAAAACCCAATCGGCCGGGGTGGAAATCGTGGGCAAAGACAAATTGTTCCGGATTCTCGACCTGACCACTACCGTAAACCTGTTTTACTCCAAACTCGACGGATTCACCTACCAGCCGGCCGGAGCGACGGAACCGGTAGTAGGCAAAGCGGAAGAAAACTTCTCGTGGAACGCCCGTATGATTGCCAATTTGATGCTGCCCTACGGTATTTCGCTGCAAGTGACGGGCAATTACAATGCCAAACAGGTGGTGGCCCAGGGTTATCGCAAGCCGAATTATTCGCTCGACGCCGGCCTGAGGAAATCTTTCTTCGATAGAAAGCTGAGTCTGAGCATCAACGCCCGCGATCTGCTCGACTCGCGCAAACGGCATACCATTACCTCGGGGGCCGGTTTCGAACAAGACGACATGAGCTGGCGGGGCGGCCGGCGTTTCGGATTCACGCTAACTTACAGCTTCGGAAATATGCGGGCTCAAAAAAGCAAACCCCAGCGGCAGATGAATATGAACGACGATCCTTCGGAAATGATGGAAAACCAGTAATTTTTTGTTCCGATAGCGCAAGAGAAGAAGATAGCGCGAAAAGACATTCATTCCCCTGCGGGATCTCTCCGGCAGGGGATTTTTTTCGTCCCGTTCGCTCCGGCCCTCCCCCCAGCCAGCCTCTGCCGGCAAAAAGGAAATAACTACGTTGCGAAAAAGCGAAAAACGAAAAGAGGTCGGGTACGAAACGGAGCCCCCGGGCAAGCGCATGTTCCCACGGCACCCCTTACCCCTCGGAAAGCCCTTACTTATTGTATATTTTTTTTCCTGCAAAAAAAAGCATGCCGATAAAATTTCCATTCCATCGGCATCCAATCCGAATTACACCGGCATGAAATTTCAATTACACTGCGATGAAATTCGAAGTTCTTGCGGGCGTTTTGCAATACACTGTATATCAACCATATACAAAGCCCCTTTCAAAGACCTGAAAAAAGCCCAGCTTATTGTATTTTTTTCATTTATCAATCTAGCCGGCAACTACACCTGATTCTCCTTGCTCCCCCGCCTGCGTCAACCGTCCCAACACCGGGGGGGGGAGCCGCCGGCTGAAGGACAGGCCGCTCCCCCGATCCCTTTTTTCGCTCCCCCTTCCCCTCTTGCCTCCCTTTCCCGGAAAAGTTATTTTCCGCTTTCTTTTTTATCCGGCCGTCCCTGCCTATCTTTTCGGGAAAATTCCTATCTTCCGCCCTGAAAAAACAAATTCCCCAGGACAAACTTGCTATACATATGGAAAAACAACCTCCCCACGTACCTCCTATCTGGATCTCGCTGGTACCCGTAGGCGCCCTGGTGGCGATGCTGGCCGTATCGATCTACCTTTTCAAAGGCGACGCGCTGGGCGGCGGCAGCCAGATCGTACTTCTGCTGGCCACCTCGATCTGCGCCCTGCTGGCCGTATACGTGGGCCGGATTACCTGGGAAGAAATCGAACGGCAGATCGCCAAAAACATTTACGGCATCGCGCCCTCCCTGCTGATCCTGCTACTGATCGGCACCCTGTCGGGCAGTTGGATGGTAAGCGGCATCGTGCCCTCGTTGATTTATTACGGGCTGAAAATCATGCAATCCGATTTTTTCCTGGCCTCCTGTTGCATCCTCTGCGCCGTGGTTTCGGTAATGACGGGCAGTTCCTGGACTACCATCGCCACCATCGGCATCGCCCTGATCGGCATCGGGGAAGCCCAGGGTTTCGGCACCGGCTGGATTGCCGGAGCAATCATCTCGGGCGCTTATTTCGGAGATAAAATGTCTCCCCTATCCGATACTACCGTGCTGGCCGCCTCAGTAACCGGCACCCCGCTTTTCACCCATATCCGCTATATGCTCTACACCACCGTCCCTTCCATCGCGATTGCGCTGGCTGTGTTCTGCGTGGCCGGATTCACGCACCAGACAGCCGACGCTTCGGAAATAGCCGCCTTTTCGGAAGCCCTGAAAAGCAGTTTCCACATCACCCCCTGGCTGATGATCGTGCCGGCGGCAACGGGTATCCTGATTGCCCGCAAGACGCCTTCCATCGTCGTATTGTTCGCCTCCTCGATGCTGGCCGGCCTGTTTGCCGTTTTCTTCCAACCCGACATTCTGGCCGATATATCCGGATTGGCGGAAGGAGGCGTGATGCCGTATATCAAAGGATTGTTGATGACCTTTTACGACAGCACCCAGATACATACCGGCAACGAAGCCCTCGACGCCCTGGTATCGACCCGAGGCATGAGCGGAATGTTGAACACGATCTGGCTGATTATCTGCGCTATGTGTTTCGGAGGCGCCATGTCGGCCAGCGGCATGCTGGCCAGCATTACCCGCATCTTCCTCCGCTTCATGAAAGGTCGCACCAGCGTGGTGGCCTCGACGGTGGTTTCGGGTCTTTCGCTGAATATCTGCACGGCCGACCAATTTATCGCGATCATCCTCAATAGCGAGATGTTCGGCGACGCCTACAAACGAATGGGGTTCGAAAGCCGCTTGCTGAGCCGCACGACCGAGGATTCGGTAACGGTTACTTCCGTACTGATTCCCTGGACTACCTGCGGCATGACGCAGGCTACAATCCTGGGCGTTTCCACCCTTACCTACCTGCCTTATTGCATCTTCAACCTGGTCAGCCCCGCAATGAGCATCCTCATAGCGGCTTCCGGCTATAAGATTTTCCGGACAAAGGATTCCGATAAGCTTTAAATCATCTGGTAAAAGGGAAAAGAATCGTGGTTTTTCCATACTTTTGTTTAATGAAAGAGACGAAGACAGGCGGCACCGGCAACAAAGTCAAACACGTTTGCCCCTGTCGCCGGTTTGCACTATCTTTGCCCATTTTATTCTTACAAACAAATAGACTACTAAACAAAAAAGAATGAAAACGAGTCCGCATACCTTACCCTCTCCCCTGCTTTCGCTGGTGCCCATCCTGGTACTGGTTCTTCTTCTGGTCGTTACCATCCGCACCTTCGGCAGCGACGCCCTCAGCGGCGGCAGCCAGGTGGTATTGCTTACCGCCACAGCCGTCTCTTCCATCCTGGCGATGGCCGTTTGCAAAGTACCCTGGAAAGAAATCGAGCAGGCTATCTGCCAGAATATCCTGGGCGTGGCGGTGGCCCTGATCATTCTTTTGCTTATCGGCGCGCTGGCGGGTAGCTGGATGATCAGCGGGGTGGTGCCCACGCTGATCTATTACGGGATGCAAATCTTGCATCCCAGCTTTTTTCTGGCCTCCTGCTGCGTGATCTGCGCCATCGTCTCGGTGATGACCGGCAGCTCGTGGACGACCATCGCCACCATCGGCATCGCCTTGATGGGGATAGGCGAGGCGCAAGGATTCGCCACCGGCTGGGTGGCCGGAGCCATTATTTCGGGGGCTTATTTCGGAGATAAGATTTCCCCGCTTTCCGATACCACCGTACTGGCCTCGTCGGTGACGCATACGCCGCTTTTCTCGCATATCCGGTATATGATGTTCACCACCGTTCCCTCCATAGCGATCACCTTGATTATTTTCACCGTGGCGGGATTCGCCCACACCTCGACGGCGGCCCAACAGGTAGCTTCCTTTTCGGAATCGCTGAAAGACACGTTTCATATCTCCCTGTGGCTGCTGGTCGTGCCGGTGGCCACAGGTGTGCTGATCGCCCGCAAAGTGCCTTCCCTGATCACGCTTTTCGTTTCGGCCGCCCTGGCCGGCGTACTGGCCCTGTTTTTCCAGCCGCATTTGCTGGAAGAAATTTCGGGGTTGCCCCAAGGCGACGCGCTTTCCCATTTCAAAGGCTTGTTTATGACTTTTTACGGCAGCACGGGGGTGGAAACGGGCAACGAGGCCTTGAACAGCCTGGTTGCTACCCGCGGAATGGCCGGAATGATGAACACGATCTGGCTGATTATCTGCGCCATGTGTTTCGGAGGCGCCATGACGGCCAGCGGCATGCTGGAAAGTATCACCTTGGTCTTCCTGCGGTTTATGAAACGCCGGGTGGGCATGGTGGCTTCGACGGTGATGTCGGGGCTTTTCCTGAACATCAGCACGGCCGACCAGTATATTTCCATTATCCTGACCGGCAATATGTTTAAAGATATTTACAAGCAGAAAGGGTATGAAAGCCGGTTGCTGAGCCGTACTACCGAAGACGCGGTAACGGTAACTTCGGTCCTGGTACCCTGGAATACCTGCGGCATGACGCAGGCTACCATTTTGGGCGTGGCCACGCTCACCTACCTGCCTTATTGCTTTTTCAACCTGATTAGCCCGCTGATGAGTATCCTCGTAGCCGCCACCGGCTATAAAATAAAGAAAAACCATGAAGAAGATCAAGATCTCGTTGTTAGCTAAAGTCGTTATCGCCATTGCCGCCGGCGTGGTGTTCGGGCAGTTTTTACCGGGAGAAATCGCCCGGGTGTTTGTTACCTTCAATTCGCTGTTCGGCAATTTCCTCTCGTTTGCCATCCCGCTGATTATTTTAGGGCTGGTGACGCCCGCCATCGGCGATCTGGGCCAGGGGGCCGGGCGGTTGTTGGTGATTACGGCCCTGATTGCTTACGGATCGACTATCTTTTCGGGCTTTTTCACTTATTTCAGCGCGTCGGCCGTTTTTCCTCATATCTTGCCGGCTCATGCCGACCTTACGGCCCTGGATAATCCGGAAGATCTGATGTTGAAACCTTATTTCACGGTCGGAATGCCGCCGCTGATGGAGGTAATGACGGCTCTTTTGCTTTCGTTTACTATCGGATTGGGGCTTTCCAACATCGGGGGGAACAGCCTGCGCCAGGGATTCAATGATTTCAAGGAGATTATTATCGGGGTGATCGAGGAAGTGATCATTCCGCTTTTGCCCTGGCACATCTTCGGCATTTTCCTCAATATGACGGTGAGCGGGCAGGTGATGAGCATCATTACGATGTTTCTGAAAGTAATCGTGGTGATCTTCGTGCTGCATGTGTTGCTGTTGCTCATTCAGTTTACGATTGCGGGAAGCGTAAGCGGAAAGAATCCGCTGAAATTGCTTAGAAACATGTTGCCGGCTTATGCCACTGCCCTCGGCACGCAATCGTCGGCGGCTACCATTCCGGTGACGCTGAAACAATCGGTGAAAAACGGCGTCAGGCAGAATATAGCCATTTTTACGGTGCCGCTTTGCGCGACGATTCACCTGGCGGGAAGCACGATGAAAATCGTGGCCTGCGCGATGGCCATTATGATTATGGCCGGCGAGCCGGTGACGTTGGGAAGTTTCGGCGGATTTATCCTGATGCTGGGCATTACCATGGTAGCCGCTCCGGGAGTTCCGGGCGGAGCGATCATGGCCGCGCTGGGACTGCTGCAAAGCATGCTGGGTTTCAACGAAACGCTACAGGCGTTGATGATTGCCCTCTATATTGCGATGGATAGTTTCGGCACGGCCTGCAACGTGACGGGCGACGGGGCGATTGCCGTTATCGTCGACCGGATGGCCGGAGGAAAAGCTTCTCCCGCCGGCACGCTTTCCCAACAATAAGGCAAACCCGTTTCAGGCGGGTAGAAAGCCCCTTGTCGTCAGCCGGCAAGGGGATCGTTTCCCGGGGGGGGGAAAGACAGCAACCGAACAAAACTCGCTTTGCTTTATCTCGCTTCCGGAAAAAGAGATAAAGACGGTTTGCGCCATCTCCTGCTAAAACGGCAAGGCTCTCTTTATTTTCGCTTGGGTATGCAAAGATCTTCCAAATATTCCACGCCCTGCTGGCGCATCAGCGTGGCGGCAATATGGGCGCAGGCATAGGCGTCGGCCATCGCGTGGTGATGGTGCAAAAGGTCGTATCCGCAATGCGCGGCCACGGTTTGCAATTGATGATTGACCAAATAAGGATAATACCGGCGCGAGAGCCGGCATGTACAGTAAAAGGTATATTTCGGATAAGCCAGATCGTATACCTCGTGCGCGGCTTTCAGGCAACCTTCGTCGAAAGGGCTGTTGTGCGCCACCAAAGGCAGATCGGCCAGTTTGGGAGCGATTTTTTCCCAAGCTTCTTCAAAATCGGGAGCGTCGAAGGTATCTTCGGCCGTCAAGCCGTGCACGGCCGTCGTCCAGCGGGTATAATAATTGGGATAAGGGCGCACCAGGGTGTAGATGCTGTCGATCACCCGGTCGTTTTCCACGATGGCGATTCCGATGCTGCAAATACTGCTGCGTTTTCCATTGGCGGTTTCGAAGTCTATTGCGGCGAAGCGTTCCATGTATCTTTCAGTTAGTCGAGCCGCAAAGATAGGTAGAAATAGATTGCCCCGCGCTCCTTTTTTCCGCAGACAACCCTTTAAAAAGGTTATTTTACCCTTTTAAGGCTTTTTTATTCTTGCTTGCGAGAAATAAAAAATCTCCGGAAAGACTTGGGTTCAGTCTTTTTCCGGAGATTTTCCTGAGTCGGGCCGGGCATATGCAAACTATCCGCCGCCGGGTAGTACAGATCGCCGCGGCATTTATTTGCTGAAATCGCGGGGAGCCGGCACAGCAGGCAAGGGTTTGCGATGCTGCAATTCGTTCATCACTTCTTCGATGGCCCGGTTCAATTGCTGGTCTTCCCCGTTCCATTCTTTGACGGGATCGTTATCGATGGCAATATCGGGGTCGACCCCGTGGTTTTCGATAATCCACCGGCCTGTTTTCGGATCGTAACTGGTAAAGAAGGGCACCCGAATATCGGTGCCGTCCATATAGGGCAGCGAGCTGCTGATTCCTACCACGCCTCCCCAGGTACGGGTACCGATCAGTTTGCCCAGGCCGAGGGCGCGGAACCCCCAGGGGAAGAGATCGCCGTCGGAAGCGGAATATTTATTGATCAGGCACACCTTGGGGCCCACCTGTACCGCATCCGGCACGGTGCCGATGCGAGAAGAGCCGCGCCGCATAGTCAGGCGATAGGGTTCGCGGGCTAACCGTTCCAGAATCATGGGCGAGACGTTGCCGCCGCCGTTTGCCCGGTCGTCGATAATCAAACCCTCCTTGTCGAGTTGGGGATAGAAATAGCGGGAGAATTCGTTCAATCCTTCAGGCCCCATATCGGGGATATAAATATAACCCACACGGCCGCCGGTAGCTTCTTCCACCTTTTTCATGTTCTCCTGTATCCAATTATAATGGTAAAGGGAATATTCTTCTTCGAGGGGACGGATTACGATTTTACGGGCTCCCGTCAGGTCGGGACGGTTGTTGAGGGAAAGTTCGGTCGGCACGTCGGCTTTTCCCACCAAGAGGGCGTATAGGTCTTTCACGCTGTTGGTCGGTACCCCGTCGACGGCCACGATAAACTGACCGGCGGAGGCCTGGATGCCCGGTTCCGTCAACGGAGAACGCAGCTTTTTGTTCCACGTGGCACCAGGCAGGATTTTCTCGATCCGGAAGAAACCGCTTTTGTCGCGCGAGATTTCGGCGCCCAGCAAGCCGGTCGGAATCCGCTCGGGACGGTCGAGCTCGCCCGGATTCACATAGGCGTGGCCGCTGCATAATTCGCCTATCATCTCCCCGATCACGTAATTCAAATCGAGCCGGTTTTTCACATACGGCAGCAAGACGGCGTATTTCTTTTTCATGGCATTCCAATCCACCCCGTGCATATTATCCACATAAAAACCGTCGCGGTAAGCGCGCCAGGCTTCGTCGAAAATCTGCGCCCATTCGGCCGGATAATCGACCTGAATTTTCATGTGGGAAAGATCGACCGGCGTTTCAAGGGAAGTTTTGCCCTGAGGCAGGTCGGTAACATACACTTGGTTGCCTTGCCGGAAAAGGGCTTTCCGGCCGCCGGAAGCGACTTGCATCGTTGCGTTGTCGGCCACGGTTTCTTCCTTTTGGTTTTCCAGGTCGTACAGCTTCGTGCCGCCGCGCGTACCGTAATATACTTTTTTTCCGTCGGAATAGAAATTGCCATAATAACCGCCGGGAAGCGGCAAGCGGACAATCCGGTCGGAAATACCTTCTGCATCGAACCGGACGGAGGGCGCCGCGGAAGCTGACGGTGTTTTTCCGGTGTCGGTTTCCGCTTTTGACACCGACGCCGCGGGTTTTACTTGGGCGTCTTTTTCCAGAAAGGGCGAAGGGGTATCCTTGGCCAGCAAGGCCAGGTAAATGCCATACATATTATTGTACACATGGTTCCATTCCAGGTTGCCATAGGTAGGATTGAAATCGCGGGCGGAAGCAAATATCAGGTATTTTCCGTCGGTGCTGAAAGCGGGCGAGCCCGAGGAATACCATTTGTCGGTAACGGCATATTCCTTTTTTCCTTCAATGTCGTACACATAAACAATATCCATCTGGTTATCGGCCGTGCGGGTATAGGTCAGCCATTTGCTGTCGGGCGAAAAGCCGACGTCGTAAGCTTCGCCGGCGGGCGTTTGCATCAGGGTTTCCCGGCGGCGCGAGGGCACGTCGAGCAGGTTCAACCGGTTTTTCCGGTCGGTATATACGATTTTCCGCGAATCGGGGCTCCAGGCGAAAGAGCGGATATAGGTATCGTTGCCCTTGGTGAGTTGCACCGGCTCGCCGCCGCCGGCTTCCTGTAGATAAAGTTCCGTTTCTCCGGTGGCATCCGAAATATAGGCAATCTGCCGGCCGTCGGGCGACCAGGCGGCCCGGCGGTCGTGCACCCCGGGCGAGCGGGTGATATTTTTCGTGACGCCTTTGGCAGCCGGCACATCGAATACTTCGCCGCGCGCCGTTACGGCCAAACGTTCGCCGTCGGGCGAAAGACTGGCGGCGGTCAGATAACCGGCTCCGTTTTTCAGAGCGCTCCGGGCATAGATATTATCCGAAGAAAGGGTGATCGATACTTTTTCCGGTTGCCGGGCAGCCGCGTCCATCTTATAAATAGAGCCGCCGTTTTCGAAAACGATCGTCGTGCCGTGCGCGCTCGGAAACTTAATATCGTACTCGGTAAAATGCGTCACTTTTTCCGTCTTTCCGGTTTTGGTATCGTAGGCAAACAGGTTCATGGTACGGTCGCGGTCGGAAAGAAAGAAAATAACGTCGCCGATCCACATCGGGAAAATATCCTGCGCTTCGTTGCCGGTAATATTTTCCACCGTTTTGCGGGCCGGATCGTATACCCAAATATCGTCGGCCATTCCGCCTTTATAATATTTCCAGGTGCGGAATTCACGCATCACGCGGTTGTAGGCCAGTTTTTTCCCATCGGGAGAATAACTGCAAAAACTACCTTCGGGCAAAGGTATGGCTTCCGACAAACCGCCTTCTTTGCCGACCGTATACATTTTGCCGGAAAAACCGTCGCCGATGCGGTTGCGGTATACGATGCGGCTGCCGTCGGGCGTCCAGGTCAGGACGATATTATTCGGGCCCATGCGGTCGCCCAGGTCGTCGCGCCGGTTGGTGGCGGTATAGGTTACGCGCAGCGGCTCGCCTCCTTCGGCCGCCATGGTATAGACTTCGGTATTCCCGTCGTATTGGCCGGTGAAAGCAATGGTCTTCCCGTCCGGCGAAAAGCGGGGGAACATTTCGTATCCCAGGTGCGAGGTCAGCCTGCGGGCGTCGCCTCCCGCAAGAGGCACTTTGTATAAATCGCCGGCATACGAAAAAACGATTTCTTGTCCGTTGGTGGCCGGAAACCGCAACAGCCGCGCTTCTTCGGAAGCCCGGGAAAAGGCGGGTAGCACGGCTAACAGGCAAAGGGATAGAATGGATTTTTTATTCATGGTGTTTCCTATTTATATCTGCCTGCAAATGTACGTTTTTTTCTATTTTCCGGCTTTAGGTAGAGCTTCTTTTCCCGCCGGGCGGAAGAAACTCTCTTCTTTCTATGTGCCCGAAAGGAATGAGCAAACGGAAAGGTGCTTTTAGCCGCTTTTTATATACCTTTGCGTAACAAAAAATAATACTTCATGAAAAAAATACTTTTACCGGCATTGGCCTTTTTCCTGACGGCCGCCGCCGAAGCTGCCGATGGCCCGCTGTGGATGCGTTACTGCGCCTTGTCGCCCGACGGGGAAACGATTGCTTTCTGTTATCAGGGAGATATTTACACGGTGCCCTCCGCCGGGGGAAAAGCCGCGCAGTTGACGACTCATCCGGCCCACGATACACGGCCGGTCTGGTCGCCCGACGGAAAAAAGATTGCTTTCGCGTCCAACCGCAACGGCAACTTCGATCTTTTCCTGATCGATAAAGAGGGCGGTGTTCCCGATAGGCTCACCTCGCATTCGGCTAACGAGTATCCGGAGACCTTCCGCGATGCGGAGCATATCCTTTACACGGCTTCTATCCAGGCCGATGCTTCCGACAGCCAGTTCCCGTCGAGCCTTTTCCCGCAGGTATACGAAGTGAGCACGTCGGGAGGACGGCCGGTGCTTTTTTCTTCGCTGGCAATGGAGCATCTTTCGCTCGATCCTTCCGGCAAGCAGCTGCTTTACAACGACATAAAGGGTTATGAAGATCCTTGGCGGAAACATCACGAGTCTTCCATTACCCGCGACATCTGGCTATGTTCGCTCGACAAGGAACGCCAATTCCGCAAACTCACTTCCTTCCGCGGCGAAGACCGTCGTCCTATCTGGACGGCCGACGGCAGAGGCTATTATTACCTGAGCGAAGAGAGCGGCAGTTTCAACGTATACCGCTCCGATCTCGACGGGAAGGCAAAGAAACAACTTACTACGCATACGACTCATCCCGTACGTTTTCTTTCCGCTTCGAAAAACGGGAAGCTGTGTTATGGCTACGACGGGGAAATTTACACCTTGCAAGAGGGAAGCGCTCCGCAGAAAGTAGCCGTAAATATTGTGTCGGATAAAGTGGAAAACGATCGGATACAGCGTTTGATTTCGGAAGGAGCGACCGGTATCGCGGTTTCTCCCAACGCTAAGGAAATTGCTTTTATCGTACGGGGCGACGTCTATGCCACTTCGGTAGATTACGAAACAACTCGGCAGATTACTAATACGCCCGAGCAGGAACGCAATCTGGATTTCAGCCCCGACGGGCGGCATTTGCTGTATTCGGCCGAACGGGAAGGCGTTTGGGGAATTTACCAGAGCAGCCTGGCTAAAGCCGACGACAAGTATTTTACCTATGCGCCCGAGATCAAGGAAGAAGCATTGGTCGTTTCCGGCCGGCCTTCGTTCCAACCCAGGTATTCGCCCGACGGGAACGAAGTGGCTTTTCTGGAAAACCGCACCACGCTGAAAGTAATCAATCTGAAAAGCAAACAGGTACGCACCGTGCTCGACGGCCGTTTCAATTATTCTTATAGCGACGGCGACCAGCATTATCAATGGTCGCCCGACAGCCGGTGGTTCCTGACGAATTATATCGGCGTGGGCGGCTGGAATAATACCGACGTGGCTCTGGTGAAAGCCGACGGCAGCGGAGAGGTGACGAACCTGACGGAAAGCGGATATACCGACGGCAATGCCAAATGGGTGTTAGACGGCAAAGCGATGATCTGGTCGTCTGATAGGGCCGGCTATCGCAGCCACGGCAGTTGGGGGGCCGAACGGGATATGTATATCATGTTTTTCGATGCCGGGGCTTACGATAAATTCCGGCTTTCGAAAGAAGAACTGGCCTTGATCGAGGACGAAAAAGGCGACGATAACGCAGACGAAGAAAAGGAGAAAACGGAAAACGCTTCTTCCAAAGGGAAAGAGCAGGGAAGGAAGAAAGACAAGGATGAAAAAGAAAATAAACCCGTCTCCCCTCTTTCCTTCGATCTGGAAAACCGGAAAGACAGGGTTATAAAGCTGACGATCAACTCCTCGCGTCTAGCCGACGCTATTCTGACCGAGAAAGGAGACAAACTGTATTATTGTGCGGCCTTCGAAAAAGAATACGATTTATGGGTACGCGACTTCCGGGAAAACAATACGAAGTTGTTGCTTAAAGAAGTGGGGGGCGGCACGCTGTATACCGACAAAAAGGAAGAGAATCTTTTTCTGATTTCCGGCGGCAAACCCACCAAAATAACTATCAAAGATAGCAAAAAAGAGGCGATTCCCTTCAAAGCTGACTTTACCTATCGTCCGGCCGACGAACGGGCTTATATCTTCCGTCACGCCTGGCGGCAGGTTGCCGATAAATTTTACGATCCTACGATACATGGTATCGATTGGGCGGGGTATAAAAACGCTTACGAAAAATTTCTGCCTTTTATCAATAATAATTTCGATTTTCAGGAAATGCTATCGGAAATGTTGGGCGAATTGAACGGATCGCATACCGGAGCTCGCTATCGTCCGGCTTCTTCCGGGCCGGCTACCGCGGTATTGGGCGCCTTTTTCGATCCGGCCTATACGGGCGACGGACTGAAAATCGAAGAGATTATCAAAAAAGGGCCGCTTACCCGGGCCGGCTCGAAAATACAAGCAGGGTGCATCATCGAAAAGATCGACGGCCGGGCGGTGAAAGCGGGCGAAGATTATTATCCGCTGTTAGCTAACAAGGTAGGAAAAAAGGTATGGCTTTCCGTCTACGATCCGGCCACGAAAGCGCGTTTCGACGAAGAAGTAAAGGCTATTTCGGGCGGCGAACAATCGCAGTTGCTTTACAAACGCTGGGTAGAGGGGCGTCGTGCCATGGTAGACAAACTTTCCGGCGGCCAGGTGGGCTATGTACATGTCAAGGGGATGGACAGCGAAAGTTTCCGCGAAGTATATGCGGAGTTGCTGGGCCGTTGCCGCAATAAACAAGCGGTGATCGTGGATACGCGGCATAACGGCGGAGGTTGGTTGCACGACGATCTGGCTACGCTGCTGAGCGGCAAAGAATACCAGCGTTTCGAACCGCGCGGGCAGTATATCGGAAGCGACCCGTTCAACAAATGGACGAAGCCTTCCTGCGTACTGGTATGCGAAGATAATTATTCCAACGCGCACGGGTTCCCCTGGGTATATAAGAAGCTGGGAATCGGCAAATTGATCGGTACTCCCGTACCGGGCACGATGACAGCGGTATGGTGGGAAACGCAGATCGACCCTACCATCGTATTCGGCATCCCACAGGTAGGCGTAAAAGATATGCAAGGAAACTATCTGGAAAACCAGGAGTTGCAACCGGACATCGAACTCTATAACACGCCCGAATCTCAGCTCAAAGGCGAAGATATGCAGTTGAAAAGAGCTGTGGAAGAGATGCTGAAGGAAATCCGGTAAAGGAAAGTATTTCAAAAAGTTTTTTGTATGAGCATTTAGCTTGTTGAAAACCGGGAGGCGAAACGTAATAAATCCTTTTTACGTAAAAGGATTCACAAAAGCGGATGGTTAATAAAAGCCATCCGCTTTTTTATCCTTTTCATTCTTCCTATACCTCCTTGCACAGTGAAAACCCGGTTAGGTAAAACAAATAATAAGTTTTTCCATCTATTTTCTGCTTTAGCCGCGACTTTTCATTCCCGGTTCACCACTTTGCAAGGCGAACGAGGTCATCGGCCTGCTATCTCCGTGCTCTTTTCACCGGCCATGCTACACAAGCAAGATTGACCTATGGCCTCCTCATAAACGGAAAGCGGGGGACAAAGATTTTTATATAAGCAAGCGGCACAATCTTGGCGCCCGCGAATCCGGAACCAAGCTGAATCTTTCCGCCTGCAAGCTCGTTTAATGAAGGTTTCCCACGGCTGATTTTGCAGATTTCCCAATGACGGTGCTCCCAGATGGGTACGTACCTCACCGTCGGGCATAAGCGTGAGCTTGCCGAAAAAATGGCTGTTCAACAGGCTGTTGCGATGAATACTCCGTAAATCCGGAGCATCTTGAAGCAGGTCTTCCGGATTTACATATACATATTCCCGAAAGAAATCGGCATTCCGGCCGGTATAGATCGGACGAAAACGGTAAGACGCCAACTGGGGAAAATCGGCAAGTTTACGGCGAATGGTTTGGTAGGCGTCCGGGTTCCGGATTAAAAACACCCAGGTATACGCAAGCGAATCTGCATCCCAAGAAGGAAGAGAGGTATGTTCGTCCGCCAGAACCGTAATTCGAGAGGAGAAAAACCGGCGGCTTGTCTCATTCATGGCCGGCAAATTGTCGGCATGAATAGTCAGCCGACAGATTTCGCGGAAATTTTGCAAAAGTGCACATACCTGATCGCCTTTATCTGTCTGGAAACAATCGGTAGCAATCAAGTGAATACAAGAAAGGCGAGGCATATAGGCCAGAGAGGGCAGTTGCGGTTCTACTATATCCAATATCCGGTCGGAAGAAATAGAAGGAAAAGAAGTACATCCTTCTGCTTGCCGGGCCGCGGAAAAACAATCGGGGCAATTACGCGGGCAACGTGTATCCAAATAAATGGTAAGCTCATGCAGATAATCGCGATAGCTTTCCTGGTTGGCGAATTGTTGTTTGCGGGCGTCATGTATAACCGAAACAAAAGGCATAGGTTGTACGGGCTTTGTAGGGTAAGCATTCAAAGCAAGCAGGTCGCCCATAAATTTTGCCTTAACCTCATGAAGAAATGATTGAAAAAAGGGGCTCGCTCCCAGCTTGAAACCGACTTTTACCACTCCGCCGGATGCAGGACGCCGGAGCCTGGCGAGCAGATTTACTAATTCGGGCACGTCCGTCCGGATCGATTGCCTATCCAAGGTATTAAGCAGTAATGCTTTGCCGGAAACAGTTTCCCAATATACGTAGGGTTCCAAATAAAACCAACCACCTGAGGGAGTCATGGAATTTTTCATATAACGCTTTCTTTTAGTTTCAAATCAGATAAGATCGATCATCATTAACACGCCGTTATCGTCTTCATTCAAAGTAGAGGCTATCTCTTTTAGCTGACCGGAAAGCTGATTATTTTCCAACGCTTCGAGCAATTTCTCGGTCAAGAGATAATGAACTAAACGCCCAGAAACCAATTGATTGGCTGTGCAGAAATAATCAGGATCGTCCGGATAGTCGCGATTAGTCACCTGTGTGCGGTAAATCTTCCCCGATTTTTTCTCCAACAGATAAGGGGTTTGCGTTAATCCTTCACTAGTATCGAAATCATATTTTAATTCTACGGCCGTAATAAAAATATAATCTTTACTCTCCAACCCATAATCCAAAGCAACATAGGGATCTTGAGTATGAATGGAAGGAGTACGTGTGAATACCGGCTCAAAAGTCTGCGTTTCGGTTAGCCGGAAAATAGTATCGTTGGTAGGATCGGCAATCAAATATCGACTATTCTGAAAAACTAAGGGGGTTACCGGAGCTTGTACTCCCAAAGCTCCGCCAGGAATACGTTTAATAAGATCTCGACTAACTTTTCCCTCGGCGGGAATAGTCAAAAGATTTTGAAAGTATGTCGAATCGTGTTTGGATTGGACACAATAGACAGAGTTGTTTTTGGTTCCGTTGTACCAAACAAACAAAAGGCTATCATTATAATTATAAATATCCTCTACAAACCCATCATATAATGCCGGCAAGGTCTTTACATAGGTCCCATCCAACCCATATACTCTTAGCACATGGTCATAAAACAAATAACAGTAAAGCTCCTTTGTGCCTTCATCAAATGCAACCGAACCTACACTCCGATATTCTTCCGGTCCGGATCCTCGGCGATGTATTACATGGGCTATTTTCCCGGAATGATCGAAAAGTAATATGGATCCAAGGGCCTTATTTACAAATATAATATACTCCTTGCTTATACATTTGGGCAATCGGCCGTTTAATAAACAGGTCGTATCCGTTTCCAGCGGAATATATCTCACCTGAGCGATGTCTTGCAAGGAAAGTTTCTTCAGTTCATAGTTTTTGCTTAAATCAATGGAAGGAAGCGAACTCTTTTCTTCGTTTGCACAACCCGCTACAAGCAAGGTAAACAGAAAATATAAAAGAAAATTATTCCTTATTTTAATTATAGGCTTCGGAATCAATTTCTTCGATGTTCCATTCAAAAAAGAGTCCGAATCTTGATTCCTAAACATATAATATCTCCTATAAATCCATTTATCAAATAAACTCGTCATTTTTTTCATATATCGTTTTTTAGTTAATAGCATTAGTTAAAATCGACCAACATTAACACCCCGTTATCCTCCTCATTCAAGTCCGAAGCGATTTCTTTCAATTCTCCCGAAAGCTCATTATTTTCGAGAGCTTCAAGTAGTTTTTCCGCCGTATAATATTGTACCAAACGCCCGGAAACCAAATTATATGCCGTACAAAAATAATCGGGATCATCCGGATAATCACGATTATAGACATGGGTACGATAGATTTTACCCGTCTTCTTTTCCATCAGATAAGGAGTTTGAGTAACCCCTTGTTGAGTATCAAAATCATACTGCAATTCTACGGCAGTTATAAAAATATAGTCTTTGCTTTCCAATCCATAGTCCAAGGCTACATAAGGTTGTTGGCTGCGGATAGGGGGAGTACGAGTAAAAACCGGTTCCAAAGTATGTTGTTCGGTTAATCGGAAAATGGTATCGTTGGAAGGATCGGCTATCAGATAACGGCCGTTTTGAAATACAATGGGATTGACCGGTGCTTCTTGAAGATAGGTAATTCCATTGCCTCGCTTGATAATATCTCGAGTAATTTTTTGTTCATAAGGAACAGAGAGTAAACTTTGAAATTGGCCTGTATCCACCTTAGATAAGAAATAATAATCAGAAGGACCCTTAATACTATTATTCCAAGCGAGCAATATGCTATCATTATACGAATACATAATATCAATATAATCATTATTTTTAGAAAATAATGTTTTCACATAGGAACCGTCTAGAAGATATACTTTTATCACTTTATCATAGCCTAAAAAACAATAAAGCTCCTTACTTCGCTCATCCAAAGCAACCAAACGCAACCGCATATATTCTTCCGGCCCCTGCCCCTTTCGATTAACGATATGAGCAATTTTACCATCATGATTGAATAACAAGATCGAACCCAAATCATTATTTACAAATATGACATAGTCTTTCGTAATACAATCTGGCAACCAAGCTGTTAGCAAACAACTCGTATCAGTTTCAAAAGAGATATACTTTATTTCCGCAATATCCTGTAAAGCCATTTCCTTTAATTGGTAACTCTTTTCAAGATCTATATGGGACAATGTACTCTTTTCCTTTTCTCGACAATTGAAAAAGAGGAAACTAATAAGAAAGCATAAAAAAACACCGAACTTACTCATCTTATCTATCTTTTTATCCTATAAACACGATCCTCTCGGATGAGAGAATCGTATTTAAAAACACATATCCAGTCAAATTACTTTTTTCCTTCCTTAGTAGAAGAATCCTCATTATCTAAACCATTAAATTCCGCACATGCACATGCACATTGAGGCTTATTCCCTCCTTTCACTTCTTTCAAATCTCTCTTTTCCAATTTCACTACTTGGTTCAATTTCAACTCTTTCATACTACATTGTTTTTAAAGTTACCACTATTATTTCTCTCTCAAAATCGCATTCATTCCTTATACAATCCGGACCTTTCCGAACCGGCTATACTCTCTGTTATGCTTTTCCAGATAATCCAGTTTGAGGCTAAGTTCTTCGGCAAAGCGTTTTTCATCCATATAGAAATCGCATACCAACTTACCTTTTCCGTCGAACATTTCAAACATACAAGCAGTACAAAATTCTAAACGATAGCAATGTTGGCATTTTTCCCCCATCCCGGTAAACTGCTTATTATAATAGCTGGCAACTTTTTCGAAAGACAAATCCAGCTGTCCTCCCTCCATTCTACCCAACGCAAATTGATGACCAATCTTCTCGCAAGGCAATAATTTTCCATTGACCGACATAAATAACTTCCGATTGAAAGGTAGGCAAACTCCGGTAGGATAATGAGGACGTGCAGAGGTATCTGTAAATACCAGTTCATTATAAGTGGCATAACGAATAGGAAATAAGAAGGTAACTAAGCGAAAAGCATCCAAAAACCCAGGCGCATCCGGAAACATATCCCGAACTATTTCTTTGCGGCTCGGAGCTTCATTCAAACTCCGAGATGAGCTTTTATACATTTCATCAAATTCTTGCTGTTTTTCAGGCCGGACGCCAGTAGGATTCAACGTACTTATCCGAGGTACTTTCCCATACCGCGTTTTGATAAACCGGTACGTCTCTTCTACCGAATTTTTATCGTGCAGCACTGCGTTAAAATGCACCCAACGGGAAAAATAGACGGGATATTCCCGCTGCAAACGATCTATGTTCCGGATAATTTTATCAAAAAGCGGCCTTCCTTTTTCACCCACCCGATATTCCGAATTTTCCGCATTCCCGTCGAGGCTGATTAATAAATGGAAGTTGTGCGCCGAGAGGAAATCCATATAGCGATCCAGCAGCAAAGCATTCGTCGTCATGGAATAATCGAAACTGCGCGAAGCACAAGGGTGAGATTCCAAAAACCCTACAATGCGTTCGATAAAAGGCATATTCAGCAACGGCTCCCCGCCATAAAAACCGATATTTACTTTGCGGTGCGCGGCGTAAGCCGGCAATTCCCATAAACGATAGAGGCTGCGCAACAAGGCAAGAGCGTCTTCTTCGCGGATGCGTTTTCCTTCCCGGGCGTCGTAGTCTTGATACATTTCCCCGAATCCGCAATATTTGCATTTCAGGTTGCAGCCGTCGGTCACTTCAAACGTTATTTGCAGGGTACCGGCTAGGGCAGATTTGACGTCCTCGCCGCTTATTTCACACATGCGATGTTCCCAAGGCGTTTCTTCCAATAAGCCGTGCTTCTTCCAATAAGCAATTTTGCGCTGATAATAAGTGTCCGGCCCGGAAACGGAGTCGGAAGGAGAAGAGCTATCTGCCTGATCTGCATCTTCTTTAGATAGTAACGCATACATTTCGGCGGGGATCAACCCCAAATAACGACGCGACTTATTATATAAATAATAGTTCTTTCCGGGGGATGCTACGAGATGGAGGCTTTTCATAGGTTAATTCATTTGTTAAATTTCAGACGTTTCATACTCAACAAAGCTATGTGCTTCAAATATAATAAAGAAAAAACCTATTACCAACCCAACAGGGGATTATTTTAATTAAACTCCGGCATTAGGGGAAGAAAAACCTATTATCATTAAGAAAGTCAATTTTTCGGTTAAACGGAAAAGGGGATCGCTAGAAAGGTTAGCAATAAGAAAACGACTATGCTGAAAAATTAAGGGATTGCCAGGAACTTCTATGCCGCCCGTTCCTCTAGAAATATATTTAATAACAGGACGGCTGTTTTTTCAAAGGGAAATGAACAGGATTCAATTATTCCGTTTCTCTTGAAGAGAAACGGAATAATGTTTGATAAGTTACTTTCTATCTTTCACTGCATTCAATGACGCCAAGCTATTAAATAGCACGTTAAGATCGGAACAACCACACCCGCAGGGCATTTTATCTCCGCCTTTTACCTTCTTCAGGTCTTTTTCTTCCAACCTGACCACTTTGTTTAATTTCAGATCTTCCATAATACATCATTTAAAAGATTAATAACACTTATTCATATGCCCATTCCAGAGAATGTTTTTCTTCTTTTCCATGTAGTTTCAACCAAGTTCACCCGTTTCTTTTCCCGGGCATAGTTTTTCCATTTTGACCGTGTTCTTATTTAACTCTTTTGAAAGTCACTTTACGTCTGCCCGTATCCAGGCTACCGGCTTTTCCTCCGGCCTGGCAGAGAAAGCAAACAAATAAGGAGCATTCCAATCGACCACACTGCTAGCGTTGATCCTATATCCTTTCCAAACGCTTCCCTATAAAAAGGCGCCGGACGACCAAAGCATCTTTTCCAAAGATAAAGAAAAAATCGATTAGCTGCTTATCGGAAGTTTATTTTTATCGACTATCTGTTATTTATAGGATAAAAATATATCCGGATGGACAAAACCGGGATTAAAAGGGATCCCGTCATATCCAGCCGTCCTATCTAAGTGAGGGTTCATTCTTACCTTTCCTCATCTGTTTGTCAAAAAGAAAAGAGTTATAAGTAGGAGGCAAAAGTTCAAAAACGGTTTCTTTTCATTTTTGCAGGAAGGATGAAGCTCATAAGCAAACCCATACTTTGTTTTTCCTTCTATTCTACATCCTTCTCGGGAAGCTCGTTATGCGACGGATCGTTATGCGACGCCCCATTCTCCGGAGCCTCTCCTTCCCCATGGTACTCCGCCCAGCTATCGTACCCTTTGTCGAGGTTATAGACGGTATATCCCTTTTCCGTCAACTGCCGGGCGGCTTTGCGGCTGCGGACGCCTCCCTTGCAATAAACGGCTACGGGGCGCGATTGGTCGAGCAGGGAATCGGCCCGGAGGGCAAAATCCTCTTGCTTCACGTCGAGATTGCCCGCGCCGGGGATAGCGCCGGCTGCATATTCGGCGGGCGTGCGCACATCGAGCAACTGAATGGAAGAATCCGACCGGAGAAGCTGGTCGAACCCGGCCGGATCGTACGATTTATAAGGGCATCCGCATGTCAAGAGGCAAAGACAGATTAAAAAGGAACCGATCATTTGTTTCATACACGTTCGATTTAGTTGGAAAATATCCGATTTCGCTGGGAAACAAATGTACGGGATTATTTAAAACGAACAGAAAAAAGAGACGAAAAACGGCACCGTAAAATCCACCAGAATACCGTGGAAGATGGAAACAAACACCAGGTCTTTGCCCGAATAACGGGTGATAATGGGCAACGTGGTATCCATCGTCGTAGCCCCTCCGGCCGAAATAGGAGCCAGCCGGCCGAAATATTTCACGAACAAGGGTGCGCCGAGCAAGGCGAATATCTCGCGGGTAATATTGGCGATCAGGGCGATCGTACCTAGCTCGGCAGCCATTTGCGCGCCGAGTGTAGGGGCCTTCAACTCGGTAATAAGGATAGACGAGAGGGAGTAATAGGCAAACCCGCTTCCTACCGCCAGGCAGTCGGCCGCGCTCCAGTCGGCCAGCAGCAGGCTGACCAGGGCGGAAAAAGTAAGGGTGCCGACAATGGTGGCCAAGGGAACCAGCAATAATTTAGGGCGGATACTGCTGAGGATTTCCTTTAGCTTCTTATCGCTTCCGATGCTTAAACCTACCTGAAACATTAACAGATAAAGTACATACACCGTTATGTCGTTCTCAACCACCACATCAGGCAGATGGCCGCTCCATCCTAAAAGACAGCCCAAGGCGAAAAAGCCGACGACGATCAGACTCCCTTTCATGCGTCCCTCCTTCCTTTAAAAAAGAAATGATAGACGCCCCAAGCGGCCAACACACTGCCCACGGTACCTGCCAGCGCGATAAGAAAGGCTTGCCCGCCCAGGCGGCCCAGGTTATTCACAATCGCTTCGTTGGAACCTACCGAGATACCGAGCAGGAATAACAAAAGCAAAATAGTATAAGAGATAGGTTTACCGATTTTTTGCAGTAATTCTACCCGACGCAGCAAATAGCCCAGGGCTATGCCGCCGAACATAATTCCGATTACTGTAAACATTATTTCCTTGTTTTTAAAGCGAAGATAACGTCCGTTCGCACACCCGGACAAACAGGTTTAGCCTTACCCGCAGGATAAGGCGGCCCGACTTTGTTCAAGCCAAACAAAAACCAAGCTGTTGCAAAAGCAAAATTTGTCGGGCCCGGGTCAGCGTGGAACCTAGCTTCGCGATTTCCGGATGCAAAGGTAAGTTAAACAGCGCCTCGGTGCAAACGGCGAAAGCCGGAATCGAAAGATTGTAGAAGTATTGTAGTACCCAAAGAGCATCTGGAAACAGCCCTTGCAAGCAGCCGAAAATATTTTTTTGCAAATTAAATGATAGCCGCCCCCTTCACCTTCCCACCACCCCGAAAAAGCCCACATACAGCAAGCCGGCCAACAAAAACACGGCTATCAGGCCGGCTATAAATACGATGCGGATATATATCCGGTTACGTTTTTTCTGTTGTCGGCGAATAGCCGCCAATACTTCGCGGTCGAAATCGGGGCCGAGCGGAGAAAGCACCTCGGCTTCGGACGAACGAAACCAGGCTCCGTAAGGTTTTAAGACAGGAGGGATTTCCGGGGAAGAAGAAAAGTAACGGCGCAACTCGCCCTCTTCCTCTACCGAAGTGGCGCAAGCCCAATATTTGTCGATTAAATAACTGATCCGTTCATTTTCCATACCCACGCATCTCCCTAGCCCAAACAAAAGGCCTCGCCGACGCGGAATTCCTTTCCTTCGTTTTTTCCCAGGGCCAGGTTACGCGCCATCATCAGGCAATACGTGCCCACGTCGTCGATCACCATCAAATTGAACTGCTCGTTCCAAATCCACAACATGACCTCTTCCACCACCTCCCGGGCCTTCGCGGCATCTCCGGTAATCCGGAAAGCAGCGCGGAAGAGGTTATCTTTCAACGGCAATATCTGTGTTTTGAACTCTTTTGTTTTCATATCTACTTTATTAGACGAAAGAGGTATGGGTAAAGTTGCAGTTTCCATCCACTTTTTTTGAAATCGAAAGGATTTACGTATATTTGCGTTAAAAGCACGAAGATAGAAGAGGCTACGGCATAGCGGAGAAGAAACCGCCGGCTTCTGCTTTGAAGCCGCCCCTCCCTTTGTTCCTAAAAAACAAAAGACGGGTTGCGCTTTAAGCATAAGCGCTGCAAGCATGCTTCCGCGGTTGGATAACTGCTGTCTTCGGCTGCAAAAAAACAAAAGGTATGCGAAGGAAGAAAAAAAGAGAAGCGCGATGAAAACAGAATACCTTGGGCAAGCTCATTACCAACTAAATCGAAATAAACAGTGAAAAAAACAATCTTATTCTGGCCGGTTGCCGCGCTTTGCTTGTTGGCCGGTTGCAACAAAGGGCCGGAGCCTTTCGCTCTGCAAGACGAAGTACAGTATGTCGACCCGTTTATCGGTACCGGTTTCCACGGGCATACGTTTCCGGGAGCCACCCGCCCGTATGCGCTGGTGCAACTAAGCCCGGATACACATATCCTGGGATGGGACGCCAGTAGCGGATACCATTACGACGACGACCGCATCTACGGATTCAGCCATACCCACCTTTCCGGCACGGGCATAGGCGATTTGGGCGACGTAGCTTTGCTCCCCTTCTCGGGCGGAGATTCCATCAAGCCGGTGGCTACCTTCCGCAAAGAAACGGAAAAGGCTACGCCCGGTTTTTACGGCGTACATTTGGATAATTTCAATATCGACGTAGCTCTTACTACCACGGACCGGGTAGGATTTCACCGGTATGCCTACCACGATCCGAAAGAACGGCGCGTCATGCTCGACCTGGGCCATATCCTTCAGCCCAACTGGGGGCACAAATTGGTGGGCAACGAATACCTGTTCGTAAACGATTCGACGGTGGAAGGGACGGTAAAAACCCAAGGATGGGCGCATTACCATTCGGTTTCTTACCGGATTACCTTCTCCGAACCGATCGAAACCGTTTATCAATATCTCGACGGGAAGCTGCGCAAGGATTCTCTTTTCCTGCGTATCCAGACCGATAAAGATTTAAAGTTTCATTATAAATTCCCGGAAAGTACGGCCCCCCTATATGTAAAAGTGGCTCTTTCGACCGTGGATACGGAAGGGGCGGAAAAGAATCTGGAAGCGGAACTGCCCGGCTGGGATTTCGAAGCCACCCGCGCAGCCTCGGCCGACATCTGGAACCGGGAGTTGAACCGGATTCAGATCGAAACCTCCGACCCGGCCGTAAAGGTGAACTTCTATACGGCTTTATACCATACGATGATAGCCCCCTACGCCTATCAGGATGTAGACGGCCGGTATGTAGGCATGGACAAGCAAGTACATCAGGCTGCTCCGGGCTACGTGAATTATTCCGTTTTCTCGCTTTGGGATACCTTCCGGGCCCTTCATCCGCTGATGACGATTATCAACCCTCAGTTGGCAGCCAATTGGGGCAAGGTGTTGGCAGAAGGTTATAAAGAAGGAGGCATTTTGCCGAAATGGCCGTTGGCGTCGAGCTATACCGGCTGCATGGTAGGCTATCCGGCCGTATCGGTACTGGCCGATCTGGCTGCCAAAAACCTGACGGAGGGCGAAGATATGAAGCTGTGGGCGGAAGCCGGAGCGCGCTCGTCGGTCTACCGCGACGACCTGGCCGAAAAATTCAAAGGCACGCGCGAGTCGGATCTGATTACCCGTCATCCTTATTATAAGGAAAAATACGGCTTCGTGCCGGCCGACTCGGTACCCGAATCGGTATCGTGGGGGTTGGAAATGGCCTATTACGACTGGTGTATTTCGCAACTGGCCGCCCAAGCGGGCAATGAAGAACTGGCCGCAGAGTATGCGAAAAAAGGCCAATACTACCTGCGTTATCTCGATCCGGAGACGAAGATGATGCGCGGCGTGATGGCCGACGGATCGTTCCGCACCCCCTTCAACCCGCGGTATTCCTCGCATATGAAGAGCGATTATACCGAAGGAAACGCCTTTCAATGGAGTTTCTTCGCCCCGCACGATATGGATAATTTTATCACGGCGATAGGCGGGAAAAAGGAACTGGAAACCCGGTTGGATACCTTGTTCACCACTTCCTCGGAGGTACATGGCGAGGAGGCTTCGGGCGATATTACGGGATTGATCGGCCAGTATGCCCACGGCAACGAGCCGAGCCATCATATGGCTTATCTGTATAACTGGACGGATTCTCCCTGGAAGGGACAGGAGCGGCTGGACCAGATTATGCGGAATTTCTATACCAATGCTCCCGACGGCATTATCGGCAATGAAGATTGCGGGCAGATGTCGGCCTGGTATGTGCTTAGCGCGCTGGGCTTGTATCAGGTAGCTCCGGGCATTCCGGTGTATACGTTGGGACGTCCGATGGTTGACAAGGCCCGGCTGAAAGTAGCGGGGGGCGTGTTCGAAATCCTTGTAAAGGATAACAGCGCGGCCAATAAATACATCAAAGAGGTAAAATTGAACGGCAAGCCGTTGGATTCGCTATTTATCGATCATGCGAATATTGTAAAAGGCGGTACACTGGAATTTGTAATGAGCGCGACGCATTCCTAACCGGTAGCAGGCACCGAATCTTTTTTCGGAAACGCTTCCGTGCGCTTCGACGCCATTGAAAGCTACGGCCCCCAACCAAAAAACGAGGTAAACACTCCTTTTCCTTGGCTGCGGGGCCTTTTTCGTTCATAAACTGAAGGATAAGATTAAATTATCTGTTTTTATTCATTTTATTTTCGTATATTTGCCCCGCATAAACTTTATAAAAGCAAACTCATGTTGCTGACTACTACAAATACGATCGAAGGAAAGGAAATCACCCGGTATTTCGGAATCGTAAGCGGAGAGACGATTATCGGGGCGAATGTTTTTAAAGACCTTTTCGCAAGTATCCGGGATATTGTCGGCGGAAGAGCCAATTCGTATGAAGGTGTCCTACGCGAAGCGAAAGAAACAGCTTTACGGGAAATGAGCGAACAAGCTGCCCGTATGGGTGCGAATGCGGTGATTGCCGTCGATCTCGATTACGAAACGGTGGGAAGCAATGGAAGTATGTTGATGGTAACAGCTGCCGGGACGGCAGTAAGTTACCAATAAAAGGAAGGCTGAAGTATAACGAAAAAATGTCCTCTTGCTGTTTTAACCGACAGCGAGGGGACATTGCTTTTTTGCGGCCTTTCATCTTCAGATATCCTTACGGTTCTACTCCACTATGCCCTCGCCGCGTTATTACTTTTAGGCGCGTGTGTGTGAGCAAGTGGTTACTGGAGTAAAGCTGGCGCCTGATTCATCATCTATATAAATAAAGTCTGCGAAAACGTTTTCGGAACTATAGGGGAGCGTTGCGACTTAATTGCAGTCGAGCTTTGGTTTAGACGCCGGTCCAATAGTCCGCTCGGCCGGGTGATCGGCCGAGCGGATAAGCATGGATATTTCATTTTCTGCATACAGACAACGAGCAACCGCAGGCCACAAGTTGCTTGAGTTGGCCGGCATAGTTTGTGTACCCAGCGATCCCTTCATCGCCGTTTTTGAGTTGTCTAGTGATATACGTTCTCAGCCGGACAACATACCGAAGACATGGTTTGAATGCCTTCGTAGTTTTCGAGCCGGTAAAGGATGTCTTTCTTTTTATTGATTAAAAACAAATGCGTCCTTTCTTCCGGATTCACATGCCCCACCCAGTTGGTAAACAGAATCCGGCCGCCGGAGAAATATTGCAGGCCGCCTAAAAACTTCAACGAATGGTCGGGTACATCCCGGTTCGAAAACTCCCAAACACATTTTCCTTGCTCGTCCAGTTCCACGAGGCGCGGATTCTGCGTTTTATCGGCCACAGCCACCAAGGTATGTCCGTCGGGCAACCGGATCACGGAATGAGGGCCTCCGGGCACGTCGACAGACCAGACGACCCGCCCCTGCCGGTCATATTCCGTCACCTTTTCACCGCCGTAATGAGCCACCAGATAGTGACCGTTATCTAGCCGACGGGCATTTCGCATAAAAGCGAATCCGCCGTCTGTCACCCCTTCAGGCAGGATACATACCTCGTGTACGATCTTACCCTGAGGAGACACTTCCAGTAAACGTCCTTTATTGCATTCTCCGATGAAGGTGTTTCCGTTTTTCAATCGCTGACAAGCAAACACTGCACTGGTCGACGGATAGTAGAATACAGTATCGTTTTGGCGAGTCGTTTCCAATACGCCCGTACCGACTGTAAACAACAGGTTACCGTTCGGAAGTGTCCAAATATCATTCGATTCCGGCGCCGGATGTGTCCAGACGATTTTCCCGTCGTCCATGACAAACACGATGCCTTTAGAATAATCGGCGCCGGCAAACGACTGGACTTGTGCCTGTAGCGTCGTCGATCCGCACCAGAGAAGCCCACTGAAAAGGATTGTCTTTATGGTGTTTTTCATACTTTCATCTTCTATTTAATTATACATTAAATTCATCTTTTATAAAGACAGTACATAACAAGCCAGATCTCCCCGCTCGTCGGCCGTCAGGGGTTGTTGGGCACCGTGTATTTGCAACATTTCCTCCATTGTGGCACAGCGTCCGTCATACAGGTAAGGGGCCGTACGCCATACTTCATTCAAAGCGGGCACGTCCATTTTCACTTGGGCGTCGGGACCGGTGGCCCAGCTAATGGCATATTGTTTCCGGTCGGTATAGTAAGCGCCGCCGTGGCAAGAAGCACATTGCTGGTTAAAAATAAGTTTGCCTCTTTGCGCCTTCTCCGATAATTGCCCGTTCTGCAAATAAGGGCTGGACACAGGAACCAACGATTCCAGATAGGTGTCCATCGCTTTAGCTATCGCTTCATTGCCTTGGGAGAAAAGGATGTATTTAATACCTGAACGAACAGCCGTTTCTGCATTTTTGCGGATACCTGTCGCCATACAGGGGGGGGTCTGGTGAGACAGAAGCAATGTTTTCGTATTCTTCGGATTTCCCATACCGTCATTCAGCAAATCCCAGTTCAACCCGTCGATGCGGGCATCGTTCGGATGGCAACTGGCACAACTCTGCCAGCCCTGGAAACAAAGAGAAGCGTCGTGAAAATACATATTCC
This sequence comes from Tannerellaceae bacterium, assembly GCA_048465615.1. Taxonomy (GTDB): domain Bacteria; phylum Bacteroidota; class Bacteroidia; order Bacteroidales; family Tannerellaceae; genus Parabacteroides. The sequence continues at coordinate 114,569 of DBFWLD010000031.1, forward strand.
CTTTGCCCGCTTCCGTAGCAATCAGCGGGCTACCCAACGGATGGCTTACCGTCTTATCTCCGGTGTGCGCATCCACACAGGTAATTTCTCCGGTAAAATAGTTGGCTACATAGCTTTTCTGCGGGCCGGCTACAACCGAGCGGGGGCCTTTTCCGCCGGTGGCTATAAAATCGCGGATACCGTATAGAAACCCGGCATCGTCGGGTATGTCTTCCCACCGTCGGGTGGAAGGGGTTACATGCCCGCCTGCCCGTACTTTGGCCAGCCGTTCGTGCAAAGCTTCCCGATCAATACGAACCAACTCGTGTACTCCTGAGGCGGCTACCAGGATAAACCGGTTATCCGGAGAAACCGTCACTTCCCACGGATTGGCCGCTCCTTTTTGAGGGGTATCCAATAATACCGTTGTTTCCAACGCCTCGGTTTGCAGATTGATGATCGAAAGTGCGTTCGTGCTCATCCAACCTCGGTCTACCTGGCTGGTAGGCAACTGGTAGCGGCCCACCAAATGGGTTACATAGGCATACGAACCGGTGGCATCCGTCGCGATGGATTTCACATCGGTCGAACCGTTGGGAAGTGGTATCCGCCCGACGACTTGCTTATTGACGGCATCGACCACCGACAGACGAGCAGCTACAGGGTAAGATAAGGCGGACATTTCCGGGAGGTTGGCGGCTACCAATAACAGACTGTCTGCAGCAAACGGGATAACATCGACCGGCTCACGGCCGACGGGAATTCTGGCAAGCATTTTCCGGGTGGAAGGATCTATTTCACGCAATTCTCCTTCATAACGCAAGGCCAGCCAAAGCGACTTCGTACGCGGATTATAGGCGATGGAAGAAGGCGTATGGCCGGCAGCCGTTTGAGAAATAACCGACAGATCGGCGGATAATTCATACAGGTTGGTCCCGTTGCCTTCGCAAACCACCCAAAGACGATGGTCCGGGGCTGGCGTTAAATCGGTCACCGGCGTATCGAACGCCACCTTTTTCTCCACGGCATAGCTATCCGGATGTAGTTTCCACAACGCTTTTCCGCTATGGTTGGCAGCCAGCAGACTTTTCCCTCCGTTGGTGAGAAACAAACGATCCGGAGCAAACGGAACCTCGCCACTACATCCCGTGAGCATGCAACAGGCCCATATAGTTATAAGAATTAAAAATTTTCCCATTTTTTCCGTTATTTATTTTGAAGCGATTCCAGGTACTGGCGGATATGCTCGCGCTCCGCCTGCCGGGATTCTTCGCGTTTCTTTTCGTAGTAGGTATAATATTCTTTTTCCGCGTCGGTCCAATTGTTCGCTTCCCGGTAATCGCTGATAAAAGGCACTAACAAATCCAACCAGAGGGAAACGGTGGCTATTTCTTCTTTCGAGAGTTGGCATCCGCCATGTCCTTTTTCCAGTCGCTTAATCAGATTGCTGGTGTTGGAACCTGCCGAGTAAGGGGGCAATAACGTAGGTTCGGAAAGGCTACTGATCCAGTTTACCTCGGGATGGTGTGCGTCTCCTTGCCAGGAATCATTGTCATTCGTCCGATGACGGGCATGTGTCAAAGCCAGATAGGATTCCGCATACATCCGCTTGGTCTGTGTATCCACCACCTGCAAGTCTCCTTTGAGGCTGAATTTGTTTTTTATGCCATCGTGGCAGGTTATACAATGTGCATCCCAAATCGGTTGCACCTCTTTTATATAACTGAACACCCGGTCGCCGATACCTTCGGGGCTGATGGGTTGTACACCCGACCGCATCGCTTCCGATAGCGGATGGGAAGTGGCTGGAACCGTATTTTTATTTTCATGGCATCCTACGCAGCTTTGAATTTCGCCTGGCTGCAAGGTCGACCAGCTACGCATGGTCTGTACCACCCGGTCGTTTTCGTCGAGTGCCTGAAAATACAAGGGCGTACGGGCGGGCACCTTGAAAAAGGCGGAACCATCTGCGGCCACATCGACCGTTCCCAAAATACGCTTAATATCCCAACTGGTATTTCCTACCCCCACCGGCGTAAAGGCATGTCCACCGCCCCCTTTGTCGAAACCGAAAGCCGCACCGATACTGGCTACCCGGTAAATCGGTTCTACAATCCGCAATTTCTTGATCGTACCCTCGGATACTCCTTCCAGACCTGGGCCTTTATAGATATCCTGCATATAATAAACGCCTTCGCTTTGTCTATAATCCACAGAAGAAGCTCGTTGGAAAGGACGCTTCCGGGGAGCCAGCAGCACAGGCTGGTTGCAAGAGTTATCTGCATCGGCAACCAACAACTCACGCTCGCCCTGGGGGGTCATCCAGTAAATACCGAAGCCCATCGGATGGCCTACATAATAGCCTAACGGCGTATAAGAAACCAGAAATTCGTGTTCATTCAACGGATAGGGGTGTTGGTACTGATCGCCGTACTGGCCGAATGCATCGATATGTACCGCTTCGGGGCGGTGGAGAGGCGGCAACATTTGTACCCCTTCATTCTCTTCGCGACCGGCTTCGGGATCGATCACGCAAAGCTTTCCGTGCTGCGGATTATGGTGCCCCATGATAGAAGCCATTATTTTCCGTGTTCCCGGGATCTGGCGGGTATGCGTCAGCGTAGTCGGAAAGAAACTGTTCGTGCCGTAATATCCGGTCTGGCCGGTTCCATCGGGATTCATCTGGAACAGCGGTTGCATAAATACCTGCCCCCGGTCGTTATATTCCCACCGGGTATATACTACATGTCCGTCGTCCAGCAGGGTAGGATTGGAAGTATGTACCTGATCGAATCCTACCTGGCGGATATAACGCCCCTTTCGGTCGCACAGATACAAGTTACTGACCTCTACCGTCCAACAGTCTACGGCGCTCCCGTTGCGGGTTGAATTAAACAAGATATTCTCGTCCGGTAGGTAAATACCTTCTATATCCGCATGTCCCAGACCGAAGGTTAATTGGTTGGGTTTCCCAGCTGGAATTTCCATTTCATACAAATGAAAATCGTCTTCTTTGGCCGACTTCTTCCACGAGAACAAGACATGTTTACCATCGAAATGCACGTCCGGATCGCGAAATACGCCGTTCGAGTCTGTCAATAAAACCTGTTCTTCGGCCCAGATTCCATTCATCTTTAACAGAGAAAGTTCACTACCCGGAAAGAAATTACATTCTGCACGCGCATCCGACAAGCCTTCTGTATAGGCGAAAAACGACGGACGCAAGGTACGATATTTCGTAAATACGATTTGCGGACTTTCCGCCACAAACTGCGCCAAACGCTGTTTTCGCCGTTCCGTACAAGCAGACAGGTAGAGCTGAAATGCCTTTTCCAAGCTTTCCGGCGTATTATTTACCGGATCGAAATCTGGATGCAGCTTTTGCAGCCGGGCCGTCAACTGGCCGGCCAAGTCTCCTTCAAACCAGTCGATTCCTTCCTGGTTGCCATCTTGCAACCACCAATCGTAATAAACCGGGAAAGTTTGGTACAAATTCAAATGTGCCGCTTTCTCCAACTTAGTCAGACTATCGGCGGCAACCTGTCCCGATAAGTGGTTTATGCGGGCAAAATGGCGTTCGATGCAAGCGGCAAAATCTTCTCCGTCGGCTGGTTGACAGCTCACGGCTTGCCGGGGCTGACAAGCCGAAAGAAACCAACAAAACAGGCAGGCTATTCCTATTTTATAGTGGATAAGCATGATCCTAAAGGGTTTCTTTCATTTTCTTATAGGCTTCCACAATCGTAACGCCGGCAGAGGTTCCGATACGGCTTGCTCCGGCTCGAATCATAGCAAGCGCCGTATCCAGATCCCGGATACCGCCGGCTGCCTTCACGCCGATAGAAGAGCCTACCACGCTACGCATTAAAGCGACATCTTCTACTGTGGCTCCGGCTGTTCCGAAGCCAGTAGAGGTTTTTACAAAATCCACGCCGGCCTCTTTGGACAGGCGGCAAACCGTTACTTTTTCTTCATCTGTGAGATAACAGGTTTCCAGGATCACTTTGCAAATTACGCCGGCTGGACGACAGAGCGACACCATATCGTCGAGCTCCCGGCGAACTATATCCAGATTTCCTTTCCGTACGGCCCGCAGATTCATGACGGTATCGATCTCCGTAGCCCCTTTTTCAATGGCATCGCGGGTTTCGAAAGCTTTACAGGCGGAAGTAGTCTGTCCCAATGGGAAACCAATAGCTGCTCCGACACGTACCGGCGAGCCTTCCAAACAACGAACGCATGTGATTACTTCGGCCGGATTGATCGCAACCATAGCAAAGCCATAGCGGCGCGCTTCTTCACAAAGCTTTTCAATATCGGCAGCCGGTCCGAAGGGTTTCAAAAACGTATGGTCTATCATGCCTGCAAAAGCTTCTACAGATAATCCGGCAATTATTTCTTTCAGATCTTTCATAAGATTTTAAATTCAAAATGTTAATACAGTTTTAATTACTTCATTTCGCCGGATAGCGGCAAGGGCTTCGTGGATTTCTTCTATTTTAAAGCGGTGCGTAATGAAATCCGAGGCCGACAACCGCCCTTCCCCTATCCAGCCGGCCAAGGTATTCATGGCCGCCCGCTCTTGAGAACGTGTAGGCCACTGGTGGATATAAAGATTGAAATTATACGGAGCTTTTGTCAGATCCAACAACGGATTCCGCGTCATCACCCCGTACACGCAAACATCGCCGCCCATTTTCACCAACGGCAAGCCACTATGGATGATCGATTCTAATCCTACGGCATCGATCACCGTATCGTACGAACGGGCCGTGGCTGTGATAAATTGCTCGGAAGCTACCTCGGTAGGGGTATATCCGTGATCGGCTCCCATCTTTCGGGCAATCTCCAGTTTGGAGGGCAACACATCCACTATATCCACTTGGGCCAGACCGAATAATTTACCCAGCTTTACAAAACTCAATCCTACCGGACCGCCGCCGAACACAAGCACTTTCTTGCCGGGTTTTAAACGGAAATCGCTGAAAGCGCCCAATACTTCCCGCCAGGTACAGGCAAGCACTGCTTCATCCGGATTGACCCCATCGGGCACGGTGTTTTGTATTTCGAAGCTATCCCAACAGCCTTTCTCGGCTGTAGCCAGCCCTTCCGCTTTCAATACGTCGAAATCGTTCACCACCACATACTCGCTGAAACCGCCCCAACCACTATGCAAAAACGGATCTGTAAAGATGGCATTCAGGCCGCCGATGACCCGGTCGCCTACTTTAAATTGTTTTACTTTACTCCCTACTTCCACCACAATGCCTACATTTTCATGTCCTAAAGCCATCGGATAGGTATTCTGGCCGGGAAAATGGCCTTCGATCAGTTTACGGTCGGTGGCATTACAGACAGCCACCTCCTCCGTTTTCACCAATGCCTGGTAGGGAGTAATGACCGGCAGGTCTATTTCACGTATTTCTACGGTTCCCGGGGTTGTCACAACTACACTTTTCATGGATTTTCTATTTTTACAATTCTAATTTGAGATCAGCTAATTCTTTATATATTCCGCAAAGCGCCCGGTAAGAATGGTCAAATACGGGCTTCAAGGCTTTATATTTACGTACATTTTCGGGGATAGGCCGCACAGTCTTGCGGATACGGATAAAACGATCGATTATTTCGAAACCGCTGAATAAGCCGGAACCTATGCCCGCCAGTATAGCCGCTCCCATCGAGGTTGCCTCTTCCAGGTAATTGGGGATGTTGATTTCCGCGTTGTATACATCCGCCATCATTTGTTGCCAGATGGGGTTGCAGGCTCCGCCTCCTACCACCGTCAGATGGTCGACAGAAAGATGTTGCCGGAAAATATCCAGGATGTATCCCAGATTCAAGGTAATTCCTTCCATCACCGACCGCAACATGTCGGCATGTCGGTGCGCCAAGGTCAAGCCGATAAAAGCGCCTTTGGCATCTACATTCCACCGGGGGGTGCGCTCGCCCATCAAGTAAGGCAAAAATAAAAGTTTGTTAGCTCCTATCGGCACTTGCCGTATTTGCTCATCGATCAGATCGAACACACTTTTACCTTCCCTCGCTGCCGCCTCCGATTCCTGTCCGCAAAGCGTATTCACCATCCAATTATAAGCCGAACCTGCCGTCTGCATCGTGCCCGAAGGATGTAACAACCCTGGAACCACATGCGCCCAATTCATCGTTCTACGTTGTTCGTCTACAATCGGCTTCTCCACCGTCAGGGCAATCCACGAAGAAGAACCCAGACAATTATAAGCCATGCCCGGACGGATACATCCCACCCCTACCCCGGCACAACTGCCGTCGCCTCCGCCGCAGATAATAGGGGTTCCGACTTTCAACCCGGTGGCCTTAGCCGCCTCAGCCGTCACTTCCCCGATCACATCGATCGAAGCATGCACGTGTGGAAACAGTGTCAAATCCAATCCGGCCGTCTCAATAATCTCTTCACTCCATGCCCACCGGTTCAAATCGTATGCATTCGTACCCGAAGCATCCGACGGGTCGGTCGACATGACGCCGGTAAGCCGGAAATTAATATAGTCTTTCGCATTCAACATCTTATACGTATCGGCAAAAACCTCCGGTTCATTCACCTTCACCCATAAAAGTTTTTCCAGGGAATACGAAGCACTGATCCGGTGCCCGGTAATCGCATAAAAGCGACTGGGATCTATCTTATCTGCCAGAAAGGCTTCTTCTCTGAGCGAACGTTGATCGCAATACAATAGGTGCGGACGCAGCGGCTTGCCTTTTTTGTCTACACACAAACAGCCCATCATCTGACCACTCAGCGCCACCCCGGCAATAGCAGCCGCAGGAACACTTTTCAGCAATGCCTGTGTAGTCTGTACAATCGCTTTCCACCAGTCTTCAGGCTGTTGCTCGGCCCGGTTTCCTTCGCGGAAATCGGTGTCATACGGGCAAGTATAAGAAACGATTAATTCTCCTTCTTCCGAGAACAGCGTGGCTTTGTTCCCGCTGGTCCCCAGATCGTGTGCAATAATATATTTAGCCATATAATTCCTTTCTGTTGCTTAAAAAGTTGCATTCGTATATCCTGTCAGGCCTACCAACACACCGCCGACGATTCCGCCGGCTATAATCACCGCCCAACGCGGAAGTGCCTCTTTCAGCAAAGCCACCCGTTTACCCTTTCCGGCGCATAAAATATCCGCCACCACAAAGCCGGCCGCAATGGCCCAGCCCATATCGACCCACGGGGCATTCCCCCGGTTGCCTTGATGAATCAAGCAGAACTGCATCGGCAAGCCGTCGGCATCCGTCAACAAACCGGTAGAAAAACCGAATCCCGGCAATTTATGATTTACCACCCAGAAAGTACCGATAATCAAAGCGGCTGCCATAAAGCCGCCGAGCGGCCCGAAATCCTTCACCAACCGCGACCAACACATTAACACCGTGAAAGTAACCGCAAAGGAACCGAATATACTGGTCAGGATACCGGCAGGATACATGCCGAAAAAGTCGTTGTACGTCATCAGCCACTCACTCATACCGCTTCCTCCTTTCCGAGTCCCGATTCGCATTGACAGGAACGAACAATCCAAACCGTTACGCCAGCCACCCCCCCGCCGACCAGGCAACATACTAACGTAGGAACAGCCAGGTAAAATTGCGTCCAATCTCCCTGGAAGCGGACAATGCCCCAAGCGATCCCCGCCGAACCGATACACCAGCCCTGATCGAGCCAGATTTTACCCTCCGGATTACGGATTATCCCGTTGTAATGGTTCATATACCACATGATTCCGATAATCAAGGTGGCTGCCAACCAGCCCCCCATCAATCCATAAGATTTCCAAAGTTCCGGCCAGATGCCGAATGCAAAGCCCCCGCATATCGCCGAACCGACGAATGTAGACAGATAATGTTTCATGGTAAGATATAGATTTGTTTACTTCAAAGGCAAAGCTGCCAGTGTAAAAGGTTTATCGTGTTTCGTATTCGTTTTGTCGGGGCCTGTTACAATGTCGAAGCAAGAGACAATCACACGGCCGTTCCACACGATCGGCTCGCCCGGCTGATCCAGGCCACCGTCGCTCCCGTCGCCATCCGGACTTTGCGCGATCCGCCGGATAGTTCCCTCAGGCGACACCCTGGCTACTGCATTCTCGGAAAAGTCAGCTATCCAAATGTTACCGTCGTCGTCGAGGCACATCCCGTCCGTGGTGCGCAACTGTGTCGGATCCTGCGCCCAAATTTCATTATCGACTACCTTGCCAGAATCGTCGATGACCATTTTATGAATGGTTCCGTCGCCGAAATTACCCACATACAAGTTGCCTGCTTTATCGAATACAATACCATCCAGCCCGTACTGTACGCCGGGGTTATGGGTAATCACCGTGGCTATCAGGTTTTTATCCGCACGCGTATTGGTCACCCGGATATTGCGGTCGTTTATATCGAAACAATACACTCCGCTGACCAACAAGCCGGAATCGTCTTTGATTTTCGATAAAGCGCTCTGTGTTACATACACTTTGCCGTCGCGGATACGAACCCCGTTGGGATGCTCCATTCCGGAAGCAACCACAACGGTTTCGTACAACGCCCTATTTACAAATTTCAAACACAACAATCTTCCTTTATTCTGTGCCTTTTCCGCTCCGCTCCAACCTTGGTTGTCGCAGATAAAAAGATCTCCATTCTCGGCAAATGCCAGTCCCATCGGAGCTGCCCGGCCCGTTTCGGGCAGTACGGGCACATCCAGCCATTTGCTTATTTTCCCTTCTTTGGTGATACGCATCAGGCACGCCGGTTTCGTCAGGTCGGCAAAATTAGGGCAAGCCAGTATCAAGTCACCATCCGGAGCGACAGCCATCCCGTCAGGAGTAGGACATTCGTCGGGGAGTTCCATAAACAACTCGCTCTTTTGCAAGGCCGGCCGTTCAAACTTGCAAGGTTCCGTATCTGTTTCCGCCGGTTTGATTTTGGTTTGCAGCAATTTCATAAAATATCCGCCTACTACGCTGCGGGCCCGGAACCCTACCGACTTACCGTTGGTCGTCTCATGCCAGTCGCTCAATGGCATACGCGTATCCGTCTCCCCGGCATAAGCATAAATCGGTGCTACCAAGGTGCGGAATTGACTCGTGTTGGCGGCCAAGCACGCGCTCCATATTATCCAATCCGATTTCGTATACGTCTTGCGGCTATCCAGGGGTAACCCGTATTTATTTTGATGTGCCAGGTAAAAATCGACCTCTTGCGCAGCCACTTCATTGGGAAAGACAGACAGTCCCAACAAGCGATCCCATACTAGATTATATTTCTGGCTCCAACTATTCGGTTGATCGAATGTCAGGCGATAATGATCGGAAGTCTGTGCCATCCACATCCATTTCCGGGCCATTTCGCAGGCAGCTTTCTTGTAGCGTACAGCCACTTCGTGTTCGCCCAGCATTTCCGCCAGTTTGCCATAACCGGCAATACCCATAATCGCTTTGATAGACAAATTCGTATTGTGGGCAAAATGTCCGGCAAAATCATCTGTACACAATTGGTTTTCCGGATCCAGCCCTTCGGCCAATAGATAATCGGCCCAAATCGTCAAGACCGTCCAATGCTTTTTAGCGTATTCCGCATTCCCTTCAGCCACCGCAACGGCTGTTGTCAGAATCAACATATTGCCGGATTCCTCGACAGGCATGTCGCCCCCGTAGGTTTGTCCGTTTGCCTGGGGATATGTACCCACGTCATGGGCGGCAAAAGGTTTGTTCCATTCTCCGCTCTCGCTATAATGAAAAATCGGGTTGAGCATCCCCTTTACTAATTCCGGGTTATAAACCAGGTACAAGGGAGAGGAAGGGTAAGTAATATCGACTGTGCCGGTCGATCCGTTGCTAAAGTTTTCCTTCGAAAGGAAAAGTAAATTTCCGTCCTTATCCGTCGTCAACTTATGGGCTGCGATCGACTGGCGGTAAGCCAAGGCACACAATTCGGCATACTCTTTTCCACCGGCCTTTTCCGTTTCCTGCATCATTTCTTTATCAAAAGCCCGACAACGCTGCATAATCGATGTATACTGAGCCGCGGCTTGTTCAAAGGCCTGATAAATATCCACCGTACCGTTCTTTTTCCAATAAGCAGGTCTGTTCTCCCTGAAATATTGAACAGATTCTATATCATCATACCCGATCATAAGGTAACCAGATGCCTTCTGCGACACCGAACCCAGATCATGACTGTAAGCCAAAGCCAAGCAAGTCTTGTCTGCGGTCGGTTGTTCAATTCCCCGAACCGTCCCTTTTTCGGCAAAAAATTGTTTGGTCGCATCATAGTCGCCTATCTGCATCGCCGTATTCTCTTCATCGGCCCCTGCCAGGAAAAAGTAGCCCCAATCGATCCGCACATCATCCCCTTTTCGCTTCAACACAGCTTGCTCTTTCGTTCCGGTCTTCAGGTAGGATAAACCATGCTTCACCTCCTTCATACAATCTACGGCCTGTCCTTCGGTATCCACCGCCCAAAGCGGCGTAGCTTCCAAATAGACCTGCACATCGTGCGCTTTTCCGTCCAATGGTTTTACCTGGTAAGAAATATAATTGACCGGTCTGGAAAGCAAATCCAGGTCATCCATCAATAACGGAGCCGTAAAAACCAAATCCAACTCAACAGGGCCGCATGCAAACGTATAAAAAGTACCGGTCGGCAATACGCAGGCCGTTTGTTGCACGGCGGCCGTAGCGAAAGCATCGCCACCCTCCGTTTTCCGGTAAAGGCCGAAATCCACATAGCCGCCGCCCACTTTATTATTGCAATGCGCGGCAATCACATTCTTGCCCGGCTTCAACAAGTCTTTGATCTCCGGAGGCAATTCTTTCAACACATTATTTTTCCAGGTATACCCTGTTTTCACCACTTCATGCCCATTGATATAAAGCTCGAAAATATCGTCATGCGAATACTCCAGAAAGAGTGTTTCCGCATGCAGATCGTCTGCCAGATCGAAAGTCCGGCGCATCCATATATCCGTGCTGTTCCAGGGAGTGGACAAATACGGCATATCCGGCGTACCGAAAGCCGCTTTTCCTTTTTTCCATGCGCTGTCATTAAAACCAACCGAAGTCCAGCCGGCGACCGGCTCTTTTTCCGTAAAAACAGCATCCCATTTTTCAGTCGCCACCGTAGGCAAGATAACTTGCATAGGGATATCCTCGACGCCCATAAAACGATAACTTTTCCCGTCTACCCGGATGGCTCCCAGCAAAGGGTATTTTTTACCCGTCCAGTGGCGTACCACATCTTCATTCAGTTTATCGGTAAACGACCAGGCGCTGGTATACGGATCGATAGTCACCAGCGGATAAGCCGGAGCCCGCAACGCCGTTTCGACTGCGGGCTGAAAAGGATCGCCCGACGTACCACAAGCGGAAAAGCCCCCTAAAGATAAAAAAAAGGATAGGGTAATTACAGGCAGATATGTTTTCTTCATGATATATTGATTTATATCTAGTGAGACGCATAAAACAGAAAGTTCCCCTAAAAGCTCCCCCAAAAGTTTTCTTACAAGAACCACAAAAAAATCTAATTAATTCCTATTCAACAGAGAAAAGAGTACAATCCCGAATACGTATTTTTATTCTTTAACGAAAGCGAAAGCCATTCCTGCTTTCTTTATGTGAATGCTTCACCCCTATACAATTTAGGCTGTAAAAAAAGCTGCCTGGCAAATGTCTTAAGCCTCGGAGCAGTATCCTCGGTTTAAATATTTACCAAACAGCCTTTAGAAACACAAAATGGTACTTATTTCAGCCGCACGATCTTTGAATAAAGAGCGTCGCCCACACCTTCGATTTTCACACCGATACGGGCAAAGAGAGCGTGTTCGGACATGTTTTTGCTAATATCCATCGACAATTGCAAAGCCCCCGCTTCCGGTTGGTCCACGTCCTGACGGGAAATCTGGCATACATCATCGACAAACGAGGTTTTGCTCACCAGCAACATCACCCGCTCGATGCCTTGGTCGCCGGCTATTTTCCGGACCAGGCAGGAGGCATTCAGGATATTCCCGCTCAAGGTAATCGATTCGTTTTCGATCATAAAATACGGGGTGACCGGATAATCGCAGACGGTAGAACCTTTGACGGTGACCACGACGGTATCGCGATTGTTCAGCCACGGCCCGTTATTGTCGCGGCATACGATTTTATAAACGCCATCAAACACGGTCGCCTCGAACGAACCGTCCTGGCCGACGAAAATATCGAACGATTTATTCAATTCGTACCCGTCCTGATAAGCTTGCAGACGGACAGCCTCGTCGGTTCCCTTCACGCCGACCGGCGTTCCGTTATAAGAAACCTGGCCCCGGAGCTTCGATTCGGGTGCATCCACATTATCCAATCCGCAACCGGTCAATAACGACAAAGCGGCAAATACGATATAAATATATTTTTTCACTTTCATAAAAATCAGACATGTTTTTTGATTATTGATACGGGTTCTTTACCAGCTTAGGATTCTTGTTGATCCACTCCTGTTTGATAAAACCATAATAATTTTGAAGTTTGAAATACCTCGGATAAGTCGACATACGGCAAAGCTTCTTATCGAATACCCATTTGCCATCCAAAGGATGCCCCGGCTGATGCACCACAAACGGGAAAAGTACATAATGGGAAGCCGTAGGCCCTACTACGCCGTTCCAGACTTTATGTGCCATCCGCCACCGGCGTAAATCAGGCAGCCGGTGATCTTCAAAAGCAAACTCCACCCGATTTTCATTCACAATATCCTCCAACGTGATCGTCGTGAGCGGCTGGATACCGGCCCGTTCGCGCACCTGATTGATATACCCCAGCGCCTCGGCGGTCTGCCCCAGCTCCATCGACGCTTCGGCGGCAATCAACAAGACCTCGGCATAGCGGAAACGCACGAACCACATTTCGCTACCCCGGCCACGCGTACCGGAACCGATCGTCTCGTCCATAAACTTACGGAAAGCGAAACCAGTTTTATTCACATTCTGGTCGTTTGTTTCAATCGGGCCGTTCAAAGCCGTAATTACACGGCCGTCTTTATCCTTCTCGCCCAATCCGCCAATTTCATCTTTCCATTCCCCGTTTTCCACAAATTTACGCCCGGCCTGGAACGTCACCACCTTGCCCCGGAACGTAGAACCCGGCAACATAATTGTGCCGTACAAGCGGGCATCTTTACCCTTGAACACATCGATTACCTGGTCATAACCGATATATTCGCCGTTTTCATTCTTCAGTTTTAATTCCCCGTTACGGCTATCCGCATATTCGAAAGCCTCCACCAGATTCAAAACCGGCGTCATGATCGAGGCATCGATCTCTTCACGCAGTTCGCCGGGAATATTACGAGTCGTAAAGCCGTGGGTCGATCCCGGATATTTATAATCGCGTGCCCAGATCACCTCCTCGTTATTTTCCTTGATACACACCGCCTCGTAGAAGTTGGTGCCCTTATCCGAATTCGAATTATGCAATTTATAAGGACCATTGGCCATTATATCCTTGGCCACCTCCAAGGCTGTTTGGTAATACCCTTGCGCCTTATCAGCCGGTATGCCTACCTCGCCACCTGCCGTACGGATAGGCGAAGACATCTGGTTATTGTATTTGGCCAACGAAGCCGCATACAAAGCAGACCGCGCTTTCAGCACCAAAGCCGCCCATTTGTTCACCTTACTGGCATTCACCGTCGACTTGTCGGACAACATAGGAGCTATCTCCGTACACTCCTTGATGATATAATCATACATATCCGATTCAGTAGCACGGGGAAGTTGGATGGAAGTAATGTCCATGCCCGGCTCGTACGAAAAAATTTCGTCTCCCACGATGGGCATGCCGCCGATCGTGCGCACCGTATTGAAATAAGTCCACGCCCGCAAAAAACGAGCCTGCCCTTCGAAATCGGCCTTTGTCGCTTCATCCAATACCGTAGAAGCACGCAACCCCTTGAGAAACTCGTTGATATTCCGGATCAGCACATAATCATATACGCGCCACTTATTATTCAGATCGTTATTATCGTCATTTATAAAATCGAAGTTCTGCGTATTATCCGGTCCTCCATCCGACTTGCAGGCTTCGTCCAATTGCTTGTAAAGCTCATCGTCGGTAATACGTTGGCACCAATCCTGGCGACCGTAGAAATTAGCCAGGGCCGATTGAATCATCTTCGGATCATTGAATACATTCTCGGTAGGGATGATCTGATCCGACTCCCTGTCGAGGAAATCCGAGCAACTGCCAAATAAAGATAAAGAAACAGCCGCCGCTACTATATAAATACACTTTTTCATAAGCTTTTAGAATTTAAGATTAATTCCTAACGTGAACACTCTCGTGGTAGGATATTGCAAACCGGAATGTTCTTTGATTTCCGGGTCTACCCCGTCCAGATTATCCAGACAGAAAAGATTCTGACCCGACACATAAAAACGCGTTTCGGTGATATGGGCGGCCTCCAACCAGGATTTAGGCAACGTATAACCGATTTCCAGATTACGCATCTTCAGATACGTTACGTTTTTCTTCCAGAACGTACTGTTCCAATAATTACTATGATCGCTGTTGCCCACCAACATCGTCGGATACTTACCGTGAATCAGGTCGGAATTAGGATCGGTAATATCTGACAATTTCCATTGGTTCTCCATCAGATACTGCGGGTTGTTACCCCCATCGTGAAACGGATTACGCATTTCATATTCATAGAAGAAAGAAGAACCCGAAGCACCGGCAAAATCGATGGCAAGGTCGAAGCCCTTCCATTGGACTGCCAAGTTAATACCGAAGTTCAATAACGGCGTCGCATCTTCATCGCGGTAACCGATCGGACGCTCGTCCATACCATTGATTACACCGTCGCCATTCACATCTTTATATTTGATGTCACCCGGACGAAGCGTCTTGTTCCCCTTGCGGTCGTTGTCGATGGGATAAGCCGCGATTTCCTCCCACGACTGGAATTGCCCTATGGCCTCCAAACCCCAATTCAGATAGGCATACCGTTCATTGATAGAACTACGATACTTATCCCACGCATTACCAAAACGCGGTTTATACTGATGCCAGTCGAGCATACGCGAATACGTAATGTTGCCGCCTACCGAATAATTGACATCACCCACCTTGCTGCGCCAAGCCACTTGCGCATCGAAACCGGTATGCACATCGGATTTCAGGTTTTCCTTCGGCAAGTCGAAACCGGCTTCCCCCGGAATCAATACGTCGTTACGGGATTCCGGCAAGCCGGTGCGGTAACGCCGGAAGTAATCGACCGATCCGGATAATTTATTATCGAACAAACCCAGATCGATACCAATATCCAATATTTTAGCTTTCACCCAGGAAATACTGGTGATAGGCAGTCCGCGGGATTGCGTTCCGATTACATACTTGCCGTCCAATACACCGCCCGTAATATCCTTTACATCATTCAGATCGCGGGTATTGAGCAAATAATTATACCCTTCCATATAATCGAAAGCTACATAGTCGAGCCCCAGGTCGTCGTCGCCCAGCAAACCATATGAAGCGCGTACCTTGAAGTCGCTCAAAACAGACGTGATTTTATTTTCCTTCCAGAAAGCTTCTTCCGAAATTCTCCAACCCACCGATCCCGAAGGGAAGAACCCCCAACGGTGGTGAGGAGGGAATTTCCAGGAACCATCGTAACGAGCCGAAAATTCCAACAAATACTTCTGGGCAAAGTTATAATTGACACGTCCCACATACCCGATACGCGCCTGCGTGTTTTTACCTATATCGCGGTAAGTATCCATCGAATAATAATCCAACAAATGGATGGTATTGGACTGCGGCAAGGCATGCACCCATTGTTCGGGGGCATCGCGCTTGATCGTCTCCACCCCCACCACAGCACTGATGCCGTGTTCATCGAACGTCTTGTCGTACGTCAACTGCAATTGGCCGGTCAATTCCTCTATCTTGCGGGTTTTCCGTTCGCGCCAGGGGTTGTCCATACTCATCATAACCGGATATGTGTCGGTAGCCTCGTCATAACTATACAGTTTGTAGGTATATTCCTGATTATCCAATTGGTAATCGCTATATTGGTAAGAGAAGATGCCTTTAACCTTCAATCCGTCCCAAATATCGTATTCGACATTGAAATTCAATTGCGCCACACGTGTCTTTTCCTCCATCTTGCCCGACAAATCATAGTTCAGCATGGCAAAGTTCGTATCCGAACGGGCGGAAGTCTGCGTAGGATATAAGGGATTATCGTTGGCAAACGGCCGGGATGTCGGCAGGTTACGGTAGGATGCGAACAAAGGCAACCAATAATCGTCGCCCCCCGGCACGCCCGGATTCATCTTATGCTCGATACGGCCGTTCAAACCGGCGCCGATACGTAACTTAGAAGTAATGTTGGCATCGATATTCATCTGGATATTGGTACGGTCGAAACCACCGTAGTTCACGATCGTAGCATCCTGGTTCATATGACTGACCGCTACATAATAATTATTGTTCTCGCCCCCCCCGGAAATATTGGCTCCTACATAATATTGAGGAGCGGTATTAAAGATATAGTCGTACCAGTCGAACGGACGATACCCTTTCTCAGTGCCTTGCCGCCATTTGGCCAGATCTTCTACCGAGAACTTGGGATTGGCTACCCCCTGGATGGCGTCGGACTGGATGTAACTTTCCACATACGTTGCGGCATCGGCTGGTTTGGGAAACTGAGAAAGCTGCTGCCATCCATAGGTAGCATTCAGGCTAACCACGTTTTTGGAGCCTTTCTTTCCTTTTTTCGTGGTGACCACGATAACACCGTTGGCAGCCCTCACCCCGTAGATAGAAGCCGAAGCATCTTTCAGAACAGAAATATTTTCAATATCGTTGAAGTCGATATTGTTGAACGAAGCCTCGTCTTTCTGCACACCGTCTATCACATACAGAGGCGTACCCATGTTACGGATATTCAATTTGGTCGTGGCACCTGGCCGGCCGTCGGACTGACGGCTGTTGATACCGGCAATTTTACCAACCAACGCTCCGGATGTGTTCATGGCCGAAGTACGGGCAATATCGTCGGCTTTGATCACGGCGATGGAGCTAGTAAGGCTCTCTTTCTTGATACCGGTACCGTAACCCACCACAACTACTTCTTCCAATGCCTGTGAATCTTCTTTGAGAATAACCTTCAAGGTAGTCCCCTTCACAGTTAATACTTGCGTGATGTACCCGATATAAGAAATTTCCACTTTGCCGTCCACAGGTATATCCAAGGTGAACACACCGTCCAAATCGGTAATCGTCCCATTCGTGGTTCCTACCACTACCACATTCGCCCCGATAATCGGTTGGCCTGAGGCATCCCATACGCTGCCTGTCACTTTCTTTGCCTGCGACACTTGGTGCCGGATATTTACAGGCGCCTCCGACCGTTCTTTTTTAGCGCTCGCGGGTACCAACAAAATTTGACTATTGGTAATTTCGAAAGCCAAATTCGTCGATTTCAACATCGACAAAAGAGCTTCTTTTATCGTTTGATTGCGGACATCCAGACTCACCGGCCTAGACAGGTCTACTTTATTTTCATCGTAAAAAAAGGTATATCCGGTTGTTTTTTCAATTTCCCGTATGGCTTCATCAAGCGGCAAGCTATTAAATTGTAAGGTGAAATTTCTTTCTTGCGCTTTGGCATAACTGATTCCTTGGAGACTGGATATAAGGGAAAAAAACAGGATAAGAAGCAAGGATCGCTTCCCTGCCGGTTTGAAATGATTCCAATCTGGATTTTTCATAAATTCATATTAAAAAGATTAATTTAAAAACTGTTGTGTTGTTAACAAATAGGTTTCAGGGATTTTGTATTTTCTCACTCTTTCTTTTCAATTCATAGGCAAACATTCATTTACGGTTTATTCTTCGTTCTATTCTCACGACGTTTTTCTCATCGAAACTATATTGTATCGGATTGGTACGGGCCATCAGCCGCAAGATTTCTTCAAACGGTTCGTTCCTTACAGTAAAGGTATAGGCTTGGTTTTCGGGAATGGACGGATCGAGGATGATTTTCACCCCGTACCACTTCGATAAATATTTCGACAGCTCTTTAATCGACTTACGTTCCAAACGAACAGATTCTTTGGCCCACATAGCGGCAAAATCCACATCGGCTTTCTCTACATTGATTTTTCCGGAATTTTTCTTGCACATGGCCACTTCGCCGGGCATAATCATCCGCGTCTCGCTGGCTGAAGTAACCGCCACCGAACCCGACAACAGGCTGACATTCATCTCATGGGTTTTCTCACGCGCCTCTACATTGAAAGTAGTTCCATACACTTTTACAGCGAAACCCTGGCTTTTAACGATAAATGGCCGATCCGGATCTTTCGAGACTTCAAAAAAAGCTTCTCCCTTCAGTTGTACAGAGCGTTCTTTACTCCACGCAGTGGTTTTGTATGCAAGGCTCGACTCGGCATTCAACCACACCTGCGACCCATCGGGCAAAATGACTTTCGACTTACCGTTGAGCGTAGAATAGGTCTGGGCCACAGTATTCGTATCATACCATTGCTTAGTAATATATCCGGTAAAAGTCAAGGTTAGCAAAAGAAATACGGAGGCTACAGCCGAGGCCCAGCGGAAAGCATGCAAATTAAATCGTATTTCTTTCGTCTTTTTCCGGTTCATCCGTTTTTCCATCTCCTGCCAGAGAATGTCGGCACTGGATCGGAAGGTTGCCCCTTCCTGTTGTATAGTATCCCAAAGTGTTTGCAGATCTGCAAACACTGCCTTATGGCTAGCTTCCGCTAGCCATAAGGCAAGTTCTTCTTGTTCTTCGAGAGAAGCTTCTTTCTTAAACGTCCTTATAATAGTATCCCAGGGTATATAATTTTTCTGCATAATACATTCTATTTATATTTTAGTTAGACTCGGCGGAGAGAACGACCCCCTAAAAGAAAAGATGATTTTTTGAAAAAAAATAAAATGTAGGAGGATGGGAGGCCATAGGAAACAACGAAAAAAGGAACAACCATTCAAGAAAAGGGAGACAAGACGTATCCCTACCATAAATATGCGTAGGAATCTCCCAGAAAAGCTTTTATTTTTTTTAAAGCAATAGTGATTTGCCCTTCCACAGTCTTTTCGGAAATATGCATATGGGCAGCAATTTCTTTGTTGGTAAGATTTTGTTCCCGGCTTTGCTTAAATATTGCTTTGCATTTTTCGGGTAATATGGACACAGCTTCTTGGATAAGGCATCTCAGTTCTTCTACTTCCAATTCATAATGGTCGTTAGCTCCGGGCTCGGATAAACCTGTGTCTTCTATATATAAAGAAGTTTTCTTATCCCGAATATGCGTGAAAGCTTTGTTTTTGGCAGCCTGGAAAAGATAGGCTTTCAGGGTAAGGCGGATTTCGAAGTTTTCGCGATGTTCCCAGAGATAAGTAAAAATGTCCAATACCAATTCCTGGGCCTTCTCCCTGTCGTGGATATAATACATGATAAAGCGTTCCAGCGAGTCGACATACTGGTAAAACAAATGCTTGAAAGCGATTTGATCGCCCTGCTTGATTAACTTTAGCAATAATATATCGTCAAGCCGCTCCATACTATATTCATATTTTCATGCTTATGCAAAAATATATGAAAAATCTCATTTACACCTATATTTTCATAATGAAAAGAAAAAATAAAAAATCATCATTAAAAAAAGGAGCTATAGCGTAATAAATAACGATTCCGATCGAGGAAAAAAGAGATTTTATCAAATGAGGTTGAAAGGATATAAAAGAGAAAAAAAGCTTCTCCCTATAACGAAGGCCTCTACACAAAAAAAAGGAGTCAGCTCATTTCTGAACTAACTCCTTTACTTACTAAAAACGGCGGCTACCTACTCTCCCACTGTTACGCAGTACCATCGGCGTGACGAGGCTTAACTTCTCTGTTCGGAATGGGAAGAGGTGGATCCCTCGTGCTATAACCACCTTAATATCG
>DBFWLD010000032.1:0-46585 GCA_048465615.1 Tannerellaceae bacterium
TATCGGCCATCCCCACAGAAAGCGAAGCTTTCTACAAAGGGCCTTAGCGGATGGGCGTGAAGCGGAGGGTGAAGTCTGAGCGGTTCGGAGCCGCCTTTGTCCCGGGCGAAGCGAGTTTAGGCGGTGACAGCGAAGACTTTGCCCGGAGTAGCCCAGACGGTTCAGCCCCCCCGACTTTTGTTACTTTTCTTTCAAGAGAAAAGTAAAAGAAAAAAGCGGCAAAGCCGCTCCCCCAACCCCCAAAAAAAACGAGAAAACCGGTATCTTTCCCCCCGATCTTCTCGTCTAATTTCTTACAAATTGTTTCCCCGAGAAATACCCCCCGGAAAACCACGCGCCAACACGTCAGCGCATCAACGCACCAGCGTCTAACGCCGCGGAAGCGCTTCCTTCACCACCATCTGACGACCGACATATTCGGCCCCGTCCAGTTCCTTGATAGCCGTGCGAGCCTCGTCTTCATTCGTCATTTCGGCGAAAGCAAAACCTTTGGAACGACGCGTGTCGCGGTCGGTAATTAATTTTACGGAGTCTACAACACCATATTCTTGAAGTACTTCTTGTAAATCGGATTCTCTTACCTGATAGCTCAGATTACCAATGTAAATGTTCATAAGGAGATAAAATATAAAATTAATAAAGAAAAAAATAAGGGAAAAATAAGGAGAAAATAAGGGAAAAACAAGAAGGTTCGGTAAACAGTCGGTTTCCTTTTAGGAGATTTTTAAATTACGCCTGAGAAGCGTGATGCAAAATATCGGAAGAGAAAATAAACGATCTAAACGAGCTTTGTTGTTTACGGCAGAAGGGAACCGACCGTTTCGGGACAGCCCCTCTCCTGCTGTTTTTTTTGTATGTCATTCTCCCCGAAAGGAAATTGACGGCGCGGCGAATATTAGCGACGCGGAAGCGCTTCTTTTACCACCATCTGACGGCCTTCGTATTCGGCTCCGTCGAGTTCTTTGATGGCCACGCGGGCTTCGTCTTCATTCGTCATTTCGGCGAAGGCAAAACCTTTGGAACGGCGTGTGTCGCGGTCGATAATTAATTTTACGGAGTCTACCACACCATACTCTTCGAGGATTTGTTGCAAATCCGATTCTCTCACCCGGTAATTCAGGTTGCCAATGTAAATGTTCATAACGTGAAATGAAATAAAATAATTAATACTGTGAAAACAAGGAGGATCGGTAAATAGTCGGTTCCTTTGGAGATCGTAAACTCTGGCGAGTGAATGAATACCGGAAGAAATTGAACAATCTAAACGAGCTTTATTGTTTACAGTTGCAAAGAAAGGCATTTCGGTTGGATAACGCACCATCGAAACCGAGTTTATTTTCGATAAAAGCTATTTTTAACATCCGGCGAGGCCTTAAATCTGAAAAAGTCTATAAAAATAGCAATTTCGACCAATTATTATAGGCTCGAAAGAGCCGGAAACTCGTTAAAAGCATATAATTTTGCGGAATTATCTATGAACTTAAATGAATATGGAAAAAATTGAAGTAAAAGATGCCCAGGGTAAACTTGGCATCTTGGTGGTAGGCGTGGGAGGCGCGGTAGCCTCTACGTTTATTACCGGTACGCTCGCCGTACGCAAAGGATTGGCCAAACCCATCGGCTCGCTCACGCAATTGGCTACGATCCGGCTGGGGAAACGCGCTGAGAATCGTTTTCCCAAGATCAAGGACGTGGTGCCTCTGGCCGACCTGGGCGATCTGGTGTTCGGCGGATGGGATATTTTCGAAGAGAATATCTATGAAGCTGCCTGCCATGCGGAGGTGTTAAAGAAGGAAGACATCGACTGCGTGAAGGACGAGCTGGAAGCTATCTGCCCGATGAAGGCCGTGTTCGACCAGAATTTTGTGAAGCGTCTGCACGGCACGCACGTGAAGTCGGGCGCTACGCGTTGGGAGTTGATGGAGCAGGTGCGCGAAGATATTCGCACATTCAAGAAAGAGAACGGTTGCGACCGCGTGGTAGTGATGTGGTCGGCCAGCACCGAGGTGTATATCCCGCTGAGCGACGAGCATAAGAGCCTGGAGGCATTCGAGCAGGCCATGAAGGAGAATAAGGAAGAAGTGGTATCGCCCAGCATGTGTTATGCCTATGCAGCCGTGGCCGAGGGTTGCCCGTTCATTATGGGCGCGCCTAACCTGTGCGTGGATACGCCGGCGATGTGGGAGTTTGCGGCCAAGATGAACGTGCCCATCTGCGGCAAGGATTATAAGACGGGCCAGACGATGATGAAGACGGTGTTGGCGCCGATGTTGAAGACGCGCATGTTGGGCCTGGAGGGTTGGTTCTCGACCAATATCCTGGGCAACCGCGACGGCGAGGTGCTGGACGATCCGGGTTCGTTCAAGACCAAGGAGGTGAGCAAGCTGTCGGTGATCGACACGATTTTGCAGACGGACGTGTATCCGGAACTCTACGGCAATATCTATCATAAGGTACGTATCAACTATTATCCTCCGCGTAAGGATAACAAGGAGGGCTGGGATAATATCGATATTATCGGCTGGATGGGTTATCCGATGCAGTTGAAGGTGGATTTCCTGTGTCGCGATTCGATTCTGGCGGCGCCGCTTTGCCTGGACTTGGTGTTGTTTGCCGACCTGGCGGCCCGTTGCGGCTTCTCGGGTATTCAGACGTGGTTGTCGTTCTACTTCAAGAGCCCGATGCACGATCTGGAGCATGTGCCCGAGCATGATTTGTTTATCCAGCATACGATTCTCAAGAATACGCTTCGCCGGATTATCGGGGAGCAAACGATCGATTATCTGGATTAAGGTTATCCGGATCAAGAGGGTCGGCGCGGCAAGGGGCTTTTCCCGCTGCCTAAGGCCGGGGGTGTTCGGCCTTAGGCGATGTTGTTTGAGCTTAGGCGATGCCGTTTGGCCTTAGTCGATGCCGTTTGATCTGATTGGATACTAAGTTTATTTAATAATAAGGTAGATGGAAAAGTCGCGAAGGAAGTTTTTTCCTTCGCGGCTTTCTTTTTCAGGTAATGTGCGGGTTTGGCCGGGGACAGGCTGAGGATGATCTGACGGTTGCCGGGGGGGGGGGACGGCTCGGACTAAGCGGAGGCGGGAGCGGTGCCCGGAATCTCTAAACATACCACCAAATGTTGAATCCAACCTTATCTTACCAAAAAAAATTTGCGTACTTTTGCGGCTGCAAAAGCAATGCACAAAAAAACAATATGATATGGACTACGCAATCATAGCCGCCGGCGAAGGCAGTCGCCTCCAACAAGAAGGTATCGGCAGCCCTAAGCCTCTGGTGTCTTTGAACGGCACGACGCTCGTCGACCGGCTGATCGATATTTTCCTCAGGGCTGAGGCCAGCTCGATCAGTATTATCGTCAACGAGCAAATGACTGAGGTGCAAGATTACCTTAAAACTCTCCGGCTGCCGGTCCCCTTCTATCTCTTGGTGAAATCGACGCCCAGCTCGATGCACAGCTTTTACGAGCTAAGCCATTATCTGGACGGCGACCAGATTTGCCTCACTACGGTGGATACGATTTTCCGCGAAGAGGAGTTCAGTCGCTATGTACGTTCTTTTCTCTCGAAAGAGAAATTGGACGGCTTGATGGCCGTGACCGATTATGTAGACGACGAAAAACCGCTCTATGTGGAAACTGCTCCCGATCTTTCTATCCGCGGTTTTCACGATACGCAAGGCCAGGCTGCTTATCCTTATATTTCGGGAGGTATCTATTGCCTGCGCCGGCCTGCTCTTAACATCCTTATTCAAAGCGTGCAGCAAGGCATGTCGCGCATGCGCAATTACCAACGGGCGTTGGTGGCTGCGGGTCTGAAGTTGGAGGCTTATCCTTTCAGCAAGATCATCGACGTAGACCACGCTTCCGATATTCCCAAAGCCGAGCAATTCCTTTCTACCTGACTTGATTTGCAAGCGCGACGCCCCGGGCTACGGGCCCGGCGTTTTTTCGCGCGCCAATGTGCCGGGCGGCTATGGCTGTCCGCCACGAAAACAATCTATCTCCGCGTGCCGGTCGGCCCCCCCATCGCCTTGAACGGCGCAGGCGGACGGCACGCTAAACGATGATATGACAGGCTCTTTGCCCGACAAGAAACGGCGGGCAAGGGCTAATCCGGTAAAAACGACCGGCTCTGGCAGGCGGACGGAAGAAACGGACGGCAACGGGCGGCCCACCGGACAAAAAAAGGACAGCCAATAGCCGGCCGGAAGAACGGCAACGGACGGACGGAAGAAACGGACGGCTAGCAAGGGCCCACCGGAACAAGAACAATAAAAAAACGGAATAATAAAAAATGGATAAACTGTACATAGCCGGCATTCGTCGGGGCAATCAATTTTCGCCCAACCACATCGGAAACGATGCTGCCATTTTCTCCCTCACCGCCGATCATCTGCGCCGCGAAGGTTGCCGGGTGAGCGAATATATCGAATCGGATCTCTTGTTGCACGACCCGGCGGAGCGCAACATCTTCAATATGGTAAGAGACTGGAAATCGATCCATAAGCTACAGGAACTGGAAGACCGGGGCTACCGGGTGGTGAACTCCGGCTACGGCATTGAAAATTGCACGCGCGAGAAGATGACGCGTCTCTTGATGGACGGCCATATCCCCCACCCCGCCAGCCTGATTTTGCCTACAAGCGAAGACCCCACCGAGGCCCTCGAGGCGGCGGGCTTCCACAACTGCTGGATCAAGCGGGGCGACTTTCATGCCATCCACCGCGAAGATGTCACCTATGTGCGTAACCCCGAGGAAGCGCAAAGCATTCTCCGGGAATATGCCATCCGGGGTATTCCGCGGGCTGTTATCAACGAGCATCTGGTGGGCGACCTGGTGAAGTTCTACGGGGTGGCCGGCACGGATTTCTTTTACTGGTTTTACCCTTCCAATCATCATCACAGCAAGTTCGGGCTGGAACAAATCAACGGTACGGCCAAAGGTATTCCTTTCGACGCGCCCGGTTTGCAGCAACTTTGCAGCGAGGCTGCGCGGGTATTGGGCATTCATATTTACGGGGGCGATTGCATCGTGTCGGACGACGGCGAGATGCGTCTGATCGACTTCAACGATTGGCCCAGTTTCGCTCCTTGCCGCACCGAGGCCGCTCCTTATATTGCCCGGTGCATCCGCCGATTGGTCATGGGCTGAGAAAGGCCCGAGCTACCTGCCGCGGGCGGGACACCGGGGATGGACGCGCAAACGGCCAAGCCCGCGAAGACGGATGAAGGAAGAGAGGGCCCGGCCTGAACGAGAGGCTGCGGTACGTTGCCCCGGTTATAAACAAAAAAGAAAACAAACAAAAAAGATACTAGTTTCCATGAACCAGACAAAGACAACCCCCAGTCTTGAATCCACCCTCAAGTCGATGGATACCGAGGAATTCATCGACATTCATTTCTACCGCCCCTTAGGATACCGGTGGGCGTTGCTGTTCCGTCGCCTGGGCGTCACCCCCAACGCCATTACCGTGGCCAGCATCTTTATCGGCATCGCGGCCGGCGCCTGTTTCTACCCTACCGACCTGGCCATCAACGTGGTGGGGATGCTGCTGCTCGTCTGGGCCAACTCGTACGACAGCGCCGACGGCCAGCTCGCCCGCATGACCGGCCAGAAATCTCCCCTGGGCCGCATCCTCGACGGGGCTGCCGGCGATCTGTGGTTTTTCTCCATCTACTTTGCCATCTGCCTGCGCCTGACACCCTCGTGGGGTATCTGGATCTGGCTGCTGGGCGCGGTAACGGGTTTCTTCCACAGCAAGCAAGCCGCCATGGCCGACTACTACCGCAACATTCACCTGCTTTTCCTCAAAGGTAAGGACGGCAGCGAGCTGAGCTACTCGCCCCTATTGAAGGAAAACTACAAAAAAATGAGCTGGAAGCACGATTTCATTTATAAACTGTTTGAAGCCTTCTACATCAACTATACGGTGGGGCAGGAAAAACTCACTCCCCGGTTTCAGCGGCTGATGGCTCTTATCCGCAGCCGCTATCACGGCCAGGCCCCGGAGGGTTTCCGCGCCGCCTTCCGCCGGAAAAGCCTTCCGATGATGAAATATACCAATATGCTTTCGTTCAATACGCGCGTCATCGCTCTTTTTATCAGCCTTTTTATGGGGCGCCCCTGGCTTTACTTCGTCTTCGAGCTGACGGTGCTGAATGCGATGCTGGTGTATATGATCGGCACGCATGAGCGTTTCTGCGCAGCCTTTGCCGAAGAGATTGAAAAAGAACCGGCCGAAAGCGAGCCGGCGGCCAGAGAGGTTTCCCGGCCCGCCCAAGTCGCCCTGGCAGACGAAAGCAGGTAGCCGGGAACAGGTCGATCGGGAAACGACCTGCCTGCGGGGAAGAACCTATAGGAAAGCCGGCAACCCGGCGAAGGCAACCCAGGCGGAAGCCGTCAGCCCAAAAGGGAAAGCCGGCAGGAACCAATCGCTCCCAAGCTTTCCCCTTCCGAAAACAAACAAGAAAATCAACAAAAAAACCCCTACCCCATGTTTCAACCCGAGAAAGTAAAAGGAATCATCTTCGACTACGGCGGCACCCTCGACAGCAACGGCCTGCACTGGGCCGAAGTAATCTGGTCGGCCTACCGCGAAGCCGCCATCCCGGTAACCTACGAGGCCTTCCGCGACGCCTATGTGCACGGCGAGCGCACCCTGGGCCGCAACCCCATCGTGCAGCCTGGCCACAACTTCCACGACATGCTGCTCCTTAAAATCCGTCTTCAGATAGACTGGCTGGTGGAAAACGGCCACCTCGACGCCGCCTATGCCCACGCGGCGACCGACGCCCCTACCCAGGCCCCTGCGGATAGAAGCGACAAGGACGACGCTCCCGCCCAAGCCGCCGCCGGTGAAAGCGTCATCGATAAAAGCGCCCAAGCCCCTGCCCAAGCCGCCAACGAGACAACCGCTTCATCCAAAGCCGCCAACCAGACAGCCGCCTCATCCCAAGCCGGCACCCGCGCCGTCCGACGCCTGGCCGACCTCAGCTATCGTTTCGCCCGCCAATCCGTCGACAACGCCCGTCCCCTGCTCGACAGCCTCCGCAGCCGTTACCCCCTGGTACTCGTCTCCAACTTCTACGGCAACATCGAAACCGTGCTGAAAGACTTCCGGCTCGACACCTGCTTCGACGCCATCGTGGAATCGGCCGTCGTCGGCATCCGCAAGCCCGACCCCGCCATCTTCCGCCTCGGCATCGAAACTATGGGCCTGCCGGCCGAAGCCACCGTCGTGATCGGCGACTCGCACGATAAAGACATCCTGCCCGCCGCCTCGCTGGGCTGCCAGACCATCTGGCTGAAAAACATCGGCTGGAAACCTTACACGGGAGCTGAAACCGCCGATGCCATCGTAGGCGACTTCCGCGAGATCGGCCCGCTTTTTTTCCGCTAAGATACCCCCCGATACGCCGGAACAGGAAACACCCGCCGCAGCAATTCCCCTGCTGCGGCGCTTCTCCCTCTTCCTCCCGTCCCCCCGACCCTTCCCCGGCCCATCCCCGACCGGAATTTTACCAAAACCGCCCCTCGCCCGGCAAAACCGCACCCCTCTTGGCATCCCTCGCCCGGCAAACCGCACCCCTTTTTGACATCCCCCGTCCGGCAAAACCGCGCCCCCCCTCGCCTATCCGCACCCCGCCCCCGCTCTTTTTACTCACAAATAAATCCCGGAAACAAGAAATTGCCCGGAAATTCATTATATTTACCGTCGGCTTATCCCTGTCGATAGAAATTTCACAAACCAACTACTATCCGACAGAAGATACTCCCCTTTACGGGCCCCGGATAACCTGTCTACTTCAAAAAACAAACCACCATGAAAGCATACGCCCCTCACCCGGAAAATAAAACCCGTACGCCGGAAACATCATCCGCCCCCGCCAACCAAGCATCGATCGAAGAAATCTTACAAACCTACCAAACTACCACCTTCGAAATGCCGCCTATGCAACGACAAAAGCCAGAAATACAAAAAGAAAAAACCACCCCTCCCCGTTTTGATTTCCTTTCCCCCCACCCTACCGAGGCGCCCGTGCTGCAACGCAAAGCCATCACGCTGACAAAAGGACTTATAAACGGATCGGAAGCAGAAAACGACGAAGTCTTTTGGGCAGACTTAAAAGAAAAATACAAAGAAGACGGTTTCTACCAAGGCCTGAAAGAGTTGATCCAACACCTGCAACCTCGGTGGTACCGGGACGAATTGGTCGGTAAAGGCTGGGAAAGAAAGATTTTAAGCACTGCCGTGGCAAAATTCATGGAAGACTCGAAGTATACCTATTTCAAGCCGGTAAGCAGCAGCACCTCCGAACAAATAAAAGCATCGTTTACACCTACCGAATCTCCGCAAGAAGAACAAACCTTTATCCCCCAAGAACCCCATTTAGCCGGCATAGCAAAAGAATTAGCAACCTATGCATCGGGAGAATTAAAAAAATCCACCCAAAAAGACGACCCGGCCGTGACGGATTTAACGCTCTATACCAATCTTTTAAAACGAGCCGTCGATATAATTTCCCAGCAATACGGCTTAAAAATCATGTACGCTTCCCTATTCGTCGGAGCCGACGACTCGGTACTGGACAATCTTCGCCATGTCAGTATTCATCACTCCGGCGAAAGATGGAATGCCGCCTCCGACGAAGACAAAAAGAGGGCAGCACTAGCAGCCATACAATGGTCGATGTCGAACATTCCCGCCATCCGGCAGGAAGTAGAGAAAGCCCGCCGATTTCATTCCGCCTCGTTCCACAAGGTTCTTGCCACCTATTCCGGCCATTATTTCACGCATTGGCCAGCATACGCCACCATGTGCAACAACTTGGCAAAAGTACGCTTAACCTGGGGGCCTATCACCGTCGGAAAAGATATTTACCTGGATATTCCCAAGTCTAAGCTACCCCTGGAGCACCAATGGGCTTTGCTGAAGACCCTTATTCACGAGACCTTACATACCATCGAACATCCCCATTTCACTTCCTTCCTG
This sequence comes from Tannerellaceae bacterium, assembly GCA_048465615.1. Classification (GTDB taxonomy): domain Bacteria; phylum Bacteroidota; class Bacteroidia; order Bacteroidales; family Tannerellaceae; genus Parabacteroides. The sequence continues at coordinate 9,004 of DBFWLD010000032.1, forward strand.
GCCACTAACGTACCTGTGGGGCTACAATCCGATCTGCGGGAAGGCGTTACGGAATATTTAACAGAGAGGATATGGAAAGAAGTGACACTCTCCCTTCCCACCGGCGGTGATACCCTATCGGACCTTAGTAAACCTTTAACCGTCTCCGCTACAAGGAAGTCAACACTTCCGACCCTGGATAAACAATATCAATTGCAGGTAGGGATAATCAACACTATTATCGGTATCCTCGACAAAAAAGAAGGCAACGGCGACCGGCGTTTGGAATAAGCTTACTTTTCCGGAAACATACAAGCTTTTTTACCCTCCTTTGTCGGGCCGGCCCCGGAAGAGATAGATGAAGAAGACTACGGCGGCATGGAGATGGATGTGGAAGAAGAAGACAGCGGCATCGAGGAGGATATGGAAGGGGAGGACTACGGCGGTATGGAGAAAGATATGGAAGAAGACAAATAAAATTCCCTCAGTGCCTTCTTGGCAATTACCTTTTCCGCGCCTCTGTCTTATCCCCCGGATGGAAATCAGGCCCGCCGAAAGAGAAAAAGCAGCCACAGACGCTACCGAAAAAAAATACAATAAGCCTCCCTTGGGAAGACCTTTTTCGGAAATCCCACGTATCTACCTTATTATCAGACAACTAAAGCATATCAAAAAACACTTCCCCGGTGAGCCGGAAATCCATCGGCATGCAATTCGATTTTCATGCCGATGGATTTTTAATTTCATGCCGGTGCAATCCGGATTGCATGCCCATGCCCCTTTCCGGCAAGAAAAAAAATGACAATAACCCCCCCATGCCGGGCTTCCCTTGCTTTGCCGTTCATACCCGTCGCCGGGCCGTCGCCGGGCCTGCCGTTTCCCTGCCTCTTCCTTCTCTTCCCCATTCGCCGGGAAGCCTCTTGCTGCGGTATCCATGCGCAGACAAGCCGGCTTGCAACCCTTTTAATTTATCTTCCGAACCACTATAGGAAAAGACGGTAAAAAATACGCTTTATACCCGGTGAATTTGTTCGATTTTTTGCTAACACTCGCAGAAAACACTATATTTGCGAATGAAAAACCGATAACTATGCATATTGAATTCAATAAGAAATATTTGCGACAGCTTTATGAGCAAGGATGCACAAATGATAAAAAACACCGTTACCAACCGGAAGTAATCAGGGGGTATCAAAAAGCCGTATTCCTGCTTTCATCGGTAAGGTGCGTGACGGACTTGTTTGGTAATAAGGCGTTGAATTATGAAACCTTGCAAGGTAATAAAGCGGGGATTTCATCGGTTCGCATCAATCGTAAATATCGCTTGGAATTCACCGTTAGAGAAATAACGGATGAACAAATCATAACGGTTTGCAGCTTATTGGATATTAGTAATCATTATAAATAATTTTCGGATATGGATACCCAGAAAATATATGCTCCCGACCAGCTTACGCCTTCCCAGCCGATACATCCCGGAGAAATACTTAAAGATGAATTGCAAGCACGCGGTATGTCGCAACGCAAATTTGCTGCGCTTATCGGCGTATCTTGTCGTATATTAAACGAAGTTTTGAACGGAAAAAGACCGATCACGACGGAATATGCCTTGAAAATAGAAGCGGCCACAGGCATAAAAGCATCTATCTGGATGAATATGCAAACCGCCTATGCGATGCAAATGGCCCGGCAGGATCATAAACTTTCAGCCATATTGGAGCAAATACGTAAAGCGGTAGCCGTATTCTAGGAGCGTGCAGCCTATGCCGAATACGCCGTCGTGACCTTTTAACAGACCTCCACTTAAACAAAAGATACAGCGATCGTCCCCGAAAGTCGGAGAGTTCAAAAAAATTACAGGGATGAAGCGACGGATACCAAAAGCATACATCGAAACCGGGAGGGGAGACGGGCTAATATCCCTCCTTATCCCACTTGTCAATTTAAACGTCAAAAGAGCCGTTTCGAATCTATCGGATAGATCGAAACGGCTCTCTAAGCGTATGAACTTTCCCGGTGAAGAAGTGTTTCTACGTCTTTTCGTCCCTCCTGGAGGCTATGATAAGCAAAGAGGAAAACAAAAATAAAAGAAATGCCCTATTCCCCCCCCGGCTCCCGCCCGCAGAGCACGATACGCAAAAAAAAGTGCGCCCGAGGAACTGAGAGTTTCTCGGGCGCACTTTATTAATTCACCGGAAAGTGTCTTGCAATACTATGCCGGGGGCGATGAAAATACACAAGAGGCAGCTGTCGGCCTCCCCCTTCATGGTCAGGAAGGCTGCGGGGGAAGCCAACGCTTCAAATGCCTTGACACAAAGAAACTTGCATCCTTTACACCGCTTCCTACAGTGCAAATGCCGGCAGAGAGGCCCTTCCGTCCTTCCGCCCTTCCCCCTTCCGTCCTTTACGTCGCTTTCTACAGCGCAAATGCCGGCTGGCGGTGAATCCACTGGCCGCGGGTGAAGTCGGGGAAGTCGACCAGGGCGCCGCCGCGGGCGATCGACATTTCCGACAAGCCCGAGATGGCGCTCCAGGCAGCTGCGTCGTAGCAATCCATGGGGGCCGGTTTCTTTTCGCGGATGGCGTTGATAAAGTCGTACATCATAATGTAGTCCATACCGCCGTGGCCGGCTTCGGCCGCTTCCTGGCTATGCTTGGCCCAGAGGGGATGATCGTATTTGGCGAACCATTCCTCGGAATCGTCCCAGCGGTGGGGCTTGGATTTGCCTTGTACGTATACATGGTCGCCGTCGTTCATCCACAAACCTTCGGTGCCCTGCACGCGGAAGCCCAGCGAGTAAGGACGGGGCGAATTGGTGTCGTGCGTCACGATGATGGTCTGGCCGCCCGCACATTTGATCATCGACGTCACGATGTCGCCCAGGTTGAAACGAACCTTGGCCAGCGGGTGGTTTTCGCCTCCGTTGTCGACGATGAACTTATGCAACCCGCGCGATTGGGTGGCCATGGCCGAGAGGGAAAGGAAACGGTTGCCGCGGTTGATGTCCATGCAGTTGGCTACCGGCCCGATGCCGTGGGTGGGGTATATGTCGCCGTTGCGATGCACCGAGTGGTTGGTGCGCCATTGGGCTTCGGCAAAGGCCGTGGGGCCCATGCGCAAGTCGCCGCTGCCGGGCTGGTAGTTGTAATGTACGCCGTCGTTGAACTTCACTTCGCGCAGGTCGTGCTCGTAGCCACATCCGCCGTGCAGCAGTTCGCCGAACAGGCCTTCGCGGGCCATGCGCAGGGCTGCCATGCAGTCGCGACGGTAGCATACGTTTTCCAGGATGTTGAGGTGGCTGCCGGTGGCTTCGGATACGTTTACCAAGTCCCAGCATTCTTCTACGGTGTTAGCCGCCGATACTTCAATCCCGACGTAAGGCACGCCGGCTTTCATCGCGGCTACGGCCATGGGGGTGTGCCATTCCCAGGGGCTGGCGATGATGATGCAGTCGAATTCTTCGTTTTCGAGCATTTTTTCATATTCGCGTTCGCCGCCTTTGTATACCTTGGGGGCGGATACGCCAAACTTGGCGATATGTTTGAGCGTACGGTCGATGGGGCCTTGCTGGATGTCACAGATGGCTACGATCTTGTTGCCGGGTATCGAGAGCACGTTGTTGATGTGTTCGTGGCAACGGGAGCCGGTGCCGATGAAACCGAAGCGGAGTTTGCCGTCGTCTTTACCGGCGGGTTTCTTTTTCTGTTGGGTTTCGGGGGTCGCAGTCGTGGTGGCGGCGGATGCGCTGCCTGTCACGGCCAGTCCGGCGGCGCCTAGTCCGGCGGCCGACACTTTTTTCAGGAATGAACGACGAGTGTTTTCCATTTTGTATGTTCTTTTTTAAATACGTTTTACGTATGTGTGTTTGAAATGACAAATTTAAAAGAATAAATCTATTTAGCAAACCGATCGGCGGAATTAACCGGGCCGGGCGGCTTGAAACGAGGGGGGGCGGGGCAGCGGTTCGGATTTCTCGGTTCTTCCTTTTTTCCGGCATGGGGGGAGTACGGGGGGGGAAGCACGGAGGAGCAAGGAGAAGCAAGGAGAAGCAAGGAAAGGACCCATCCGGGCTTAGGCCGAGTTGGAGGGGCGAAGTCTTTGCGGGCGGCTGTTACACACCCCCTACCCCCTCTCGAGAGGGGAAAAGAATACTCCCTTTGACATATCCCTCCCAAACCGGTTTCCCCATACATTCCGTATCCGGAGATCCGAACATCCGGCAATCCGAACATCCGGAGATCCGAGCATCCGGCGATCCGAACATCCGAAAATCCGAGCATCCGAACATCCGAACATCCGACGATTTATCTATCCAAGGAATCGGCAAGTCAAAAGCCAAAAAGACAACAAGCCAAAACCAAGGAACGGGCAAGCCAACCATCCGGCTATCCGAGTTAAGAAGATTATATAGACCGGGAGTAACTTTTCCCCTCTCGAGAGGGGGCAGGGGGTGTGTCAAAAGCCACTGGCGGGAGCACCCTTATTCCCATTTTCAGAAAAGCAAAATCAGCATTTCCGAAGGGAAACCAAACGCCGCCCAAAGCAACAAAGCATTTCCGAAAGGAAACCAAACGCCGCCAAAAGCAAAATCAGCATCCCCGAAAGAAAAACAAACGGCCGGCTTCGGAGCAAGCTTGTTACGCCTCGCCCCCCACCGGCCGTCCTAGGTTAACCGGGCCTATATAATTTCTAAAATCTCTACCGGAAAACAGCTATCCCCTATCCTTTTCTAAGGATTCTGCGTCAGCTCGCCCGGCCAGGCATTCACCTCGGCCTGCGGGATATACTGCACCACGCGCGGGCTCTCGGCCGGATACTCCGTGATGCCGTTGTGGATACCCGGATAATGCCGCTTCATCGTATCGCCCAGGCGGAACACGTCCGACACGCGGTGCGCCTCGAAGGCAAACTCCAGCCGGCGTTCTTTCTTGATACGTTCCGCCGCGTTCGACGCATCCAGCGAAGCATAACCCCCGCCCGGAATCGACCGCTCGCGCACCGTATTCAGCGCCACCAGCGCCCCGGCATAATCGCCCTTCTTGGCCAAGGCCTCCGCCTTGTTGAGATACATCTCGGCCAGACGTGTCACCGTGGGCGAATGCAACTGCGTTTCGCCATCCTGCAGCGAGCACTTGATAATGAAGTACTGCGGATACCCGTTGCTGAGCACCATCTCCTTGCCCCGTTCGCCGATGATCTTCTCGCCGTCGTACTCGATGGCATAGCGCTGCGCCTCTTCATCCACCAGCGTAAGCGGATAGGTCTTCTCCTTCACCGTCACCGATACCGAAGAACCGCTGGCCGTAACCGGCACCTGCTGCCAGGCATAGCCCGACAACTGGCCGGCCGTATTATACGTTTCAGCCACGAAGCGGAACACATCCTTGTCGGAGAGATAATTCGGGCTGATAAACGCCCAACGGGCATCCTTCTTGCCGCCAGCCTCGTACAACAGGTTCATATAATCGGCGCTGGCATATACTTCGCCCCAACCCACGCCGTCGATGGTGGAATACATCCCGCCGATGCAACCGAAATAATCGTCGGTGGAATATTCCGAGCTGACGCGTTTCACGGCAAAGATCGTTTCCGTCTGCGAACCGGCGTCGGGAGCCATTTCGTTGAATTTCATAAACGTAGTGCGATCCAGCAGGGAGTATTTTCCACTGTTGATAACCTGGTCGGCATAATAAACGGCCGAGTCGGCATAGGTAGCGTTGGGATTTTCATACGTGCCGCTCATATACAGGTAGATGCGCGACAGCAAAGCCTGGGCCGCTTCGCGGGAAGCATGCGCCGCGTCGGCCTCTTCGGTCAGCATCGTTTCGGCCTTGCGCAAGTCGGCGATGGCCTGAGCATAGGTATCCTTCACCGTGGAGCGGTCGGGCAGCTGCGGGTCGTCCATGTTTTCGGGCAAACCGTTCACGATGGGCACACCCAGGTTCGTTTCCGGGCTCTGGTAATAGGGCCGTCCGAAGGTGCGGGCCAGGTAGAAATACGACATTCCGCGCAGGAAATAACCCTCGCCCAATTTATGGTCGATGGCGGCCGACTGGCCTTCCTCGATCGTCTTGAACATATCGCTGGTCTGCGAAATCACCTTGTAGCTATACTCCCAAAACGTCTCCATACGGCCGTTGGTGGTGGTATGGTTGTAGGAGATAAATTGATACCAGGCATCGGTGGAGGGGGCTTGCTTCATCACATTGTCTCCCCCGAACTCGCCTACGTAGTGCATATTGTCCGCCCAATTGGTTTTCAGGGCGGAGTAACAACCGTTCAACATAATGTCGAGATCCGACTTCACCTGTTCGTCGGTATAACTCCCATACGGCGCGCGGTCGATCTCGCAGGCCGTGAATAAGCAGGCCGCTGCTGCAAATAATGCTATCTTTTTCATGTGTTCTCTTTTCTTAAAGCGTAATATTCAAACCAAACATAAATTTCCGGGTCTGCGGGAACGGGCTCATCGCCACGCCGGTGATCTTGGTCGTACCGTTCTTCGAATCGGTAATCGAAGCGGGCAGTTCGGGATCGGCGCCCGAGAAGCCGGTGACGGTGAAGAGGTTCTCGCCCGAGAAATACAACCTCAGGTTGGCGATATGCCACTGGGGCAGGGCAATGTTGTAACCAATGGTCAGGTTCTTCATCTTCATATACGTGCCGTCTTCCAGGAAGCGCGAGGAGCCTTTGTTGGAGTTGGTGTTGTTGCCGTAGGTGGCCTGCGGGTGGGTAGCCACGTCGCCCGGTTTTTGCCAACGCGACCAATCGCCTTGCAACTTCATCTGGTTGCGGTCGGTATAGGCGCCGTCGGAGTCGTATTCCATGCGGCTGTAGTTGTAGATCTTGCCGCCTACCGAGTAGGTAAACATGGCCGAAAGGTCGAACTGTTTCCAGGTCAAATCGGTGGAGAATCCGCCGAAGAAATCGGGCGAGAAGGAGCCCAGGGCCACCTTATGCTTGGAAGCTTCGGCATAGCTGCCGGTCTTCACCCGTTCGCCGGCCTCGTTGGTGGTGAACCATTCGGGGGCGCCGGTTTCCACGTTCACGCCGGCCCATTCCGTCATATACCAGGTGTCGGCATCCAGACCGGGTTTGAGGATTTTGTTGGCCTCGTCGGCATAGCCGGAACCGGTGCCGGTGATGATTTCAGGCTTCTTGCCGTACAGTTCGGTCACCTTGTTGCGGTTGAGCCCCAGGTTGGCGTCGACGCGCCAGTTGAAGTCGCTTACGTTTTTGAGGATGTCTACCCCTACGCTTACTTCAAAGCCGTTGTTCTTCACCGAACCCACGTTGCGCCATACTTGCTTCACGCCCGTTACCATCGGCAGGGGCACTTCGTAGAGCAGGTTGGAGGTGTTCTTGTTGTAGTAGTCCATCGTGATGCTCACGCGGTCGAAGAAGCGGGCGTCGATACCCACGCCGGTGGTGAAGGTCTTTTCCCAAGTCAGGTCGGGGTTGGCGATCTGCGAGATCAAGCCGCCCGGCTGCTCGTTGTACTTGCCGGTGGAATACAAGGCGTATTGGGGATAGAGCGAGGTGGGGCGGTTACCTACCGAGCCGTAGCTCACGCGCAGTTTCAACTGGTCTACCCAGTCGGCATGGAAGAAGGCTTCGCGGTTGATGTTCCAGCCGCCGCTCAGCGAGAAGAAGTTGCCGTACTTGGCGTCGTCGCCGAAGTTGGAGGCGCCGTCGCGGCGGAAAGAGGCCTGGAAGAGGTAGCGGTTGTCATACGAATAGTTGGCGTTGAACAGCAACGACTGCACGGCCCATTCGTTCTGGCTGCCGCCTATGCTGCGGGGCACGGCGGCCGCGTCGGCTACCGTAAAGCCGGGGGCGAATCCGCTCTTTACCATTTCGTATACCTTGCCGGTATAGGTGTTCCATTCGTAGGCCGCGATGGCGTTCACCGAGTGCAGCCCGAAGGTCTTGTTGAAGCGCAGCAATTGGTTGCTGTATACGCGGTAGGTCTGCGAGATCTTGTCTTCCAAACTGCCCGTGGTGCCTTCGCCGCCCGAAGAACGGGGGTCGGTGTAGATTTTGCGGTTCACGTCGGTGAAGCGGTAGTTGTTGACCGACGAGAAGGTCAGCCAGTCGCAGAACTTGATGTCGAAGTCGAAGTTGCCCATAAATTCGTAGGCCGTCGACGTGGTCTTGTTCCACTGCAAGTCGTAGAGGTAGTTCGAGCCCGAGGTGTTTACCCAGGTCGGGTTGGGGGCGTTGCCTACCAGCTCGCCGGTTTCGTCGTAGGGGCTGTCCCAGGGCAGCATGCCGTAGAAGGTGGACATGCCGGTGGATTGGTCGAGGATGTCCTTGCGCGCGCCGCTCACCTGGGGTTTGAGTTTCAGCCAGTCGAATACCTGGTAGTCTACATTGAAGCGGAAGTTATAGCGTTTGTAGTCGTAGTCCTTGATGGTACCCGTTTCCCCGTAGTAGCCTACCGAAGCATAGGTTTTCAGCTTTTCGGTACCGCCGCTCACGGAGATGTTGTAATCCTGGGCGAAGCCGAGCTTGGTGCCTTCCTTGAACCAGTCGTAGTTGTCGTTGCGCAACGCTTCGGTATAGCGGGTGAAGTTGATCTTTTCCTGGTTGGGGAAGGATTTGAAGTAGTCGTAAAGCTCGGCGCCGTCCATCATTTCCATATTGCCGCGGTCGAGCTGGCTGATACCCAGCTTCACGCTGGCGTTGACGGTGGCCTTGCCGGTCTTGCCCTTCTTGGTGGTCACCACGATGACGCCGTTGGCTCCCTGCGATCCGTAGATGGCCGTCGAAGCGGCGTCTTTCAGGATCGACATCGATTCCACGTCGGCGGGGTTGAGCGATCCGGCTCCGTCGCCCACGATCACGCCGTCGATTACCCAAAGCGGGTCGGTGCTTCCGTTGACGGTGGATTTCCCGCGGATCACGATCTTGCCGCTCGCGCCGGGTTCGCCGTTGCCGGGGCTGACGAATACGCCGGGGGCTTTACCGGTCAGCATGTTTTCCACGGCCGGGGTGGTGGCGGTGGTGAGCTTTTCGTTGTTCACCACTTGCATGGCGCCGGTCAGGCTTTCGCGTTTCTGCACGCCGTAGCCCACTACCACTACTTCGTCCAGGGCCTGGGTGTCTTCCTTGATGCGGATGGTCATTTTGCCTTTCACGGCTTTTACTTCCAGGTTGATGTAGCCGATGTAGGATACTACCAGGGTGGCGCCGCGGGGCACTTCGAGCGAGAAGTTGCCGTCGAAGTCGGTACTGGTGCCGGTGGTGGTGCCTTTCACGAGCACGTTGGCTCCGATGACGGGTTCGCCGCTTACGGCGTCGATTACGGTGCCGACGATCGTCTCGGTTTGCTGGGCGATCATTTTTTCGGCTTCCCGACGGGCTTTATCCGGGTTAGATGTTGATTTGTAAACGATAATTCTATTATCGTTTACAATAAAATCAGCATGCTGATTGCGAAGGGCGGTGCGCAGGATGTCTTCTACCGACCGGCTGGCCATGTCGATCGAGATGCGTTCGTCGAGGTTAATATCGTTGTTGCGCACCAGGAAGGTGTAGGAGAACTTGGCTTCGATCAGGTCGAACAGTTCTTTTAAGGTAGTGCTTTCCATTTGTACAGACATGATGTGGGTCTGTAGGCTGGAAGCGGAAGCCATGCCGGGGATGATGGGCATGCCGGCCAACATGCAGGCGGCGACCATTAATCGGCTGGATTTCTTGAAATAGTTCATTTCCATGAATGTTAGATTTAATAAATAATTCTTTTTTGTCTGGTAATTCTTTCACACGTTTCTCTTCGCCGGCGTTTGCCCCCGGGAAGGAGTTGTTTTTTCATCTGCTTTGTTTTTCCATTCACACGTTTTTATGGGTTACTACTTTGATTTATTTTTGTTTTTCCGTTTGTTTGCTTTTGCCCGGGCCGGGCAAGAGAAAGCCGTTTCGGTACAGATACGGCAAGCAGCCAAGCCCCGGGCCTTAGGGGAAACACTTCTCCCCTGCCCGGCATTTTCCGTCTCTTTCTCTCCGGCCCCCCCGTCTTACCGCGCCTCGCGGTCGCGAATCACCACGACGCCTTTTTCCCGCCGCCAGATGTATTTATGCTCCACGTCTATCTCGCTCAATATCTCGTCGAGCGTAGAAGTAGCCGGAAAGCTGCCCGTAAACACCTCCCTGCGGAGAGCCTCGCTCCGGACGGAGATAGAAACGTTGAACTTCCGCTCCAGATCCTTCGCGATCCGGGTAAACGGCCGCGCATGGAAGCGGAGCCGCCCGTCCGTCCAGGCAAAGACATCGGAGGCCGCGATGCGCGAAAGGTTCACGCAATTGGTTTCCTTATTATAACTGAGCATCCGCTCGGGCGCAAGCTCCACTTCCTTATGGACAGCCCGTTTTCCCGCCGCGGCGGCACCGGCAGCCACCGGTTTCCCTGCCGAGGCAATCCCGGCAGCCCCGCCGGCCGAAGCCCCTTCCTCGCCGCCCTCGTCGAGCCGCACGAACACCTTTCCGCTGGCCAGGGCCACATCCACCGTTTCCTCGTCGGGATAAGCCCTGACGTCGAACCGCGTCCCGGTGACCCGCACCCGCAGTTTTTCGCTCTTCACGATAAAAGGACGCAACGAATCGGGCGCCACTTCGAAATAGGCCTCCCCGCTAAGCGTTACCTCGCGGACGCAAGTAATGTTTCCTGAGGATGAAATCTTTTCAGCGTAAGAAGCCTTTCCAGCGGACGAGGCCTTTCCCGTATAAACGTTTCCCGCATAAGCTGCCTTTCCTGCGTAAGCGGTCTTTCCCTCGTAAGAAGCCTTTTCCTTCACCGTCTGCATATCTCCACCAGCCTCCGCCGCCGGACAGTACCTGAGCGTCGAGCCGGCATTGAGCCAGACCACGGTACCATCGGGCAACACCAGCCGAGACGTGGAACCCAGCGGCGTGGAAGCCTCGAAGGCAGCGGCAATCAGCCCGGATTCTGCTTCACCTGCCGCCTGCCGTCCGGCCCGGTACGCGCCCGCCCCTACCGCCAGCAGCAGGGCCACGGCAGCGGCCGCCATCCAAACAGCGCGCAGCGACCTCCCCCGCCGGCCCCCCGCCTGGCGCAGAAGCGGCTCGAAGCGAGTTTTGAAATTCCGTTCGCGTCGCGCGGCAAACCGGGGCGTATGCAGAAGGGCCCACCGGTCGGCAGCGGCAGCCAGCGCGGCACGGTTAGCCGCATCGGCCTCCAGCCAGGCAAGCAATTCTTCTTCCTCTTCCGGAGCCAAATGGCCCGAGAAGTAGCGGAAAAGCCATTCATCGGTGGAAATACGGGAAGGTTCCATGCACTTCTTTTTATTATAGGTATATGTTTCTATCGTTCGATCTATCGATTCATTTGCCGAAAGGCCCTGTGTCGCCCTTCGTCTTTTAGTATATACACCGAAAAAGCAGGCCGCGTTTAAAAAAAGAAGCACTTTTTTAAAAAAAACGACTTAAAAATGACATAAGAATGATAGAAGGAGGGGCAGCATATCGGGCGTGGGGCCGGCCGGCTGGGAAAAAGGAGCAAGGGCGGGATCAGCGGGGAAAGGCCCGGATGACAAACAAGCCGGGCCAGGGAATGGAAAATAAGCCGGGAAGGGTTAAGAGAAAAACGGGGGAATAGAAAGGAAAAAAGGCCTGGGAGGGGAAAGCAGGAAGAAGGCGGCGGAAGGCGGCGGAAAAGAGAGAGCAAGAAAGGAAGAAGGGGGGCGGTCAAGCCTCATGCCTCACCCCCTTCAGCGGCCTGGGCCACCGTCGAAAGGAGAAGAAACCTCAACCCGGAATCGGGAAAACAACTAAAAAACGGCCGGGGGTTATTGTCATTTTTTTCTTCTTCCGAAAAACGCATGCCGGTGAAATCCGAATTTCATGCCAGTGGAATGAAAATTTCACCGGCATGAAATTTCGATTGGATGCCGATGGAATTCGAAAGGTTTGCGCAACAACCGGCAACATACTGTATATCAGCCCTATACAAAACCGGAATCCGCCAGCGACGCCGGCACCGGCTTATTGTATTTTTTTCATTTTTCAGCAATCGCTTTGCCAGGCTCCGGCCGCAAGCTTCCCACGCTGCTTCAAGCCAGAGGCGCAGGGAGCATATGAAGCGGGGGTAGAAGCAGATACTACGTATAAAGAAGTTTTTACAGCCATTTTGTTTTTACGGCTATTCCGGATTTCTACCTTGCACGACCGGCTACGCCCGGGCCAAGGGCAGTCTCACTTAGCGACTGCCAAAACATAGATCTGCTTTGGCGAATCGTCGGTAAACGCTTCTCCTTCGAAACCTCCGAATTTGTGAACCACCGTAAACCCGGCCCCTTCCAGGTAGGAATCCAATTCCAGAGGGAAAAACAACCTCATATCCAACGGTTGGATGGAATGGAACGCGCCGTTTATAAAGTAATGCCATCGGATGCGGTTCATTTGGGTGGCGCTTTCATAACGCATGGTTTGTTCGATCCTTACTTCCCTCCCGTCGGGGGTAGTATATTCAGCCACCACCTTTTGTTCCTTTTCGCTTTCGGCTATATAGCGGAGATCAGGGTTAAAGCAATCCAACAGGAAAAGGCCTCCTTCCTTGAGATGATCCTTCACTCCTTTCAGGGTCTTGCGCAAATCTTCATTTTTATATAAATGATGGATGGAATTGAAGGGGAGAAAAACAAGGTCGAACTTTTCCGGCAAGCACAACGCGCGAACGTCCGCCTCTGCAAAACGAATATCCAGGCCGGCCCGCGCGGCTTTCGCCCGGGCCTGGGCAAGCATCGAGGGGGTGTGGTCTACGCCCCACATGGCGTATCCCTCCCGGGCAAGGGGAAGGGTAAGGCGGCCTGTGCCGCAGCAGAGCTCCAGGATGTGGGCATCCTTGTTTTCGGGCAACCATTTTTTGTAAAACGGCAAATCGGACAGGAAGGTATTCAAGCCGTCGTATAGAACGGCGTCGTACACCAAAGCGCCTACCCGGTAGTCTGTATTCAGGTTGTTTTTCATATGCTGTTTTTTTAGTGTATCCTTTTTCTTTTAGCGTATCGCCGTCAAAGCGGCTGTCGGGCGGTGGTTCGCAGGGCATGGCTTCTTTTCACTCCGTCGGGGCGGGCGGCTCGGGCCGGAGCGGACGGCCGGCACAAAGCTATATAAAATGTGGCGTTTTCGGGTCGGAATCAGGAAAAGAAATCTTTGCGGAAAGGGTTCCGGCTTTCAGGGCGTGCCGGGATGGGAAGGGCGAACGGCCGCCTCCCGGCCGGAAGCAAAAGAAACAAAGGGTTCTCTTTACCCCTGTAGCCAGGGATAGAGCAGGAGCAGCCAGACGTAGCGGTCGCCCAGGGCGCTACGGAGTTTGTCGAGGCCGATTTTGATCTGGACGCGCACGGTGCTGGGGCTGATGCGGTTGTGAAGGGCGATCTCGTCGTAGGTTTTGTTGTGGTAGAGGTATTGACGGAAGATGTCGCGGCATTTCGAGGGCAGGCGGTCGACGGCCGAGGCTACCGTGCGCTCGAAGTCTTCGGCTTCGAGGCGGGCCAGGGGGTAGGGCTCGGCTTCGAGCATTTGTTCCTGGATGGCGAGCAGGTGGTCTTGCACGTCGGAAAGGGGTACTTCTTCCAGCCGGCGTTCGCGCAGGTAGTTGAGCGAGCGGTTGCGTACGGCCCGCACGAGGTAGCTGCCTACGGGGTAGACGATGTGCCGGCGGTGGGTCCATACGCCCAGGAAAACGTCGTTGACGATCTCTTCGGCGGTTTCGGCCGAATAGAGGAATTTGGTGGCTACGGCCGAGAGGTATACATAGTAGCTATTGTATAGCTGCTCGAATGCCTTCGCGTCTCCCTGGTTGATCCGGCGTATGGTATCTTCATTGATGGTATGCACGGCGTCCTTTGCTCTCCTACTTGGCGGTTTGATATTCCAAGTGGCAAAAATAATGAAATATTTCAAAGGGCCCGCCATTCAAGGCTTATAATCGCGGCGACGGGGCCGATATAATAGTTCGATCCGGGTAGTGGCGAGATAACTTCTTTCCGCTCCCTCCTCTCCCCCTCTCCCCTAAAAACGCCGCATAAGGCCATAAATTCGGCTTGCCCCTTCACAGGCTACCGGATTTAATCGTATTTTAGCCGACCGATACGAGTAACAAACAACCCGATAGCGACACCCTTATGAAAGAATTATGGAAAAAAATCACCGCGCCGCTAAGCAATCATGCCGAATGGTGGAGCGATTACCTGACGGAAATCTCCGTCATTATCCTCGGTCTGGGCATCACCTACTACGGCGATAGCCTGATGCAAGACTACCAGGACGGACAGGAAGACGAAGAAGCGATGAAGATGATCCGCCGCGAGCTGGTGACGGATTTGAAAGAACTCGAACAAATACGGGCCTATTCGCTCAAAGAGATCGGGTTTTCCGACGCCCTGAAACAACATCTGCTGGAAAACCGCCCGCTGGAGGAAGATTCGGTACAAACCTACTACAACCAACACCGGCTTTGCTATTATTGGTTTCTGAAAGCCAACGCCTTCGATATGCTGCGCGCCTCCAGCTCCCTGCAACGGATCGACAAGCAACTGCTCACGCAACTCTTCGAATGCTACGACCAGCTCACGGTAATAAAGGAGATCGAGCAGCAATACCGGCAGGAAAAGTTCGAGCGTATCGCCCAGTTTACCGACGTGCTGGGAGTAGAGCCGCATGCCGAGACCACCCTGGGGCAATGGCGGCAAATCGACCGCGACGGCAGGTTCCGCCGCTATCTGCTCACCTTGCTCCCCATGATGGCCAAATCCTCCCTGACCGCCAACCAGGTAGCCGTCCAACTGATTGAAGACACGCTTCAAACCCTCGACGAGGCCTATCCTTCCGCCCGCGAGGAAGAAGAGCCCGAAACGCCTGCTTCCGGCGGCGGTGCTTCCCGATAAGACGCTGCCCGCCGCAAGGCCTTCCAATCATATGCTTCCGACGCCGAAACTCGCACGTCCAAAGCTTCCAACCCCGACGCCCTCGCTTCACATGCTTCCGGCACCAGCACCGACACTCCGCCCCCCTTCCCCCGCTTGCCGGGGCACGGCAGTCAGCGGCTTAAAAATTCGCGATAACCGGCCGTATACAGGTTGTCGAAGGCATCGGCATTATACACCGACACATGCGAACCGAGCGTGCGGCCGTACACCCGGCTGTATAAGGCGTAAAGAGAATCGTCGGGACGGGCGGCAAAGGCATCGAGAAGGGCGTCGGTAAAGCTGTTCGACAGCCAGGTACGCAACTCGCCGCTATAGACGCTGCCTTTCGAGGTTTCGTCGGCCCCGGCCGCCGCCAGACAGAGCAACCGCGGCGTGCCAGTCAACGCCTCTCCCACTCTCCCCGCATAGCAAGTTTCCAGCATAAACAAGGTTTTGCGATACCCGGGCATCCGGGCCAGCCGGGCGAAGAACCGGGCTACCTCGTCGGCCGGAACCGTTTCATCCAGCCATTGAGGACCCTCGGGCTTGCCGTGCCCTACCCAGTAGACAACCAGGTTGTCGGCCGCGGAAAACGGCGACGGCCCGCAGCCCTCTCCCCCCAGCACATCGGCCAAGGCGTCGAGGCTGATCTCGGAAGGGCGGTAATCCACCTTCACCCCCTCGTATACGTTTTTGCCGGAAGGCGAGACGCGCACCACGCCGGGGGAAGGATTGAGGGCGTGGAAGGCTATGTCGTCTTCGGCCACCAAGAGGATATGGTCGTCGCTGAGGCCGCCCGCCTTGAGCAGTTGGTAAAAGGCGTAAGCATCGGCTTGGTGGCGGTAATGCTCCCAGGTGGCGGAGGGGGCCAGGATAAGGGCGTAGGTACCGCGCCGGGGGGGATATTCCCGGCCGGGCTCAGCCGAAAAGTCTTGCATCTGGGTGACGCGCCAGTTCCAGTTTACCACCGAAGAGCCGGTACGGTTGTTGTCGTCCGAGGTAGTGTATTCCAGAATCAGGTAACGGCCTTCATATACCAGCCAGTGGCAGAAGACGGAGTGCAGCACGTTGGTATAGGCCTCGGCGTTGAAACGGAGTTTGCCGCTCGCACCCGTGGGATGGGGATTGCCCCCGGCTATGATTTCCTCCACCAGATGGGCCACGCCGCCGTCGGTGCATCCGCATATATCTTCTCCTTCGGCGCCTACCACGCTGCGGATGGCGGCGTTCAGGTCGGTTTCGCCACTCAGCCGGGCCCGGAGGATGCCTAGCCCGGCCAGAAGAACGCCGTCGTAAAAGTGCGCGCTGCCGTAACCGGCAGGCAGGCCGTAACGGGCTTCGTAGGCCAGGTGGAAGCCGGATTGGGGGTCTTGTATCTGGGCCACGCCTTCCATGCCCTCGGGCGGAGTATCGGAGCCGGAAAAGAAGGCCAGGTCCGAGAAGAGCAAACGGGGGCCTCCCGGGGGAGCGGCGGCGACGGCGGCGTTCATCCGGCGGGTGGCGTCGGGGCCGGAGGTAACGGCCAGCAGGTAGTCGGCGTCGCCGGCCAGAAGGGATTTCATTTTTTCCTCCAGATTGGTTTCTTCGTATACTTCGATGCCGTGCACCTGAAGTTTGAGTTCCTTGGCCTGGAAAGCGAACCAGTCGAGGAAGGTTTGTCCGTACAGGTTGTCGGGGGTCAGCAGGGCAACGCTCCGGGCGCCTTTTTGAATGGCCAGGGTAAGGAGTATTTCGCATTGCGAGATGTCGTTTTCGGTCAGGCACCACAGGAAGCCTTTGCCGGCGTAGGGACGCATCAGCAGCTCTGACGAGGCCAGGGCGGGGATAAGGGGTTTGTCGGTGGCGGCGCAGCAGCGGGCCGCTACCACGGCATGGTCGGAATAAAGGGGGCCGAGGATGGCCGAGACGGTTTCGTCGGAGGCCAGCCGGGCAAAGAGGGTTTGAATATCGGAGGTGTCTTCGTCGTACCACTCGGCCGTGATGCGGATGCCCTCGCGCATCAGGAGGGCGTTGTTGAGGTTTTCCAAAGCCCAGTCGACCGACCGCCGCCAATGGGTTTCCTGGCCGCCAGCCAGGGGCAATACCACGGCCAGGCGGTATTCCTCAAGCACTTGCTCGTCGAGGGAGACGAATTTTTCGCGGGTGCATCCCCCCAGAGCCGCGCAGCAAAGGACGAGGGCTACACAGAGCGGGCGAAGGGCGCAGCCCCGGGAGAGGCCGGGAAGGAACCGGCCTATGCGAGAAGGCCGGCGGAAATGAAAAGGCCGGAGAAAACAGAAAGGCCGGAAGGTGCGGACGGAGTTAGCGGGGGGCATTGTCATATTCGGTTTCTTGGGCGATGGCCCGTTCGAAATTGTCATTCACGATTTTTTCCAAGGCCGGCCGGTAGGATTCGGCTACCTGAAAATAGGTATAGCCTGATTGCAGGCCGCAGTGGGTATAGAGGGGCAGTTCCTCCCCGTTCAGCCAGCGCCGGATGTAATCGCCCACGCAAAGGCCGACTTTCTTGATGGCCGAGCCGACGATGCGGTCGGAATAAGCCGACTGGTCGACATCGACCCCGGCGGTATAGCCGCCCGCGGCCGGGTGTTCGCGCAGGTATTGATAGACGCCGTTGTTGGAGCCGCCGGCTATGGCATACACAAAGGGATAGAGCCGGAAGAGGCTATCGGCCATCAGGTAAGCCCGGCGGGGCATGGCAAAACCGTAGGCTTCGTCAGACAGGTAGGTTTCGGCCACTTCCCGGCCTCCCGCCCTACGATAACCGTCGCGGAAGCCTTCGTAACATTCCCGGATATAGTAATCTCCGCGCCGGCCGCCCAGATAAGCCGCCGTGTCGGCTCCCGTCAGGGCGTAAGCCGCCAGCCCGGCCAGAAACGAGGCCCCGTAGCCGGAAAAGCGGAGGGACGGTAGCTGAATATCGGGCGAAGAAGCGTCGAGCAGCAGATAATTGGCGCGTCCCGTGCCGGCAAGCAGGCGTTGCGCCACTTCTTCGAATTCGTTGGCGGCCAGGATGGTGTAATAACGCGCCGGATCGGTGTCTTCTTCCATCCACTTTTTCAAAAGGGCTTCGGCTTCTTCCTCGCCGGCGGGGCTGTGGTAGCGCAGTTGGAAGGCTCCGGTACTTTCCTTCGCTTCCAATATGCCCCGCAGAATATCGTCGGAATAAGAAAGGTCGCCCAGGCCGTTGGGCGAAAACATCACCCGCACCATGCGTCCGGGCGTATCGGGGGTTTCCCGGATCTCATCGGTGGAGCATCCGGCCAGGAAGAGGGCCAAGGCGGAAAAGGCAACCCGAGGTAAAAAAACAGCCCTTGCACGTAGGCTACTTGCACGTAGGCTACCTGCGAGCAGCCGCGCCCTCTGCCGAAGGCTAACGATTGTTTTGCGGATACAAGCCCGCCATCCTTCTCGCTTCCGTCGGGGGAAGAGCGGGGGCAGGGGGCGGGAAATAACGGCGACGCGTTTCATAGGCCCCGGTCTCTTTTTTACCAGATAACGGGATAGCCGTTTACCGTCGTTCCCTCGTTTACTCCGTCGTTCGTTCCTTTGAAATAGTCGAGGGTAGTGATATAGAGCTTATCGAATTCCGGGCATTCGGGAATCTGGATGTAAAAGGTGGCATATACCGCGCCCGCATTCGGCTCGGCGCCCCCGGCCAACCGGATGCGGCATTTACCGTCGGCCGAGGCATAGGTGTATTCGTACTTCGCCGTCAACGGAGCTTCTATGCCGGTAATATCGGTAAATATCTCTGTGGCGCGCGCGTTGTTTTCGGTAGCCACCGCCCATTCCGTATCATCGAAATAGGGAAGTCGGGAAGCATTGGCTTCTCCGTCTTTGTAGAAATAAGATTTGAACTTGGCAATCGCTTGTTGGCTGGTGACGCCGGCCGGCGTGGTCTTTCCATCGTCGTCGGAACAAGAGGTACAAAAAGCCATTGCCAAAGCTAAAAAAAACAGGATCGGCCGGATGTTCGTTTTCGTTTTCATTTCAAGGAGAATTTAAGGTAAATAAAGAATAAGCCTGAACTCAAAAAAAATCTGTATTTTTTACCAAGATAGCGCAAACCGAGCGCAGAAGCAAAGCCCCCCTTTGGTTATGCCGAGGTGCAGCCTATCTTCGTTTTGATTCGTTGAAGCAAAGATAGTGCAAACCGAGTGCAGAAGCAAAGCCCCCTTTGGTTATGCCGAGGTGCAGCCTATCTTCGTTTTGATTCGTTGAAGCAAAGATAGGCATCTTTTTTGAATTAGTATAAAAGACTGATTATTAATAAACGCTTATTTCTTATCTTCTTATCCGCCCGCCCCCCCTCCTCGGCCGGGAAACCTCCTTGTTTTTCCAAGCATTTCACCGCTCATCCTTTTCCGGAAACAAGCCGCCCGGATCGGACGGTTGCATATGAACCGCTCGATCCGGGCGACGGAAGGCAGCCGGACGATAAAAGAGAGCCGGCTTACGGGAGGCAGACGGCCCGGGGGAAACAGACAGCCTACGCAAGGCGGTCGGTCTGCGGGAAACAGACGGCCCACACAAGGCGATCGGTCTGCGGGAAACAGACGGGCGACGAAAGCCGGTCGGGCGGCGAAAGGCAGACGGCTTACGGGAAGCGGCCGGCCCACGCAAGGCGGTGAACCTATGGGAAACAGCCAGTCTAAAAAAGCTGTCGCCCTACGAGAAGCAGCCGAGCAAGAAAAGACCGCCGGCCTACGCAAGGCCGCACAGCCGCTTGTTGCTCGTTGCTCGTTGTTCGTTGCTTATTGCTTATTACTCATTGCCCGTTGCTCATTGCTAGTCGCTTATTGCTCGTCGCTACTTGGCAAAAAAAGCTTCGGCGCGTCCGGGGGAGAAGAGTTCCCACAGGGAAGCTACCGTCCAGCCGGGAGCAAAGATGTCGTTGTAGTAGCCTTTGCCGTTTTTGCCGTAGTCCCAGGCGGTATGCTGCACCACTTCGGGATAATAGCCGGGCTTGGCCACGCCGCACAGATGGCCTTCATAGGGAAGCAGTTGGCGCATGGAGGTGCCGATCACGTCGGCAAAGGCCGAAAAGCGAGGTTCGGCATATTCCTTGGCCAGCCAATGCAGCACGTCGGCAAAGTCGAAGATAAAGACGTCGATATGGTTGTTTTCTACCGACACATTGCCCCAGCCGCGGGTTTTCAGGCCCATGTCGCCCAGCATCTGGCCCGGGGCGAAAGGCACGTCCCAGGTATAATACCACGACAGGGCGAAGTAAGCGGCCCGGCGCGAAAGATCGGCCAGGTGGCGGCGTTCCTCCCCTTTGGTAGTCAGAGCCAGGTAGTAAGCGGCTGTCGAGGCATAAAGCGAAGCTTCCTTGTCTTCGCAGTTGGCATCGAGGGTCGACGAGAAATAATCGGCTTTCGAAATCAACTCTTTTTCCAGGTAAGCCATCGTGCGCCGGGCAGCGTCGAGATACCGTTTATCGCCGAAATAGCGGTAAGCCATCGTAAAAGGCAGCGTGGCCGAAGGCGTGCTGCCGCCGCTCGGGTCGACGATGGAAAAATCGTCCTGAAATTTGCGGGGAAAACTTCCGTCGGCTTTTTGCAGGGAAAGCAGCTTGTCGAGCAAAGTCTTCACCCGTGCCTCGGCTTCGGGATGCCGGCGTCCGCGGTCTTTTTCATAGCGAAGGTAGTGCAAGAAGGCATACAGGCCCTCCGACTGGCGGCGGATGCTGTGTACCGGCTCGGTAAAGTCGCGGTGATAATGCACTACTTCATGAAAGAAGCCGGCCGGCGAAAAACCGTTTTGCAGATACGAGTCGAATACCCGGCGGGCATCGGCAGCCAAGGCGGAAAGAGTCTTCGCATCGGGAGCCGAAGCCGTCGGTTGCCCGGCAGGGGATGACGAGGCAGACGACGGTTGCCCGGCAGCGGCAGATGACGGGGCGGCTGATTGCGCCGAAGAAGCGGCCGAGGCAGATCGCGCCGAAGAGGCCGGGGCTGCTTGTCCGGAAACAGCCTGTGCGGCAGCGGCCGGGCGGGTTTCGCCGTATTCCAGCGCATTGAAGGCATTCAGCAGGGTGCGTCCCACGAAGCCTACTTCGGCCACGCCGGTGGGAGCGCAGTCGGCAGTGCGCAGTTCCACGCCGGCATAATAGCAGGTGGGATGGCTGTCGACGAAGCTGGAGGCAAAGAAGCGGCTCAGCACCTCTTTCATGCAGGCGGGGGTGTAGGGCGTTTCCACCGGAGCGGGGCGGCGGGTATCGTAGCTATACTCCCACACGCGCTGTACGCATTCGGAGAAGTCGGAAGCGGGAATTTCGCGGATTTCCCAACTCAGGGTGAGGGTTTCGCCTTTGCCCAGGAACTGGTAGGCTTCTACCGGGGGAGCCAGGGTGAGTTTGCGGATATAGGTCTTAGGGGTTTCCCGATAGGGGAAGCCGAACGAGAGAGCAGTAGAGCCGTCTACATTTTCGAAGCCGGTATAACCGATGGAGGTTCTCCCCGAGAGGATGATTTCGCCCGCGGCATGGGTGGCCAAGGCGTCGGAGGCGGGTTCATCGAGGCGGATCACGGAGAGAGCGCGGTTGTTTTTCTCGTCGAAGGCGGCGGTGAGCGGGGTGCTCAGGCGGTCTTCGCGCACTGTCCAGCTATCGGAAGTGTGGAACGAGGGAGCCTCGGCCGGCGAGCGCAGGTTGCGGCGATACCAGAAGCCGGGCATCAGGAAAAGACAGTCGTCGTGGCGGTAGCCGGTGGAGAACTTCATACCGAGATGGAAATAGAGGTCTTCGGCAGCGGTGAGGGTAAGCGTAATGCGTGTATTGCCGGCTGCTTGCCCGGTGTTCTGATAGATCAGCAAGGGGATCTTCCGCGCGGCCTTCCACTGGCCGTCGAAGGGCTGGTTTTCCGTCTTGCCGAACGCCAGGGGGTAACGCTCGGCATCGTTGCCGGGTACTTTCAGGGCGATCTCGGCCGAAAGGGCCCCGGCTGCCCCGGCAGCGGAATGGGCCGCTGGCGGGGTTACTGCCGAGGGTTGGACAGAAGCGGGAGGATTAGCCGCTAGCGGGCCTACCGCCGAAGCGAGCAGCAAGAGGCTGCATAAGATACTTTTACAGTTCATAGGTCTACTTGTTTTTAAAACTATCGGCAGGTAAAGGCCGATTCAGGTATTTGTTTGTTACTTCTTTGCAATTGTTTTTTTATTTCTTTCAAAATGGATTTTAAAAAATCCGCCAGTAAAGCCGGAAGAAGATAGAGCAGATAGACAGAGGATATGCCCCCCGCCCCCTCTCAGAACACCGGAGCCCCGGCTTCCAGCGAAGGCGTGCCGCCGGCTACCGAAGGCCAGCCGTCCACCCAGTCGACGCGGTCTAACATCAAGACGCGGCCCTGGGGACGCTCGGTGTCGACGGCGTGGTAGAAAAACCAATCGCGACCGGCCTTGTCGGTGACGATTTCCGAATTATGGCCCGTGCCCACAAAGGCGTCGTTCTTACCGATCAGAATTTCGTGGTGATTCTCCAGCATGGATCGGCCGGCCTTGTCGACATAGGGGCCGAAAAGGCTTTTGCTGCGGCCTACCACCGTGGTATACGTACTTTTCAGCCCCTCGCAACAGGTGCCGATAGAGGCAAAAAGGTAATAATACCCGTCTCGCCGATGAATATAAGTACCTTCGTAGGCTGTCCCGGCTACGCGTCGAGGCTTCTCCCCTTCCGCCACGCGCAAGCCGTCGTCGGTAAGGCGGATGCCGTAAATGCCGCGGAAACTACCCCAGAAAAGGTACTTCTTCCCCCCTTCCTCGATATAGAACGGATCGATGGAATTCTGCACCCCGATTTGGTTGCTGCGCATCATCATGCCCTCGTCCTTGAAAGGGCCTTCCGGACGATCGGAAGTAGCGCAACCGATGCCGCAAGTCCATTCGCCGCCCCATACGGAAAGGGAATAATAGAGCACGTACCGGTTGCCGATGCGATTGATGTCGGGAGCCCAGATACCTGCTCCCGGCTCGAAATCGGGGCGGCTGCGGTCGGTAAAGGCCGTCGCGACCTGCTCCCAATGCACCAGGTCTTTCGAGCGATGGATGGGAAGGTTGCGAATATCTTCGGTAGCATAAAGGTAATAATAACCGTCGTCGGCCCCGATCACCGAGGGATCGGGCAGGCTGTAAGGCACCACGGGGTTGCGGTAGACGGCCGGCGCGGAGGCCGGAGAGGCGGCCCCCGCAGAAGAGACAACCGGTGAACCGGCAGCCGGCATCGAGGCCGACCCGGAAGAGGCCGGCGCAGCAGCCTGCGCCGAAGCCTTATCCGCCCAAACTTTATCCGTCGAAGCTTTATCCGCCCAAGCCTTATCCGTCGAAGCCTTATCTGCCGGACAAGACGCCAGACGAGGAGTCAGATACCCGGAACTGATGCGCAACCGGTCGACGCCTCCCACGTTTTCAAATCCGATCCGGCCGATGTGCATGGCGCGGGGGTGAATATGGCTGCTGTCGCGATGGGCGTGGAAGACGATGCGCAGATCGCCCTGCTTGTCGGTAAAAAGAGCGTGATGGCCGGTACCCCACAGGCCTGCCGGCCGCTGAAGAAGCGGGTTTTCGGGATACTTCGTCCACTCTCCCTTCAAACTGGAAGCGGTGGCGCAACCGATGCCGTAGAGGGGGCTTTCGTAGCTGTTGGCCGAGTAGGTCAGGTAATAAAGGCCCTTGTGCTTGAGCACGAAGGGGCCTTCGTTCACCCGGGGCCATACTTCTTCCCAGGGTTGGGAGACGTGGATGACGGGGCGCATGGTCTGCTTTTTCAGGGTGACGAAGTCTTCTTCCAATTCGGCCATCCAGACGTTGTTGCCGTCGTTGAAACGCACGAAGAAGAGGTAAGGCGTACCGTCGTCGTCGATGAAGAGGGAGTTGTCGATGCTTTTTTCCTCCGCCAGCATGGGGGCTTTTTCCGTTTGCCGGAAGGGGCCGGCGGGATGGTCGGCTACGGCCACCGAGATATGCTCGTCGGCCGAGTAGTACATGTAAAACCGGCCGTCGAGCGGATAGATTTCAGGAGCCCAGAACCAGCGGTCGCCCCATGCGTCGCGCTTATCGAGAGCCAGCCCGCGGGGCGTCCAGGTAAGAAGATCGTCGGAGGTGTAGACTTCGATGCCCCGGTCGGAATGGGTGCCGTAGGCGTAGTAGGTGCCCTCGTGCAGCAAGATAAAAGGGTCGCCCAGGGGCACGGGCCGGCCGGCCTGCTCCGCTTCTTCGGCCAAAGCAGGATTGGCTGAAAAGGCGGCGGGTTGCTCCGGGAAGACGTTTTCCGCGCCAGGCAGGTTTGTCCGGACGGCAACGGGCCGGTCGAAAACCCGGCTTGTGCTTCCGGCGATTATAGCCTCGTGGGAGATCGGATTGACCCAATCGCCAGTTGTGGCCTTGTCGGAGATCGGGTTGCCGCAATCGGCGGCCGTGGCCTCGGGGGAGGCCGGAAGCCCCGGCCCGGGGCCTGCCGCATAGCAGGGGGATACGCCCGTCCCCGGGCCGAAAGAAAGGCCGAGCGAGAGGCTTAAAGAAAAAAGAAAAACAGACATCCGGTTTTTTTTCATGGAATTATTGTTTTTAATATAGATTGATCGATAGGAACTACCCGGGTTGCCGGACCGCCTTGCCCTTAGGGCCTGCCTCCGGAAACCGGCTGCGTGCCGGGGCCGCCCCGGTGGTAGTAGAGGATGCCGTTGTATGCCGGACGGCAACCTTCGGCCCACAGCCCTATCCGCGAGGCGGGATAATCGACCGGGAAGGTAGCGATTTCCACGCCGTCTACAAAGAGATACAGCCGGTCTTTCTCGCGCACGGCCCGGAAATGGTACTGCTCTTTCCAGAGGGCGTGCAGCCGGAGCCGGTAGCTATGCCGCTCCAAATCCCGGGGTCGTTTATTGACAAGCCTTATTTTTTCGGCCCTGACGGGAGCGAACGTCAACCGGTTGTAAGCCGGATGATCGGCCACGTCCTGGCGGGAAACATCCAAGCAATGCCAGGCGCCTTGCCGGAAATATTCTACCTTGAAACAGTCGAACATCCGGTCGGCAAATTCCGACGGCCGGCCGGCTTCGTGGCGGCTCAGGTAAAGAGCGTCCACGAAGACGGGAGCCGAAGGTATATAGGTCTTTTCGATAAAGTCGGTATATTTCACATCGGGATAAAGCGTTTGCAGGCGGTCGAGGGGAAAACTTCGCTTCGTTGCCTGGCGGCCCTCTTTCACCACCGCCACATCGAGACTGCGCGTAGCCGCGTTGAAGACGGCCTTCACATAATTGCCGGCATCGACATAGAGGGGATAACACCCGGCTACACCTCCGAAGGATGCTTCGGATGCCCCCGGCAGCCCGCTGAGTTGGAAATCGAACTCATAGCGATCGAGCCGGTCGCCTTTGAAGGCTTCGAACGAATCGGCGACGGTTACAAGACCGGAGAAAGCCGGGCTAGCGGAAACGGAAGCGGGCACAAGGCCGGCAACCGAGGCCGACGGAGAAGAACCGGAAGAAACTCCGGAAGTACCCCCGGAAGTATCCCCGGAAGAAGAACCGCCAGCAGCAGAAAGCCCGGAAGAAGCAAAGGAAGAAGTTCCGGAAGAGGCGGCCAAAGGAACTGCGGAAGAAGCAAACGCCCCCTCGCCCCAAGCTCCGCGCACATAAGCTCCGCGGGCGACCTCCCAGGCCGGCATACGATCGTCGTAATCGTCGAAGCCGACGGTATAGGCGACCCCGTCGAAGGCGGCCTCGCCCGAGGTCGCGAACAATCCGGGCAAACCCGGAGCGGAAGCCGGCAAGAGGGCGGGGAAATAGGATTGCCCGGGAGCCGGCAAGTTATCCAGAGATACTTGCAAGGCCTCCCCGTTGCGCTCGATTCGCCAGGAATGGTAGACGCCGAAACGGAAATCGGGCGCAAGCGGATACGACCGGGTTTCTTCGCGCCCCTCCGCACAGGTAGTAAGATACCAGCATCCCCGGGCCGCGTCGAGGCCCGCCTTCGCCCAATGCGCCTTGTCTTTCCACCAAGCAATCACGCCGGCATCGGCATCGGCCTTTACACCCGCTTCGAACAGATAAGAAACCGCCGGCTGCACGCTGCCGGCCAGCACAGCCCCCGGCCCCTCCCCTTTTTTCCGCAATTCGCCGGACGCGATCTCCCAATTTGCCTTTGCGTCCGCATAGACCTTCCATTTGGAAGAGGACGCCGCAGAAGACAGGCCCGAAGGCGTGCCGGAAGACGTACCGGAAACCCTACGCCCGGAACTACCGGAAGTATCGGAAATGCCGGAAAGCATAGAAGAAGCCTCGGAAACCCCAGACGAGGAAACCCCGGAAACCGGGCCGGCAGAAGGCCGGGAAACCTGGCCTGAGGAAGTTTGGAAAACCGAGCCCAAGCAAGCCGGAGAAAGCGTTTCCCCCAGCGTCCGGGCATCCTCGAAGGTATCGCCCAGGGTGGGCAAAGAGGGCAAAGCATGATAACCGGACGTACCACCGGCCGTAGGGCCGTCGACGTACAGGGTTTTTCCCCAGAAATGCACCCGGTTGATATATTGTCCGCGCCGATCGCGGTTTTTATTGGCCATATACACCAGCCACCACTCGAAGCCGTTCGGCCCGCGCACGATATTCGGCTGGCCGGGCGTCATCAGAATATCCTCGTCGGTATCGGCCGGAGCATCGAAGAGAGCCACGTCGAAGAAGCACTTCCGCCCCGCCCGGGTTTCCGCCGCCAGCAGATTGCCGTCGGCCCGGAGCGCGGCTGCGTCCTCGGCCGACAGCCGCGTCAAACCGTAGCCGGCCCCCTGCTTTTCGTATACCAGACGGCCGTTCAGGTAAATACGGGTATCCCCGTCGTGAGCGACCCGCAGCAACAGCTTTTCCGCCTTCCCCAGGATACCGGGAGACACTGCGTCGGCAGAAACCGGGCCGCTATGTGCATGGGAACCGTCTGCGCCGGCAGAAACCGACCCGCTACGTACGCTCGAACCGCCTGCCGCGCCGGCAGAAACCGGGCCGCCGGAAATATCCCGTTCGGCACCCTCCGCAGCTAAGGCTTCCGCCGCTAAAACCCCGCGCAAAGCCTCCAACCTTTCCCCCGGCACATCGAACCGCTTGCGCAGCCAGAGCGCGGGCGTCGTCCAGACCGTACCCTGCGGGCGGGTGGTGGAACCCTTTACCGCCTCGGAGGCAAACCCGGCCGCTCCCCGAGCCCAGGCCCCGTCGTCGTAACCGGCCGTTTGCCAGCCGCCGGCCGGGCTATCGAAGGTATAGGCAAAAAACGGATCGTACCCCGCCGCGCCATACCGCAACCAATCGGCCGATTCCTCTTCCAACCGCGCCTGGTTGGAGCCTGCCACGGGATAACTATACTTCCCCCCGTGGCCGAACCCCAGCGGCCGGTCGGCCTCGGCCACGCCCAGCTGGTAATTGCCCCATTCGGTAGAGGTATGATTGGCATTATACATCATGTAATAACGCCCCCGGTATTTCATCACCCAAGGCCCCTCGGCCACCCGGTTGTCCATCGTCTCCCAGGTATCCGGCAACGAGGCGAACTGACAGACGGGCGGCCCGGCAAACTCGGCCGGGTTCTTCATGGGCCGTCCCCAGATGGTATTGCCGTCGGTAAACCGCACCATATACATATACAACCGCCCGTCGTCGTCGCGAAACACCATCGGATCGATGCGATTGTCGAGCCAGGCAGAGCGGTCGGGTTCGGCATAGGGGCCCAACACGCTGTCGGCCCGGGCGTGGGCGATATGCACCGCATGCCGGTCATTTCCCCAGTAATTCACCGACCAGTAGAAATGAAACTCGCCGTCGAGGTATACCAAATCGTTGGCATGAATCTGGTCGTTGCCCGCGCCCGTGCCCCTCGTCCAGTCGTTGTTCATGGTAAGGGCTTGCCAAGGCCCCTGCCAATGCACCAAGTCGTCGGAGACGTATAAGCCGCCGTCGGTAAACACGCCGCCCAGGTAGTACTTCCCGTTGTATTTCATCACCCCTGCGTCGGCCACCCCGGGCAATACCGGGTTGGGAATAGTTTGGGCCTGCCCGCGC
This sequence comes from Tannerellaceae bacterium, assembly GCA_048465615.1. Taxonomy (GTDB): domain Bacteria; phylum Bacteroidota; class Bacteroidia; order Bacteroidales; family Tannerellaceae; genus Parabacteroides. The sequence continues at coordinate 36,954 of DBFWLD010000032.1, forward strand.
GCGCCGAGGAAAACAGCCGCCAAGGCCGCCACGCAAAGCACTCGCCGACAGGTTATTTTTTTACGTCTATCCATCGTCTTTTTTATTTTTTCACTTTGTCAACAGGTTCACGGAAATTGCCCTCAAGCAACTCCCGAACCACTTCATTTGGGGGCAGCAACTTCCGAAAGTCTTCTGCAACTTCCTCGAAAGCCATCTGCAACCACCCGAAAGCCGTCTGTAACTTCCCGAAAGCCTCCTCTCTCCCCCTTCTTACAGTAAAAAGCAGACAGCCCCGCCCCCCCGGGGAAGCCGGCCTGTCCGCCTCGCCACGCGCTTAGTAATTCGGGTTCTGCGTCAGTTGCCGCACCCCGTCTACCTCGCTATTATCCACTTCAATCTGCGGAATCGGCAACCGCCGATGCTTCCCGATCTCGAAATGATCGAAATCCCTGTCGCGGCCGCGCAACTCGTCGATGCCCTCCGGCGTGTCGAGAAGCCCCCACCGTTTCAGGTCGGCCCACCGCCAACCCTCGAAACAAAGCTCCAGCGCGCGCTCCATCTGCAACCGCTTCATCAACGCCTCCTTCGAGCCCAGGCAATTCTTCCACGGGCTACCGGCCAGCGGCGTCATCCCCGCCCGCTGCCGCACCCGGTCGATATAAACCGCCGCCTCGGCCGGAGCCGCCCCCGTTTCCAGCAAGCACTCGGCATAATTGAGCAAAATATCGGCATACCGCATAATCCGGTAATTATTCCGGGCAAAATAATCCTCCCGCTCCCGATAATAAGAAGTATTATACTTGCGGATATAGCAATCCTCGGGGTCAGTCCCCCAGCCGTCCTGCCAATCGGAAGCATTCTCGACCCCGTAATACTTGGCCGGCTGTTCGGGAAAATCGGCCGCAAACCCCCGATACAAAATACTATGATACAACCGCGTATCGTTGGCTCCGTCGGCCCGTTTCTCCTTCAGGAACTCATCCACCAGCCAGCGGCGCGCCTTGCCGTCGCCCCAGCCTATCCCGCTCGGAGCATAAAACTGCGTCCGCTGGAAACCGAAAGCCATGCTGGCGTTATTTCCCGTATTCCCCTTGTTCTGGTCGGAAAACTGGATTTCGAAAATCCCCTCCCGGTTATTCTCGTCCAGATCGGTAAAATTGTCGGTCCAGGTATCGATCAGGCCGTACAACGTACCCTCCCGGTCGACCAGCCACTGCAATTCCGCCTTGGCCTCGGCCCACTTATGCTGCTGCATATAGGCCTTTCCCAGCAAGGCATGGGCCGCGCCCGCGGTAGCCCGTCCGGCCTCTTCGGCTCCCCAAATCTCCGGCAAACGCTCGGCGGCAAACTTCAAATCCTTCTCCACCTGGGCCCAGATCTCCGCTTGGGAAGCATCAGAAGGCACGTAATTGGCATCGGTAGGCTCCAGAGGCATCGTGCCCTTCTCCCACAGCAGGTTCACCTGGAAATACCACAAGGCCCGCATAAAAGCCGCCTCGCCCAGCAAGCGGTTCTTCTCCGCCTCGTCCATCTCGATGCCGGGCACATAACCGAGCACCTGGTTGCAACGGAAGATACCTACGTAGAAATGCTCCCAATGCACGTTGTTCCCTTCCAGGAAATTGTAATTGGTATACACGAAACGCGTCCAGTCGCCCAGCTCCACCCAAGGCGAGGAACTCCAGCCCTCGTCGGAAGTAAGGTCGTAGCGGAAGGAAAGCCAGCGCATCCAGGTACCCTCCTTGTAGAGGAAGCTATAGCAGGCGTTCACTCCCGCCCGGGCGTCGGAAGCCGTTTTCCAGAAAGTAGGAATGGTCGCTTCGTTGGGATTGTCGATGTCGAGCAAATCCGCGCTGCATCCGGCGCAAAGCGAAAGGGAGCCGGCCAGCAATAAGGCATATATCTTTTTCATATTGTTTCTTTTTAGTTTAAGTCGATCGAAAAAATCAGAAAGTAAGATCCAGCCCGAACATCACCGAGCGGGTGTTGGGGAAGGCGAAGCCGTCGGTGCCGCGGTTCCACACATTCTTATTCACGAAATCCGGATCGAGACCCGAATAGCCCGTGATGGTAATCAGGTTGCCCCCCGTGGCATACAGCCTGAGCCTATCGATGCCGAGGCTCTCCAGCCATTCCTTTTTCAGGTTATAGCCCAGGGAAATATTCTTCATCCGGAAATACGAGCCGTTTTCCAGGAAACGATCGGAATCCATATAGTTGCGCTGGTCGCCGTAAATGATGCGCGGCGTATCCGAATCGGGATTCACCTGGTAAGGCTCCTCGCCCTTCTCGAAACAGAGGTAGTTGGAATTGTCGAAAAACATGCGGCCCTGCCAAAGCGGCACATTATAAATCTTATTGCCGAACTGCCCGTACCACATCATGCTGAAATCGAAATTCTTCCACTCGGCATTGAACACGAAGGAAAGTTGCGCCTTGGCCCAGGGGCTGCCCACGATCTGGCGGTCGTCGGCCGTGATCTGTCCGTTGTTGTCGGTATCGACATACTTCAAGTCGCCCGGTTGAGGCCGTTTGCCGTTGATCATGATCGGCTTGCCTTCCGGCGTCACGTAGTTGTCGATCTGCTCCTGGGTACGGAACAGCCCGTCGGTCTTATAAAGGTAGAACATCGACAGGGGCTGGCCCTTTTCCGTCTTGGCCTGGCCCGAATAATACACGTCCTTGCCGTAACCCAGGTCGATCACCTTGTTTTTGAGTGTCGTCAGACTCAGCGTCGCGCCATACTTGAAGCCCGCTACCTGGTCGCGCCAGCCCAGCGAAAGCTCGAAACCCTGGTTCTTCAAGCTGGCCGCGTTGGCCTTGGGCGCGCCTCCCTGGTTGCCGGTAGAGATGGCGATAGGCATGTCGGTCAGCACGTCGTTGGTTTTCGACACGTAGTATTCCGCGCCCAGGTTCAGCCTTTGGCCCAGAAAGGCGGCGTCGAAGCCTACGTTCATCGTTTCCTTCGTCTCCCATACCAGGTTGCGGTTGACGATCTTCACCTGCGTGGCGCCCGGACGGACGGCCCCGCCCAGCACGGTGACGATGCTTTGGTTGATCGTGCCCAGATAGTCCCAGTCGCCGATCGACGAATTGCCCAGCCGGCCCCAGTTACCGCGTATTTTCAGGTCGTCTACCCAAGGCAGACGGAAGAATTTTTCGTTGGAAATACGCCAGGCGGCCGATACGGAGGGGAAATTGCCCCAGCGGTTCTCCTTGGCCAGGCGCGAAGTGCCGTCGCGGCGGAAGGTGGCGCTCAGGTAGTAGCGGTCGGCATAAATATAGTTTACGCGGCCCAGATAAGAGATCATGGCGTTCTTCTTGATGCTGTTGGTGTTCTGCTGGTTGCTTTGCCCGGCGTCGAGCACCGTCAGGTAATCGCCCGATCCGAGCTGCGGGAAGTTCAACCGCGAGGCCGCGAGGCCTTCCCATTCGTGTTGCTGGTAGGTGGTGCCCGCCACGGCGTCGAGGTGGTGGCGGCCGAAATCTTTATTGAAGTTGAGGGTATGCTCGATCAGCATATCGTAGGTATTGTCGCGGGCTTTCTGGCCTTCGGGGTCGCGGTGTTCCTGGTTTTGCGTCCAGTTGCCTTCGCCGCGGAACCAGGAGTTTTCATAGAAATAAAGGTCGATGCCGCCGTTGAATTTATAGGACAGGAAATCCACCGGCTTGAATTCAAGCCATACAGAACCGTTCAGACGGTTCTGGCGGATGTTGCGCTGCTCCAGGTTCTCGCGGGCGATGGGGTTGGTGCCGAAAGTGTTGTACTTGGCCGCGTCGCCATAGCCGTAGCCCCCGGGGTTGGCCGCGTCGTAGACGGGGATGGTAGGCATCATGCGCAGGAAGTCGTTGTAGGTGTTAGTCTGGTTGGGGTCGGTATGGGTGAGCGAGTAGGCCAGGTTTTCGCCGAACGAGAACCAGCCTTTGCGGCCTTCGGTGTTGACGCGGAAGCTGTAGCGATCGAAGGTATTGCCGTAGGAAATGCCGTCGTTGGCGTAGTAGCCGCCCGAAACGTAGTAGCTGCCTGCCTCGCCGCCGCCCGAAAGGGAGACATTGTAGTCTTGCACCAGAGCGGTTTTGAGCACCTCGTCTTGCCAGTCGGTATCGAACTCGGAGTGTTGCTGCGTAGAGCTTACCGAGGCAATGCCGTCTTTGATGGCTTCGCGGTAGGCGATGTCATTGTATTTAATGTAGTCGGCGGCGCGCATCAGGTTGTATTTGGGGCTCCATTCGATGGTTTCCTTCACGCTGACGCCTATCTTCATGGGCCCTTTAGCGCCTTTTTTGGTGGTGACGATAATCACCCCGTTGGCCGCCCGCGAACCGTAGATGGCGGCAGCCGAGGCGTCTTTGAGGATTTGGATGGAAGCTACGTCGGAGGGGTTGAAGTCGACGCCGGGGTTGGTGATCATGCCGTCGACCACCCACAGGGGAGCGTTGTCGCTGAGCGAGCCCACGCCGCGTATTTCGATCGAGGCGTCTTCGCCGGCTTTCCCGGTGCTGCGTACGTTCACGCCGGTGGCCAGGCCTTGCAGTTGGTTGACGATGGTGCCGGCGGCGCTTTTCTTCATTTCCTTGGTGTCGACCACGGCCACGGCGCCGGTGAGGTCGGATTTCCTGACGGTCTGGTAGCCGATCACGACGACTTCTTCCAGGGCCCGGGAGTCGTCTTTCATCACCACGCGGAGGGGTTGCCCGCGGTAGACTGCTTCCTCGGGAGTCATCCCGATATAGGAGAAGACGAGGGTATTGCCTGTTTCCCCGGCCAGGGAGAAGCGGCCGTCGAGGTTGGTGGTGGTTCCCGAGGCGGAGCCTTTGACGAGTACATTGACGCCGACGAGGGGTTCGTTCCGCACGTCGGTTACCGTCCCGGTGATCGTGGTCTGCTGCGCGTGGGCGGCGACGGCCAGGAGGGTAAGAAGGAGTAGAAATGTTTTTTTGATCATGTGTGAATGGAATTAGATTTTTAAAACGGCGAATTTCGGAGGAGCGGCCGCGGCGGGGGGAGGCTTCGGCGGGGAAAGGGTACCGGGGGTCGATGTGTTTTTCGAACGGCCGGTTCTTTTGCCGGGGCATGCGTGTTGCTTGCCGGGGCAGCCGGTACGGTTTTCGAACGGCCGGATTCCTTTCCCGGGGTGGCCGGTACGTTTTTTTTCAAACGGCCGGATTTTTTATACCGGGGCATTCGGTTCGTTTCCCGGACGGCAAATACCTTTTTTCGGGCAGTCCGCTCCTTTTCCGCCGGCAGGGCGCCGGCGCAAGGTTAAGCAATGGTGTTTTTCTTCATGGGCGGTCGTGTTTTCATGTTTATATACTTTCGGTTTGTTTCGCGGCGTCAAAGGGGGAACAATCGTGCCCGGTCTTTTTCCCGGCGGCAGGTCATTAACCGGCCCTGGGTGAAAAGAGCTCTGGTACAACGGGCCGTTTTTCTTTAACGCTTTGTTACAAAATTAGCCTGAAACGTTAATAAATACCCCAACTATTCTTCCATTTCATGCAAAAATCGAATCAAAAAACACGAAAAAAGGGCTTTAAAACAGGCTTTGGCACAATTGTGGTATTTTTTGAATGAAAGGTTGTTTCACATTTATAAGGGGGAGAAGAAGACGTCGCGCAAGGATAGAGGAGGAAAGAAACAGGAAGGCGGCTCTCTACCGCTCATCGTGTAGAAAGAAGCAGGGCGCCCCAAGCCAAGCCGTCTCGTTCTTCCCTCCTTGCCCGGGGAAAGCTATTGCCGCAAAGCCGCTAATTGCTCTTTTCGAGAGCAATTTAACAGAAAAAATGCTTTCGAAAAGAGCATTTCGGGTCTATTTATCGAAACACAACCAATTACAGCATGAATGGACGAAGGTATCATGCAGGAGAATATCATGGTCGGATATGCCTAGGGTCGGGTACAGGATTCGGTAGAAATCTTTCCAATCCGCAGCATACGATTCAGTTACCGGCACAGTAGGCTAAGCTTGATTTCAAAATTCATACACGTAAAGATAATTCTTTTAGAGTTAAAACGTTAGTTCGGGTAAGCCGGTATAGTTTCTTCTTTCAAGAAGGCCCGCGGGCCGGCCACTCTTCCTCCCTTCGGCGCACGCCCCTCCGAAACAAAAAAAATACAATAACCCCCGTCCATTTTCCCGCTTCCGGACTATTTTCGTATCTTATTAACACTCAATTACTTGCAAAAAGCAAAAATTTCACCGGCATGCGTCGCCAATTCCATCGCAGTGTAATTTGAATTTCATGCCGGTGAAATCCGAAAGACATCGGCATGAAATTCCCATTTCTTAGGCACGGCCTTTTTCCGGGAAGAAAAAAAATACAATAACTCCCGCCGGAATGGCGGAGGGCGGAAGTTGCGAGGGACAGGAGTTACGCCGGGTAAGAATGGTGAGGGATAAGAGTTACGAGGGATAGTACTTACAAAAGATAGTACTTACAAAAGATAGGAGTTATAAGAGATAGGACTTATAAGAGATAGGAGTTACAAAAAATATGAATTGCAAGGGCTAGGAGTTACGCGGGGCAAGGCTGGCCACGAATAACGAATACAACGGGCCGGAATTACCGCAACCAAGGATGGCAACAGGCAGGACGCCGGATGCAACGGCCATGATTCCGGATGACAACAGGCAGGACACCTGACGGCAACAGGCATGCCCCCCGATAGCAACAGCCATAACCCCCATGCCCCTATGCAGAGAGCGAGAAAGAGAGCCCCTTTGTCCCCCGCTCCCCTTCCTTCCTACTCGCGCCGCACCGTATCGGCCGGGTTGAGGCTGGCTACGCGCCAGTTCTGATATGTCACCGTAGCCACCGTCACCACGGCCACCGACACGAAAGCCGCCGCAAACACCCACCAGGCCGTCGGCATGCGGTAGGCAAACTGCTCCAGCCACCGGCTCACCCCGTAAAAAGCCACGGGCGCCCCCAGCACGAAGCAGACCAGCAAAATACCCAGGTACCCCCGGTTGAACATCAACAAAATCTCTCCCGTGGTGGAACCCAGCACCTTGCGCACCCCTACCTCCTTGCGGCGATACTCGCTTTCGAACAACACCAGGCCGAATATCCCCACCATCGAAATAAACACCGCCACCAGGCTGAACAAAGAAACCAGCAACCCCATCTGCCGCTCTTTCCGATACGTCTGATGCAAAATCTCGTCGTAAAACCTCACCTTAAAAGGATAAGCTCCGTCGACCGAAGCCAGAGACGCCTTCACATGTTCCATAGCCTCCCGCATATCGCTGCCCGCCTTCACGCGGATATACGCCGCCTGGTAAAACTTGGCCTGCTCCTGGCTCCACACATATTTCCCCCATACATAAAAAGCCAGGGGCGACACCTCGGAGCGAAACGACTGAAATTTCACGTCGGGTATGATTCCCACGATCTCGTCGCCCTCTACCCGCTCGCCCACCTCCAAGCCGTACATCTCGACCGCCCGGCGGTTGAAAATATAACTGCCCGTCTCCTTCAAATCGTCTTCAGGCCGGAAATCGCGCCCCTCCAGCACCTCGATGCCCATCACCCCGAGGAAAGAAGGCGAAACGGGAATACACTGGAAATCAATATCCCGGTCGCGATACTTGCGGCCCCAACCCATATACTGGTCGCGGGTGGAAAGTACCTGCTCGGCAAAAGTCACGTCGTCGATGCCCGCAAACCGTTTCGCCTCGCTCTGGAAACGCTCCAGCCGCTCATTGGCTTTCTGGTTGAGCTCGGCCACGATCAACCGGTCTTTCTCGTAGCCCAAGGGCGCCTTCTCCATAAACCGGTTCTGCAAAAACATAAACGAGGCCGCTATAATCAACACGAACGAGGCCACAAACTGTATCCCCACCAACAAACTGCGCAGCCCTCGCCCCTTGGGCGAAAGCCCGAAACTGCCTTTCAACACCAAAGCCGGCGCAAACGAAGTAGCATACCAAGCCGGATACGCCCCGGCCAGCACCCCTGCAAGCAGCGCCAAAACGGCCGTTCCCCCCACTACGGCACCCTCTTGCCCGAGGGCCATCTGGGCATCCACCAAGCCCGCCACCGGCGTGTTCCCGAGCAAGGCCACCACGCCGAGGGCTACCAGGTAAGCCGTCAGGCTGACCGCTACCGTCTCGGCCAGCAAGGCCCCCCGCAGGCTCGAGACAGGGCTGCCCAACACCTTCCGGGTATTGATGCTACGGATGCGCAGCGGGACGAGGGCGGTACTGAAATTGGTAAAGTTGATGCCGGCAATCAGCACGATCACGAAAGCGATGGCCAGCAATACGCGGAGCGTGTCGCGGTTGGCCTTGGGCAAGCTGTCGTAGGCCACACCAGTCAGGAAATGCAGATCGGCCAGCGAGGTAAGCGGCAAGTCCACCCCGTTTTTTTCCCAATCCGCCGGGCTGGGGAGATTGAGCAGGCGGGCCGGATCGAAATCGCGTTTGAAGTTTTCCTTTACTTCCCCGGCGCGGGCGGCATCGTCGAGGCGGAAAAAGAAGTAGTAGTTTTTATTTTCCCAGGCATCGTAGTCTTCCTTGTCGCTCATCCGGCTGTACAAACAATTTTTCAGGGTGGAATTGGCAGGAAAATCCCGGTAGACGCCTCCTACCGTGCCCCAGGTTTCGCCTGTATCCGGGTCGGTCAACGCGCGGCCCAGAGCCGGGCCGGGGCCGAACAAACGGCGGGCCGTGGTCTCGGGCAGCAGCACCGCAGACGGATTTTCCAGCGCGTGGTCGTCGCCCTCGGCCCATTCGAAATGGAAAACGCGGGTGAGGCCGGGCGTTGTCATTCTTACTTCTTCTTCGTAATTGGCCGGCTGCCCGTCGCGGTCGACGCTGAAAAAGAGGTTGCGTGTCCACAACGAGAGCAGCGTGCCGGCCTCGATATGGGGCGAGGAAGCTGTAAAAGCGCGGGCGAAAGGACGGCTTTGGACGGCTAACTGAAAGCCTGGGACGGAAAGGTCGACCCGGAAAATACGCCGGGCATCGGGCTGGGAATCGTCGAAGGTATAGTCGTGGCGCGCCTGCATCAGGATCATCATACAGGCCACGAAGGCGATGGCGAGGCCCATGATATTGAGCAACATGGCCGTTTTGAAACGGCGCACGACGGAGAGGAAGCTGCGTAAAAAGGCTTTCATCGAAACAGATTTATCAGGTTTTTGCATGGGGAGAGGGGGGCAAGGCGCGTCATCCGGAGCGCAAGGCAAGCCGGACCCGTCTCCTGCGCGTTGGGAGTGCCCGGGATGCCCTCCCCTATCCGGGACCTCCTATACAAAGGCGTCGCGGAGTATGCCAAAGGTAGGATTATTTTCCGAATGAAAAAGCTGGAAGCAGGGGAAAATTCGAATCCGGCTTTTTGCAGGACGCGGGCGGGGGAGAGAGGGTGCGGGAATTTTACCTCTTTCCTTGCAAGAATGTTTGGGCGGGGCTTTGCGAAACGCAGCTCTTTTTTATCGATTTATCTTGTTACATACCGCTGTTTACTCCGTAGCAGATGCGTCGGAGGCCTTTCTTGCCCAAGATGTTGACACACCCCCTGCCCCTCTCAGAGAGCTACTCTTTCTACACATCTTTCTATAATAATAGTATCTTAATTAACAAAGGAATTAAGATGTTATTACGGTTTTATTTCACTGATTTACTGTGTATTACTTGTTTTTTATGTGC
>DBFWLD010000033.1:0-45568 GCA_048465615.1 Tannerellaceae bacterium
TGCCCCAAATGATAACGTTGCTGGGCATAGGAAATATCTTGAGACATAAGAACGATAATTTTAACACCCAAAGATACTGAGAAATACTTACTCTTCAATCTTCCGACCACGACTAATTTCAAATTTGTCGCCTTCCAGAGTAAAACAACACCCATGCTGTAATTTCTTAATACCTTCAAAAAACGTATTTTCAGTCTGGTCGGTACGGTTAAACACTAAATAGTCGAAAATAACTTGTTTATTTGCCTGTGCTTTCAGACATTCCGTTTCAAGAATCGGGGGAATCTCCGAGGCAAACACAAATTGCTTGTCGGTCATGCAATAATAAAGGGATTTTATTCCATATCGGTCTCTGGCGCCAAAAATCCGATTCGTATGTTTGTCAAAAACAACAAAGGCAAACATGCCGTTAAATTTATCCAGACACTCCACACCCCACCGGATATAAGACTTCAATAGCACTTCGGTATCCGTATCCGATGTAAAAACTTCACCGAGCCGTTCAAGCTCTTTGCGCAATTCTATATAGTTGTATATCTCGCCGTTGAATATCAATGAATATCGGTTGGTTGCATCTTGAAACGGCTGATGTCCTGCATAGGAAAGATCCAGGATACTGAGCCTGACAAACCCCAGGCCGATATGCCGGTAACAGAAAATTCCCTCATCATCGGGTCCCCGATATTTCATTCTGTCCATCATCGCATGCAGGACTGTTTCTTTTACCGGTTGTCTGTCCCTGTTTATAATGCCGCAAATTCCACACATAGGGTGATTATATTAGTTTCTTATAAATTGAAAATAGCTTATCTGCCACATCCCCGGCATCCAATCCCAGGTGCATGATCCTGTCTCTACCCCGGGTACGGCCTTGTTCAGCGGCAAAGTTTACCGCTTCAATAATTTTCTTTGCGCAATCCGTAGGAGTGAAAGCGGTGATGAAATGTCCCGGTTCTTTACCGAACAACCATTTTATATCGCCTACGTCTGTCGCAACCACCGGACAATTACAAGCCATTGCTTCTTTCACTATATTGGGGCTCCCTTCCATAAAAGAAGGGACGACGAGCACATCGGCGGCATTCAAATAGCAGATTATTTCTTTATGGGGTACAGGATAAGGAGCTATTATCTCATACTCGCTATTGCCGGTCAGACGAACGGCGTCTTCCAACAATTGATAGTTTTTGTTTCTATCCATTTTATTTCCAAGGAAAAGGATATGGTATTTGGAAGCATCTATTCCCAGGGCTTTTCTGGTTTTATCCTTATCCAGCAGGAGCATTTCTCCAAGTACCACCCCATTGGGGACAATCCGGCATTTCTTTTTTAACCATACGATTTTACTCATTTGTACTGATTTGCAAATGATGACCTTCACAAACGGCTGAATCAATTTCGTAAACAGAAGCAGGCACCTGCTTTTTACTGTAATGGTATTGAACGATGAGTAGCTGCCATTGGCATCATCTCCCATAAGGGAAAGAACGATTGGCTGTTTGGGCAAAGCAAGCACGGCACACCACCCGCTAAACGAATAATGAGCGTGAATGATGTCGAAAGAGTATTTCTTTAAGTGGTACCTAAGCCTGATGGCTTCTTGCAGATACCCTGCAAGCCCTTTCTTCTGAATCGTGAAATAAGTAACCTCAATCCCTTTCCGGACGAGTGAATCCCCTTGTTTTTTTATAAACGGGGCTGTCAAGAACTTTTTAGAATTCCCGCTACATACAAACAGTACTTTCATGTCAATTGTAATTCACTATCAGGGTAAAATCATAAACTCCGCCCGACGGTTTATACTTCTGCCGGAATCTGTCTCATTTTCCGTCCGTGGATTCAGTTTGCTATAATAAGAATAAATCATCCTGTCGTAGCGCACACCTTTTTGATTCAGATAGGCCATCACTGCTTTTGAACGCCGCTCTGACAACCCGTAATTATAATCCACAGAACCCTTGGTATCCGTATGCCCCATAATGAGCAGTTTAATATCCGGATTGTTCAACATCAGCGTAGCCAGTTTGTCTAAATAGAAAGCAAATTCGGGCTTTATATCGCTTTTGTCAAAATCAAAATGTACCATTTCAAGTCCGCAAAGTTTTTTGCCTTTAATGGAAATTCCTTGATGGACCATTGCTATCAGTTCATCAATACCATAGCAATCCGGTTCGACGCTTAGGGGTGATTCTACCGTATCTGACTCACCTGCAGATTCCGGTGTTGACAATCTTTCCTTTCTTTCAGGTTCCGGGGGACAAGGGGCCGGCCCATTGATATATACTACAGAAGTCCGGCAAGGCTTTTTTCGCGGAATTGTATAGCGGATGCCGATTAATGATGTTACCAATAAATCTCCTATTACCTCTCTTTTCCGGTCGGCGCAGACCTGGCCGTTGTATCTATTTCCCAATCTGTGGATACCGAGTTCCAAATTAATATCCAGATTCCGATATATCTTTCTGGAAAATTCGATTCCGCCATAGATCGTAAAGTTATCACGAGGTACAGGGTCTAACCACTTATAATCGGGGACATCTGCCAATTCGTAAGAACCGCTATGGATAAATCCCAAGCCGAGTTTTATATCTACATTCCATTTCTTTTCTTCTTCCCGGCTGTTTCGAATAAAGTTGGCCAAATTGAAGATTCCCTCCAGGACAATCCCATAATGGCGGAAAGAGAACAGGGGACTGTCCTTATCGTGGTCATAATACACTCCCTTGTCGCTACCGTATAAAAACTGGAGCCGCGCTCCCCATAAAGGGGTAAATCTTTTTCCTACGGCGAAAGTGTAGGCTGGCGACAAAATCTTACCTGCACTGACAAAGCGGGTGTTTTCAGCCGCCGGATAATTCATCCCGACCTGGGCCTGAAAGTACCATTTCTCATTCCATGTATAGGAGGCCGGTAAAGAATCTCTTATTTCTATATTCACCGTATCCCTTATGGCGGCATGGTTTATACCGGTGTGGGTTGCCGTAATAAACAACCACAATCCTACAGATTTTAATATATTCATAACATGATATTTTCTTATAACGCTAGGGACTCTATTTCAATGATTTGTTCCATGCCATCCTCGCTTAACGGCGTTTCGGGTATTTTTATCACCTGATATACCAATCGGTCCCTGCTTATTCCCTGGGTTGTTAAGTAGTCGCGCACGGTTTTTATCCTTTTCTCCGATAAATAATCTGTAGAGGATAATGGTTTTTCTATCATATATCCCTTTATCAGCAAAGCAATATGGCTTTTCTTCATTAATTCCACTACTTTATCCAATTGGATGGCAACGAAGGGTCTTATATTACAATTTCCATAATCAAACCGGATTCTTGTTTTAACGAGGTGCTTTCCTTTTATAGATTCGTGATTATCAATTATCTCCAGAAGTTCTTCGATGCTGTAGGCTGTTTCCTTCGCTTCCGCTTGTCGTTGCATTACTTCACCGACTCCATCGGGCTTTTCCTTCGTGCTACGTGCGGTGCCGGCAGGCAAAGGAGGGGAGAACAAGAACTCTTCTTTTTCCACATACTCTATCTTTTTCAATTGGCTCTTTCTTTTTGCCCTGTTGAATGTATAACGCACACCTATCAGCAAATTCAGGTGTCCGTTTATTTTCAGGTTTGTCTCCGGGGCTAAGAAGCCATTGTATTTTTTACTCATCCAATCACTGCTTAACTCCAAATTTATTTCCCAGTGGTCAGCGACCCATTTTGAAATTTCCAATCCGGTGAATAAAGACATATAGGTATCATTGTTTCTGTCCAGTATGCGTTTCCCGGTGACATCTTCTGTAAATCCAAAGGATGTATGGATGGCTCCCAGACCTAAAAGAGCACTCACGTTCCATGCGTTGACCGTATGAGAACTATTTCTTTTAACCAAAAAAAACTGGGCGAAATTAAAAGAGCCTGTCCCGAATACTCCTACATGGGCGAAAGAGTAAAGAGGGCTATTCTTATCGTGCAAATAAAAAGCCCCTTTATCTTTTCCCCACATAACCAACAACTTTCCTCCCCACACAGAAGTAAAGCGCTTCCCATACGACAAGCCTAATTGGGGAGAAACCACTTTCCAAGGACTTACATAGCGTGTATTTTTGGCAAGGGAATAATTGATACCTCCTTGCAATTGCAAGTACCACTCTTCATTCATCTTAAAATGCGCCCGGAGCGTATCCCCGCCAAGAGTTGTTGCATATCCGCTTTGTTTGAGGAAGGAAACGAACACTATGAAAAGAGATAGTTTGAATAGTTGCATACAAGAAAATTATACAGTTAGATAGAAATACATTCTAATTTGCGACGTCCTCAACAGGTTATCTTAGGTTATTCCAATACCATCTACAGGCTTTCCTGAGACCTTCTGCTGCGCTATAAAAAGGCACATACCCTAAAATTCGTTTAGCCTTCTCGATGGATGCCTGTGAATGAGGGATGTCTCCTTTTCTGTTCTCCCTGAAAGCAGGTTGTATTTTAGAAATTTCAGGATCAAATTCCGACAAGCAGGTTCGTAAGCATTCAAACAGTTCCAATAGAGTCGTATTGTTACCATAAGCCACGTTAAACACCAAATCCAAAGGCGCGTTGGCAGGAAGATTCAAATTATATAAGGATGAGCGGCGGATTATTTCCTCTTTTGAAGTAGCGACAGCCAAGTCATTTGCCTGTATTACATTATCAATGTAAGTGAAATCTCTTGAAAACGAGCCGTCTCCGTTGATAAACGGCGAGCGATGATGAATCAGCTCCTTTACCCATAAGGGAATGACCGCAGCATAGGCCCCGTTTGGATCTTGCCGGCGACCGAAAACATTGAAATAGCGAAGGCCGATTGTTTCCAATCCGTATAACTCAGAAAAAACATTGGCATACAGTTCATTCACGAATTTGGTAATGGCATAAGGGGAAAGCGGCCTGCCTATATTGTGTTCTATCTTGGGCAGTTCCTGGCTGTCGCCATAGGTCGACGAACTGGCGGCATAAACAAAACGTTTTGCGCCTTCATCCCTTGCGGCAACAATCATATTCAGGAATCCGTCTATGTTATTTCGGTTCGTCCTTATAGGATCTTCAATAGATCGCGGCACTGAACCCAAAGCAGCATTATGAAGCACGACATCACAGTCTGTTACTGCATTCCGGCAAGTTTCCCGGTCGCATATATCTCCTTTTATAAAAAAGAACCTATCATGGTTTATCAAACAATCTATGTTATGCAGGAACCCTGTTGACAAATTATCCAGGCAAACAACCTCTTCTCCCTTCTGTATGAAATGTTCGCAAAGGTTACTGCCGATAAAACCGGCGCCTCCGGTTATTAATATTTTCATTGTGTTATATTAGCTTGTTTTTAATCAGAAACTCATGGATGCTCCATGCAAAAAGAGCTTCATAACTTTCCTTTTTGTCTTTCAGAATCCATGTGCCGTTTTCCCGGCAATAATAATCTTTGCTCATGATAAAGGTCCCGGAACCAAAATATACTGCTTGAAATTCAATCATGTAATGTCGCCTGCCATCCTGCGCATAATCCAAGGAGAGCATGGGTATATTCAACTTCCGGAAAACTTCATAAGCAAAATCAAGCATTTCAGGCGTCATGCCGGCTTCTGAACCTGCTTTGTAATCACTCTTGCTTCCACTTGCCCGAAAATCCGATTTGCGTACCTGCCTTTTCAGACAAAAGATTCTATTACCGAAAATTAATAGTTTCCAATCATTTTGCAGGCGGGGAATCAGGCTTTGGGTAATGAACTTATGACGGTAAGCGGATTCACGGATATAACCTTTATGACGGAATTGACGTATCGTGTCCCGAATATCAAACGTAAAGTCTTTTGTAGCACACATCTGTCTTATCTGGTTTTGTAACTCTATGGCGGAATCCGCTTTTCGAACCCCTTTGCTACATGCACCTCCGGCAGTTTTCAGAACAGTGGGGAAGGAAATCTTATTCATCTTTAAGGCAGATTGAGCCTCTTCCAATGTGCCGAACAGCAGGGAATCATTGCCGCACTCATCTTGCAAGAAAGTTTTTCTCATGATTTCCATAAACACTTTATTGTTGTTGGCTCTTAAAAAAGCATATCCGGGAATAACGATGGCTCCCTTTTGCTCCAGACCATACACAATATCCTCGATGAAAGATTTATAATGATATTCATGATCTTCCGAACTGGTATACAGTACAATTTCATTTGTCCAGTCTTCAGAAAAGTCGACCTCTGAGAATTGGATAAATCGGACATGGATGTTATACTTTTCAAATTCTTTGGCTAAAAACTCCTTATCCAAGCCGCTTCTGTAGGGCTTGGCATCATACCTGGAACCGAATATGTTTTTATAATCCGTGAGTAAGTAGAGAGTTCTGGTCATATTCGTTTAGTTTGGAGTTGTCCGAACCGGGTAGTATGAATATTCGTCCTAATAATGCGTGCGGGATTCCCCGCAATAATACAATGAGAAGGAATATCTTTAGTAACGACAGAACCGCTGCCGACAATAACTTCATCTCCTATATGAATACCGCAATTAACAATTGCGTTCACGCCGATAAAGCATCTTTTTCCTATATAAGTATCTCCTGAAATACCTTTAGCGTAGTCATGAGCTAATACAAATGCGCCTGATGCGATATAGCTTTCTTCTCCTATATGTATGCCTTTAGGATTTGTTTTATCGAGAAAGCAACCGAAAGAGACGCGGGCTGTCGGATGAATATCCATTTTATAAATACCACTTAATAGCATATATCTTAAATGGATGACTAATAGTCTTACAATCCTTCTTATTTTTGTTATCATGCTTCATTTATATTTTTAAATTGTCTATACTCATCCTGCTTCGTTATTATTTCGGTATGTCGGACTAGGTTGTACATCAAAAACAAAATTTTCTCATACGTAATACGCTTTCAAGGGATTTCGATTTCGTCGATTGATGGCATAATCAAGCACTTCATCGGTATATTCACCGAATGCAGAACCATTGGTGAACTGAAAAAACCAATAACTGAAATATTTGTGATTGAATTCTATCAATAAAGGCTTGCCTGTTACATCTATCATTATATCTAAAGCGAGCAAACGCATATAGGGTATGCGTTCTGCTATATTTATAGCAAAAGCCTTTACTTTCTCGTAATTAGGGATTATTCTACTCTCGTTGCTGAAATCGATGCCATTGAATGAAAAACAGACCTGTCCTAAGTGATTACAAACATAGCTACCCAATTGGCCACCTGCGTCAATACCACAAAATACCCCTCCTGCATGTGCATTATCAATATCTTTCCCCTTTCCGCCTATGCGAAGAACAGCATTGCAGAATCTCACTTTGTCATCCTTAACTGAACGATAAGTCATGCAGCGGATTGTATTCACTGAACAAGAATTGAAAGTTGCCATAAATTCCAGTTGCTGCATACGCTCCTGAATTACATAATTGCATCCATATAAATCATTTAACATTCTCACGGATAGAGCTAAGCCTGACTTCTCTGCAAACTTATCAAGCATTCTGTAAAACACCCGAACCCCTTTTCCGCTTCCGGTTGCCAGGGTTGGTTTTATTACAACAGCATTATACTCAGCTAACAATCGAGATAAGACATCCTCTGTTATATTGCGTCCTAAAAAAGAACATTTGCCGTCATAGAAAAAACCATTCATGTTTTTCAAGATTGTGTTTGGCAGATTTTCCGCACCTATTAGGCTGTCATATAAATTCTTATCCTCTAAAAGTGTTTCATATAACACATTATTCAAACAAGGATCAATATAAATAGCGGCAGTTTCCATCGGTACAATATTCAAGTCCGGCCCAATGTATGGAGAAAAGACTCTGAAAGAGTCTATGCTAACTTTTTTATCTAAAGCTTTCCATTTCTGCATCCATGTATTTTCAATCCGTTTGTCGCATTTTTTGTGTCTATTCATACTGCAATAAAGTCGATGATATTTCCACCGGATTTGTTGCATGCGTAAAAAACGACAACTTGATAGAATTATCTTTTTTACTTTCATGGCTGTTCTGTTAATTTTAGAAATAATGATTGCCGGATTCTTTTTTGCTCTCTTGCCAGATATATGTTACGATTATAGAAATAGCGTAACATCCCGCCTAATGATGCAAATAAATAAGATGAAGAGAAGACGCAGGCTATGACACCTGATCCCATTGATATACAATAAATAATGATAAAAGAGAAATACAGAGGATAAAGAATAGAGCCTATTATTCCGTCTTCATGCCTTATTGCATTTTTCAGGTTAAACATTAGCATTGCGAGGTGAATTAAAATGGAAAACCAAAAGATAAGCCCTATGGCTCCCAACCCTTTAAGTAGAATTGAATAATCTTCATGTATTTGCCTGTCTCCAAATCTGCCATTTGCATAAGTGCCTACCAGATTAAACGTTTCTTCTCCGAACAGCAATGTTGTGGTCTTGTCCGAATTTAAAATTTCATGGGAGATAAATGCAAATTCTGCCATTCTTCCCTCATTCATTATATCTTCACTGGCTCTCTCAAAAGAGCTCTTGCGAGCCGCCAGATTTATCTCTATGTAATTATAGAAAAATGGTAGGACTACTATACTTAATCCTATGAATATGGAAAGGATTCTTATATGCATAAGCGATAATTTTGTACTCAATCTATTCCTACCGTAATAAAGGAGTAGATATATTATTAAACCAATGCCCAGAACTCCGATAACAGTACGTTTCATATTCACTACGATCAGAATGGCACAAATGGCACAGAGGGTAAGTATCCATTTCTTTTTTGCCGGGAATAGGACTATAAGGAAAAATACGGAAACTATTACGTAAACATTTAGATAAAGAGCATCACTGAACAAATTTCCCACATCCAACCCTTCATCCGTATATCCTTTAGAGTTCTTCCAATTAAAAACATTCGCTAATACGATATTAAGGATATATAAAAGCATACAAATAATCCCCGTTAGCTGAAACGTCCTTAATTTTTTAAGTGACGAAAGAAGATTGAATCCTATAGGCAAACAAAGCAGTCCGATTATATATTTGGCAAAATAAGTCAATGAATACACTATGTCGGTTGATTGCAATAATATGAGCATGAGACAGTAAATGACATATAAATATATAATAAGAAATTTCTTGTCGTTGTTCAAACATTTGGAAACAATTACATATATGAAAAATAATAAGATTGCCGCGTTTAATACTATTCCCAAAATACTTTTCTTTGGGATAATAATATCGACACTCATTGCATATAGATAGTATACAATGAAAAAGTATCTGATAAATATATTATCGACAAAGGTTTCTCTCACAAAGGCTTTTCTTTAAATAATCAATGGATTCTATTTGCTTCTCGTTCAAAATAGAATAAACCGAATCGTAATCAATCGCCTCGTGTATGATAGCCTTACGCTGTTTCAAGTCTGTTGCATTAGCCACCATACGATCCTCCAAATGCAAAATTCTCAAAAGAGAGGATATGCGACCAATCCGTTGTTCATTAGAATTGAACACCAAGAATTGTTTTCTAAACACCAAGGCAAAAGCAACACCGTGAAAGGAACTCGTCAAAATAAATTTAGCCCTTTTCATAACCTTCAACCATTTTACGGGAGACATGAATGGAGCAAAATAATACTTGTCCACCCCTTTTATTAGTGATGTTGCTTCCAAATATGTAACCGGACTATTTAGTTCTTTTTTGAGTAGCCGGATAATTGAAACAATCGCTTCTTTATTGTTTTTTAATCCAATGAAGAAGCAGGCTATCTCATCCTGTTCTTTGGGATTGCCTGTAAGATCAGAATAGTCAGGCAACAATAAGGTAGGATCGAGAACTTGAGTAGCCTCTTTTCCAAGCAAATGTTTGCAGATGTTCACACCACTGTCTTCTCGTACCGAAACGGATTTGAATTTGGTTAATTCTCTCTTTAGCGAATGAAGGAGATTGATAGTAAGAAAAGGTCTGATGTCGGATAAACCAAAGCTCGAAGCATATGATATACGGGGTATTCCGTCGGGAACGAATGACAAAAAATTATATATCAGAGAATCTCCCATCAACAGTGGATTCCATACCTGATCACTGCCGACTAAAAAATAATCAGCTTCAGGAATCATGGATAGGTCTGGGATATACATTCTGGGGGTGCGTACCGGTAAATATTTCCTTCGGAATCTTTCAAAATTGAAATACTTTAGGAAAGAGAAAAGTACTTTCAGCGTTCTGCCTTTTTTCTTTTGCAAGTTGATGATGGCCACTTCATGCCCTAATTCTTCAAGCATTCTACACGTGGCGTAAGTCTGCATGATTGCGCCGCAACTGGTAGAATAATGTATTGTAAGTAAGTTGATTTTAGCCATTGTTATTAGTCTTTAGAATTGTCTGTACAACGTTTTTCAACCTCTTTCGATATAGTGCAATCCGTATTTTCCGAGTTATTACGTAGCATATTGCAAATACATTTTTCCGGGAATAAATATTGGCGTAGACAAGTTTAATAAAGCTGTAAGGAAAATATTTTAAGGCAAGAGACATTATCCTGCGCTCTATCATGATTTTCTTTTTTCCGCATACAATTCTTGCATTGAAGGACAGGACGTCTTTCCAATCAACCGGATGTATCTCGACTTCCGATTCCTTTAATAATTCAAGTCCTTTACGTGAATGAACGATAGCCAATGAAACGCCATTAAAATGCTGTTCCGGGAAAAGTTTGTCTCCCCATAAGTCGCCGATCGTAAAATCGGACTTTCTATGAGCGTAAGCGTAGCGGCAGTGATAGCAAGAATAACGGCCGGTTTGTCCTGCGGTGAAACCTTTCAGCAATATATTTTTTTCCGGTACTACCTTTCTCCGGCCAAGTTGGTCGGAAACGGTAAGTTCGTACGTATACCCCAGAGGTTTCCAGCCATTTCGTTTGTTGCGAAAAGAAACTATTTCCTTAATAACACAGTGGGCATGTCCTACAAGCAAATCCACTAATTTGTGCGACGGTACATGAGAACACACGACGTCCACACAAAATAATCTTTCTCTTTCCTGCTCCGGCAGATAATTTAGCAAGGCTGCATTCTGACAAGGAGTCCCTGAAAATAAGATTGTTCTTCCTTTTTTCAGTTGTCCTCTTACCTCATTATAAATATTACCGATATAGCTTTGCAGATATTTCGTCCCTTGAAGACGACACAAGTCGTCCGTTTTTTCAATCAGGATATGTCGGCATTCCAAACCGTTCATTTCCGCCCCGGCAACGCACCCGCCCTGTGTCAGGACAGAAACAGCCAAAGCGGCAAAGACACCTCCTGAAGAGCTGTTTTGACGTAATAAATCGTCTTTAGCCCACGCTGCGTACGGAAGCGACAAACCGAGGTTATTGTTTCCATATATATAATTTTGAACAACAGGGCATTTCTTTTCGCATAAACGGCATCCGATACAACCATTCTCACGTATGCGAATCGTGTAATGCCCATCCTCGTCCAAATGGACTTTTAATGCGTTCGCCACACAAGCCTGCACACACGACAGGCAACCTGTACATTCTTTTTTTGAAGCCAACAGCGGAAGCATATTATCGAAAGCGTATATTGTTTTTTAAAAGCGTCCGTATTTCGGTAAATGCCGATGAGCGGAACAATTTGGATAATCCTAAGAAGCTGCCCGAATAGACCGCCGACAAAATGAGCAATTCCACGAAAAGAGGAAATTTCCCTATGACAAGATGGCAACCCCGGGTCGCCAAGAAAGAAATCGAAGCAATCGCGAAAGATTGCAGGATGTCTTCGAGCTGCTTTTTTATTCCATAATCTATTAGTTGTCCGCAATACACGGATGTAATGAAATAACTGATGTAAGCCGACATAACAAAACCGGTTAACACCCCCTTAACTCCGAAATAGGCCCCAATAAAAGCCATGCTTATTCCCAACAAACTCTGCGCCAGTATAATATAGAAAAGGAGCTTGCTTTTTCCCAGGGATTGGATAACGTTCACATTGACAGAAAAAGGTATATAGACTAAACCATGCAAACATAAAATCTGAAAATAAGGAATAACCTGTTGCCATTTGGAGGTAAAGAGAAGTAGAATTAAAGGCGATGCTATGGAAATCATGAGCATCATCAGAGGAAAGCCCAGATAGGTCAGCAAAGCCAAACACTTTCTTGCTGCATTTCTTAATTGGTCTTTATCGTTCTGAAGTTGGGAAAAGATAGGAAAAGTCACATTGTTTATTACCGCTGACAAACTGTTTCTGGGAATGTCTTCCATTTTTCGCGCTTGCGAAAAGTATCCCAATGAAGCGGCGGAGAAATTTTTTCCGATGAATAGAGAGAGCATGTTTTGATATATATTATTTATCATCGTACTCAGAAACATAAAGCTGCCGAAACTGAATAAATTGAAAAAGGAGGCCTTGGAAAATAAAAACTGCGGCTTCCATTTCCCCGTCGTCCAATAAGCTATACATTTTGTCATACTCGTAACCACTATCTTCACCACTAAACTCCAGATACCATAACCCGTGTAAGCCATCCAGATACCCACAATGGTTCCAAACATGACAGCTCCAAGATTGATTCTGGCTATTTTCCGAAACCGAATTTCTTTTTTGAGAATATTCTGATGGACCAAATAAAGAGAGTCGACCATCAAGACAATGCCTTCTATGCGCAGCACCTTGCACAATAGGGGAATATCATAGAAAGCGGCAATCCGGGGCGCCAACATAAATAACGACACGTATAAGAAAGAAGACAAAGCTAAATTCCAATAGAAAACAGTGGAATAGTCTTCTTCCGTGGGACTTTTCTTCTGAATCAAAGCACAGCCGAAGCCCCCGTCGATGATTGCTTCGGACACACTGATAAAGACCAGCAGCATCCCGATGCAACCAAAATCGTCAGGTGTTAACAGACGGGCCAATATTAAATTGGAGATGAACAAGAGCAAAGAGGCCCCAAAACGTTCCGTCGCGTTCCAAATCATACCGGAGATCGTCTTTTGCTTTAATGACTCGGCCATATTTTTACCTGCTTCTGATTCCTTTAAACACGATATTCCTGAATACTTTCCAAAAGTACCGGCAGTCTGTCAAAAAAGGATTTTTCATATAAGATTCCAAATACCTTTTTTCGCTATTCTCCAGCTCTTCCAAGCTTTCCGGCATATCCGCATAATAGGGGGGTATCAATCCCGGTTTTGTCTTTATCCGCAGTGCCTGCAATTTTTCATCATACAGAGAGAATTTATGTGGTGACAAAGGACGGACTCCTACTAATTTTATATCTCCTTTGATTAGGTTTATCAATTGAGGCAATTCGTCGATCCAATACCTCCTCATAAACTTTCCCCACACAGTGACGCGATAGTCATTGTTTATCTTATCACCTTTTACCAGGGTAGATGAATTATAAACATACGATTGCAGATATTCGGAATACGCATGCATGGTCCGCAATTTATAGACTTTTATTACTTTTCCATTTTTACCTATTCGTTTAAGGCGAATTAATAATCCGGTATTGGGTTTATCTTCCCTTATCGGTTCTTTGTACTTCGAAGCGATTATGTATAGTTTGCCACGACTGGTTTCTTCATACGCCACCTCAAATCCTGCCCGGTATAATTTCCCTAAAGCTTCCACGCGGGGTAACGCCCGGTTCTTGCCTTGGGTTATTCTATAATAAAAGTCTCTGGTCAACGGCAATTTAGGAATGATCCGGCTCCAACAAAAATCGATTAAAACCATTATATGGTTTATCCCGCAGGGGTATTGGCCTAAAATTTCTTTTTGCCGGCTATCAGTTGTGCGACAATGACATATAAGCTGTCCGCCGATTCCTAAGCAACAATTGGCATAAGAGAAGAGAGTATTTATGTGACGCATGTCGTTTAGCAAGGGAAAAAAGACAATTACGGAAGGCTGCATGAGCTTATGCTCTAATACATCTTCCGCATGCGACGAATTTATAAAGAGAACTTCACATGCAGTTTCTTCCTTTAGTCTTTCTCTTTCATTTTTTTCTCCTTTACAGGCTGTGCATATCTTTAACAAGCGTTCAATTTCCATACAATCATCTTCTGCAAAAGATATATTTCGCATCTGATATTTTTTATTCGACTTCCTTCTTACGTTCAGACTTACAGCACTTCGATATTGGCACGTTCTTTAATGTTTTTCATTGCGTTTTTCGTATCGAAAACGGCTTTAGCATGTTGTTGCACAAAGTTGTAATCTATGTTGGTATGTGCCGTAGTTACGACAATCAAATCTGCCGTTCCTATCAAATCGGCTGTCAAGGCTTGTTCTCCCTGATGTAGAATCCCCCTGTATTGATATTCGGAAATGTAGGGATCATAAAACGATACAATGGCATCCATCTTTTTCAGTTCTTCAATCACGCACAGTGCTGGACTTTCGCGGTAATCGTCAATATCTTGTTTGTAGGCAACTCCCAATACGAAAATCCGTGACCCGCTTAAAGACTTCCGGAATCTGTTCAATATGTAACCGCAACGTTCCATAATGTATTTAGGCATACGGTCGTTAATCATCATGGACGATTCGATCATCGAAGTATGAAAACTATATTCCCGGGCTTTCCAACTGAGGTAGTAAGGGTCAAGCGGAATACAATGTCCCCCCAAGCCGGGTCCCGGATAAAACGGAGTAAAACCGAAGGGCTTGGTTTTTGCGGCTTCAATCACTTCCCAAATGTCAATTCCCATATGGTTGGCAAGAATGGCAAGTTCGTTTATTAAACCTATATTGATGTTGCGGTAAGTGTTTTCTAATATTTTGGTCATTTCGGCTACAGCGGGAGAAGAAACAACATGCACGTTGTCGCCCAATACAGCCGAGTACATGGCACTTATCACTTCTTTGGCATCTTCGCCGATGGCACCGACCACTTTAGGGGTATTTTTCGTTTTATACATCCGATTTCCCGGATCTACCCGTTCAGGAGAAAAACCTAAATAAAAATCCTCACTACACTTCAAACCCGACCCCTTCTCCAGAATCGGCTTTATCAGTTCTTCTGTGGTTCCGGGATAGGTGGTAGATTCCAAAACTACCATTGTTGCCGGAGCCAGGTATTTGGCGATGGTTTCTGCCGACGATTTGATATAGCTGATGTCCGGCTGTTGGTGAGTATCCAAAGGAGTGGGCACGCAAATGGCTATAAAATCGACTTCACGAAGAAGTGAAAAATCCGTGGTAGCGGATAATCTTCCACTTTGGACTAATTCGTGCAACTCGGCATCTGCTACATCGCCAATGTAATTATGACCGGCATTCACCTTATCCGCTTTTTCTTTCTGCACATCAAAACCAATAGTCTTGAAACCGGCCTTCGCTTTTTCTACGGATAATGGAAGACCCACGTATCCCAATCCTACTACACCGGCTACTATTTGACGATTATGGATTTTCTCCAATAACAATTTCTTTTTTACCATTAATATTCTTACAGTTAGATATTTGAGGATTAATTATTCTATTTTTTGAAGAAATTGAGGTGCTATAAAAGCCGTGGCAACGGCAATAACACCCTTAATAGATACGACAACACGGCGGTCTATTTTTATGCGCACTACTACGCCCTCTGCTTGGGCAAACTTACCTTCCAAAACACGTATTTTATCTCCTTTATCCAGAACCGTGTCAATATTCTTGTCCAGATAAAGCAACTGCTCATCCAAACTTCCTGCTATGATGATAAAGCTACACATTTGAACTTCGGGAACAATAATCGGTTTACCAGTTGCCTTATCCATCATGTAACGCATCGGTATCGTCCCTTCAGTTTCCTTTTTTATTTTGTCCAAAATGAAACGGGTCGTTTTGACAAATAGGAGATTATGCACAACAGGCACCATGACCTTAATCATTTTTTTCTTTTTTTTGACTAATTTATAGTGCATAGGGAGGAAATTTTCAATACCACGGGCATCGAGAAACTCTTTGAGTTTCTTTTCCCGGCTATAAGTTACGCGGATTGCATACCATTTCGATGTATGTGAAGCGTTTGTTTGCATGTGTGTAAAGGATATACCTTGGGGACATTAAAGATGTGTATTTCTTTAATTATTAGAATCTTAACCAATTCCAACTCTTCAATAGCCTTCACGCTATCCAGCAGTGAATAAACCAAATGAATCATTTTATGTGAAGGAATAAAATGATTCAATATTCTTACTTCAAACGGGTATCACTCAAGGACACCCCTAACTTCTTTTCTCACAAATAATTAATCATTTAGCACAATAAATTTGTTTTTTTGTCTATCTTTGCTTCGCGGGAGAGTTGTAGCACAATATCCCTTCGATAAAAAGACCTTAGAGTTCTCTGTATAGGGTTTATATTCACCGACTTACAATCCATCTCGAAATATTGGCAGATTCTGAAAAAATGGTAACTTGATTATATAGTCGTTGATTTGCCTTTGCAAATATTATAATCTGTACATTAACAACCATTTACTTATCACATAAACTATTACTTTGTTCTGGGATTTATAGTTAAACCGAACATTATAAATTTGGAAATCATGGTAATAGCGTATTTAAGGGTAAGTACGGGCAAGCAGTTCCTCGAAAACCAGAAGAGTGAAATTATCCGGTATATGGCTGACAAAAAAGTAGTCATAGACCGATGGGTGGAAGAAACAGTCAGTGGAAAAACCAACCGCAGGCGACGTAAGTTGGGGCAAATTATCAAAGAACTTCAGAAAGGAGATATATTGATCGTCACGGAAATTTCAAGATTGAGCCGGTCTTTGCATGAGATCATGGTAATTATGAAACATTGCGTGGATATTGGGATTACGATATACAGTACCAAAGACGGTTATGCTTTCGACGACAGCCTTAATAGTAAGGTTCTTAGTTTTGCATTTGGATTGGCTGCCGAAATAGAACATAAACTGATTTCCCAGCGAACCCGTGAAGCTTTAGCGGTCAGAAAGGCAAGAGGGAAACATGTCGGACGTGCTCATGGTTCGGATTACCAGTATCAAAAGGTAGTAAATCGTAAACTTGAAATATTGGATTCGATAGATAAGGATTATAGTATTAATAAGATATGTACAAAGTTTGCCTTTTCCCGAACAATGTTTGCCAAACTAAGAAAGGAACATCCAGATGTGGATAGTGCTATAAAAGAACGAAATATCCGTAAGGGAAACAGATGGGGGAATATAGTTGAAGATTGACTTATAAAGCGTTCCCGCTCCTGTTTACCTTCCAGATTTTTGAGTTTACGGACATCGAACATTTTCAAATGGTCCGTAGCTCCGCAATATTCACATTGGTGAGCCTTCAGTCGAGCCGTCAGGCTTACACTTTGGGTAGCACGGTAACAGGACAGGTTGTCCGCAAAGTCTAATCTTGCTTGCTTTTGCGGAACAAAAAACGAAGATAGGCTGTACTTCGGCATAGACAAACAAGTTTGCCTATGCCCTGAGTTTGCACTATCTTTGTATCCCGAAACGAAGATAGGATTTCTTTTCCCTTTATCCAATGGGTTTGCTTCTCTGTGCGGTTTATACTATCTTCGCCGAAAATTTAATAAGATGCCGACTTTTTTTGTGATTCTTTTTTCCCTTTACCTGGCTGGAAATTTATACATATTTCTGAAGGGAAGACGAGTGCTTCGCGCGCAGTCGACAGGCGTAAAGGTATTGTTGTCTCTGATCTTCTGGGGATGTGCTTCGCTGTTTTTCGTAAGTTTCCTCTTCCGCGACGCCGTATGGCCCGCCGCGCTGGCCCGCACGGTTTACCAGATCGGGACGGGATGGCTGGTTTTTACCTTATATATGGTGCTCCTGTTGATACTCTTCGATGTGTTGAGACTTTTCCACTGGAAGTATAAATATGGTTATTATACTGCGTTGGCTCTTACACTCAGTTTGTTAGGATATGGATACTATCATTATCAACATCCCGAAACCAAAGTTATCAACATAGTTATCAACAAGCCGGCGGTGACCGGAAACACGGATACGCTCCGGGTAGTAGCCGTCAGCGACGTGCATTTAGGATATGGCACCGACAAAGCTATGTTGCAAACCTATGTAGAGCGTATCAATTCGCTCCGGCCGGATGTGATTCTGATCGGGGGCGATTTGATCGACAACAGCATCGTACCGTTGGAAGCGGAACGGATGGAAGAAGAACTGGCCCGACTGAAAGCGCCGTACGGCATTTATATGGTGCCGGGCAACCATGAATATATTAGCGGTATCGAGGCCAGCGCCGGTTTTATCGGCAAAACGCCGATTGTGCTTTTGCGGGATTCGGTGGTTACGCTTCCCAATGGTTTCCGGCTGGTGGGACGCGACGACCGGCGTAACCGCGCCCGCAAGACTTTGGAGGAGTTGGCGAGCAACCTTCCGCCGGATAAGCCGGTTATTTTACTGGACCATCAGCCGTATGAACTGGAAAAGACGGCTGAGGCGGGCATCGATCTGCAATTCAGCGGGCATACGCATCGGGGACAAATCTGGCCGGTCAGTTGGGTGACGGATCGCATGTTTGAGCTGAGCTACGGGTATAAGGAAATAGGGTCAAGCCGCTTTTATGTGTCGTCGGGCCTGTCGCTCTGGGGGCCTCCTTTCCGGATCGGAACCGATAGCGAATTGGTGCTGTTCGAGATTATCAGCCGCGACTGAGAGAACGAAGAGCAAGAAGGCCGGATAACAGCCGCATGGTTTGCCGGAAAGCGGATGCCCGGCGAATCCCGGATTTTGCGAAGTTCGCCTCCAAGCCTGCCGGCGATCAAAAAGCCTTCTTTGCCGGCAGGGAGTTAACTATTTATTTCGAAACAAAAAGAAGACGTTATGCGAGTTTTTATCCAATCCATCGTAGCGCAGTTATTGCTCAATCCGTACATATGCTGGAGGGGTTATCAGGCGTTGCCGGCTAAGAAAAGCTGGCGGATTCCTTATCTTCTGTTTTTCATCTTCGAAGTAGGGCTTTATCTTTTCGGCTTTATTTTCCGTCGGGAGTTGCCCGATGGCGTAATGACCGTCATTCAGTATATCTGCAATACCTGGTATATCGCCTCTATTTATATCACGCTTATTTTATTGGTACTCGAATTAGTGCGTTTTGTCCGTCGCCGCCGCCCCTGGCTGCCGGGTGCCCTTGCCACCCGTCGGAAAGAAACGAAGCTGGC
This sequence comes from Tannerellaceae bacterium, assembly GCA_048465615.1. Lineage (GTDB taxonomy): Bacteria > Bacteroidota > Bacteroidia > Bacteroidales > Tannerellaceae > Parabacteroides. The sequence goes on from DBFWLD010000033.1 coordinate 19,205, forward strand.
GCTTTTTTTCCTCATTATCGCCGGCGTATCGGTATTGCTGATCCGGGCTTACCACAAGGTAGCCAATCCCATTGTGAAAAATGTGTATATTACCCTGCCCAAGCCGGCGGCTGACGGAAGGGATAGCCTCACGATCGTGATGATGAGCGATGTACATATCGGCGAGGTGATCGGCAAGAAAATGGTGCAGAAATATGTGGCGCTCAGTAATGCCCAGCATCCGGATATGGTGGTGATCGTGGGAGACGTATTGGATTATGAATCCAGATGGGCGGAAAAGGAGCATATCGAGGAAGATTTGCGCCGTTTGCAGGCGCCGATGGGGGTGTATATCGTCTATGGCAATCACGAGTACCGGGCAAATCGTTTTGCTAAAAAACGTTGGTTGGAAAAAACCGGGGCCACGCTTCTGATCGATTCGGTGGTCATGCCGGATTCGGCCTTTTATCTGGTGGGCCGCGACGATTTGATCAACAAGAAACGGGCGCCTTTGCATAAATTATTGGAAGGGGTAAATCCGGATAAACCGCTGATCGTGCTCGACCATCAGCCCTGGGCCTTTGCCGAAATGGCCATGAACGGGGTAGACCTGGGGCTACACGGCCATACGCATAACGGGCAGCTATGGCCTTATCCGCTTCTGATGAAGCTGGTTTACGAATGCCCTTACGGTTACGGGCGGAAAGGGCCTACTCAATATTACGTTTCGTCGGGCATCGGGATTGCCGGCCCTCCTTACCGGGTGGGGACGGTATCGGAATTGGTGGTGCTGCATATCCGGTTTGCCGCCAAATCGTAACGAGGCGATAGCGCGGTAGGCCGAAAAGCGGGGAAAAAGGGGGTGTATTTATCCGAAAAAAATACAATAAGTCTGCCTGTAAATCCTCTTCCGGAAAAGCTTTTTGTATTTATTTGATTATCAATTGTATAAGGCTGGTGAAAAAATACACTGCGATGCAATGAAAATTTCATCGGCATGTAATTCGAATTTCACTGGCATCCATTTTCCGTTTCTTGCCTATGAAATCCGGAATTCATGCCAATCCTTTTTTTGCTGCGTAGAAAAAAGTACAATAACCCTCGTATGGGGATTCTTCTCTTTTTCGCATTGCCTTCTCCTGCTTTCCGGTATGCTTTTCCTCCGGCTTGCGGCTGCTCCCGGGGGGGAAGCCCTTGTTTTTATATAAGCAAAATCCCTCCGCCCTTGCTGTTCTTTTATCAGGAAACAGACAGGGGGCAGAGGGAGGTTTCGAAGAAAAGTTTGCTATCAAACCATCTTTTCGCACGGCTACCGTGTGAAAGATTGTTTCTCTTTATTTACTGAAGACAGGATAACCCGGGTTCTGGACGAGATGCGGATTCGTTTGCCAGGCATCTTGCGAAACCGGATATAGCTTCAGGTAATCGTCTGTTTTCCGGGCGCAATTCGATGCGCTCCACATTCCTTTGGTAAAGCAACCGAACCGGATGTCGTCCTGGCGCGACCAACCTTCCCAGGCCAGTTCGAAGCGACGTTCCAGTTGAATCTTTTCCAGATCTACCGTCTCGTAATTATGGTCGGCGTTGCCGTAGGCCCGTTCGCGGATGGTGTTTACCAACTGCGTGGCTTCGGCCGCGCTGCCCCCGCCGCGTAGCAGGGCTTCGGCTTTCATCAGGTAAATATCGGCCAGGCGGAAAATATGAAAGTCGTTTTCCATCGCGCTGACCAGATCGGCGGCAAATTCCCATTTGAAGCAACGCGCGCCGTCGTGCTGGTTGACGGCTCCCCAGGTGGTTCCGTCGTATTCCGTGCCCGGTATCATGCCCACGTCTACCGTGTGGTCGAGTTCATAGCCGTGGTCGGTGATGATGATTTCGCCCGTCGTTTTGTCATATTGTTTTCCCGTCAGAAAGCTGCCGGCGTACCGGGGATCTTCCGGGTCGAAAAGCTTCACGTAGTCGGGTTGCGCGCAGATGCCGTTCCAGGTAGAGAAAGTGCCTCCCAGCGAATACTTGTCTTTATAATGAAGCGTCTGGTTCATTAATTCGTTCTTATTTTCGGTATCGGTGTCGGAGAAGCAACTGGCCAGAATAGCCTCTTTCGAGTTCTGGTTGGTAACGACGAAGTTATTCTTCCAAACCGGTTCGAGAATATATCCCAACGACATCACTTTGTCGCAATATTCCGCTACTTTCCGATAGCTGTTTTCGGAAGTCGTTACTCCCCAGGCTTCGGCGTTCAGATAAAGCTTGGCCAGCAAGGCATAGGCCGCTCCTTCGGTGAATTTGCCGTAGGTATCCGTACCCGCTTTCGGACAATGGCCGGCAATGGCGGCTACTTCCGTCAGCAACCAGTTGAAGACGTTTTGCCGCGATTCGGTGTCGGGCAATACTTTTTCGCCCGGCCCTTTATATTCGGTCAAAAGGGGAATATTGCCCCAGTAATCCAGCATAGTGTAAATCCAAAAAGCGCGTACCCCTCTGATCTCCGCTATCATTTCCGCTTTTTCGGCATCGGTGAGCACGGTAGAGTTTTCCACGATGGTAATGGTATAGTTGCAGGTTCCGATCGCCATCGTGGCTTTTTTCCACGATTCTTTAATTACGCTGGTCTGGGCCGTCCAGGTGTGCATGTAGATTTCCCGGTATTGGCCTCCGTCGTACCAGTCGCCGCCGAAGCGGGTAGGCACGATGGCCATCGAGCCGCCGCATTCCGAAAGGTACATGAAATTGTTGGGCCAATAGGTTTTCAGCGTAATGTACACGCTGCCTACCAAGGCATTGATTTCCGTCTTGCTTTTGCCGAAGCCTTCAGCCGGCAGCTTGTCGTATATGTCTTCATCGAGGTTCATGCACGAGGGCATCGCGCATAGCAGACCCAAACCGGCCAGGAGGGAAAATATGGTTTTCTTTTTCATACTACGATTCAATTAGGGTGATTAGAATGTTAAATTAACGCCGAAGGTGAAAGAACGGGCTTTAGGCATGTAGTTGCGCGGTTCGATGCCGGGCGACAAACCGGCCGATTCGTCGTCGGGTTCGCCGCGGAAAAGCTCTACTTCCGGATCGAGCCCTTTATAACCGGTTATCACGAACAGGTTCTGGCCGGCTACATACAGCCGGGCCTTGTCCAGCCAGTCGATCTTTTTGGTGTTGAGGGTATAGCCTATCGACATATTGTCCAGCCGGAGGAAGGAACCGTTTTCTACATAATAAGAGCATACCCGGGAGTTTTCGCGGAGCTGGAAGATCAATTCGTCGTTCATGGCGTTGGCTCCGCTCAGATACGTGTTGTTGGCGTAAGCCGCCCGCGGGTTGTCGAGTACTTTATTGCCTATCGTGCCCCGGAAGAAGATGCTGGCATCCCAGTTTTTCCACGTAAAACTATTGTTCCAGCCGTAGGTCAGATCGGGCTGCGCATCGCCAACGTAGGTACGGTCGTCGTCGGTAATCTGGCCGTCTTTGTTAATATCCTCGATAATGAATTTGCCGTTTTCGTCGATGCCGTTGCATTTGAGCATGTAAAACTGCCCTACCGGATAGCCTTTTTCGATGATATGCGAAGTTACGCCCGAGGCGCCCCGGATCCAGGGATCGCCGGTGTAAATACGGTCGAGGGAGTAGAGGCTGTTCGAAAGTTTGGTTACTTTATTTTTGTTGTGCGAGAGGTTGATCGAAGTATTCCAGGTAAACGTCTTGTTGCGGATCACGTCTACGTTTAGCATCACTTCGATACCCTTGTTGCTCATATCGCCTACATTGGCCTGGATTTTATCGCTTACGTAGGTAGGCGTGGGCACATTGTAGGTGTACAGCATATCCGAGGTCTTTTTATCGTACCATTCGATCGTACCGCCTACCCGGCCGTTGAAGAGCGAGAAGTCTATCCCGATGTTCAGCATGGCGGTGGATTCCCATTTCAGGTCGGGATTCGGATTCTGCGATACCTTGAAGGCGGTGGAAAGCGAATTGTTGCTGAAGTAGGTGCCGTTGGCTTCGTATAATTCCAGCGATTTATAGGGTTGCAAGCCGTCCTGGTTGCCCGTCACGCCGTAGCCCGCGCGGAGTTTGAGGTCGTTCAGCCAGCTTTGACTGCTTTCCATAAACGCTTCGTCGGCAATGCTCCATGCTGCCGATACGGAAGGGAAAGTACCCCATTTATGGTTGGCCCCGAACTTGGAAGAACCGTCGCGGCGTACGGTGGCCGTAATCATATACTTGTCTTTGAAGCTATAATGAGCGCGGGCAAAAAGGGAAATCAGCTTATAATCGTTTTTGCTCGATTTGATATTGCCGATTTTCAGCATGTTTCCGCTCTGCAAGTTGTCGGCTCCCATGCTGCTGACCGTAAAATCAGTTACTTCCGACTTTTGGTCGCCGTATTGGTTGTCTTCCCAGGAATATCCGATAATGGCGTCTACCTTATGTTGCTCGTCCGAGCCGAAAGCCTTGTTGTAGTTGGCCGTCCATTCCATCAATTCCCGGTTCCAGGTGCGGGCTTGCCGCACGGCAAACCCTTTGTCGCCCTGCCCGCGCGAGTTGGCCGCATCGTGCCATTCGCTGAAGTCGTTGGAATACCGGCTTTTGTACAGATTGGCTTTTACATTCAGCCCTTCCATAATCTGAAACTGAATGTCGCCTGCGCCGTAAAAATAGACATTGTTTCTCTTTTTGTAGTTCTGATCCTGGTTCTGCACCGGGTTTCCCTGGTCGTAGTTGGCATTCGCCCCGGTGAAGTAAGAGCCGTCGGCATTATACACCGGGTAGACCGGCAGCATATTGTAAGCCAGAATGTAATCGTCGGCAAACGGCATTTGCATATCCGTCAGCGTAGCCGAACCCATCAGGCTGACGCGCAGCCGGTCGTTGATAGCCCGTTGCTGAAACTGAAAACGAAAACTATGGCGTTTCATCCAGTTGTCGCGAGCGATACCGTTGCGGTCGAGATAGGTATACGAGGCGCGGTAATTGCTTTTCGACCCGCCGCCCGAAAGGGAAATGGAATGATTTTGGGAAACGCCCGTACGCAACATTTCTCCAAACCAGTCGGTATCGGCCGTAAAATGATCGTATAAACTCACGTCGTTGCCCAGTTGCTCGTTGGCCGCCCGCCATTCCGGGGCCGTAAGCATATCGGGCTTGTTGGCCACCTTGTCGATCGACACATAACCGTCGTACTGGATTTGCGTTTTCGAGCCCGAGCCCCTTTTGGTTGTAATCAGAATGACGCCCCCGGCAGCCCGCGAACCGTAAATAGCCGCCGACGAAGCATCTTTCAGCACCGAGATCGATTCAATATCGGAAGGGGAAACAGTCGACATGTCGCCGCCGGGGATGCCGTCGATCACGATCATCGGGCCTTGGTCGTTTTGCAAGGTAGAAGTACCGCGCAGGCGGATTTGCGAACCGCGGGTTACGTCGCCCGAGCCCGAGGTAATAGTCAGACCGGCTACTTTTCCCTGCAAAAGGTCGGAAGCATCGCGGGTAACTCCTTTGTTGAAATTTTCTTCCGACACGTTGGCTACCGAACCGGTGATTTCCTTCCGGGTTTGCGTACCGTAACCGATGGCTACCACTTCCCCCAGGTTGACCACCGAAGGATCTAGCTTGACATCGACGGTTTTGCGCCCCTTAACGGCTTCATCTACCGAGTTGTAGCCGATAAACGAGAATTGGAGGACTGCCTTTTTCAGGTCGTTTAGTTGAAGGGTATAATTGCCGTCCAGATCGGTAATGGTTCCGTTGGTAGAGCCTTTTTCCACTACGTTGGCGCCTGTGATAGGTTCGCCCAGTTCGTCCAGAACCTTGCCTTTTACCGCGCCCGATTGAGCGAAGGCGGCTGTCATGCAAAAAGATAACAACATGGAAAGTATCTCTACTCTCCATTGTTTGAAAGAATCTAGCGTTTTCTTTCCCTGCATATTACATAATTTTTTAGGTTAACAAATAAAGAAAATTATATCAAACAAAAATACTGAGAATTGGTTACAAATATAATTTATTTTTTTAAACAAAAGTATCAGAGACGTAAAAAATGTAAATTTTTTATTTGTTTCAAGCGGTCTCTCTCTACCCTTTTGATCACTCTACGTCGTATGGAATCGGCTGGCATTATCTCGCAAGGTTTGATTATCTTGGTTTATAAACAAACAAACTGTCAGATAATCAGGAAGTAGGTGTTTGATGTTCTAAATTAAATTTGTAAAAAATTATACTGAAAAAAATCATAGTTCTGGACGAACTCAGGCAATCTGTCCGTCCGGTGATAGAGGGTGTGTCGGGAAAAACTTTTACCTTTGTCGTAGGAAGAGGTAGCTCCTTCTTTTTATTCGCCCTTCGCTTTTCCGTAGTCGCTTGCCGTGTTCGAAGGCCGGCCGTAGGGCACCCCGGCCGGTGGCGGTAGCCGTTGCGATAAGGGGGGAACGGGAGGGAGCGTTCCTATATGTAATAAAATAACAACCTGACAGATGACAGACGAAATTACCTGGCGGCTGGAAAATGAAAAAATCGGCCGGTTACTCCTGCATTATGCCATTCCCGCGGTGATCGGGACGATGGTCAACGCCCTTTACAATATTGTCGACCGCATCTTTATCGGCCAAGGTGTCGGCCCTCTGGCTATTTCGGGCCTTACCCTGACCTTTCCCATCCTGCTCTTCCTGCAAGCGTTCGGCATGCTGGTAGGAGCCGGAGCGGCTACCCGGGTTTCCATTCATCTGGGCAGGAAAGCCAAAGAACTGGCGGAAAACGTGTTGGGCAACGCTTTCACCCTTACCTTTATTTTTTCGGCCCTGACCATTATTCCCAGCATGCTTTTCATGCGTGAGCTGCTGACCTGGTTCGGCGGCAGCGATCAAACCATTCCTTATGCCGAAGACTATCTTTATATCGCTATTCCCGGCAATCTGCTGGCCTCGCTCAGTTTTGGATTCAATGCCGTTATGCGTGCTTCCGGGTATCCCAGAAAAGCCATGATTACGATGATGATCGGGGCCGCGGCTAATATCATTCTCGACCCCATCTTTATTTTCTGGCTGGATATGGGCATACAAGGAGCGGCTATCGCGACGGTTATCTCCATGGCGTTGAGCGCGGCCTTCGTCATGTGGCATTTTGTGCAGAAAGAAAGCCTCATCAAGTTTCATGCCCGCTATTTCCGGCTCAAGCCTTCCATCGTATGGAATATCCTTACCATCGGCATTTCTCCTTTTGCCATGCAATTGGCCGGCAGTATGGTGAACGTGGTAATGAATAATTCGTTGAAAAAGTACGGAGGCGACCTGGCTATCGGTGCCAGCGGCATCATGACCAGCGTGGCTATGCTTCTGGTGATGCTGATTATCGGCATCGCTCAGGGCATGCAACCCATTGTGGGATACAATTACGGGGCCGGCAAGCCCCGCCGCGCGCTGGAAACCCTCAAGCTGGTGATTATCGTTTCTACCTGTATCACCGGCGCGGGCTTCTTGGGCAGCTTTTTCTTTCCCGAACTGATAGCAAAGGCGTTCACCAACGATCCGGAGCTGATCGCCATCTCCGCCAATGCCCTCAGACTTACGCTGCTGGCCTTTCTGGTAGTCGGTTCGCAGATTTCCATCAGCCAGTTTTTCCAGAGCATCGGAATCGCCTGGAAAGCCATGTTCCTGAGTTTAAGCCGGCAGTGTTTGTTCTTGATTCCGGCTATTTTGCTGCTCCCTCTTTCGCTGGGGCTCGACGGGGTTTGGCTGGCTTCTCCCTTGTCGGACGTGCTGGCCGCGCTGACGGCTTGGCTGTTTTTGTGGAAGCACGTTAAAAACGTTAAAAAACAAGCGGTTGGGTTAAACCAATAGCAGTTTTATTTGTATAAGTAACAAGGAGGCGCCCCGCGGGGAAGCCTGCTGTAAATTAAAATGTAAGTCGTATGAAAAAAGTATTATTATTATTCGCCGTTTTATTATTCGGCGCCGGCCAACTGATGGCCCAGCAAAGTAAATCAGATAAAGCAACCCGGAAAGCGGAAAAAGAAGCTAAAAAAGCCGCCGAAGAGGCTGAGCAAATGGCCTTGTTCGATCAAGCTGTTCAAGCCTTGAAAGACCGCGATTTCGTATTGGAAGCCGAGCGGGTGGAATTCAAACGCGGCCGGTTTGCCTATGTAACGCCCAATACCAATTTCGTATCCATGAACGGCGACAAGGCCACGATCCAATTAGCCTTCAACGGCGCTTTCGCCGGCCCCAACGGGATCGGCGGCATTACGGTGGACGGGAATGCTTCGAGCGTGGAAATGAAAACCGACAAAAAAGGCAATATCACCTTCACCATGATGGTGCAAGGCGTAGCCGTTTCGGCCAACGTCACCTTCCGGATGGTGAAAGGAAGCAACAAATGTACCGCCACGGTAAGCCCCAACTTCAACAGCAACCGGGTTACCTTTACCGGCTATTTGTATCCTTCCGGCCAATCGAACGTTTTCAAAGGAAGATCTATCTAGCCCGGCCCGTTCTGGCGGCCCTACGATATACCTTATAAGGAGGCGCAGATGCTACAGCATTCTTTTTCCGGGAATCTGTCGTATTCTGCGCCTGTTTTTTATTTTCCATGCCCGAAATCCGTATCTTTGCCTTTATCAAACAAAAACAGGCTGCGCCCGGGCCTGGGAGACATGCTTGCCCCCAAGCCGGGTTTGCGCTGTTTTTCACAAGAATCGAATAAAACAACCTAGAGACGTATGCAATTATCCATCGATCAAAAAGACATCGACAAATTTCTGATGATCGGCGACAAAGTGCTGATCAAGCCTAAGAATCCGCAGAGCCAGACCAAGTCGGGCCTTTACTTGCCGCCTACCGTCCAGCAGGATAAAATACAGGCCGGCTATATTATCAAAACCGGGCCCGGATATGCCATTCCCGCCGGGAGCGAAGAACCGGAAGTATGGGAAAAGAAAAAAGGCGAAGAAGTACGCTACCTTCCCCTTCAGGCCCACGAAGGCGATCTGGCCGTTTTCCTGCAAAACTCCGCCTACGAAATCAATTTCAACGACGAGAAGTTCCTCATCGTCCCCCATTCGGCTATCCTGATGCTGGTGCGCGACGAAGGATTGTTCGAATAAAACCAATTTCACCAACAAAATTATGAACAAATCCACTTTTTTAATATACTTTTGCCGGTAGAACAACCAACAAACTATCAATATAAGCGATTAGAATGAATAAGATTGTAAGCAAAGAGCACTTCTCGGCCAATGTCGTAAAGCTGGAAGTGGAAGCTCCCTTAATTGCCCGTTCGCGCAAGGCCGGCCATTTTGTAATTGTAAAGGTGGGCGAAAAAGGCGAACGCATTCCGCTGACGATTGCCGGGGCCGATCTCCGGAAAGGCACCATCACCCTGGTCATTCAGGCCGTGGGCGGTTCCTCCCGTAAAATCTGCGAGCTCGGCGTAGGCGATTATATTACCGACCTGGTCGGCCCGCTCGGCCAAGCCACCCATATCGAAAAAGCAGGAACCGTGGTCTGTGCCGGAGGCGGCGTGGGCGTGGCTCCCCTTTTGCCCATCGTGGAAGCCTTCCACCAAGCCGGCAACCGGGTGATCGTGGTACTGGCCGCCCGCACGAAAGACCTTATCATTCTGGAAGAACAGATGAAAGCCCACTCCGACGAAGTAATCGTGATGACCGACGACGGTTCGTACGGCACGAAAGGCCTCGTCACCCAGGGCGTGGAAAGCGTAATCAACCGCGAGCAGGTAGACCTTTGCGTAACCATCGGCCCCGCTATTATGATGAAATTCGTTTCCGCGCTTACCCGGAAATATGATATTCCCACCGTAGCGTCGCTCAATACGATTATGGTAGACGGTACCGGTATGTGCGGCGCCTGCCGTATCACCGTAGGCGGCAAAACCAAATTCGTGTGTGTGGACGGCCCCGAATTCGATGCCCACCAGGTGGATTTCGATGAAATGATCATGCGCCTGGGCGCCTACAAAGACCTAGAAAAAAAGTAATCCAACCATTCCGAACTCCATGACAACAGAAGAACTGATTGCCGCCCGCCGCGCCGAGCCCTGGCGGGAAGCCTTGCGCAAAAGCAAAAAAAATAAAGAACGCGCGGATATTCCCCGCGTAAAAATGAACGAGCTGGATGCCGGTTACCGCAGCCGTACCCGCACCGAAGAAGTGAACCTGGGGCTGACAGAAGAACAAGCCATGCAGGAAGCCCGGCGATGCCTGGATTGCCCGACTCCTACCTGCATGGAAGGTTGTCCGGTAGGCATTCATATCCCTACCTTCATTAAAAACATCGAGCGGGGCGACTTTCCCGAAGCTGCCCGCATGCTGAAAGAAACCAGCGCGCTCCCGGCCGTCTGCGGCCGGGTCTGTCCGCAGGAAAAGCAATGCGAAAGCCGGTGCATTCATTTGAAAATGAAAAAGGAACCGGTGGCCATAGGCTACCTGGAACGATTTGCCGCCGATTACGAACGGGAAAGCGGCCGGATTTCCGTGCCCGAAATAGCTGCCGGGAACGGCATCAAGATCGCTGTAGTGGGTTCCGGCCCGGCCGGTCTTTCCTTTGCCGGCGATATGGCCAAACGCGGTTATGAAGTGACGGTCTTCGAGGCTTTGCACGAAATAGGCGGCGTATTGAAATACGGGATTCCCGAATTTCGCCTGCCCAACCGCATTGTAGACGTGGAAATAGAAGGGCTGAGGAAGATGGGCGTCGAATTTCTGTCGAACTGCATTGTGGGCAAAACGATCAGCTACGACGATTTGCATGCCGACGGATTCCAAGGCGTGTTCGTAGCCAGCGGAGCCGGCCTGCCCAACTTTATGAATATTCCGGGCGAGAACCTGATCGGCGTGATGTCGTCGAACGAATACCTGACCCGCGTCAACCTGATGGACGCCGCCAATCCCGAAAGCGATACCCCGGTTTGGCAAGGCAAGCATGTGGCCGTGATCGGCGGCGGCAATACGGCGATGGATTCGGTACGCACCGCCCGCCGCCTGGGCGCCGAGCGGGCGATGATCGTCTACCGCCGGAGCGAAGAAGAAATGCCGGCCCGCCTGGAAGAAGTGAAGCATGCCAAGGAAGAAGGCGTGGAATTTCTCACCCTTCACAACCCGATCGAATATATCGGCGACGAAAAAGGCCGCGTCCGGCAAATGAAATTGCAGAAAATGGAATTGGGCGAGCCGGATGCTTCGGGCCGCCGCCGTCCGGTGCCCATCGAGGGAGCGATCGAAACGATCGATGTGGACGAAGTGATCGTAAGCGTGGGCGTTTCGCCCAATCCGCTGATTCCGCGTGCTTTCGAAGGCTTGGAGGTAAGCCGCAGAGGAACGATTGTGGTGGATGAAGAGAAAATGCAATCGGCCCTGCCGGATGTATATGCCGGCGGCGACATCGTGCGGGGCGGAGCTACCGTTATCCTGGCCATGGGCGACGGCCGTCGGGCTGCTGCGGCGATGGACGAGCGGTTGAAAGCGCAAGCCGCGGTAGACTAGCTGCCGGGCGACTTCAAACGGATTAGAAACCTCTTTTTTCCTTAGCCGGCCTCCTTCCCGCAAAAGGCCAGGTATGCCGTATGAAAATGAATACCCCTGTTTTATTCTTTTTCCCCGAAAGAAAAAGAGTAGAACAGGGGTATTTATCTACCGGAAAATAAGGGATAAGAAGCGCCCGCCGGCCTTTCTTCCCAGGAAAATTACCGAATCCTCTTCTCCTCCTCCGTCTTCCTTTTCTGTTGCGAGGATTTCGCTCCTTCGCCCGAGCGGAAGCGGTAGGCGAACGAAAGATGCAGCAGGCGGCCCTGCCTTCTTTCCCGGCTTTCATACATCCGGCCGGGCATCGTGGTGGTTCCGCGGATAAGGCCCGAGCGGAAAATATCGTCGACTACCAGCGAAAAGGTGCCTTGGCGGTTGAACACCGATTTGCGGATGCCCCCGGAAGCCAGAAAGAACGGCTTTCCAACGGCTTGCCCTTCCGACGCCTTTCCGCGGAAGGAAGCTTGCAACTCTACCGTCCAGCCTTTTCCCAGATCGAGCCGGTTGTTCAGATCGGCCGTCGGCGTAAGAAAGGCGTTTTCTTCCGTGTTGTTTTCTTCTGTCCAGCCGTACCGGCCGTAATTCAAAGAAAAAGAACCGCTTATCTGCCACCTCCTGAGCGGATGCAAAATAGCCGTTTGCAAACGCAGCCCCGCTACATACCGCGATGTCAAGTTGGCCGGATACACCAACATCCTGTCTACCCCCTCGCGGTGAAAACTCTTTACGATCGGATCTTTTATCCAAAGGAAAAAAAGGCTGGCCTGTCCTAGCCTCTGCAACGCAAACGATAGGCTCAGATGATTCGACAAAGCCGGTTTCAGTTCCGGATTGCCCCGCTCGTGCAGATACTCGTCGAAGATATATACGAAAGGATTCATATCTTGATAATCAGGCCGGGTAATCCGTCAGGCGAACAAGACGAAAAGGGTATTACCACTCGCCAGCGTATACTCCAGCGAAGCCGTGGGAAACCAATCGACATACCGATGCGTATAGGCGGAGTCGGCCGCTCCGGCAAACACTTTGCCTTGCACATGGGTATGTTCCACACGCAGACCCGCCTGTAGGGTCAGCCGGTTCGTCAGCCGCGCCGAAGTCTGGATATAAGCGGCATTGATATTTTCCTTATAAGAAAAGGCCTTGCTTAAACCGGTATTGCCTATCCAGATGCCTTGCTCCAGGTCGTCGTAGCGGGCCGAATTGTCGACCGAAATAAACGAGCTTTTCGCGCCTGTCTCCCATTTGGTTTTCCCTATCGGAAACGTCAGATGGCTTTCGGCCGCATAAATACGGATGGTTCCTTGCATATCTCCTCGCAAGGTGTCGTTGGCGGAACTATCCGGCTTTTGAAATTCATCGGTCTGATATTGATCTTCCGGCTGCCGGTGAAGCACCCAGTCGAAGTAAGTATTCCACTCGGTTCGGGAGCGGGGTTTGTAAGAGAAATCAGCTCCCCCGCTATAAGAACGGGGATGTTTGTGATTCAGATTTTTCGTAAACAAAGAGGAATCGGCCCCGGCGGCATTTCGTCCGAAATCGGCATTCATCCGCCCGTCGATCGACTGATCGGCCAACGTGCCGGAGGCATAGACTCCCCAAGCCATCTTTTCCGAACAGGTATAATCGATACCTATCCGCCCGTAATGCGAACGCACGTCCCAGGTACGATAAGTATCCTGCCACATGGCCTGTTCCAACGAAGGGTCGCTTTCCGGCCGGTCGAGACCGGTACGCTTTACGTGCAGATCGTTATATTCTTTCCTGCCGTAGAACGAATAATCGGCAAATACATTCACCTTCCGGTTGCGGTACCCTAGGTTGAACCCGCCGTCGCCCCCGGCAAACCGGCTTTGGGTGTAGCGGGAATGTACCGACACATCCAGCCCGGCGTGTGTAGGCCGGACGGTTTGCAGATTGATGGCCCCGCTGTTTCCCGCCGCGTCGTACCGGGCCGACGGATGCGTAATCAATTCGATTTTCCCTACCGACGAGGCGGGCATCGAGCGCAGTAAATTCACCAGGTTTTCCCCTGTCAGATAAGTCGGCTTGCCGTCTACCAGCACCTGGGCGCCGGGCTGTCCGTTCAGGGATACGGCTCCGCTTTCGCTTACGTGCACGCCCGGCATGTTTTTCAACGCTTCGAAAGCATCTCCTTCCGAAGCCAGGAGAGCGGCCGCAAGGTCGATCGTGGTTTTTCCGGGCGCGAAGCTGACGGCTTGTTTATACGCGGTAACCGTCACCGCCGACAAAGCGACGGCAGATTCCTGCAAGACGGTCTTAGGCAATTGCCTGTCGTTTTTTCCGGCTTCCACCGTGAAAAGCTGTTTTTCATATCCCAACATGGATATTTCCACCCGGTAAGTTCCCTCGGCAGGTATCTTTAACCGGTAAATGCCGCCGGCATCCGAGATAACTCCGGCGATAAAGCTACTGTCGGCATCCAGCAGCATAACGGTACAGTTCGCCAGCGGTTCGCCCGTCTTGTCGGTTATCTGGCCGCCCAGGCGTACACTTTGCGCCTGCGACCAACCGGCAACCAAAAGAAAAAAAGCCAGTGTAAAAACAACGTTCCTCTTCATCTCGAATTTGTTAGTTTAGGATTTCTCCGACAAAATAAGGGAGCTGAAAAACAGCAAACAAATTCGTTTGACGAACGACCGTTTTTATCCGGCCAACCGCTAGATTTCCTTTTTTTCGTTTTTATCCGGCAAAAGGCGTCCCCCGGTAAGCCGGTTTACCACTTCGTCGCGCATATTCCGGCCTACGGGTATCCACCGGCTGCCGATACGCAGCTCGCCTCCGGCGATAGCTTCTACTTTCGCCAGGTTGGCGATATAGGAACGGTGCACTTGGCTGAAAGTGTCGCGGGGCAACGAAGCCAGCATTTGCTTTAAGGAAGCGTTGACTACTTCTTTGGAGCTGGACGTATAAATCAGAATATAGTTTTCCATGCTTTCGATAAAAAGAATATCGTTTAGTCTGATTTTCTTCAATTGTTTATCGGTGCGGACGAACAAAAACTCATCTTCTTCGGCCGCCCGGCCGCGTTCTTTTTCCAGCAAGGCATATACGTTGTTGGCCGCTTTCAAAAAGCGAGAGAAAGAGATCGGTTTCAGCAGGTAGTCGACCACCTGCAACTCGTAGCCTTTCAAGGCATATTTTTCGTAAGCCGTGGTCAGGATCACCCGTGGCGGAGAGGCTAGCCCGGCCAGAAAATCGAGACCCGACAAATGCGGCATTTCAATATCCAGAAACAGCAAATCGGTGGTGGTTTCTTTCAACAGGTCGTTCAGTTGAATCGCGTCGCGGCATTCGGCTTGCAATTCCAGGAAGTCCACCCGTTCCACATACCCGCGCAGTCCTTTCCGCGCCAGGGGTTCGTCGTCGGTAATAATACATTTTATTTTCATCATGCCTGCGTTTGAATCGTTAACCGGGCCTGAAAAGCCTCTTCTTTTATTTCAGTCGTCAAGGTGTGGCGTCCGGGATATAAGATAGCCAGCCGTTGTCGCAGATTTTCCAAGCCTATCCCTTTCCGGGCGGCCGCTTTCCCGCCCGGACCGGTCGGATTGGCGGTAGTGAAGGCAAGGCTGTCGCCCTTTTGGCAAACGTAAAAGTCGATCCGCCGGCCTTGGTCGAGGTGTTTGAATGCGTTTTCCAGCAAGGGCTGGAATAACAAGGGATGGATTTTCACCTCTTTGTTTTCAATTTCCAGATGAGCTTCTACCCGGATGTGCTCGTCCATGCGCAATTGCTGGAAGCGCAGGTATTTATCGAGAAAATCAAGCTCCTCTTCCAGCGTTACCGGCTGGTCGACGGTATAAATCTGGTATCGCAATAAGTCGGATAGCAATTCAATGCTTTCTTTGGCCGGTTCGTTTTCATCTTCTACCAGAAAATAAACGGTGTTGAGGGCGTTGAACAAGAAATGAGGGTGATACTGGCTTTTCAGAAACTTGAGTTCGGTTTCCAGTTTTTCCGATTTTATTTTTTCCAACTGCAATTGTTGCTCGGTGAATTTCCGCCGGGTAAAGTCGTTGCGTATCCAGGTATAATACAGCAAGAGCAAGGGGACGATGGTGAAAACGGCCAGGATGTAGTCGCGTACATAGTCGGCCAGTCCTAAAATCCGGTGAACCAGAAATACCGTAACCGTCATAGCGACGGTGAAGTAGACCGACCAGTAAAGATATTCTTTCGCTACTTCTTTCCGGTTGCCGGGGTCGAGCTTCCTTTTTTTCAGGTACCGCCGCATATCCCAGTCGCCCAGGTAGCAGAGGGGAATGCTGAGCAGCAACTCTTCCAGGTGTTGGGGAGGGGATGCCCAAAAAGCATTGTTGGAAGGGATGTCCGTCACCAGGCGGATAACTTGCTGGCTGACGAGCGCCAGCAGGAGCGGGGAAACCCAGCGTTGAAAGTTTTGCATTTTTTCGGTTGTTTTTCGGGTTGTAGCGGTTTTTCGCCTACGGGAAAACCATCGGCAAAGAAAGCGATTCCAAGCAAAACCGCCCGTTTTTTTTGACGAATAGCCGGATAAGGGGGGCGAGAGGCGCAAAAACGGCGGTTCGGCGATACGGTTGTTCGGCTACGGCTACGGCAACGATGTTCGGTTGCCGGTTGACGCCGGCCCGTATCCGCAGCTTGGCTCCGTCGGGGCGGCGTCGAAAAAGTCGTCGGCATGCCGTCAGGAAATCCTCTCGGCATGTCGTCAGGAAATCATTAAGGTGCCGGCACAGCGTCGGCCGGCTCTTCTACTTTCAGGTATTCGATTTTTACCTGGGTTTCGATCCATCGGCTGGTCTTGAAATTGAAAAAAGAGGCCTTGCCTTCCAGTACGAATCCTTTATCGCTTATGCGCCGAAGCCGGTCGAATCGAGGCGAGCGCGGAGTGATTCCGCCCGCAGCTTCCAGCAGCACTTCGTCGGCAGCGAGGAAGGTGTAATCGTAAGCGGTCAGATCGGCGTTGTACAGCATCAGCAAAGGCTTGTCGTTAAATTCGCTTCTTTCGCTGATGACTTGGTGGGGTACGCGGGGTTCCATCAGCAGCACGTTTTTCGGCTGGTCGGCCATCGGCCGTACTTCGGCGTAACTGCCGTACTGGTCGAAATAGTAATGAAAATCCGGTTGGGCTTTCCCGTCCAGGTAATAAGGGCTGCTTAATTCCGCGTACAGATCGGGCGATTCCTGTCCGTCGTTATTCAAGTCGACGGCATCATAAGATGTGATCGAAACAATGCGGTAATAGCCGGCGAATCCGGCTGCCAGGTCGGCTTGCGAGTCGGTATCGTCGCAGCCTGCCAATCCGAACGCTACGGCCAGGAGGCATAACCGGTAAACTAATCGGTTTGTTTTCATCATGAGGTAGATAAGTGAATCGTATTCCGGTATCAAAGATAGGCCGATTAGCAGGAAGACGGCTATCTGAAAATTTTAATAAAACTAAAATTACTTTAAGTAGATGCGTTAACACTAACCTGTCTACGCTACCTGGTGGTAGAACAGATACGGGCAAAAGCCGTTTCCCGACTCGATGGGGAGTAAAGAAACGGCTTTTTCTGTTGCAGGGGGATATCAAGTTTCCAATTAAAGGCCGGCTTTTCCGACCTATACGTTTTCCGACCTATACGTTTTGGTACCCCTTTCTCTTTTGTCTTTCCATCGTGTAAGCCGCCTTTTGCTTTTCGGGCATAAGGAAATAAGTTGATTCCGGTATCGCCGGCTCCGGTCGTTCCGGTCTTTCTAACCGTTTTTTAGAAGAGCCGGTTGCTTTCCGCCGTCGGGGCGGGTCAGCTATTTTCCGTCGCTCCGTCTGCCGGTTTGCCGTAATGCCCCGGTTTCGGTTCGTAAAGAGGAAATTGCCTGAGGCCGATATTCCGCAACTTGCCCTCTTTTACCAACGCCTTCAACCGGCGGTTGGCCGTCGTTTTCAGACAACCGAATAGATGTTGGAAGTTCTGCCGGCTCAGCGTGGCATGCGCGGCAAAGTAGCGGGCAAGCAGCTCGTCGGTTTCGGCGGCGGTGAAAGAAGAGGAATGGCGTTTGCGGTCGGCTCGTTCGAAGCGGGCGGCGGCCAGTTTTTCTTTCAGGCCGGCTTCAGCCCGGAAAGCGACCGACTTGAAGCGGACGGATTCGGCCCGGATAGCCCGGCCCGGCTCCAGCGAAGGACAGGCCAGCGTCATCGACAGATAACCCAGTCCGTCGATATGTACTCTCCGGCCTTCCGTCAATTCCTCTACCACGACTTCTTGCAGAGCTTCCAATACGGCCTTTACGTCGGCGGAAGAGGCTGTGCACCGCGATTGTATTTTCCGGGCCAGCCAGGGGGTATCTACGGTTCCTTCCGTGACGGTACGTACATGGTAGCGGGGCGCTCCGGGGTTTTCCTCGGCGGCGGGATTGGGATAAAATTCGTATTTAACAGGCATAAGGATGTATATTAATAGATGTATAGGCGTATTTTTCCGATAGCATGCCGATGCACTAAGCGGCCCACCTGGGTGATTCGACCGCCTCACCCGGGTGAGCCGGTCGCCCCACAAGGGTGGTTTAAGCGCCCCACCCGGGTGGGCCGCTTAGTTTGTGCCGGTAAAGACGAAAAATTCCTTGTAGGAAAAAACTTTTCCTATAGGAAATAGCCGCTGCCGGCTTTCAAGGCTTATCGGAAGAAATGGTGTGGGAGGATATGGGAACGATCTGCGTCCAGTACCCGTGTATGTCGAACCGGCTTCCCGTATCTTCGTTTTCAATGGTGAACGTATAGCGGCAACGGCGTTTGCAATAGGTGATTTGGCCTGTCAGGTAGTAGGTGGTATAAGGGCGTAGCAAAAGTTTGTTGCCGGCTTCTATATCTTTAATGTAAGGAACGGCGGTGAGGCCTTCTTTATAGAGCACGCGTTTGTTCCAGTAAATGGCATCGTCGATAAGCAGATCCGGAGCGGCTATTTCCGCTTCTTCTTCTCCCATCCAGTCGAAAGCGCCGTACTCGTCGCTGGTAAATTCCGACGATTCTACCACGTCTTTAAAAATACCGCTGCAAGGACGCCAGACGGCTTCGGGGCCGGGATTTTGCAAGATCAGCGAGCTGCATCCCCGGTCGCTAAGGTATATTTCGCGCTCTTCTTCCAGCTCTTCGTAGCTGGTTTTTACCAGCCGGTAGGCTTGCGCCGCCTTCTGTATCACCCTGATGTAGTCGCGGCGTCCGTTTTCGTTCAGACAGATTTCGAATTGCCGGGGCGCCGAACGATCGAAGTTTTCTTTCAGGTGGAGGGTCAGCGCGTCGGCTTTGTCGCGGCTCAGAGCCAGCCATCCGTCGGATGCTTCCACCTTGCCGTTGCCTTCCAGCGCCATCGGCCGGCCTTCCCGATCGGTCAGAAGGCGGCCTTCGGGCATTGCCTTTACCGATTCGATCTGCCAGGAAAGACTGTTTACAGGGATTTCAACATCCCCTCCGCAGGTTGTTTCGAGGGTTTTAACGGTGGGATCGACTATCGAAAAACGGTCGTCGCCGGCGCAGGATGTCCAAACCAGGGCGCTGAGAAAAAGCAGCCCCCATGCGAGTGTATTTCTGTGGGTTTTCATCTTTGTAGGGTTAAAAGAGATGATTCGTTTTGACAAACTTAGGTAAAATCCGGGAAATACGCGCAGAAAAGGGAAAGTTAGTGTGTTGAAAAAAGGAATTTTTTCAGGAAATCAAGGAATTTTCAGACGAAATGTTAATTTGCTTAAAGGGAAAGGAAAACAAAGGGCTTACAAGAGAGCGGATTATACTTTTTGCTATCTTTCAGGAGAATTGGAGAATAGTAAATCATAGGCGGTATGTACATACGGAACAATTTGGTCCTCATCCTGTTTATCTTGCTCGCTGCCCCGGGTATAAGGGCTACCGGGCTTTCTGCTGATATTATTTATATACAGGGAGAAAAGTGGAGCTTGATGGCTAAGCCTATCCATGCCGATTCGGTTGTTTTTGCCAGGCTGAGGAATTTTATACCGGAAAATCATTGTGTGTCTACGGCTAATTGGGAAGGTTATACCGGATTTTGGGAAATCAGGCGTGACTCTTTGTATCTGCAAAAAATAGAAGTCTGCCTTTATGATGCAGAAAGCCGGGAAACATCTGCCTTGACTTTCAATGCGGATGCGCTCAAAGACGTGTTTGCGGCTTATTATACCTCTGACGGTATTTGCGCTCGTTGGTTTAGCGGAGAAATAAGAGCCGGGAAAGGCGAGTTTGTAAGCTATGTTCATTTAGGCTTTGCCCGCCATATGGAAACGGAAAAGGTAATGAGAGTGAAAAAGGGAAAAATAACCACTACTTGTCTTTTCCATAATTATAAGAAAGCAGGATTAAATCTGCAAAATGCACAAGCTGAACTGATCAAACGTTTTCCTTGGGAGCAATTTCCGGAAGTAAAAGGGAAAAGGCTGAGTGTTTATCTGAGGAGTTTGAAGCTGACTGAGGACGGGCGTTTGGTTGACTTGGAGATTCCTTTCGTTCATATCCGGCCGGGAGGAAAGAAAATAGAAACAGCCGATGATCCGTTGGTAAAAGCCTTCAAAGAAGTTCTGAAAGCTATTTATCCTTGGGAAGTGTTGTATGTAAATGGAAAGTATACGTCGGATGTGAGAAGTTTTGTAATTCCTATCTGGGAGAAGTTCCTGGTCGCGCATACCTCTGCGGCCTGTTTGGAAGCCGGTGTTCCCGTCTGTTACCTGAACGAGCGGGGAGATACCTTGATTCCGTTTGGAAGATATAGATTCTGCCGGACGGATACGATAAGGCAGATTGGTTTTGCCTATGAAAATAAGGAGAATGGGGCTATTGTTTGCTTGGATAGCGGAGGAAATAAGCTATTCAACGTGTTCGGCATGGATAATGGCGCCGACTATGTAGAAGAAGGTCTTTTCCGTATCACGGATAATAGCGGTTTGGTTGGGTTTGCCGATACCTTAGGCCATGTAATTATCCCGCCTCGCTTCAAGTTTGCTTTTCCGTTCAAGGATGGCAAAGCCAAGGTTTCTTTTACCGGAGAATGCAAAGAGGTTCCCGGTTCGGGGGGTGAAAAACACTATTGGGATAGTAACCGATGGTGGTATGTGGATAAAAAGAATAATCTATCAACCGAATAAACGATAAGGAGATGAAAACAAGCTTATTCCTATTGACAATGGCTATGGTGGCCGCTTTTTCCCTGCAAGCCCAAACAGACGAGCGTTATATTGAGGTAACGGGAGTTTCGGAAATAGAAATGGTGCCCGACAAAATCCATTACCTGATCGAAATCCGGGAGTATTTTGAAGAAGAGTTCGATGGCAAGTCCAAGCCGGAAGCCTATCGCACGAAAGTGCCGTTGGATGGGATAGAGTGGGATGTAAGGCAGGTTTTGAAGAGGGCCGGCATTCCCGAAGCCGCTATCCGTACTCAGGAAATAGGCGACTATTGGAGGGAGAGGGGGCAGGATTTCCTGATTTCGAAGAAGTTCGATATTACTTTAAGCGACTTCAATCAGATCAATGAAATCGTAAAGCATATCGATACGAAAGGTATTCATAGCATGCGTATCGGAGAGTTGGAGAATAAAGATATATCGGCCTATCATCGAAAAGGAAAAATCGAGGCCTTGAAAGCGGCGCAACGGAAGGCGTCTTATCTGGTGGAGGCCTTGGGCAAGAAGCTGGGCGGGGTTGTCCGGATTGTAGAAGACGCAAGCGCAGGCATGTCGCCGTTCTTTAGCGCGCAAAGCAACGTGCGTTCTTCCGATGCGGGGTCGTTCGACGGCTTTCGCACCTTGAAAAGAAAGTATTCCATGTTGGTACGGTTTGAGATAGTCGACTACTGAATAGGCTGAGGAGAAGGGAAACAGGTTGTTTTTTTCCTTCCGCTTGTCTGGGTGGCGGGCAGGAAGCATGTAAGCCTTCTTTCTTTGTTTTTTCAGCAGATAGGAACGAGGTCTGAAAGGGAACAAATAAATAGGAGGGCTGTTTTACTGAAAAGGGGGATGTTTTTCGTCCTCGCAACAGTAAAACAATACGATGTATGGCGCATACTTCTCATCCGCTGCTCAGGGATCGCCAGGGGGGACAGGCTCCGGTTTCCGATTCCGAACTTTTATTCGATCTGATTTATGTTTTCTCCGTCACCCAACTTTCCCATTATTTATTGCATTATCTCAGTTGGGAGGGGCTGGGGCAGGCGGTGATTCTGTGGTTTGCCGTCTGGCTGGCCTGGCAACATACGGTGTGGGTGACGAATTGGTTCGATCCGGCCACGCGGTCGATCCGCATGCTGTTGTTTGTGTTGATGATTCTGGGGCTGGTGATGGCGGCTGCTATTCCGGGAGCTTATGCCGGGCGGGGGCTTATCTTTGCCGGGGCGTATGTGGCGATGCAAGTAGGACGTACGGCAGTGATTCTGATTTTACTGGACAAACGGCATTTGCTGACTCCTAATTTCCGCCGTATGCTGGGTTGGTTCGGCATTTCGGCCGCGGGCTGGCTGGCGGGGGCTTTTTCGGAAGATACCGCCCGCTGGATGTGGTGGTTGGCGGCAGCGGCTATCGATTATACTTCACCCATGTTCGGATTCTGGCTTCCGGGCCTGGGACGTTCGGTCAGCCGGAAAGAATGGACGGTAGAGGGGGAGCATCTGGCCGAGCGCAGCCGGTTGTTCGTGATTATTGCGTTTGGAGAGACCATTCTGATGACCGGGTCGTCGTTTAGTGAATTGGATGCCTGGAGCGGGCCGGTCATTGCTACGACCTTGCTTTCCTTTATCTGTAGCCTGGCGATGTGGTGGGTTTATTTCGACATCGCGGGCGAGGCGGGCAGCCTGAAAATCAAGAAAACTTCCGATCCCGGTTTATTAGGGTTAAAATATCAGTCGGTTCATGTGGTGTTGGTAGGTTCGCTTATCGGGTGTGCCGTGGGCGACGAGCTGGCTATCCGGCATCCTTTCGACCGGCCTACCGTGCCGGTGCTGCTTACCATGGTGGGCGCTCCGATGATATACCTGGCCAGCAACGTGGTGTATAAATGGTTGATAAGCAAACAGATCGCATGGTCGCATCTGGGAGCTATGGGGCTGTTGGGGGTACTGTTTTTCGTTTCTTCCCGGTTTACCTTGCTGGGGCTCAACGGCTGTGTGACGCTGGTTTTTATCGGGGTAGTGGTATACGAAACGATTCGCTTCCGCCACCCCGATATAGAGGAAATCGTGGGGGATTGACCTTTCAGGGTGCGAAGCTGGCCGGTTCGGCCAGGTAGCGCAGAGCGGTATGCAGGGTACGGTCGTATCCGTCGATCAGATCCTGTACGGTGGGGATTACTTCCATATCGGGCCGCACGCCGCAGCCTACAAACGACCGGCCGTCGGGGTAAAGGTCTTTTTTCGAGCAAATCTGAAAACCCAGGTCGTCGGTGATGGCAAAACGGATGGGGTTGCCAGTGCTTCCGTTACTGCGCTGGCCTATTTTAACGATATGTTTTTGTCCTTCGGCCAGGATAAGAAAGTTCTCGGCCGCCGAGGCGGTATGATGGCCGATAAGAATGGCAGTGGGCAGCACAAGCCGGGATGTCCCGGCCGGAATGTCGATGCGGCCGGGTTCGTTGTATTCGTAATAGGCCCGGTGATAGACTTCGTAGGCTTTTTTGCGGAACGGGTTGCCGATCGTGTCGCGGGCGGCATACCGGCCTCCCCACGAGTAATAGGCCGGGTTGTGTACGCGGGTGCACCAGATGACGGGCCTCAAAACGGAGTCGGGCGTAAGATAGCTCATGATCGCCTCGCCTACGTCGCTCTTTCCGCCCCCGTTCTCACGTAAGTCGAGAATGAGCCGGCGAGCTTTTTGCAGTTCCGGCAGTAGGGCGGCAAACGAATCGACGATTTTTTCTTCCCGGAAGGAGTTAAGCGCCACGTAAGCGATGCTGCCGGGATACCATTTCATTTCAATCAGCGAGCGAGTTTGCTCGGGTGGAAACATAGGATCGTTTTTAATAGCCGGTTGTGCTTGAGGCGTGATTTTTTTTTCGACCGGTTGTCCGTCCGGCGTTTTGATTTTTATGCGGTAGGCCTGGCCTTCCCACGAGGTAAACATACCTTCGACGGCCAGGTCTTGGCGAACGTAGTCGGTGGAGGAGCTGATATAGGGAAGGACATGTTGTTGCAGGTAGTCGGCGGTAGGCAAACCGTTCACTTCCACGATTTCGCTGCCTACAGGTATTTCTTCTTTCATACGGCGGCTGATGCTGCCCACGATGGCTTTTCCTTCCAAGCAAACAAGCTTCCATCGAAATTGATCGAAGCAGGTGGCGATGCCGGGGTCTTTGCGGTAGTAGACGCGGGAATGGCCGTCGCGAAGCAGGGCCGCGAAGCGTTGGAGCTGGCGGTAGTAGGCATAGTCGTGGGGCGTGTCCATCACAGGACGGATAAAAGCGAGGTAGGCGCTGTCCCATTTTTCGGCGCCGATGTTGTCGAAGAAGGCGTCGTTGTATTTGGCTTCCGCCCAAAGGGAGGAAAGGCCGGCCACTTTTTGTTCCGCGGTCAGGGTGTTTTCCGTGCTTTGGGCTTTTCCCGACGGCAGGCTGCCTAGCAGAAGGCCGATAAATAAGCAAAATCGTTTCATAAGCATATCTCTTGGATGAGAGGTTTTCTTTTTGTTTGTTTCCCGGAGATCTTTTTGGACGTCCGGGGGAGGGGGATTTTGCAACGGAGGGTTCGGGGCTAAATATACAGAGAACTTTTTAATTTCAGCATCTGGGGAGTGAGAAAGTTCTTTTCAGCGTACTAATTCGTCGAACAACGCGTCGAAGGTCGTATCCAGATCGGCGGTTAGCCCGGCATGGGGGCGCGAGGTCTGAATCGAAGTGCTTCGTTGGGCGGTCAGCCACCGGAAACGTTCGGGTATATCGAACCGGGCCACCGGGCCGCCTTCGGCATCTCCGGAGCATATCGCCGTAAAAAGGCGGAGGTAGCGGCGAAGGGTATCGGTATCGAGGGAAGAGGGAAAAAGCCGGAGTTTGTTTTCGTCCAGCAGATACCGGGCCCTGATGTACCGGGCCTGCTTGGAGAACAGGATCAGGCCGACATTCAGGAATTCCTCGCGTTCCACCCGGGGGACGAAACGGATCACGGCATATTCATATAAGTGCTTGTCGGGCATTTCGGGCTTCGTTTACAAAGGTGGAGGAATGGGCTAGTCGGTCGAGCAAAAAGCGTACGTAAGTTTCCCGGATTTCGTTGGGAGTGCCGGGGCTGTCGTCCCAGCGCAGCCAGTCGTCGGGGACAAGGCCGACAATCTCGCGGATTTTCGTTTCCGTCAGGAGCCGCCGCCCTTCGGCATCGGCTTCTTCCAACCGGCCGGCTGCCGGCAGCAGCACGTGGTCTTTTATCTGGACAAAGGGGCTAAGGGCATGTTTCTGCCAGTTTACCCAC
This sequence comes from Tannerellaceae bacterium, assembly GCA_048465615.1. GTDB lineage: Bacteria > Bacteroidota > Bacteroidia > Bacteroidales > Tannerellaceae > Parabacteroides. The sequence goes on from DBFWLD010000033.1 coordinate 44,143, forward strand.
GAGAAATGGAAAAACAGCGCGGCCCCGTGGTCGATCAACCAGAGTTCGTTTTTCCAGGTGAGCAGATTGGTATTGCGCACGGTACGGTCGATATTGGTCAGCAGGGCGTCGAGCCAGACAATGCGGGAGGCAAGCAGAGGATCGACCTCGGAAGCCGCCGGATCGAAGGCGACTGCCCCCGAAAGATAGTGCAGCCCCAGGTTCAAGCCGGTGCTGGCACGAAGCAGGTCTTGTATCTCTTCGTCTCCCTCGGTACGTCCGAAAGCTTCGTCGAGCCTGAGGAAAACAAGCTCCGGCACGCGAAGGCCTAGGGCCCGCGCAATCTCCCCGCCGATCAGTTCGGCGACGAGGGCCTTGGTGCCGTGTCCGGCCCCGCGGAATTTCACGACATATTTAAACCCGTCGTCAGCCTCAGCCAACGCGGGCAGCGACCCCCCTTCCCTAAGGGGCATGATGTAGCGATTGACGTCGGTGATGCGTAATTCCATTGCGTGCCTGTTTATAGGGGTATAAAGATACGGAATTCGGCGGAATTTTCCGGTTTCCGAAGGCGATCTTCTTCGGGTTAACAAGTTGAAAGGTCTTTAAGTTGCCGAAGATGTTTGCCTTTTTTGCTAGAGCAACCTGCTCCTGGAGGTTTTTTCGATAGGTTTTAAGGTAGATTGAAAGGGGGATAAATAAAAATCTCCGACACGTATCGCGTGCCGGAGACGTTATGATGGGTCAGACAGCTTTAAAGTGCTGTTGTAGAAAAACTGACGGAATGAACCGTAACCTCTTCATTTCCCGAATCGAGGGTTTTCGTCAGTTCGTCCACTTTCTTCCCGTCGATATAGGCTACGAGTTTGAGGGTGAGTTTTTTCCCTTTTTCCGTGCATGAAAAGGAGAAAGCCGATGTCAGAAAATAGGCTTTATCGTCGGTCTGACAACTGAAGGTTTTCTTTTTAAGGGCTGTAATCGTGTAACTTGTACCTTGATATTCGCCGTTTTCATCGTATAGTTTGGCCAGTCCTGAAAGCGTCGTGCCTCCAAAGGAACATACCACGTCGTAAGCGTCTGTATCTCCCGATAATTCTGCCGTAATAGTATGAACACCGATCGGCATGTTTTCAACGGTGGGTTTTTCATCGTCGTCGCCGCAACTGGTGAAGGTGAGGCTCAGGACGGCCATCATCCAAATTAAAGAAAAGACCTTTTTCATTTTGTTTTCAGATTAAATGTTTATGATTGAAGTAATAGTTTTTGAATAGATTAAAAAGGAAAAGAGGGGATGTGTACGGTTTGTTATCGATCAATAGTTGTCATAAAAAAAGCCCCGATATTTCGAAAAATACCGAGGCCTTTCGGAAGCGAGCGGAAGACGGGACTCGAACCCGCGACCCTAACCTTGGCAAGGTTATGCTCTACCAACTGAGCTACTTCCGCA
>DBFWLD010000034.1:0-190728 GCA_048465615.1 Tannerellaceae bacterium
CGCTTCCCCGATTGGTTAGATACTCTTTGTAACGAGCGTGAATACTTAGATTGATTTTATCAATCTGACGGTTTACCTGTAAGGCAAGGTTACTCTTTCCTGTCATTCGTCCCGCTTTGACATCCCACTTTGATGGCTCGGCTTCAATTTTTGCCGAAAACTGTGCCATTGTTCTGCCAATGGTAATGCGCCCCATTACGGAACACAATCCGTTTGCCTTTACCTGATTCTTTTTGAGGTAGAATAATACTTTTAATTCTTCTTTCATAATGCTCACTTCTAATTAGTTACAAAATTATTGTTTAAGTGAGTTACTTGAAGAATGGAAGCTAAAGCCGAAGAACGCCATCAACAGACGAATGAAGAAACGTTTCTTTCTGTCCTGTCAGTTAGCTGTGAAATCCGCTGTTCTGCCTTATTGTTCCTAATGATAAACAGGTAATGACTTGGTAACGGAACTCTGACTTTTCGTGTCCGTTTTTGGCTTTTTATCCTGTCTAACCATTATGCCACCAAAAGACATAAAGTGCTAACAAATAAACAGTTGCTTTGTTTGTCGTTTCCTGTCTTATCAATTATGGATGTTCATCAACAAAATGAGGCGTTTAAAAGGTATCAGAAAGCAAATAATTGTGGAGGAGGCTTGGAAGGCTCTATCTTCTCCGAGTATGAGCGAGTATTTGAAATACTTGTACAAGACCGTCCGCAAATATTTTGGCGAAGCCATCGTGGTAACGCAGGAAGTGGACGATATTATCAGCTCTCCCGTGGTGAAAGAGGCGATTATCAACAACTCCGACTGTAAAATTCTGCTCGACCAGCGCAAGTACATGAACAAGTTCGACAGCATCCAGAACCTGCTCGGTCTGACGGACAAAGAACGGGGACAGATACTCTCCATCAACATGGCGAACAACCCGTCACGGCTCTATAAAGAGGTGTGGATCGGTTTGGGCGGAACCCAATCGGCGGTATATGCCACCGAAGTATCGGTTGAAGAGTACCTGACGTTTTCGACGGAGGAAACGGAGAAGATGGAGGTGCTCGCCCTTGCCGATGAATTGGGCGATATAGAGCTGGCAATCAAGCAGCTTGCGGAAAGAAAAAGAAGTAAGAACTAAAAAATCAAGTGACATGACAGTAATTTCAAAGAACCGGCTCATCGAGCTGGCAGGCTATGCCCTTGCCCTTTCCTCGCTATTGCTTGCCGCCTGCGGCGAGGTGAAAGATACCGATTTAGGCAAGTTGTGCGGTAATTGGGTAAGCGTGGGCAGGAAGCCCGACGTGCTGATATTCAAGGAAGGGGAACGGTACAAAGTGACCGTCTTCAAAAAATCGGGTGTCAGCCGCAAGTTGAAACCGGAAACCTTCCTGCTGGTGGAGGAAAACGGGAACCTCTTTATCAACGCGGGCTACCGGATTGACATCGCCTACAACGAGGCGACGGACGTTTTGACCTTTTCGCCGAACGGCGATTACATGAGGGCGAGTGAGAAACAACAGTAATAAATCATTTAATAAAGTAATGAAAGAAATGAGAACGAAAATAATCATGCTTTTTTCCCTGTGCCTGCTTCTGGCAGGCAGGGCAAACGCCCAATGGGTGGTGACCGACCCCAGCAATTTGGCGCAGGGGATTGTAAACACCACCAAACAGATTGTCCAGACATCCTCGACGGCTTCCAACATGATAAAGAATTTTCAGGAAACTGTGAAGATTTACGAGCAGGGCAAAAAATATTACGATGCGTTGAAATCCGTGAACAATTTGGTGAAAGACGCCCGAAAGGTGCAGAAAACCATCCTGATGATAGGCGAAATTTCCGACGTGTATGTCGTGAGTTTTCAGAAGATGATGCGTGATGAGAATTATACGGTGGAGGAACTCGGAGCCATCGCCTTCGGCTACACCAAACTGCTGGAAGAGAGCAACGACGTGCTTCAGGAAATGAAAGGAGTGGTGAACATCACCACCCTTTCATTAAGCGACAAGGAGCGCATGGACGTGGTGGACAGGTGCTACAATTCAGTGAAGCGATACCGCAATCTGGTGGGCTACTATACCAACAAGAACATTGCGGTGAGCTACCTGCGTGCCAAGAAAAAGGGGGATACGAACCGGGTGCTGGCTCTCTACGGGGATGCCAACGACAGATATTGGTAAGCCATGATGTTGCTGGCAGTCGATTTCAGTAACCTCCACGAGATTCTAAAGAATCTGTACGTGGAGATGATGCCCCTCTGCTCCAACATGGCAGGGGTGGCAAAAGGGATTGCGGGATTGGGGGCGTTGATATACGTTGCCGTCCGGGTGTGGCAGTCCCTGGCAAGAGCCGAACCGATAGACGTGTACCCGCTGCTACGTCCCTTTGCCATCGGTATCTGCATCATGTTCTTTCCCACGCTCGTGCTGGGTACGGTCAACAGCATATTAAGCCCCATCGTACAGGGCACGCACGGGATGCTGGAAACCCAGACTATGGACATGAACAAGTACCGGGAGTTGAAAGACAAGCTGGAATATGAATCCATGATGCGCAATCCCGAAACCGCCTATTTAGTGAGCAACGAAGAGTTCGACAAGCAGATAGAGGAACTCGGATGGGGAGCGAAGGACATCGCCACGATGGGCGGCATGTACATCGAAAGGAGCATGTACAACCTGAAAAAGAACGTGCGGGATTTCATGCGGGAGGTGCTGGAACTGCTGTTCGCTGCCGCCGCCCTGCTGATAGACACGCTCAGGACGTTCTTCCTGATTGTGCTTGCCATCCTGGGGCCGATAGCTTTCGCCATTTCCGTGTGGGACGGGTTCCAAAAGCACGCTTACGCAGTGGATGTGCCGCTATATACAGATTTACCTGTGGCTACCCGTGTCGGACTTGTTCAGCAGCGTATTGGCGAAGATACAGGTGTTGATGCTTGAAAACGACATTTTGGAGTTGCAGAACAACCCGAATTTTTCCATCGACTCATCCAACGGGGTTTACATCGTATTCATGATTATCGGCATACTCGGATATTTCACCATCCCCACCGTTGCAGGCTGGATTATACAGGCAGGAGGAATGGGCAGTGCAGCCCGACCGATTAACCAGATAGCCGGACGTACGGGAGGCATGGCAGGTGCAGCCGCCGGAGCAGTGGCGGGCAATCTGGCGGGACGTGCCGGGACAGCCGCCGGGAATGCAGCCCAAAGCGTGGGACGGGGTGCAATCAATGGCGCGAAGAAAGTGGCAGGAGCAGCAGGACGTATGATAAGAGGAAAGTAAACAATCAATTAAAAAGTAAAACAATGGAATTTAAAAGTTTAAAGAACATCGAAACGAGTTTCCGGCAGATACGCCTGTTCAGCATCGTCTTTCTGGTGGTCTGCTTGGCAATAACGGGTTACTCCGTATGGAGTTCCTACTCCTTTGCTGAGGCGCAGCGGCAGAAGATTTACGTGCTGGACGGCGGCAAATCGCTGATGCTCGCGCTTTCACAGGATTTGTCGCAGAACCGCCCGGTGGAGGCACGCGAACACGTGAAGCGTTTTCACGAACTGTTCTTCACGTTGTCGCCGGATAAGAGCGCGATTGAAGGGAACATCAAACGGGCGTTGCTGCTGGCTGACAGGAGCGCGTTCAACTATTACACCGACTTTGCCGAAAAGGGGTATTACAACCGCATTATCTCCGGTAACGTCAATCAGGTGGTGCAGGTGGACAGCGTGGCGTGCAATTTCGACACGTACCCTTATAAGGTAAGCACCTACGCCCGGCAGATGATTATCCGTGAAAGTAACGTGACGGAGCGTAGTCTGGTGACACGCTGCAACCTGCTGAACTCCGTCCGCTCGGACAACAACCCGCACGGCTTCATCATCGAAGCCTTCGAGATTATCGAGAACAGGGACATCAAAGTGCAGAAAAGATGATTGACAGGTGCATGAACAGGATACAGGATTGGGCAGACGACAGTCTGCGCCGCCTGTGCGGACGGATAACGCCCGGAAAACGGCTGGCGGTCATACTGACCATGTTCCTCTTTTTCAGCGTCGCTTCGGTGTACATCTTCGTTTCGGGGATTTACAACATCGGCAAAAATGAAGGAAGGCGTATTGAGATAGAACATATCCGGCTGCTCGAACTGCAACGGAAAGACAGTATTAACAACCAATTAAAATTCAATGACAATGGAACAGACGAATGAAGCGAGAGCAGAGGATAAGCCTGCTTATACTATGCCTCGCAAAGAGGATGAAGCCGTAAGGCAACAATCACAAGAGAACAAAAGTGAGGTGAAGCCGCCCCAAGAGCCGGACAAGCCCAAAAGGGAACTGACCGAAGAGCAGCGGCAGAAACAGAAGAAATTCATCATCTATCCGCTCATGGTTATCATCTTCCTGGCGGTGATGTGGCTGATATTCGCACCTTCCGAAAAGGAGAAAGAGCAGGAAACGGTTGGCTTTAACACCGATATGCCTGCGCCGGCAGACAGCAAACTGCTGGGTGACAAACAGGCTGCCTACGAACAGGAAATGCTGGACAGCAGGCAGGCGGAACGCCGGAACCAGATGCAGAGTTTAGCCTCGATGTTCGGTTCGGATGAAGAGGAAACGGATGAGATGCCGGTATTCGATGAACCGAAAGCCAAGCCGAAAAGCGGCTACGGCAGCGGTGGCGGCAGTGAAAGACCACGTGAAACCATCCACGCCTCGGCGAACGCCTACCGGGACATGAACCGCACGCTCGGTAATTTTTACGAGCAGCCCAAAGAAGATCCCGAAAAGGAGGAGATGCGCAAGGAGCTGGAGGAACTCCGGGAGATGGCGTACAACCGGCAGACGGAGAAAGAAACGGCGGACGAACAGTTGGCGTTGCTTGAAAAGTCCTACCAGTTGGCGGCAAAGTACATGCCGCAGAATCAGGGACAGCCGTTCACCGGACAACCGGGGGCTGCCCCGACCGTTTCCGCTGAAACCAAGCAGTCAGAAGCGTACAGGAACGGCAAGGCGCAGATGAACCCCATCGGGGAAGTGCGGGAACAGGTCGTGTCGGGGCTGGCACAGCCGATGAGCGATTCGGTATTCATTACCGAATACTCGCAAGAGCGGAACCTCGGTTTTCATACGGCGGTAGGCACGGCAGGGCAGACGGAAAAGAACACCATCCGGGCGTGCATCCACGACAATCAGACCGTCATGGACGGGCAGGCGGTACGGCTGCGGTTGTTGGAACCGATGCGGGCGGGTGAAACGGTTATTCCGAAGAATGCCTTAGTCACAGGGGCAGGCAAGATTGCAGGCGAACGGCTCGGTATCTCCATCACCTCGCTGGAATACAGGGGGCTGATTATCCCGGTGGAGCTGACGGTCATCGACAGCGACGGGCAGGAAGGCATCTTCATTCCCGGCTCGATGGAGATAGACGCGATAAAGGAGATAGCCGCCAATCTGGGCGGTAATCTCGGAACGACCATCAACCTGAACCAGCAGAGCGCGGGCGACCAACTGCTGACCGACCTCGGCAAAGGGGCGATACAGGGCACGTCGCAATACATAGCCAAGAAGATGCGCACGGTAAAGGTACATCTCAAGGCAGGATATAATCTGATGTTTTACCAAAAGAAACAATAAACCAATTTAATAACCGGGCAATGTTGCCCACCACTAAAATCCAAAGTAAAATGAAAAGAGTATTTTTAGCTATCGCCCTGACGCTGGGCGTAATGGGTGCGAACGCACAAAATGCGGAACAACCGGAAAAAGAGGTTGTAACTTTCCAAGCGGATACTTATCCGCAGGAAATGTCGGGGGACAACTACGAGGGGCTGACCAAGAAACTGACCTTTGACCGGATGATACCGCCTTATGGTCTGGAAGTAACGTATGACAAGACGGTACACGTCATTTTCCCATCCGCAGTCCGCTACGTGGATTTGGGTTCGCCCAACCTGATAGCAGGCAAGGCGGACGGGGCTGAGAACGTTATCCGTGTAAAGGCGACGGTGAAGAATTTCCGTTCGGAAACCAACCTGTCGGTAATCACCGAAAGCGGCTCGTTCTACACCTTCAACGTGAAGTATGCGGACGAACCGCTACTCTTGAACGTGGAGATGAAAGATTTTATTCATGACGGCAGTACGGTGAACCGCCCGAACAACGCCCTCGACATCTATTTGCAAGAGTTGGGCAGCGAATCCCCCAAGCTGGTACATCTGATTATGAAGTCCATCCACAAGAACAACAAGCGTGAAATCAAGCATATCGGGGCGAAGTCTTTCGGCATCCAATATCTGCTTCGTGGGATGTACACGCACAACGGGCTGTTGTATTTCCATACGCAGATTAAGAACTCGTCCAACGTGCCGTTCGATGTGGATTTTATCACGTTCAAAATCGTGGATAAGAAAGTCGCCAAGAGGACTGCCATTCAGGAACAGGTGATTTTCCCGCTCCGTGCCTATAACTACGCCACCCGTGTGGCAGGCAACAAGGACGAGCGCACCATCTTTACGATGGAGAAGTTCACCATTCCCGAAGACAAGCAGGTGGTTGTCGAATTGCACGAGAAATCCGGCGGTCGCCATCAGTCCTTTGTGATTGAAAACGAGGACATCGTGCGTGCAAGGGTGATTAACGAACTGAAAGTGAAGTAAGATGAAGAAGTATCTATTTGTAGTTGTAGCGTTGCTTGCCCTTGCGGGGCAGGCAAACGCCCAACGCTGCCTGCCGGGTATGCGTGGCGTGGAATTGAAAGGCGGCTTTGTAGACGGAGTGCAGAAGCCTGTAAACTACTATCTCGGTGTCGGGCTGTCAACATATACCAAAAGCGGTGACCGTTGGGTGTTCGGGGCGGAATATCTGAACAAGCAATATGAATACAAGGATTTGTATATCCCCAAAACGCAGTTCACGGCGGAGGGTGGTTACTATCTGAAAGTCTTGTCGGATGCGTCCAAAACGTTCTTTCTCTCTTTGGGCGGTTCCGCTCTTGCCGGGTATGAAACAAGCCGCTGGGGTGACAAGCTGCTGCCCGACGGGGCAACACTCCGCAATGAGGATTCATTCATCTATGGCGGTGCGGTAACATTGGAATTGGAAACATATTTGTCCGACCGTGTGGTGCTGTCGCTCCATGCACGGGAACGGGCGCTTTGGGGAAGCTCCATAGGGTACTTTCACCTTCAGTTCGGGGCAGGCATAAAATTCATCCTAAATTAGTATGACCATGAAAATAACATTATTAATATCAGCATTTATGCTGTCAATCGTCGCGATGCTGTTTACCTCCTGCGATGACAAGATAGAAGTGCAGCAGGCATACGATTTTTCACTGACAACCATGCCTGTGCAGAAACGTATCAAACAAGGTGAAACGGCTGAAATACGCCTCTGGCTGCACAAGTCGGGCAACTACCGTGAAACAGAGTTCTTCATTTCTTATTTTCAGCCCGACGGACGTGGGAGCCTGCGGATGGATGACGGAACCGTGTTTGCCCCGAATGATTTCTACCCGTTGAAAAAAGAAACGTTCCGGCTCTACTACACTTCTGAAAGTACAGACCAGCAAGCCATAGACGTGACGGTCTATGACAGCTTCGGGCAAAGGTTTGATTTGAGTTTCTCGTTTCAGAATGATTCGGATAAAGAAAATGACGGAGTAGCATCATGACCGGATGGCTGATTGGATACGGCGTAATCCTGCTCCTTTGTTTGATATGGAGCGGATATGAAGTAAGGAATGCCCCGACAGACAAGGATCTGTGGGGAGAAGAAATAGAATGAGGTTCATTCTCTAAAATCTAAATGTGAAAAAGTCAATTCTACCATGTTAGGATTGACTTTTTTGTTTCATGCAGGCTATAAGTGTGTAACAGAGCAGGATGATGCAATAAAATCAAGCTATTTACTGTTTGTAATTGGAAAGTATTCACTAACTTTGCTCTCATTATCATTAAAATGAATGCCTATGTGCAAATAGTTTAATTGTAAGATACATATAATAATAGCTTTTTAGCTGTTTATTCGTCTTCTCAAAACGACCAAATTTTGCGACAGAATAAACAGGTGAGGCTTGTGCTATATAGCACGGGCTTAACTTGTTTGTCGCACGGTGCTTGGTCGTACCAGAGAAGAGAACTTGTTGAGTACCGTGCTTCTTTTTATCCGAAGGTACGTTCTCTGCAAGATTACATCTCACATTAAAAACCTATTATAAAATGGAAATAATCAAAGAAGAAACGGTAGCCATTGCAGGCAGCCACACAGCAGAGATTTTATCGGGTAAGAATGACACGAACTTGCTCAATGTGCTATTTACAGAAACTTATCTGCTGATTGCTTCACTTTACCAGCAAGGTTTCAGAACATTTCTCTGCGGTATGTCGGACGGTTTTGAAACGATAGCTGCCGAAGCTGTGCTGAGGTTTCAAAAAGAAAAGACGGATATTGAGTTGGTGACCGTTCAGCCCGACTCTGGAATCGAGAGGGATGAATATCTGCTGGCAAACAGTTCTCTACTGATTTGCTACTGCGACGACCACGATAATGATACTATGCGAATTTTTGAACGTGCTAAAAAAGGAGGTATACATACAACCAACCTCTATACACTCCTGACGGACTATTTTACGAATGACAGCTCCGCAAAGCAGGCGTTACAACCCTATAACAATATAGATGGTTTCAGCTATTGCAAGGAAGGGATTTTGTTATGCTACTTATATGGTGAAAAGCCTATCATTGCTCCTTTTGAAAATATTGAACAGGTAGAACAACGGGGTGATAAACTCTACGTAACTCTCACCAACAAATTGGAAGTAGATGCGTATATCCTTTCAGAATAATCTGTATAGTACCCCTTCATCGTGATACGGTGAAGGGCTTTCATTCGTCCGCTATGGGGTTCTTGTCGGCTTCATCACGGAGTTTCCTGCGTACAGCAGGTTCATTTGCATCTTCTAAAATCTCGTATTTATCCAGCTTCTCATAAATCGCTCTTAGTGTCTTGCAACCATAACGACGGGGTTTGTATCGGGGGTGTATCTTTTTTAAGATAAATCCCAACTCGGAGAACGTAACACTCTCTTTTTCATAGAAGGCAAACGCTTCATCAAAGATGTGAGCTTCCTTTGAAAGAATGGAATCAGGGCTTTCCCCTCCATCTAACTTAACTTTTACTTTGGGCTTTTCATTTAGCAGTTTGAGTTTGGCTGATAGGGTAAGTGGCTTTGAAGGACTTGGTTCGTCCACTGTGGGATTCTTGTCGGCTTCATCACAGAGTTTCCGACGTTCGTCTTTGGCTTTCTTCTGCTCCTTTTTCTTCTTCTCCTGCTCTGCCATAATCTGTGCCAATGGCTTTACGGACTCGGGGGATTCCCTCTTGAAGCGTTTAAAGTAGATTTCTTCAATGAATTGGGGCAGCGGTGCTTTCCATGCTTCCTGCTGGTGGTTGCCTATCTTACCCAACTTGTCGGGATTTAAGCCGAGTTCCCTTGCCATTTGCACGTGCTTGTCCGATAAGCGGTGCTTCTTCTGCGCCACCATCCACTTCTCCAATATCACTTTCTTTACTGCCATAAAATACCGAATGTTGCTGTCCTCTAAACCGTTCTTTCTGCGAAGATAGGAATTTGACGTTTCACCAGCCAATAATAACGGCACAAAAAACAACCCTCTGAATTTTCAGAGGGTTTCACAATGGCTTTTTGCTACTTTTGTGCCGCCTTAGCTCACTGTCAAAAGTAGTGCCGGGCGGTTTTTCGCCGCCCGTACTTCTTGCAGTCCATTACTTGCTTTCCTTGTTCTTTAACCATTCATCCCTGCGCTCCCTACAAATTTCCAATGTTGGGGCTACTGTGCTGAATAACTCCCCGTCTTCCTCATGGCGGTAGTCATATTGGCAATATCTGCTTTTCTTGCGCAAACGGGGCATAAGGTTGAAATATACATATTTTTCTTGCCCTGCCTTGCAGGTGGATACTCCGTTGTTGTTCAATGATTTCATGTTTATTACTGATTAAAATTTATACCAACTATCATGATAATTATCTCCTATAAGGCTGAATACGCCTATTAAGTCACTCTCTGATGCGAATTTCTTGGCTTCCCGAATACTTGGGAATACGTCTATCTTCCGAAAACCAATAAAAAATGTATACATGGCTTATTCCTCCTTTTGTATTGACATCATCGGTGTATGTCGCTGTAACCACTCGATAACGAATGGCATATTGTATTCGGAAGTGATTACCGCCCTATTTTCGCCAACTTGCGTGAAACGTGTTGTTTCATAGCAATCTATCCACTCTTTTAGGGTTGATGCTCCCCATGTTTGGGGAGTATCAAATATGCCGTTCAGTTCTTCGATGCTTTCACCGAATGTTACTATTACCGTTTTGTAGGCTGTTTCCATATTCTTCTTGTCTGTATAATGATTATGCTGCCATCCGCTTGCGGATAAGGCGTTTGTTCTTATTTACAAGCTCAATAATGCGGTCGTGATATTCGGTGCTCTTATTGCATACGCCACGACTTTGCAGGACTTTCATTGTTTTGAGCGACACCTCTATCGTTTCTATCCGTTTCCCGTCTATGCAGGCGGAAAGTATAAGGCTGTCGGGTTTGAGGTAATATTCGCTGGAATACACGCAATGGTGCATGGCTGTTCCCTCTTCCAAAAAATCCATGACGCTCTCCAATACACGCACTTGGATTGTACCGTCTGTAAAGGCGATGCCGAAGAACTTGCTTTTGAGTTCTTGGAAACGCACTTCATTTTCCATTGCCTTGCGTTTCTGTTCCTCAATCCGTTCACGCTCCAAACGTTCCCTTTTCTTTCGTACAAGTTGGTCATGTGCGGCATTCAAGTCGGCAGGACAAACATATTTCGGGCTGTGTGTGTCCTTGCCGAAATAGCGGAGCAGGTCGATATAATCGCACCATATACCTGCATCACTTACCATGTAGCCGTTACGGGTTGCGATGCGGATAGCATCCCAATAAGTGGAGATGCTTTTGGACGAATGGTATATGAAATGACTTAGCAGGTTGTATTGTCCCGTCTTCATCAGCGTTTCCGCTTGGTTGTTCTTCAACAGTTCACAAAACAGGTCAAACGGTAACAGATTGTGAAACTCACCTTTGAAGCCGTTACGCTTGAGTTCGGGTATTACCCTTATTCTCGGATAAGTGCATACGGGATTTATATCATACACATGGTGGTTTCTGCGGATTTCCATTGTACTGCATTCCTGCCACAAATCGTAATAGATAAAACTTATCCCTCTCAATCGGGCGATGGTTTCAAATTTACCGTTAGGGGCTATCCAGCGTTGTGCCACTTCGCAAATGGAATATTCGGCAGGCTGCCCGACCTTGTAATATGCCCTTGTGAAAAAGAAACGTATCACTTGATAGCCTTTGTAGGCAGTTATCATGGAAAAATACTCGTTTTCCTTGAATATCCGTTTTCGGGTGGTATGTACTTTCAGTTCCATTCCGCAATGTGGGCAGGTACAGCCGCAAGTCGTATCTGTCAATGCCCCATTTCCTTGCCATTGGTGTCCGCATTCGGTGCAGGTAATGATGCCTTTGGCAGACCTGCGTCCGACGTGTTCAAAACTGTGCAGGAAAGCATACTTCTTTTGTGCTTCGCTAATTTGGGGTAATCGCTTGCTCAATGCGACAACCTCTTTCTGTATCTTTGTTTTCGGTTTCATAATCGTTAGAATAAAAGTGCCATTTGTTCGTTGTTGCCATTCTCTTTCTTGGGGGCGGTTTTACGCTTCGTCATTCTGTTATGAGCCTCTTCTTCGGCTCGTTTAATAGCTTCCCTGCGTGCTTCCGCTTTCTCTTCTTCGGTCAGTTCCACCGTATGATTGACTACCACTTTGCAGTCGATTGGCTTGCCGATTTCGATGTCCGCTTCGTCATAATAATGGACTGCTTGTCCGAAAATCTCATCATCGGAAAAACCTGCACAACCGCTTTTCTGAACATAGTTCAAAATGTAGGTAACACAATCTTCAATGTTCTTCAACGGGTTGCGGTAGGAACGGGCGAACAGTTCGTCATATTCGGCACGCTGTTCTAAATAACTCTGTATTTCTTTTTGGAAATGGATGGATGCTTTCATTTTATTGGGGTATTTGTGGGTTATTAAATGGTTGCTTGAATAATCTCCAATCGCCATGCTGGTATTACTTCATCGAACAGATAGGCTATAAACTCCTTGCGTGCATCGGTGCATAACTCTTTGTAGAGTTCCTTGAATGGCGCAATATTGCCGTTGATATACACGCTTACCATATATTCATAGATGTTCTCTACCTCGTAATATTTACACTGTTGTGCTACTGTCTTGTTTCTTCTTGCTCTCATATTTTAATCTGTTTATTTGATTTCTACTATTTGGTTGATTCTGCCGTAAATGACGGCTCTTAAACTTGTCTTGTCGGGGGCGTGATACTCCTGCCAACTGCCGTACTGATTGACAAGGTATTTGTGAAGCACGTCTGAAAAGTCAAACCGATAACCTTGTAAGGGTACTGCCGTTCTGAAATAACTGTTGCTTCTCACGTTCTCGGCTAACCAATTCTTCTCGGCTCTGTCCATTGTGCCGCCATTGTTCAGTTTTACCCGAAGGGCATAGACTTTGCTGCTCTCCAATGTTTCAAGAGTAGGAATATCCCAACTCACAAACTTGACTGCAATAGGTAATGTGTTCATATCTATCTATTTTATCCGATTAATATCCAAAGTATTCCACCGATGATTGCGGCATATACAAGGCAGTAAATGACTATTGCCAAGGCTATGGTAAAAAGCAAGCGGATAACGAATTTGCCTGCTGCTATTCCTACTAACCACCACCAAAAGCTACCGCCCAAAAGTGCTGAACCTATTACGGCAACGAGTGCCCAAACTGCTATTTTATACCTTGTTTTCATCGCTGTTGTTTTTTTAAGTTTATGCGGATTCTTGAGGTGAGGGAGTTGAGTTTCATTTATTATCTGCCTCTTGTGAATCCGACATTTTTTTTATGCGTCTTTCCGTCGGGTCGGTCGTTTTCGTTTCAGAGGCTATCAAAAGGTGCAGGGTTTAGGACAAACAAGGTTTATGGGAAAAATACTCTCTGGACGTAGTACAGCAGGAAGATTTTTCCCATAACCGCTTGCGGCTCGACCTTGTTTGTCCGTGAAGAACCCGAAATTACCTTTGCCACTGAGAACGAAAATGATTGCCCCGGCGGTTTAGAATCAGCATATTGTGGAGGATGCACAATTAAAGAGGCAGATTGAGAAATTAATTATAGTCTTACCATAGTGGGCAACCACTATGGTTTCAAAAAGAAGACAAACAATCATAAAAGCTACCGCTTCGCATAGCCGGAAAAAGAAATATCCCCTATCCGCAAAGTGATTGTTCACTGCGGATAGGGGATTGTTCTGCGGCTATGCCATAGGATGAATATGGTTGCCTATTTATAGGGAATGGTATTCAGACGGAAACAAAGGCTTTTATACCAATAAATAAGGTTAGAAAGGCATATTCCCAATTCTTCATTAGAATTTTTATGGAAATATTGCTTGCCTTCCAAAAAAGTAATATATTTGCAGAGAGTTGTTTGACGGTATGCAAATCACAGAACATCAATGCAGTCTGATTGTCGCCAAATCGTTACCAATAACTTTCCACTTCTCTATTGAATGCTGTTATTCAGACAGATACACAAAAGTTTCTTATCCGGCATAAAGATAGTGCAAACCGAGTGCATAATCAAAGCTTGCTTTGATTATGCCGAGGTGCCACCTATCTTCGATTTGATTCTTTGAAGCAAAGATAGTGCAAACCGAGTGCAGAAGCAAAGCCCCTCTTTGATTCTGCCGAGGTGCCGCCTATCTTCGATTTGATTCTTTGAAGCAAAGTTACGTAAAAAAAATCCGAAGTAAAACCATTTCGAAAACTCCCATCGGAACCTATTTAGGCCGAAGTAGGTAATCGGCCCTACTTCGATAATGTGGACCTTTGCCACCGGTTTTTAAAGCAAAAGATTGGACTTGATGAAAACAGCAAACAAAAAATGGCAGCAATGGATAGGAATTATCGGTTGCGCGCTGGTGATTACTTCGTGTGGGCAAACCCCGCCCCGACAAATGGAAGCGACCTATGCCGCAGTAAAGATTTCGGCCGTCGACAAAACGCTCTCGGCCTCTTATTCGGCCACGATCCGCGGACGCCAGGACATCGAACTCTACCCCCAAGTATCCGGATTCCTTACCCGGCTCTTGGTGGAAGAAGGCGAAGCTGTCCGGCGCGGCCAAATCCTTTTCGTGATCGACCGGGTACCCTATGAGGCCGCCCTCGAGACAGCCGTGGCCAACCGCGAGGCCGCCGAAGCTGCCCTCGGTACGGCCCGCCTGACCTACGACAGCAAAAAAGAACTCTTCGCCGCCAACGTGGTTTCCGATTTCGACCTGAAAACGGCTGAAAACGCCTGGTTGAGCGCCGAGGCCCAACTGGCCCAGGCCAAAGCCCAGGAACTGAGCGCGCGCAACAACCTGTCGTATACGGAAGTAAAAAGCCCCTGTGACGGCGTAGTCGGCACCTTGCCCTACCGGGTAGGCGCGCTGGTAAGCTCCGCGTTGCCCCGGCCCCTCACCACCGTCTCCGACAACTCGACGATGTATGTCTATTTTTCCCTGACTGAAAACCAGTTGCTGGAAATGATCCGCCGGTACGGTTCGAAAGAAGCGGCGTTGAAAGAAATGCCGCCCGTCGAATTGCAGCTCAACGACAAATCGATGTATGCGGAAAAAGGCCGCATCGAAAGCATCAGCGGCGTGATCGACCGAAGCACCGGAACCGTCAGCGTACGCGCCGCCTTTCCCAATCCCCAGGGTTTGCTGCATAGCGGAAGCGCCGGCAACGTAATCCTGCCTGTCCGCCGCCCGGGTTGTTTCGTGATTCCCCAGACGGCCGCTTTCGAAATACAAGACAAAGTGTTCGTATACAAGGTAGTCGACGGCAAAGCCCAGTCGTTTCCGGTTCGCGTGACGCGGGTAAACGGCGGCCGGGAATATGTCGTAGAGGAGGGACTGGGCGAAGGCGATGTAATCGTAGCCGAAGGCGTCGGCCTGCTGCGTGAAGGTACCCCCGTAAAAATCAAACAATAATCAGACGAACGATGAAATTAAAAACATTTATAGAACGCCCCGTACTCTCGGCCGTTATCTCCCTGGCGATCGTCGTATTGGGAATTATCGGGCTGACGAGCCTGCCCGTCGAACAATACCCGGACATTGCGCCGCCCACGGTACAGGTGAGCACGACCTATTTCGGAGCCAGCGCCGAGACGCTTCAAAAAAGCGTAATCGCCCCTTTGGAAGAAGCCATCAACGGCGTGGAAGACATGACGTATATTACTTCCACCGCCACCAATGCCGGCACGGTATCGATTACCGTCTACTTCCGGCAGGGTACCGATCCGGATATGGCCGCCGTCAACGTACAGAACCGCGTATCCAAAGCGACCGGGCAATTGCCCGCCGAGGTTACCCAGGTAGGGGTGACCACTACCAAACGGCAAACCAGTATTTTGCAAATCTTCTCCCTCTATAGCCCCGACGGAAGTTACGATGAGAACTTCATCGGCAACTATATCAGCATCAATCTCAAACCCGAAATCCTCCGCATCTCGGGGGTGGGCGAACTGCAAATTCTGGGAGGCGACTACAGCATGCGCATCTGGATGAAACCCGACGTGATGGCCCAATACGGCCTGGTTCCGGCCGACGTGACGGCAGCCCTGGCCGAGCAAAACATCGAGTCGGCGGTCGGATCGCTGGGCGAAAACTCGAAGGAAACCTACCAGTATACCATGAAGTATAAAGGCAGGCTGCTGACGGCAGAAGAATTCGGGGAAATCGTCATTCGCTCTTCGGAAGAGGGCGAAGTATTGAAGCTGAAAGACGTGGCCGATGTGGAGCTGGGCAGGGAAAGCTATGCCTATGTGGGCCAAACCAACGGCAAGCCGGGTATCTCGTGCATGGTATTCCAGACGGCCGGCTCGAACGCTACGGAAGTGAACGAGCAGATCGATGCTTTCCTCAACGAAGCCTCGAAAGACTTCCCCAAAGGCATCGAGATGGTACAGATGTTGAGCGCGAACGACTTTTTATACGCTTCCATCCACGAAGTGATTAAAACCCTGATCGAGGCCATTATCCTGGTCATCCTGATTGTCTATCTCTTTTTGCAAGATATTCGTTCCACCATGATTCCCTTGGCGGGCATCATCGTCTCGCTGATCGGTACCTTCGCTTTTATGGCGATAGCCGGCTTCAGCATCAACCTGATTACGCTGTTTGCCCTCGTCTTGGTGATCGGTACGGTGGTAGACGACGCCATCGTGGTGGTAGAAGCCGTGCAAGCCCGGTTCGACGCCGGCTACCGCTCGTCCTACCTGGCCAGCATGGACGCCATGAACGGTATCAGCACGGCCATCGTCTCCTCGTCGCTGGTCTTTATGGCCGTGTTTATTCCGGTATCCTTCATGAGCGGCACTTCCGGCACTTTCTATACCCAGTTCGGGCTCACTATGGCAGTAGCCGTAGGTATCTCGGCCGTCAACGCCCTTACGCTCAGCCCCGCCCTTTGCGCACTCATTTTAAAGCCCTATGTCAATGCCGACGGAAGCGTCAACCGAAATTTCGCCGCCCGGTTCCGCAAAGCCTTCAATGCCGCTTTCAACAGTCTGATCGATAAATACAAAGGCGGCGTACTGTTCTTTATCAAACATCGGTGGCTTACCTGGACGTTGCTGGCCGCCTCGGTAGTTCTCCTCGTCGTGCTGATGCGTACGACCAAATCCAGCCTTGTGCCCGACGAAGACCAGGGCGTATTGTTTGTGAACGTAAGCACGGCCGCCGGCAATTCCCTGGCCACGACCAACCAGATCATGACCGACCTCGAGCAACGCATCCAGGGGATACCCCAGATTCTGAATTACACGAAGGTTTCCGGCTACGGCTTGTTGGCCGGCCAAGGTAACTCGTTCGGCATGTTTATCGTCAAATTGAAACCGTGGGACGAACGCCCCGGCCGCGACGACCAGGTAGGGGCCGTGATCGGGCAAATCTACGCGCGTACGGCCGACGTGAAAGACGCCAGCGTGTTTGCGATGGCTCCCGGCATGATTCCCGGCTACGGGATGGGCAATGCCCTGGAATTGCATATGCAAGACAAAGCCGGCGGCGAGCTGACGCCGTTT
Source organism: Tannerellaceae bacterium (assembly GCA_048465615.1). Taxonomy (GTDB): domain Bacteria; phylum Bacteroidota; class Bacteroidia; order Bacteroidales; family Tannerellaceae; genus Parabacteroides. The sequence goes on from DBFWLD010000034.1 coordinate 17,259, forward strand.
TTCCATACCACGCAAAGTTACCTGGAGGCCCTCAGCGCCCGTCCGGAAATCCAGATGGCCTATTCTACGTTCAATATCAATTATCCCCAGTGGATGGTAGAAGTGGACGCCGCCAAGTGCAAGCGGGCTGGAATTACGCCCGATGCCGTGCTGAGCACCATGTCGGGCTACTACGGCGGCCAATACGTATCGAATTTCAACCGGTTCTCGAAAGTATACAAGGTGATGATTCAGGCCGATCCTTCCTATCGGCTGGACGAAGCTTCGCTTCACAATACCTTCGTGAAAACGCAGGGCGGAATGGCTCCCCTCAGCCAGTTCGTCAGCCTCAGCCGCGTTTACGGCGCCGAATCGCTCAGCCGGTTTAATATGTACAATTCCATTGCCGTGAATGCGATGCCGGCCGCAGGCTATAGTTCGGGCGATGCCATCCGGGCGGTAGAAGAGGTGGCGGCCTCCAATCTGCCCAAAGGCTACGGATACGCCTACGGCGGCATTACCCGCGAGGAAAGCCGGCAGAGTAATACGACAGCCATTATCTTCGGCATCTGCTTCCTGATGATTTATCTGATCCTGAGCGCGCTTTACGAAAGCTTCCTCATTCCCTTCGCGGTACTGCTCAGCGTGCCGGCCGGTCTGATGGGCAGCTTCTTATTCGCCAAGGTGTTAGGCTTGGAAAACAATATTTACCTGCAAACCGGATTGATTATGTTGATCGGCCTGCTCTCGAAAACCGCCATCCTGCTTACGGAATACGCCGCCGAACGCCGGGCCGCCGGGATGGGCCTGATCGCCTCGGCCGTGAGCGCCGCCAAAGCCCGTCTGCGTCCGATTTTGATGACGGCGCTTACCATGGTGTTCGGCTTGCTTCCCCTGATCGTAGCCACCGGGGTAGGCGCCAACGGCAACCGTTCGCTGGGCACCGGCGCGGTAGGCGGCATGCTCATCGGCACGCTGGCGCTGCTCTTCTTCGTACCTTCGCTGTTTGTGGTTTTCCAATATTTGCAGGAAAAGGTAAAGAAACCCCGCCTGAAAGAACTCGACGACCAGGCGGCAAGCACCGAGATCGATCAATATAACGCTATTAAATTGTAAGAAGAACGTATGAAAAAGATACTATCCATCCTCCTTTTTCCGATGCTGGCAGGCAGTTGCGGCCTGTACTCTTCCTATCACCGGCCGGAAATAGATACCGAGGGTTTGCTGCGCGACACGATAACCGATGCTTCCTTTCTTCCGGCCGACACCGTCAGCCTGGGCGATGTACCCTGGCAAGACATCTTCACCGATCCGCGCCTGCAAACACTGATTGAAGCCGCCCTCCGGGGTAATACGGATTTGCAAACCGCGCAGTTGAAAGTGGAAGAGGCCGAAGCCGCCTTGCTCGCTTCCCGGCTGTCCTTCCTTCCCTCGCTCGCCTTGGCTCCGGAAGGAGCGGTGAGCCGTTTCGACGGCGGAAAAGCGACGAAAACCTATACCATACCGGTAGCCGCCAGTTGGGAAATCGATATTTTCGGGAAATTGCGCAATGCCAAAGAACGGGCGAAAGCCGCTTACGAGCAAAGCGAAGTGTACCTGAAAGCCGTGCAAACGCAATTGGTAGCTTCCGTGGCCAACCTGTATTACACCCTGCTGATGCTCGACCGGCAGTGCGAGATTTCCACCCGTACCGCCGCTTACTGGAAAGAGAACGTCGAGACCATGCAAGCCATGAAACGGGCCGGTATGGCCACCGAAGACGCGGTAGCCCAGAGCGAAGCCAATTATTATGCCATAGAAGCCTCGGTGCTTACCCTGGGCCGGCAAATAAAAGAAACGGAAAACAGCCTGTCCGTCTTGCTGGGCGAAACGCCCCGGGCCATCGAGCGCGGACGATTGGAAGATTGGCGGCAACCTGCCGGCCTGACGCTCGGCGTGCCTCTCCGCTTGCTGGCGGCGCGTCCCGACGTGCGAAGCGCGGAATTATCGTTGGCCCAGGCTTTCTACACCACCCAAGGAGCCCGCGCCGCCTTCTATCCCTCGCTCACGCTAAGCGGTAGCGCCGGATGGACGAACAGCGCAGGGGCTTATATCGCCAACCCGGGGAAACTGCTGCTTTCAGCCGTGGCTTCCCTGACCCAACCGTTGTTTGCCAAAGGCGCCAACATCGCCCAGTTGAAGATAGCCAAAGCGCAACAGGAGGAAGCTCTCTTGAATTTCCGGCAAACCGTGCTCGACGCCGGGGCCGAAGTAAACAACGCCCTCAGGCAATGCCAGACGGCCCGCGGAAGGATCGAGCTCGACCTGAAACAGATAGCCGCCTTGGAAACAGCCGTGCGAAGCACCGAATTGCTGATGAAACACGGCCATACCACCTACCTGGAAGTACTTGTAGCCCAGGTAAGCCTTCTGCAATCGCAGCTTACCTGGGTAGCCGACCAGGTGGATGAGATTCAGGGCGTTATCAGCCTTTACCACGCCTTGGGCGGGGGAGCGGGGCTTTCCCCGGAAACAGCCTCCGGGGAAACAGCCTCCGGCCGCGAGGCTTCTCTGGCGGCTGATCCCGCCGCTTTGTCCCACCTATCCGCGACGGCCGGAAGCCGTCGTTTTTCAACCTATAAAAAGTAGTAAATTATGAATATAAACGAGCAACCTTATTGCTGTATCCATCCGGAAGCCGTTATCGGCCGCGAGGTGGTGATCCATCCTTTCGTGAAAATCGAGAAAGGCGTGGTGGTAGGCGACCATTGTGAAATCCGTTCTTTTGTATCCTTATTGGAAGGCACTCGCTTGGGCGAGCATACGAAAGTATTCGAAGGAAGCGTCGTCGGCGCCGCTCCCCAGGAACGTTCCGACAGCTCTTCGGCCTGTTCGGAAGTGATCATCGGCTGCCATAACGTATTGCGGGAAAATACCGTTATAAACCGCGGTTTGTCGGCCGGCCATGCCACCCGCATCGGCGATTATAATTTTTTGGCGGAAGGGGTTCATCTGGCCCACGACGTGGAAGTGGGAAACCATTGCGTGGTGGGATGCGGCGTAAAAGTGGCGCCCGAATGCCGTCTGGAAGACCAGGTTTTCCTGGGCGCGCAGTCGGTCGTGTTCAAATACTGCCGTATCGGCCGGCTAGCCTTCGTATCGGCCGGCTGTATCGTAAGCAAACACATTCCTCCCTTTGTGCGCATCGGCGGCGAAGCTCCCGGGTGGAAAGGCATCAATACGACCATTCTTCAAAAAAACGGGTTTTCCGAAAAAGCGATCAAAGATATTCTTTTCGCCTACCGGCTGATCTATAACGAATATAGCCTGCCCTACGTAAAAGAGAAGATCGACAGCCTGACAGCTACCAGCCAGGTCATCGCCGAAATAGCCCGTTTCCTGCAAAACAGCCGCAACCTGGGCATTATGGGCAAAGACGAACTAAAGGAAGAAAAAGAATGATACCGGCCGGCCGGATGGGCGGCCGCCGGCAAGGAAATCGATAATTTGCATGTATATATTTTGGATAGGGGCTGTCGGGATGACAGCCCCTGTTTTTTTAGTTCCGTCCCCTTTTTCCGGCAAATGCTTCCGATACATCGGCCCGTTTTCCGTATTTCCGGCAAGAATGCGTATTTTTGCAATTTCCATCTAAATAAAATGAATATGGTACATCTGGTTTATTGCGACAACAAGGACAAGGTATTGAATAAAATACTCGATGGTACGAAAACAATGGTGGTAAGGGGAGCCGCGGGCCGGAAAATACCCCATAGCCGCGTGCAGGAAGGAGAGACGCTTTACTTTATGCAGAAAGGTTCCAAGCAAATTGCGGCCGAGGCTACGGTAACCCATGTGGAAAACTATGTAAAGCTTACGGATACTGAGATTGCCGAGGTATTGGAGCGTAATCAACCCAAACTCGCCCTTACCGACACGCAAAAGCAACGCTGGCATAAGAAATGCCTTGTTCTGGTGGAATTTTCCGCTGTGCGAACCATTGAGCCTGCGCTCGATTTCGATCATCAGGGAAATATGGACGACTGGCTTATCATCGATAAAATAGAGGACGTGGTAGTAGGGACGAGCATTCCCTATACGTATGAAAAAAGCAGGTTCAACAAATAGCCTGGCTGTTTGCATACCTATTGTCCGTTAGGGAAGCGGGCCAGGCCGCTTGCCGGTCGGCGTGTTTCTTTCGCGAAACGGTTTGCCCGGAAGAAGCCGTGAAAGGAAAAGAGAAAAAACGAATATGTTAAAATGATTCTAACCGTATTGTTTTTGTATCATAATCTGCGTTTTTGATGATTTTTACTTACCCGGATAAAGTGTTTTTTCTGGCATCCAGCTAAATTGCATAAACTTATTTTAACAATTTCGTGTTTTTTGGATTTGCTGTCGTGTGTTTTTCATTCCATGCTTATGAAATTTTTATTCCATGCTGATGAAATTGAAAATCCATAAGCATGAAATTTTCCGGTGATAATAGTGAAAAAATGTTTATATATGCTTATTTATTCTATTTTTACCTGGAAGATGGGGTGAAAATAGGTGTTGTATAACACTTTTTGTGGTCTGGAAGCAGGGTGATACTTGCTATGTTTGATGTATCATTAGGTCTATGCAATGCTGTTGTTTTTGTCTGGCGCGATAGATGAAGGGTGGTTTAAAAAGAAAAATGCAAATAAATACTCCTGTAATAAATATTTGTGATAATCGCTTTCTTCGCGAGAACGCTCTCTTTGCTTCTTTTTTGATACCGAATGCGAAATAAGCTGCTCAGAAGAGATTGAATTGACAAAATGTCAAAATGTGAATTAAGGGAATTTTGCATCTAAACTATTGATTTATTGTGATTAAGGTAATTTATAAATACAAAAAAGCTTTTTTAAGACATACAATTTACATACATTTTTAGGAGTTATTGGCTAACAGGTACTATGCTTTTTACAGAAAAGTAGATTATGATTTTTTAAGTATTTGCTTTCCTTATCTTTGTTTCTCAACGATACATAAAGGATGCTGGCAAAAGCAATAAGAGAATATTTTCCTCTTTTCGCCAGTATTTTTTATTGTTGATGTGACTGTTATGTTTACTGCCTTTTGGCCATAGTAGGCACAAAGTTATATACATGGCTTAGCAAATTATTAGAGTGCTTTGTCAGGAAAAAAGTAACTAAAGCTGCATCCAAACACTCGGACAATTTCATTGAGATGGTTTAAATTGTACTTTGCCCTTTTTCGCGGACTTTCACAATCACGAACAAACCCCTGGCTCAGATTTATGTTATCACCAAACTCTCTCTGAGACATACCTTTTTCTATACGGAGTTCTTTCACTCTTTGAATTACAAAATCTTCTATTTGTGTCATACATTCTTCCTTTTGTCAAAGGAAGAATTCTTTGCATAAACGCAAGAGAGTACATGTGCTCTTATATGATATGCGTGTATTTCCCTCAAAGAGCTTTCTCTGGAAAAAAATATGCAAAACTACAACCAAATACCCGAACGATTTCATTAAGATGATTTAAATTGTACTTCGCTCTTTTATAAGGATTTTCACAATCACGAACAAATCCCTGGCTCAAATTTATGTTATCTGCAAATTCTTGTTGGGACATTCCCTTCTGCTCCCGCAGAGCTTTTACCCGCTGAATTACATAATCTTCTATTGCTGTCATATTTTTTCTTTTAGCAAAAGAAGATTTCTTTCGTAAAAGTTATGAGAGTACATGTACTCTTGTTATCTTTGCAGTCGAAATATTTTCATGCGGATGTGTTTAACTTCCAAAATAGAACTTATTTTATGAAACAAAAATTAACTAAATAATAGCATGGAAGTTTTATTTGTAGTAGAGCCTATTGGTATAACGGATTTAACAATAGAGTGGAAAGGCGAATTGCCTCAAGTGGGTGATGAAGTACATATTACCTATTATGTAGAGGATGAAAAATATGAAGAATGGTATAAACAAATCATTCAGGAATCGGTAGAAATAAGCGATGTAGAAAGAAGGTTCTTGGGAAAAAGCATGGGGCATCTTTTAGATAATTCTACCATTGTAGTTAAAACCCGTACTTGGGCAGGGAAAGAACATGGGTGTATGTTGAATTGTGAAATAGTATAAGCAAATCTCTAATATCATTCTGATAATCTGAAAATTACCCTAAATGCAAAAAGATGAATTATGGATATATCTGATTTAAAAGGCTACAAACATATGTGCTTTTTTTATGCAGTATGTTTTAGCTGGCTTTTCCCTGAATTAAACTATGTATGTACAGATAATGAGTTTCGTGTTCGTGGTGTCGTTTACAAATACACCGATATTACAGGGACACTCTGTTCTCAAACTCATTTCATTATGGAGATAGCACATAAATGCTGTCTTTGCTTGCCAATAGCTGAAAATGCTCAATTCAAATTTGTGGAAAAAGAGGGAAAGAGAAATATTGCAAACTGAATATATGGAATAATCCAAGAAATGAATAGCTTGTCAGTTTCTTGAATTATTCTATATATGTGAAATTCAACTCATTAGCTCGGCAAAATTAACAATTATAAGTTAAAACCTTTTCCTTTTCTGTGCGATTGTATAGGTTGACGTATGGTTTGACGCAATTTATCAGCCTGCTCTTTGAACCACAAAAAAATATTCTGACCGTTAAGATATAGAGCAAATCTGTGTTTCTCCTTCGGCTCTACTAAAACTTGTACTGACACTCTGTTCGTGAGGAAGTTTTGTTTATGTTCTTCCGAATAGAGTGTGCCGGTATGTTCTATCCGTTCACCAAACATCAGTTTGGCGGTCTGTTCTGCGGAGAATCCCACAATTCGGCAAAATTTTTCCAGGCGGAAAAACTCTTTTAGCTGCGGCAACCATGTACAGGCTTTTTCAAGCATTCGTGCAAGACGCGATACTTCTTTTCGATGTGCCGTTTCCATGTCGTTCAGTTCTTTAATGTACTTTGCTTGTATTTCTATCAATTCCCTGCCGTGGCGTGCTTGTTGTTCCTGCATCATGGTTTGCTGTTTCTCGATACTTTCGTCACGGCCAGCAATTTCCTCGCACAACAGCCTGTTCTCCCGTTCCAACTCTTTTATTTTCCCACTGCCCAAAAGAGAACCGAATTTTGCAACAATAGCGGTTTTCGCTTCGGTCTTGACTGCTTCCAGCTTTTCCGTATTAATTTCTCTTTTGACTTGTTTTAGCTGCCTCTGCGCTTCCAGCTTCTCGGTTTGGAGTTGTTGCACGTTCGTTTCGAGTTTACCCGTCTGCCGTTTCAATTCCCGATAATATTGGGTCGTGGTGGTATGCTTTGCGTCCGAACCGCGCACACCACGCTGCAAACCGTATTTCTGCATTACTTTGGCATAATCATCATGATAGGCTACCAGCTTGTCACGGTTCAGCACATCATCGGCACACAATCGGGCTGCATCGGCTTTCTTACGGTAAGTGCGTTTGCCTTCTACCTGTTTTTTCTTGGCTTTCCTACGCTCTCCCGTAACTATCGGAACGATGGTGGCGTGTATGTGAGGTGTGGTTTCATCCATGTGCAGAACTGCTGAAACAGTGTTCTCCCGTCCGAAAGTCTTGTGCAACCATTCCATACTGTCGTTGCACCATTCATCCATACGCCCATCTTGCTGTATCTTCATCATATCCTCGTGCGTTCCCGACATCATGACCCGGATAGCCCTCACTTGGTCGGGGGTAATCTTCCGTTTGATGCCTGCCGACTTGATGCGATGTGCTATCGCTTCATCACGTACTGTCACATCTTCGGGAAGTTCCACCAGTTCACGATTAAGATGTGTACGTGTAGAATCCACATTCGGAGCTATCACCCTGCGCTCGATATGGTCGGACATACGAGCGTCGGATGCTCCCTTTGCTTTCTTGAAATCAAGGGTGAAATATCCCATGTTGTAATCTGTATTTCGTTAGACAATTCCGCTTGCCTTGCATACGTGCCGCGTGGCTCACGGGGTTTCAAAAGGGGCATCGCCCCTTTGCTCGATAGGGTGTTTTTAGCGGTGCTTGCACTGCGTTAAGAAAACGCCCTATTGAGCTATGGCTTTTCTTGACTTAAAAGCCTCTGGGGTACGTGCGGTGGTTACATCCTAAAACCTTTGCCTTTCTTCTTGGCCGGTAGTCGTTGCTCTTGCCTTTCGGCTGACTTCGACGGTTGTGCCGGCTTGGGCGGCTGCGCAAGGTTCGCTGGTTGGTTCAACATCTTGCCTGTGAGATAGTCGTTCAAATCCTTGTAGCCGCTGTAAATACGAGAAGAATCACGGATACGTAAGCCGTATTCCCGGTGTAATTCTTGTACAGCTTTCATTCCTGCCGCATCGTTATCGAAAAAGCAATGTATATGTTCATAATTCCCTAATGGATGCAACGCTTTAGATAGGTTGGAAACGGAGTTTAAAACGATGTAGTCCTGCTTGTTAAGGGTGGGGTAGGTGGGATAGTTTTTCTGTCGTGCGGTCAGGAAAGAAAGATAATCCATAAATCCCTCAAATATGTAGCAGGTTTCTCTCGGCTCTCCCTTCTGTCGTATATGGGTAATATCTTTAGGTGCGATACAACCTTTAAAATACTTGTTGCGCACCTCGTACCCACCCGAAACATTCGGAAACCCAACGGCAAAGAACTGTTTACCGTTATTCACGAAACGAACTTCCTTGCATTCTCTTTTTGCCAGTTCTATATTTATCCCTCTCTCCTGTAAGTATGAATATAAAGCAGGAGAGGAAAGCGGTACAACTTCCAATTGTTGAAAACTCGGTTGTGTAGAGGATTGCTGTCGAAAAAAGAAAGAAACAGGACGGACGTGCAATGCCTGTTGCGCAATCCTATCTAAAAGGTACGGCACACTGTCGGAAGCGTAGAGTTCCTGTGCCAATGCGAGAATGTTGCCGCCCTTTCTTGCTCCAAAATCATACCATAAATTGCGCTCCATATTCACCTTAAAAGATGGTTCGTGTTCCTGTCTCAACGGTGAATTGTACCACAGGTTGCCTCCCTGTTGTTTTACGGGGTTGTAACCTAAACTGTGTAGATAATCTATAATCTTTATTTGTTTTGCTGTTTGAATATCCATAATGTATAAATACTTGATGTGATTGATTAAAAATGTAGAATGTATTTCCGCATGGTTGCCTGTATTTTTCTTTTCGCACGTACTTAGTAGAGCGCATATATACAGCAGCATAACTTTACTTTAATGCTCGTATATATAGAATACGGCTGTAAAGTGAAGCGGTACGGAATGGATTCAGGGTACTCCACTTTTTCCTTATATATAGACACAAGGAATAAAGCGGAGTAATTTCCCGAAGTGGTTTAGTAGTAGAAATCCGGCATGAACCTGTATTTTTTACCGTTCTCCTGCACTACCATTCGTTTGTTCCTTAGCGTAGTAATAAGTGACACTGCTTTGTTGTGGTTAAGCTTTACACCGACAGAAGCGTAGGTTTTAATTAGGGTATCTTCCAATTCCTTGTATCCGTATTCTTCTTTCTGTGCAAAGGCAGTTTCCAACGCTATGCGGTGTTGCTGCTCGGTGATGTGCTTATAGGCGTCAAACTCTTCCTGCGAAGGTCTACCTGCTTTCTTCTCCTGCGGCTTATAGCCTTCCACCAGTTCAGGGAGTGCTTTGTCGTTGATGCGGAACGCGAACGGCTCGAAATCCATAGCTCGTATGTGCATGGCTGAAACCTTGCTTATATCAGCGTCGCTTTTGTCTTTTTCCACAAGTAGCACAGTTTCCGCTTTATTGTTCAACTCCGTACCGATATGCCCCCTTGCGTTCTCGTCACCCTTGTTTTGGTGAAGTATCGTATGGATATGTATCTGCCTGTCGTCCGTCCACTGCATTAGTTTTGAAATGATGCGTGTCGATTCGCCCGGACTGTTGATGTCATATACCATATCACGGATACCGTCTATTACGACGAAACCCAAATCGGGTGTATTGTAGACGGCTTGCTCCACTGCTGCTATACGTTCTTTTGGGGTATACTTGCGCAAAGCAAGAAATTCGAGATTTTCATCGTCTTTGTCTGTCGGCAGTCCTGCCATGCGCAAAATACGCTCCATGACTTTAAGGCAATGGTAAGGGCTTTGTTCGGTGTCCACGTAAAGGATTTTGCGTTTGTCTGCCGGGAGTTCTGCCGAGTATAGCAATACCGAACCGTTCTTCAATGCTGCTGCTACAATCGCGGATACATTGAAAGTCTTTTTGCTTTTTGCCTTACCGATAGCTGCACTGAAATTTCCCAAAGTGCCGATAACTGTCCCGTTAGCTTGCAAGATTTCGGGAGCTTTTTCGCATTTCATGCTGATACTTAGCCGTGACGCCTGCCAAATAAGGATAGCATTTTCTTTGGTTATTTCCTCTGTCCTCTCGTTATTTTCCATAATTGCGAAGTTTTCGATTTGCACTTTGGGCGATAGTCAAAGCGGCTTTTCCTTTGTCACCCACACGTCTGGCAAGACTTTCAGCCCATAACAGTAATTCTTTTCGGGAGAAAATAAGTTTGTTTCCATACTTGCGAAAAGGCACTTCCCCCTTTGCTGTCAGCTTGTAAAGGCGTGCTTTGGAAATAAGGAAACCGTGCTGTTCCAATGTTTCCACTGCCGCATCGGGCGTAAGGTTGTCGGGCTGGTCTTTCGTGGTTGTCAGTCCTACTAATGTCTGTGAAACGGTTTCGCTCACAATAGCCCGTAATTCTTCAGGCGTAGTTAGAATAATGTTCATCATAAATCTTCCTTTTTCGTTAATACCCGGCTATCGTCATAGCCCTCTCAACCGGTTGATGCCGCAAAGGAAGAATACGGGAAATCAAATATCGAATCCGTAATAACTTAACATGGCATAGACATTGTCTGACTTTTGGCGACAAGTGTAGGATACAAGCAGGAAACAGCAGGGAGCAAAACAAAGAAAAACGGTGCAACAGAAAAAACTGTGTCTTTCCGTTGTCACCGTTTGTCACATGCATGTTAAGCAATTATGTACCAGCCGTTATTTTGCTGTTTTTAACTTTTCAAGCTGCGAAATGACTTCTTTTATTTGGAAATAGCCCTCATTCCAAATGCCCACATCGGAACGAGTAATAAATTCCAGTTCTTCCCAGCGTGCTACGGTCTGGCGACTTACCCCAGCCATTTTAGCTAATGTCTTTTGGTCGATAAGTTCTTTTCCATTGGGCAATATGGGAAATTTGAATTTCTTGGTTGCGTAACAGAACTTTATGTTTTCTATTATCTTATCCACGTTTTTGATAGTGGGCGGTACATATTCCTGTACCTGCAAAACACCCTCCGCTATCACGTAATTGGCAAATTCGGGATTTTCCGAAAGTTCCTTGTAGATGGCACTGAAACATTTTAAGTACCTTATCTTTATTTTTTTGATTTTCTTATTTGGCATAACTTAATCGAAATTGGTTAATAGCTTGGCATTTTTAGCACGTTCTTCCTGTTCGAAGCTGGCAAGGTAGTTTTCCGTTATGGCAAGGTTAGAATGTCCTAAACTTTCCGATATATAAGAAATATTGGCTCCGCTACGTTTCAATACAGTCGCGAAGCTATGCCTTGCTGAATAGGTGGTAATTGGGGGTAGTCCTTCCGCTTTTGCTATTTTCCTTAAAACGGCATTGCAAGTGCATACCACTTCACCCACCAGCTTTATTTTTTCGAAATTGCTTTCCTTGCCTGTAACGTATTTGAATATAAAATTATCGGGATTGTCTGGCGGATTACCCCAGCGTTTCATAATGGCTTGCATTTCGGATGTTATTACGGCATGGATAACTTTGGAATGTTTGGTGCTACGGGCGGTCTTTGCCCTGACGAAACAGATTTCACCGTTCACAATATTGGAATATTTAAGATAGAGCATATCACGGAAGTTAATGCCGTTGCATAAGTAGGAAAAGAACCATAAATCCCTGTACAGTTCCGTCTTTTCTGTTCCGTCGGTAAAAGTGACAACTTTCTTTATCTGCGCGAGCGTAAGCGCAAGTTTACGCCCGTTGCCGTTGGGTACCTCATATTTACCTTTGCCGAACGGATATTGTGTTTCTTTCAGTAGTCCGTCTCTCTTAGCAAGATTGATGATGCATTTAAGGTTACGTAAATAAAAACTCATGCTTGAATAGCTCATTCCATCTTCCAACATAAATTTTTCCCAACGGTTCAACCAATCTACTGTAACAGCGGAAAAAGGTATGTTTTTTCCGGCAAATTGTTCAATCTTCCGCAGAGCGCAGAGGTAACTATAATAAGTATTAGCTTGGTCGTTGGCTTTAAGTTCTGCTATCTTGGCTTCAAAAGCTGCGTTTAACGTAGCAGTGGAACATCTCCCCAAACGTGCGCTTAATGAATCAAAACAAAAATCTCCACGACTGGCAAGGGTTTCAACCTGTCCTTTTACAATGGAGAAACTGTTTTCTATATCTGCTCGTATTTCTGTCAACCGGCGGCTCTTGGCATCGGGTAACACTTCCCAGTCTTCCTTTGAAAGCTCCTTGCCTGTGGAATAGTATTTTTGTACCCGGTTATGAATGACCTGTATCTTTACGGGAAATAAACCGCTTTTCTTTGCTCTGCGTGTATCGAGTACCGATAGAACAGAAATTCCGTCTTTTGCGTATTTATACATATGGCTTCTGTGTTTGATGGTTTCCAACCTTTGTATGTTACTATATTTTGCACATACGATTTGCATACAAATATAGGGAATACTTCCTAAAGCAGGAAATCAAAAACTATCTATAAATAGCTTTTAACTTCTATAATACAGATGTTTATCAAACAAACGAAATAGATAGAAAATAGGAGAAATAGATGCTATTATGTCAAAGTGTCAAATTGATAAGTGCGGAAGACTCATACGCTCTGTCGGTTTCCCGTCTCTCTCTCTTTTCCGCTTCCCGCTTTGCCTTTGCTTTTTCCCCGGCCAACCTGCCTGTTGCCGGACAAACTGTTTTACGACCAAACCGCGTCCTCCGCTTGCGGTTCGTCGTGAAGAACGGTGCTTTGGCTCAGGTAGGCCGGGCTATCGGCATAAATATACAATAAACTTCCTTCTTTAATCGTGTTGATCACCGTCCGGCATATTCCCTGGGGAAGCGCGGGGCAACCGAAACTACGCCCAAGCCGGCCCGTCGATGCCGCTACCGAAGGATCGGCATAGGCCGCACCGTGCATTACGATGGCCCGTTCCTTCGCCCGGTCGTTAATGCCTTTTTCCAAGCCGTTCAACACCAGCGAATAACCGTTTCGGCCTTGATACGTATTTTCCGTCAGGTAAAATCCCAGCGAGCTTTTATGCGAACCGTTTTCGTTTGAGAAAGAGGTGGCATATACCCCCCCGCTGTTTTTTCCATGGGAAACCACCGAGGCGAACAAGAGTTTTTCCTGTTCGAGATCGAACACAAACAACCGTTGCTCGGTAGACGGTTTCGAAAAATCGATAAGCGTCAGGATATTTTTCCGTCTTTCCCGGATACGCCGATAGCCGGCGAGGGCCTGTTCGAATGCGGTATAATTTACCCGCTTTTCGAGTTGCATCGTCCGGTAAAGCCGGCGGCAATCCAGCTCGCCGGCATTTGAAATCCGGGCCTCGGGCGGCGCCGGAGGCTGATTGCGGGTAGGGGCAGCCGGGTAATTGGCGGGCAGCAGCAGAAGCGACAGAATAAATAAAAACTGTTGCATATATCTGATAATGACGATGCAAAGGTATGATTTTTAGTCGAAAACAAAAACAATTGTTTCGTTAATCGGCGCCCAGTCGTAAATAAATTTGGCGTGCGAAGTGGCGTTGCGCACGCACATATGCGAGCGCGGCGTCGTGCCGAGCGAAGGGCTGAATTCGATCAGAGCGGTGCGCGGCGCGTTTACCGGTACCCCGTGGATATACCCTCCGTTGGTAAAACGGCTGGCATAAGGAGCGAACCCGCCTGTGGCCTGGGAGCCGTCTACCAGATAAATCATGCGGGGCTTTTTCTCCTGTATGACGAAAATCCCCAGCGGCGTTTCCTGGCCGTAGGGGGGCCGATGCAGTCCGGTGGTAGCCGGGTTCATGCTGCGGATTACCCAAGCCGAGTCGGTTTGTTCCACCGTAGAGATATTTTGATTCGTGCGGTCGACGAAAATCGCTTTGCGGAAAACCGCCGTATCCGGTATCAGGTGTATGTATTTTGCGGGCACTATCCATTTGCCGGGCGAATAAATCGTTTCCACCCGGATCGACCGGCCGTTTTCGCCCAGGTAACGAACCAATGTGCCGTCGTGGCCGTAAATTTCCGGCGTCAGCGTATCGGATTCCAGATAGAGCGGTACCGACTGGTAGCGTTCCGTCCCCAGGGTATCGGCGATTCGCTTATACGCGTCCCGCTTGTATTTTTTTACCAGCGGGGCTTCTCCGTTGCGATTCTTGTAGTTTTGCAAAATGGCCCAGCGGGAGGCAGGGCGTTGGATATTTTCCAGAAGGGCCAACCGCCGGCGTACTTTTTCCCATTGAAACCGGCGCGTGGTATCTTTATAAGGATAGACGTCTTTGGGGGTATGCTGGTCGTAAAGCAACGCTTTTTTCAATCGGATTTCATCCGGACGAATCGTATCGGGCTTGCCGGGGTTGGCGGCAACCACGGCCTGCAGGGTATCGCTTGCAGCTTCTGTTGCCTGGGGCCCGGTAGAAGGCCCAGGCGAACAAAAACTCAGGGTGCATAAGCAACCTGTTAAAAGTATGCCAATCGGTTTCATAGGTATATCTATAAAAAGTGTAGGCGGGGCAACTACGTGCCGCGCAGCAGGTAAATATACTTTTTTCCGGCGGGTTTCTTTGTCCCGGGCGGCGGTAATTTCCTGTCCTCCGTATACAACAATCGGGAAGAAAAGATGTTTTACAACATGTTTTTGTTAAATAGGGTTAAGTCGCCTACTTTTTTGGTTCAAATTTATGCTGTATAACATAAAATGCCTATATTTGCACTGTGTTTTTCATGGTATTAGATTTAAGGTTAACAATGAAGATTGGTTGTCGTGAGACAACCTTTTCTTTTTTTAGACGATGCCCCCCTTTACATTTCCCGCCAAAAACAACGCTTTATGAAGAGTTTCTTTCCCGTCAGGTCCTTTGCCGGAGTTGGCAGCGGGGGTGTCGATAGCCTTACCTCCCTTCCTCCGGACGTTCCGGTTTTCCCTGTCCGGCAGCTACAATAAATTTCCTGAGCCAAAGCGATTTGTATTTCAAATAATTGCTAAATTTGACGCGGTAATATGGAAAAGCAATTATCGGAAATGTCCGGGGAAAAAATCGATCGCCGGCCCCGGCCATATCGGGAGCAAATCGAAAAACAAAGCATGTCATGAAAAATAATTCATTATCGCCTGAAACCAATATCGAATATAATTTATTGATGGGATTGCTGGGAGTGAGCGTCAGCAAACATCTGATAGACGAACATTTTACCCTTTTGTGGGCGAACGATTATTATTATAAGCTGATAGGTTATCCGAAAGAAGAATATGAGGCGCTTTTCCATAACCGGCCCGATCTCTATATGGCAGATTGCGAGGATGCCTGGAATATTTTGGCCGAATGCGTCACGGATGCGATAAAAAATAACAAAGGAGGGTATGAGACCGTTTTGCAGATGCCTACCAAAGAAGGGGTGAGATGGATCAAGCTTTCTTCTACCTTTACCGACAAGCTTGAAAACGGCATTCTTATTTCGTATACGGTCATGACGGATATCGAGAATATCATGCAGGCCAAACTGGAGCAGACCATTGCTTACGAAAACCTGCCCGGATTTATAGCCAAACTTCGCGTCGGGCATGACGGAAACTTTACCCTGATGGCGGCCAATGACAAATATGTGGATTTTGGCGGTGTCGACAAGGCTGCAATGGCTTCTTTCCGGCCTTTTGCCCGGTTGAATGAAAATAGCCGGCAGGTGCTTGCCGACCATATTCCGGCGATGTTGAAAGGGGAGCCGGTGCATTTTATCATTCAGTCGAAGGATAAGAACGGCAACGATGCCTGGTTGCAGATGAACGGCGAATGTATGGGCTGGGAAAAAGGCGAACCGGTTTATCTGATCGTGTTTATCGATATTACCGACATTACCGAACAGCGGGAATTGCAAAGGAAGCTGGAAATACAATCCGAACAACTTAAAGAAGCGGTGGAAGCGGCGGAAAAAGCCAACCGGGCCAAGTCGGACTTCCTGGCCCGCATGAGCCATGATATTCGTACGCCGATGAACGCCATTATGGGGATGACGGAGATTGCCAAGGCGCATGTAGACGAGAAGGAACGGGTGCTGGACTGCATGGAGAAAATCAGCGGGGCTTCCAAATTGTTGCTTAGCCTGATCAACGAAGTGCTCGATATGTCGAAAATAGAGAGCGGGAGGTTGGTTCTTTCGGAAGACGAGTTGAACATAGGAGAGGTTTTGCAGGACGTGGTGATGATGATGCAGCCCGAGATCAAAAATAAGGAGCATACGCTGGATATACATCTTAAAAATATGAGGCATGAATATGTAACGGGCGATACCCAACGCATCAAGCAGGTGTTGATGAATATCTTTTCAAATGCCGTGAAATATACGCCGGCAGGCGGCCGCATCGCGATTCGCGTAGACGAGAAAGAGACAGCCCGGGGCGTTAGCCTTTATGAATTTGTGGTGGAAGACAACGGCCGGGGAATGAAACCCGAATTTCTGGACAAAATATTTTTGCCTTTCGAACGGGCTACCGACCACGATCTTCGCGATATACAGGGTACGGGCTTAGGGATGGCGATCAGCCATAAGATTATCGAAATGATGGGCGGCGACATCCTGGTGGAGAGTTGGTACGGCCAGGGTTCGCGTTTTACTATTCATATGCCTATGCGGTATGTAGATCAGGGCGCGGATGAAAAAGTATCGGTAGAGGGGCTGGAAGTATTGGTGGTAGACGATGACGAGGTGGCTTGCCAGGGTACCTGCAATTATTTATCGGAGTTGGGTGTCGAAAGCGCATTTGTATGCTCCGGAGCCGAGGCCGTCTGCCGGGTGCGCGAACGGCATGAGGCCGGAAACGATTATTTTGCGGTTATCATCGATTTGAAGATGCCGGAAATGGATGGGTTGGAAACGACGCGCCGTATCCGGAACATCGTGGGAGAAGAAGTGCCGGTTATCATTCTTTCGGCCTACGATGTGGAAGAATACGAAGCGGAGGCCAAAGCGGCAAAAGCCAGTGGGTTTATAACAAAACCGCTTTTTAAGTCGAAGTTGCTCCGGCTATTGAAGCGTTTGTATGCCCCCGGGGAACCGGGCCTGATAGAGAGTACGTTCCGCTTGTCGGAGGCCGACTATTCCGGCACGCGTATTTTGCTGGTGGAGGATAATGAATTGAACCGGGAAATTGCAGTGGAAATTATCGGCAGTACCGGCGTTTCTATCGATACGGCTGTCAACGGCCTGGAGGCGGTGAACCGGGTAGCTGCTTCGCCCCGAGGGTTTTACCGGATGATATTGATGGATATTCAGATGCCGGTCATGGACGGTTATGAAGCTACCCGGCAGATACGCGCGCTGACGCGTCGCGATCTGGCGGATATTCCTATTATTGCCATGACGGCCAATGCTTTTTCGGAAGATGTGGCCCAGGCTGCCCGTGCCGGAATGAACGGCCATTTGGCCAAACCGATCGATATGACAATGCTGATGGAGGTGTTGGAAAAATATCTGGCCTGACAAGGGGGCCTTCTTCTCTGAAGAACGCGAAGGCCCCACGGGGCCTCCGCCAGGAAGGTACGTAGCGGGGGCCGGGTAGGGTTCGGCCGATCGAGAGGTTATAGCTCGTCCGGCCAGGGCGCGGCGAGGCCGGTTGCTTTGAAGACCGGGCGTTGCGCGTCTACCCTGCGCAGGTAGGCGCCCAGGTCGGCCGAAAGTGTTTTCACCAGGTCGGGGCGGGAAGAAGCCAGGTTGTTTTTCTCGCCGATGTCGTTTTTGATATTGAAAAGTTCTTTTTTGCCGTCGGCATAATAGTAGATAAGTTTCCAGTCGTCTTTCCGGATAGCCGCGGTAGGGCCTATGCCGGGGCCGTCGTTTCCCCAGAGGTTCGGATAGTTCCAGTATAAGGAGCGTCCTTCAGATGTGTCGCCTGTACCGGTAAGCAGGGGCACGAAGCTGATGCCGTCTATCGTCTGGACGGTTTTATAGTCTTTCACTCCGGCCATTTCCAGGATGGTGGGAAAGAAATCTTCAATCATTACATAGTGGTCGCAGCGGGTGGAGGGTTTTGCTACGCCGGGCCAGCTTACGATCATCGGTTCGCGGATGCCGCCTTCATAAGCCGATCCTTTGCCGCTGTTCAGAGGGGCGTTCTGGGTATGGGGGGCGCCGTCGCGCCAGGCTGGTTCTGCGGCCAGGCCCCCGTTGTCCGACATAAAGAGGATGATGGTGCGGTCGGCTTGGCCGTTGGCTTCGAGCCAGTCCATCAAGTCGCCCAGGCTTTTGTCCATTCCTTCCACCAGAGCGGCGTAGGCGGCTTCTTTTTCCGAAAGGCCTTTGTCGAGATATTTGCCGAAAAAACGCAGGTCTTTGTCGATGGGCACGTGTACGGCGTAATGCGCCATATAGAGGAAGAAGGGTTGCTGGTATTGCAAAGCTTTGTCGAGGGCTTTCCGGGCCTCGAGGGTCAATGCTTCCGAGAGGAAGGTGCCGGTGCCCCAGTAGTGTTCAAGCCCGGGGACGGCAAACCAGGGGTTGGGTTGGCCGTCGGTACGGTTGCCGTAGTTTTTTTCAGCCAGATAGCTGGTAGGCGCTCCTCCCGCATGCCCGGCTATGTTTACTTCAAAGCCGAAATGATGGGGGTCTTCCCCCGGGGTGTCGACCGCTCCCCAATGGGCTTTGCCGCAGTGGATGGTATGGTAGCCGGATTCTTTGAGCAGCCAGGCCAGCGAAGTAATGGGATAGGTATGCTCGATGCCCTCTACCTGGCAAAGGCCGTTTACGTTCCAGTCGGGAAAACGTAGCAAGTCGCTTTTCCGGTCGGTGGAAGCATTTTTCGGATAAGTCCAGTTCGTTACCCGGTGGCGGGCGGCGTTCGAGCCGCTGAGCAGGCTGCAACGCGTAGGCGAGCTGATGCTACAAGCATAGGCTTGGGTAAACTGCACGCCTTGGCGGGCCAGGCGTTCCATGTTGGGAGTTTCGTACACATGGTTATAAGGGGTCTTTTCGCTCCAGAACGGCAGCGATGTGTCTTGCCAGCCCATATCGTCGACCAGAAATAGGATAATGTTGGGGCGTTCGTTGGGGGCGGATTTTACTTCGCCGGCTGCCTGGGCGGCCGGGAAGGCTAAAGGGGCGAAGGCCAAGGTGGCTAATAAGTTGTTTTTCATATCTTTTTCAGTTTATGTTTTTGTCTGGGCCGGGCGTTCGGGGGCGAAGCGGTTGCAGTCGTCGAAAGGAGTCGGCGCTTTTTCGGCGTTTTTGCAATATTACGTATTTTAAACCGATTTTTCCGGGGTTCGGACGGGAAACTTTCGAGGGGGAGAAGGAATTTCTACCTTTTGCCGGCTTGGTTGGGGCAGAGAAAAGGCGATAGGGCCGGTAGCGGGGCTTGCCTGGCAGGATATAAAAAACGGCAGGAAGCGTACGGAGCCGGAAAAAAGATAAGGAAAACGAAGGGGCATAAGCGTAAAAAAAGGTGTGTTTTTATATTTTTATCCGATGGCTGTGGAATAGGAATTTAAATGAAATAAGCAGGATAGGGGAGGGGGACGAGGCTGAATTTTATAACTTTTTCCAAGAATAAACTATAAAGTTTAGGAGATGGAAATGGCTGCGACTTTCGTTTCTTTTTGTATCTTCACCCCTCTAAAAAGAATTGTTTTTCATAGATATAGCCGTATGATTATAGCCTATTTGAGCGTCGCTACCGACAAGCAATATCTCGAAACTCAACGGGAAGCTATTGCCAGTTTCAGCAGCGGATGCCATATGAATGTGGATAAATGGATAGCCGAAGTAACGGGCCGGAAAGCCAAGCAACCCGCACCGAAACTGGAAGAAGTACTTAGTCGCGTGCAGCGGGGGGATACGATTATCGTGAATGATATTTCCCGGCTGAGCCGTACGTTGTACGAGTTGATGCAGATCCTTAGTCTGTGTCTGGAAAAGGGGGTTTCGCTGTATTGTCTGGACGACCGGTATTTTTTCGGAGATAAGATGAATGCGCCCGTGATGGTGAGAACGTTCAAATTGCTGGAAGAAATCGATCACCGGCTGGTGTCGGTTCGTACGAAGGATGCCCTGGCGCTGATGAAGGATTCCGGCAAACGGCTCGGCCGGCCGAAAGGTTCCGATTCCAAACAATCTTACCTCGACGCCCATAAGGAAGAGGTAGTGGGTATGTTGGAAAACGGACAGTCGGTGGCCGCCATTTGCGAACATTTTAACGTATCGAAGAATACGTATTATAAGTTCAAACGGAATTACGGGCTTTGATAGGATGCCGCATAGGAGGTATCCGCCGCAGAGGCGGAAGTCCTCTCCGGCGGGATATGAAAAACTTATTCGAATTCCACCACCGTGATGCCGGCCCCTCCGAATTGCACGTGCTCGTCTTGGTAACGGCGTACGCCGGGTACGGTGCGGAGATAATCTCGTATAAGCGCCCTCAGAGCCCCCGTTCCGGTGCCGTGCAGGATACGTACTTTGGCTATTCCTACCTGGATGGCGTCGTCGATAAAGTAGGTGACGGTTTGTAAAGCCTCGTCGCCCCGCATGCCTCTCACGTCGATTTCCTGTTTGAAGTGGAGTTTCTTTTCGTGCATCTGGTCGGCGGTATATACCCCCACGAAGGTGCTTTTCTGCATTTCCCGCTTGATCTGGCCCTTGCTTACCTTTTCGAGTTGTTCCAGCTTGACGGTGCTTTTTATCATGCCGAAGGCTACTACGGCGTTTTTCCCTTGCAGTTCCATCACGATGCCGGCCGATGTCTGGCCTTTCAGTCGTACGTTGTCGCCTGCTTCAATTACTTCTTTCTGAAACGAGCCTGTGCCTGCGGCCTTTTGTTTTTGCTTTTTCTTCTCGCTGCGTTCTTTCAGCTTTTCCATCTTGCGGGCTATTTTGGCATCTTCTTCGGCCTGGTCGCTTACGGTGGCTTTGAAGGCTTCGAGGGTTTTGCGGGCCAGCTTGGTCTGTTCCTTCTCCGCTTGGGCTTCTTTGATTTCGCGGATGGTGTTTTCAATCCGGGCGTTGGCCTCTGCCAGCAGGCGGGCGGCTTCTTCCTTGGCCTGGTGGATGATTTCTTTCCTTTCCTTGCCTACGGCGTCGAGATCTTGCTCGTAACGGGCGGTTATCTCTTCCAGCTTTTTTTCTTTCTGGCGGATGTTCTGCCGCTTGCTTTCCCAGTAGCGTTTGTCGCGCACGATGTCTTGCAGGTATTTGTCCATATCGATGTAGTCGGAGCCTACTTTGGCCGAGGCGTCGGCGATGACGTCTTCGGGCAAACCGATCTTACGGGCTATTTCCACCGCGAATGAGCTGCCGGGGTTGCCGATCGAGAGCTTGAAAAGGGGCTGCATCAGGTGCCGGTCGTACAGCATGGCGCCGTTGACGATGCCGGGGGTATCTTCGGCGAAATGCTTCAGGTTCTGATAGTGGGTGGTAATGACGCCGAAGCTGTGCGAGCGGTTGAACCTGTCGAGCAGGGCTTCGGCAATGGCGCCTCCGATCTGGGGTTCGGTACCGCTTCCGAATTCGTCGATGAGCAGAATCGTTTTTTCGTTGCAGTTGCGGACGAAGAATTTCATGTTCGTCAGGTGCGAACTATAGGTGCTCAGGTCGTTTTCGATGCTTTGTTCGTCGCCGATGTCGATGAATATATGCTCGAAAATCCCGGTGCGCGAGCTTTCGTGCAAGGGGATGGGCAATCCGTTTTGCAGCATGTATTGCAGCAGGCCGACGGTTTTCAGGCAGACCGATTTGCCGCCTGCGTTCGGTCCGGAAATAAGCAGGATGCGTTTGTCTTCCGTCAGGGTGATGTCGAGCGGCACAACCTGTTTGTCTTGTTTGCGCAGCGAAAGGTAGAGCAGGGGGTGTACGGCCCGCGCCCAGTCGATCTGCCGGCGGTCTTCCACGATGGGTTTGATGGCGTTGATTTGCTTGGCAAAAAGCGCTTTGGCCCGGATGAAGTCGATGTCGGCAAGAAATTCGTAGGATTGCAGGATGTCGGGTACCTGGGGGCGCAACTGGTCGGTAAAGGCGGTGAGTATCCGGATGATCTCGCGGCGTTCGTCTCCTTCCAGCTCGCGGACGCGGTTGTTGGCTTCTACCACGGCTTCCGGTTCGATAAAGACGGTTTTGCCGCTGGCCGATTCGTCGTGCACGATGCCTCTGATTTTGCGTTTGAAGGCCGGAGCGACGGGTATCATCAGCCGGCCGTCGCGCAGGGTGGGGCTGACGTCTTTGTCTACCACGCCTTCGGCTTGGGCATTGCGCAGGATGGATTGCAGGTTGCGGGAAATGTTGCTTACGATGGAGGCGATTTCTTTCCGGATCCGGGACAGTTCGGGCGAAGCGTTGTCTTTTACGCGTCCGAATTTGTCGAGGATGCCGTCGATCTTCCCGATCAACTGGGGGAAAACCAGAATGTCGCCTGCCAGGGCGGTGAGGGCCGGATAGGGAGTTTCTTCCTCTTCGGCGGGCCGCAGAAAGCGTACAATATCTTGAATGGTTTGCAAGGAGCGTTTCAAATCGAACAGCTCCTTTTCGTCGAGCCAGGTGCCTTCGGGGCGGATTCTTTTCATTGAATACCTGACGTCGAAAAAGTAGCTGGCCGGGAATTCGGCGTCTCCCTCCAGGATACGCACGAATTCGTCGGTTTGCTCTAGTTGCCGGGTTACGACTGTATAATCGGTCGAAAAGTTCATTTCGGCCGCCCGCTCTTCGCCGAGCGGGCTGAGGCATTTTTCCAAAATAAGCCGGCGGACTTTGTCGAAGCCCGTCTTTTGTTCAAAATTGTTCGGATAAATCACGTTTGTTTATTTGCTTTATTTCAGCTCTACCGTCGCTTCCGAACGGATGGTAGGCCGGATAATTACTTCGAATTTGTTTTTTCCCCGCTTGATGTGGAAGGTGCAGGTGTTGTTGCCCGACGGATTCACATACGGGGTGAAATTGTATAAGTAGGAAAAGGGGGCCATGGCTCCTCCGCTCTGAACGGCGTCGGCTACCTGGGCGTATTGAGACGGGTCCCAAAACATGCAGAGCTTGAAGCCGTTGGCGTCGGTGAAAGTGGTCTCCGGATTGCGGTACGACATCGTGTTGGTGATGAATTTTTTATAGCCTTTCGAAAATTCTTCGGCCGAACGGTCCATCTTATGGCGACCTATTTTTTCAATCACGTCTTTAGGCCGGATACCGGCGGCATAGGCGGGGGCGTTGCGGTCGACGTCGACTACCTGATCCAGATGGTCGATGTCATACTGGATACCTGTATAGTTGTAGCTTTTCTTGTTTACCTTGAAGGGTACGTTGAGCGTGTACTTTACATAAGGGTATTGCTGCAACATCAGCGGCACATGCACGCGGGCATATTCGTCGAGGCGGTAGGAGTCTTCCATCAGTTCGTTGGCTTCGCATTCCCATACCACGCGGCCGGGAATTTCTTTCTGGTCGATCAGACGGATGCCCAGTTGCAAGAGGTATTCGGCTTCCGATTCGGCCGAGGCATTGCTCAGGAAAGGAAATTTTTCCATTTTGCTGCGGCTGAAGTTGTACCGGTAGGTGGGTTCTTTTTCTACCACTACTTTGTTGGCTCCTTTGTAATTCGGGTTCTTGTCGAAGAAATAGAAGGTTTGTACCAGTACGTCGGGATCGGAGGTATCGACCGTCATGCCTTTGGCGGTCAGGGCGTTTTCAATGACGTCGTTGATGGTTGTCTCCAGCTCGTAGTTCTGTTGGTCGGGCGCGCTGAAGGCGAAACTGCGAAACCGATTGAAGTTTACGCTGTCGGGCGTAACGGTCGTTTTGAACGGACAGGTGAATTCCTGGTCGCAGGTGGTTTCCAGGCTATACATGCCGAAGGCGGAAGCCAGTTGGTCTTCGGTGATCGCGTTGCTGCGTTTGCATTGTTTTTTTACCAACACCTGTTTCGATGGCGTAGCCAGGTTGCTTACGGTCAGGATCACTTCGCTTTTATCGGCCGGGTTGAGCAGTTGGACGATTTCGTCGGGGGTGATTTCCGTCGTTGATACGCCGTCGATCGCTTCGATTACATCGCTGGGTTTCATGCCTGCCTGTTCGGCCGGTGTATAGGAGAGGATGCTCTTTACGACGGGTTTGTTGTAGCCCCAGTTCTTGCTCTGGCTTATTTCGTAGGTGAAGCCCAGACGGCAGATGAGGGGACTGCGGTTTTGTGCGAAACCGCTTAACAGGAAAAATAATAGCAGTACAGACAAAATAGCTTTCTTCATCATTTCTCTCTAATCTTTTTGTTTATATTCTGTTTCTACAAAAATTGATAGCAAAGGTAAGAAACTGTTTTGATTTTTCAGGAGACAGCCTTTTAAATTATATCATTGTTGTTTTCGCCTATGCTTTGAGTCTCTTGCCGGTCGGATCCGCATCTCTTCTTCGTCAGATAGCCGGGCTATCTTCCTCATCCGTGTGACGGCCAGGCCTCGGAAAGCCCTCTCAAATCCGTTAGACGAAAAAAATCAAAACAGTTTCTACATATTTTTTATCCGGTAGAATAGTTGGCAGTATATTTGATAGGCTACCTACGGATCATGGTAATAACAGTTGAAGGCGCAAACTTGTTATAAAGATGTGTATTATTCTGTATATTGCTTACAGTTAGTTAGTAATGAAAAAATAAAGATAAGATTATGAGCCAAATGAACGCAAAAGAGAAAAAGGAAGCTTGTCCGAAAGAAGAAAATGTAAAACAGGAAGAAGCGACAAATTTACAGGAAGAACAGTCAAATACGACAGTCGAGGCCGATGCCTCTGACAATGTGTCGGGCGAGATGGAAGCGTTAAAAAAGAAGTGCAGCGAACTCAACGAGGCGCATCTGAGGCTGATGGCTGAATTCGATAATTACCGCAAGCGTACGCTCCGCGAGAAAGCCGAGCTGATCAAAAACGGCGGAGAGGCTTCCCTCAGTCGTTTGTTGCCGGTGGTCGACGATTTCGAACGGGCGATGCAGAATATGCGCACGGCGGAAGACGTGAAAGCGGTAGAAGAAGGGGTGGAACTGATTTATAATAAGTTTATGGCTTACCTGGCGCAGCAGGGGGTGAAACCCATAGAAGCTACGGGCAAGCCTTTCGATACGGAATTGTTCGAGGCGATAGCTACGGTGCCGGCTCCCGATCCGCAGATGAAAGGAAAGGTGATCGATTGCGTGCAAACCGGCTATACGCTTAACGATAAGGTGCTTCGTCATGCCAAGGTAGTGGTGGGCGAATAAGGCGGACAATGACAAATAACAAATAGGAAAGATGGCTAAAAGGGATTATTATGAGGTGCTGGGCGTGGGAAAGAACGCTTCGGCCGACGAGATAAAGAAAGCGTATCGCAAAAAGGCGATTCAGTATCATCCGGACAAGAATCCGGGCGACAAGCAGGCCGAAGAGAACTTTAAGGAGGCGGCCGAAGCTTACGACGTGCTGAGCGATCCGCAAAAACGGCAGCGTTACGATCAGTTCGGGCATGCCGGGGTAGGTGGCGCGTCGGGCGGCGGCGGTTTCGGCGGCGGCATGTCGATGGAAGATATTTTCTCGCAATTCGGCGACATTTTCGGCGGTCATTTCGGAGGCTTCGGCGGTTTTGGCGGCTTCGGCGGCGGTTCGCGGAGCGGACGCCGGGTAAACCGGGGTTCCGATCTGCGGGTGAAGGTGAAGCTGACGTTGAAAGAGATTGCCAGCGGCGTGGAAAAAAAGATCAAGGTGAAAAAATACGTGCCTTGTACGAAATGCCACGGCAGCGGGGCCGACGACGATCACAGCACCCGTACTTGCGATACCTGCAAGGGAAGCGGAGTAGTGACGCGTATCGCCAATACGATTCTGGGGCAGATGCAGACCCAATCCACCTGTCCGACTTGCGGCGGAGAGGGTAAAATCATTACCAAGAAATGTACGCTCTGCAACGGCGAGGGCGTGGTGCGCGACGACGAGATTATCACTATCAATATTCCGGCCGGCGTGGCCGAAGGCATGCAGTTGGCGATGAACGGCCGGGGGAATGCCGCGCGGCATGGCGGCATCAACGGCGATTTGCTGATTCTGGTGGAAGAGGAACCGCATCCCGAATTGATCCGCGACGAGAACGATTTGCTTTATAACCTCTTGCTCAGCGTGCCGCAGGCGGCGTTGGGCGGAACGGTGGAAGTGCCTACCATCGACGGGCGGGCCAAGGTGAAGATCGATCCCGGCACGCAGCCCGGAAAGGTGCTTCGTTTGCGCAACAAGGGATTGCCTTCGGTAAATAGCTACGGCACGGGCGATTTGTTGGTGAATGTAAGCGTCTATATCCCCGAAACTCTCTCGGCTTCGGAAAAGGAAGTATTGAACGGATTGGAAAATTCGCCCAACTTTCAGCCGAACAAGTCGATGAAAGAAAAGATTTTCAGCAAGTTCAGACATCTTTTCGATTAGGCTTGCTTTCGATTAGGCTTTCGCTTTGGCGCAAGCCGTAAGGCGGGTCTGGCTTGCGGCCGGCCTGCTTTCGGAATGAACCACGGCTTTAATCGCATAGAGAACGGTCCTTATTGAATTGAGAGCGGTCCTTAGCGAGCCGACAGTTGCTTTAGCGAATCGTCAGTCGCTCTTATCTGATCGACAATTGTTTTGTATAGAACTGACAACCGCCCGGATTTATCGAGTGCTTCGATCCGGGCGGTTTTTTTTATAGGCTTTTTTCAATCTAGCTTAGGCAAGCTCCACGGGGCGCGATAGCAGGCTTTGGAAAGCGCCGTAGCTTCCGCGTCGCCGGTGAAACAACGGGCGGTATCGTCCCAGCGTACCTCCCGGCCTACCCGGCAAGAGATGTTCGCCAGGTGAGCCATTTTGGCTACCCGCGCTCCGATGGCAATGTCGGCGGCGGGCAATTCCCTGCTCCGGACGCATTCCAGCATATTGCCCACATGGCGGTAAAGGCCTTTTCCTTCTCCCTTGCGGAAAGGAACGGCCTCCATGCGCGGGGTTTTATCGGCTACTACGGGAATGACCTCCCATCCGGCCCGATCGAGCACGAGGGTGCCGTTTTCTCCGTAAAAAGCCAATCCTTCTTTCCGATCATATAATCCGTGATTGATTCCGCAGGCATGATCCCAGATCACATTAAACTCCGGATAAGCGTACGTCGCCATCAGGGTATCGGGCGTTTCCATCGCGTCGTGGGGATAGGCGAATTTGCCTCCGCTGCCGAAGACGCGCTGCGGCAGGCCGGCCTGCATGCCTTCCAGAGCGTAATCGAGCAGGTGAACGCCCCAATCGGACATCAGTCCGCCGGCATAGTCCCAGAAGAAGCGGAAGTTGTAATGAAAGCGGTACGGATTGAACGGACGCCGGGGGGCCGGCCCGAGCCACATATCGTAGTCGACGCCGGCCGGAACGGCTGTGTCGGGCACGACGGGGAGCATCGGCTTGCCGTCTTGATAAGCCCATACTTTCACGGTGCGTACCCGGCCGATATGACCGGCTTTCAGGTAGGCGGCCGCCTCATCCCAATGCGGGTCGCTTCGCTGCCATTGACCTACCTGCACGATCCGGTTGTAGCGGCGGGCGGCTTTTACCATCAGGTCGCATTCTTCAATCGTATTGGCCAGCGGTTTTTCCACATACACGTCTTTGCCGGCTTCGCAGGCGCCGACGGCCGGCAAGCAATGCCAATGGTCGGGCGTGCCGATAATCACCAGGTCGACATCTTTCTGATCGATCACGCGGCGCCAGTCTTTGTAAAGATAAGGTACTTTTTTGCCGGTCTTTTTTTCGATGTCGGCAGCCCGTTTGTGCAGCCATTCGTCGTCGATGTCGCAGAGGGCGACGCATTCCGTCTGGGGATAATCCAGGAAAGTGCGCAAATTGGCAAACCCCATGCTGCGGCAACCGATCAGGGCTACTTTTATTTTATTACTGGGCGCCGTGGGGCCGTAGACGGAAGCATACGTTTTTCCGAAAAGGGGAGATAGCCCTGCGCCGATGGCGGAGAGGGCAGACTTTTGTATAAAATCTCTTCTGTTCATGGTATATTTTTAAAGGGTGTTAGATACACCGGATTGCAATGATACGAAAAATAGTCGTATCTTTGTGCCCGCAATCAATAAAATGAAGCATGGTGTTTACCAACAGTACCAATTGGTATGTCTTATATACAGCTCCGCGGGCTGAAAAACAAGTAAAAGAAAGGCTGGAAGCCAAAGGGGTGGAATGCTGGCTGCCTTTGCATCGTACGCCGCGGGTATGGTCCGACCGGGTGAAGATGGTGGATATTCCCTTATTTAGTTCGTATATCTTCGTGCGTTGTTCCGATCCGGTATTGCGTACCCTGATTCAGGTGTACGGGGTATCGCGGATCGTCTATTATAACGGCAAGCCGGCTTTGGTGCGGCAGCAGGAAATCGACGCGATCAAAGCCTTCCTCGAGCAGGCGGCCGAACATCCGCTGGTGGCCGGCGACGAGGTGGAGATTCTTTGCGGGGCCATGAAGCATGTTTCCGGCAAAGTGAAGAAAATCAAAAAAAATCATTTAGTGCTTTATCTCGAACAACTGGGGGCCACCGTTTGCGTCAAGCTCGACGACGTGGCACGGGTGAACCGGTTGTTGAAGTAAGGTGTCGCCGTGTCTTTCCCTTAGTCGGTTCGTATATCTTCGTGCGTTTTCAAGTAACTTCGGATTGCCCTGAAAAGCAAGGAACTTGAAAAAAGAGATTGGGTTGGTGCCAGGGAAATAAGCTACGTATTGGTAGTATCCGCGGATAATACGGGCTTGTTTGGAAGTAACACAAGCCGGGCACGGATCGTGCCCGAAAAAGGATGAATTCGAATTGCCTGCTTATCCTTTTTTTACTACGGAAGAAAAAATACAATAACCCTTCAACCGGATTCTCCTCTTTTTCGGGTTTTGGCTCTCTTGGTTTCCGCCATGAGCGGCAACGTCTACTTCTGATATAAGAAACGATTTTTTTTTGACGCAGAGACGAATCCGGCTTTCCCCGTCTCTCTCTCTGCCGGTTGGGGCCGGATGCTAGCCTAAGGTTTCATAGATATACTCCAAGTCGACGTGGCGACGCACCAGATCGGCCAGCTTATCGTATTGCGTTTCTTTGAAGCCGGCGTAATCGAAAGGCGGGCGATGGTCGCAAGCTTCCCGGTCGAATCCTTCCGCCAGATGGTCGCGGACGGCCGGATTGTCGAGAATCCCGTGTAAATAGCTTCCCCAGCAACGTTCGTCCAGGTAATAGCCGTCGGCGCGTCCGTCGGCAAGCCGGGCTACCGGGCGGCAAGGAGCATTTCCCACTTCGAGAGTGCGGCCCATGTGAATTTCATAGCCCTGGCAATTGAAAGCCTCTTCGCCGGTTAGGGGCGATCGGCTTTCGGCATAGTCGCCGCTTTCCTCGTGGTCGTCGCTTTCGGCTGCCGGGCAGTATGCTGTCGCCGGTAAAAAGGCAAACCGGTTCTGACGGGTGACTTTTTCCGGTTCGAGCACCGTATATTGCGGCAGAAGCCCTAGTCCGGGTACCGCAGGCAATTCGCCTTCGATCCGGTCGGGGTCTTCCAACCTTGCGCCCATCATCTGGTAGCCCCCGCAAATGCCGATTACTTTTTTCCCGGCCTTGTAGGCGCGCAGAATCGCGTCGGCTACTCCCGAAGCGCGGATGCTCTGCAAATCGGCCAAGGTGTTTTTGGAACCCGGCAGCAGGATAATATCGGCCTTTTCCACCTCTTCGGGGGTATGGGTGTAATAAGCATTGAAACGCGGATCGGTATCCAATACGTCGAAATCGGTAAAATTCGACATGCGGCGGAGCAGGATAACGGCGACATTTATTTTTCCTTCCCGGTAGGTGTTTGTCTTCGTGTCCAGTGCCACCGAGTCTTCGTCTTCGATCTTAATATCGTGAAACCAGGGAATTACGCCTACTACGGGTACTGCGGTAAGTTCCTCCAGGATGCGCTTCCCTTCGTCGAACAAGGAAGCGTCGCCCCGGAATTTATTGATGATGATTCCTTTGATAAGCGCTTTCTCTTCCGGTTTCAGCAGGGCAATCGTGCCGTATACCGAGCCGAATACGCCTCCCCGGTCGATGTCGGCCACCAGATAGGTGGAAGCCCCCGTTTGCAGGGCCATCCGCATATTCGTAATATCGCGGTCGCGCAGGTTGAGCTCCGAAATACTGCCTGCGCCTTCCAATACGATCGGATTATAGCGGGCGGCCAGCCGTTCGAAAGCTTGTACGGCCTGGGCGAATAATTCCTCTTTGCAGTTGTCTTTTCCGAAATAATCCTTGGCCGAAAGATTGCCTACCGGACGTCCGCACACGATGACCTGCGAACTCTTATCGTTCGTCGGCTTCAAAAGCACCGGGTTCATATCGGTATGAGGGGCAAGGCCGCAAGCCTCCGCCTGTACCACTTGCGCCCGTCCCATCTCTCCCCCCTCGGCGGTAGAGTAGGAATTGAGCGACATATTCTGGGCTTTGAAAGGAGCGGGGCTATACCCGTCTTGCCGGAAAATACGGCAGAAAGCAGCATTGACGATGCTTTTCCCCGCATCCGACGAGGTACCTACAAACATAATGGGTTTCAACGGTCGTTTCATTTTTGCGTGTACGGAATTTGTTATTTCAGGTGGCAAAGCTAATTAAAAATAGGGAATCTGTTTCCGGAAATTGGCAGGAATACGTGCGGGGAAACGATAAATGGGTAGAAAGCAGCCTTTCGGTCCGATAAAAAAAGTATCTTTATCGCCGTATTCTATTGGTTAATCTTACTAATCTTACAGGCCGCAACCATGAAATCACCTCAAGAAAAAAATACCCGGTTGGAATCGCTCGACGCCTTGCGAGGCTTCGATTTGTTTTGTCTCGTCGCGCTGGAAACGCTTTTGCATCCCCTCTCGCAGGCCGTGGAAGTTCCCTGGTTCGCCACCTTTATGAAAGGATTCACCCATATACCCTGGGAAGGCTTTTCACCCTGGGATCTGGTGATGCCCTTATTCCTCTTTATGTCGGGCGTATCGATTCCTTTCGCCCTTTCCCGCTACCGGGGGGCGTCCGACCGTTCGGCAGTGTACCGCCGAATTGGCAAACGGGTGTTGTTGCTTTGGATTTTCGGCATGATGTGCCAGGGGAATCTGCTGGCCCTCGATCCGCAGCATATCTATCTCTACTCCAATACCCTCCAGGCCATTGCCGCCGGCTATCTGATTGCCAGCCTGCTCTTCCTTACTACTCGCACGGCTACCCGGATAGCCGTAGCCGCAGGTCTGCTGTTTCTTTATTGGGCCTGTATGCAATGGATTCGGATCGACGGCTACGGAGGCGGCAATTATACGCCTGAGGGCAATCTGGCCGAATGGATCGACCGGACGGTATTGGGCCGTTTCCGCGACGGGGCTTCGCTGACGGACGGAAAAGTAGTATTCGCTCCCGGATATACTTATACCTGGATTTTGAGCAGCCTGAATTTCGGCGTCACCGTACTGACCGGCTTGTTTGCCGGACAGTTGTTGAAAAGCCGGCTGCCGGCCGGACGAAAGGCCTTGTGGCTGGTCTCGATAGGTATCGCCCTGGCGGGAGCCGGTTGGCTGTGGAACTTGCAAATGCCTGTCGTCAAACGCATATGGACCAGTTCGATGGTACTGGTCAGCAGCGGCTATTGTTTTCTGTTGATGGCGGCTTTTTATTATTGGATCGATTGCCGGGGGCATCGCAAACACCTGACCTGGTTGAAGGTATACGGGATGAATTCGATTACGGCTTATCTGCTTACTTGCGTGGTCAGTTTCCGCTGTATCGGCGAATCGCTCTTCTTCGGATTGCAGCCTTATCTGGGAAATTACTATCCGGTGCTCATTTCCTTGTCGAACGTGTCGGTTATTTATATACTTTTGTGGCGGCTTTACAAACAAGGCGTTTTTTTGAAGGTATGAAAGAAGTATGAAAGCTTGTAAGGTATAAAAGCCGATGCCGCATCGTGAAGGGCGACTGATAACGATGCGGCGCGAAAAGTGAATAAGAACAGATAAAACAAAAACGAATATGGAATCGATCAGACAAATATACCGGATCGGCCACGGCCCTTCCAGCAGCCATACGATGGGGCCCATGCGCGCCGCCGAAGCTTTCCTCGAACGCAACCGGGGAGCGGTAAAATTCAGAGTAACCCTTTACGGCAGCCTGGCCGCCACCGGCAAAGGGCATATGACGGACGCAGCCATTCTGGAAGTATTGCGCCCCGTGGCCAAAACCGAAATCGTATGGGAACCGAAAATATTTCTACCTTTTCATCCGAACGGGATGCTTTTCGAATCGTACAACGAGAACGGGGAAGAGCTGGATACCTGGACGGTGTATAGCATCGGGGGCGGAACCCTGGCCAACGAAACGTTCAACGAGCTCAAAACGGCGCAGGTATACGATATGGAAAGCATCAAGGAAATTCAGGCCTGGTGCGAAAAAACCGGGCATTCTTATTGGGAATACGTCGAACAATGCGAAGGATCGTCCATCTGGGATTACCTGGCCGAGGTATGGAAGGTGATGCAAGACGCTGTGCAGAACGGCTTGGAAGCCGAAGGTATCCTGCCCGGCGGTTTGGGTATCCGGCGTAAGGCCTCCGACTACCTGATCCGCGCCAAAGGCTACGGCAGCAGCATCAAAAGCCGGGGCATGGTGTATGCCTTCGCCCTGGCCGTATCCGAAGAAAATGCCTGCGGCGGCAAAATCGTTACCGCCCCTACCTGCGGTTCCTGCGGGGTGATGCCTGCCGTGTTGTATCATTTGAAAGATACTCGCGAGTTTCGCGACTCCCGTATCCTGCGCGCCTTGGCTACGGCCGGGTTGTTCGGCAACGTGGTGCGTACCAATGCCTCCGTTTCGGGCGCCGAGGTAGGTTGCCAGGGCGAAGTAGGGGTAGCTTGCGCGATGGCCGCCGCCGCTGCCAGCCAGTTGTTCGGCGGCACGCCGGCCCAAATCGAATATGCAGCCGAAATGGGTCTTGAACATCATTTGGGCCTTACCTGCGACCCGGTCTGCGGCCTGGTGCAAATCCCTTGCATCGAACGCAACGCTTTTGCAGCCGCCCGCGCGCTCGACGCCAATACCTTTTCGAATTTTTCCGACGGCAAACACCGCGTCAGCTTCGACCAGGTGGTAGAAGTGATGCGGCAGACAGGCAACGACCTGCCCAGCTTGTATAAGGAAACTTCGGAAGGGGGCCTGGCCAAGAACATGGAACAGGAAGAAACCGAAAATTCAACGTCCGGCAAAGCCGACTAACCTATAAATTTATTCAACGTATGAAACGTACCCTCATTTATTCTCTGCTGGCTGTTTCCGCGCTGGCCGGTTGCAACAACGGCTCGAAAACAACGGCCGAAGCCCCCGCGAAAAGCGGCAATCCCGTATTCGAAGGCTGGTATGCCGATCCCGAAGGCATCATTTACGACGATACCTATTGGATTTATCCCACCTGGAGCGACGTATACGAAAAGCAAACCTATTTCGACTGCTTTTCTTCCAAAGACCTCGTAACCTGGACCAAACATGCCGCCGTATTGGATACCGCCGCTGTGAAATGGGCTGAAAAAGCCATGTGGGCGCCCTCCGTCATCCGCAAAGACGGACGCTACTACCTGTTTTTCGGAGCCAACGACGTACATGAAGGCGAAGTAGGAGGGATCGGCGTAGCTGTAAGCGACCGTCCGGAAGGTCCCTATGCCGACTTGCTGGGCAAACCTCTTATCAACGAAATCGTCAACGGAGCCCAACCGATCGACCAGTTCGTCTTTCACGACGGCGACGACCGTTATTATATGTATTACGGCGGCTGGCGGCATTGCAACGTAGTACGGTTGAACGACGATTTCACCGGCATCGTGCCTTTCGAAGACGGCGAAACCTACAAGGAAATCACTCCCGAAGGCTATGTGGAAGGCCCGTTTATGTTCAAGAAAAACGGCAAATATTATTTTATGTGGAGCGAAGGCGGTTGGGGCGGCCCCGATTATTCGGTAGCATACGCCATTGCCGATTCGCCTTTCGGGCCTTTCCGGCGGGAGAATAAAATCCTGCAACAAGATTCTACCGTGGCTACCAGCGCAGGCCATCATTCGGTAATGCAGGTACCGGGCACCGAAGATTATTATATCGTCTACCACCGCCGTCCGCTCGGCGATAATGCCCGCGACCACCGCGTCACCTGTATCGATAAAATGACGTTCGATGCCGATGGAAAAATTCAACCTGTTCAAATGACGTTCGAAGGCGTAGAAGCTCATCCTATCCGGTAGAGGAAACGGGAAAGCTTTTCCCTTTTCTCAGCCGTCATTGGGGTTAAAATAGAAGGTGACACTGCAAATAAATCCGTTTTTATTTGCAGTGTTATTTTTTTGCCTTATATTTGACAGCAGTGTCAGTCGTGATGGTAAAAACATTAAATAACATATAAAGCGAAGAAATATGGAAGAAACAACCGAAATGGAAACCCGTATTATCGAGGCGGCTAAACGCGTATTTATACGAAAAGGGTATGAGGCCGCCACCATGAGCGATATTGCCCGGGAGGCCGGAATAGGACGTACCGCTCTACATTATTATTATCGTACCAAAGAACGTCTGTTCGAAGCTGTTTTCGGCAGGTTGATCTCTACCTTGTTGCCCAATATCGACCGGATCATGGACGAAGACAAGGGCATGTTGGAGAAACTTCCCGCTATTATCGGCCAGTATATCGATCTGGTTCGGGCCAACCCCTTGTTTCCGCTTTTTGTGGTGAACGAGTTAAACCGCGATCCGGGCCATCTTTACCGGACTATTTTGAAAGATCCGGGCCGCCTCCAGCCCATCCTCCGCATGAGAAAACAGATGGAAGAAGAGATGGAAAAAGGACTGCTGCGGAAAATACCGATCGAGGATGTGGTGGCTACCTTGGTTAGCCTGGTGGTTTTTCCCCTGTTGGTACACCGGCCCCTTACCGACATCTTTATGGAAGGCAACCGGGAAACCTTCGAAGCATTCCTGCTGCGCCGCCGGCTGACGGTAGTGGAAATACTTACCCGCATGCTGGCGCCGCAAGGTCGTGCCCTGGAGGGCCATACTTTGCCGGATCATGGCTTTCGCGATCATGCTTTTCAAGATCCTGTTCTTCCGGACGATGCCCCGCAAGGCGGCATGCTGGAAAATTAAACTCATACGCTTTATGAAACGAATTTATCTCCTTGGATTTCTCTGTTTGTGGGGGCTTGTTTCCGGCGTATCGGGGCAGGAGACCGTTACACTGTCCCAGTGTTACGCCTGGGCCAGGGCAAACTATCCTCTGATACGCCGAGCCGGCTTGATTGCCGAAACCGAGCAATACAACCTGTCGAACGCTGCCAAAGGCTGGCTGCCCCAATTGGCCGTCAACGCGAAAGCCTCCTACCAGAGCGACGTCACCCGGCTTCCTTTCGACGGCGGGAAAATAGCCGCTCTTATCCCCGGCTTTTCCATTCCTACGCTCGGCAAAGATCACTACCAGGTGGTGGGCGAAGTGAATCAAGCTATTTGGGACGGCGGCCGGATCCGGGCTTCCCGCGAGCAAAGCCGGGCCGAAGCCGAAGCGGATCGCCGGCAACTCGAAAGCGATCTGTATACCCTTCGCGAGCGGGTAAACCAACTTTATTTCGGTTGTCTGCTGCAAGACGCCCTTCTTAGCCAGAACGCCCTTTTGCAAAAGGACTGGCAGGTGAATCTGGATCGGATCGATGCCATGATCGCCAACGGCGTGGCCAACGAGTCGGATCGCGAAAGCCTCGAAGTGGAACTGCTGAACACACGCCAGCAGGAAATCGAACTGAAAGCCGCCCGTTCGGCCTATTTCACGATGTTGGAAGCTTTGACAGGGCAGACGTTGCAGGAAACCCGGCTGGAAACTCCTTCCTGGGCGGGAGGTTCCCTTCCCGGGGCCATCCTAAGGCCCGAGCTCCGGGTCTTCGATGCCCGCGACAACCTGACGGCGGCGCACGAGCGGTTGCTTACGGCGGGTATCCGTCCCCGGCTGGACGCTTTTGTGCAAGCCGGATACGGGCGTCCGGGCCTGGACATGCTCGATAACTCTTTCCGCCCTTTTTACATAGCCGGCATCCGCCTGAGCTGGAATCTGGGAAAATTGTATACGCTGAAAAACGACCGTCGGAAGATTTCCGCCCAAAGCCGCGCCGTGGAGGTAGGCCGGGAAACCTTTCTTTTCAATACCCGCCTCGACCTGATTCGCGGACAGACGGAAATACGCAAATACAACGAATTGATCCGGGGAGACGAAGCTATTGCCCGGTTGCGTACCCGTATCCGCAAGGCCGCGGAGGTGAAACTGGAAAACGGCACCATCTCCGTAACCGACCTGATTCGCGAAATTCACGCCGAAGATCTCGCCCGCGAAGCGGTAGCTACCCGGCGCATCCGGCAATTGCTGGCTGTCTATACGTATATGTACGCTACCAATCAACCGCCGGGCGGAATTCCCAATCCGTAATCCCGATGCTCGGAGCCGTATCATCCTAAGGGAAAAAGGCCGTATGGAAAGCATGGAAAGAATTGTCGGAAAAGCGTATGAAAGTCGATTCCGCCCATCGCTAAGCTTTCCTTGGCGGAAATATGAAAATTATAAAAGCAAACACTTATGAAACAATGGAAAATACTCAGCCTCAGCGGGCTGTTGCTGGCCGGTTGCAGTGCCGGAGATAACGGTTCCGATGCCGCCGGCGCTTTCGAAGCTACGGAAATTCTCGTCTCGGCCGAGGCTGGCGGGAAAATCAAAGCATTCGACTTGGAGGAAGGCGACCGCCTCGAAGCAGGCCGGATGGTAGGATATATCGATACCACGCAGCTTTATCTGCGGAAAATGCAATTGCTTTCCAGCCTGCGTTCGGTAGACGTTCGCAAACCCGACATCCGCAAGCAGATTGCCGCCCTCGAACAACAAATAGCCACCGCCCGCGCCGAGCAACGGCGGATGCAGAACCTGGTCAGGGCTAAAGCCGGCAACCGAAAACAACTCGACGACATCGAAAACAACCTGAAATACCTTCAGAAACAACTCGATGCCCACTATTCTTCGTTGAGCAAGACCACCGAAGGTGCCGATGCCGAAGCGGAAGCCATGCTTTACCAGGTGATGCAACTCGACGACCAGTTGCAGAAAAGCCGCATCCTGAACCCCCGTACCGGCACCGTCCTGGTAAAATACGCCGAGGCGGGCGAAGTAACTGCTCCCGGCCAACCTCTTTACAAACTAGCCGATACTGATTTGCTTTACCTCCGGGCCTATGTGACGGCCGACCAGCTTTCCCGCTTGAAAGCCGGCCAATCGGTGGATGTATATGCCGACTACGGCACCGGGCGGCGGGCTTATGCGGGCACGATCGTGTGGATTTCCGACCAGTCGGAATTTACCCCCAAAGGCATCCAGACCAAAGACGAGCGGGCCAATCTGGTGTATGCCGTGAAAGTGGCTGTGCGCAACGACGGCTACCTGAAAATCGGCCAATACGGAGAATTGACGTTTCACGCCGAAACCGCCCAGCAGCCATGAACGCCGTCGGGATCGACCGTATCGGCAAGGCATACGGGCCGGTTACTGCTTTGAAAGATGTCTCGCTCCAGATACGTCCCGGCGAGCTTTTCGGGCTGATCGGCCCCGACGGAGCGGGAAAGACCACCCTGTTGCGTATCCTTGCCACCCTGTTGCTGCCCGATGAGGGAAAAGCTACGGTAGCCGGTCGCGACGTGGTAGCCGGCTGGGCCGAAATCCGGAACCGGATAGGCTATATGCCGGGCCGTTTTTCCCTTTACCAGGATTTGACGGTGGAAGAGAATCTGGAATTTTTCGCCACCGTGTTCCGTACCACCGTGCAGGCCAATTACAACCTGATTCGCGACATCTATGTGCAACTCGAACCCTTCCGAAAGCGGCGTGCCGGCAAATTATCGGGAGGCATGAAGCAAAAGCTCGCTCTTTGCTGCGCCCTGATTCATCGGCCCGAGGTGCTTCTGCTGGATGAACCCACTACCGGCGTCGACCCGGTATCGCGCGAGGAGTTCTGGCAAATGCTTGCCCGGTTGAAAAACGAAGGAATCACCATGCTGGTATCCACCCCTTATATGGATGAAGCCGCTCGTTCGGATCGGATCGCCCTGATGCGCGACGGGCATTGCCTCCGGGTAGATACGCCCGCCGTCATCCGCGAAAGCTTCGGCCGTCCGCTCTGGGCCGCTCGCTCCGGCCGGATGTATGCGTTGCTGAAAGATCTTCGCGCCTTTCCCGCCGTCGCTTCCTGTTTTGCCTTCGGCGATACCCATCATCTGACCTTGCGCGACGAGGCTTTGGGGAAGGAGGGGGACGATGCCGTCCTGGCCTCTCTGGCCGGCTACCTCCGGGAGCGGGGGCATGCCGATCTGGACATCCGGCCCATCGCTCCGGGTATAGAAGATTGCTTTATGGCGTTGTGAAGAATAAAAAGATAAGAAAGATAAATCGGAAAAGGGTATCGCAGGCAACCTATAAATCGGAAAAGAAAACCAATCCGGTTTATACCTGCCAGCGTGGTACAAGGCAGTGCCGGACGCCTGGAAACGACGGTGCAGCCTAAGCCTGCCGGCAATAAAATAAAAAAGAGCATGTATGTAATCGAAACAAATCAACTTACCAAACGCTTCGGCACGTTCACCGCCGTCGACGGAATCACTTTCCGGGTGAGCCGAGGCGAAATATTCGGTTTTCTGGGCGCCAACGGAGCCGGCAAAACCACCGCCATGCGAATGCTTTGCGGTCTGTCGGCGCCGACAGCGGGAGAAGCCTGGGTGGCCGGCTTCGACGTGTATAGCCAATCCGAACAGATCAAGCGGCATATCGGCTATATGAGCCAGAAGTTTTCCTTGTACGGCGATCTGAAAGTGGACGAAAACATCCGGTTGTTCGGCGGCATCTACGGCCTGAGCGGCCGCAAGCTTTCCGCCAAAACCGACGAATTGCTCGACGCGCTGGGGCTGGCCGGCGAACGTCATACACCGGTAGACGCCTTGCCGCTGGGATGGAAACAAAAGCTGGCCTTTTCCGTGGCTGTTTTGCACGAGCCTACCCTGGTCTTTCTCGACGAGCCCACAGGGGGAGTCGACCCCGTCACCCGGCGGCAGTTCTGGGAACTGATATACGAGGCGGCGGAGCGAGGCATTACCGTTTTCGTCACCACCCATTATATGGACGAGGCCGAATACTGCGACCGGGTGTCGATCATGGTCGACGGGCGGA
Organism: Tannerellaceae bacterium; assembly: GCA_048465615.1. Taxonomy (GTDB): domain Bacteria; phylum Bacteroidota; class Bacteroidia; order Bacteroidales; family Tannerellaceae; genus Parabacteroides. The sequence continues at coordinate 56,763 of DBFWLD010000034.1, forward strand.
TTGAAGCCTTAGACAGCCCGGCGGCCCTGAAAGCGGCTTACGGTGTGGGGAGCATGAACGATGTTTTCCGTGCCCTGGCGCGGAGAGCCAAACGGGGAGAATGACCTATGGAACAACTGACCGCTTTTGTACGCAAAGAATTTTATCACATCTTCCGCGATATGCGGACTACCCTGATTTTGCTGGCCATGCCCGTAGTCTTGATCATCCTTTTCGGCTACGCCATCACCACCGAAATACGGCAGGTATCCTTTGCCGTGCTCGATCCCGGCCGCGACGAATTATCGCTTCGCATCACCGACCGCCTGGCCGCCAGCCCTTATTTCGATTTCTACGGGCGCCTCGCCGACCCGGCTGCCGCTCAATCTCTTTTCCGACAGGGAAAAGTACGGATTGTCGTCGTCTTCCCGCCCCGCCCTGCCGCGCATGCCGACGCTTCGGTACAACTCCTGGCCGACGCTTCCGATCCGAACGAGGCTACCCAACTACTGGCCTATGCCACGGCCATTATCAGCAACCAGTTCCGCGATGTTTCCATCCGTCGACAGGCGGTAGCCGCCGCTCCTTCCGCTGTCTCTGCCGGCGGGGCCTCGGGCATCCGGCCCGTCGTCTTCTCCGCTGAGGGCTCAGGCATCCGGCCCGTCGTGCGCCTGCTTTACAATCCGCTGATGAAAGGGGCCTATAATTTCGTGCCCGGCGTGATGGGGCTGATTCTGATTTTGATATGCGCCATGATGACCTCGGTAGGCATTGTCCGCGAAAAGGAAACCGGTACGATGGAAGTGCTGCTTGTTTCTCCCCTCAAGCCGGTCTATATCATCCTGGCCAAGGCCACGCCCTATCTTTTCCTGAGCCTGGTGAATATCGCCACCATCCTGCTGCTCTCCTATTATCTGCTCGATGTGCCGATCGCCGGCAGTCTGGCGTTGCTGGTGGGCCTTTCCCTGCTTTATGCAATCGTATCGCTTTGCCTGGGGCTGCTTATCTCTACCGTGGCCGATACCCAGAAAGCAGCTATGCTGATCAGCGGAATGGCGCTGATGTTGCCCGTTATGTTGCTGAGCGGCATGTTGTTTCCCGTCGAAAATATGCCTCTTCCGTTGCAATGGCTTTCCCATATCGTACCTGCCAAATGGTATATCATGGCCGTAAAAGACGTGATGATCAAAGGGCTTGGCTTGTCGGCCGTCTGGAAGGAGGCCGCTATCCTGTTGCTGATGGCCGCGGGGCTGGTGGCCTGGAGCGTGAAACGATTTAATATAAGGTTGTAATTATGCAAACACTGAGAATACTTCGCTTTTTGCTGGAAAAGGAGTTCAAGCAAATCCGGCGCGACCGTTTCCTGAGGAAAATCATTTTCATGCTCCCCGTCATGCAGCTTCTGATCCTGCCCTTCGCCGCCAATTTCGAGATGCGCAACATCAACCTCAGCCTCGTCGACGGCGACCGGTCGGCTTTTTCCCGCGAGCTGGCCGACCAGATTCTTTCCTCCGGCTATTTTTGCCTGAGCGATTTTTCCGATACCTATTCTCAGGCCCTTCTGGCCGTGGAACGGAATGAGGCGGATATAATCGTCGAAATTCCCTCAGGCTTCGAAAAACGGCTTTTTCGCGAAGGGGGAGCCGAGCTATATATTGCGGCCGATGCCGTGAACGGCACGAAAGGGGGCCTCGGCTCTTCTTATCTTACCTCCATCCTTCAACGCGTCAACCTGGAAAAAGGCTGGCGCGTCACCCCGCAGGGAAAGAGCGGGATAGCCGCCAAGCGAGCTTATCGGGCCCGCTCGGTGGAAACCATTGCGCTTTTCAACCCCCATCTCGACTATAAAAGTTATATGGTGCCCGGCATCATCGTCTTCCTGCTTACCATTATCGGCGGTTTCGTCCCGGCCCTCAATATCGTGAGCGAAAAGGAGAAGGGCACGATCGAGCAAATCAACGTCAGCCCCGTACCCAAATCCGTCTTTCTGCTGTCGAAACTTATTCCGTTTTGGATCATCGGATTTATTTTGCTCACGCTCGCCCTTCTCATCGCCCGGCTGGTATACGGGCTGACGCCAGCCGGCGGGATAGGAATAATCTATCTTTTCGCCGCCGTCTATCTGGTAGGATTCACCGGCTTGGGGCTGGCTGTCTCGTCGATCTCCTCCACCCAGCAACAGGCCATGTTTACGGCTTTCTTTTTTATTATCATCTTTGCCTTGCTGAGCGGCTTGTTTACGCCCATAAGCAGCATGCCTGCCTGGGCCCAGACCCTTACGGCTTTTAATCCGCTCCGGTATTTCGTAGAAGTGATGCGCAGGGTCTATCTGGCGGGAAGCGGACTTTCCGATCTATGGAGATCGCTGGGCGTTATTTGTCTTTTCGCGCTTTTGTTTAATGTGCTGGCGGTATGGAGTTACCGCAAGAAAGAATAGCGGCGGGGCGGGGCAGGGCAGCGGGTTCCCGACCGGAGAAGAAAGGTTGCGTTTGGCACCGTCGGCGGGTAAGACTTCACCGGTAAACCTTTCCCGACCGGGGGACACTTATTGTATTTTTTTTCTACGCCCGAAAATTTCATGGGCATCTAATTCGAATTGCATCGGCATGAAATGAAAAATCCATCGGCATGAAAATCGGATTCCATCGGCATGAAAATCGAAGCAGATGCGAGCCTGTTTTTATCCTATTGATTATCAGGAAGATATAAAACTGCTTCCGGGGTTGCTTCCAGGGGGTACCTTATTGTATTTTTTTACAGATAGCGACAGTTGCAAAAAGAGGCGGATTCGATTTGGCCGGTTGCGATAAAAGGATTGGTTTCTTTTGCCGTGTCGTTTCGTTGTATGCAAACTATGCAAAGGCTATTAAAAAAAATCGGAGTAAACGGGGGCCCTCGAAGATAGAAGAAGGGGGGAAGATATTCCCGGAACCGGAAAAATTGAAAAAATCGGAAAAAACCGAAAGCGAGGAAAGCATCGGAGGCATTCGAGGAAGGGGCGTACAAAATCCGGTGTGCTGCTTTGTGCTTTTTGGGCGGTTTTTCTATCTTTGTCGTCCGGTAAATCCCTATATTTGCCGGTAGCAGCCGTTTTCTTCCGCAAACAGCGAGCATCCGGCAGCCTCTTTTCATTGAGAAGGGGAGGTTGCCGGATGCGGCGGAAGGCTTTCGCATGGAGAGGCTTTTTGCCGGAAGCGGATTGTTATGGATATATAACCGTTTTAAAAACAAGAAAGTCTTATGATGACCTACATTATTCTCGGGCTGACCGTTATCGTCTCCTTCCTCTGTTTTAACAACCGGGAGCTTTTTATGAAACTCGCGCTTATTCCCTACCGCGTGGTGAGAAACAACGAATGGTACCGCCTTGTCAGCCACGGATTCGTGCATGCCGATATGGGCCACCTGGTGGTGAATATGTTTACCTTCTGGTCGTTCGGGCTGTATATGGAGCGGCTTTTCCAATACGTGGGGTTCGGCAAATGGGCCTTTCTGCTGCTCTATTTCGGTGGGATGGTGGTGGCTTCTTTCTACGATGTGGCCAAGCAGCGCGCCAATCCTTATTTTGTTTCTATCGGCGCTTCGGGCGCGGTTTCGGCCGTTCTTTTTGCTTCTATCTTTTTCGATCCCTGGGGGAAAATCCTCTTTTTCGGCGTCTTGCCGATTCCCGGTTTGCTGTTCGGCATCCTGTACCTGGTATATTGCCAGTATATGAACCGGCGCGGGGGCGATAATATCAATCATAATGCTCACTTTGCCGGGGCAGTGTATGGTTTCCTGCTGCCTGCTTTGCTGCGGCCCGATCTGATTTCGGTGTTTTTGTCGCATTTTTAAGCCGGAAAGGGCGGAGGATGCCGGGATAAACGGGAGAAAAGGAAAAATGAATAGGCGGAAATGCGAACAGACGAAACCGGAAATAAACGGAAAGACGAATAAGCGGAAAAAATGAATAAAAAGATACTCCGGATTGCGCTTCCTTCCATCGTATCGAACATTACCGTGCCTTTGTTGGGCCTGGTCGACGTGGCTATTGTGGGTCATCTGGGCTCGGCGGCCTATATCGGGGCGATCGCGGTAGGGGGAATGCTCTTCAATATTATTTATTGGTTGTTCGGTTTCCTTAGGATGGGGACGAGCGGAATGACGTCGCAGGCCCTGGGGCGCCGCGATCTCGACGAGGTGGCCCTGCTGGCTGCCCGCGCCTTGGCGGTGGGGGCGGTTATCGCACTGGTGCTTATCGCGTTGCAATATCCTATTCAGCGTATCGCTTTTTATTTTATCCGGCCTACTGCCGAGGTGGAAAGCTTGGCGGCAACCTATTTCCGGATTTGCATCTGGGGGGCGCCGGCGGTGCTTGGCTTGTACGGGTTTGCGGGGTGGTTTATCGGCATGCAAAATTCCCGGTATCCCATGACGATCGCTATTACCCAGAATGTAGTCAATATTGCCGCCAGCCTTTGTTTCGTATATGGACTGGGGATGAAGGTGGAGGGGGTTGCGCTCGGTACGCTTATCGCCCAGTATAGCGGTCTTTTGATGGCTGTCGGGTTGTGGGCGGGGCATTACGGACGGCTTCGGAGGCGTATTCGCCCGGCAGCGGTTTTCCGCAAAGCGGCGATGCGGCGGTTTTTCGGCGTTAATCGGGATATTTTTTTTCGTACGCTTTGTCTGGTGGCGGTTACTACCTTTTTTACAGCCGTGGGCGCGCGCGAGGGGAATGTGGTATTGGCGGTAAATACGTTGCTGATGCAGTTGTTTACGCTGTTTTCTTATATTATGGATGGGTTCGCTTATGCCGGAGAGGCTTTGGCTGGCTTGTATATCGGGGCCCGCAATCGTCCGGAGCTGCGAAGGATGGTGCGGCGGTTGTTCGGATGGGGTATCGGGCTGGCGGTGTTTTTTACCTTGCTTTACGGGGTAGGGGGCCGGGCTTTTCTGGGGTTGCTTACCGACGAGCGGGAGGTGATGGAGGCGGCTGCCGGGTATTTCTGGTGGGTGCTGGCTATTCCGCTGGCCGGGTTCGGGGCCTTTTTGTGGGACGGCATTTTTATCGGCGCGACGGCTACGGGGCGTATGCTGGCGGCTATGGCGGTGGCTTCGGGGGCCTTTTTTCTGCTTTATTATCAGTTTCATGCTTCGCTGGGGAATCATGCGTTGTGGTTGGCTTTCCTGGTTTATCTCTTGCTCCGGGGCGGGGTGCAGGCGCTGCTGAGCGGAAAGATTTTGTATGGGGAAGAGGGGATTCGGGGAGAATCCTTATCTTTGCTCCGCAAAAAGCGAAGATAGGCTGCACCTCGGTAAAGCCAAACGGGGTTTGCCTTTGCGCTCGGTTTGCGCTATCTTTGCCCTTTAAAAAGCGAAGATAGGCTGCGCCTCGGCATAGCCGAACGGGGTTTGTCTCTGCGTGCTCGGCGCGTGTCATCGAGGCAGGTTGTAAAAAGCAAAGCCGCCCGCGCCTCGGAGGAAAGCCGGGCAAGTTCGCTCCCGCAGCCGGACGGCCCGGCGTTGAGGTTAAAAAGCAAAGATAGGTTGTATCCCGCCCCGCGGGAACGAGTGCAAAAAGAAAAAAGTAGAATGGAGAATCAGAATAATTTCGGCCGTTTATTGCTGCTGTTGCTGCTTACGCTGGCCTTCAGCCTGGCCCTTTATTGGCTGCCCGACCGGGTGCTGGGGTATCCCGTGAAACGCGTCGATTTATTGTCTGACATCCGCGTCGCCCCTCGCTCCTCGACGGTCGATTCGCTTAAACAAGCCCTTTTGCAGCCCGACACCCTGTTGGCGGCCGACAGCCTGGCGACTGTTGAAACCCCTGTCCCCGCTTCCCGCGCCGGCATCGATTCGGCGCGTCTGGCCCTGCGCGATTCGCTCTACCGGACGGTCTACGGAGAAGCGGGCGCAGATTCCCTGGGTACCCGTATCGAAGACTATTCCGTAGGTCATATCGGGCTGAAACGTTTCTTTGCCCTGCTGGGCCGCCGCCACGAACTGCAACGACCCGTGCGCATCGCTTTCCTGGGCGACTCCTTTATCGAAGGCGACATCGTGGTAGCCGACCTCCGTTCGGCCCTGCAAAAACGCTTCGGCGGCCGGGGCGTAGGTTTTGTGCCCGTCGCTTCGGTAGCCGCCCAGTTCCGGCCTACCGTGGAAGTGCATTCCGAGGGATGGACTACCCGTTCGATTCTGACCGATCGCTCCCGCGCCTACGTGCTCTCAGGCATGCTTTTCGATGCCACCTCGCCCCAGGCTACCCTCCGCGTGAAAACCACGCAGCGGTATCCGGAAATACAGGCCGTATCGTCGTTGCGGTTGTATTACCAAACTCCCCGCGAGGTCCGGATGCAACTGGTATGCAACGGAACGCAGGATACGCTCCGGGAGATACTGCCCCCGTCCGAAACGCTTGCCCAGTATGTGCGCGAAGGCGAACTTACCCAGGCGCGCTTCCGCTTTGCCGGGGCGGAAGGCTTGCAAACGCTCGGGGTGGCGTTGGAAGACGAAAGCGGGGTGGTGGTAGATAATTTTTCCCTCCGGGGAAACTCGGGCCTGGTGCTCGAAGGGCTCGATTCGGCCCGTTGCCGCGCCTGGCAGGCGATTCGGCCGTACGACTTGATCGTGCTGCAATACGGCTTGAACGTAGTAAGCGACGGCATGCTGCATTACGGTTGGTATGCCAAAGGAATGCGGAAGGTAATTCATCGCCTGAGGGCATGTTATCCCGACGTAGACATCCTCTTGCTGGGCGTATCCGACCGCAGCCGCCAGTGCGACGGAGCATTCGAAACCATGCCTGCGGTATGGGCCTTGCTGCATGCCCAACGCGAAGTGGCCCGCGCCGCCGGGCTGCCCTTCTGGAACGTATTCGGGGCGATGGGCGGCGAAAACAGCATGGTACGGTTTGTCGAGAAAAACTGGGCCAGCAAAGATTATACCCACCTGGGCTTCCGGGGCGGCCGCGAAATCGCGAATGCGCTGATGGAGGCCTTAATGACTGAAAAAGAATTTTACGATGAAGCAGATAAAATGGCTGATTAACATAGGAATATGGGCCCTGCTGGTGGCAGGTCTTCCCATTTCGTTTACTTCGATGGCCTTGTCGTCGGCTACGGCCGGACGGGCATCGGCTCGCTCTGCCTGGCTGGCGGATACGGTTCGCACGGCCCGGGATACCTCGGCCGCTTTGATGCCGGGGGCTGCGGGAGGTCTGGAAACGACCGGACCGGCAACGGCGCAGGGCATGTTTTCCGCCCCGGTTTCGATCGATAGCTTGCGCCGGCGGCCCCTCTCGTCGTTGCCCCCCGCCCGCTACGGACTGACAAACGGCCGCGACTCGCTGATAGGGCCCGGGGAAAACGGCCCCGGTTGCCTGGCCTCGTTTTTCGAAGGGCTCGATGCCTTAGCTGCCGGGAAAGACACGGTGCTTACCATCGTCCATCTGGGCGATTCCCATATTCAGGCCGGCCATTACAGCGGCCGCACCATGCGGTTGATGCAGGCGCAGTTCGGCAATGCGGGCCGGGGATGGATCGCTCCTTTCAAACTAAGCCGTACCAACGAGCCCGACGATTATTTTATTTCGTCGGTGGTGAAAGACTGGGTAGCCGGGCGTTGCATCCAGCCTTCCCCCAAGACACCGCTGGGGCCGGGAGGCATCGGGCTGAAAACGCTTTCCCCTTCGGTGAACCTGGATGTAGCGATCGCCCCGATGAACGGAGCCGGCTATGCCTTTAACCAGGCCGTGCTTTACCGGTGCGACCGCTCCATGCCGATGTTGCCGGCCGGTGCGCTCAAGGAGGCCGTGAGTACTTTCCGGGCCGACAGCGTATGCGCTCCGGGGTTGCTGGCCGATACCTTCCGCATCGCCCGGCTTGCCGATACGTTGCAACTGCATAGTACCCGCCGCCAGCCGGGAACCGACCGCCTCTTGCCGGCTTCCTCTTTCGATAATGTATATTACGGGTTTAGCCTTACCAACGGGCAACCGGGCATTCTTTACCATGCCGTAGGAGTGAACGGGGCCATGTTCGTGCATTATACCGACGAAGTCTTTATCCGTCGCCTGGCCGCGCTCCGGCCTTCGTTGCTGATTATATCGCTGGGTACGAACGAGACGTTCGGGCGGCGTTTCCGCACGGAAGAGTTTGCGGCCCAGGCGGAAGCCTTTATCCGGCAGGTACGCCAGGTTATGCCGGGCGTCTGTCTGTTGCTGACTACTCCGGCCGAATGCTACAAACGGGTATATGTGGCCAAAAAACGCACCTACGCGCGTAACGAGAATACGGCGCGGGCGGCACGTGCCCTGGTCGATGTGGCCCGGCGGGAAGGCATTGCCTGCTGGGATTTGTTTCAGGCTACCGGCGGGGCCAATTCCTGCCGCAAATGGCATGCCGCGGGCCTGATGGGAGGCGACCGCATTCATTTTTCCAAAGAAGGATACCAGGAGCAGGGGGCGTTGCTTTACCGGGCGTTGATGCAGGCGTATGCGGCTTCCGCGCCGGTTTCGGTTTCGGGAGAAATTCCTTCGGCGGAAACGGCACCGGCGGAAACGGCTGTGCCGGCAAGCCGGGTTTCAGGAGAAAATACCGCGCAGGCAAACAACGTTTCGGAAAGAAATGCCGTGCCGGCAAGTAGGGCTTGGGGGAAAAATACCCCTCCGGCCGCCGGACAAAAGCGGGACGCGGGGGAAAAGACAAAGACATCGGATCGTAACGGAAAGGAGAGAGGCGGCCGATGACGACAACGACGAGTTTCTTCAGCGCGCTTCCCGATCTGACCCTTTTCGGCAGCCGTTTTTCGCTCGATAAGCTGGCAGACGTGTTGGTATACCAGGGACATGCCCCCATTTTGTTCAGCAGCGGTTTGTTTTTCTTTTTGTTCATCGGGTTTCTGATGGTGTATATGTCGCTCCGGCAGCATACCCTGGCCCGGATTATCTATGTGACGCTGTTTTCCCTCTATTTTTATTATAAGAGCAGCGGATGGTGGTTCGGCTTGCTGGTCTTTACCGCCACTTCCGATTTCCTGATCGCCCGCCGCCTCGACCGTACCCGTTCGCCTTGGGGCCGGAAGTTGTGGGTAACGCTCAGCCTTTGCATCGACCTGGGGCTGCTGGGCTATTTCAAGTATTTCAATTTCCTGCGCGATATAGTGCAGAATCTGGCTCATGAATTGGGCTACCAACTGGGCAATACCACGCTTCAAAGTATCAATTATGCTCCGCTGGATATATTTTTGCCGGTGGGTATTTCCTTTTTTACGTTTCAAACCATCAGCTATGTGATCGATGTGTATCGGGGGCGGATAAAGCCGCTCGGGCGGTGGATCGATTATGTGTTTTACGTTTCTTTTTTCCCCCAACTGGTGGCCGGGCCCATCGTCAGGGCGATCGATTTTATTCCTCAGATGTATCGCCGGCCGGCGCTTACGCGGTCGGAGTTCGGCGAGGGGTTGTTTCTGATCCTCTGCGGGCTGTTTAAGAAGACGGTGATTTCGGATTATATCAGCCTTAATTTCGTCGATCGCGTGTTCGACGCCCCGCTGCTCTACACCGGCGTCGAGAACCTGATGGCCGTCTACGGCTATGCGTTGCAGATTTATTGCGATTTTTCGGGTTATTCGGATATGGCCATCGGCATCGCGCTCTGGCTGGGCTTCCGTTTCCGCATGAATTTCAATTCGCCTTATCAGTCGGCTACGATTACCGAATTCTGGCGGCGGTGGCATATTTCGCTTTCTACCTGGCTGAAGGATTATTTATATATTCCGTTGGGAGGCAACCGCAAGGGGCGTTTCCGTACCTATGTCAACCTGCTTGTTACCATGTTGCTGGGAGGGCTCTGGCACGGGGCTTCCGTCAGTTTTATTCTTTGGGGCGCGCTTCACGGCATGGCGTTGGCCGGGCATAAGTTCCTGGTGTCGCGGTTCGGATTCAAGCAAGTGGGGGCCGAGATGTCGCCGCTTCACCGTCTGGCCGGGATATTCATTACCTTTCATCTGGTCTGTTTCGGCTGGATTCTGTTCCGGGCCGATTCCATGCAGGCGGTAGGCGAGATGCTCTCGCGCATCGCCGGGCACTTCCATCCGGAAGTGTTTCCGCAGTTCGTCGACGGCTACCGCGGCGTGTTTGTCCTGATGCTGACGGGCTATGTGCTGCATTTTATGCCCCGTCGCGCCGAATGCGCCTTGCAGGGTGCGGTTACGCGCTGCCCACTGGTGGTGCAGGCTCTTATCCTTACGGCGGCAGTGTTCACCGTCGTGCAGTTCAAAAGCGCGGGGGTACAGCCGTTTATTTATTTTCAGTTTTAAGGGAGGCGTAAAAAAGGGTTTTCTTTCCTTCGCCCGCTTGTGGCTTTCCCTCCCGCTCTAGGTTTTTCGCTGTCTGCCCTTGGCAGCATACGTTGTCGGTTGTGGGTTTTTCCGTTAGCTGTCGCCGGCCGTATGCGGTATATCCTTCGTTTTCCGCCGCCTGTGGTTAGTCGCGGGGTATCTTACCGGCATTTCCCGTCCGGCTGTTTTCCGTCCGATTGTTCCCTGCCGGCGCGTCTTCTCTGCCTTCCCTTACCTGTAGCGGCCTCAGATCGCTTCCCGATACGTTTTGGAAGACGTTCAGCCCGAATTCCGGCACTACGGCCAGCAGATGGTCGAATACGTCGGCCTGGATGCCTTCGTAGGGTACCCAGTCTTTTACGGAAGAAAAGAAATACAATTCGATCGGGATCCCCGTAGGAGTGGGTTGCAGATGGCGCACCATGCAGGTGAGGTCTTTGTTTACTTCGGGCAGGCTCAGCAGATACCGTTGCAGGTAGGCCCGGAATACCCCCAGATTAGTCTGCCGCCGGCCGTTCACCCACACCGATTCGTCGATATGGTGCGCCTCGTTGTAGCGGCGGAGTTCTTCTTCTTTTTCGTCGATATACTCCCGGATAAGCGATATATGCCGGAATTTTTCGAGCATCTGGGGCGTGCAGAACCGCACGCTGTTCATATCGATCTCGATCGACCGCTTGATGCGCCGGCCGGCCGATTCGCTCATGCCCCGCCAGTTTTGAAAAGCGTCGGTAACCAGGGCGTAGGGCGGGATGGTGGTGATGGTATTGTCGAAGTTTTTCACCTTTACCGCGTTCAGCGTCACTTCTATTACCGTGCCGTTGGCCCCGTATTTCTCCATGGTGATCCAGTCGCCCGGACGCAACATATCGTTGGCCGAAAGCTGGATGCCTGCTACGAATCCCAGAATGGTATCTTTGAACACCAACATCAGGATGGCCGCCGAGGCCCCCAGTCCGGCCAGGAGCGAGACGGGCGATTTGTTGATCAAAATACTTACGATCAGGATGATGCCGATGAAAAACACCGTCACCTGGATAATCTGCACAAAGCCTTTGAGGGGCTTGTTGCGAAATCTTTCCTTGCGGTTGTATACCTCGTGCAGCAGGTTGAGCGAGGCGTTGATAAAGCGGAGCGATACGGCGATGATGTACACCAGGCAGAACCGTTGCAGCGCAATGAATATTTTCGGCCCTTCCTCGTGAGGAAAAGCCAGCGGCAAAAGAATGTAAATCAATACCGCCGGGATGATGTGCATCAGCTTGTTGATGATCTTCCTATCTACGATCAGATCGTCCCATTGGTTGCGTGTGCGCCGGGCGAGCCGTTTGAACATGTCGAGCACGATATAGCGGCAAAGGTAGTCGATCGCTACGGCTACGGCCACAATCAGCAGCAGGATAATAAGGTTATCCAGGTAACTACCCGTATCGGAAATAAGGCCGGAGGCTACCAGCCGGTCGGAAACCCATTTCTGAAAAGTGTGCATAGGACGTTCGTTTTAGTTTTTCGTTCTTTCGCGGCAAATCGTGCGCCGGCCGCATAGCGCGATAAATCCGCTTTGCGGGGCCGGGGCGTACTTTCCTTTGTTTTGGAGAAGCGAAGGGAACATAGTCCCATAACCAGAGCAAACGAGCTCTGCTTCGTTAAGGCGCCGCCTCTCTTCGTTTTGATTCGTTGAAGCAAAGATAGTGCAAACCGAGCGCAGAAGCAAAGTTTACTTTGATTATGCCGAGGTGCCGCCTATCTTCGTTTTTGATTCTTTGAGACAAAGATAGTGCAAACCGAATGCAGAAACAAAGCTTGCTTTGATTATGCCGAAGTGCAGCCTATCTTCGCTTTTTTAAGACAAAGATACAAATAAAACCGTAGTTTCCCCTCTTCTTCCCTTTTCTTCCCGCAAACCTTGCAAACCAAGCGCCTGCCTACCTACAAATAGTTAAGCCGTTCTTCCTTTTTACCTTTTTATAGGGATTTTGTATCTTTTTGAAAACCGTGACCTTTGCCTCCGGAAGATAAGACGACTTAAATTATAAACAGAATGAAAAAAAACAATTACTTTCTAACCTCCCTCCTCCTGAGTGCATTTACCCTGTTTCCCGCCTGCTCCGACAGCGACGAACCGGGGGGCGGCGACCCCGCCTCGGAAGAAGTGAAAACCGTCACCCTCGACGCCACCGCCTACGACCGATGGGTCTACTTTAAATTCGCCGATCGATCTTCGGTAGCCCATGTCATCGAACCGCTGGCCGGCGTCTATACCGGACAGGTGTCGGTAGCCGTAGCCGGCCAGGATCAGGGAACAGCCGAAAACATCCGCTTGGAGATCACCCGTGTGACACCGGATTCCCTCGCCCTGGTATTGAAAGATTTTACCTTCACCTCCCAGGCGATGGGAACGACCGCGATGGGCGATATTGCCGCCGGCGCGAAAGTCTCCGTCACCTCCGACGGCTGGCAATTGACCGGCGGCGAAATCGCGATGCAAGGAATGACGGTATCTGCTGCCGGCCTGATAGCCGGCGGCAAGATCGAACTCGACATCGCTATCCGGCCCGGCCAGATGCCCATGCCTATTTCCGCCCTGTATAAAGGCGAAATGGAAGACGACGCCAATATCGACGAAACTTCGTTCGACTGGGACATCGCCCTTCACCGCTACGATGTGAAAACCAACGGAGGAAGCGCGCTGGCCACCACCGAAAAAGATCTGGGCGCCGTTAGCGTGTTGCCTGCCGACGGCTTTGCGGCCGATGTGAAAACCGACAGCCTGATTTACGATATGACCGGGATGGCGAAAAACGCCATAGGATATGCCACGTCTCCTATCAACGAAGTACTCTCCCGATGGATAAGAAGAGACGGCATGCCGCCGGTATTCACCCTGAGCGGATTGGTTTACCTGGTGAAAACCAAATCGGGCGATTGCGCGAAAATCAGATTTACCGACTATACCGACGACGAGAACGTCAACGGGCATATCACTTTCCAGTATGTCTATCCTTTTCAGTAAGGTTCTCCGGGTTCGACAGGGATTCTCCGAATTTCATAAGGCTTTCCCGACGATTCTCCGGATTCTCTCCGGATTCTGCGGATTCGACCGGGATTCTCCGGAAAATAACTTTCTCTTTTTATTCAACAAATAAGCTGCTGCTTATATGAAAACAATCTTATGGATTTTTGTTTCCCTGCTGCTGGCTCCGGGTCTCGCCGCCCGCGAAACGCCGCGTAGCGTCTCGGGTTCGGTAGCGGGAGAAAGCGGCGAAACCTTGCCGTATGCCCATATCGTAGTGAAAGGCACCCCTTACGGCACCGCTTCCGATCCCGACGGAAATTACCGGTTGCAAATGCCGGTGCCGGGAACCTACCGGCTTGTGGTTCAATATGCCGGCTTCGTGCCTTTCGAACAACAAATCTATCTTGGCGGCGATACGGTTATCCATTTCCGGCTGAAAGAAGATGCGCTGAAACTCAACGAAGTAACGGTAACGGCCACCCGTACCCCTAAATTGCTTAAAGACGCTCCCTTGATTACCCGGGTGATTACCGCGGGAGAGATCGCCCGGGTGAACGCCGCCACGGTGCAGGATTTGCTGGAAACCGAGCTGCCGGGACTGGAATTTACCCGCGAGATGGACGGCCAGACAGCCATCCGCATGCAGGGAATGAGCGGCAAATACGTGCTCTTTCTGGTGGACGGCGAACGCATGGCGGGAGAGACGCTCAATAATGTGGATTACAACCGGCTGAACGCCGAAAATATCGAACGGATCGAAATCGTGAAAGGAGCGGCTTCGGCTTTGTACGGTTCGAATGCGATCGGCGGGGTGGTGAATATTATTACCAAAGAGGCGGTGAAGCCCTGGTCGGTGAATGTGAACGGCTATTTCGGCAACCTGCACGAAAAGGACAACGGCTACGACCAGCGATACGGCACCACGATCGGACTGAAGCAGGGGAAGGTGGGCAGCTTTACTTCCGCCTCGTACAAAAAGAAAGGCACCTATGTGCTCCGCGACAAAGACGGCACCGAAACGCCCGTGAACGGCGGATGGGATCTGAGTGTGAACGAAAAGCTGAGCTGGGAAGTAGCCGACCGGATTACGTTGACCGGAAAAGGCGGTTTCTATACCCGCCGGGTAGACAACTACCAGGCAAAGGTAAAAGACCGGTATCTGAACTTCAACGGCAACCTGCGCATGAATTACCGGCTCTCGGAAAAGCAAAACCTGGAGGTGTCTTACCTTGTCGATCGCTATAATAAGTACGACCGGTATGTGGTGAAGCGGGTCGATACGCTGAATTACCGCAATACCCAGCAGACGGCCCGGGCGCAGTATACCTATACCTTCAAGCCGGGGAATACGCTTACGGGGGGCGCGGAGTTTTTCCGCGACGCCCTGATGTCGTACCAGTTCGGGGGCGATACGCATGCCATTGACGATTATATTCTCTATGCCCAGCACGATATAGCTCTGGCAAAGCCGCTTACCCTGGTGTACGGCGCGCGCATGGACGCTTATTCTTCTTTCGGCGTCCATTTCAGTCCCAGTCTCTCGCTGATGTACAAATGGAATCCGCTCACCTTCCGCGCCTCCTATGCCCGGGGATTCCGCGCTCCTTCCCTCAAAGAGATGTGGACCGACTGGGATATGGGCGGGATGGGTTGGTTTATCGTGTTCGGCAATCCCGGGCTTCAACCGGAAGTAAGCGATAACTTCACTCTCTCGGCCGAATATACCCGCGACCGGGTGAACCTTTCGGTAGTAGGATATTACAATAAAATAAGCGACAAGATCGCCACCGTGTATAATGCCGACCGCGATACTTCCTTCTATACCAATATCGACCGGTCGACATTGACCGGGCTGGATGCCAACCTGGCGGTGAAATGTCCGTATGGCTTCACGGTGAAAATGGCTTATGCCTATGTACACGAAAAAATGGAACAAAACGGCGTGAACGTTTCTTCCACCCGCCCGCATTCGGCTACCTTGGGGCTGAATTACGAGCATGCGTGGAAAGACTACAGCCTCAACGTGGCCGTAAACGGCCGCTTCCTGAGCAAACTCGATACCCATGAGGCCAACAACGACGACACCTATACCCCGGTGCATTACCCGGGCTACCAACATTGGAAACTGACGGTTTCCGGGCGGCTTTTCCGGGCTTATCTGCTTCAGTTCACGGTGGATAACGTCTTTAATTACCAACCCGATCACTATTCGTTCAATTCCCCCGTTTCGCCGGGAAGGACGTTTATGGCGGGGCTGTCGGTGAATCTGGACGAGTTGTTCTGAGTCCTGACTTCTTTCTAACTAACAACAATTCATAAAGAATGAAACGAAAAATAATCATTGCCGGGGTCGTAGCCGGCTTCCTGCTCCTGGCCTGGCTGATCTGGGCGAAGGTGGCTTCGCCTACGAAAATAGCCTTGGTAAACTTTCCCGATTACCAGGTGGCCCGGATGGCCAAATCGCTGGACAACCGGTTTATTCGCCTCACGCCCGTCGCCCTCGACGACTTCCATCGCCTGGGCCGTTACGACGCCGTGCTTGTCTTCGGCATGGGTATCCGCATGACCGATTCCCACCGAGGCATATTGCAGCAACTTAAAGAAAAGCGGGTGCCCGTGTTTTCCACCGCCGTCACCGATCCGGAGAACGACGTCAGCAGCCTCGATTCGGTACAAAACCGGCAGGTAGCCGCTTACCTGGCCGGAGGCGGTTCGGCCAATTACCGCAGCCTGTTCAATTATATCCGCAAAAACCTTACCGGGAAAAGCCTGTTTACCGGACGTATCAGCCAGCCGGCCGCTATTCCTTCCGACGTATTGTTCCATCTCGACGAGGAAAAAATCTTCGAAACCGTGGACGCTTTCCAAACCTATTTGAAGGAAAAAGGCTACTACCGCGAAAATGCTCTCCGGGTAGCCCTGATCGTCGGAATGGCCGGGCCGTTCGATACCAATAAGGATCATCTCGATTCCCTGATTGTCGCTTTGCAACAACGGCAGATGAATGTCTATCCCGTCTCGGGGTTTGCCGCGCGGTTGCAACTGCTCGAAGAGATACAGCCCGACGCCGTAATTTATATGCCGCACGGCCGCTTGTTGATGGGGCAGGGCGAAAAAGCGGTAGAATGGCTTCGGGCGCGCCGGGTTCCCTTGTTCTGCCCGGTCACCGTCAACGATACCTACGACAACTGGATGGCCGACAAGCGGGGCATGGCGGGAGGCTTTATGAGCCAAAGCATCGTGATGCCCGAACTCGACGGCGGCATCGAGCCTTTTGCCCTCAACGCGCAATTCATCGATTCCGACGGCCTGTATCTCTTCAAACCTATTCCGGGGCGGCTGGCACGGTTTGCCGACAGGGTGGCCAACCAGTTGAAACTGCAAACCCTTCCGAACAAAGACAAGAAAATCGCGATCTATTATTACAAGGGCCCCGGTAAAAATGCTTTGACGGCCACCGGCTTGGAAGTAGTTCCCTCGCTTTACAATTTGCTGAAGAAACTGCGCGCCGAAGGCTACGACGTGGGCGGATTGCCGGACACGGAAGAAGCTTTCGAAGCCTTGCTTCACGAACAAGGCCCCGTATTCAACGCTTATGCCGAAGCAGCTATTCGCAACTACCTTCGCTCCGGCTATCCCGCCTGGGTAACGGCCCCGCAATACCGGAGTTGGGTGGAGAACACGTTCAGCCCCGCTATGCTGGATACGCTGGCGGCCCGGTATGGAAACGGCCTGGGCGATTATTATACCTCGGAATCGGAAGGCGTCGGCCGGATAGCCGTCACCCGTATCGAGCTGGGGAACGTCGTGCTCTTGCCGCAGCCTACCCAGGGCACCGGCGACAATTCGTTTGCCGCCGTGCATGGCGCGAACGCGGTGCCCCCTCCTCATTACATGGCCTCTTACCTTTGGGTGCAACACGATTTCAAGGCCGACGCCCTGATTCATTTCGGCACCCACGGCAGTCTGGAATTTATTCCCGGCAAACAAGTCACTTTGTCGTCTGACGACTGGACGGATCGGCTGACAGGCGCGTTGCCTCATTTCTACCTTTATACCATCGCCGACGTGGGAGAGGGGCTGATTGCCAAACGCCGCAGCTATGCTACCCTGATTTCCCACCTGACGCCTCCGTTTATGGAAACCGGGCTGCGACGGGAAGTCGACCGCTTGCTAAACGATATCCGACGCTACCTGGCTACCGGCTTCCGCGACGAGTCGCTCGGCCAAAAGATCAAAGCCGAAACCATCCGGCTGGGGCTGCACCGCGATCTTCAGTTAGATAGCATTCCCGCCCGGACGTATACCGATGCCGAGATCGAAAAGATCGAAAACTTCGCCGAGGAACTTTGCGCCGAAAAAATCGTAGGAGGCCAGTATACGCTGGGCGTGCCTTACGAAACTGCGAAAATAGCTTCGACGGTGAAGCTGATCTGTACCGATCCCCTGGCTTTCGGCCTGGCTAATCTGGATGTGGCCCAAGGGAAAATTACGCGCAAGCAATTGGAAAACCAAGCTTTTTTCAATGCCCGCTATCGGGCTAAAGCCGAGGAGGCCGTCCGGCAGGTGATGGACAATCCGGAGTTGGCCGGAGATGCGGCGTGGTTGTCCGCGCTGGGTGTTTCGCCCGCCCGGGTAGCCGAAGCCGAAAAGATCAAAAAGGCGGCCGAACCGAAGATAAACCGGATGATGGCGGCCATGAGGGCGAAAACGCAACCGGATACGGCCGGCGGAAACAAACCCCGACCGGGTAGCGGCCATCCGGCCGGTATTCCCGGAACGGGCAAGATGCCGGATAGCGTGAAACATCGTCCGGCCGTAGACGCCGTCGGCGGAGCTACCGTGGCCAGGGATACCGTCAGCCGGGAGCAACTTCTTTTTGCCGAGGCCGTGCTGGATATGCAACGGGCCGTCCGCTATGTGGATACCTACCGTCGCTACTTGCAGGAAAGCCCGGCGAAAGAACTGGAAAGCCTGCTCGAAGCCTTGAGCGGCCGGTACATTGCGCCCAGCCCCGGGGGAGACGTCGTATCCGACCCCTTGGTATTGCCCACCGGCCGCAACCTGTACGGCATCAATGCCGAAGCCACCCCCACGCCGGCCGCCTGGGAAAAAGGAAAAGAAATGGCCCGCATCCTGCTGGCCGAACATGCCAAGGCCCATGGAGGGGCTACGCCGCAAAAGGTAAGCTTTACCCTCTGGTCGGGCAGTTTTATCGAAAGCGAAGGGGCTACGATGGCCGAGATTCTTTATCTGCTGGGCGTGGAACCTGTGCGCGACCAGTTCAATCGCGTGCTGGATATTCGCCTGATCGACGCCGAAGAACTGGGCCGTCCGCGGGTGGACGTAGTGGTGCAGACTTCCGGCCAGTTGCGCGACATCGCTTCTTCCAGGCTCAGCCTGCTGCAAAAAGCGGTAGATAGGGCGGCGGCTGCCGACGACGACGGCGAGAACTACGTAGCCAAAGGCCGCGACGACGCCCGGCGGGTATTGCTCGACAAAGGTTTTTCGCCCAAGGAAGCCGGCCGGTACGCCACCCAACGCATCTTCGGCGGGGCCAACGGCATGTACGGAACCGGCATTACGGCCATGGTGGAAAGCGGCGACCGGTGGGAAAACGAATCGGAGATAGCCCAGGTCTACCTGCATAATATGGGGGCGGCCTATGGCGATGAAAAAGCTTTCGGCAGCTTCAAGCCCGGCCTGTTCGAAGCCGCGCTACAAAATACCGAAGCCGTGGTGCAACCCCGGCAAAGCCATACCTGGGGCGCGCTCAGCCTCGACCATGTATATGAGTTTATGGGCGGCCTCAGCCTCGCGGCCAGGGGAGTAACCGGTCGCGATCCGGATGCCTATTTCAACGACCTGCGCAACCGTCGCCAGGCCCGGGTGCAGGATCTGAAGACGGCTATCGGCGTGGAAACCCGCTCTACCCTCTTCAATCCGGTTTACATGAAGGAGCAGATGAAAGAGGGAGCTTCGGCCGCCTCTGCCCTGGCCGAAACCGTACGCAATACCTACGGCTGGAATGTGATGAAGCCCCAGGCGATCGACCCGGCGATTTGGGAGCAGTATTACGAGGTGTTGGTAAACGATAAGCTGGGGGTGGGCGTGAAAGCATTTTTCGAACGCGAAAACCCGGCCGCCTTGCAGGAGGCTACGGCCGTGATGCTGGAAACCGCCCGCAAAGGATACTGGCAAGCTTCGGCGGAACAACTCGAGGCATTGGCTGCCCTGCACGGCGAGCTGGTGGGGAAATACGGAGCCGGTTGCAGCGGTTTCGTCTGCGACAATGCCAAGTTGCGCGCCTTTATCGGCGATCGCTTGCCCCGGGGAGCGGCTGCTAGCTACCGGGAAAAGGTGGAAGCCGTGCGGAGCGAACCAACAGATGGCGGCGGAAAAAGCGTGATATTGGAAAAAGACCGGCAGATGCAGCCCGACAGCGGGGAGAAAACCGCCGACATTTCCTCTTTCTCGCCGGCCTTGATCAGTTTCTGCTGGTTGGCCGTCCTCTTCCTGCTGGTTTTCTTTCTCCGCAAACGAATCCGAAAAACTACAAAAAGACATTGACGATGGAATCCGTTTTGCTTTTGCTCTGCTTTTTTGCCGTGCTGAAAAGTCTGTTTATGACAAGCCTGTTGCCCGGTCGTTGGTACAGGCTTGCCTTCAGCCTTTCGCTGGGCATCTTCCTCCTGGCGGCTTATCCGGCGGCCTTGGAGGTGAACAAGCTGGAATTGCAGCGGGTGCTTTCCGGCCGCTCGGCCCTGACGAACATCTCGCTGGCAGTAACGGCCGACATGCTTTTATCCGGCTATTTTTGCGTGGCTCGCTTGCAGGATTATTCTGCCGGGACGTCTTTCCGCTGGTATACGGTGCTGTTTCGGCATCTGCCGTCGTTGCTGGTTTTTCCGGCCTTGTATTATATCCAGATCACCTTGTTTTTTACCTGGCCGGCCTTCGATTTCCTACATGCCACGCTGGCCTTGGCTGCCGGCGTCGTGTCGGCATTCGGCCTGGCTTCGTGGGGAATGCGCCGGTTGATGGCAGAAAAAGAATGGCTGGTCGAACTGGTGGCTATCCTCGCCTTCTTTGTCTGTATCCTGGTGATATGCTGTACGGTCTTCCATCCTTCGTCGCAGATATGCAATCGTCCGTCGCCTGTCGACTGGGGCGGGTGTATCGCTACCGCGGCGTTCGTGCTGGGCACGGTGGCTGCGGGATATATAGGCGGGTATGCAGCCCGGCGGTACAGGCAATTCCGGAAATCCGAAACGAGCCGGGAGTAAAGAAACCTTTTTAGGGATTTAGGGAGAGAATAATTGAAAACTACAAATGCTATCGACAAGAACAGTGAACTAAAAATTGCAAAAAGAACGCTATGGAACAAGTATCGAACATTTTATTCTGGATTTCGAGCGGGCTGTTAGTGCCCGTGGTGGTGGGATTACTTTTTTTCTTTGTCAAAAGCCTGGTGCTGCTCGGCGGTTTTGCCGGACAATACATCCAGCGGATGAAACACGATAAGCAATTGCGGCAGCGGATGAACGAGCTCGACGGGGCGACGATCCGCGCTTTCGGGCGGGAACTGGAGGAAGAACCGGATGCGCTTTTTGCCCGGACTGCCCGGCAATTGCTCGCCACCCGAAGCCCGGCCGCCCGCAACCGCCTGCTCTCCGAGCACGAAGTAAGTGCCGAGGCCGAATTGGGTACCTATAAGGTATTGGTAAAATTCGGCCCCATTCTCGGCCTGATGGGCACGCTTATCCCGATGGGGCCCGCCCTGGCCGGACTTTCTACCGGCGACATCGCTTCGATGGCTTACAACATGCAGGTAGCCTTCGCCACGACGGTGTTGGGTTTGTTTGCCGGGGCGGCGGGTTTCCTCCTCTTGCAGGTAAAACAACGTTGGTTTACGACCGATTTGATCTACCTGGATTTTCTGGCCGATCTGTCGACCGAGGAATCGGCCGGCGCGGCTTCTTTCCTCGACCGGCCCGGATTATCGGGCGTGCCTTCTGTTTCCGGCGTCCGCCTGTCCTCCGGTACGACCCCGCCCGATGCGCTCCAACCCTCCGTGGCGACGCGTTCCGCCCTTATTCCTTCACCTGCTAAAACCGCCCGCTTATGAGACGCCGCCGGATAGGGAGCGCATCCGAAGATCAGGATCCGGTTGCGATGCTGTCGAACCTTTTCGACGTGGCGATGGTATTTGCCGTCGCCCTGATGGTGGCCTTGGTAACCAAGTTCAATATGACGGAGATTTTTTCCCGGGAAGACTATACGATGGTAAAGAATCCCGGCAAAGAGAATATGGAAATTATCACCAAAGAAGGGCAAACCGTCACCAAATACAAGCCTTCCGAAAACCAGGAGAAAGGGGGCCGGAAAGGCCGGAAGGTAGGTATCGCCTACGAAATGGAAAACGGGGAAATCATCTATGTGCCCGAATAAGCGGCCGTCTTCCCGGCCCGGGTGGAAATTCGGGGCCGGCCGCCCCGACCGAAATTCCGATCGGCCCCCGCTCCCGGCCGGCCATGCGCTTCCTTGGCGTCGCCTTTTTCGCCTGGCCGGCCGCCCTCCAAAACATCCCGAAAAATAAGCGACGCCCCCGGCCGCTCCGTACCGGCCGGAAAGGAAATAAAAAACGTTTTTTCCTTGTAAAGATTTTTTCTGCCTCCCCCGGAAAGCGGGTTATTTCCGGTTAAAAATCCTATCTTTGCTTTCCGAAACGAAGATAGGCCGCGCCTTTGCCCCGGGCGAAGCGTAGTTTGCCGGCATGCCGGAGGCGTCTTGCCGGGCTGGAAGGAAGCGAGCAGCAGCCCGCCTTCCCCGCCTTGGGGGCGGAAACGTGAAGCCCTGCCGCGCGCAGGCCTCCTCTTCGTCGGTCTGATTACAAACTTAAACGGATTCCATGAAGATGTTGTCGCCTTTGCAGGTACACGAATATAAACTCAGTAACGGCCTGGCCGTATGGTTGAACGAAGACCACAGCCAACCCAAGGTGTTCGGCGCGGTGGTGGTGAAAGCCGGCGCGGTGGATTGCCCCGATACGGGCATAGCCCATTATTTCGAACACATGATGTTCAAAGGAACCGACAAAATCGGAACCATCGACTACGCCGCCGAGAAAGACCTGCTCGACCGGATCGCCGAAAAATACGACGCCCTGGCCGCCACCCGCGATGAAGCCGCCCGCCATGAACTCCTGCAAGCTATCAACGCCCTGAGCGTCAGAGCCGCCCGCTACGTGGTGCCCGGCGAATTCGACCGCCTTATCTCCCGTTACGGAGGTACGAAGCTGAACGCCGGCACTTCCTACGATTATACCGTCTACTTCAACACCTTCTCGCCCCAATACATGGCCCACTGGGCCGAGCTGAACAGCGAACGGCTTCTGAACCCCGTCTTCCGCCTGTTCCAGAGCGAGCTGGAAACCGTGTATGAAGAAAAAAACATGTATAGCGATTTCGTCGGCAGCCAGGCCGTCGAGAAGCTGACAGCCCGTTATTTCGGCCCCCATCCCTATGCCTATCCCATTATCGGAAGCACGGAAAACCTGAAAAACCCCCGGCTCACGGAAATGCGCCGTTTCTTCGAGACCTATTATGTAGCCTCCAACATGGGCCTTATACTGAGCGGCGATTTCCAAAAAGAAACGGTACTTCCCCTTTTGGAAGCCTCTTTCTCGCGCATCCCCGACGGGAAAGTGCCTTCCCGCCGGAAAGTGGCCTTGCCCGATTTTCGCGGTCGCGAAAAAGTATCGGTCAAAGTGCCCATTCCCTTTATGAAGGTGATGGCTCTCGGCTTCCGCGGGCTCTCGGCAGGCCATCCCGACCAGGTTGCCCTCAACATTGCCGTCTCGCTGCTGAACAATGCCAACGGGACGGGCTATCTCGACAAATTGATGGTAGATCATAAGGTGGTAGCTTCGATGGCGATGAACGAAAGTATGAACGAGGCCGGCATTCTGGGCATACTCGTGATGCCGAAGCTCTTTTTCCAATCGTACGCCTCGGCTGAAAAACTGGTATGGAAACAAATCGACCGCGTGAAAAACGGCGATTTCAGCGAAGAGACCTTCCGCAGCCTTCAGAAAGAACAAAAACGCGAATACGCCTCTTCGCTGGAAGACATCGCTTCGCGGGCGCAGGTGATGATGCGCGTATTTTCGCAGGGCAAAAGCTGGGCCGCCTATCTGGAGGAAGTAGCCCGTATCGACGCCCTTACGCCCGACGACATCGTACGGGTGGCCCGGAAATATTTTACCCGCAACTATCTGTATGCCACCAAGAAATCCGGCCGTTACCCCAAAGACAAGCTTCCCAAGCCCGATTATGCGCCCGTCATACCGGCCGGCCGCGAAGGCGAGTCGGACTATGTGCGCCGGCTGGAAACCCTGCCGGTGGAAAAAGTCATTCCCCGCTTTATCGATTTCGAAGCGGTGGCAGAGCGTCTCCCCCTGGGTGAAAAAGCCGATTTGTACGTATCGCCCAATCCGGTAAACGATATTTTTTCCTTGGATATAGCTTTTGGCCGGGGAGGGCTGGAGCAACCCCTATTGTTGCAGGTGGCCGGTTACCTGAATTTTATCGGTACCGAATCCCTGCCTTTCGATCAGTTCCGCCGGCAGTTGCAAACTTTGGGGAGCACCCTGAGTTTCGAAGTCGACGATCTGGATTTCCGCGTCCGCGTCACCGGTTTCGACGCCTCGCTCGACGAGACGCTGGCCCTGGCGGGCGATTTCCTGCGCCATCCGGCCCCCGACGCGAAGAAGCTGAAACAGGTGATCGACGAGGCGAGGGTGGTGGAAAAAGCCTTCCTGCAATCGAGCGAGAGCTTGGCCAAAGCCTTGCTGGAAAAGGTGAAGTACGGCGCCGAATCGCGTTACCTAAGGAAGCTTTCGCTCGCCGACATCCGCAAATTGAAGGCTCCGCAGTTGATAGAAGCCTTCCGCGGGGTGCAGCAGGTGGAGGCCCATTTGCATTATTGCGGCACGCGGCCGGCCGCCGAGGTAGAGGCCGCCGTGCGGAAACACCTGCCCTTGGAAATGCAGGAGGCTTCCCGCTCGTCGGTCTATCGCGAGCCGGCTTTGCATGAGGAACCGGGGGTGTATTTCCTGGATATGCCCGAGGTGTCGCAGAGCATCGTCTATGCCTATGTCCGGGGCGAAGCCGAACCGCGGCGCGAAGAGGCGCACGCGTCGGAATTGTTCACGGGGTATTTCGGAGGCGATATGTCGTCGCTGATGTTTCAGGAGATTCGCGAATATCGTTCGTTTGCCTACCGGGTGAACGCGCGCTACAACCAGCCTTCGGTGAAGCATCGCGACCGGCCGGGCGATTTCGTGGCCATGTTGTCTACCCAGAACGACAAGACGGCGGATGCGATGGAGGTGCTCGACGGCCTGATCCGCCGCATGCCGGCTTATCCCGACCGGGTGGAGGCGGTGAAGCAGAATCTGGTGCATCGCATTTATCATGATTACCCGGCTTTCCGCAAGCTCTCGTCGGTCGTGGCTACCGTGCGCCGCGAGGGGTATGCCGACGATCCGAACCGGTGGTTGCTGAAAGACATCGAAGGGATGGATATGCAAACGATCGCCCGGTTTTACGAAAAACATGTGGCCGGCCGCCCGGTGACTTATGTGGTGGTGGGCAGCGGCCGCGAGATCGGCCTCGACCGCCTGGAGGCTTTCGGGAAAGTGACGAAGGTGTCGAAGAAGGATATTTACCGCTAGGGCCGGCGATGCGGTCGGGGGGGGCTGCGGCCTGTTCTCCCTATTTGGGTACAACTCTTTCCGATAGGTTATCGGCTCCGGCTTCTACCGGGTGTATTTGTAAGCTTTTTGCAGGTGGGGAGGCTTAACGCGGGTAGTTATCCGTTTCCGGCCTGCATGCCGCCTCTTACCATATATACGTATGTAATAAATGTAGAATCAATCCTATCATGTATAGCAAAGAAGAACTGAAAGCATTGAAATTAGAGTTTTGGGAGAGTTTTGCCGCCTTTTGCGAGGTGCAGCCGTATTTGCGCGACCGGAAGAAAATCTGGATGCTGTACGATACCAAGGTGAAAGGGGTAGAACTCAAATTCGATGCCAACCGCCGCGGGGCTTATGTGATTTTGGAGGTGAACCATCGCCGGGAGGATTTGCGCCTGGAGATGTTCGAACGGCTCACCTGGTATAAGGAAACGCTGGAGGCGGATTTTCCGGAAGGATTGATATGGGACATTTGTTATGTGCGCGAAACGGGCCGCGAAGTGGCGCGGATTTACACAGCCCGCGAAGGCATCGATTTGCATCGGCGTCAGGACTGGGGGGCGTTTTTTACTTTTATGGCCGACGCAATGTATCGCCTGGAACGGAATTTCCGGGAAATTGCGGAGTATTTGCGGGAGTAGCGGAAACAAGACGCGAAGCCTTTGGCTTGCTTTTGCGGTTGTGGCTTATTCTTCCTCCCCCGGCTGGTGGTTTCTTTTTTGCGGTCACAACCTGTTCTTCCCCCTGTCTGGGGGCTTCTTTTTTACAGTTACAGCCTGTTCTTCCTCCGGTTAGAGGTTTCCATCTTATAATGTATTCAACCGTCGTCTTTCCTTTGTAGCGGCTCCTTGGCCTTTATATTCTTTTAGCGTGCTGAAATTGTAGGAAAGGGAAAAATAAACGGCCCTGTTGTCGGCGCTGTTCCATTTTCCGTATCGTACGTTCTGATAATCCATCCTCCAGTTTTCCGTATTTGTATCGAACACGTCTTCCGCTCCCAACCGCAACGTCAGTTTATCCTTCAAGCATTTTTTCTGAATACTGAAATCTACCCATTTGTTGGGATGTGTATAAATAAAATCGGAATGATAAGCTGTAGAGTAAGCTCCGGATAAAACGAGCTGGATTCCCCAGGGGAGACGCAGCGTATTATAGAGGCTGACGTATAGTAAAGGATGATTATAAGCAGATTTCCGGCCTGCATAGGTGAAAGAAAGAAATTGCTTTTCTACCCCTGCTTCTATTTCCGGCGTCCAGATATGAAAAAGAGTAGGGCTCCATACCACCGAGGCATTCAGCCGCTTATACCGGTCGATATTGATAAAACGGGATAAAGTAACCGGTTTGGCGTTAAACTGTTCGGTGATAAAAAAGATTTTATCTTTTACAAATTGATAAGAAGTTAAAAAAGTCAGATCGCGGTAGGCTAACGAATAAGATACGTCATTCACAAAAGCGCTGAGCAAGGCCGGGT
Source organism: Tannerellaceae bacterium (assembly GCA_048465615.1). Taxonomy (GTDB): domain Bacteria; phylum Bacteroidota; class Bacteroidia; order Bacteroidales; family Tannerellaceae; genus Parabacteroides. Next base: position 83,316 of record DBFWLD010000034.1, read on the forward strand.
TGCCGGCTTCATAGGCGTAAGGAGAGTTATATTGTATATCTCCCCTCAATTGATAGTAAGAAGGTCGCCGGATGGTGCGTTTATAGCTTAGCGAAGTATGAAACGAGCGTTCCGGGCGGTCGAACGAGAGCGTCAGCACAGGAAAAAGATGGGTGTATTTTTTACTTTGATCTTTTTGTAACTCCCCGTTCAGCTTATACACAAAATTTATCTGTTCGAAACGCAGACCGGCATCGAGCGAAAAACACCCTGAGGCCCATTGATAATTCAGGTAAAGAGCCCATAAATGCTGGCGATTGGCGGTTTGCGTGTCGGGCAGGTCTTCCTGCAATGGCCAGCTATCGTTCCCGTAATGAGATTTATTGTCGGTATAAGCATATTCGGCTCCCGCCAATCCGGTGCCTTTTCCCACGGGGCGAGTAGCATCGAATTTGGCGGCGGCGAAAGTATACGTGTTTTTGCTTGAACTGCCGATCGTTTCGGTATGTCCGTCGGCAAAACGGTTCAGATAGGAAGCTGCCGTAGAAGAATATCCCTGAGCATAATCCGCATTTCCGTTCAGGTGAAATGCTTCTATATCGCCTGCATAGTAGGTATTCAGATAATGATCGTGCCCGTCCGGCGAGTACAAGCCGGCATTTTCCAGCTTCTGCTGCACTAACTCCTGCCGGAAATGTTCGAGTCGGTTGGTAACGGCGTAATCCGATTTTCCCAACCAAGCGTAATTGTATCGCGCGCCGGCCGAATGATGTTCTCCGAAAATATAATCCGCCCCGGTCGCTGCGGCATATTGGCGGCGATTGATTCCAAGAGCGGCCGTATTGCCGGTTTGATAATTAACCTCGTCTTCGATAAAGGTAAGGTCTTCCTGATCTTGTTTGCGGCGGGCGTCCATCGCGGCAAAATCGGCGTATAATTCCCACCGGGTTAGTTTGTAGCTTAGGTTCAGGTTGGCTGCTTCGCTCCATTTTTCCCGTTTCTCTACCCGGCCGTACAGCGATCCTCCCAGTCCTTGGGAAAGGGGGCGGAGCGTGGTAATTCGGATTACCGCGCCTACCGAGGCGTCATATTGGGCCCCGGGGGAGGTGAGCACTTCCACATTTTTTATCTGGGCGGAGTTCAATCGTTGCAATTCTTCGCGATCCCGTATTTTCTTATGGTTGATATAGATCAGCGGTTCGCCTTTTCCGAACACGGTAATGGCTTTCGAATCGATATGCACAAAGGGCACATGCTTGAGCACGTCGAGCGCGCTTCCGGCGTCTTTGAGCAGACCGGTCTGTATGTCGGCATGCAAAGTAGTTCCCTTCATGCGGTATTCTTTCCGCCTGGCTTCTACCACTACTTCGTCCAGATTTTCTACAGCGGGACGTAAGTGAATAGGGTGGGGCAGGGACCCGCTTGTTTCCGCTTGAAAGGTTTCATAGCCCAGGCAGGAAATCGTCAGCAGGGTTTTCCCCCCGGCGTTCGACGCTTCCAGGGAAAAACGCCCCAGGCTATCGGTTACGGTTCCCGCCATAAAAACGGAATCGGGCAAGGAGGATAAAATGACGTTGGCGTATTCCACCGGTTTATTTTCAGCAGTTTGCACTACGCCTTTATGAAGCAGGGTCTGCGCTTGCGCCTGGAAAGCCATCAGCACGCTGAACAAGTAATGGAGATTTTTCATAAGCTGTCAGGATAGGTTGGTAGGTTTTTCGATAGATTGTTGGTAGCATAAGGTTAGGTATTTTTCTACTCCTGTTTCTTTATAAATAGAACAAAAGTCATATTTCCCGCCATAAAATTTATTTTTTATTCGTTGCCAAGCGCATCCTCCACTGCAGATGGGAAAGAAAAAGCAATTTTTGCATTTTTCGTCTGATGTCCACTCCCCTTCCACCATGTATCGGTTGTAAAGTTGTAAATTCGTAAGTTTGGATTGGGAAATATAACCTATTATCATCTCCTGATTTCCCATATCATTCCAACATTTATAAAGTTCACCTTCGGGGCCGATCACGTAAGCAGTGGCGCAAGTAGCTACGCATCCTCTATTTTTAGAAAGTTTAGGATAATAGTGAATTGTTACTTTTCCTTCTTTATCCAAAGTATCATAAAACAAACGCGCATCGTGCTGCATCATAGACTCACATGTTAATGCGGTTTCTCCCTCATTGTTTATCTTTATAAAACCTGGGTAAAGATGTATCCTGGTTCCGAAAAGGGCATGGAGTTCTGTGTGTAATTGGGTAAAATATCTTTGATTATTCTTGTCTATATTTACTCTAATCAGTATTTGTGTGTCATTTAATTGATTCACAATTTGTTGTAGATTGGTTATTATTTGCTGATAAGTGCCTTCTCCGCTTTTTAACATTCTTTTCTTATTATGGATTTCTGCCGGCCCATCGATTGTAATTTGAATTTTGGAAAGCGGATGAACTTTAAAAAAATCGATTACTTTCTGGTTGAAGTAATAGCCGTTTGTCACAATCTCCTGATTAGTTATGCGTGCCACGCAATTTGCATTTACTCTATTGATAATTTTTTCTATCGTGGGAAAACCTAGCAAGGGTTCTCCTCCGTACCATACGAGCGAAAGAGTTTTCACAGTTCGATGATCATTAATAAATTGAATCAAAGAATCTATTGTAGACTCGTTCATTACCCTATTAGGTTTTGATTTTTCATAGCAGTAAGGGCATATGAAATTACATGCCGTAGTAGGAGCAACCGTCAACGATAAATGGGTTGAGCCATAATTCGTTAAATTACTTTTCATTATCTCCTGTCGAACATAATCCTCGTCAGCTCCTGCTTCCACTAAATTTTTTGTTTTCTCAAAAATTTCTATTTCTTCTTTTTCCAATTCCGAAAGAGGAAAACAACCTTTCTGGTTTGAGGGATGATGAAACAAATCGAAAAGCCTTTTGCTTATTTGCAAAAAACTGTTCGTTACGGAATTGTATACTAAAAAGATAGGGACATTTTTTTCTTCTATCGAAAAAACGCGTGTATACTTTGAAATGACAAGATTTTTCATATATTCCCTCTTTATTATGTATATAACAAAGTTACGTGATTTTTAGCTTGCCGGTAGCAGGCTTCCCTGACTGCCGGCAAATATCTGGTTAGCCGAACTGAAGTTCTTCAGGTTCAGAGGACATTTTATTATTACAAGCGAATTGGATACCACAACATTTTGTCGGTTCACTTTCTGATCCTCCTTTTATCTGATTGAGAAGTTCATTTTCGAGGATCTCTTCATTCTTTAGGATGTTAATCTCACTGTCTTTTTTCATAATAACATTGCATTATAATTAAACTTCATATTCATACTCACTTTTACAGGATTTTGTGACTTTTTTGGTTTATGTGCCCAGCTTGTTTTTTGATTATACATTTTTATATTATTAAAGATGAAGGAGGGCAACCTTCTATCTTTTTCCTCTGTAGACTCTTTATCTTAAAGCAATGTACAATATTATCACTTTTTTTTATATTAACCAAATAAAAAGCTAAAAAAATAGAATTTTAACATCTTGTGAAATAAAGAAGAAAAAAACTTATTCTTCTAATTGGTCTGGGTAGAGGCGGATAGCTAATAATCTTTAAGTCGCTTTTTATAACAGAAGATAATAAGGAGATGGAGAATTAAAAAGGAAACAGGCGCAAAAGGTAATGGCTTCTATCTGTAACTTTTGATATATCATGCTTACTTATTGTATTTTTCTTCTTCTGAAAAATCGTAGTTGCCGGTGAATCGGGAAACGGATGCCGGTAAAATCGAAAATTCATCGGCATGAAATTTCAATTCCATGCCGATGAAATTGGAGACGGATGGGAGTGCTTTTTTTATCATTTGTAATGGGTTGTAAATCAATAATATACAAAGAGGGGCAAAAAGGCTGTTCGGGCTCGGGAGTTATTGTATTTTTTTCTTGTTGAAGGGAGGACGGTTGTTCCCTTGTAAAGCTGTATTGTATGCCTTTTTCTTTTCTCCTTTCGTTTGCATGGAGCAGGGGAAAAGTGAGTCCCTTGGAATCGACGGAAGGAGAAAGAGGAGTGGTAGGGAAAGCTGGGATTATTTTTATATCTTCTTTTGAAACATCTCTCCACACTTAAAAAAGTATATAGCGTAAGTGCCGGGGGCGAAGAGGTGGGGGCGGATCGCTTTGATTGGCGTCGGAACTGGTAGGGGGGAGACCCGGATTGAATCGGCGGCGTTGGCATACGTTTGTGGTTGTTTCGATCTTCCCGTTTTATTTTTTATCTTTGAAGCTTTTTAAATGAAACGTGCAACGGGCACAGGAAAAGCAAAGAAGCTGTAAAAAGGAAGGCGATAAGCTAAACGCCATCGGCTTGGCGGCCGGCGAAACCAATAGGCGGAAGCGGCCGGCGAAAAGCAGCCGGCTGAGAGGCTTTTCGTTTGCCTGGGGTTTTATTTTACGGATACGAATAAAAGGAAGAACGAATATGGGATGGATTTATTTGATATTGGGCGGCCTGTTCGAAATGGGATGGCCAGTAGGTATGAAACTGGCCGGTACGCATCCCGGCCTGCGGTTGCTTTACCTGGCTGTGGCGGTGGTGTCGATGGCTCTGAGCGGCTATTTCCTTTATATGGCCCAGCGCACTATTCCGATCGGTACGGCCTATGTGGTGTGGACGGGCATCGGGGCGGTAGGTACTTTGCTGATCGGCATTTTCTTTTTTCATGATCCGGCCGGCGTCTGGCGGCTTCTTTCCGCTCTCCTTATCCTGGTGGGTATCGTGGGGCTGAAATTGGCTTCGTAATATCCCTTTTCCGGGGAAGGCTATAAGAATCAATCAGTCGATAAGGCCTAACTCATTGGCTACCCGGCAGGCTTCGATGGAGTTTTGTACGCGGAGTTTCTGCAGAATATTTTGCCGATGACGATTGATCGTGTTGACGCTTACCGATAGAATGGGGGCGATCTCTTTGCTCATTTTTCCCGTATCGATCAGCCGCAGTACCTCTTTTTCGCGCTTCGACAGCAAGTCGGCGCAGGAATGTTGCTCCGGCTCGAATGTTTCACCGCGGGCGGAATCGAAAATAATGTCCGGCGTAGAAGCATCCGGGGAAAAATGATAAAGACAGAGAGCCAGGCGGATACTGCCGCGGGCTGACGCGGTGGGATAAAACAGCCGGTGCCTGACCGGGACATAGCGGCCGGAAAGATCGCTCATCCTAAGGTGGCTGATCAGGTAATAATCCGAACGCCGCGCGGGGGAAATGTTCTTCAGAAAATGAAAGAAGCGAAGTTCGCCGGCATGCTTTTTCTCCAGATCGTCGGGATGGATGCGTTTGAAAATTTCTTCTTCCCAGATGGAATACACCGTCTCGCAGTGGCCTGACTTGCCTAGTCCCAATTTCTCCGACAGGCCGCTATGGTAGATATAGCTGGTATTCGTTTGCATATCGCTCAGTACGGCCAAGGCGTTTTCCGTGTGCGCGTAAAGACGGGCTATTTGCCGGCCTTCCTCCGTCGGTTCCGGCAGCTCCGGTCGGCCGGCCAACGCCTGGGCGCGCAATTCCTGATGCAGTTTGTGTACGATATTCATAAGGGTCGAAGGGAAAAAATGGTTATTAATCAGTATTGCCCGCTTGGCGACGAGCCTTTACCTTTGCAAAGGGAATGCAAGGCGGGTACGGGGCAAAGATAGTGCAAACCGAATGCAGAAGCAAAGCTTGCTTTGATTATGCTGAGGTGCCGCCTGTCTTCGCTTTTTAAGGCAAAGATAGTGCAAACCGAACGGAGAAGCAAAGCTTGCTTGGATTAGGGTGAGGTGCCGCCTATCTTCGCTTTTTTAAGTAAAAGCAAGGATAACGCAAACAATCGGTATCGCGCCCTCTTGCTTGTCTTGCCAAACGAAGAAACGCCTATTTTGCTGAGGAAGAAAAACGGAAAGCCGCCCTGCGAGGCGGTGAAAAATAAAAACGAACAAAATGAAAATGAAAAAAACAGTTTTGAGTTTACTGGGGCTGGCCCTTGCGCTGCCCGCTTTCGCACAGACGTTGGAAAAGATGCAATGGTTTAACGAACCGGAAAAATGGGAAATAAAGGAGAAAACGCTTTCCATGTTCGTCACCCCGCAGAGCGATTATTGGCGGATTTCCCACTATGGATTTACGGTTGACGATGCGCCTTTTTATTATGCCACCTACGGGGGAGAGTTCGAAGCCAAGGTGAAAATTACCGGCGAATATGTGACCCGTTTCGACCAGGCCGGGCTCATGTTGCGCCTCGACGCCGAAAACTACATCAAGGCCGGCATCGAGTTTGTCGACGGCCGGTTCAACCTGAGCACGGTGGTTACGCATACCACGTCGGATTGGAGCGTCATCGCCTTGGATAAGCCCGTGCCTTTTATCTGGATAAAAGCCGTGCGACGCCTCGATGCCGTGGAGATATTCTATTCCTTCGACGATAAAACCTATACGATGATGCGGAATGCCTGGCTGGCCGATAACACGCCGGTGAAGGTGGGCTTGATGGCTGCTTGTCCCGACGGGGAAGGTTTTAACGTGAAGTTCGAGCATTTTCGCGTGAAACATCTGCCCGATATGCGCCGGCTGCAATGGTTGGAAAAGAATGCCCAGTAGAGAGCGGGGAAGAAAAAAGGCGAAAGATGCGGGGGCCGGGAGATCCCGAGGAAACGGGAAGGGCCCTGTTTTTAAACATTCATATATACTATTAGCATGAAACTGGGAATTATAAGGTGTATGCAAACCGAGGATTTTTGTCCCGGTACGACCGATTTTAAAATGATAAGCCAGCGAAAGGGGGCTTTCGAAGGGGTGACGGAGGAGATCGAGCTGATCGGTTTTATCAATTGCGGGGGATGTCCCGGTAAAAAATCCGTTTTAAGGGCCCGGGAATTGGTTCGGCGCGGGGCGGATACCATCGCTTTTGCTTCCTGTATTCAAAAAGGGACGCCGATAGGGTATGCCTGTCCTTTTGCCAAAAAGATGAAGGCTTTGCTGGAAAACGATCTGCCTGAAACTATCCGGTTGCTGGATTATACGCATTAGCTTTCACGCCGTTCCCAATCCCGCGGACCGCTTACTGTCTACCGAAAAAAACAGGTTTTGAGATAATATTTTGATAGAAATAGTTGCAAATACAATTATTATTATAACTTTGCGTCGAAATTCGATAACAAATGAATAGAACAGCGTTGCATCATCATCACCATCGTTACGGCGGGCAATAGTCCGGTGGGCTTTCGTGTGAGATACCAACGCATCGACATAAGAAAAAGGCTTGCCCGACTGAAGGTAAGCCTTTTTTGTTGTGGGAAAAACGACCGGCGGCGGAAGAAACGCCTCTGCCGGAATTATCCCTAGCGGAAAAAGCGGGAGAAAAAGGGGGATGGGAAAGTGTCTACGAGGGAGAAAGCGTTTTCTTCGAAGCGGTGACACACCCCCTGCCCCCTCTCGAGAGGGGAACGAAATACTTCCGGACACGAGGAACGAAAGGGAAATAGTGACGGGAGTACCTTTTCCCCTCTCGAGAGGGGGCAGGGGGTGTGTCAGAACCAAGGGGTGTGTCAGAATGTTGAAAAAGCCCAACCCTCGGAATCCATCGTTTGCAGGAGAAGGTATTTTTCGTTTCTTCTCCCGTTTTCCCCCTCTTTCCTGACGGTGAAAAAGAAAATAACGCGCAGGCGAGGGGAGGGGAAGGAAGAAGTTTTTCACCGAGGGCTCTCTCCGCAAGGAAAAGCCCGGAAGAAGAAAGCAGCTCTTGGCCGGCATTAACTTGCTTCCCAAAAAGAGGCGCAAAGACCGAGACAAAATCTCCGGCTCCTTCCGCCCCGAAAAAGAGAACAGACAATAAATTAAAAACAAGTATAAAAAAAAAACCATTATGTTACGCATCGCCATCCAATCCAAAGGACGTCTGTACGACGAAACCATGTTGCTCCTTGAAGAAGCCGGCATCCGGCTGAACCGCGGCAAACGCATCCTGCTGCTCTCCGCCAAAGGCTTCCCCGTGGAAGTTCTTTTCTTGCGCGACGACGATATTCCCCAATCCGTAGCCAACGGCGTGGCCGACGTGGGCATCGTAGGCGAAAACGAATATGTGGAAAAAGGAGCAGAGGCCCGTCTGGTCAAACGCCTGGGGTTCAGCAAATGCCGTCTTTCCCTGGCCATTCCTAAAGACGAAGCCTATGAAGGCCCCGGTTGGTTCGAAGGCAAAACCGTCGCTACTTCCTATCCCGGCATCCTCCACAACTACTTGGCCGCCCGGGGCGTCGAGGCCCATATCCACGTCATCAGTGGCTCGGTGGAAATAGCCCCCGGTATCGGGTTGGCCGATGCCATTTTCGATATTGTCAGCTCCGGCAGCACGCTGGTGAGCAACCAGCTCAAGGAAGTGGAAGTGGTCATGCAAAGCGAAGCCCTGCTGATAGCCGGGCGCCACCTCGACGACGAGAAACAAGCCATTCTGGACGAGCTGCTGTTCCGCTTCGAAGCCATCCAGACGGCCGAAGGCAAAAAATACGTGCTCCTGAATGCTCCCCGCGCTTCGCTCGATGCCATCATCGAAGTGCTGCCCGGCATGAAAAGCCCCACCGTCACGCCCCTGGCCGATAGCGACTGGGTATCGGTGCAATCCGTTATCTCCGAAAAACATTTCTGGGAAGTGATCGGCAAGCTCAAAGCCCTCGGCGCGCAAGGCATTCTGGTACTTCCTATCGAAAAAATGATTCTCTAACCCCCTCCTTTAAAAAGCAATTTCTATGGAAATCATCCGATACCCCGACCCGGGCCAATGGGAGCAACTCATTCGCCGCCCCCTGCTCGATGTCAGCTCCCTGTTCGATACCGTACGCCGCGTCCTCGACGACGTGCGCCGGGAAGGCGATGCCGCCGTGCGCCGCTATGAAGCCCAGTTCGACCACGTGGCCCTGGGCGACCTGGAAGTCAGCCCGGCGGAACTGGCCGCGGCTCCCGGCCTGCTGAGCGAAGACCTGCGCGCCGCCATCCGTGCCGCCCGCGACCATATCGATACCTTTCATGCGTCCCAACGCTTTGCCGGGAGGACGATCGAAACCGCTCCCGGCGTCGTTTGCTGGCAGAAAGCCGTGCCCATCGAAAAGGTAGGACTTTATATCCCCGGGGGCAGCGCGCCTCTCTTTTCCACGGTGCTGATGCTGGCCGTGCCTGCCCGCATCGCCGGATGCCGGGAAATCACGCTTTGTACGCCCCCTCGTCCCGACGGCTCGATCCATCCCGCTATCCTCTATGCCGCCCAGGTGGCCGGCGTCAGCCGCGTCTTTAAGGCCGGCGGCATCCAGGCTATTGCGGCGATGGCTTACGGTACCGCAAGCATTCCCAAATCCTACAAGCTATTCGGCCCCGGCAACCAATACGTTACGGCCGCCAAACAATTGGTCAGCCTCAAAGACGTGGCGATCGATATGCCCGCCGGCCCTTCGGAAGTGGAAGTGATTGCCGACGAAACCGCACGTCCCGAATTTATCGCCGCCGATTTTCTTTCCCAGGCCGAACACGGCCCCGACAGCCAGGCTATTTTGGTGACGACCGCAGAAGCCCTCGTGGCTCCCGTGGCGAGCGCGATCGAAGCCCAGCTCGAGCGGTTGCCCCGAAAAGAGATCACCGAGAAAGCTTTGGCCCACAGCCGCATCATTGTGCTTCGCGACCGGGAAGAGGTGATCGATTTCACCAACCGCTACGCTCCGGAGCATCTGATCATCCAGACCGCCGACTATGCGACGCTGGCCGACCGTATCGAAAACGCCGGCAGCGTCTTCTTGGGGCCTTACACGCCGGAAAGCGCGGGCGATTATGCTTCAGGTACCAACCATACGCTGCCTACCAACGGTTATGCCCGGGCTTACAGCGGGGTGAATCTGGATAGTTTTATCAAGAAGATTACCTTCCAGGAGATTACCCCCGACGGCATCCGCGCCTTGGGGCCTACTATCCGGACGATGGCTGAAAACGAACAATTGGAAGCTCACCGCAACGCCGTTGCCCTCCGGCTGGACGCGCTTGCCGAGTAAGAGCTTTCCCCGGGAAAGGCTTTTCGGCCGAACGCTTTTTCCGAAGAGTTTTTCCGAAGAAAAAAATTTCCCTACTGCAAAGAAATAACCTGTTAAAACATATCTGATCCGATGAAGTATGAAAACAAACGATAACACGCAACAACCTCTTTCCCTCGAATCCCTGGTGAGGCCCAATATCCGGAACCTGGCTCCCTATTCCTCGGCCCGCAGCGAATTTCACGGCGATGCTTCCGTCTTCCTCGACGCCAACGAAAACCCGTGGAACGAGCCTTACAACCGCTATCCCGACCCCTTGCAGCGCAGCTTGAAAGCTCGCCTGGCGGAGCTGAAAGGGATAGGAGAAGACCATATCTTCGTAGGCAACGGCAGCGACGAAGCCATCGACCTGGTGATCCGCGCCTTTGCCGAACCGGGCCTCGACCACATCACCACCTTGGCCCCTACCTACGGCATGTACGAAGTAGCCGCCGACATCAACAACGTAGTCTGCCGCAAAGTGGAACTGGGCCCGGGCTTTACCCTCGATGCCGCCCGCGTGCTGGCAACGGCTGATGCCTGGACGAAGGTAATCATCCTCTGCTCGCCCAACAACCCTACCGGCAATACCCTCGACCGCTCGGAAATCTACCGCATTCTCGACGAGTTTCCCGGCATCGTGGTAATCGACGAGGCCTATATCGACTTTTCTTCCGAACCTTCCTTCCTGGCCGAACTCGGCCGTTATCCCCGGCTGATCGTGTTGCAGACGCTTTCCAAAGCCTGGGGGGGGGCGGGGCTGCGGTTGGGCATGGCCTTTGCTTCGTCCGAAATTATCGGCATATTGAACAAAATCAAATATCCCTACAACGTAAGCGCGCCCGTACAAGAGGCCGCCCTGAAGTTATTGAGCGATACCGGCCGGATGGAAGCGCAGAAACGCCGTATCCTGAGCGAGCGCGCCCGATTGAGGCAAGCCTTGGAGGGAGCACCCTTTTTCTTCCGCGTCTATCCCTCCGACGCCAATTTTTTGCTGGTGGATGTAGGCCGGGCCGATCAGTTGTATGCCGCCTTGGTCAAACGCGGGGTAGTGGTGCGCAACCGCAACAACATAACCCTTTGCCGGGGATGTCTGCGGATTACCGTAGGCACGGAAGAAGAAAACGACCGTTTGCTGAAAGCTTTGGAAAATCAAACCTTATGAATCCTGCCCTATGAAAAAGAGAGCTCTTTTTATCGATCGCGACGGAACCTTGGTGAAAGAACCTCCCGTCGATTATCAGTTGGACAGCCTGGAAAAACTGGAGTTTTATCCCAAGGTAATCCGCAACTTGTATTTTATCCGCCAACGCCTCGATTTCGAGCTGGTGATGGTATCCAACCAAGACGGGTTGGGCACGGCTTCGTTTCCGGAGGCCACCTTCTGGCCCCCGCATAATTTGATGCTGAAAACCTTGGAAGGAGAGGGGATTGTATTCGACGCGATTCATATCGATCCTTCCCTGCCGGAAGAAAATTCGCCGAACCGTAAGCCCCGCACCGGGATGCTTGCCCGCTATCTGGACGGTTCCTACGATCTGGCCGGCAGCTTCGTTATCGGCGACCGCCCTACGGATATGGAATTGGCGAAAAACCTCGGCGCGGGAGGTATCTGGCTGCGCGATCCGGAAGGAGCGGAAAAAGAGCTGGAAGCTTATCCCTCTACGCTTGCCCCACGGCTGATAACCGACGATTGGGACCGCATTGCCGAATTTCTGTTTGCCGGCGAGCGGCGGGCCACCGTGCAACGTACTACGCGCGAGACGGATATTTATGTTTCCCTCTGTCTCGACGGCACGGGAAAGACGGATATTTCCACCGGCCTGGGCTTCTTCGACCATATGCTCGACCAGATCGGCAAGCATTCGGGCATCGACCTTGCAATCCGCACCCGGGGCGATCTGGAAGTAGACGAGCATCATACCATCGAGGATACGGCCCTGGCCTTGGGCGAGGCGTTGGGAAAGGCCTTGGGCGACAAACGCGGCATCGAGCGGTACGGATATGCCTTGCCGATGGACGATTGCCTGTGCAGCGTCGCTCTGGATTTCGGCGGCCGGCCGTGGCTGGTATGGGACGCGGAGTTCCGACGCGAAAAGATAGGGGAGATGCCTACGGAAATGTTTCTGCATTTCTTCAAAAGCTTGAGCGATGCCGCCCGGATGAACCTGAACATTAAAGCGGAGGGAACCAACGAGCACCATAAGATAGAGGGTATTTTCAAAGCCTTGGCCCGCTCGCTGAAAATGGCCGTCCGCCGGGATATTTATCATTACGAGCTGCCCAGCACGAAGGGGAGTTTGTAACCAGGCAAATGTGGTTTGAAGGGATTTTATCTCCCTCGGGAGGGAAAAAGTTACTCCGGTCGCTTTCACTTGCTCAGTTTTTGCATCCGGGAGTATCTTTTTCCCCTCTCGAGAGGGGCTAGGGGTGTGTCAAAGCTTTTGCGATTTCTTTTTACAGAGAGGCCCAGTTAAGGAGTAGTCGCTTGAATTTTATTATTATTTTTTATCCTAAGATATTGGCACAGACTGTTGCGCCCCACATAAGGGCTGGGTTCAGTAAGAGGCCGTCCTTGCCCGTGTCGGTTTCGTACTTAAAACCGGCTGATCGAACCTCCGCCTCCGGATGCACCTCCGCCCCAGGCTCCGCCGCCCCCGCCGAATCCTCCGAAACCGCCTCCGCCTCGCGGGCCGCCCAAAAAGCCGCCCAGCCCACCCAGCAGGAAGGGAAATAGGCTGCTTCCGCCGCCGGAGGAATGCCGGTTGCGGGTGTCGGTATAGCCGCAGTTTTTACATTGGTACACGTCTTCCACCACAGCCGGCTTGGTAGCTGTGGCATTGCTCACCACCCGCTGGCCGGTATACACCAATGCCTTCTTTCCGCAACGCGGACACACCTGTGCTCCCCGGCGTCGGAAAGAGAAAGCTATCAGAATAAACACAAAGAAGAACAAAAGCAGAAAACCCATCCCGAAATTTTCCAGGAATCCGCCCTGGCGGTTGGCGCCCGCCGCAGCGTCCGGATTTTGCGGATCGTAATGCGAGAGCAGATAGTTTGTCACCGCCGCTACGCCGCTGGCCATCGCCGCGCTATAGCGACCGGCTTTCAGATCGGGAATCATGGCTTGTTGTTGCAAGCGGTAACTTATGGCATCGGGCAATACGCCTTCCAGCCCGTAGCCGGTTTCGAATACGACCGAACGCTGGGCGGGAGCCGTTACCAATTGGATCAGCAGCCCGTTGTCTTTGCCTTTTTTCCCCAGCCCCCAGTGGTTGAACAAGTCGGTGGCGAAGCTGCGCGGATCGGTGTCTCCGATGCTGTTCACCGCCACCACCGCTACTTCGATGCCCAGGCTGTCTTCCAATGCGCCGAGCATCCGGTTGATCCGGGCTACGTCGTCGGGACTGATAATCCCGTCGGGATTGCTTACATGCTGACGTCCGTCCTGAAGACGTAGGTTGGGAATGGTTTGAACCGTATATTCCCTGTCGGCTGCGGCAACCGGCCCGGAAGTAACCCCGGCTGCGGCCAGCAAGGCGGATCGGGCCGCCGTGCCGCCGGTTACCGGGGTACTTGCCGCCGGGCCGCTCGCTAATAAGGCGCTTTCTGCCAGCGTGCTCGCTATTGAGGCCCCTTCTACCGGGATACTGGCTACAGAAACGCTTGCTTCTGACATGTTTGCCATCGGAACGCTTGCAGCCGGCGTGATTGCCGCCGAAGTGTTTGCCGTGCCTGCTCCCCCTGCGATAATCAGGAAGGCGGCGGCTACGATCGCGCTCCGGGCTTTCCGGCCGAAGGAAGCGATCGGCTTTCTGTCTATTTTCATCCTTGTTGTTTCCACCATGATTCCTACTGTTTTTTTATTTGTCAAACTTATCCGCCGAAACCTGTTAAAACTCCACTTTGGGCGCTTTTTCGGCACCTGCGTCGGCCGAGAAGTAAGGTACCGTCTGGAAACCGAACATCCCTGCCAGCAAGCTGCGCGGGAAACTGCGGATATAGGTATTATAATCACGTGCCGTTTCGTTAAACCGTTTCCTTTCTACCGAAATCCGGTTTTCCGTCCCCTCCAGTTGTGCCTGCAATTCCAGGAAATTCTGGTTGGCTTTCAGGTCGGGATACCGTTCCACGACTGCCAACAGCCGCGAAAGCGCGCTGGAAAGCTCCCCTTGCGCCGCCTGAAACCGTTTCATCGATTGCTCGTCGAGCGAAGAAACATCGATCGTGGTCTGCGTGGCCTCGGCGCGGGCCTTTACCACCCCTTCCAGGGTTTCCCTTTCATGCGTGGCGTATCCTTTCACCGTATTGACCAGGTTCGGAATCAGGTCCAGCCGTCGCTGGTATTGATTTTCCACCTGGCTCCAGGCTGTTTTTACCCCCTCGTCTTTCGTCACCATCGTGTTGTAACTTCCTTTGAGCGAAACATAGCCTACCAGCACAATGACGGCCACTATCGCCAGCGTAATCCATAAACCTTTATGCTTCATCTTTTTCTGTTTTAGAATGTTTTAGTTAATACTTTCCTGTAAATAAAAAGCGAGGCGCCCGAAAGGTTGACGCCGACAAGATTCTTTATCTTCCGGCACGTTTTTTGTCGGAATATTTCAGTAAATTTGCCTCCGTCACGCAAAAAAAGAAAGATGATGATGAAAAAAGAACTGGCGGCTTTGCTGCTGTTTTTCCTGCCTTTCCTTGTCGCCTGTCAGAAAGACACCGAGGAAAAAGTTCACGGCAAATGGTTGCTGGAAAAAATAGTAAGTCCCGACGGCGAAGTAACGCCGGTCGATACGGTATGGTATAATTTTCAAACCACGCTGTTTATGTATCAGATTTATGAGCCTGCCCGCGGCGGATACCGCAATTCGTACGGCCTGGCCACATTCGAAGGCGACGACCGGATCACCATCGAATTGCAGAATAATCCGCAGATGGTGGAAGACTTTTTGCCCCTTACCGATTGGACGTCGGGCAGACGTACCTTTACCGTGGTTCGTCTCAAAGGCAACGATCTGACGCTCGAGGGCGACGGCAAGGAATACATCTTCCGCAAGTTCTGACCGGTAGGCGGAGGCCGTCCCCATACGGGCCAGTCCCTGCCTGCCGGGGGGCAGTCTGCCGCAAAGCAGCGCATGGAACCGACCTTTTGTTTTTCATCGCCCAGGTGTATGTGGCCGGGACACAAGAGAACCGGACAGCGGATAGGCAGACGGAAAAAAAACGGGCCGATCGAGGGTTCGAATGCGTTTTTTCCTCGGACGAGGGCCGGGGGAGAAAGGCTTTCGGCCCCTTTTTGTTTAACAAGAAACTTTTTCCCACGATGCGCCGCGAACCGAAAAAAATACTAATTTTGAAGCCCGATTAAAAAAACAGATCATGGCAGAATCGACGAGAAATACAGGAAGAGGAAAGCAGAAGACGGTTGTCGTACCCGATATGGGGCGGTTGCAACCCCAGGCGCGCGAGCTGGAAGAAGCCGTGTTGGGCGCTTTGATGTTGGAAAAAGATGCGTATTCCATCGTAAGCGAGATTCTGAAACCGGAGTGTTTTTATGAAAAAGCGCACGAGCTGATTTATGCCTCCGTGGTCGATCTGGCCATCAGCCAGCGGCCGGTTGACATGCTTACCGTCACCGAGCAATTGAAGAAACGGGGCGATTTGGAGCAGGTAGGAGGCCCGTTCTATATTTCGCAGCTCACCAGCAAGGTAGCCAGCAGCGCGCATATCGAGTATCATGCCCGCATTATCGCCCAGAAATACCTGGCTCGCGAACTCATCTCGTTTACCGCCATGATCCAGGGAAAGGCTTTCGACGAAACCATCGACGTAGACGATTTGATGCAGGAAGCGGAAGGAAAGCTGTTCGAAATTTCCCAGCGGAATGTGAAAAAAGACGTCACGCAGATCAACCCGGTGATCAAAGACGCGCTCACCATGTTGGAAAAGGCCGCCAACCAGAAAGAGGGCCTGAGCGGATTGCGTACCGGTTTCGAGGGGTTGGATAAGATTACGTCCGGCTGGCAGAATTCCGATTTGGTGATTATAGCCGCCCGCCCGGCTATGGGAAAAACGGCGTTCGTGCTTTCGATGGCCAAGAACATGGCGGTAAACCATAATATCCCCGTGGCGCTGTTCTCGCTCGAAATGAGCAATGTGCAGTTGGTGAACCGTCTGATTGTGAACGTATGCGAGATACCCGGCGAGAAAATCAAGAGCGGCCGGTTGGAGAGCTACGAATGGGAACAACTCGATTTCAAGCTCAAGGAATTGTACGACGCGCCGATTTATGTAGACGATACGCCCAGCTTGTCGGTGTTCGAACTACGTACCAAGGCGCGGCGTCTGGTGCGCGAGCATGGCATCAAGTGCATTATTATCGACTACCTTCAGTTGATGAATGCCAGCGGAATGACGTTCGGAAGCCGCGAGCAGGAAGTAAGTACCATCTCTCGTTCGCTCAAAGGCTTGGCCAAGGAACTGAATATTCCGATTATCGCCTTGTCGCAGTTGAACCGCGGGGTGGAGAGCCGCCAGGGAGCCGAGGGCAAGCGTCCGCAACTGGCCGACCTGCGCGAATCGGGAGCGATCGAGCAGGATGCGGATATGGTGTGTTTTATTCATCGTCCGGAGTATTATAAGATTACGGAAGACGAGCGCGGCAATTCGCTGATCGGGCTGGCCGAAATCATTATTGCCAAGCATCGTAACGGAGCCACGGGAGATGTGCGGCTGCGGTTTAAAAACGAATTTGCCAAGTTTATGAATATCGAAGAGGACATGCCCGTGCGCGAATTTTCTTCGAACATGAACCGGCAAACCGCCGAGGCAATTCCTCCTATTCCTTCCCCCGGCGAAGATTTCCTTCGCCCGAGCAATCCCGGCGAAATGCCTTTTTAGGAGGAAAGTCCGGGGGCGAAAACGTTTGCATAAAAAAGTAGCTGCATACCCGACCGTTTTCCGGCATCGGTGTGTGATAAACGTCTATCTTTGTCTTAAAAAAGCGAAGATAGGCTGCACTTCGGCATAATCAAAGCGGAGCTTTGCTTCTGCGCTCAGTTTGCACTATCTTTGCCCTATGAAACGAATAATAAATAATGTAGGGATATATCATTCGGGTCGTGCCAGGGCATTGATAGCAGCCTGCACAGCGGGATGCTGCCTTCTCGGCATATTGGCGGGATGCAAGCCCCAGACGCCGGTTTTGTCGTCGATCAAGATCGACGCGGAAGGGCCGGGGACGGCCGTCAACGCCGATTTGTATGGTTTGACGGTGGAAGAAATCAACCATGCTATCGACGGAGGCCTATACGCCGAACTGATTCGCAACCGGAGTTTCGAAGAAGGAGTTCCCCCCTTGAATTGTCCGTACGACCGGACGCGCAACGTACTGCTTACCCCCAACGGCTGGAGCATACCCTTTGTCCGTCCCGACTCCGTTCCCGGCTGGCGTCCTCTTTCGGCCGGCAGCTATTTATGGCCCGATACCAAGGAACTGATCAACGATAAGAACAAACGCTCATTATTCATTTCCGCCTCCGTTACGCCAGAGGCGCCCCGGGCCGGAGCCGTAGCCGAAGGATACCGCGGCATTTCTATCCGTAAAGGCGAAAAATACCAATTATCCGTGTTTGCCAAAGGGGCTTCGATGATTCCCAAGACATTGCGCATCGCCCTTGAGGATTCGTCCGCCCGGCGTAGCGTAAGCGACGTGTTTGCTTTCGCCCCGACCTATCAGTGGTTGCGCTACCGGCATACCTTTACGGCTTCGGAGGATATGGACCAGGCGGTGCTGACGCTTTGGTCGGATACCTCGGCTATGTTTTGGGTAGACGTGGTTTCGCTTTTTCCGGAGAAAACCTGGAAAGAGCGTCCGAACGGCCAGCGGGCCGATCTGATGGAGATGATTGCCGGGTTGCACCCCCGGTTTATCCGCTTTCCCGGAGGCAGTTTTGTGGAAGGGTATACCGCCGGAACCTATCCCCAATGGCGGGAAACCATCGGCGACATCGCCCAACGGAAGCATTTCTGGAACGTATGGGCCTATGGCTCGACCGGCGGAACGGGGTATCATGAATACCTGCAACTATGCGAGGATTTGGGAGCCGAACCGGTATATGTGGTAAATAGCGGACTTACCAGCCAAAGCCGTCGCCCGCGGTATGAAGATATTACGGTCATGGACAAGCTGGTGGAAGAGGCCTTGGGAGCCATAGCCTACGCGAATGCGCCGGCCGATTCCGCGCTGGGCGCCTTGCGTGCCCGCATGGGCCATCCCGAGCCTTTCGGTTTGAAATACATCCAGATCGGAAGCGAAAATTACGGACAGGAATATGCCAAGCGTTTCGAGCTTTTCCGGGAAGCTATCAAAGCTGCCTATCCGCAGATGACGGTGATCGGCAGCGCGCCTGTTTCGAAGCGTAACCGCGAGGATTGGGTGGATACTCACTTTTACGCCAATCCCGCCTTTTTTGCAGGAGCCGCGGGCCGGTTCGAGGCCGAGCGGTTTTCCCGCCGCGCGCCGGGGCTGATGATCGGCGAGTTCGGTACCCCTGATCCTTCGGCAGGGGGAACCTTGGGCGCAGCTATCGGCGAAGCATGTTTTCTGGTGGGCGTGGAAAACGATCCCGATAGGGTGCGCCGGCTAGCCTATGCCCCCTTATTGGGCCATGTAGGGTACCCCTTGGAGCGGCATCCGCTTATCCTGTTCGACAACCGCCGCGCCGTGGCTACTCCTTCGTACTACCTCTGGCAGTTGTTCGCCACGCATCGCGGCGACGAATGTTTGAAGACCACGGTCGATACCTACCGGCGGCCGCAGGTTACTTTCGGGCGGGCAGGCATCGAAGTGTTCGACAATAGTTTCGAGATAACCGACGCAGCCCTCGACGGCCGGCACATCACCGAGGCGGAAGCGCTTTCGGGTAGTTGCCAGGTGAACGACGGCCGGCTGGCGGTCGAGGCCAATCGGTGGAACCACGTGCTGGCCGGAGATACGGCGGCTTACGATTATACGTTTACGGCCCGCATTCGCCGCACCAAGGGGAGCGGCGGCCTGCAATTGCGTGTCCGCGATAACGGGCGCGCGGGCGAACAGGCCGATTTTATCGCCCTGACGCTGGGCACAGGTTCGGCCGGTTTGATTCGCCAGGCGGGGGGAGTGAAAGACTCCCTGGCGGCGCCTAAGGCGTTTCCGTTGGAAAATAATCGTTGGTATGCGGTGCGGATAGCCTGCCGGGGCGGCGCGGTGGTATGCGCGGTAGACGATAGCGTGGTGCATCGGGCTGATTTGCAGCCTTTGCCTTCGTTGGCGGCAGTAGCTACCCGCGATACGGCGGCCCGTGTTATCTGGCTGAAAGTGGTAAATACCACCCGGCACGAGGAGAAGACGGAATTGAGTGTGCAGGGGGTGAATATCAAAAATAAAGCGGAAGTTGTTCAATTGGCCGGAGAGCCCGAAACGCGCAATAGTTTGGATGCTCCGGATATGATCCGGCCGGTGCGGAAAACGGTTTCTTTTTCGCTGGGCGGCCCGATGGTGTATGCGTTTCCGCCTAGTTCGATTACGATTCTCCGGTTGGAGGAGGATTAAGGGGGGGGAATTGCCGGAGCGCGTGGGTAACTCGCCGGAGAGGTGAGATTGGCCGCGAAGAAAAAACAGTGTCCGGACATTTTCGCAGGCCGGGAATAGAGCTGTTTTTTTTCGAAAAAAAATACAATAAGTCCGAGCCGGATTCTTCTTTTTGAAGCCGTTTTGCATATGCCTTATTATCAGCCACTTAAAAGGAGAGAAAAATACATGCCGGAGAAACGGAAATTTCATCGGCATGTATTTCGAATTTCATGCCGGTGAATTTTTGATCGGATGCTTATAAAAGCGGAATTTCATGCCGGTCTCTTTTTTTGCACCCATAAAAAAATACACTAAGTCTTTGCGGAAATACCTTTTTATTTGGAGTGAGAAGAAGCTCTGTTTTCCGGAAACTCTGATTCCGGTAGGAGCGCATAGATGGGGGGCGCCGGCCGGTAGGCCCGCTCCGGGGCAGCATGCGCTTGATAGCCGGATACGCCTGGTTCGGGACTGACGTGTACCGGGGGATACACAGGGCAGCCGGGCATGCAACCACCGGGCGGCGAAGCTAAACGAAAAAAGGAAAATCCTGCAAGCGCGGGAAAGTGAAACAGGGTAGGAAAACAACCTAGTCTGAAAAAGGAAGCAAGCGCAAAAACGAAAAGATCGCCAAATCGATCCGCCTGAAAAATCCGTCCGGATAAAGCAAACCCCAAAAGCCGATAAGCGGCTTTTGGGGTTCACAAGTAATAAATTCGGTTTGCCTACCGGCGGTCAGGCTTAATGCGAAAGCATATCCGCCGTAATAGGTGTAAACTTCTCGGCATCCGCCTTGCGCAAGCTGATGCCGCCATTGTTCCAGTTGGAAGGCCAGCCGCCGATAATATGCCCCAGGAAGACCGTCTTGATTTCATGCAACCCTTTGCCCAGCGCGGCCGACGTATCGTGACGCGAGAAGCGTTTTACCTCGCCTGCATTATTAATCAACAACTTGCCGTCGATCCATACCTCTTCGTTATCCGAAGAAATATAGTAAACGCCGTCTTCCGGAATATTTACATACCCGGTAGCGATAGCCGCATACTGCTTCACGCCCCGCATCGACTCGTCGGTTTTTTCCACCCGCGTCAATTGGCTGAGATCTTTGATAACCGACGATTTCCATTCCTTGGCTTCCGCTAGCGCGGCCGGTTCCAGGAAATAGCCGTAGGTAACGTCCATCTTCAAGCCCGGCGTGGTTTTAGCCACCTCTTTAGCCGGAGCTAAGGGCTGCTTTTCAACCGTGATGACGCGCACAGGGCTCATCTTGCCCGAAGGCAATACCGAGCGGATTTTCAGAATACCCGATTCCGTAAATTCAATCGGCGAAGCGTATACCGTCGATTCGGGCGTAGGTTCCGTACCGTCGAGCGTATAAACCACCTTGATGGGACGTACCGTCTGGAAAGCCAGCGAAGCTTTGTCGGTAAAGGCCACCAGATTGCAGGAACCGCCCGGTTGCTCGGGTTGCGGAATATGATAGTTCACCTGATGTCCGTCCAAACGTACCAGCGCGCCCTCGATGCGGCGTTCGAAATCTTTATAGTCTTTCCGGTTCACCGGCGTCCAGGCAATTTCCGCCAGAGCCAGCAGGCGCGGATACATCCGGTATTCCATCAGATCGGTATTATACATATATTCCGACCACAGGTTGCTTTGCACCCCTTTGATGAACTGGTCTTTGCCGATCTTCACCAACGTATCGGGCGTGGGGTCGTAGCTATATACTTTTTCCAGCGTGGCCTTACCGCCGATCGTCACCGGTTCGATCTTAGGATCGCCCTGGTACTGGTCGAGATACATGCCTTCCGAACCGGGCGTCATAATTACTTCGTGGTCCATGCTGGCCGCTGCAATGCCGCCTTCTTCGCCCCGCCACGACATAACGGCTGCCGTGGGAGCCAGGCCGCCTTCCAGGATTTCGTCCCAGCCGATGATCTTCTTGCCATGTTTAGCCAGCACTTTTTCCATCCGTTGCACGAAGTAGCTTTGCAGTTTTTCTTCGGCCGAATGATGCGCGTCGGCTTTCAAGCCTTCTTCGCGGATGCGTTTCTGGCAGAGCGGACAGTTTTTCCAACTGATTTTCGGGCATTCGTCGCCGCCGATATGCACGTATTCGCTGGGGAAGAGCTCGACTACTTCGTTAAACACGTCTTCCATAAATTCGAAAGGTTCTTCCTTGCCGGCGCACATGACGATGTCTTCCACGCCCCAGATGATGCGCGGCGTAATGGAATCGCCCTTGCAGGAAAGGTAAGGATAAGCCGAGATGGCGGCCAGTTCATGGCCCGGAAGCTCGATTTCGGGTACTACCGTGATGAAGCGGTCGGCTGCATATTGTACAATATCCTTGATTTCTTCCTGGGTGTAGAATCCGCCGTATTCCGTGCCTTCGCCGTCGATGCGTTTGGAGCCGATCTCGGTCAGGAGCGGATATTTTTTGATTTCGATGCGCCAACCCTGGTCGTCGGTCAGGTGCCAGTGCATGCGGTTTACTTTAAACAGCGACATGACGTCGAGCTGTTTTTTTACGTTTTCAACCGGAATGAAATGACGGCACGGGTCCAGCATAAAGCCGCGGTAGGCGTAGCGGGGTTCGTCTTTTACCGTCACGGCCGGGGCTGTCCAGGCTATGCCGCTCACTACCGAAGGACTTTCGATTTCGGCCGGCAGCAGTTGCAGGAACGATTGCATGCCGTAGAAGAGGCCCTGGGCCGTTTTGGCTTTCACCGTTACGCCTTCGGGGGCTACTTCCAGGGTATAGCCTTCGTCGTTTACATCCAGCGCGGGATCGATCGCAAGGGTGATGCCGCCGGCTTTTTCCTTGTCGCCGGCGGTAATCTGATAACCGGTGGCGGTGTTCAGTTTGGCAGCGAAGAATTCCGCTACGGTTTTCGCTTCCGGTGTGGAGGCGGAGATCACAGTGTTTTTGTTCAGCTTGTAGCTGCCTTCATTTTGCACGAGGCTTACCGGGGTCGGGATGATGTTGATGCCTTGGTTGTAGGGCATCTGCTTGACCGGGGCTTCGCTGCACGAGGCTAAAAGTCCGAGTGCCACGGTGGCACAGATGGTCGCAAAGAGCTTTTTCATGTGTTTTAGGTGTGAATTGATATTGATAGATGTCATTTTGAGCGATAAAAACAGACAACCGGCCGGCGCCCCTTGCCGGACGGCCTAAGGGGAGAGGGGCGGTTGTCTCTATACTATGTGACAATTGTCTTCAGCTTGATTACCAGGCGAAAATGGGATAGTCTTTCATCATGCCGTTTACCTTTTCGCGCACCGACGTAATCGTCGCGTCGCTTTCGGGAGCGGCCAGGACGGTATCTACCAGTTCCACGATTTCGCCCATCAACGCTTCTTTCGCGCCGCGGGTAGTGATGGCCGGCGTGCCCACGCGGATACCCGAGGTCTGGAAGGCGGAGCGGCTGTCGAACGGCACCATGTTTTTATTTACGGTGATGTCGGCGGCTACCAGGGCTTTTTCGGCCACTTTGCCGGTCAGGTCGGGGAATTTGGTACGCAAGTCGATCAGCATGCTATGGTTGTCGGTACCTCCGGAAATGATCTTATATCCTTTGTCGATAAAGGCCTGGGCCATGGCGGCCGCGTTGGCTTTTACCTGAGCCTGATAGGTCTTGTATTCGGGTTCCAGCGCTTCGCCGAAGGCTACGGCTTTGGCGGCGATCACGTGTTCGAGCGGTCCGCCCTGGATGCCCGGGAATACGGCCGAGTCGAGCAGTTGAGACATTTTTTTGATCTCGCCTTTCGGAGTTTTCTTGCCCCAGGGGTTCTCGAAGTCTTTCCCCAGCAGGATGATGCCGCCGCGGGGGCCGCGAAGCGTCTTATGCGTGGTGGAAGTAACGATATGGGCGTATTCGAGCGGGTTGTTCAGAAGACCGGCGGCAATCAGCCCTGCCGGGTGAGCCATATCGATCATCAGAAGAGCGCCCACCTTGTCGGCGATTTCGCGCATCCGCTTGTAGTCCCATTCGCGGGAATAGGCCGAACCGCCGCCTACAATCAATTTGGGTTTTTCGCGAAGAGCCACTTCTTCCATTTGGTCGTAATCCACGCGGCCGGTTTCTTCCTTTACATTATATTCGGTAGCCCGGTAGAGGATACCCGAACTGTTTACGGGAGAGCCGTGCGAGAGGTGGCCTCCGTGCGAGAGGTTGAGCCCGAGGAAGGTGTCGCCGGGGTTGAGCACGGCCAGGAAGACCGCGGCGTTGGCCTGGGCGCCCGAGTGGGGCTGCACATTGGCCCATTCGGCGTTGAAAATTTGTTTCAGCCGCTCGATGGCGATGGTTTCGCTCTGGTCTACTACTTCGCAACCGCCGTAATAGCGTTTGCCGGGGTAGCCTTCGGCATACTTGTTGGTCAGGCAACTGCCCATGGCCTGCATCACCTGGTCGCTTACAAAATTCTCGGAAGCAATCAGTTCAATGCCTTTCGCCTGGCGTTGGTGTTCCTTCTCGATGATGTCAAAAATGATATTGTCTCTTTTCATTCCCTTATGTAATTGGTTGTTGCAACGATTATTGTTTTTATTTCTCCCTTAAACAGGCAGAGTCGTTGCAAATTTACAATATTTTTTTGATATGGCCTTGGTTTGAAAGGGATAATTAGAAACTGCTGCCTATGCCTTTCGCCCCGAACCAATCGGCAGCCGCAATTGTTACCTTAGGCATGAACTAACAATTTCAGCAACAATTGCCTATGAAACGAATTTTATTGATTGTATGCGGACTTGCCGGTAGTCTGGCCTCCGCACTGGCATGTACGGGTATTTCCTTTACCGCCAAAGACAGCAGTTATGTGGTAGCCCGCACCATCGAATGGGGCGAAAGCTATCTGCCCAGCGAATATGTAGTGGTTCCCCGCGGGCAAACGCTCACTTCGTATACTCCCCGGGGCCGGAACGGGCTTGTTTATACCGCCAAATACGGAGCCATCGGCTTGTCGATCGTCGAAGAAGAGTTTGTAGCCGAAGGGCTGAACGAAGCCGGTCTTTCGGCCGGTTTGTTTTACTTTCCCCGTTACGGCAGCTACCTGCCTTACGATTCCACGCAAAACAGTCGCACCCTGGCCGATTTGCAAGTAGTAAGCTGGATGCTTGCCCGTTGCGCTACCGTCGACGAGGTAAAGGCGGCTATCGACGAAGTGCGGATCGTTTCGGTCGATTCGCCGGGCGCCACTTCCACCGTACACTGGCGGATTGCCGATGCCGGAGGGCATCAGGCCGTGCTGGAGATTGTAGACGGCGTGATTCATTTTTATGACAACGAAGTAGGGGTATTGACCAATTCGCCCGGCTTCCCCTGGCAGGTGACGAATCTGAATAATTATGTCAATCTCTATCCCGGCGCTGCCGAGCCGCACCCCTTTGCCGGCATCACGCTCCGGGCATTCGGAGCCGGCTCGGGTTTTCTGGGCCTTCCGGGCGATGTGACGCCTCCTTCGCGTTTCGTGCGTATCGCTTTCTACAAGGCCACGGCCCCCCAGTTGGCTACCGGCTACGAAACGGTATTGCAATGTTTTCATATCCTCAATAATTTCGATATTCCCATCGGCATCGAGCATGCCGCCGGCAAAGCGCCCGACATACCCAGCGCTACCCAGTGGACAACGGCTACCGATATAACGCGCCGCCGCATCTATTACCGGACGGCTTACAACAGCACGTTGCGTTGCATCGACCTGAATACGATCGATTTTAAAAAGGTCAAATACCAAGCCCATCCCCTCGACAAAGAACAGGTGGAGCCGGTAGAGATGATCCGCATTCATTGACGGATGACAAAAAACTTTTTAACCGATTTACAAGCGAGTACCACTATGTTTTTCACTCCTTGAAAGTCACTTAAAGCACCTTGTCGGCGGCTATTCTCTTTATGAAAACAGGAGTTGGCGCCGACAAGGTACTTTTCCGGGCAACACCGAGCTAAACCTCGGAGGGGATATAAATCAGCGAAACGTACCTGCCGTATAGTTTGTCACAGAAAATTAAGTCTTCTGATTTTAACTCCTGTAAGGCATCGATAATTTCCGCTTTATCGATAGGTAACAAGGCAGTAATGCAACGACAAAGCTCATCGACCGAATAAACATGATAGTTTAACGAACTTAATATATGCCAATAAACCGGCTTGTTAAATAAGATCTTCTTAATTAATCTTTTATTAGAGTACTCTTTGAATAAAATATCTTTGTTTTGCTTTACTTTTATTTTGTAAGAAAACTTTTTCCTTTTATAGAAGTTCAACACTCGACCGAATAAATTCCATAAAGGCTTCTCTGCTTTATCTACTACAAAATCCATCAGGGAGAATCGGTCGATATTTTTATAGTATTTATCTTCCATGAGTTGAGAAAACTCTGATATGTTCCAATCTTTTTCTTTGTTTGCCTTTTTAATCTGGCGTAGGTAGTTGGAAAAGTTTGAAACGCCTAAAGGTATAATATTGAAATCCATTTGCTTGTTAAGCAAAAAACGGTAGTAGTGCAAATTGTTGATAGTTTCGATTATCATGTCATCTGTTTCGTTGGGAGTTTCTATAATAATATTTGCTCCCTTTATTAGAATGCCTTCTTTAATTGCGTTTTTAATAAAAAAGAAATTGTCAATAATACTTTGCTTCTTGTTAATATCAATCAATAACTCTTCTGAAATCGCTTCTAATCCAACCTGAACATGCTTGAAACCAGCAAGGCCCATCTTTCGAATAGTGTTAAAGTCTATGTTCTTAGATATGATTTCAGCCATAACTATCGTGAAAGCCGGATATTCTGCTTTAAGGAGTATCAGTTTATCAAGTAAAAAATTGAATTCTTGCAAGTCTGCTCCGATTACGTCGTTGTCGGTAAAAAAGAATTGGAAGCAATTGTATTTCTTTATAAGAAATCTAATTTCGGAAATTAACATCTCGGTGGGCTTCAGTCTGAAAACATACCCTTGAGCTAAATAACAAAAGCTGCATTTATTCCAATTGCAACCGCGACCTCTTTCTATAGGAACTATATAATCTGCAATATTTAAACTTTTAAAATAATCAGTGAAATCCGACGGGATATTTTCCTTTTGAAAATCCACATACGTAGACAGAGTGCCATTGTGGGTGCTTGCAACGTCGGAAGAAGAGTGGTAAACTAACCTGGGGATGGCTCCGAGTTCTCTCTGTGGGATATAGCCGAAATCAACATCGTGAGAGGAATTTCCCCTTCTCCCCAAATTGAGTAATCAAAAAGCGGATTTAAACGTAAAAAATCTTCGGCGGCTTTTTTATTCGTCCATCCTCCCGTAATCAATAAGATATTGGGAATTTGGTCTTTTATACGTCGGGCCAGGTACAAAGCAGGTATCCACTGGTGAAATTTTGAAGAGAATCCTACCATTTTGGTGTTCGTATCTTTCAATTCTTCGATAATTTTTTCTACCACCGACACATATTGTGATTCTATATCAGCTTCTATTTCCTCGTGCAAAGCGCGATCGGTAAGAAAATAATCGGGAAAAAAGCTTTTATAATAAGTTTGTATATAGGTGGTTTTAGAAGGATTGAGCTTATCCGATAAGCTGATAAAAGGAAGATAGGATTCGGTATTTGAAATATGCGATTCTTTAAAATAATCTAAATCTTTTTCCAGATAGTGATTGGCATAAATAATATTCGAGCGAATATTATTCTTGTTAAGATAGCCTTTGAGTACCGAAAACGCTGCCGATGGAATAGCTACTAACGACGGAGGCAGGCAAATGAATGTTATGTCAATATCTTTTGTCTTCATTATAGTAAATTTTATTTTGTTTTTTCGTATTGTCGTTGAAAATGTTATAGGTGAAACTTAACAGAAATGTTCGTACGCTGATTTTACTTTCTCTGAGTACATTTTCATGAAGAGAGTTATATATAACCGATCTTGTTTTGAACGCATCTACCGGTTGAGTGACAAGAAGGGAAATATTTAGTTTGCTACATATATTGTATCGTAATTGAGCAATACTGGTATTTGGGCTTTTTAATTCACCATTGTAAATCAAAGAATTTCCGTTATATTGATAGCGAGCTGCGAGTATTATCTTTCGTGCTATTGTCCAACTTGAAAGAATGCTTCCGTTAAAAGTCCACATATGTTTTTGAAAGTACTCATTATCGGGGATATTCCTATAAAATAAATCTCCGTATATCCTCACTTTCCAGAAATTTGTCAGATTGAAATTTAAACTTAAATTAATTCCGTAATCGTATCGTTTGTTTAGGTTTGTAAAGTTTATGGTAGACTGGTCGCCTGGTATGATTTTTTCCTGAATTTTGTTTTTGGTAACTAGTATATATAGCCCGCTTGATAAATAAGTACTACCCTTGGAATAGGAAAATTCGCTTGAAAGATGATTGTAAATCTCCGGCTTTAAATAAGGATTGCCTTGTGAATAAAG
Organism: Tannerellaceae bacterium; assembly: GCA_048465615.1. GTDB lineage: Bacteria > Bacteroidota > Bacteroidia > Bacteroidales > Tannerellaceae > Parabacteroides. The sequence goes on from DBFWLD010000034.1 coordinate 111,416, forward strand.
GGTAGGCGAGATTTTTATAGGCAACGATAACATTTGCCAGAGGGTGGGGGTACCCAGATATGAGAAATAATCCACTTTAATTGAATTAGTTGGGTTGATTTGGTGCATGGCTGATATTTTGGGATACATAGCAAAAGATTTGACTTTCTTATTTTCTATTTTTCTCAGGTAAGTATACATGTTTATGCCGGCATTCAGGGAAATGTTTTTAAACTCTTTGGTAAAGTCTGTGTAAGCGGTAAAATTGTTTTCTTTATACTCCTGGCCAATTCGCTGAGTTGTAATAGCATATTTTTCCGTATTGTATATGTAGTTGTAATCTATACCGGCAGTCAAGGCAAATATTTTGAATGTCTTGCTATAATCGAATTTGCTGTTTACTTTGCTTTGGCCTTCATCTTGGAGGGTGTTAAAAACACTATCTTGATAAACAAGCCGGTCTTTTATGTTTTTCCTTGTAAAGGATATTTCTCCATAAAGTTTTGATAAAGAATCTTCTTTTTGTAAATACACCTTATAATATTGTGTGGTGAATTTATCTTTGTAGTTTGAAAAAAAAGTTTCGTCAGTGTGGGTTAACTGGCGTTCGTTGTAAAATGACAGATAGCCGTCTATTCCTACTATGTATTTTTTGCTCGGATAAAAGGAATATCCTGTGAATATTTCATTATCTTGTTCTTTCCTGGGTTTGATGGTAAAGTTGTAAAGATTCGTCGAGGAAGAATTATAATCGAAATTTTCAATTTGGCTTTCTTCTTTGAAATTTCTATAATAATATTTATAATAGAGATAAAATGTATGTTTGTTTTCTTCTATGTTTATGTTTGCGCTAGCGTCATACAGATTGTTGTTAGGCGATACATTACTGCTTAATAAAAAGCTTTTTTTATAGATGCGTTTGGTTATAATGTTTAAAACTGAACTGTATTTTCTTGTAAGATATTTGGTAGGAACGGTTTTGCTCACTTCTATACGTTCGATAGCTTGAGGCGGTATCTGGTTGATCAGGCTTTGGTTAGATAACTCGACACCGTTCCTTAAAATTAAAACATTATTACTTCCACCAATAAATATATTATCATTGAAGTCGACGTATATGTTAGGCAAACCTTCCAGCAAATGGGTAGTAAGCAATGTTTGGTTCCTCATGGAATCAGTGATCAGGTAGCTGGTATGTAGCAAGGTGTTTTTTACCATCTTCAGGTCGCTTGCTATAATTATCTCGTTTAAATAGTGGGTAGATGGTACCAGAGCTACCATTAGAGGCTCGGCTGGAAGGGTAGAAAAGGCTAATAGTTTTTTTTGGTAGTTGATATTGGTGATTTGGACGAGTATGGGTTTAAAAGGCTCAGGCAGGCAAAATTCAAATTTGCCGGCAGAATCGCTTATCGTGCCTCCTATAAAAGAAGAATCATTTCGTAAGAATACGATATTGGCATATTCAACGCCCAGGTTTGTGTTTTCATCGTATACTTTACCTGTAATGAAGGTGTTTTGAGCATATGCTGAAAAGTTTAAAAGAAATAAGATTCCTAAAATAAAGTTTTTCATAATTTTTATAAGTTTAATTCTGCTTGGTTTATGGGGTTGTCTATTTGTCTTTTTTGTATTGTTTTGTTTAGTTTGAGCATATGGAAAAATAGACATTCATTTTCTATTTCACATTTGTCGCAATCATAGCATGACGGTAGTTCATGGTACTTGAAAATATCGTCAGGGTTTGATAAGTCTTCGATAATCTCGTCTATATCATAGGGGTATATATGGGATAGATATTCTTTTATGGTAATGCTGTCTTGGCCTTGTGTTAAAAGATATACATAATCTCTTATGCCGTAATAATATTTATATGGAGCAAACGGCTTGTCTTTAAGAAATGTCTCTAAGTAGAAGTGTGCTTTCGAGAAATTGCGGATTTTGTAGTTTAGCATAAAAAGAAAAAGTTCTAAATCCAGGTCGTTGAGATCTTTGTTTGAATTGTAAAAGAAGGCATCCTGCAACCTATATCCGTTAATTTTCAGATAACTATAATTGGAGTCGATAATCTTGCTGATTTCTGTTAAGCGTTCATTGGGCAGGTTTTTAAGATTTCTTAATTCTATAAATGCTAGTATGGTATCTCCAAGAGTTTTATACTCATTCTCGTTCTCGGGAAATTGACTCATTCCTGGCACTACAATATAATACGAGTTAAAGCCTAGGAACGAAACATCTCTGATGTATATAGAGTATCCTAAATCGGATATTTTTGTCTTTATGAACTCTAAGTCCTTTTCGTCAGATTCATTCAACGAATAATTTAAAGAGGTAAAACTGTAAGAGAATTTAGTGCTGAAAATGGAATGTGGCCATAATCCCGTACCGTCTGTAAAGACCTTATCTCCGTTAAGATATATATACTCGGGAGTAAAGCGGGTATTACCTGCATAATTATCGAGGTTGATGTCATTCCAGTAAATTCCCATAGGATTTTGATGAATTTCCGTCAAGCATCTTTCCAAAGCAATATCCGGAGCTAGAGAGGCGCCTAGGTTAAAATTATATTTCCGCTTTTCTTCATCTATTACAAGTATACCGATTACAGGAAGTTCTATCCCGAGCGAACAATCTTTTATAATGATTCTATAATTGGTTTCCTCCGAGAAACGGCGAAGTATGTCATATACGGGTTTTCCCTTGAAGTACTCCGTGGGAATATCGGGAGGGGTTATATTTTGGCGATATATTTTATAACCGGCATAACGCTCGAATAGCTCGCAAAATCCTTGTATTAATGCTTCATTTTGTGTATTGCCGCTGCACATTCCATTTGAACCGCAAGCTATTAATACCAATTCTATTGGTAAATAGACTTCTTTTTTTAATTCATGTAAATAAAAAGGTACTGTGGCAATAGTTTCAAACCCAAGCGTGGTCTGAAGAAATTTCTTTAGTTCATTTTTTGATTTGACAAATGGAAATAATTCTATGCAAAACTGGTAATGTTTTTCTACGATTTCTTCTATAGGTATATATTTCTCGTTAGGGTCAAAGAGGAAATCTACCGCCAAGTTGTTTTCTTTTATTTTTTTGAAATAAGATGATTGCTTATCGATGTTTTTCAGGAACAGCTTACTTGCATAATAGGTGCCGGAAAATAACAAATTATTTTGTAGCCTTTCCATAAATTCTGCGTAAGCACTTGCTAAAGAATAAGTATACGACATTCCTTTACCATTCGAGGCAATCTGTTGGTATTCTAAACCGCCGCAATGAAGCATTATCTTACATGATTGAAAGTAATTTGAATTCTGATAAGGAATTTCTCTTAAAAAAAGTCCTGTTTCATTCAATATGTTTCTGATTTTATGGATTGTATCCGATGGATGACAAGCTTTATATTTTTTCATGGCATAACCCTGTCCGGGGCGGTTTTTAGAGAGTTTATAGAGTAAGCAAATATAATTGAATTTGTTGGTTACTGTCTCTGCTACTTATATATAAGTAGTTTAAACTCACCATAATAAGGATGTGTTACCTCTATCTAACACATCCTTATTTGATAGTTTGTAGAGCTCAACTAGGAGGATGATAAACAGCTTCTCAGGGAGAAGTCCTTCCCGATAGAGCTACTTCATCTTTCCGCCACGTGCTTAGCCTCGTGTTAGCTGATTGGTCTTTTTCTTTCCTGTTTGGGTTACTTCTTGTAAATCGGCATTGTCGCGAGTACCCCCTCTTGTTTGCTGCAAATCAGATTTTGCTAACTTGACTACATCCAATTTCATCGATTTCTTTTTCATAGGCTACATGAATTAATTAATAATTAATAAATAGATAGAGTGGTGAAAATCACCCTGCTGTATTTTGTCAAATTGATCTTTTCAAAGTTTTTAAGCTTCGGTACCGGTATCTTTTCTGCTCTCAGGATAGAAGGTCTACTTAGTATGAGTCCCTAAGGTCGAAGTGTTTGTCTTCTGAGAAATTTCTAACTATGTCTTCTTTTACGATAAAAAAGATACGACAGGTAGCTGTTACTTTTAATAGGTCGAGGCGAATATAACAATTTATTTTTGATAAAACAATTAATTGATAATAAAAATTTCATTTGAATTGTTTTTTAGTAGATACAGCTAGGTCTACTGGTGTTTTTAATATAAATGTAATTAGTGGCTGTGATGAATAATCTTTTGGGCTTGATTAACGGCAGGAAAGTAAGGCTTTCTTCAAATAAGAGCCATGCTCGCTAGCAGAGAGGGAGATAACTTTTAGAGCGGGGGAGGAACAGCACGCTAGAGAGCGAGAAGAGGAGATGGGTGTTTTTTCGGTTTTTATCGTTACTTTTGTACTTTAATACCGAACAAACAGAATTAGGTAATTGCTTATGAAACCCTTCTTAGCCCAGATCGCTACCCTTTTTTATACGACATACGGCGAACGGATCAGCCGGATGGCCTTTGTTTTTCCTAACCGGCGTGCCGGTTTGTTTTTTCAGAAATATCTGTCGGAAGTTGCCGATAAGCCTCTTTTTTCGCCTCCCATCCTGACGATGAGCGATCTTTTCGTTCAGTTGAGCGGCAAGCAGGTGGCCGATCCGATCGATCGTCTATTCACTCTCTACCGGCTGTATGTGGCTCAAAGCGGCTCACCCGAAACCTTCGACGAGTTTATGTATTGGGGGGAAATGTTGCTGGCCGATTTCGACGATGTGGATAAGTGCCTGGTCGATGCGCGGATGCTTTTCACCAATGTGACCGATTTGAGGGAGATCGATACCCTGTTCGATTACCTGAGCGATGAGCAGGTGGCGGCGATCCGTACGTTCTGGTCGTCGTTTTATCCTCGCCACGAGAGTAAAAGCCAGGAGGAGTTTCTTGCGGTCTGGCAGATTTTATACGAATTGTATACGGCTTTTCGCCAGACGCTGGCTGCCGAGGGGACGGGGTATGAAGGGATGTTGTTTCGCGAGGTGGCCGAGGGGCTCAAGCGGGGAGAATACGAGGAGATACCGTACGAAAAGATCGTTTTCGTGGGCCTGAATGCGCTTTCGGCCTCTGAAGAATGCTTGTTGGGAGAATTGCAAAAAAGAGATTTGGCCGATTTTTATTGGGATTATGCTTCGCCGATGGTGAACGATCCGGATAACCGGGCTTCTTATTTTGTGGCTCGTAATCTTCAGTTGTTTCCTTCGAAGCATGAACTTTCATCGGTAGAGACGGCGGCCGGCGGAGAGTGGCCGGCGGAGAAACGACAACCGGCAGGAAAGCGGTCTGCGGCTAAGGAATCTGCGCGCAGGAGAAAAGAAGCTAGGGCTGATGGGAAGTTATTTCCGGAAGGTGATCTGTTTGCCGGGGAAGAATGGTTAGAGAAACCGGAAGAGCCGGCCCGGGAGGAAGAAGCGAAACCGGCGGAAATCGAGGTGATCGGTATTCCTTCGGGCATCGGGCAGGCCAAGCAGGTGTATTCCCTGTTGGAGGCCGATTGCGGGGAAGGGGGAATGAATGCGGAAAAGGCGCTTCGTACGGCTATCGTGCTGCCCGACGAGCATTTGTTGTTGCCGGTATTGAATGCGATTCCTCCTTCCGTCGAACGGATTAACGTAACGATGGGGTATCCGCTGGGCGGTACGCCGGTGGCTTCGCTGATGGAGTATATCGTGGCGTTGCAGAAAAACGTGCGGTATGTCGACCGGCGTCCCGTTTTCTATTTCCGCGATGTGTTGCCGGTGTTGAACCATCGCTATATCAGCGGTACGGCCACGGAGGTGGTAGCTTCGCTGGTAAAAGAAATCACCGAAAATAACCGGATTTATATCGATAGCTCGCAATTGAGCCGCACGCCTTTGCTGGAGATTTTGTTTACTCCCGTGGAAGGGGCCGACGATTTTTCGGCTTATCTGGTTCGGGTGCTGGAAGAACTCAACCGTTTGCTTAGGGAGAGGGAAGAGGCTGTAGCCGGCGGCGAGGGTTCGGATACGGATTCTCCGGCTGCCCAGCCAGAGGAAGAAGATACCGCTTGCGGTTGGGCTTCTGCTTTGCGTTCCGATCTGGGGGAAGCTTCGGTTCGGGGGGCCGAAGCTGATTCTGGTTATGACTCTGCTTTTAGTTCTCATCCCGGGGCTCTTGATGCCGGTAAAGCTCCGGCTTCCCTTTCTGCCGGCGACGAGCTCGACCGGCGATTGGCTACCGCCCGCGATCTGGAAAGCGAATTTATCTTTCATTATTTTACCACGGTAAACCGGTTGCGTGAAGTGATCGGCCAGGCTGGGGTGGAAATGAAAATCGATACCTATTTCCGGCTGTTGCGACGTCTGACCGACACCATTACCATTCCCTTCCGCGGCGAACCGCTATCGGGGTTGCAGATTATGGGGGTGCTCGAAACCCGCGCGCTCGATTTCGACCGGTTGATTATTCTTTCCATGAACGAGGGTGTTTTTCCGGTAAAGAAAACGGCTACTTCTTTTATCCCCTATAATCTTCGGCGGGGATTCGGGTTGCCTACTTATGAACATCAGGATAGCATCTGGGCTTATCATTTTTACCGGCTGATCTACCGGGCGCGCCGCGTCAGCTTGCTGTACGATACGCGTAGTAACGGGTTGCATACGGGCGAAGTGAGCCGTTTTGTGCATCAGTTGCGTTATCATTACGAGCTGCCGGTCAAATCCAAGTTGGTGGTATATAATGTGTCGTCGCAACGGACGGCGCCTTTGGAAGTGCGGAAAACACCCCAAGTGATTGACGCGTTGCAGGCCTTCCTGGGGGGAGGCGATCGGGCGATCTCGGCCAGCGCGGTGAATACGTATCTGGATTGTCCCTTGAAATTTTATTTCTCGGTGGTAGAAGGCGTGCGCGAAGAAGAGGAAGTAAACGAAACCATCGAAAGCGATGTGTTCGGGAGCATTCTGCATAAGGTGATGGAGGTGCTTTACAAGCCTTTCTGCGGCAAATTGGTGACGGCCGACCTGCTGAAGGCTATCCGCCGGGATACGCCGCGGTTGCAGGGGGAGGTGGCCCGGGCTTTCGGGAGCGAGTTTTTCAAATCGGAGGTGGCGCGTCCGCTTACGGGGCAGCATTTTCTGATCGGGGAGATGATTCGCAAGTATGTCGAGAAGGTGCTCGATCGCGATGCGGCCCTGACGCCTTTCCGCTACCTGGAATCGGAAAAAAGGATCTATGCTCTTTTTCCGCTTTCCGACGGCCGCAAGGTGCGCCTGAAGGGATTTATCGACCGGCTCGACGAGGTGGGCGGCCCGGAGGGTGCCATCCGGATCGTGGATTATAAAAGCGGGAGCGGGGTATGCCAGTTCGATACCGTCTCGGGGTTGTTCGACCTGGAAGCCAAGGAGAGGCCCAAAGCGGTGATGCAGGTCTTTTTGTATGCCTGGATGTACAGTTCTTCGGAAGCTACGGCCGCGAAGAAGCTACGGCCGGCTATTTATTATATGCGTACCTTGTTCGGCGAGGGTTTCGACTCGGGGGTTTACCAACGTTCGGGGCGGGCGAAACCGCTTTTGGTGGACGATTTCGAGGTGTATCGGGCGGAGTTTGAGGCGAAGTTGCGGGAGTGTCTCGACGGGATATTCGCTGTAGACCGTCCGTTTTGCCAGACGCCCACGGGGAAGGCATGTACGTATTGTAATTTTAAGGCGATTTGCGGGAAATAGAGACGTTAGCCGGTTCGGGTCGTCTTTCGCGGTCTGTCCTACGCCTTTTGGGCGGGCTCCGTTAAGCCTGGGTCCAGGTTGCGGCCTTGTTGCAGGCGGTAAGTAAGAGGATAGGGATAAAAAAGAAACTGCCTCTCGGGTTATACACCGGAGAGACAGTTCGCATAGTAGAATATTTTAACGGGGAAGCTTCTCGAGGGGGGGAACTTTTTTACCATTCCCCTTCCTCTTTCTCAGCTAACCCGCCGATCGGCTGTTTATTTATTTGTACGGTTCGCCTTTCACGGCTGCAATGCCCGGCAAGGTTTTGCCTTCGATAGCTTCCAGCAGCGCGCCGCCGCCCGTCGATACGTAAGATACGCCGTCGGCCAGACCGAATTTGTTGACGCAGGCTACCGAGTCGCCGCCGCCTACCAGCGAGAAAGCGCCGTTTTTAGTAGCTTCTACGATGGCTTCGCCTACCGAGCGCGAGCCATGCGTGAAGTTTTCGAATTCGAATACGCCCGTCGGGCCGTTCCACAGGATGGTTTTCGATTTCTTGATTACGTCGGCATAGATTTCTTCCGTTTTGGGGCCGATGTCCAAGCCTTCCCAACCGTCGGGAATTTCGTTGACGGGCACGAACTTCGTGTTGGCGTCGTTGCTGAAATCGTCGGCAATCTTGGCGTCGACGGCCAGTACCAGGTTCACGCCTTTTTCTTTGGCCTTTTTGATCAGATCCAGAGCCAGATCGAGTTTGTCGTCTTCCACGATCGAGTTGCCGATTTTGCCGCCCTGGGCTTTGGTGAAGGTATACGTCATGCCGCCGGTGATAATCAGGTTATCTACCTTGCCGAGCAGGTTTTCGATGATCTCGATTTTCGAAGATACTTTCGAGCCGCCCATGATGGCCGTGAACGGACGGGCGATGTCGTGCATTACTTTTTCGATGGCTTTTACTTCTTTTTCCATCAGGTAGCCGAACATTTTATGATCGGTATCGAAGTAGTCGGCAATTAGGGCCGTCGAGGCATGGGCGCGGTGAGCCGTACCGAAGGCGTCGTTTACATATACGTCGGCGTACGAAGCCAGGCGTTTGGTAAATTCTTTCTGGCTTTCTTTTACGGCTTTCTTGGCGGCTTTCTTTTCTTCCTCGGTTGCATCTTCGGCCAAACCTCTGGGTTTGCCTTCTTCTTCGGCATAGAAACGAAGGTTTTCCAGCAAGAGAGCTTCGCCCGGTTGAAGAGCGGCAGCTTTAGCGCCGGCTTCTTCGCCGATGCAGTCGCTAGCAAACTGTACGTCTACGCCCAGCAATTCGGATACGTGTCCGAGAATATGGCTCAGGGAGTATTTTTCATTTACGCCTTTCGGACGGCCCAGGTGTGAACCGATAATGACGCTGCCGCCGTCGGCCAGAATCTTTTTCAGCGTAGGAAGGGCTGCACGGATGCGGGTGTCGTCGGTGATGTTGAAATTCTCGTCCAGAGGAACGTTGAAGTCAACGCGTACAAATGCCTTTTTGCCGGCAAAATTGAAATTGTCAATTGTTTGCATAACTCTTATATTTTAAGTCGATATTAAAATGTTCTATTAAACGATTGCAAACTTACACAAAAATATTTTTATTCTGCGTACGTTTTTCTATTTTATTCCTCGGTTATTCGGTCAGTTTGAAGCGCAGGCGAAGTCTTCCTTCAGCATAATCGTAAGTAAGAAGTTTGAAATGACCGATTTCGGAAGTATTGGCTACATGGGCCCCGATACAAGCTGCGGCATCGTAATCGCCTATGCGTACGATACGAAGCGTGTCGGCCGCCTCGTCGGGCAGCTTGCTCAGGTCGACGAGGGTTGCCGCTTTTTCGCGGGGCATAAATTCGATGTTTACCGCCAGGTGACGGTCGATTACTTCGTTTACCTTTCTTTCTATTTCGGCCATCTTTTTGGCGGTCGGCGCCTGGTCGAGCAGGTAATCGCATTTCGACTTTTTGCGTTCGATATGGGCGTTTTTCGAACGCGGACAGCCGAACATCCTGACCATTGTCTGGTTGAGGATATGCTCGGCGGTGTGCATGGGGGGATACTCTTGTTTGTTGTGTTCGTTAAGTTGAATTTCAGGTTGCATATTAATTTTTTTGATTGATTAAATTGACTATGACTTTCACCATACTATCTTTTTCCTCCGTCCGGCTTTCGGCAATCATCAGCGTGAGAGCGACCAAGGTATTGTCGGCAATTCGCTTTTCTCCGAATTTTCCTTTCAGGCTTCGAATGGCTTCCATGGCATTTTCATAAGTGGCATGAAATCGGTCGCCCGGTGTGGTATCCTCGATAAGGAGTTGCTGATAATCATATTTATCTAAGGTGTCGAGAGCATAAACATAATCGGTAACGACGGCTAATAACCCGCTGGATTGGTCAGACGTGAGTTGTTCTTGATGCTTGAGCGTATGGCCCAGAATGCGAACCATCTTTTTTAGCTCCTGATACCGTTCTGTTTGTATCTTCTGGTCGAGAGCATATCCTTTGAGAAGATAATCTTTCAATATCTTGTTGGCCCAGATACGAAACTGGGTGCCGCGTTTGGAGTTGACCCGGTAACCGACTGAGATAATCATATCCAAATTATAAAAAGGAATATATCGGGTTATGCTCCTTTTCCCTTCCGTACGAACCTGTGCAATTTTTGCACAGGTTGACTTTGCCTCTAGTTCATGGCTTTTGTAGATATTGTTGATGTGACGCACGATAGACGTGCGGTCAGTCTGGAACAACTCGCTCATCTGCGCCTGCGTTAACCATACCGTCTCCTTATCGGTTTTTACATCCAGCTTGATTTCTCCGTCCTCCGTCTGATAGAGGATAATATCGTTGGAAGAGGGGCTGGAAACAGCCGGATAAGCGGACGGATGCGTTTGCTCGTTGCGTGGGTCGGATCGATTTTCTTGTTTCATAATTAGTAAGTTGTTTGATTAAATGAATGGTAGGCGAAGGGACAGGCTGCCGGGAAGCGTTTAGGTTGTTGTCTTGGTTGGGAGGGGAGTGCCTGTTCCATTTGGTATTCATTTTTAGTGTTTATAATTTCGCATGCAGTCCGGATGGCAAAGAAAAAAATGTGCCTTCTTTCCTCTGGGGCCGCTTGGGCTTTTCCTGTCTTTATCTGTGGATAAAAAACTCCGCTTCAAATGTAAGCATTCCTGTCGATAATGCCAACCGGGAGCAGTTGAAAATAACTTCCCGGGAAGGAGAAGCAAGCTTGTTCGGATAAAATAGGTCGTATAACACAAATCGTACTCTTTCCAGCTAGGCTATACTCAGATTAATATGTACCTTTGCACTCCCGGAATCAAAGCGAAGATAGGCTGCGCCTTAACATAATCAAACAAAGTTTGCTTCTGTGTTCGGCTTGCACTATCTTTGCCGCCGCAAAACATAAAAAGAACTACTATGTCTGTAGCAAAGAGAGATTTAGAAGATACACGTAAGGTAACCACCCACCGCTTGGTGGAAATGAAACAACGCGGAGAGAAAATCTCCATGCTGACGGCTTACGACTATTCGATGGCCACCCTGATCGATCAGGCCGGCATGGACGTGATTCTGGTGGGCGACTCGGCTTCCAACGTGATGGCGGGCAATGTAACCACCCTCCCTATTACCCTCGACCAGATGATTTACCACGGCAAATCGGTCATGAAAGCCGTTAAGCGGGCTTTGGTAGTGGTCGATCTGCCTTTCGGCACCTATCAGGGTAATTCGAAGGAAGCGTTGGCCTCGGCTATCCGGGTGATGAAAGAAACCCATGCCGATTGTATCAAGCTCGAAGGCGGAGCGGAGGTGAAAGAATCGATCGAACGGATCTTGTGCGCCGGTATTCCGGTGATGGGACATCTGGGTCTTACTCCTCAATCGATTAATAAGTTCGGTACCTATACCGTGCGAGCCCGCGAAGAAGCTGAGGCGAAAAAATTGATAGAAGACGCTCGTTTGCTGGAAGAAATAGGTTGCTTCGCCCTGGTGCTGGAAAAGATTCCGGCTGTGCTGGCCGAGCAAGTCGCTTCGGAACTTACCATTCCCGTGATCGGAATCGGAGCCGGCGGAGGTGTGGACGGGCAGGTATTGGTGATGCACGATATGCTGGGCATCAACCAGGGATTCTCGCCCCGTTTTCTGCGTCGGTACGCCAATCTGGCGGAAGAAATCACCCGGGCGGTACAAGCTTATATCGAAGATGTGAAAACCCGCGATTTCCCGTCAGAAAAGGAACAATACTAAAGAAAGAGCCGCTTTGCGCGTCGATTCGGCTCCGTATCCGGGGCGCAAAGCCGGCTTTATCATATCGTTTTCCGCAAGATGGTTCCTTTTTTCTCTGCGATACCGAGCGGGGAAGAGGGAACTTGGTTGCCCGATCGGGCTTTATGCCCAGGCAGAAGAACACTTATTGCCGGTTATCGCCGGAAAATAAAAAGCTACCACGTCCATACACCCTTGCTACATGAAAGCTCATTTACTGATAGGCGCGGCCGCTTCGGGAAGCGGTAAGACGACCTTTACGCTCGGGCTGCTCCGGGCTTTGAAAAACCGCTTGCTCAGGGTGCAGCCCTTTAAATGCGGACCCGATTATATCGACACCCGCCACCATCGGATGGCGGCCGGGCTGCCTTCGATCAACCTCGATCCTTTTATGATGTCGGCCTCGCATCTGGAAGATTTGTACGGCCGGTATGCGAAGCCGGCCGACGTAGCCGTGTCGGAGGGGGTAATGGGCTTGTTCGACGGATACGACGGCATGCAGGGTAGTAGCGCGGAAACGGCTTCCGCGCTCGGTATTCCGGTAGTGCTGGTGGTAAATGCCAGGAGTACAGCTTATTCGGTGGCTCCGTTGTTGTACGGATTCAAACATTTCAGGAAAGAGATACATGTGGTAGGAGCCGTCTTTAATTTCGTGGCCTCCGAAAGTCATTACGCCTTTCTGGAACAGGCTTGCCGCGACGCCGGCGTGGAGCCGTTGGGGTATTTGCCCAAGCAAGCCGATGTAGAGATTCCCAGCCGCCACCTAGGGCTGACGCTCGAAGAGGATTTCTGTTTCGAAGCGTTTGCCGACCGGGTAGCCCGCTTGGTAGAAGAACATGTCGATATAGATCGTTTGTTGGAATTGACATCGGTTCCGACCGGTCGTCCGGCAGATGCCATGCAGCCTTGTGCGGGTAAGAACGCCGCTGTCATCGGGGCTTGCCCGGCGGCTTCTCCTATTCCGGCATCCGGCGCGCAGGCTTTCCCCTTGCCGGATCAAGCCGGTCGAACATCGACTCTCCTTAGGATTGCCGTGGCCCGCGACGCCGCCTTCCAGTTTACCTATGAAGAAAATATCCGGATGCTTTCGGAGCTTGGCCGCCTCACTTTTTTCAGTCCCTTGGAAGATGCCTGTCTGCCCGAGGCCGATCTGGTCTATCTGCCCGGCGGCTACCCCGAGCTCCATCTGCCGGCGTTGAGCGCTAATCGCAGCATGCGCGAGTCTGTACGCGCCTATGTCGAAGCGGACGGCAAACTCCTGGCCGAATGCGGCGGCATGATGTACCTATGCAACGAAATAGCCGATGCGGAAGGCATCTTCTATCCGATGGCAGGCATATTGAACCAATCGGCTACCATGCAACCGATGAAACTGCGTTTGGGTTATCGTACGTTGGATTATGCCGGCTGCCGGCTTCGCGGACACGAATTTCATTATTCGCGCATCCTGCCCTCCCAAGGAGGGCCTGGTTCGGTAGCCGTGGCCCGTACGGCTAAAGGAGTGGAAACTGCCACGCCGCTGTACCGGTACAAACAGGTGTTGGCCGGCTATACTCATCTGTATTGGGCCGATCCCGCCACCAACCAGTGGTTCTACCGGTTTGTGGAAGGAAGTTTCTAAGCTGCCGACCGGCGCTTCGGCTTTACAGGAAGTCTGGAGGAGGAAAAGAGGCAACTTCCTTCCTTTCCGCAAAGCGCGGGGGCGGATGAAATAGCCGCTCCGATCCTGTTTTTAAGGAAGACCGATTAGAAATAAGTCCTTGCGGTTTTTTTATTTTTCCTTCCGTTTCAGGTTCTTTTCGATAAACATCGTCAGAATATGGATAGCGATCTGGTTTTCACCTCCCTGAGGAATAATCAGATCGGCATATCGTTTGGTAGGTTCGATAAACTGCTGGTGCATAGGTTTCAATATCCGGGTATATCGTTCCATCACCATTTCGGCCGTTCGTCCGCGCTCGATCATATCGCGCTGGATCACGCGAATCAGGCGTTCGTCGGAATCGGCGTCGACAAATACCTTGAGGTCCATCTGGCTCCGCAGCGTGGGGTCTGACAGGGCCAGGATACCTTCTACGATGACCACCTCGCGCGGTTCTACATGAATCGTTTCCGGCAGCCGGGTGCAGGTTAGATAGGAATAGGTAGGTTGTTCGATACAGCGTCCTTGCTTTAGTTCCGCCAGATGATAGGAAAGCAAAGGCCAGTCGAAAGCGTTGGGATGGTCGAAATTGATGTTTTGCCGTTCTTCTACAGGTACGTTGCTACTGTCTTTATAATAGGAATCCTGAGGCAGAAGAACTACTTCTCCGGCCGGCAGGCTTTCGATGATTTTTCTTACGACGGTGGTTTTGCCTGATCCGGTTCCGCCGGCGATACCGATGATTAACATGATGGTTGCATTTTTTATTGGTTTTGCAAAAGTAAGGGAAAGATTTGTTTTTTGCCGGGGCGAGGACGGTTCTTTTTGGTTTTTTGCAACCTGAAGGATGAAAAGAGAAAGCGGTTTCTGCTTTGAGCCTCTTTTCGGTCGTATCCGCCCCCCTTCTTCGTCAGATAGCTGAGCTATCTTTCTTATCAGCGTGACGGATAGGCCTCGAAAAGTCTTCTCGAATCATCAGGCGAAAAAATCGAAACAGTTTCTAATGAATGCTAACCCCGCCATCCACCAGCAAAGCATGGCCGTCTACAAAACTTGATTGCGGGCTGCATAACCATATTACCGCATTCGCAATCTCTGCGGGCCTGCCCAGGCGTCCGGCCGGCGTGCCACTTACCAATTCCGTTTCCAACCCAGGGTTGCGGTCCATGAGTTCTTCTGCCATCGCAGTACGGATGACGCCCGGACACACGGCATTGATACGAATATTCTTTGCGGCATAGTCGATGGCAGCCGTCCGCGTCAATCCGATCACGGCATGTTTGCAGGCAATATAGGCCGCCTGCCCGGGAAAGCCCATCACTCCGCCTGCCGATGAGGTATTGACAATGGTCCCGCCCCCCTGTTTCAGCATCTGAAGGATTTCGTAGCGCATACAGTTCCATACACCTTTCAAGTCTACAGCCACCGTGCGATCGAACTCGTCGTCGGTGATTTCTGCCATCGGGCGTTGCGGGGTTTGTATTCCCGCATTGTTATGGGCGGCGTCCAGTCGTCCATAGGTAGTTACGATCCATTCTACCATCTCTTTCACGGCTTGCGGATCCGCGACGTCGCAGCGATAAGCCACAGCTTCGTATCCTTCTTTCGCTATTTCCTCCGCTTGTTCTTCCGGCTCGCGCATATCTGCCATCACGGTGACGTATCCGGCCTTGGCAAAGGCCTCGGCACAAGCCAGGCCGATGCCTCTGGCGGCGCCGGTTACTGAAGCTACTTTTCTTTCGGTTGTTTTTGTTGTCATCATGCTTTGTTCTTGTTTATAGTGTTATTTTCTATCTTTTTTATAATCCGGGCCGGATTGCCGGCTACGATTGTCATCGGCGGTACATCCTTTGTCACCACGCTGCCGGCTCCTACGATGGCTCCGTAGCCGATTTTTACGCCCGGTAGTATGGTGGAGTTGATGCCGATCCATACGTTGTCATCGATTACGATCGGACGGCCGTAAGTGGCACTTCGGTTTTCCGGATCCGGATCGTGATTGATCGTAATCAGGTTGACTTTGGGCCCGATAAATACCCCGTTGCCTATCGTGATACCGCCCCGGCCGAAGAAAGTGCAGCCTTGCTGGATAAAACATCTTTTGCCGATGACGACGGGTTTGCCGTAGTCGATATAGAGCGGCGGCAGGACGGTGGTGCTGGCATCCAGTTCCTTCCCCAGAATCTCTCCCATGTAGATGTGTACTTCTTCGGGCGTGCGATAGCCCGTATTCATTTCCGTAGCGGTCTTCATCGTGGCGAAGATGTCCGCAATCAGTTCGTTGTAACCCGGTTCATCGGGCGAAACCATCTCGCCGCTCAGATCTTTTGCAAAAATATCGTTCATAACTTAATTGGTTTTAAATGTACTGATGCAAAGGTAGGGGGAACACGGCATAAGGGCTTTGTTGCCCGGCTCAAAGTGTTTTGTTCGCAAGGCCATCCATAAAAAAGCCTTGCAATCGGGGTGTTGCAAGGCTGACGAGATTGATTTTACTCAATTTTTATATTTCTCCGGTGGGAGGTACTCCGTACATTTGTTTATATATTTTCGAGAAGTGAGAAAGATTTTTGAAACCCACTTCAAAGCAAATGTCCGAAACTTTGCGTCCGCCTTGGCATATCTGTTGGCGCGCGGCTTCGAGGCGACGCCGTATCAACCATTTCTGTGGAGAAAGGCTGCTGTATTTTTTGAAATCTCGTTTGAAGGTGGATAGGCTGCGCCCGGTGTAGTTGGCCATTTCTTCTATCGACAAGTCGTTTTGGTAATTCCGCTCCAGAAATTCCAGAATGTCGATCTTCCACGGATCGGCAAAGTCGAAAAGGGAGGCATACAGGCTTTTGCTGGTATGGAGCAGCACATAGATGCCTTCTACCATTTTCAGTTGCAGCAATTCCTCAGCCGGCTGGATGTGGGAATCGAAATAAGGTGTCATAGATTCGAACAGGCTTACGATGTCGGGACGGTTGGACGGAAGTTTGAAAAGGCTTATCTTGTCTCGTTGCGCTTCCACGGGTACCGTATTCCGGTCTAACCGATTGTAAAAGCTTCGCAGGAACGGAGTGGTAAACATCAGGAAAATGGCCTTGAACTGCTCGCCGCCACATGCTTGTTTCGTCATCTGTACGCTGAAATCTTTGCGGATGAAAGCGCAATCTCCTTTATGTAAGCGGGTGATTTTACCCCCTTCGTTAATTTCCAGCTCGCCGGAGCAAATATAAACCAGTACGTGAGAGTGGTTGCGATGCAGACAACTCATCCCGTTGTCGAAGTACATTGCCAGAAAGATGTCCGAATAACGCAGGGTATGGATTTTTTCCGCCATTTAGCTTGCTGTTTTAATTGGGTGTAACTATGATTTCGGCGATAAAGGTAGATAAAATCAAGCATTTTGGTTTTGTTGGGAAGCTCAAATTTGGAGTGTATATAGGTTTATTCGCATAAAGGAGAAATAAGCGCGTTTATTTTGATTTTCCTTATCGGTTTTATTTGGCCGGTGCGCTTCGCTTGCGCTATCTTTGTTTCGAAAAATCAAAACGAAGATAGGCTTCATCTCGGCATAGACAAACGAGTTTGCCTCTGCGCTCGGTTTGCGCTATCTTTGTTTCCAGAATCAAACGAAGATAGGCTTCACCTAGGCATAGACAAACGAGTTTGCCTTTGCGCTCGGTTTGCGCTGTCTTGGTCGTGAAGAATAAAAGATAAAACAGGATTGAGAATGAGAATTTATACCCGTGGAGGAGACAAGGGACGTACCGGCATTCACGGAGGCGCCCGGGTGGAAAAAGACGATATACGGATTGAGGCCAACGGCACGCTCGACGAGGCGAATGCCCAGATCGGCATTGTGCGGAGTTTGTTGGCGCCTGGCGATTCCTGGCAGGAAGTATTAGGCAAAATTCAGCGGGAGATGATGACGGTGATGTCGCTGGTGGCTACGCCTGCGGCCTTGCGGGAGCAGAATCCCAACCGGCTGCCCGACGACCTGACGGTTTATTGCGAAGAACAGATCGACGCATTGACCGCGCAACTGGAAGATAACGGATATTTCGTGCTGCCGGGAGGAACGCCCGTAGCGGCGCATCTGCAATTGGCTCGTACGATCGTGCGCCGGGCCGAACGGCGGCTGTGGACTTTGAACCGCACGGACGAAGTGCCGGGCGAGATTCTTTCGTTTGTCAACCGGTTGTCGGATTTGTTTTTCGTTATGGCCCGATACGAAGTGTTCCGCAACGGCGATGCGGAAGAACGTTGGAAATCGTTTTTATACAAACGCCGGGCGGGAGGGGGAAAAAAATAAAGCTGTTTTTACCTGCCGGCAGCCCTCTTCCGGCTTTTTCAGATGCCGACGTCTTCCCATCGCCCTTTCACCAGTTCGCGTGTGGAACGAAATCCGGCCGCTTTCAAAAGAGCGAATGCTTCGGCGCGTCCGTCGTTTACCAGGTCGGGATAATGGCAATCTGAATTTACCATTACCGGAATCTGCAACTCCCTCAGGGTTGAAAAGCAAGCCTGGCGGGGATATGTTTCCCCCTTTTTCAGCAGGTTTTTGGTATTTACTTCCACCATCAGTCCTTTTTGCGCAATCTTTTCCAGACAAGCCCGCAAAGGCTCCTGATACCACGACGCCTCAAACGAGAAACCGGCATACTTCTGCCCGTTCATATAGATTTTATCCAAATGGCCTACGATGTCGATACCTCCCGTCTCGATCATCGCTTCCAGGGAAGCGAAATAACGTTCCACCAGCTTGCGGATGTCTCCTTCGAAATAACGATTCACCGCATGAGCATAGTCGCGGAACGATCCGTCGATACATACCATATTCTTCTCCAGCAATTCGGCCGAAACAGGCAGGTAATGAATCGAACCGATCCGATAGTCGAGCGGCAACTGCCGGAAATAAGGAATGGAAGCATTGTAGGCCGCATCGAGATAATCGATTTCCAACCCTACGTAAATCTCCAGTTTACCGTTATATTTCTTTTTCAGCCGGTCGATTTCCGCCAGGTAATCCTGCATATCGTCTTTCGGCATATTCCAAAAGGTATCGAACGGCAGCGGCGAATGAGATGAAAAACCGTAAGCGCGGAATCCGTGCGCCAGGGCGAACCGGATGAAATCTTCCGGAAGGCTTCGTCCGTCGCAGAAAGTACAATGGCTATGATAATTGCTGAGTGGCATCATGGAAATTCGGGAATATCGATAGGTATAAATCATATAAGAAATAAACACATCCTTTTTTCAAGAATATATTCGGATTATTTTGTAAAATGAAGCCGATGGCCGGCTCCGTCCGGCAGAGGAAAGGAAAACAAAAAGAAAAGAAAAGGAAGACAGATAGCGGGGCATCTTTCCCCTTCGTTTCCGTCTTCCTTTTCTTCCTTCGCAAGAAATTAGTCGATTACCTTCAGTTCTTTCCCCACTTTGATGAAAGCGGCAATCGCTTTATCCAGATGTTCCTTTTCGTGGCCGGCCGAAAGCTGCACGCGGATACGAGCCTGTTCCTTAGGTACCACCGGATAATAGAAGCCCGTTACGTAAATGCCTTCTTCCTGCATGCGGGCGGCGAAATCCTGCGACAGCTTGGCGTCGTACAACATCACGGCGCAGATAGCCGACTGCGTGGGTTTGATGTCGAAACCGGCAGCCATCATCTTTTCGCGGAAATAGCTTACGTTGTTCATCAGCTTGGTATGCAATGCGTCGCTTTCCTTCAGCATCTTAAACATTTCCAGGCTGGCCCCTACGATAGCCGGAGCCACCGAGTTGGAGAACAGGTAGGGACGCGACCGCTGGCGCAACATATCGATGATTTCCTTCTTGCCCGTGGTAAATCCGCCCATCGCGCCACCGAAGGCTTTGCCCAGCGTACCGGTGAAAATATCTACCCGTCCGTAGCAGTCGAATTGTTCGGCCACCCCGTGTCCGGTGGGGCCTACCACGCCGGCCGAGTGCGATTCGTCTACCATCACCAGGGCGTCGTATTTTTCGGCCAGCTCGCAAATCTTATCCATCGGCGCCACGTTGCCGTCCATCGAGAATACCCCGTCGGTAGCGATAATGCGATGGCGCTGAGCCTGGGCTTCTTTCAGGCAACGTTCCAGATCGGCCATATCGGCATTGGCATAGCGATAGCGTTTGGCTTTGCACAGCCGCACCCCGTCGATAATGGAAGCATGGTTGAGGGCGTCGGAAATAATGGCGTCTTCTTCCGTAAAAAGCGGTTCGAACAAACCGCCGTTGGCGTCGAAACAGGCGGCGTAAAGAATGGTATCTTCGGTTTTGAAATAATCGGAGATGGCTGCTTCCAACTGTTTGTGCAAATCCTGCGTGCCGCAGATAAAGCGTACCGACGACATGCCGTAGCCGTGCGTATCCATCGCTTCTTTGGCGGCGCGGATAAGCCGCTGGTTGTCGGAGAGGCCCAGGTAGTTGTTGGCGCAGAAATTCAGCACTTCGCTCGATGCGCCCACTTTGATGTCGGCCCGCTGCGGAGTCGTAATAATGCGTTCGGTCTTGTACAAGCCGGCAGCTTTAATGCCTTCCAGTTCGCCTGTCAAGAATTCTTTAAGTTTTCCGTACATAAAACTTTTGTTTTTTGTTAGTATTATTTTTTACTTAGTCGTTAACATCCTATCGCCTATTTGCCGGTATTTCCGACAAAGTGTCACCGATAACCGGCCGCACCCGGCTTCCGGCCGCCCGGTCGAGAGGCAAAGGTCATATTTTTTTTTGAATATTAGTAATAAAAAACAGAAGAAAATATGGCTTTAAACTCTTTTATTCTCCATACCTTTGCCCATGCAAAAACTTAAATCACACCAAACGCGATGAAGAATGTATTAATCATTGGTTCTACCGGGCAGATCGGTTCAGAATTGACCATGAAACTGAGAAGTATCTACAGTGGAAATATTGTAGCCGGCTATATTGCAGGCGCCGAGCCGAAAGGCGAATTGCTGGAATCGGGCCCATCGGCCATTGTGGATATTACGAACGAACAGCAGATTGCCGAAACGGTGTCGAAATACAACATCGACACTATTTATAACTTGGCCGCCCTTCTCTCGGCCGTAGCCGAAGCCAAACCCCAGTTGGCCTGGAAAATCGGCATGGGCGGTTTGTTCAACGTACTGGAGGTAGCCCGCGAAATGCACTGCGCCGTCTTCACCCCCAGCTCGATCGGCGTATTCGGCAACAATACGCCAAAGGATAAAACGCCGCAGGATACCATTCGCAATCCCCGCACGATGTATGGCGTAACCAAGGTATCGGGCGAATTGCTGAGCGACTATTACAACATCCGTTTCGGTGTCGACACCCGTTCGGTGCGTTTCCCCGGCCTGATTTCGTATGTGACGCCTCCGGGCGGCGGTACCACCGACTATGCCGTCGATATTTACTATTCGGCTGCCAAAGGCGAAAAATTCGTTTGTCCGATTGCCGCCGGCACCTTTATGGACATGATGTATATGCCCGACGGCCTGAGAGCCGCCATCGAAATCATGGAAGCCGATTCCACGAACTTCGTTCATCGCAATTCCTTTAATATCGCTTCGATGAGCTTCGATCCCGAAATCATCTTCAACAATATCAAGAAGTACGTTCCCTCGTTCGAAATGGAATATGAGGTCGATCCGCTCCGCCAGGCCATCGCCGAATCGTGGCCCAACTCGCTCGACGACACCTGCGCCCGCCAGGAATGGGGCTGGAAACCGGAGTACGATCTGGACGCCATGACCCAGGATATGCTTGCGAAGCTGAACGACCGTTTCCGGAAATAAGGAAAGACGTTTGAAAGCAAAGAAAACTTTTTGAAAATAGGAGGCGTCTGCTTTCCGCCGGCGGGATCCCGCCGGCGGAAAGCAGATGCGACAAGGCTATCGGGCCGGAATCCATCTGTATGGATTCCGGTTTTTTGTGTTTACACGGAAGCCATCGACGCCATTGAATTGGGAAAGTATGTGCCGTCTACCGTGCCGGCACTTAAAATAGCCCGTCGATGCGGAAAAAAGTAGAAGGTATTTTTTCGTTGGAAGAAACCGGCGGTCGAGGTAATATGTGTCCTGGGAGAGAGCGGCCCGATCCTTGAAAGGGTGACGCCGGAAAGCCATCCTCCGCTCCTGTGGGAAAACCTGCTTTTTCTTCCCTCTGCCGGAAGCTACTTATTGTAATTTTTTTTCTGTTCCAAAAAATACATGCCGATGCAATTCCAATTTCATGCCGGTGTAATGAAAATTTCATCGGCATGTATTTTCCATTCCGCCGGCATACAATTGGAAACTCTTTTTGGCTTGCTTTTAATCGATTGAATTTCAGGCAAATAGAAAAGGGGTTCCGAGCACTTGCCCGGAGCAGATACTTATTGTAATTTTTTTAATTTCGAAGCTGCCGGGAAAAGCTCCCTGCTTCCTCCGGAATTACGGCCGGAGGAAAGCCAGCCGTTTGTTCTCCCCGGCAAATAAAATAGCCATATTGACCAGCGCCGGGTGGGAATAAGTAGGCCTGCGAGAAGCTGCCTATTTCCTCTTTCCATCCGTTCGCCAGCACGTCGCAACCTATCTTGCCGGTCTCGCGGTTCCAGCGTTCGCCGTAGCGGTATAGTTCGACCGGCAGGTAGTGTTCGTTCCCGCACGAGCGGTGGCAAGGCATAAAGTCGAGCACCTCAAACTCGTCGTCTTCCGTCGCAAAGAGGGAAGGAGAATCGAAGTCGGGAAAACATAACCATTCGATAGCTCCCCGCCGGGAAATCAGCGCCGTGGTGCGGCAGTTGCCTACTATGCCGTAATCCAGGTTGTTCATCTTGCTTGTGCTGTTTTAAGAATTAATGATTTCAAAAAATGTATCGTGGCTTTTAGCCTCTTTTCCGCGCGCTCGCCTGTAGATACGTTTTCGGCCGGCTTGCAGGTCAGGGCCCGGAGAAAAGGCAATACGTCGGATTGCGAGGGCAGGGTGTATTTCGCCGACTCGCATGCGGAGCCGATTTTAATCGTGACGGCGTGCGGGGGCAGGGCGTGAAACATATCTTGGTCGGTGGTATCGTCGCCCAGGGCCAACATAAAGTCGTAAGGCCCTTTTTTCAACAGCTGTTGTACTATCGAGCCTTTGGTGTAGCCGGCCGGTTTCACTTCCACTACGTTGTCTCCTTGTATCGTTTGCAGGTTTTGTTGCAGGCAAAGAGCGGTCAGCGCGCCGGCCAGTTGCTGCGCCCGGAGGAAACCCAGCCCGGCGTCGCTTTCCCGGTAGTGCCAGGCCAGCGCGGTTTCTTTTATTTCCAAACGGGAGCGAGGGGTTTTCTCTGTAAATAAGCGCAAAGTGTCCAGTAATTCGTCGCTCCACCGGTTTGGGCGGGTGTTTTTCTGCCAGCGACTGTTTTCTTTATAGAAAGCTCCGTGTTCGGCGGCCAACGATACGGGAAGGTGACCGAACCATTTTTCCAGAGTGAAATGGTCGCGTCCGCTGTTGATGACGACCTGGTTGGCCTTGTCGTCGCTTATTTTTTGCAAGAGGGCGATTAGCTCGGGCGTGGGGCAGGCTTCTTCCGGACGCAAGCGGATGGGGATGAGGGTGCCGTCGTAGTCGAGCAGAATCAAGCGTCGGCGGGCTTTCGCATAGGCTTGCCGGAAGGTGCCCCCCAGGCTTGCCGAGAGTTGTTTCTTCCTAAGTTGCTCGTTTTTCAGGCAGGTGTCGTCCCATGCGGCCACGAAGTCGGCCGCCCATTTATCCACGGTTTGTAGGGAAATGACTTGTTGCATGCGTCCTAGCCGGGCCAACTGTTCCTCTTCGGGCATGTCGAGGGCCTGGCCGATGGCTTGCGCGATTTGTTCGGTATCGTTGGGGTTGATCAGAAGGGCATCGGTCATTTCCGCCGCCGCGCCTGCCCGCTCGCTTAAAATCAATACGCCCGGGCGGTCGCCTTTGGCGGCGACATATTCCTTGGCTACAAGGTTCATGCCGTCGCGCAGCGGTGTTACCAAGGCTATATCGGCCGTCGCGTAGAGGGCGGCGAGTTCTTCGAACGAGAAACCGTGGTAAAAATAGCAGACCGGCGTCCAGTGGATGGTGGAATACCGACCGTTGACGGCACTGATTTCTTCCTCGATTTTGGTTTTCAGCGCGGCGTAGCTTCCTACCTGGTCGCGCGAGGGGACGATGATCATGGCCAGGGTGACTTTGCCGTGGTATTGGGGGTGGCGGGCCAGGAAAGCCGCGAAGCCTGCCAGGCGGTGTAAGATGCCCTTGCTGTAATCCAGCCGGTCGACGGATAGGATTAATTTGTTTTTTCCGAAAAGTCGCTGGGTTCGCTCGATGGCCTGCCGTACTTCCGGGCGGGTAGGGGCGTTGCGATAGAGCGGGTAGTTGATGCCCATCGGAAGGGCGTCTACCCTGACCAGGCGGGAGCCGGTCCGAGCCTCGTCGAGTTTGAAACGGATGGGGAGTACCCTTTCGGCCGTGTCGATAAAATGCCGCATATAGTCGTGGGTGTGGAAGGCGATAAAATCGGCTCCCAGCAGCCCTTGCAGGATTTCGGCCCGCTCGGGCAGGATGCGGAAGAGTTCGTAGGAGGGAAAGGGAATGTGATGGAAATAACCGATGGGCAGATCGGGATGGATTTTACGCAACATGCCCGGCAGCAGCATAAGTTGGTAGTCGTGTATCCATACTTTGTCGCCGGGGCGTATCAGCCGGGCTATCTCCTGGCAAAAAAGTTGGTTTACTTCCTGGTAGGATTGCCAGAAACAGTTTTTGTACAAGGTGTAGGCAAAGAAATAGTGGCATAGCGGCCAGAGGGTGCTGTTGCTGTATCCTTCGTAGTAGTTCGTAATGTGGGCATCCGAGAGGAAAACAGGATGAAAATTCATGACTTCCAACTTGGCTTCAACGGTTTGTTTCTTATCTTCATCGTCGGTATTTATTCCCGGCCATCCTATCCAATGTTTTTCGCACGGGGTGCGGAGCGAGTCTAGCCCGGTGGCCAATCCTCCTTCGCTTCGCGAGAAGACGAGGGCGCCGTTTCGATCGGCTACTTTTACCGGCAGTCTGTTTGCTATGATGTAAAGTTTCATGCCTTACACGAAGCAAAAGGCGTGCTAGGCGGAGGGTGCGGTTGTTAAAAAGTTGATAATTAGTCTAGTATGAGTGTGTAGGCTTTTAGCTTATCCTTTTCATTTCGGCAATCACCTTCCCAAAATGAAAAAGGATTGCCCCGGAGAACTGGGGAGTTAAGCATCTTTATTCTTAAACCTGACCAAAAGTAATTTAAGGTCTATAATCGTTGCAACGCCATTCCCAACATCTATCGTTATCGGCCATCCCCACAGAAAGCGTCAGCTTTCTACAAAGGGCCTTAGCGGATGGGCGTGAAGCGGAGGGTGAAGTTTGAGCGGTTCGGAGCCGCCTTTGTCTCCGGCGCAGCGAGTTTAGGCGGTGACAGCGAAGACTTTGCCTGGAGTAGCCCAGCCGGTTCAGCCCCCCCGACTTTTGTTACTTTTCTTTCAAGAGAAAAGTAAAAGAAAAAGACGGCAACGCCGCCTCATCGCTATAATTTTTTTTGCGAACTCCCCAACTTTACGAAATGATCCATAATCCAACTTCAATTGAACCAATAAAATCATTCATTACATAATAAAAAAAGGATCAGCCTTTACTTCAAGGCAAATCCTTTTTCTTCCAGTGGGCAGTGATGGATTCGAACCACCGAAGGCGAAAGCCAGCTGAGTTACAGTCAGCCCCATTTGGCCACTCTGGTAACTGCCCCTGTTCTATAGTGTCGAGTAGGTTATCCGTTTATTACTGGATTGCGGGTGCAAAGGTATGAATAGTTTTGAAATAAACAAACCCTACAGTCTTTTTTTTCGTTATCAGGCCGTTTTTTCTTCATTCTTTTCAATGTATGAAAGCCGGCCCCCGCCCGAAGACGGAAACCGGCCCCATCTCCTCCGGAAAAAATGTGTGTCTATGGCATCCGGCCGGAGAAAGATTTATTCGTTAGCCGGGCTTTTGAGCAAAATATCCTCGATGGCCTTTTTCAAGGTTTCCTTACCCAACGCGCCCTTGGCCATCTGTGCATGCCCGTGCATGGGGCAAAACATCAGCGAAGGGATGCTGCGGATATTAAACCGGGTGGCCAAATCGTGCTCGTGCTCGGTATTTACCTTGTAAAAGTCTACCTTGCCTTCGTATTCGTCGGCCAGTTGCTCCAACACCGGCGCCACCATTTTGCAAGGGCCGCACCAATCGGCATAAAAGTCTACCACGCAAGGCTTGTCGCCCAAGTACTTCCACTCGCCGGGGTTCCGTTCATAGTCGACTACTTTTTTCAAAAACTCTTCTTTCGTCAAATTCATTACTTTCATTATCAAACTCCTTTCCTGATTTTTCTGTCTTAAAAAAATAGTCCGCAAGGCTTACGCGTGTCGGAAAAAGAGCCGTCCGGGGGAAGAACAATCCCCAGACAGCTCTTAAACACATGTAAACTCACATCATCATAAACTTTCATATCGTTTGCCCACCGTTTCCCAATCGACGATTTTCCACAATTCGTTCAAATGGTCGGGGCGGCGGTTCTGGTAATCCAGGTAATAGGCATGTTCCCATACGTCGAAACCCAGCAGCGGCTTCAAGCCTTCGGCTACCGGATTGCCTCCGTTAGGTTCTTTTACGATCGACAAATCGCCGTTCTGGTCGGCCGAGAGCCACACCCAGCCCGAACCGAACAGCCCGGCTCCGGCGTTTGCAAATTCTTTCTGGAAATTTTCGAACGAACCCCATTTCTGCTGAATAGCTTCTGCCAGCTTGCCGGTCGGTTCGCCTCCGCCGCGCGGCGAAAACTGGGTGAAATACAGGTTGTGGTTGAGTACCTGGCCTGCATTATTGAAAATAGCCCCGTCGCTGCCCGCTACGATCTCCTGGAGCGTAGCGTCTTCGAAGGGCGTGCCGACGATCAACTTATTCAGATTATTCACATACGTCTGGAGATGCTTGCCGTAATGGTAATTTACCGTTTCTTCCGAAATGACCGGCTCCAGCGCATTCGCTTCATAGGGCAGTTGGATTAATTCGAATTTCATAACTTCTTCTTTTTTATCCGTTATTTGATTACTAGAAATCAACAAAAGCAAACTAAGACAAAGAGATAACATGGTCTTAAACGTTTTAATGTTGTTTTTATTAATAAACAAGGCGTGCGATCGGTTTGTTCGTGGGAAGTCTTCCTTTTTTTCCTTCCTTGGCTCCTTCGGCCGGCCGTCCCGGGTCCCGGTTGCTTTTTTTGGTTTCAAGAACCGCCCCCAATGCTTGTTTCCTTGCCGGAAAGTTCTTATTTTTGCCCCGCATTACATTATTAATTTAGTAAAACCTATTTGCAGATGGTAAAGAAAGTTGGGAATATCATCCCAAACACCTTTTTTATTACAAAGGGAAGCGGCGAATCGGATCTGGAAAAGCATGCCGGATCGTACCACATGGCTTTGTATGATGCCGGAATCTCCGATTTCAACATCATGACCTATTCGTCGGTTATCCCTGCAACCGCTCATTTGGTCACCATGGACGAAATCGATCTTCCCCCCTTCGGCTCGGAAATGAGAACCATCATGGCCGTTTCCCACGGATACCAGGACGAATTTGTTTCGGCCGGCGTGGTATACGCCTGGATGTATAAAGACGAGAATTTCGACGAAAAGGTAGGCGGTCTGGTTTGCGAGGTGAGCGGCCGCTACCGTATCGAGGAGCTCGAATCGCGCCTGATCCGGGTCATCAACGACCTGCATCAGAAGACATACGGGAAGTATTACCTGGGCGAGCTGAATTTCATTACGGAAGGCATTACCATCGAAAAAAGATACGGCACGGCCCTGGCCGCCCTCTGCTTCGTGGAATTCCTTCAACCGGAAATCGACGATTGACCGGTCGGGTTTTGCCCGGCTGAGCTTTTTATTTATCCAACCGTCTTTCTGCCGAGGGAAGACGGTTTTTTTATATATTTGCTCGCCGGAAGCGAAGAGAGGCTACGGCTGCCGATAACCGAGCAAAGCTTGCTTCTGCCTTCGGTTGCCGTTACTTTTGCTTTAAAAGCGAAGACAGACAGTTTCTTACCATAGGGTAAACAAGCCTGGCCGCTGTGCCGGGTTTGCGCTATCCGGATCTTTTTTTAAGGAAATGAGAACTGCCGGAAAAATAAATTAAATAGGTGTTGTTATGAAAAAGATTGTAAATCCCTGGAAAGGGCTCGACGGCTATATGTGCTTCGGCTGCGCTCCCGAAAATCCTACCGGGCTGCATTTGGAATTTTACGAAGATGCCGATGACATCGTAACCTTCTGGGAACCGGGGAAGTATTACCAAGGATGGCTGGATACGCTGCACGGCGGCATTCAGGCTACCTTGATGGATGAACTGGCCGGATGGGTGGTGATGCGCAAGTTGCAAACCTCGGGCATGACTTCGAAGCTCGATGCCCGTTTCCTCAAAGCCATCCGGGTAGACGACGGGCGGCTTACCATCCGCGGCCGTATCAAGGAACGCAAGCGAAACGCCGTGTTTATCGAAACGGAAATCTTTAATTCCGCCGGAGAGCTTTGCACTCGGGCCGAGCTGGTTTATTTTATCACCGACGCGCAGCGTGCCAAAGAGACGTTTCATTTCTCAGGATGTAAAACAGAAGACGAACAAATCCCGCCCGCCTTATGAAATATATCGGTGCCCATGTACCTACCGCAGGAGGAGTGGAAAATGCTCCCCTCAATGCCCATGCCATCGGGGCGAAAGCCTTTGCGCTGTTTACCCGCAACGAGCGGCAATGGAGATCGGCCCCTCTTACCGAGGCTAGTATTTCCCTTTTCAAAACCCGCCTGCAGGAGCTGGGGTTCCAGCCCAAACATATCCTGCCCCACGACAGCTACCTGATCAACCTGGGCCATCCCGAAGCCGAGGGCCTGGCCAAATCGCGCGCCGCCTTTCTCGACGAGATGCGGCGATGCGAACAACTCGGGCTCGACAGGCTTAACTTCCATCCCGGCAGCCATCTGAAGACGCTTAGCGAAACCGACTGCCTCAAACGCATTGCCGAATCTGTCAACGAGGCTCTCAGCCGGACTCGCGGCGTAACGGCCGTAATCGAAAATACGGCCGGACAGGGTACCAACCTGGGCTATACCTTCGAGCACCTGGCCGCTATCATCGAGCTGATCGACGACAAAAGCCGCATCGGCGTCTGTATCGATACGGCTCATACGCTGGCGGCCGGCTATGAAATCCGCACCGAAGAAGGCTTCGCCGAAACCTTCCGGCAATTCGAACAAACCGTAGGTTTCGCTTACCTGAAAGGCATTCATCTGAATGACTCGAAAAAAGAACTCGCCACCCGCGTCGACCGCCACGACAGTATCGGCAAGGGTGTGATGGGGCTTACTCTTTTCCGCCTTCTGATGCAGGACAGCCGTTTCGACGATCTGCCCATCATTCTCGAAACCCCCGATCCCACGCTTTGGGCCGATGAGATCAGTCTGCTTTATGCCTTGGCTGCCGAGGGCGGGGAGACCGTAAGCGGCACGTGCCCTTAGAAAGGCGGCGAACCGGCCGTAGGCTGTTCCGAAAGAGGCGAACCGCCTGTAAGCGGCCGGATATAAATCGTTCCTAAAGAGACGGCTTGCCCGGCGGGAAGGAAGCAAGAAGATATTCTTCGCCGGCGCTTTCCTGTTTTTAGCACAAGCTATTTGTATTCCGTAGGTTATCCGGTAGCCGGCTTCGGCCGGTTGCCTATGCGACGAAGGGCCGCCGGGACGGGCGGCCGCTAATCTGGTTTAATAGGTATAAAAACAAATTAAAAGAATAAATTATGTTCATTTTGATGCCAATCATTTTTGTCTTGGGCATTCTGGCTATCGCTTTGGAAGATAAGATCAAGGTCAACAAAGCTGCCATCGCGCTATTCATGGCCGTTTCGCTGTGGATGATCCTGATGTTCGACGCCTACAATATTTTTATCGAAAGAGACAGTGCCATTTTCCACCAATTTCTGGCCAATAACCCTGAAATGGCCGGACTGCCCGTGCACGAACAATTTATCAATTTTATTTCCAATCGTGCCATCGTTTACCATTTGGGCAATGTATCCGAAACCCTTTTCTTCGTGATGTGTTCGATGCTAATTGTCGATATTGTCGATAAGCACGGCGGTTTCCGGGCCGTCACGGGCTATATCCGCACCCCCGACAAACGCCGGCTGCTTTGGTATATCAGCCTTGCCGCTTTCTTCTTCTCCGCCCTGCTCGACAACCTGGCTGCTGCCATTGTGATTATGGCCGTCTTGCGCAAACTGGTGCCCGACCGTACCGACCGCCTCAAATATGCCTGTATGGTGATTATCGCCGCCAACGCGGGCGGTTCGTGGTCGCCCATCGGAGACGTGACGACCATCCTGCTTTGGGTAGGAAAGAACGTCAGTGCCATGCACCAGATTTCCCATGTCTTCCTTCCGGCCCTGGTCAATCTGCTGGTGCCTCTTACCATCGCTCATTTCTGGCTATTCAAAAAAGGAGCCCAACTGCGGGTGATAAGCCCGGAAGAGCAGGCCGACGAATACATTCCCGATATTCCTACCCATTCGCGGCGCGTTATTTTCGTGATCGGTATTCTCTCGCTCGCCCTGGTACCCGTTTTCCAGACGCTTACCAACTTGCCCCCCTTTATGGGCGTCTTGCTGGGCCTGATCGTGCTTTGGGTATATACCGATATGATGTATAGCCGGCTGCATATACAGGAAGATTGCAAATTGCGCATTACCCAATTGCTGCCAAATATCGACCTGGCTACCATTTTCTTCTTTCTGGGTATCCTGATGGCGGTCGGCGCGCTCGAAACTTCCGGGCAACTGGGGCTGATGTCGGCTTTCCTCGATAAGCATGTTCACGAGCCGTATCTGATTAGTTTCGTTATCGGCATCTTATCCTCGTGCGTTGACAACGTGGCCTTGGTGGCGGCCACGATGGGGATGTATCCCATCACCCCCGATGCGGTCGACCTGCCGGCCTACGCCCGGTTTTTCGTTTCCGACGGCGGCTTCTGGACTTTCCTGGCTTATTGCGCCGTAACGGGAGGCAGTATCCTGATTATCGGGTCGGCTACGGGGGTAACGGTGATGGGGCTTGAAAAAATCGATTTCATGTATTATACCAAACGATTTACCGTGCTGGCTCTGATCGGGTATGTATGCGGGGCCGGGGTATATATGCTGTTATTCGCCTAGCGGATGATTTTTCCGCCCG
Organism: Tannerellaceae bacterium; assembly: GCA_048465615.1. Classification (GTDB taxonomy): domain Bacteria; phylum Bacteroidota; class Bacteroidia; order Bacteroidales; family Tannerellaceae; genus Parabacteroides. Next base: position 142,242 of record DBFWLD010000034.1, read on the forward strand.
GGCATTAGGTAAATTTCAGAGATAAATTTTATCTTGTCAGATGTTTAAACTTTAGTTATATGAGAAAGACTTTGATTTGGATGGCTGCTTGGGCAGTCGCGCTTACCGGGACGGAGGCTGCGGCCTGCACCGGTTTGCTGGTAGGTAAAAAAGCCTCGGTCGACGGGTCGGTGATGATTAGTTATGCTGCCGATTCGCATGCGTTGTACGGCGAGTTATACCGTTTTCCGGCCGCTACCTGGCCTAAGGGGGCGATGCTCGACGTGAAGGAATGGGATACGGGCAAACCGCTCGGACAGATTCCCCAAGTGGAGCGTACCTATTCGGTGGTCGGCAATATGAACGAGCATCAGGTGGCCATTACCGAGAGTACGTTCGGCGGCCGCCGCGAGCTGGTGGACACTACCGGCATCATGGATTACGGCAGTCTGATTTATATTGCGTTGCAGCGCTCGAAAACGGCCCGCGAGGCGATCGACGTGATGACCGGCCTGGTGCGCGACCACGGCTATTACAGCAGCGGCGAGTCGTTTTCGATTGCCGATAAAAACGAGGCGTGGATTATGGAAATGGTGGGTAAAGGCCCCGGCAACAAAGGAGCTGTATGGGTAGCCATACGCATTCCCGACGATTGCATTTCGGCTCATGCCAACCAGTCGCGTATCCAGCAGATACCGTTTGACGATAAGGAGAATTGTTTGTATTCGCCCGACGTGGTTTCCTTTGCCCGGGAAAAAGGGTATTTCAAGGGAAAAGACAAGGATTTCAGTTTTGCCAAGGCTTATTGTCCTTATGATTTCAGCGCGCTCAGGGGGTGCGAAGCCCGGGTTTGGTCGTTCTTCCGCAAGTACGATCCGTCGATGGAGCGGTATGCCGACTTTATCAAAGGCGATCCTTCCAAGGAACCGATGCCGCTGTATATCAAACCAAGCCGTTTGCTGTCGGTGCAGGATGTGCAAAACGGCATGCGCGACCACTTCGAAGGGACCGACCTGGATATGACGTGCGACGCGGGAGCAGGCCCTTACAAGGTGCCTTACCGCTGGCGTCCGATGACGTTTAAAGTGGACGGCCAGGAATATACCAACGAACGGGCCATCGCTACCCAGCAGACGGCTTTCGTGATTGTGCCCCAGCTTCGCAATTGGTTGCCCGACGCCATAGGGGGTATCCTGTGGTTTGGCGTAGACGATGCCGATATGGCGGTGTTTAACCCGATTTATTGTTCGGCGACTGCTGCCCCCGAATGCTACCGGGTAGGCAACGGCGATATGATGACGTTTTCCTGGACATCGGCTTTCTGGATTCACAACTGGGTGGCTAATATGGCGTATCATAAATATAGCTTTATGATTGAAGATATTCGCAAGGTACAGCAGGAACTGGAAAACGGGTATCAGCAGACGATTCCCGCTATCGACAAGGCGGCTTCCGAGTTGTATGCGAAGAATCCGGCCGAAGCGGTGAAGTTTCTTACCTGGTTCAGTACCAGCACGGCAGACGCGGCTACGGCTCGCTGGAAACAATTGGGCGAGTATTTGCTTGTGAAGTATATCGACGGCAATGTGAAGAAGGAAGAGAACGGCCGTTTCAAGCAAAATGGATACGGTTTGTCGGCTTATCCGGATTTTCCCGGCTACGACGAGGAATATTATCGCAGCATTGTGCGCTCGGCCGGTGAACGATTGAAGGTGAAATAGTGTTATATAGTCTGATTTGTTGAATTAAAAAAAGAAGCGTATGAAAAAATTAATCGTGTTATTGTTGCTGGTAGTATGTAGCATGGGAGCGTATGCACAGACTGAGGCAGGCCGTTCGTCGGCAGGATTTACCATCGGCTACGGGTTCGATTCGAAAAACGCTACCCTGGGTATCGACTATCGGTATTGCATTACCGACGCTGTTCGGCTGAGTCCCTCTTTGACCGCTTTCGTGAAAAACGACGGTACGAGCGCCTGGGCGATCGACCTGAACGCGCATTATGTGTTTAGACTGAGCGAAATGTTCGGCTTTTATCCTTTGGCCGGTGTCGACCTGTCATTCTGGAAACACGATGCGGGAAATGATTTGTCGGTCAACCGTACCCGCTTCGGCGCTAATATCGGGCTTGGAGGCGAAGTGTACGCTACCGAAAATCTGTCGGTGGGCCTGGAAGTGAAGTATAACATTATCAAGGATTACGACCAGGCGTTGCTGGGCGTGCGGGTAGGATATAGTTTCTAACTATGGCGGGGGAGGGGCGGAAAAGTCTGCCGGTCCCTCGGTAATCTTGCCCTAAGGCATGCAAAAGCCTGTAAGAAAAACCAAAAGAAAGGCCGGGTAGATTTTCTGCCCGGCTTTTTAATGCTTCCCGGGGCGCCTTTGCCGGCCGGTATGCGTTTATCTTTTTCATTCCCGGGGCCATGTCCGGCCCTGCTTGTTTACCAGTTCTTATATTCTTCGAAGGTGACGTTGCGGAAATCCGGAATTACCCGGTATACTTTATCTTTCAAAGATTCTGCCGGGTTGGTCGTGCTCAGGCCGATTACCCGCATGCCTGCCTTCGTACCCGCTTCGATTCCCGCAAACGAATCTTCGAAAACCAGACAATCGGCAGGATCTACCTGCAAGTCGGATGCGGCCAGCAAATAACATGTCGGGTCGGGCTTGCCTTTGGTAATCCGGTCGGCCGTTACCACCGTATCGAATACTCCGCGGAGCGACAACGCATCGAACGCCCGCTCCACCTTAGCCTCCTCGGAACTGGTTACTAGACCGATGTTTACTTGCTTTTCCTTCAGCATCCGGATAAACTCCAAGGAGCCGGGCATCGGCGGAAAAGGCATTTCTTTTTCATATTCCAACGAATCGTTTACGATCTGCTGTCTGATTTCTTCCGAAAAACCGGCAAAGTATTTTTCCATGATGAAGGGAAGGGTGGTACCTTTTATTTGCTGTGCAAACCGGTCGATACCCAACTTGTATTTTTCCGCCGTTGCATTCCAGAAAATATCGTAGATGGGTTCGGTATCTACCACTACGCCGTCGAAATCGAAAAGAGCCGTTTTTAAATGTTCCATAGGTGTCGTTTTTTTTCAGTACAAAGATAGTGCAAACCGAGCGCAGAAGCAAAGCCCTCTTTGATTCTGCCGAGGTGCCGCCTATCTTGGATTTGATTCTTTGAATCAAAGTAGTGCAAACCGAGTGCAGAAGCAAAGCTCTTTTTGATTCTGTAGGGATACCGTCGGAAGATACTACAAAAGCTTTTTACATTCTCTTATGAAAGGAAAAAGACGCTTTTTTGCAACACCTTCTGCACGTATATTCTCCATCTTCCGGCATTTCTTCTGGCTTTTCTCCCTGTCGAACCGAACTCATGCACCCGGGGAAAGCCACATAAAAGAAAATTGATTATATTTGTGCACGAACACACCGGCAAAGAAGCCTTCGCCCAGATGGATCATTAAACCCATATAAATTTAGAAAAGAATGAAAAAACTAATCGCATCTACCAGCATTTTGCTGATTGCATTTTGCAGTTGCACCGGTAAAACCGCCGCTACTTCGGCCGGCGAAGAAACCCATGACGAGGCCACCTCGCCCCGAAAAGAATCCGCCGCCCGGCCGGAAGCATCTTCCCAGGCCGGCCTTAACCAATTGACGGAGACGGAAAAAGCCGACGGCTGGCAATTATTGTTCGACGGACAGACTACCCACGGCTGGCGGGGCGCCCATCGGGAAGAATTTCCGCAACACGGATGGAAAGTAGAAGACGGTCAACTTATTGTGCAAGCTTCCGACGGAAGCGAATCTACCAACGGGGGAGACATTGTGACTGAAGCAGAGTATACCGCTTTCGAATTCAGCGTCGATTTCAGATTGACCGAAGGCGCCAACAGCGGCATCAAATATTTCGTCACGGAAAAAGAAAAGCAAAAAGGTTCGGCCTACGGACTTGAATTTCAATTGCTCGACGACGAACGCCATCCCGACGCCAAATTATACACCACCTATCCCGGCAGCCGCACGCTCGGCAGTTTGTACGATCTGATGAAAAGCGAGCAAGTACATTTCAACGGTATCGGCCAGTGGAATACGGCCGTAGTGAAAGTATTTCCCGACAACCGGGTAGAACATTGGCTCAACGGAGTAAAAATACTCGAATACACCCGCGGCGACGAAGCTTTCCGCCAACGGGTAAAAGGCAGCAAGTATGCCGATCCGTCTTATAACGATCCGATCGCTTTCGGCGAAGCGCCGGGGGGACATATCCTGTTGCAGGATCATGGAGACGAAGTAGCTTTCCGGAATATAAAAATAAGGGAACTCCGCTAACGGTAAACCAGAGACGCGCCGTGCAACCGCCTTTCATAGCGGCGCGCACGGCGCGTCTATATTTTATACTTTTTCCCGCACATACCCGCCCTCCGCGCCAACTACCCACGCATCGGCCTGTGTCCGGCAACTGTTTGTCATCCTTCTCCGGCAATCGCTTATCCGTTGCCGCCCGGTCGTTTTCTTCTATCCCCGTGCAGCGCGCAGCCGTTTATCCAAATTTTTTTAATTCCCATTGAGAAACTGTTTTGATTTTTTCGGCTGATGATTCGCGATGGCTTTTCGATGCCTGTCCGTCACACTGATGAGGAAGGTAGCGAGCTATCTGACGGAGAGAAGAGGCGAATAAGATCGAAAAGACGCTCAAAGCATAGACGAAAACAACTATAATAAAATTAAAATAGCTGTCACATAAAAAATCAAAACAGTTTCTGAGTTCGAAAAACTTTTTTCTAATGCTTCCTTTCAAAGCGATACAGCCCGATTGCCTGTTTTACCTCGGCCACCGGCTGCTCGGTAGCCGTCTGTAAACGGAAACTATACGCATCGCCATACCGGGCCATCACCTTTTTCATATCTTTCTCTCCGCTCAGAAAATACCCTTCCGAAGGACGATCGGTTTCGAAATTGCGGAAAGTATTGCCCATATAAAAATTCAGCCCGTACAAATTCCGGTATTCTTTCAGGTTATTCATCACATATACGTTATCGGTGGAAAGCGGATATTGCTTCCGAATATACTCGGCAAACGAACGTGAAGAGCTACCCTGGCGAATCCCCTGCATAATTACTCCGTCGATAAGCAGATTCACGCAGAACGTAAGCCCGATAGTAGCATATAAAATTTTGATATTGATCTTTTTGAATAACTGATAACATACCGTGATAAGCGCCAGGAAGGTAAGCAACATCAAAACCACCGCCAGAAAATCGGGCGATTGAACGGTGCGAGCTACCCACCCCACGGTTTGCAAGGTAGAAGGACGTGCCGTATAATTGGCCGCGATAGCTGTCAGGTCGATCACCCCTGTCATAGCCAGGAACAAAGCGATCCACACCACGGCTACTACCGAAGCCAGGAAAGCGGCGAATACACGCGTTACCTTCGTGCGGTATTCGGTGATATAAAGCGCATACTCGGCCAGAAACAAAGCGATAAAGGGATAAGCCGGCATCAGGTAAACACTGCGCTTGCTGGAAGGGATAGAATAAAAAAACACGATGCACACCAGGGCTACCAGGCTGAAAAGCCGCACCTTGTCCATACTCAGAATCCGCTTCCACGCATCTTCCAACGTCTGGCGGATACCCGCGGCGGGTTTATGCAATTTGAGACCGAAGAGGGTAAAGAAAAAGAAAATCGTCCAAGGGATAAAGCCGGCGGCCAGAGTGACCAGATTGTACCAGGCTCCGTTTTCGTGGCCCAGATCGTAAGAGATGCCCGGCGTGGAAAGATGAAAGAAACGCCCGAAATTTTCGGCCAGTACCACGTTGAGGAACTCGTCGCCTCCCTGTTTCCAGGCCGCCACATACCAGAGCAACGGCAGGAAAAGCGAAGAAACGCCCGCATACAGCAGGGCTTTGAATATCGTCAGAAAGTTATACCGGCGCAACATCACGAGATAAACGCCGAATACGAACAGAGGCAGAATAATGCCGACCGGCCCCTTGGTCAGGATAGCGCATCCGAACAACAGGGGGATAAAAACAGGCAAACCCTTTAGCTCGAGCTTGTCTTCCCAGCGGTAAAGTTGAAACAGCCCCAACACGATAAACATCGTCAGCAACATATCCACCCGCGTGGTCATAGCCGCCCGGTGCATCTCGACCGAGGTAATCAGCAGCAAGGTTGCGATAAAGGCCTCCTGAAACTTCACGATGCGTTTGCCGAAAAACATCAGCACGAATCCCATCAGCACGATAAAGGCCAGGGCCGACGGCAACCGCGAGGTGAATTCCGTGACTTCGCCTGCGGGATACGAAAAAGCCGCCATCAGCCAATGAGCCATAGGGGGCTTGTAAGCAAATTCGTTGGCATATACCTGGGGGAGCACCCAGTTGCCCGATTCCAGCATCGAGACGGCTACGGCCGCTTCGCGCGGTTCACCTTTGGTGGAGAAATCGCCCAGGCCGATCCAGGGGAGCACGGAGATGATACAGATTACGATAATCATCGTAACCGGCTTTTGTAGGTAAAGATATTGCAATGTTGATGTTCGCATAGGCTTTTTATAGGGGCATGCGCCCGGTTATTCACTGAAAACAGGCTACAAAAGAACAATTTTTTGCGGACTTTTCTTGCTTTTTCCGTCTACTTTTTAAGTTCCTAAAGATTCTTTAATAGCCTGGCGGATGGCCCGGGCGTCGGCTTTGTTCTCTTTCAGGATGGAAAGGATCAGATTCAGATAGCTTTCTTTGCCGCTGATGCCGCATAATTTGCACAACCGGCTCTGGGGCAACATCCCCTTCTGGTTGTATACCCGGAGGATGCTTTGATAATCGCCCCTTTCCGCATATCCGGCGAATTCCTCTTTTATTGCCCGGTAAATCGTTTCCACATCGATGCTCCGGCAGATACTTTCCACATGTCCGGCCAGTTGCTCGATAGAACTTATCTTCCTGTCTACTGTCGTTTCCAACCGTTTGCGCACCTGGTGTTTGGCATGCAGGATAACCTGGGCTTCCAAATCTTTTTCAAACAACTTGGTTACCTGTTCCTTCACCTGGCGGAACACCTCGCCGGGGTCTTTCATCAGCCGGCGGGCTACGGTTTTTATCACCGTTTCGATCATCAGCAGGTTTTCCACCTCCGCCACTTCCGGCACATAAATATGTTGCTGGCGCAGGTAGGCAATCTCGCCTTCGGTACGCCGGTCGCGGTCGACGATGCCTTTGCTTTCCAACATATGGAAATCTTTTAGCTGGCTGAAGGCCTTGGTGGTTTCGATCACCTTCTGGCAGCCGCCCATGGGCTTGACCATGTAGTCGGGAAAAATCAGCGGGTAAAGGCGGCTGTCGATGCTGTTGGTATCGGTGCCCTCGATAAAAAGAATAGGCTTGCGGCTACCCAGCAATTCCATGTATACGCCTTCGGGGAAGCTGTCGTTGTTCAGAATCAGCTCGTAATCCCAGGCATGCGCGTCGGCGTCGAACGAACGTATCCAGATGCGCTTGCTGTCGGCGCGCGAAGCGGCGAAATCGATGTCGTGCGTCAGGTAGATATAGGTACAGTCGGGGCGCATGGCCTCGATCTCGTCCCATAACTGTGTTTTAATCAGGTTATGCAACAACGTTTCCGGCTCTTCGATCACCAGGATGGCGCCGGGGCGCGCCCGCAGAATGGCGCCTGTCAGGTAAAAAACAAGTTTTTCGCTGTCGCTCATCCGTCCCGCCGTATACGAGTCGCTACCCGTTCTCAGGGTAGACACCAGCTCGATAAAACCCGATTTGCGTACCAGCCGGTTGTGGGGAAACATTTTTTCCCAAATGGTCTGGATACGGTCGAGCTTGGTGACGGGAGGGGGGAGGCCCGGCTGGGTTTTGCCGGCCTCTTTGTAAGTTACGGCAGCTTCGAATTCTTCGTTTTGCAAATGGAGAATCAGTTTTTCGTATTCCGAAAGCCGGGGCATGAAAAGACGTTCCTTAATCATGGATTGCAGCCGGCTGAATTCATTGCCTTCCGCGCCGTGAGCCGTATCGCTTGCTTCTTCACTTTCGATAAAAAGGGCGCGCAGGCCCGAGATTTTTTCCGCACGGCCGGCGTACCTCTCCAGGATGTCGCGCCCGAACGAGCTTTTGCCGATACCGTTGGCTCCGATGACGACCAAGATGCGCGTATCCAGCTTCACCGGTTCGCCGGCATGTAGTTTGGTGGGTAGTGTAAGCTCCATAGCATTGAAGATTAAGTTTCCAAAGTTAGGAAAAATTGCAGTGTCCGTCAAACATTTGGTTAGAATAATGTGGCGGCTTGCCGGAGCCGAAAAGCAGGCCGCGGGCACCCCCAAAAAGAAAAGGCCCCGGCCGTATGCCGGAAAGCATACAGGCCGAGACCTCTGAGTTATAGAGATGAATGTGCGTTCCGGTCGATAACCGGCCGTCTGGCGCCGCAAGGTCCCGCTTACGGATTGGTTCTTCCTGTGCCCGGCGCTCCCGGGGTAGAAGTGCCCGAACCCGAAGACGTACCTCCCGTTTTAGGCGTGGAGGGCGTGGAAGGCGGAACCGTCGTTGCAGGGCCGCCCGTTTTAGGGGGAGGCGGAACGATTGTCGTGCCGCTTGTACCGGTTGTGCGGGTCGTGGGCGGAACGGTGGTCGTGCTGTTGGTTCGCGTCGTAGGCGGAACGGTAGTCGTGTTGCCCGGATGGGCCGTACGCGTCGTAGTAGGCGGAACCGTCGTCGGGTTGTGCATCGAACCCGGAGCGGCGGCAGGCTGTACCTTTGCAGGGCCGGCTTCCCAGTGGAAGGGTTCGAATTCCGTATGCGGATCTACCCAGTCGGGCTTGCGGGAAGCGTAGATGATAAACGGAGCCGCTACCACCACGATCACCCCGATAAAGAGCACGGCAAACCATACCGTATTGCTACCGGTAGCAATCTGGCTGGGAGGAATAAAGCTCAGCACGAAAGCCAGCAACGAGCCCAGGAAGCCCAGGCCGCCCACCAACCACATCAGCCCGTTGCCATGACGGCCGATGCGGAACGGACGTCCGGCCTTCTTCATCGAATAGCGCAGATAAATGGCGGCGGTAAACATCAACATATACATAATAAGGTAAAGAATCACCGTAAGCTGCGACAGAATCTGGTAAAAACTCTGCACCGAAGGCATCACCACAAACAACAGGCTGAGCAGCGTAACGGCTGCGCCTTGCAGGTAAAGAATATTTTTCTGTACGCCGATGCGATTGGTCTTTTGGAAGAAAGGAGGCAGATAGCCTGCTTTCCCTACCGCGAAAATACCTTTCGACGGGCCGGCTACCCAGGTCAGCACCCCTGCCAGCACCCCGAAAGCCAGGGCCACGGCGATGATAGGCGACAGCCAGGAAGCATGGATAAAGCGGAAATAGTTGTCGAAGCCCACCAGCAAGCTCTGCGTCAGGTTGATGTCTTTGGCCGGGATAATGATACCCAGCGCGAAAGTGCCTAATACGAAAATAATCACCGTAATCAGGGCTCCGATAAAGACAGCTCTCGGGTAATTTTTCGACGGGTTTACCATTTCTTTCACATGGATACCGCCCATTTCCATCCCGGCATAAAACAAGAAGATACTCGAGGCGAGCACCAGGTTGTCGAACTTGGTAAAGTCGGGGAAGAAATTGCTATGGAAGTCCATATTCGACTGTCCTCCGGAAGCTAAGTAGATAATACCCAGGATGATCAACAAAGCAGCCGGAATAATGGTACCTACCAAACCGCCTACTTTGGCTACTTTTCCCACCCAGCTCAAGCCTTTCAGCGAGATAAAGGTAGCCAGCCAGTAAATCAGCAAAACGATGGCCAGGGTATAGAATTTGTTATTGGCCAGCGTCATGTCTTCGGGATGGTTCATCCCGATAAAGGCAATGGCTACGGCGCCGAACGTCAGCACGGTAGGATACCAGATCGTACTTTCGATCCATTGCAGCCAGATAGCCAGGAAACCTATTTTCTTTCCGTAGGCTTCTCCTACCCAACGGAACACGCCGCCTTGCTTGTCCTGAAACATAGCGGCCAGCTCGGCAGCTACCAACGAGGTAGGAATCAGAAAGACGATCGCTGCAAACAGATAATAAAAGGCCGAACTCAGTCCGTATTCGGCTTCGGCCGGTAGCCCGCGCAAGGAGACGACGGCCGTCACGTTCATAATTGCGAGAGTAAATACTCCCAGTTTTACTGCTTTGTTAATATTTGCCATAGAATTTAGTTTTTAAGTGAGAATTCCTTCTCTGAAAGTTTAATCTACAGTTTATAACATACAAGCGGGAGAGATGTTTCGGCGGCGGAACGTCAAACTAGGTTAATTAACAAATAGGGTACGATAAACAATTTTTTCAAACCGCTTGTTGTCTGTAACCGGATCATCAGATTGTTTAACTCATTAAAAACGAATGCTTATGCGAACGGCTGTTTCAGATATAGGATTGCGTAAAAGGGGAATATACGGTTTTATGCACGTTCTCATTCTCTTATTGTCGCTTTTTCTGGTCATTAGTATCTCGATCGATACGTTCAAAAATATTCAGTTTTACACCCAGACTTCCTACTTGAAAATCCAGCTTTGGATTTGCTTGTTTTTTCTGTTCGATTTTTTTCTTGAATTTTTCTTGGCAAAAGATAAATTGCGTTATCTGCGTACTCATTTCATCTTTTTCCTCGTAGCCATTCCGTATCAGAATATTATCAGTTATTTCCATATCCAGTTTTCCGAAGAGGTGATGTATTTTATCCGGTTCATCCCTCTGGTCAGAGGCGGTTACGCGCTGGCTATCGTAGTAGGCTGGCTGTCGTACAACAAGGCTTCGGGACTGTTTATTTCCTATGTCACGATGTTGTTTGCCACCGTCTATTTTTCCAGCCTTATCTTTTATGTACTCGAACATAAGGTAAACCCGGGGGTGAAGGATTACTGGGATGCCCTTTGGTGGGCTTTTATGGACGTAACGACCGTCGGTTCCAACATTATCGCCGTAACGCCTACCGGTCGCGTGCTCTCGGTGGTGCTGGCTGCGCTGGGGATGATGATGTTCCCCATCTTTACCGTCTACGTCACCAGTTTGGTGCAGGAGAATAACAAGCGGAAAGAGGAATATTACGAGCAGCTTCGCCGCGAGGCCGGCGAAAAGCTGGAAGAAGCGCGCAAGCAGGCAGCCGAGAATGCACAGGCCGACGGCAACCGGCCGACGGCCGACGCGCCCGCAGCCGGATCGGAGACGACACGCAAGGGAGAAACCGGCGGAACCCTATCCGACGCCTCGCCCGAGAGCCCTGCCGCCAACTCGCCGAACGGCCCCCGGCCTGCCTGACGCCCGGGGGGGATGCCGCAGGCAGCTTCCCCCTCTCTCTTTTCAAGGTTTGCCGGGCGCTGTAAACCGGTTTAAGGGTTTATCCTTTCGAATCCGAATACTTCACTGCGTTCGTCGTCCATGCCTTGCAAGGCCCGGCAGATTACCTGAGCTCCGATCATGCTGAAGGTAATGCCGTTGCCCCCGTATCCTAAGTCGAAAAATACGCGTGGCTGCCCGGGCCAGTTGCCTATAAATGGCAACCCGTCCGGCGTGGTGCTGAACGTGCCGCACCAGGCCATTTCTGTTTCGAAAGGAACCTCGGGCAGCAATTGGCGGAACTTCCGGCTTAGCGTCTCGGTTTTGTCGCGGAGCAATTCGTCGCGCTGCTCGGGGTCGTCGAAGGACTCGTCTTCTCCCCCTACAATCACCCGGTTGCCGCTGGTGCGTACATAAATATAAGGTTCATGGGTTTCCCAGATCAGACTGTGCTCGGGCCATAACATTTCGGCAGGCACGGGGTGGGAGATAAGCGCATAGGTGGAAGTAAGTTGCATGACCGGCTTCGGCAGAAAACGTCCGGCTTCGAAGCCGGCGGCTATCACTACGTGGCGGCAATTCACTGTAGGGCCTCCCCCTGTCACCAGCCGGCAACCTTCGGCCGTGGCCGTACAGTCTTCTATCCCCGTATGGGTAAAAACCTGCAACCTGTCTTTACCGATATGATAGGCAAGCAACCCCGCGGCCGCTTTATAGGGATCTATCTGGGCCGATTCCTTGTTCATCAAAGCCCCGTGGGGCGTTTCTATCCGGTAGCGCCGGCGTACTTCGCTTTTGTCGAGCAAGCTTACGGGAAGCTCGTAGCGGCGGCGAAGTACATATTCCTGTTCGATCAATTCTTCACCCTCCGGATCGCTGGCATAAAATAGGCTGGGTACCCGTTCGAAATCGGCCTCTATGCCGGTTTCCCGAACGACGGCTTCGAGGTCGGTTATCGATTGAAGACAGGCCCGGTAAGCGGCTACCGCTTTTTGCTCGCCTATTTTTTCAATCATCCGGCAAAGGGGAAGGTCTATTTCGTATTGAAGTAAAGCCGTGCTGGCGGCCGAGCTGCCGGTAGCGATGCTCCGACGGTCGATTACGCAACATTTCAGTCCGGCCCGGCATAGTTCGTGGGCCATCAACGCGCCGGTGATGCCGGCTCCGATAATAGCCACGTCGGTCGAAATATCTGTTTTGAGCGGATTGAAATAATCGAATAGTGGGTTTTTGATGATCCAATAGGGTAATCCGGAATGTAAGTCCATAGGCTCTTCTTTTTAAACGTTTATCGTGGGAAGAAATACAATAAAAAAGGACGGAAAGTTCTTTTTTTTTGCGAAGAAACTTCCCGTCCGGTAAATAAGCGGGCGCGCTTAGTCGGCAATCGTCACCCGATCGCCGCTGAATACGTTGAGCCCCATTTTATTCATGATGTATTTGATGGCCATTTGAGCCTTTACCGAGTTGCCGGCATCGTCCAGGGGAGGGGCGAAAGCCGAAATGCCGAACTGGCCGGGGAAGACTCCCATTACGCCCCCGCCTACGCCCGTCTTGGCCGGGATGCCGGAGGTATACATCCAGTCGCCCGTATGCTGGTAGAAACCTACCGTGGCGATCAGGGAGGTGATTTTCGGCGACAAGGACGCGTCGAATACCTGTTTCTTCGTCACCGGGTTCACACCGTTGTTGGCCACGGTGGCCGCCGCGATGGAGAGCTGGGCGGCCGTGATGCCGAGCGAACATTGGCGGGTGTATAAATCGAGCGACATCTTCGGATCGTCGTATATCCGGTTGTAATTCTTCAGCAGCCAGGCAATCGAGCGGTTGTTGAAGTTGGTGTCCGATTCGGATTGGTATAGTTCGTCGATGAGCTGGGGCGCGCTTCCGCAAAGGTCGGTTATGTTGGAAACGATCGCTTCCCATTTCTTGTCGGAATCGCCTACGGGTTGTACCATGCTGCATGCCGTGATGGCACCGGCGTTTACCAGCGGGGTGGAAGGGTGGTCGTTTTCCAGCAGGATGGCGAAAATGGAGTTGAAGGGCAGTCCGGTGGCGTCCGCGCCGATCATTTCCAGCAGTTTCTCGGCTCCGTATTGGCGCAGTACCAGAATGGCGGTATGTACTTTCGATACCGACTCGATGCCGAAACGATATTCCGAATCGCCCAGTTGGATGACTTCGCCGTTCGTAAGGCATAGGCTGATGCCGAATAGGTTTTTGTCGATATTGGCCAGGTAAGGGATATAGTCGGCGTTTTTGCCGCCCGTATCCGTTTTCACTTGTTCGTAAGCCTCCTGGGCTATTTCTTTGATTTGAGCAACAGAAAATTTTTTATCCATATTATAAACGGGTAATAAAGAAGATATACTGAAAAAGGAAGAAAAGGGATAAGGCCCTGCGCCCGGTATTCCTAAGGAGAAACGCCCTGATAGGGCTTACGAAAGCGGGCATTCTGCGCATATATATATGGCATTTGCTCAAATCTATGTCCTCTCCTTGGACGGTTGCCGGGATGCCGGGCCTTATCTTTTTTTTACAGGTCGATCAGCGAAACGCGGAAACTGTTTGTAAAAAATCAAACCGGTTTCTCAACTTTGCTTTTTGATTTGGTTCGCTTCGTCGGCTTGGTTGATCTTGGCGGCTCCGCGGGTTTGATCGCTCGTGGCCTTGTCGCCGCCGGTATGCGTATAGACTTTTCCTTTCACCGGCACGCTTCTCTCTTGAGCCAGGCGGGTGGTGGTGGGATATTCCAGTTTTTCCAGTTCGGCTACGGCGCCCCGGATGTCGCCCAGCAATTGGTCGGCCATGTCGCGGCTGAAGCCTTGGCGTACTACCACGCGCATCACTACGTACTGCTGTAAGTTGGCAGGCAAGGTATAGGCCGGTACCATCCAGCCGCTTTGCTGCAATTTGTCTTGCAGGTCGTATAGCGTCCATTTGGCTGATTGGGCGTATTCCGGTTTCAGATACCAGATAAACAGCGGGTTTACCACGTCGTCGCTATAGTTGGCAAACGGGCCGACTTCGGCGATCTGGTCGTGCAGATACTGGGTGATTTGCATGCTGTTGTACTGTATTTGCTTATATCCTTCGAAGCCGAGACGGATAAATTGATAGTATTGGCCCAGAATCTGAGCGGCCGGACGCGAGAAGTTCAAGCCTACCTGCGTAATATTGGCGCCCAGGTAGTTTACGCTGAACGACATTTCGTCGGGCAAATATTTTTTGTCTTTCCATACTACCCAACCCAGACCGGGGTAAACCAATCCGAATTTATGGCCTGAGGTGCTGATGGAAAGTACCCATTTGAGGCGGAAGTCCCATTTGGTGTCGGGATTGAGGAAGGGCAGGATAAAGCCGCCGGTTGCTGCATCGACGTGGATAGGAACGTCGTAGCCGGTTCTGGCGTTGTATTCGTCGAGGGCTTTGTCGAGGGCTTCCACATCGTCGTTGAGGCCTGTCCACGTAACGCCTTGGATGGGAACGATACAGATCGTGTTTTCGTCACACATTTTCAGGGCTTCTTCCGGATCGAGGGTGGTTTTTTCAAGCGTGAGGGGCACCTGGCGCATTTCGATCTGCCAGAGTTGGGCGAATTTTTCCCATACTACCTGAAAACCTGTGGAGATTACGAAATTGGGTTTGTCGAAGGGTTTGCCTTCGGCTTGTCTTTTTTTGCGCCAGCGCAACCAGGCTGCAACGCCGCCCAGCATACAGGCTTCCGATGAGCCGATGGCCAGAGCTCCCGTTTTCCATTTGTCTTCTTCGGGCGTGTTCCAAAGGTTGGCAACGATATTGATACATTTTCCGTTCATTACGGCGATGCGGGGATATTCCGTTTCGTCGATATAGTTGATATTGATGGCTTCGTTCATCAACTTCGTGGCGTAGTCGTCCATATAGGTCGTAACGAACGTGGCCAGGTTCAAGCGGGGCTGCGTTTGTGCAAATGTCTCGTCCTTAACCATCTGATAGGCGATTTGCGGAGTAGTAGGCCCGTCGGGTATTTTGTCGACAGGGGAGGGAGTCAACATCACTTCGGAGCCGAAAATCGCTGTTTTGGCGTCGCCTTTTCTGAAATTTGAGTCTTGCATTTTGATTTGTTTTTTGTTAATAAAATGATTTGAATCAATGGAATAAGCTTTCCATCGAGCGTTTATACCCAAACAGGCCGGGGGGCGGAAAGTTTGCAGGTTTTACATTATTTGGGCTTTATTAGTGCTCTTCCACGAACGCGGCCGGGGGCGTTTTTTTCTCCTTTTTCCAGGCGACCGGCGGACTGGTTGCCCGGTTGTCGGAACGGGGCGTTGATCTATCGACCTGCCGACTGACTTACCGGCTTGCCCACCGACCTGCCGGGATGCGATAACGCTACGAGTCGAAAACGTCGCTCCTGCGGATTGCCTCCGGAAAGAGGCATCCCGCGTATGCCGGGCAGCCGGGAGAGTGTTTTTTCTCTCGACAAGGTATTCGCCGGCAAGGTGAACTTTCAGAGGGTAGGATTGTTTTTGAAAAAATAATAGAAACAAAAAATAGCTATTCTTATGCGAATCCAAACAGGCCAGGGGACGATTCCCCTTATTACGCTGGTGGGTATCTGGTCCATTTCGGCTCTCAACGCGCTGCCCGGGCTGGCTGTTTCTCCCATTCTGGGAAAGTTGTCGGTCATCTTTCCCCATTCCACCGAGCTCGATATTCAGATGCTCACTTCTTTGCCCTCCTTGTTGATTATTCCTTTTATCATTCTTTCGGGCAAGCTGACCGAGAAGATCAACCTGATCTGGTTGTTGCAGTTGGGGTTGCTTATATTTACCTTGAGCGGGGTGCTGTATCTGCTGTCGAACAAAATGTGGGAACTGATTGCCGTAAGCGCGTTGATGGGCGTCGGCTCGGGTTTGATCGTGCCGCTTTCCACAGGGCTTATCTCGCAGTATTTTACCGGGCCTTATCGCACGAAGCAGTTCGGCCTTAGTTCGGCCATTACCAATGTAACCCTGGTGCTGGCTACCAGCCTGACGGGGTATCTGGCCGAAATCGACTGGCATTTGCCGTTTGTGGTTTACCTGTTGCCTATCGTATCGATCGTTTTGTCGTTTTATCTGAAGAAGAACATGAACGACCGGCAGGTTGCGCCCACCGACGCCAAAGTAGCAACCGCTCCGGCAGACCCGGAAATTTCTTCCCGCTACGGCCTCAATATCAAGCATCTGATACAGATTATGGGATTTTACGGGCTGGCTACCTATCTGGTGATTATCGTCAGCTTCAACCTGCCGTTTCTGATGAAAGAGTATCATTTCACCAGCGGTAATTCGGGGGTGATGATTTCGCTTTTCTTCCTGGCTATTATGGCTCCCGGGTTTATCCTGAACCCCGTGGTGCGTTTCTTGGGGCATAAAACCAAATTTTTCAGTTTATTGTCTATCGCCCTGGGTATGGGACTCATCCTTATTTCGCGTACCGAATGGCTGATCGGGCTGGGGTGTATAGCCATCGGGTTCGGCTATGGCGTTATCCAGCCTATCGCCTACGATAAAACTACCCGTACGGCTACGCCCAAGAAGGTCACGCTGGCCTTGGCCTTCGTGATGGCGATGAATTACCTGGCTATTTTGCTTTGTCCTTTTATCATCGACTTTTTCCAGTCGCTTTTCCACGTCAAAAGCCAGCAGTTCGCTTTTGTATTTAATATGTGCATAGCGCTGGTGGCGATGGTTTGGGCCTATGTGAAACGCGATTCGTTTTTGTTTGGCGATAAAGTACAATAACATGTGCGAAGGATATGTGAGCGATTAACAAAAAAAATAGGAATCAATGGAAAAAAAGACGGAAGCCAACCTGTATATGATTGTTTCCAAAGTGTTCAGCGGTTTGAACGTGAACGCTTTGAAGTATTTGCTGCCGGTTTGGCTCAGTCCGCTTACGGGCGCCACCTTCCGGTGTTGCTTTGCGGCGGCGGCGTTCTGGACGATCGGGCAGTTTATGAAACCGGAGCATCCTTCTTCCCGGGCAAAACTGGAGCTTTTCCTGCTCGGGCTGTTCGGTTTGTACGGGTTCATGTTTATGTATCTGGTAGGGCTGAGCAAAACCACGCCGGTATCGAGCTCCATATTCGGCAGCTTGCAGCCCATCTGGGTATTTATCCTGATGGTGGTTTTCTATAAGGAGCGGATTACGCGGATGAAGGTGATCGGTATTCTGGTAGGGCTCAGCGGGGCTTTGCTGTGTATCCTGACGCAGAAAAGCGACGATCTGGCTTCCGATGCGTTCACCGGCAATATGCTTTGCCTGGGTAGTTCGTTTTTATATGCTATTTACCTGGTGCTCAGCAAACGTTTTTTGCAAGATGTCAGCCCTGTCACGTTGCTCAAGTATGCGTTTTCCGGGGCTGCGGTAGCCAGTTTGCTGGTATTGCCTTTCGAGGGATTCAAGGCGCCTCTTTTTTCCGAGCCTTTCCATTGGTGGCCGTTTGCGGTATTGATGTTCGTATTGATTTTTCCTACCGTCGTAAGTTATTTGCTGATACCGGTAGGGTTGAAGTATCTTTCTACCACCGTGGTAGCCATCTACGGTTATTTGGTGCTCATTGTGGCGTCGGTAGTATCTTTCCTGGTCGGCCAGGATCGCTTTAGCTGGACGCAGCTTATGGCTATCGTGTTGATTTGCGCCAGCGTGTATTTTGTGGAGGTGGCCGAGAGCCGCGATCAGAGCGGGGGCCGGAGCCCGGTTGGGGATCCGAATAGGAGCCAGGGGAAAGATGCTGTCAAACATGCTTAAAAAGGGCAGCCAATCGGCCTTGGAAAAGATTATAAGAAATGAATTCTAAATGGATTGCTTTATGGATAAAAAACAGGAAAAAACAAAACAAAAGTTCCAAACGGCTTTAGCTAACCCCGAGGGTAATAAGGTAGCGGTGATTTATTCGGTGAAAGTATGCAGCGTATGCCTTGTGCCCGGTTCCCGGGGAGAGAAAAAAAAGAAGCGCGAAGAATAATTGTTTTGTTTGTATCGGTAAAAAGAGGCGGCCGGCAGATCGGCGGAATATCCCGGGTAGTATCATCCGGGAGCCCGCCATGCTTCCCGGCCGCCTTTTTTCGCTTTTTCTTTTCCGCGCCTTTTCCGGTTTTCACGCGAAAAGTAGAGAAGTAACGGAAGAATAAAGAGGAGGATTACAAAAATCGCTTTGCTTTTTTACATTTAGAGAGAGCTTTTTTTGCAAAAAAACAACTTCAGGCCTTGTTTTATAAATAACCTGGATAGCGTTAAGGCGGCGGATTGCTTTTATAGGGAATCGATTTGTAAATGGGACAAAAAACAAATTGATTGAATTTTCTTTATGGTAATAAAGGAAAATTTTATAATACTTATATCAAGAAGATAAAGGATCGTTATTTAGTGGGTAGGGAAATATCTATGTAGGCAAAGTTCCGCCGTTTTTGAAGGCCTGGAAAAGGGATGAAAGGAGTACGATTCAACCGAAAAAAAATACAATAAGTATCTTCCAAATCCTCTTTCAGGAAGCCCTTTTTGTATAAGGCTTATTATCAGAAAGATAAGGCTTGTTGAAAAATACACTGCGATGTAATCGAAATTCCACCGGCATGAAATTCGAATTACACCGGCATCCATTTTTCCTTTCATGCTTATGGAATTCGAATTTCATGCCTGCCCTTGCTTTTGCAGCGTGAAAAAAATACAATAACTCCAGTCGGGGAGTTGTCTTCTTTTTCGCGTTGTCTCCCTCCGTATTCCGGGGTGATGGCATCTCCGTCTTCCTACGTTTTCGTCTTCCCGTTGTACGTTCCTGTCGGCTGCTCATGAGGGTGCCGTCCGTGTCGGATAAGACGATAAAACTGTTAAAGGGCGCTTGCCGGCGACGGTGGCGCAGAGCAAAGGTGATAGCCGATATAAGTGGCCGTACGCGTAGAATCCTTCGAGGCGGCATCGGGCCGGATGGAAAATAGCAGGCGGTAGTTGCCCCCGTCCAGGTCGCTATGCCAAAAAATCGAGTCCGGTCGGATCGCCCATTCGAGGGAATAGCCCGTGGGCGCTTCCAGCCGGTTGCCTCACTCCGGATCGCTGACGGCGACCAGGCGATTCCGCCCGGCATACGTGAAAACATACCGGTTCTCCACACCGACTGTTTCCTCCTCGCCGGAAAACCGGTAAGTCAAAATGTCGCTTCCCGAAAGGAAAGCGCTCAGAAGCCGGCAGGAGAGGGTGTCGGCTATATTCACCGGCAGATACCCGTCGGAAAATCCCGCGAGCACGCCTTCCGTATTATAATCGTAGCGGATCACATAAGCCCTGTCGCTTTCCGAACAACTCCCGCCCGTCAGCCGTTTCCGGCCGCTTAGGTCGTATACGTCGAAAGCGGCATTCGCAGGGCTGAGCTTGCTTAGCTGAATCAGCGTTAACTCGTCGTTCAAACGCACGGTATCGCGATACTCCGATGTATAAGAATCGTCCTCGTACGGGAGCTCTTTCTTTTCCCCGCTCTCGTTCGTGCCCTTCCCCGAGCCGCAGGCTACTAACAAAGAGCATACGACGGGGAGGAAACCTGAAAGTCTGTGTTTTTTCATATGGCTTGCGGCGGGTTGGTCAATGATTCACTTCCATCTGCATGATATAATCGTTCATGAAATATCCGTTGCCGATGGCATGGTCGCGGGTAGCCACTTCCTTTAGCCCCATATGGTGGTAAAAACCCACGGCTTTGTTGTGGCGGTTGACGTACAATTCCACGGTGAAAGGGCCGAGGTGGATGCTTTTCAGGTAAGCCACGCCCTGCTCGATCATAAAACGACCGATGCCGCTGCCGTGTTTTTCCGGCAACGAATAAATTTTCTGAAAATTATATACATTATTTTCTTTCGGCTCGATGGAAAGATAGCCGGCCGGGCCTGCTTCGTCGGAAATAATGAAAAATTGGTGATGCTGCTGCTCCATCTGCCTCAGAAGGCTTTCCTCGGCGTACATCATTTCAAACATATAGTCGAGTTGTTCTTCGGAGAGAATCGAAGCATAGGTGTTTCCCCAGATGCGGGAGGCCAGCCGGCGGATCAGCCCGCAATCGGCAGTCGTTGCTTTTCTTATCGTAAACATACTTATTTGGTTTTGAGAACAAAAAATAGTGCAAATGGAACCTGGAGGCGGGTTTGGCTTGTTTATGCCCGGTGCGGCCTGTTTCCATTTTCAGGTGTACAAAGGTAGAAATAAAATCCCGGAGGCTGTTTTTTTAAAGAGATTTTACAAATAATTTTCGGCAAGTTCGTGAAAAAGGATAACTTTGTAGGCGTTTACCATCTGAAAAATACAATTAAAATCATAGATAGGAAATGGATACGAAAATTCAGGAACTAACCGACAAAATCTACCGTGAAGGGGTAGAAAAGGGAAACGAGGAAGCCGGCCGCATCATAGCCGACGCCAATCAACAGAAGCAAACGATTCTCGACGAGGCCCGCGCCGAAGCCGCGCGCATCCTGGCCGCCGCCGAAAAACAAGCCGCCGAGCTGAAAAAGAATACGGAAGCCGAATTGAAACTCTTCGCCAACCAGTCGGTGGAAGCGCTCAAAAGCGAAGTAACCAATCTGATTACCGGCCGCATCGCTTCGGAAAATGTGAAATCCGCCGCTACCGATCCGGCTTTTATGCAGAAAGTGATCCTGGAATTAGTGTCCTCCTGGCCTAAAAACGAATTTCTTACCATTCAGACAGCCGACGCCGAAGCCCTGAGGAAATATTTTGCTGCCAACGCGAAAACTTTACTGGAGAAAGGCGTAAAAATCGAAAAGGTAAACGGCAAAGACGCCTCTTTCACCATTCAGCCGGCCGACGGCTCGTTTAAAGTAACTTTCGGGGAAGACGAATTTGTCTCTTTCTTCAAAGAATTCCTTCGTCCCGGGCTGGTGGAAATGCTGTTCTGATCATGGGCAAGTATTACTATCTAATAGCCGGACTTCCCAATATTGCGCTCGACGACAGCAAGCTCGCTTTTACCGTAGCCGATTTCCGCGCCGAAATAGAAGGCATGCTTACGGCTTCGGATAAAAAACTGATCGACCTCTTTTATCTGAAATACGATAATCGCAACCTGCTGGCCCATGCCAAATGGCCCGACCGCGATCCCGACGAGCGGGGAAGTATCACCTACGACGAGTTCAACGTCCTCTACAAAGCGTTGAAAGACGAAGAAAAGCCGCCCAGGAACAAACACCTGCCTCCTTATTTCGAGGTATTTTTCCGTCTCTATCTGGAAGAAGAGGCCAAGGCCGACAAAACGACGGGAGCAACCGTTCCCTGGGAAGACCGCCTGGCCGCTCTCTATTATGCCTATGCGCTGAAAAGCAGCAATGCGTTTGTGGCCGCCTGGTTTGAACTTAACCTGAATATCAACAACGTGCTGACGGCGATCACCTGCCGCAAATACGATCTCGACAAAGCCCCCTATATCGTAGGCGACAACGAAGTGGCCGAGAGCCTGCGTACCTCGAACGCCCGCGATTTCGGCCTGGGCGACTCGATAGAGTATCTGCCCGAACTACAGCGCATCGCCGAGGAAACCGACCTGATCGCCCGCGAAAAGAAACTCGGCCTTCTCCGTTGGAAATGGCTCGACGAGCACACTTTTTTCAAACCCTTCGACATCGAAAGCGTTTTCGCTTATCTGCTGAAACTGGAAATGATCGAACGCTGGGTAAGCCTCGACCGCGCAACCGGCGAACAGACCTTCCGCCGGTTGGTAGGCGCCATGAAGAAAGGCAGCGAGAATGCGTTGGAAGAATTTAAAAGAAACAATAATAAATAATTATGGCTACGAAAGGAATAGTAAAAGGAATCGTATCCAACCTGGTGACCGTAGAGGTGGATGGGCCGGTTTCTCAGAATGAAATCTGTTACATTTCCGTCGGGGGCGTGAAGCTGATGTCGGAAGTAATCAAAGTAATCGGACAAAATGCCTATGTGCAGGTATTCGAAAGCACACGCGGGATGCGCGTGGGCGACGAAGCCGAATTCCAGGGACATATGTTGGAGGTAACGCTCGGTCCGGGCATGCTCTCGCGCAACTACGACGGGTTGCAGAACGACCTCGACAAGATGGACGGCGTCTTCCTCAGACGGGGCGACTACACCTTCGCCCTCGATAACGATAAAAAATGGGACTTCAAAGCCTTGGCCAAGCCCGGCGACAAGGTATCCGCCGGCGACTGGCTGGGCGAAGTAGACGAAAACTTCCAGCCTCATAAAATCATGGTACCCTTCACCTTCGAAGGCACTTATACCGTCAAATCGGTCGCTGCGGCCGGCCAGTACACCATTCACGACGTAATGGCCGTGCTCACCGACGACGCTTCGGGCAAAGACGTGGAAGTGACCATGATCCAGAAATGGCCCGTCAAACGCGCCATCACCTGCTACAAGGAAAAGCCCCGTCCATATAAACTGCTCGAAACCGGCGTACGTACCATCGACACGGTAAACCCCATAGTAGAAGGCGGAACCGGCTTTATCCCCGGGCCTTTCGGCACGGGCAAGACGGTGCTTCAGCACGCCATCTCCAAACAGGCCGAAGCCGACATCGTGATTATCGCCGCCTGCGGCGAACGCGCCAACGAAGTAGTGGAAATCTTCACCGAATTTCCCGAGTTGGTCGACCCTCATACGGGCCGCAAGCTGATGGAACGTACCATTATCATCGCCAATACCTCCAACATGCCGGTAGCCGCCCGCGAAGCCTCCGTCTACACGGCCATGACGATTGCCGAATATTACCGCAGCATGGGCTTGAAAGTTCTGCTGATGGCCGACTCCACTTCCCGCTGGGCGCAGGCCCTTCGCGAAATGTCGAACCGTTTGGAGGAACTGCCCGGGCCCGACGCTTTCCCGATGGACCTTTCGGCCATTGTGGCCAACTTCTACGCCCGCGCCGGTTTCGTTCATCTGAACAACGGCGCCACCGGCTCCGTCACCTTTATCGGTACGGTATCGCCCGCCGGAGGTAACCTGAAAGAGCCCGTAACGGAAAATACCAAGAAGGTGGCCCGCTGCTTCTACGCCCTCGAGCAGGAACGCGCCGACCGCAAACGCTATCCGGCCGTAAACCCGATAGACAGTTATTCCAAATACCTGGAATACCCCGAGTTTCAGGAATATATCGCTCAGCATATCTCGTCCGCCTGGATCGAGAAGGTAAACGAAATCAAAACCCGCATGTTGCGCGGAAAAGAAATCGCCGAACAGATCAACATCCTGGGCGATGACGGGGTGCCGGTAGAATACCACGTGACGTTCTGGAAATCGGAACTCATCGACTTCGTGATCCTGCAACAGGACGCTTTCGACGCCATCGACGCCGTAACGCCCCTGGCCCGCCAGGAATTCATGCTCGACAAAGTGGTGAAAATCTGCCGGACGGATTTCAAATTCGACAATTTCCTCGACGTGACGGAATACTTCAAGCAGATGATCAACCTCTTCAAGCAGATGAACTATTCCGAATACGAAAGCGAAGCCTTCCACAAGTTCAATGCCGAGCTGGATGCACTCGTGGCCGAACAGGCTGAAACGGTATAAAAAAACAGACAGTAGATATGAAAGCATTTCAGAAAATATATACAAAGATTACCCAGATTACGAAAGCCACCTGCTCGCTCAAAGCGACAGGCGTAGGGTACGACGAGCTGGCTTCGGTCGACGGCAAGCTGGCCCAGGTGGTAAAGATCATCGGCGACGAAGTGACGCTTCAGGTTTTCTCCGGTACGGAAGGCATCCGCACCAATGCCGAAGTGGTATTTATGGGCAAAGCCCCCACGCTGAAAGTGGGCGACCAGTTGGCCGGCCGCTTCTTCAACGCCTATGGCGACCCGATCGACGGCGGCCCCGTGCCCGAAGGCAAGGAGGTGGAAATAGGCGGCCCCTCGGTAAACCCCGTACGCCGTCAGCAACCCTCCGAGCTGATAGCCACCGGTATTGCCGGCATCGACTTGAACAATACGCTGGTAACGGGCCAGAAGATACCCTTCTTCGCCGACCCCGACCAACCTTTCAACCAGGTAATGGCCATGGTAGCCCTCCGGGCCCAATCCGACAAAATCATCCTGGGCGGCATGGGGATGACCAACGACGACTATCTTTTCTTTAAAAACACCTTTAGCAACGCCGGCGCACTCGACCGCATCGTCAGCTTCATCAATACCACCGAAGACCCTTCGGTGGAACGCATCCTGATTCCGGACATGGCTTTGGCTGCCGCCGAATACTTCGCCGTCGAGAAAAACGAAAAAGTATTGGTGTTGCTTACCGATATGACCAACTACGCCGACGCCCTGGCCATCGTGTCGAACCGCATGGATCAGATTCCTTCGAAGGACTCCATGCCCGGCTCGCTCTATTCCGACCTGGCGAAGATTTATGAAAAAGCCGTGCAATTCCCCGCGGGCGGATCGATCACCATCATTGCCGTCACCACCCTTTCTGGAGGCGATATTACGCATGCCGTGCCGGATAATACCGGCTATATCACCGAAGGCCAGTTGTATCTGCGCCGCGACAGCGACGTAGGCAAGGTCATCGTCGACCCCTTCCGCAGCCTTTCTCGCCTGAAACAGCTTGTGACGGGCAAAAAGACCCGCGAAGATCATCCGCAGGTGATGAACGCCGCCGTGCGCCTCTATGCCGACGCCGCCAATGCCAAGACGAAGATGGAAAACGGTTTCGACCTGACCGATTACGACAACCGCGCCCTCTCGTTTGCCAAAGACTATTCGTCGAAGCTGCTGGCCATCGACGTCAATCTGGATACCACCGAGATGCTCGACGTGGCCTGGGGCTTGTTCGGCAAATACTTCAACCCGGCCGAGGTGAACATCAAACAGGGCTTGGTCGACAAATACTGGAAGAATTAATCACCCTGCGGCAGGGGAGAAGGCCGGGGGCTGCGGCGGAGCGGAAACGCTGCCGCGGGCCGGTTTTTCCCCGCAGGGTAAAACACGAGATGTATGGCAATAAAGTTTCAATATAATAAAACGTCGCTTCAGCAACTGGAAAAGCAACTGAAGATGCGCGAACGCTCGCTGCCCACCATCAAGAGCAAGGAGAGCGCCCTGCGTATCGAAGTAAAGCGCACCAAAGACGAAGTGAACCGATTGGAACTTCAGTTGGAAAACGAAATTCAGAGTTACGACAACATGGTGGCCCTGTGGAACGAGTTCAATCCCGAACTGATCAGAGTGGAGGACGTAACCCTTTCCACGCGGAAAATAGCCGGCGTGGTGGTACCCGTTCTCGACGAAATCAAATTCGAGATCGGCTATTATAGTCTGTTCAATACCCCGGCCTGGTATACCGACGGCATCGAGCTGTTGAAAAAGCTGGCCCGTACGGGTATTGAAGCTGAATTTTCGGGGATGAAACTGGAGTTGCTCGAACACGCCAGGAAGAAGACCACGCAAAAGGTAAACCTTTTCGAAAAGGTGCAGATTCCCGGCTATAAAGATGCGATCCGGAAAGTGAAACGATTTATGGAAGACGAGGAAAGCCTTTCCAAATCGTCGCAGAAGATCATGCGGGCCAACCAGGAAAAACGAAAAACGAAAGAAGGAAAAGAGGAGGCAAGCGTATGATAATCAAAATGAGCAAATATGCCTTTATGGTCTACCATAAGGAGTACGATACCTTTCTGGCCACGTTGCGCGAACTGGGCGTGGTGCATATCCGCGAAACCCAGTCGATTACCGACAACGACAATTTGCAAGCCCTCC
This sequence comes from Tannerellaceae bacterium, assembly GCA_048465615.1. Lineage (GTDB taxonomy): Bacteria > Bacteroidota > Bacteroidia > Bacteroidales > Tannerellaceae > Parabacteroides. Next base: position 168,340 of record DBFWLD010000034.1, read on the forward strand.
TGGCCGAGCGCAAACGGGTAAACGGCATGCTGCGCTTCTTCAAGGGGCTGCATGCCGGCATGAAAGAGGCCCCGCTCGCTCCGGCGCGCGAACTGACCAAGGAAGAAGGGCTTCACCTCATGGACAAGATCGAAGCCTTGCAGGAAAAGAAGGTAGAGCTTGTTGCCGCCCGGCAGTCGCTGGAAAAAGACATCGCCTATATGGAAATCTGGGGCGAATTCAGCTACCAGAACTTCAACCGCCTGAAACGGGCCGGCTACGAAATCACCTTTTTCACCTGTCCCACTTCCAAATACGATCCAGCCTGGGGCGAAGAATACAACGCCTTTCTGGTAAACAACTACCAGTCGGTCACTTATTTCGTAACGGTTACCAAGGCAGGCACAGAGATCGACATCGACGCCGAACGGCCCAAAATGCCGGCCTTGGGGTTGGATAAGTTGCGGGCTCGTTATAAACAGCGGCTCGAAGATATTGACAAGGTGGAAGAAGAGTTGCGGCAGCGTTCGCTCGCCGACTATAAAACCCTGGAATTGTTCGACCATAACCTGTCGGACGAGTTCAACCTGGCCAATATCCTGGTGCAGACCGACAAGCAGGCAGGCGACAAGCTGATGCTGCTGGAAGGCTGGGTGCCTACGGAAAAAGCGGCGGCCTTGGAAAAAGCCCTCGACAAAGACGGCTACTTCTTCCAGGAACTGGAAATACAAGAAGGGGATAAGGTGCCTATCCTGTTGAAAAACAATTCTTTTGCCCGTCTGTACGAACCCATCACGCGGATGTTTTCGCTCCCCAATTACGGCGAGCTCGACCCCACGCCTTTCTTTGCGCCTTTCTTCATGCTGTTCTTCGGGCTTTGTTTCGGCGACGGCGGTTACGGCTTGCTGGTGATTATCGCCGGCTTCATCCTCAAGCGAAAGGTGAACCCCGACTACAAACCTTTCATCTCCCTCTTCCAGTATCTCGGCCTGGCCGCGCTGATCGTGGGGATATTTACCGGCTCCTTCTTCGGCGTTTCGCTGGCGGAAATACCGGCCTTGGTAAAGGTGAAAGACTACTTTGTGAATAGCGACAACCTGATGACCTTCGCGATCGTAATCGGTTTGGTGCAGATCATCTTCGGCAAAGCGGTAGCGGCCTACAAGACCAAGCTGCAAAAGGGCTTGAAACATAGTATCGCACCTTTCGCCTGGGTGTTTACCATCACCGCGCTGGCTTTGGCCTTCGGGCTTCCGATGTTGAATATACACCTGCCGGACGTGGTCGTAACGGTATTTTATGTCATCGCCGGCATCGGGCTGGTGGTAGCCTTCCTCTACAATTCGCCGGGCAAGAATGTCTTCCTCAATTTCGGCACGGGGCTGTGGCATACCTATAATATGGCCTCCGGGCTGCTGGGCGATACCCTTTCCTATATCCGTCTGTTCGCCATCGGTCTCACCGGGGCTATCCTGGGGGGGGTATTCAATACGCTGGCCATTTCCATGACGGAGGGAATGAACGTAGTGCTGCGTGTCGTCTGCATGCTGCTCATCCTGGTGATCGGACATTCCATCAACTTCGCGCTTTGCACGATCAGCTCGCTGGTACACCCGCTCCGTCTGATCTTCGTAGAGTATTACAAGAATGCGGAGTTCGAAGGGGGGGGAAAGGCCTACGAACCGTACCGGAAAGCGTAGATGGAAGCCGGCAGCAGCGGCTGCGGCCGATCTTTTTTTACAAACGGAAAGTCGGCGGGCGAAAAGCCTTGCGGTAAAGTTTCGCCCGAGCGTTTACCCATCTATATGGAAAAGTGGAATTAAAAAAGTAAATCAGTAATAATAAATAATTTAAAATCAATTGTAGTATGGAACCAATTTTATTAGCGTACATTGGTATCGCCGTGATGACAGGTCTGACATTTATCGGCAGTAGTTATGGGGTAACGATCTGCGGAAACGCCGTAGTAGGAGCCATGAAGAAAAATCCCGACGCCCTGGGTACTTACATTGCCCTGAGCGCCCTGCCTTCCTCGCAGGGGTTGTACGGATTCGTAGGTTATTTCATGATGCAGAAATTCCTGGTCGACGGCATTTCGATGCTGGCCGCCACCGCCGTGTTCGGCGCCGGTTTGGTACTGGGCTTTGCCGGTTTGTTCTCCGCCCTTCGCCAGGCCCAGGTCTGCGCCAACGGTATCGCCGGGGTAGGAGCCGGACATAACGTGTTCGGCGCCACGATGGTGATGGCCGTATTCCCCGAATTGTATGCCATCCTCGCCCTGCTGGTCGTTATCCTGATCGGCGGAACGATTCCGGCTTAAAGGAATACAGGAATTTACGGTATAAATAATAGATAAAACGGGGCTGTCTTTCGAAAGAGAGACGGCTCCGTTTCGTTTGTTGCCGGGGGGCGAGGGGAGAAGCACTTCCCGGCCGGTCGCGAAAGAGCTCCCCTTCCCCCTCTCGGCATAATACGCCGATAAACTTGCCGCAGCAAGAATACTTCCGGCAAATAAGGCGGAAAAGGAAAAAAATCGTATTTTTGTTTTTATAAGTACCCTGAAAACGCTATGCCTAACCAATTCTATCTGCTGCTTGTGGGCTTTTGCCTTTTCTGCCGGGCCGCTGCCGGACAAACGGGTGGTTACGGGTCGTTCGACAATATCCGGCTGGATACCGAAGCTTCCGTGGTCAATTGCTTTTTGCAAGATGAACAGGGGATGATATGGATCGGCTCCGACAAAGGCCTGTTCAGTTACGACGGGTATGCCACCCAAGCCCATTTCTCTTTCGGCGGTCCCTACAGCAGTTGGATTTATTGCGGCGTGCGGCGGGGCGATACCCTCTATCTGGGGGCCGACAAAGGTTTGTTCGGCTATAATACCCGCACCGACCGGTATGAAACCTTTCCCGCCGGGTTCCCCAAAGACGTACGCGCCTTAGCCTGGCAAGGAAATACCCTGTGGATGGGCACGCTGGGGGGCTTGTATCGCTATAGGCCCGATACCGGTTCGCTCGATTCGTTCGATGCGGAGCGCTATCCCGGTTTGCCGCATTCCCCCGTCTATACCCTGCTCTCTACGCATGACGGCCAGTTGTATGTAGGCACCTACAACGGGCTTTGCCGCTATCGGGCCGCCGATGATCGTTTTGAGCCGGTTCCGCTGCCCCCCGCCGGCCCGGGCAACAACCAATTCGTCAATTCGTTGCTCGAAGACCGGGCGCGCGGGTGTATCTGGATCGGGATGGAAGGAAGCTTGTTGCGCTATACGCCTTCCACCGGGCAGGCCGAGCGGGTGCCGACCGACCGGGCCAATTCCGTCAAATCCCTTGCGCTCGACAACGAAGAGCGGCTTCTGATCGGTACCGACAACGGCTTATATATTTATAAGGAAGGCGAAATAACGGCCCATAGCATACACGATTCGCGCAATCCCCGCTCGCTGGCCAATAATATTGTCTGGACTGTTTTCTGCGACCGCGAGAAAAACAGCTGGCTGGGAACCAACAACGGATTCTCGCTGGCGAGGCATACTAATTTGTTCCGCTACGTCTCCATCGCCCAAATTACCGGCACGGGCGAGGGAAACCAATTTTACGCCTTGTACAAAGACAGCCGGGGATATTTCTGGTTGGGCGGCGGCAACGGGCTGATACGTACCGGCCATCCTGCTCCCGACAGGCCCGACGCCATTTGGTATAAAATGAACGACCCGGTTCATACCCTTTCGCACAACCGGGTGCGCCATCTGTACGAAGACCCCGACCGGCAGTTGTGGGTGGCTACCGACGGAAGTCTCAACCGCTACGATTATGCCGCCGAGCAGTTTATCCGCTACGATATTGCCGACAGTACCGGACGCTATAATGCCAACTGGGCTTACCACCTCTTTGAAGACGAAGCGGGGCAACTCTGGATCGCCACCTGCCTGGGCGGGATATTCGTGGTGGATAAGCAAAAACTTATTCAAAGCGAAGGGAAACGATACGTAGCCGATCGCAATTTTACCACCCAAGACGGCCTGTCGGGCATGTTTGTCACCCAGCTTTTGCCCGACCGGTCGGGACACGTCTGGGCCTTGCTGTATAATAGCGGAAATGCTTGTATCGATAAAATAGATAAAGCCAGCGGCCGGATTACGCATATATCCACCGACAGTTTGACCGGCAACGACCGTCCCGGTTTTCTTTTATGCGATAAAGAAGGATCGATCTGGGCCGGTTACCGCGGAGGCGTTTTGCAGATCGATCCCCTGACAGACCGGATACGGAGGATTCCTTTCGGAGCCTTTGCCCGTCATGAGGTGCTTTTTATGGCTGAAGTAGAGGGGGCTATCTGGGTGTCTACTTCCAACGGCTTCTGGGTGGTGGACAAACAAACCTTGCAGGTAACCCGGCTCAGCCTGACCAATCGCGCCTTTACCTGCCTGTATTACGACGAAGCCGCGCATTCGCTTTATATGGGGGAGATCGACGGATTGGCTCTTTTTTCGACGCAAGGGGAGCGCGCCCGTCCCTCGGAGGATCGTCCGCTGCTGGCCACGGCCTTGTATATCAACGGACGTTTGGCGGAGGGCAGGCAGGTAAGTATCCGGTATGAGCGCCAGCTCGTGCTGCGGCCGGGCGAAAACAATTTCATGCTGGAATTTTCAGATCTGCCTTATTCGCTGGAAGAGAAAAACAAATTCGTTTATCGCCTGGAAGGTTTAGACCGCGAGTGGAATTTGCTGGAAACGGATATGAACCGGATTACCTATACCAATCTGGATTATGGCCGTTACCAGCTGTGGGTGGCCAAGCTGGATGCGAACGGGCAGCCTTCCGCGTCGCAACAGGGATGGGATATAGTGGTTGAAGCCCCTTGGTACAATACCGGCCTGGCTCGGGCGATTTACTTTTTGCTGGCCGCGGGGTTGCTGCTCTGGACTGTCCATTTTTTCCGGTTGCGCAGCCGGTTGCGCCGCGAGCATCTCGAAAAAGAAAAGATTCTGGCTCAATCGCGCCAGAAAATGGATTTCTATACTAATCTTTCCCACGATTTCAAAACGCCCCTGAGCCTGATTATCGGTCCCTTGAGCAAATTATTGCCCGAAGTGAAAAACCGGGAGGAGAAAAAGCTGCTGGAAGGGGCGCAGCGGAACGCGATCAGGCTCAATGCCCTGGTACACCAGATATTGGATGTCGACCGGATGGATAATCGTTCGGATATGTTGCTGATCTTATCGCGTACCGAATTTGTCTCGCTGGCCCGCGGCGTGTGGTCTGCTTACGAAGCGGCAGCCGGGCAGCAGCAGGTCGAGCTGCTTTTCGAAACCGACCGGGAAACGATTTATCTGGATGTGGATGTGATCAAATGGGAATCTATTTTGAATAACCTGCTCTCGAACGCGCTTAAATATACCCCCCGGGGCGGAGTCGTGCGTCTTTCGGTAGCTGTGCGGGAGGAAAGCCGCGAACTTATCGTGGCCGTTTCGGATACGGGGGCGGGCATTCGGGAAAAAGATTTACCTTATATTTTCCAACGCTTTTTCCAATCGTCGCGTACCCGGGGGAAGAAGGAGGGAACCGGTATCGGGCTGTATCTGGTGAAAACCTATGCCGAGCTGCACGGGGCCCAGGTGCGCCTGACTTCCGAGGAAAACAAGGGAACGACGGTGACGCTTAGTTTGCCTTTGCCCGATCCCGACAGGGTGGAGGAAGCAGGGCCGGCAGCCGATGCTTCCTTTGCTTCGGCTTTCGCTTTATCCCGGTCTGCTGCCGAAGCTTCCGTTCCCCTTGTTTCATCTTCCCTTGCCTCGTCTTCTCCGGGCGAGGAGAGCAGGGAGGGGAGTCCGGCTCTGCCCGACAATCGTCCGCTGGTGCTGGTGGTTGACGACAATCCGGAAATAACGACGGCCGTCTGCGATATGTTGGGAGCGAAGTACCGGTGCCGTGCAGTCTCCGACGGCCGCGAAGGATTGAAACTATGCCTCGAGCTGAGGCCCGATTTGGTGATTACCGATCTCGTTATGCCGGAAATGGACGGTATCGAGATGTGCCGCCATATTAAAAAGCATGTGCAGACTGCCGTCGTGCCGCTTATTTTGCTGACGGGCAAAAACGACAAGCAAACGGAACTGGCCAGCATACAACTTCATATCGATGCCTTTATTCCCAAGCCTTTCGAGGCTTCTATCCTGCTTTCGCGCGTCGAGCAATTGCTCAGCAACCGCCAGGTTTGGGAAGCCAAAACGCGTTTGGAGGCGATCGCCGAGCCTAAAAGCATCGAAGCCGTTTCTTCCGACGAGAAGTTTCTGGCCGACATCACCCGCCTGGTGGAAGATCATGTGGCCGACTCCGACCTGAACGTAACTGCCTTGTGCGAGCTTTCGGGGGTAAGCAACAAACAGATGTACCGGAAAATCAAACAGCTTACCGGGCAGACGCCGGTGGAATACATCAAAAGCATCCGGATGAAAAAGGCGGCCATGCTGTTGGAGCAACGCAAATTTACGGTGGCCGAAGTGATGTATATGGTGGGTTTTTCCAGTTCTTCCTATTTCTCGAAATGTTTTCAGGCCGAATTCGGAATGACGCCGAAGCAATTTGCCGAATCGGCCGGCTGATTCCGGGACGGGGAGCCGCCGGCCGCTGCTGTGGACAATGGTTTTTCCGGCATGGGAACCGGCCGCCCGGCTTACCGGTAAAAAACGTCGTGGATAAAAAAATGCCGCCGATAACAACAATGCCGACAAAAATTAGCTGTGGATAAAAATCAGCTGCTGCTAGAAACCGACTACCGATAGAAAACGGACAAAAGCCGGACAGAAAAGGTTCCCTGCCCTTTATGTCCGACTTTTGTCGTTTTATGTCCGAAATCTGCTTTTTGCATACCCGGGGGGATTTTACTTTTGCTGCTGGAAAACAACCTGTTAAATCTTACCGTATGCTAAAACACTTTTTTCTGCTGGCTTGCTGCTTGCTGCCGGCCTGGGGCCTGGCAAAGGGCCCGGCTACCGTGTATGTCGACCGCGAGGGCGTAATGCGCTGGAGCGATACCCACCGCGAAGCTGTCTTTTACGGGGTGAATTATACCCTGCCTTTCGCCCACGCCTACCGGGCCGTCGGCTACCTCGGCCTCGACCATCAGGCCGCCATCGACCGCGACGTCTACCACTTCGCCCGGCTTGGGTTCAACGCTTACCGCATCCATATCTGGGATGTAGAGCTGGCCGACGCCGAAGGAAATTTGCTGGAAAACGACCATCTCCGGCTGCTCGATTACCTAATCGCCCAACTTCGCGAGCGCGACATCCGCGTGCTGATTACCGCGCAAACCAATTTCGGCAACGGGTATCCCGAGCGGAATTTTCCCACCGGGGGCTATTCTTATTTGTACGACAAATGCCGCATCCATCAAGACCCCGAGGCCATTGCCGCCCAGGAAAAATACATGGCCGCCCTGGTAAAGCATGTCAACCCCTATACCGGGCAGGCGTACAAAGACGATCCCTATATCGTGGGCTTCGAGGTAAATAACGAACCTTGCCACACGGGCACGGTGGCTGAAACCAAGGCCTATATCGACCGGATGCTCGCCGCTTTGCGCAAGGCAGGCAACCGGAAGCCCGTGTTTTATAATGTAAGCCACAACCAGCAAGTGGTGGAAGGCTATTACGATACGGCCATACAAGGCACCACCTATCAGTGGTATCCGATGGGATTGGTAGCGGGCCATACCCGCTACGGGAACTTCCTGCCTTATGTAGACGCCTATCCCATCCCTTTCGACAAGGTGAAAGGGTATGCCGGCAAAGCCCGGTTGGTGTATGAATTCGACCCGGCCGACGTCATGTATTCCTATCTCTATCCGGCTGTGGCCCGTACTCTCCGTCAGGCCGGCTTCCAATGGATAACTCAATTTGCGTACGATCCGCTCGATCTGGCCCATGCCAATACCGAATACCAGACTCATTACCTGAATTTGGCTTATACCCCCGGCAAAGCCATCGGCATGAAGATTGCCGGCGAGGTGGCGCGCCGTACCGGGCCCGCCGATTCGTTCGGAGTTTATCCGCAGGATACCGTTTTCGCCGATGTGCGCGTCAGCTACCGGCAGGACCTGAGCGAGTTGAATCGTCCCGACGCCTTTTTCCATACCAATACTACCCAGACTCGTCCCGTAGCCCCCGACCGGTTGCAGGCCGTGGCCGGTTGCGGCAGTTCGCCCCTGGTGGATTACGAAGGGAGCGGAGCTTATTTTCTCGACCGGTTGGAAGAGGGGGTGTGGCGTCTGGAAGTGATGCCCGATGCCGTACAGGTAGCCGATCCTTTTGCCAAGCCTTCGTTGAAAAAAGAGGTGACGGCCTTGGTCTGCGGCGCATGGAAGATGGCCCTTCGTCTGCCGGATTTAGGCGATGCGTTTACGGCGACGGGCCTGAATGAAGGAAACGATAGCCGGCTGGAAGCAACCCGAGGTGTATTGCCGGCGGTGCGTCCCGGCGTCTACCTGCTGACGCGCAAGGGCCTGTCTACAAACGGGAAATGGACAAGTACCACCCGCTGGAATACTATCCGTCTGGGCGAATACGCGCTGCCGGCTTTGCCCCGGCGTACGGCTTATACGCTGGTCGGCCGTCCGGCTGCCGTGGCCGAAGCGGGCAAGGATTTGGCGGTGGAAGTGGAGATTGTCGGGCCGTCCGAACCGGATTCGGTGGTTCTCTATACCGATAAGGTTTCTTTCTGGAACGAACATAATCCTTCCGTAGCCTTGAAGCGCGTGCACGGGTATACCTATCGCGGCGTTGTGCCGGCGGAAATGGCCCGAGAGGGAAGGTTGCGCTATAATGTGGTGGTGTACGCCCCGCAAGGCGCGCAGACTTTTCCCGGCGGTTCGACGGGCACGCCGTTGGATTGGGATTATATCGGCACGGCGTACTGGGAAACCGAAATTACCGCTCCTCACCGGCCGATCACGCTCATCGATCCTTGTCGCCCGGAGGAAGGAGTGGAAACGTATACCTTGACTGAAAACGGCGATCGGCGGTATACCCGGAAAGACATCCGCGACCGGGTGGCCGGACGGAAGGAAAAACTGGCGGATGCGGAATTTCTTTGTCTTGAATTGGAACAGGTTTCCGGGGAAGAGCGTTCCGCAGGCGATCGCACGAGCGAGCATGAAACCGAAACAAGCCGCGCAGCCGATTCCGCTTTCCCCGCCCGGTTCCCGGCCTCTTTGGAAGCCGGCTTTATCACCGCCGACGGCTATACCTACAAGGCCGAAGCGACCACCGATTCCGCGGGCCGTGTCCGTATTCCCCTCTCCGCGCTCCGGCAAACGGCCACTGCGCTCTTGCCCCAGGCTTTCCCTGTTTTCCTGCCTGCTTATTTTTATCCCTCCACGGCCATTCCGTTTGAAGCGTCCGGCATCGAAACGCTGGAAGTTTCCAGCCGGGAAAAGGCCGTGCAAATAAAAAAGGCGTGGTTGGAGTAAACTTATACGTTCCCTTGCAAACTAAATCATATCCTAAATAAAGTACCTATGAACAACAACAGCATTTTGCACCTGCGCATTGCCGCCCTCATGGTATGGCTTTGCCTGCTGGCCGGCAGCCCGCTTGCGGCTTTGGCTCAGCAACCCGGCGAAATAAGTATCTCCGGAAAGGTGACCGACGAAACGAAAGAACCGCTTATCGGCGCCAGCGTCCTGGTAAAAGGAACCACCATCGGAACCGTGACCGACCTCGACGGCAACTATGTCCTGGCAGTGCCGGCCGCCACGTCCGAACTGGTCTTCTCGTATGTGGGTTACCAACCCAAAACGGTCGTTATTCCTTCCGGCCGCGTATTGAACGTACAGCTTAGCAGCGACACCCAGGTGCTGAGCGACGTGGTGGTGATCGGCTACGGCACCACGCGGAAAAGCGACTTGACCGGTTCGGTATCCAACATCAGCAGCAAAGACTTCAATGTCGGGCTGATCTCGTCGCCCGAACAGCTTATCAACGGGAAAGTATCGGGCGTGCAAATCATGTCCAACAGCGGCTCGCCCACGGCCGGAAGCACCATCCGCGTGCGGGGAGGGGCCTCGCTCAACGCCAGCAACGACCCCTTGATCGTGCTCGACGGCATTCCCTTGGAAAGCGGGGGCATCAGCGGCAACAGCGGCAATTTCCTGAGCCTGATCAATCCCAACGATATTGAAAGCATGACTATTCTCAAAGACGCCTCTTCGACGGCTATCTACGGTTCGCGCGCTTCCAACGGGGTGATTATCATCACTACCAAGAAAGGCGGCAACGACCGCATCAAAATCAGCTTCAACACCACCAACTCCGTGCAAACGCGCACGCGGCTGGCCGATATTCTTTCTGTCGACGAATTTACCGGCGTGATCGACGACCGCGGAACCGCCGCCCAGCAAGCCCTGCTCGGCACCGACCGTACCGACTGGAACGACCAGATTTACCAGGCCGCTTTCGGTACCGACAACAACCTGAGCATCGGCGGCAAGCTGGCTGCCAACCTGCCGGTACGCGTTTCGCTGGGTTACTACAACCAAAACGGTTTGTTGAAGACCGACAACGCCGAACGGTTTACCGGCAGCGTGTCGCTCTCGCCTTCGTTTTTCGACGATCACCTGAAATTCAACCTCAACGCCAAAGGCTCCGTCAACAACAACTGCTTTGCCGAAACCGGGGCTATTTGGGCCGCTGCTACCTTCAATCCCACCTTGCCCGTTTACTCCGGCAACTCTGATTTCGGAGGCTATAACGAAGCCCTCGACAATACGGGCGCTCCGGTCAACGCCGCCGTTCTCAACCCGCTGGGCCGCCTCGAGCAAAACCGTTCCACCAGCAAAGTAAAACGCTTTATCGGGAATATCGACGTGGACTATAAGCTTCATTTTCTGCCCGATTTGAAAGTACACGCCACGCTGGGCTACGATTATGCCCAAGGCAAGGGAGCCGTGTATGTGCCGGCCGAAGCCATGCAGTATTTCACCACCTACGGCCGCGACTACGTATACGGCCCTCAGAAAAATACCAACCGCTTGCTCACGGCCTATCTGAATTATGCTACGTACATCGACGCCTGGAAAAGCAGCATCGACGCTACCGTGGGATACGACTACCAATACTGGAAAAGTACCAGCCCGGCCTATGCCGAACTCAACGCCCGGGGCGAAGTGCAATCCAGCATAGCCGCCACCGACCAGCGTCATACCCTCTTGTCGTATTACGCCCGCTTGAACTACACCTTCGATTCCCGCTATATGCTCACCGCCACCGTGCGGCGCGACGGTACTTCGCGGTTTGCCGCCGGACAGAAATGGGGCACCTTCCCATCGGTCGCCCTGGGCTGGCGTCTGACGGAGGAAGGTTTCCTGAAAGACCATGCCGTGTTGAGCAACCTCAAGCTCCGGGCCAGCTACGGCGTGACCGGCCAGCAAGACGGCATCGGCAATTACGGCTACCTGCCGGTCTATACGATCGGGCAGGAGGGGGCTCAGGTACAATTCGGCAACCAGTGGTATTATACCTACCGGCCGGAAGCCTACAATAACCAATTGAAATGGGAAAGCACCGTTTCCTACAACGCCGGTTTCGATTTCGGATTCTTCGGCGACCGCCTGACCGGTAGCTTCGACTATTATACCCGCCAGACCAAAGACCTGATCGCTACCGTGCCCGCCCCGGCCGGCACGACCTTCGACAAGACCATCACCACCAACGTGGGAAACGTCGATAGCCAGGGCCTCGAAATTACCCTCTCCGCCAGCCCTGTCCAAACCGACGACTGGGGTTGGGATATCAGTTATAATATGACTTGGCAGAAGATGAAAGTGAAAAACCTCTCGTTGGTAGAAAGCGCCAATACCACCAATACGCTGGTGGGCCCCTCTATCGACGGCTACCAGTTTCAGGTGCTGAGCGAAGGATATGCTCCCTATATGTTCTATGTCTATCATCAGCTGTACGACGAAACGACCGGCAAGCCGGTAGAAGGCGCCTACGCCGACCTGAACCGCGACGGCGAAATCAATTCTTCCGATCTCTACCGCTACCATTCGCCGGCTCCCGATTTTATTATGGGGTTGAGTACTTCGCTCCGTTACAAGAAGTGGAGCTTGGGAATGAGCTTCCGCGCCAATATCGGCAACTATGTATACAACGGTATGTCGATGAATACCGGGGCCTGGAGCACGGTGAGCTATAATTCCTACCAGTTGAACAACCTGAACCGGAGTTTTCTGGAAACCGGGTTTCAGAATCGCCAGTACTTGTCGGATTATTACGTGGAAAACGCTTCCTTCCTGAAAATGGACAACCTCACGCTCGGCTATAATTTCGGCCGCATCAACCGGTGGGTGGGCGTCAGCGTCAGCGCGATGGTGCAGAACCTATTCTGTATCACCAAATACAGCGGGGTAGACCCCGAAGTGCCCAATGGCATGGATGTTTCCTTCTATCCCCGTCCGCGTACCTATTCCTTGAGCATAGGACTTGATTTTTAACCTTCAAACAGTTCTTCAAAATGAAAAAAATATTTTATTGCCTTCTGTTGGCCGGCGGCCTCGGCCTCTTTTCCTGTACCGGCGATCTGGATCAGGTACCCCACGTGGAAACCACCTCGGCCGACGTGTATGCCGAAGCCGGAAATTATAAATCGGTATTGGCTAAAATCTATGCCAGCCTGGTGATCAACGGCCAGGAAAAAGGAGGCGGCAACGCCGACCTGAGCAGCAATAACGGCCAGGATTATATGCGCTGTTACTTCAATTTGCAGGAATGCGGAACCGACGAGCTGGCTTCTACCTGGCTGGAGGGCGACAAAGTAGGCGATCTGACCTTCCTTTCCTGGGACGCCAACGACACTTGGGTTTCCGATATGTATTACCATATCTATTACAGCATCGCCCTCTGCAACGAATTTCTGCGCAACGCCGGCGACGAGCAGATTGCCGGCTTTACCGAGGCCGAGCAAGCCGATATCCGGCACTACCGGGCCGAAGCCCGTTTCCTGCGCGCCTTGTTCTATTACCACGCCCTCGACTTTTTCCGCAACGCCCCCTTTGTAACGGAAACCGATCCGGTAGGGTCTTTCCTGCCGCCCCGGTATACGGCCGCCCAGTTGTTCGCCTATATCGAATCGGAGCTGAAGGCCATCGATGCCGACTTGCTCGACCGCAACTCCGCAGAGTATGGCCGCGCCTCGAAAGCCGCCGCGCAGACCTTGCTGGCCAAGCTTTACCTGAACGCCGGCGTCTATATCGGCGAAGACCGCTATACCGACTGCATCGCCGCCTGCCGCCAGGTGATCGATGCCGGCTATTCGCTGGAAGCCGACTATGCCAAGCTTTTCAACGCCGACAACCACAAACGTACCCATGAAATCATCTTCGCTTTGCCGGTAGACGCCGTGCATACCGTTTCGTGGGGAGCCACCACCTATATCATCTGCGGCGAAGTAAGCAATACGTCCGACTACCAAAAGCCCGAAAAATACGGCATCACCACCGGCTGGGGCATGTTTCGCGTGCGGGGAGAAATTCCCTCTCTCTTCAGCGAAGGCGATAGCCGGGCTATGTTCTTCACCGAAGGGCAAACCCTGGGGCTGGATGTGATCGACGACCAGTCGAACGGCTATTTTGTGGAGAAGTGGACGAATCTGACCGACGCCGGCGAAGCCGCTTCCAATACGGTGGACGGCGGAGTCAATACCGATTTCCCCCTCTTCCGTCTGGCCGACGTCTACCTGATGATGGCCGAAGCCGTGGTACGCGGAGGCAGCGGCAGCGACCGGGCCACTGCGCTGGGCTATGTGAACGAACTGCGTCGCCGGGCCTTCGGAAGCGATGCCGGCCTGATCCGTGACAGCGAGATGACGCCCGGTTTCGTGCTCGACGAACGGGCGCGCGAGTTGTATTGGGAAGGCACGCGCCGAACCGACCTCGTCCGTTACAACCGGTTTACCACGGCCGACTACCTCTGGCAATGGAAGGGCGGCGTAAAGGAAGGCACGGCAGTCGACAGCAAATACAATATATATCCCATCCCGACGACCGACCTGACGGCCAATCCGAATTTATACAATGAAAATTATTAATCTTATTTTCCGGAAATCATGAAAATCCTGAATATCTTCACCCGATGCCTGATCGCCGTCTTCTGCCTGGCAGCCTGCGAAAAAGAAGGCGATACCCTCTATCTGAGCAGCCTCAAGCCGGGCGAACTGATCGCCACCGAAAGCCAGGTGGAGCTGACGCAGCAAGCCGCTTCCCGCATCGTCTTATCCTTGGCGTGGACCACCGACCGGCCGCTGGCAAGCGATACTTCCCTGCAAGCCCCCAACCTGGTTGCCACCCGCTTGCAAGTATCGGCCTCGGCCGACTTCTCCGCTCCCGTACAGGAAACGACCGAAACGGCCTTGTCGAAGGCCTATACGGGCGCCGATCTGAATACGGTGGCCAAAAACCTGGGAGCCGAACCCGGCCGAAGCACACCTTTGTATTTTCGCCTTCGCTGGACTACGGGCAACAATATGGAGCCTGTCTATAGCCAGGTAGTTACCGTAGCGGTAACGCCCTATGCTATAGATATGAGCATCGGTTATATGCTCGACGCCAAAGAGGCCGATACGGGCTTCACCCTGTACAGTCCTGATTCCGACGGCAACTATGCCGGCTTTATGGGGGCTACCGGTTGGTATAATTTCTTCCTCAAGGAAGGAGACGGAACCCTCTGGGGCAACGACGGCGTAGACGGCAGCCCCTTCCTGCTTTCGACCGATGCTACTCATTGGAGCTGCTGGTTTCCCGGCATGGGCGGTTGCTATTACGTGCAGGTACTGACCGGCCTGAAACAATGGTCGGCCCTCTGGATACCTGCGCTGGCGGTAAGCGGCGATCTGAACGGCGAAATGACGTTTGACCGGTCGAACGTGAAATGGACCCTCCCTTTCCAAGCTTCCGCAGCCGAAACGCTGACCCTGCAACTGGCGGGCACGGGCAAACTCTATGATTATTCCACCGGCACCGACGATGCCGCCGCCAAAGACAGGCCGGTAGGCTTTACCGGTTCGGCGGGCGCGCTGGCATTCGGCGGCGAGGCATCCTCTCTGACGGTAAGCGTGCCTGAAGCCGGCGACTATACGCTGGTGGTAGATCTGAGCAGGCCGCAGCAGTGGACGGTACAGGCCGTGTCGGGGAAGGAAACTCCGGCCGAAGTACACCCGGAAATCTTCCTCTCCGGGATCGACGATCTGATCAGCGGAAGCTGGAATTTCGACCATACGCTCGCGCTGTACGATGAAGACAACCTGGCGTATGCCGGCGTGGCTTATGCGGCTTCCGAATGGGGATACAGCCTCTTTGCGGAAGCAGACAATTGGGAGGACAAATATACCTTTGCAAGCGGAGACGCCTTAGCTGGAGAAATGGAATTCAAAGGGGAAGGCGGCAATCTGCCGGCTCCCGACGAAGGGCTTTACTTCTTCGATGTCTCCCTGAAAGCCCTGACTTATCGACTGACCCCTCTGACGGATGCGATTTATTACGCAGGCCTGAACGACAACTGGGACTTCCATCCCTTGGAAGCCACCCGTACCAGGGGCGTTTATGCGGGCGCCGTCACCATCGAGCAACCTTCCGAATGGGGTTTCAAGCTCTATGTGCAGGAAGGAAACTGGGACGTGTTTTACGGAGGCGGAGGCGGCTCCCTGAGCTATCAGGCCGACGGAATCACCGACGACGCCACCCTGCCGGCCGGTACGTATACCTTGACGGTCGACCTGGTGAGCCGCACCTATTCGCTGAAATAAGAAACAGCTTCTAACATTAAACTGAAAAAACATGAATTTGCGTACGATATTCCTGGGCGGCCTGCTCCTGGCGGGAGCCGCCGCCTGCAACGACGACGACCGCCCCGTTTTCCCGGAAGAGCCGGTCTATGAAATGAGGGGTTTTGCCAAAGGCGCCGATGTGAGCTGGCTTACCCAGATGGAAAGCGCCGGAACCAAATTTTACGACGCCTCCGGACGGCAAACGGAGTGCATGAGCCTGCTACGCGGGCTAGGCATGAATGCCGTCCGCCTGCGGGTATGGGTAGACCCCGCCGACGGCTGGTGCAACCGAAGCGACGTAGTAGCCAAAGCCTGGCGCGCTGCCGAGCTGGGCATGCGGGTGATGATCGATTTCCATTATAGCGATAGCTGGGCCGATCCTTCGCAACAAACCAAACCGGCCGCTTGGGCAGCTTATGGCCTCGACGAACTGAAAGCAGCCGTATCGGCCCATACCCAGGAAGTACTCGAGGCCGTGAAAGCGGCAGGCGTCAGTCCCGAATGGGTACAGGTAGGCAATGAAACCGGCAACGGCATGCTCTGGAACGAGGGCCGGGCTTCGGATAATATGGCCCAATACGCTGCTTTGCACCAAGCCGGTTATACGGCGGTGAAAGCCGTTTTCCCCGATGCCAAGGTAATCGTGCACCTGCAATCGGGCGACGACAATGCGCTTTTCCGCTGGCTGTTCGACGGCTTGCGGCAGAACGGGGCCACCTGGGACGTGATCGGGATGTCTCTCTATCCTCAGGCAGATACTTGGCCGGCCATGACGGAGGCTTGCCTGGCTACGATGCAGGATATGATCGGCCGGTACGCATCGGAAGTGATGCTGTGCGAAGTGGGCATGCCCTGGGACGAAGCGGAGAGTTGCCGCGATTTCCTATCCGCCCTGCTTGCCCGCTGCCAAGCCCTGGACGGTTGCCTGGGCGTTTTCTACTGGGAACCCCAAGCGTACGGGGGCTGGAACGGCTATACGCTGGGCGCTTTCGACGAAGAAGGACGTCCCACAGTTGCGCTGGATGCGTTCGGTGCGAATTGAAACAGCCGTCCGCTAAGCATAAAATCGGGTTGTTTGCCGAGCTATCCGCCCGGCGAACGGAAAGAAAAAGCTGTCTTTCCGTTAGAATCCCATATAAAAAGAGCCGTCTCCCTTCCCAGGAAAGGAGACGGCTCTGCCGGTTTCTTTTCTTTGCGGCCGGCCAAGGCCGGCATTCCTTCGGGGAAGGCGGGACATTCTTCGAATCCGCCTGCTTCCGATGGCCGCCCCGCCCGCCCTTTACAACTCCACGATAATCCCGATCGAAGGCAGCAGCGTACCCGAAAGCCGCTCTACCGGTTTGAGCTCGTAGCGCTGCTCGGCGGCGGGGGCTTCGGGGTTCAGGATGCGGCCGGTCGTAAGGTAAACATCCTGCTCCTTATACTTCGAATCGAATACATTCTGCAAATCCACGTACACCCCCAGCATCACCTTTTTCAGGTAAAAAGTCTTGTCCACCCGCACATCCAACTGGGTGAAAGCATTCAACCTCTCGCTGTTAAACCGGCTGTAATCGTACAACAAGCCCCGGTTCGTATCCCAAGCCTGGACGTAACTGCTTCTTTCCACGTCGTAAGGCGTATAAGGCGCGCCTCCCACCACCCGCAATTTAGCCCCGATTTCCCAATGGCGAGGCAAGGCGTAATTGCCGCTGAACGTAAATAAATGCCGGTTATCCCAAGCCGAAGGAAGATACCCCCGCGAGCGGCGCGCGTCCTTGAATTCGCTCCGCACAAAGGTATACGAGGCGATAAAAGTAAGCCCCTTGTAATTATACCACCGGCCCATGATCTCGGCTCCGTAAGCCCGGCCCGACGCCGTGGAAACCACCGCTTCGTTGCCCGCCACCCCGTAGTCGGCTCCCTTCGAGGCCAGCGGAATACTGTCGGCCAGGGAAAGAGGATAAAAATCGTAGTGTTTATAAAACGCCTCGGCCGTCACCCGCAGATGAGCTGCCGGACGATACTCCAGCCCCAGCCCCGCCTGATCGCTGCGGATATACCTCAGGCCGTTGTCGCGGTTGATCAACCGCCCTGCGTTATCCTTGAATCCCAGCGTGGTGTAAGGCGGCAACTCGTAATAACGTCCGGCGGTGGCATTCACATAGAAAGGCCCCGACAACCGGTAGGAAAACGAAAAGCGGGGCGACAACTGCCGCCACATCTTCCGCATGCGAGACGAATAATCGGCGGCATCCGCCCGTACCCCCAGCGAAGCGCTCAGCCGCTCGTCGCGGCTTTCGTAAGCCAGGGTAGCATACAAGCCCCATTTCCACATCCCCAGCTCCGTTTCGTAGCGCGAAGCAGCGGCGGCGGTAGTGAACAATTGCTCGTAGGTACGGTTGGAGTAGGTAGCATATTCCACGTTACCCCCCAGCCCCAGGCGGAAAGAAGACAAGCGGAAGGTGTTTTCCGAGCGGAATTTGTTTTCGATCTCGTCCGAACGGTAATCGAGCGTCAGGTTATCGGGCGAACTATCGTCGTTTTCTTTGTATTTCACGTTGGTATTATGAAGCTGGCTGCGGCTCAGGACAAGCGCGTACACATTGTTTTCCGTGCGGTGCTTATAGACCGCTCCCAACGTATAAGTTTTCTGCTTGACTACCGGCAGATACGTCAGAATATATTGATTTTTCTCGCTCATATCCTTCATTCCGGTATTCAGCTTCATATCGTCGATGGCCCCCAGGCCGAGAAAGGTGAGTTCGTTTTGCCGGTCGAAGGCATGTTTTACCTTGAATTGCGCGTCGGTAAACGTAGGCAGGAAGGGCAAGCCGATCAGATCGAAAAGAAACTGAAGATAGGAACGCCTCACCGACACCTGGTAGGTCGTGTGGGGGCCGGCCGGGCCGTCTACCGAAAGCCCGATGTCGGAACTTCCCAATACCCCGCGCAGCGAAAACTTTTCCTTATTGCCGTCTTTCAGCTTGAAATCGAGCACCGAGCTGAGCGCGTTCCCCCGTGCGGCCGGAAAAGCGGCGGAATAAAAATCGACCTCGCGGATAAAATCGGAGTTAATGATGCCCACCGGGCCGCCCGACGCCCCTTGGGTGGAGAAATGGTTGATATGGGGAATTTCCACCCCGTCGAGGAAGAACCGGTTTTCCGACGGGCCGCCGCCTCTTACCATCAGGTCGTTGCGGAAAGCAGCCGTAGAAGCCACTCCGGGAAAGGTTTGTACCACCCTGGAAATATCCCGGTTGCCGCCCGCGCTTTTTTCAATTTCCTTAAACCCGATTACCTGCAGGCCCAGCGGACTTTCCGCAGTTCTGCGGAAAGGAGAGGCCACTACTTCTACTTCCCCCAGGCTTTCGCGGGCTTCTTCCATTTCGAGAGAAATAAAAACAGTTTTATTAACTACCTGAAATTCCGGGCTTACCACCGGCTTATACCCCACGAAAGAAGCCTGGAGCCGATAACTGCCCGGCTTTACGGCCGCTATTTCGAATCCTCCCGCCGAATCGGTTACCGCCCCTTGGGTAGTATGCCAGATTACCACGTTTACATAGCTGAGCGGACGGCCGCTCACGGCATCTTTCACATTTCCCTTGATCGAATACGTCGGCTGGGCCTGCGCACAAACCGCCGCGCCGAGCAAAAGGAGAAACATCCATAAACTTATCTTTCGCATACTTTTTTAAAATAACAAAGATAGTGCAAACCGAGCGCAGAAGCAAAGCCTGCTTTGATTCTGCCGAGGTGCCGCCTATCTTCGATTTGATTCTTTGAATCAAAGACAGTGCAAACCGAGCGCAGAATCAAAGCCCCTCTTTGATTTTACCGAGGTGCCGCCTATCTTCGATTTGATTCTTTGAAAACAAAGATAGTGCAAACCCGGTTCAGAAACAAACTTATGGGCAATACACAAGACATGGGTTAGACTCCGCTTTTCTCCGCCGGTTTCCTCTTGCCGGCTCCCTCTTTCTTTTTAACCTTCCTTTCCCCCGGCAAACCGCCTTCTCTTCCCCCTTAGTGTTTGTTTACACAAAATAAATAGGTTTAATTCCCCCCGGCCCAACCTCGGAACCACAGTGCTTGTTTACTATACATTCCATGTCTATAGGGCTAAGGATGAACAGATTATTAACGATAAACGTTTTGATTATGATTAAAAACGAGAATGGATTGAAAGACCCCAGAGACAGACGCGGACTTCCCGAGGAATATGAAATACAAATGCAGGCATCGCCCGGCATCCAGACGGAAATGAATCCCTTGCCCGATTGCGGCGAAGAAAAATACGTAGGCTGCGGCCGGTTGAAAGGCCGGAAAGCCTTTATCACCGGAGGAGACTCGGGGATAGGGCGAGCCATTGCGATTGCCTATGCGCGCGAAGGAGCCGAGGTAGCTATCAACTATTTGCCCGAAGAACATACGGATGCCGATACCTTAGTCGAATTATTGGCCAAAGAAGGCATCCGGATCCACTGCGTGCCGGGAAACATCGGCACGGAAGAGGGGGCGAGGAAAATAGTGCGCCAAGCGGAAAAAGCCTTAGGGCAAATCGACATCCTCGTCTTGAATGCCGGCACGCAGAAGGCATCTGGCAATTTGGATGAGATCACCCGCGACCAGTTGCTCAACACCTTCTATCTGAATGTGTTTTCCCCTTTCTGGATGGTGCAGGAAATATATAAGGATATGCCGGCAGGCTCCACCATTATCTTCTCGGCTTCTACCGAATACTATAAACCGGCTGCCAAACTTACCGAGTATGCGGCCTCGAAATATGCCGTGGTGGGTTTGAGCCGCACGCTGGCCAAACAACTCATCGAGCGGGGCATCCGCGTGAACACGGTTTGCCCGGGTTCCACCTGGACGCCGCTCGAGATTTCGGGCGGATTGAAAAAAGAAGATATTCCGGGCCACGGTTCCGGCAGCCTGATGGACAGGGCCGCGCAGCCTTACGAAATAGCAGGTATCTATGTATTTCTGGCCTCCGAAGAAGCCAGTTTCGTCACCTGCGCGTTGTTCGGCGTAGACGGAGGCAGACAAACAGTTTAATTTCTAAATAAAAAGTAGTATGGAAACAAAAAGCAACAATCAAAAAGAGTCGGCCGCCACGATGAACAGCGGCAAACTGAGAGAATTTTTCGTAGACCAGTTGAAAGATATTTACTGGGCGGAAGAAGCTCTTTATAAAGCCTTGCCTAAGCTGGCGAAAGCTGCTACCAATAAAAAGCTGGCCCAGGCGTTCGAAAAGCATGCCGAGGAAACCGGCCAGCAAATGGAAATACTCGAACAAGTATTTCAGGAAATGGGCGAAAAGGCCGAAACCAAGAAATGCGAAGCCATGGCCGGCTTGGTAAAAGAAGCCGAGAGCGTGATGGAAGATACGGAAAAAGACACCTATACCCGCGACGCGGGCCTGATCATGGCCTCGCAGAAGGCGGAACATTACGAAATAGCTTCCTACGGAACCCTCGTGGTACTGGCTCAGGATATGGGCGAAACGAAGGTGGCCGAATTGCTGCAACAGATTCTGGATCAGGAAAAAAATACGGATATTACGCTTACTATCCTGGCCGAAGATAAAATAAACGAAGAAGCGGCTAAGGAATAAACGCCGGTGCACGCTGAAAAAAGAGGGTTGCCCCAGCCGTTTTTTTACGACCGGCCGTAAAGAAACGGCCGGGGCGATTTCTTTTTATTACCTTATTTAACAGAGAGCGAGATGGCTGACAAAGTTGTAATTTATAAATCGAAAAAGAAAGCAGGCCTGATCCTGCTCGTAGGCCTGCTCTTGGTGGTGGGCGGTTGGATTTTCCTGCAACGCACAGGCCAGGAGGTTACCGGATGGAGCCTGATTATTTTAGCCTTGTTGTGCGTGTTGTTCGGCATCGGCTCGTGGTTCGACCGCAAGCCCTATCTGGTGCTGACGGCCAACGGCCTGACGGAACTGAGCGGTATACGGGAAGAAATCGAATGGGACGCCATCCGGCGGGTAGACGAGTTTTATTATCGGGGGCAATATTTCATTCGCCTGCTCACCGCCCGCAGTTATAAACCGGATTTGATTCAGCCTACCTGGTTTTATCGCTTCGACCGGTTGTACGAGCGGGAGGGGGTAAAAGCAATCATCATCCGCACCGGCTTTTTGGAAGTCAACTCCATCAAGCTGTCGCAGTTTATAGGCCGGATGATCAAAGTGGATCCGGCGGATAGGCCGGAACTCTTAAACCGGTTTCACGCGGCCATTCTCCGGAAGTCCGGAAAGGCAGCTTCCTGAAGCATTTTCTTCCTCGTCGTCTTCCGGCATAGGAAAAAAGACGCGCGGAACAAACGGCGCGGGGAAACGGGAAAGGGGCTTTGCCCGGGCAGAAGCCTGCGTTACCCTTATTGTATATTTTTGGAAATAGTCAGGAGGCCTTTGCAAGTGAATTTCCGGTTTCATGCCGACGAAACGGGAATTACATAAGCATGCGTTTCCAATTTCATGCCGGCCTTAGATTTACATCGTAATAGGAAAGATAAAAAAGAAACAATAGATTTGTAGCATAAATGAAAGGGAAGCCGAGAGTGAACCGGTCATGCCAGTGAAACACAGATT
>DBFWLD010000035.1:0-112103 GCA_048465615.1 Tannerellaceae bacterium
AGCAGTTGCAGGTCGCAACAATCTTTTATCTCTTGTTTGAGCAGCAGCATCGCTCCTTGCATCCACGAGGCATAGGGCAAGGACACCCGGTATTTCACTTTCCGGGAGCCGGCATTCCGACCGTCGAGCAGCACCAGGTAAGGATCGGCATATAGTTTGCGTCCGCTTTGCAGCGCGCGCTCGCGGCGTTCGAACCGGAACCGCCGGCTGCCGCTGACGATAACGGGGGGAAGACTGACGCTTCGCTTTTCCGCGGCCAGCATGGGGGTGAACTCGACGGCGGTATAGCTATCGACATGCACGTCGTCGAGGTTCATATCGAGCGTCAGCCTCAGACTGTCGCCCGATACGCCGATGGCCACAGGGCGGATACGGATTCCTTCGGCCTGTAGAGAACTACAGGCCGGAAAGAAACCGAACCTTAGTATTAATAATAAAAGCAAAGCGACCAGAATCCTCATACTCTGTTGCATTAGTTAACGTAAGAAATAGATAAACGACAGTCCGAGCCGGGTAGGGCCGAAATAGCTCCGGGTATAACTCCCGGCCCTTTCGGCGCAATCGGCACATCGGAATTTGTCGTATTTCATATAGGCGTATCCAGCTCCGATCATGGCCTCCATGCCCCAGCGTTCGCCCAGGGCCCAATGGTAGCCGTAGGTAAGGCCGCCGCCGTAGAGGTTGCCGCGGAGCACATGATTTTTCAATCCGGAGATAAAGGGTATCTGCCCGATATTGAAATGCCCGTAGTGTCCGTGCAGCCCGGCGAAGTGTCCTTCGAATTTGCGGCAGAGCCAGTAGCGGGCCTCGGGTTGTACCAGATAGAGATTGAGCTTCATATCGTTGCCGTATTTCCAAGCATTGTAAGCTCCCCATATGTCGAGGGTAACGCGGGGAGCGAGTCCGATCTCCACCCCGGCGTTGGGGGTGGTAGCGGCCCAGAACAGCGCATTTGTTTTCAGCGCAATTTGCTGGCTGTAAACCGCGGCCGGCAGAAAAATCAGGACTGCCAGTATGATGTGGAATTTTCGTTGCATGTTCATTACCCTATCCTTGATGAAACGGAAAAAGTACCGTTCCGTCTCTTACCAAGAGACGGAACATACAGGCGGGCTCCCGTAGAGACTTTTGTTTTCAACTGGTTGCAGACTTGTTTTTTTAGCCTGTTGTCTTATGGTCAACAAAAGGATCAACAGAATACGGAATTGAATTCCTGGCAGCCGCACGACGGAAGCTTTAAATCGACTCTGTACGGAAAGTCGTTCTTTTATAAGGTGGTTTTTTAGATCAGGCTGGCTTGTAGTCCAAAAAAAGCAGCATTAATTGATAGGGCAAGGGATATGAAGTAGAGATCGGGCGATAGAAGTTTTTTCTGAAAACGATCAACAAATGTAAAACGTCAGTAAAACAGCATTCTAGACTAAAAACATAAAGCAAGGTTAAATAAACAGACAGCTAAAGAAGATCAGAGAACAAGGATCTTCTTATGTAAAAAAGTGTAATAATATTCATGGAATCATTGAATATTATAGCTTCCTGTGCGTAAAAGGAGAGTAAATATTTGTTTATTCAAAACTTTCTTACTATTTTTGCCACGTTTTAACACGTATAGTATTCGCTTGTTCCGTCTCTTGGTAAGAGATGGATTTTTTTATCCCTTTTTAAGGCACTCCCGTCCGGAAAGAACTACGCCTCATTTTCCCGAACAACACAATTTTATTGGCTTTATCGATCCGCGAATGATCGAGCGAAGCAATATAAATGCGCGTAGTCTGGATAGAAGAATGCCCCATGCTTTCCGAAATAATTTCCTCGGTAATTCCCTTCAATTTGGCTACGCTGGCCCAGGTATGACGAGCCACGTAGGTGGAAAGGCTTACGCCCAGCCGGCCCGCCAGTATAGCGAGTCGCTTGTTTTGCAGGCGCAGCGCATGGTCGTATTGCCGGAAATCGGGCGAATCGCTTTTAAGCACCGGAAAGAGATACTTGCTTTCCGCCGAGGCATATTTGGCAATCAGTCGTTGCATGACGGGCAATAGTTCGATGCTGAATAATTGTCCGGTCTTCCTACGTACATAGAGTAAGGTACGTCCTTTAATATTTTCGGAAGTAAGAAAAGCCAGATCGATAAATGCCATTCCCCGGGCATAATAAGAAAATAAAAACAAATCTCTGGCCAAAGCGATGCCCGGTTCGGGGATAACGAGCTTTTCCAGACGATTGATAATAGTTTCGTCGACAGCTCTTTTCTTCGTCTTTACCACCTGGGTGCATACGGTATGAAAGGGAGCGAGCTGCTTGTCGGCCAGTCCTTCTGCTGCTGCCCGGTTCCATACCATCCTAAGGATACGGCAATGAAAGGAAATCGTATTCGAACTAAGCTTATGTTCCACCAAATAGCGCTCGAAACGCTTGATAAGCGTTTGATTCATATGCCGGATGGGGATGTCTTTTCCTTCGAGAAACTGTTCGAATATGCGAAACGTGCTTCTATAGTTGCGCAAGGTTGCCTGTGCCCGTTCTTTTTCCTTTTCCTTGATAATAGCCGCCATAAATTCCAGCCATTTGCGACAGCGGTTTCTTTCTTGATATTTTTGAAGGATACGGGGCGCCGAGAGTTCACCGGCTTGCTGAAGCTCGGCGATAATATCGGCACAAATCTTTTTATGATGTATCAACGTTTCGTTGATTTTAAGAAGAGCATGCACCCGTTCTGGCGTATTATGCTCCGGAATACGTACGGTTTCCAGCCGCGGATCCCACTCTTCCTCTTTCACGCGGCATTCCAGAGGTATACGCCGCACTTCCCGTTTGCAAATTATTTGCAGAAAGAGAGATGCGGGCCTGCCAGGTACCGTAGATTCTTTTTTCTTTACTTTAATAGATGTAATCATAAGATGCTATTTAAAGATTAATCGGAATAATCGAAGATACTAAAAGTTTCGGAGTCGGGCTTCAAAAAAATAAGAGTATTCCGGTGTATGCTGCCGGTCAAGCGGGAGGCAATGCCGGCTTAGCCCTTATATATAGGCGCGCCGATCGAAATGTACTGATTTTTTCTGCCAGGTAAAAATGTTTTTCTACCCAGGTGAAAAAGACAAAATACATAGGTGATAAAAGATAACTTCCTTGGTCGAAAAAATAAGGATTCGAAGTAAAGAGGCCTCCGCGTAAGCAATTTTCCAAAAGCGTTTATCAAGCCACCAAGCGAAATGAGAGAGAAAGGCAAAGTAGTAATTGACAAATACCTTCCGGCCGAAACCTTACACAAGGAAAAGAAGAATCCGGTTTCGCTCGCTTTGCTAGGTAATCCCTATTTCGCTTGAAAGATAGGTTAGGTAGTTTCCTTGTAAAAGAAAAGAGCAGCAAACCACCTATTTATTAAAAAAACGATAGAAAGTGGTTTTAGTAATATTTTTATTTTTATATTTATGGCTGTTAATTAGCGTTTATGGATAATCGGACAGACTTAAAAATATTTAACCACCTGTTTACCACTTATCAAAGTCGGTTTATCCACTTTGCCTATACCTATGTACGAGACTGGGCCGTGGCGGAAGACTTAATTACCGAAGCTTTTATGTATTATTGGGAAAACCGGAGCTCGCTGCCCGGCGATTCGAATCTGCCGGCCTATATTCTGACGGCGGTTAAGCATAAGTGTCTCAATTATTTGCAACATCAGCAAGTTCACGAAGAGATAGCGGGGCAACTTCGCGAGCATGCACAGTGGGCCCTACAAACGCGTATCGGTACCTTGGAGGATTGCAATCCCAACGAGCTTTTCTCACAAGAAGTCCGGCAAATCGTCGAGCAGACGCTTGCCAAGCTACCTGAACAAACATGTCGTATTTTCCGGATGAGCCGTTACGAGAACAAAAGCCATAAGGAAATTGCCGCTTTGGTAGGAATCACTACAAAAGGCGTTGAGTTTCATATTGCGAAAGTCCTGAGGGAACTACGAAACCGTTTGAAAGACTATTTCCCTCTTTTTATTTATTTTTTATAATGCAGTCTATCAGTCGATTTCTCAATTTTCATAAAAAATACACCTTTCAGATGAAAATTATTTAAAAAAACTACTAGGGATACAGCTTTCCCAACTGCTATTAATATAGAAAGAGACAAAAAACACGCAGTAATGGATAAAGAATGGTTATATAAGTTTTTCGAAGGAATCGCTTCCGGGGAACAAGAGCAAGCCATCAAGCAATGGCTCGACGATTCCCCCGATAACCGGCGAACTCTTTTGAAAGAACGTAAACTATTTGATGCCATGCTGTTATGGGGCGGAGAGGCAAATTTGCCGGATCAAGACGCGCAGGTAAAGAAAACAGTAAGTCGTAGTTCCCTCAGAACTGAGTTGCTGAAAATGGCGGCGGTCGTCTTACTCACCCTCGGGCTGAGCGGGTTGTATCACCATGTGTTCGATAAGGAAGAACCGATTGCCATGCAAACCGTCGTCGTACCGGCCGGGCAACGCGTCAATATCATGCTGCCCGACGGCACCAACGTCTGGCTGAACGCCCGCACCACCTTGCGTTATCCTTTCGCTTTCCGCAGCGACAGGCGCGAAGTGCAACTTGACGGAGAAGCTTATTTCGATGTGGCGAAAGACAAGAAACATCCTTTTATCGTGGAAACGTCGAAAGCCAACGTAGAAGTATACGGTACCCAATTTAATGTAGAGGCGTATGCCGACCGCGACGAGTTCGAAACTACGCTGATGGCGGGCAGCGTAAAAGTGACGTCGCTGGCCAATCCGCTCGACAGGCAGATGCTTGCCCCCGACAGTAAAGTCTATCTGGAAGAGGGACGACTGAAAGTGGCGCCGGTCGACGACTATAACCCTTACCGCTGGAAAGAGGGATTAATCTGTTTCCGCAACGAAACGTTCCTCAACATTATGAAAGATTTCGAGAAATACTACGGCATTGCCGTCCATGTGGAAAACAAGGAGGTGCTGAAATATTTCTATACCGGCAAGTTCCGGCAATCCGACGGCATCGATTACGCACTCAGAGTATTACAGAAAGACATCCTTTTCAACTATCATAGAGACGATGAAAAGCATATTATTTTTATCAGATAAAATCGCAGTTTAGTAACCATTTAAAACGAAAAGACGCCTATGAAGTAAACATTGTTAACCGGAAAAAATGCCGGAAGGCGCTGGCGGGCGCCGACCGGCATAGCGACACAATCCAAATTCAAATTGTATTCACTTAAATCAACACAAAGGTATGAAAAATAACTCTTTGTCGGGGAGGTATTATCCTAAAAATCCGCGACGTAAACAAATCTTTAGAATTATGCGAATTACCACATTTCTCCTCACGGTATGTGTATTTTGTTCGTATGCCGGGAACAGCCATTCCCAAAACGCCAGAGTAAGCCTTACTATGAATAAGGCCCATATCGACGAAGTACTAGGCGAAATAGAAAGCCAGACCGATTACCTGTTCGTATACAACAACCAGGTAAATGTCAACCGCAAAGTTTCCGTGCAAGCCGAGAACCAACCGGTTTATCAAGTGTTGAGCGAATTGTTCGACGATTCCGACATCAGTTTCTCGATGGAAGGCACACACATTATTTTGTCTCGCAACAGCCGGCCTGAGGTGCAGCAGCAAGCATTTGCCGTAACGGGCACGATCGTCGATGCAATCGGCGAACCGGTAGTCGGCGCCAACGTGCTGGAAAAAGGCACTTCCAACGGTACGATTACCGATCTCGACGGAAAATTCAGTTTGACCGTCAGCCCCAATGCCATACTGAAAGTTTCTTATATCGGATACCTGAGTAAGGAAGTTCCGGTAAATAATCAGAAAATACTCAAAATCCAGCTACTGGAAGATTCCCAGTCGCTCGAGGAAGTAGTCGTGGTAGGCTACGGCGCGGTACGTAAAGCCGACCTGGCCGGTTCGGTGGCGATCATGGACAGCAAGAGTTTCAAGGATCAACCCATCACGCAGATTGCCGATGCTATCCAAGGACGCGTATCCGGGGTACAGGTGGAAAACAGCAGCGTGCCGGGCGGTAGCGTGAAGATCCGCGTACGCGGCGCCGGTTCGATCAACCGCAGCAACGACCCGCTGTATGTAATCGACGGGATCGTGCGCGAAAGCGGCCTGACCGGGATCAACCCCGACGATATTCAATCGATGCAGGTATTGAAAGACGCTTCTTCTACGGCCATTTACGGCTCGAGAGGTTCGAACGGCGTAGTGCTGATTACTACCAAGACAGGTAAGGTAAATCAGCGTGAAATTACTTTCGATGCCCAGGTGGGCGTATCGTCGGCTTATAAGAAATACGATATTCTCAGCCCTTACGAATATGCCACGGCATTACGCGAAATCAAGTTCCCCAATGCCTTTACCGAAGAAGAAATGAATGCCTACAAGAACGGAACGGCCGGTATCGACTGGCAGGACGAAATTTTCCGCACGGGCGTGACGCAGAACTATAAGATCGCCATTTCCAACGGTACCAAGGATGTGCAGTATTACCTTTCGGCCAACTATATGGGGCAAGACGGTATCATCGACGAAACCTCCAACAAACGCTATCAGGTACGTGCCAATATCACCTCGGACGTGACGAAATGGCTGCATGTGACGGCCGACATCAACGCGTCGCATAATGTACGCAAAGGGAATGATTTCAGCATGGGAAAAACCAATG
The DNA here is from genome assembly GCA_048465615.1 of Tannerellaceae bacterium. Lineage (GTDB taxonomy): Bacteria > Bacteroidota > Bacteroidia > Bacteroidales > Tannerellaceae > Parabacteroides. Next base: position 6,688 of record DBFWLD010000035.1, read on the forward strand.
TGATTTGGATCGGATTGAATTATTCGCCGACGATGACCATGACGGACGGAAACGGCAAGTATACCTGGGATCCGTATAACTCGATTGCTTCCAACCCGGTGGGCAAGCTCAAACTTCAGGGTGGAGAAACTATTAACGATGTGGTAAACGGGCGTTTGGATTTACGATTTACCATTTTGCCGGGCTTGACGTTTACCACGACGAACGGTATCGATTACAATGATGCGAAAGGCTATTCGTTCAGCACGAAAAATGTGGAAACTTCCAACGGCATGGGCAATAACGACACCTATCGCATGATGTTGCAAAGTTCGAATAACCTGACTTATACCGGTAAATGGGACGATCATTCCTTGACGGTAACCGGCGTGTATGAAGCTACCTCTACCGAAGGGCGGAAATTGAGCATCACCGGCAAGCAACTGCTGACGGAAAGCGTCGGCTGGTGGGATGTGAATATGGCTACTTCCCATGAGTTTAGCAATGAATATTATAAATGGGGCTTGATGTCGGGTGTAGGCCGCGTGATGTATAATTATGCCGATCGTTATCTGCTGACTGCTACGTTCCGTGCCGACGGTTCTTCCAAATTCCAGAATAAGAAATGGGGTTATTTCCCCTCGGTGGCTGTCGCCTGGAGCTTGGGCAACGAGGCGTTCATGCAGCAACAGCAGCTTTTCCAGGATGCCAAGATCCGCGCCAGTTTCGGCGTGGTGGGCAACCAGGCCATCGATCCGTATGAGACGCTGGGCTTATTGAAACAAACACGCTATGGCTTCGGCGATACGAATAATTATACGGGATACTGGCAGGAAAATCTGGCGACGCCCGATTTGACATGGGAAAAAACACGCCAGTTGGATTTAGGACTCGACTTTTCAATGCTGAACCACCGGTTGACGGTATCGCTGGATTATTTCTATAAAAAGACGGTCGACGGTTTGTTGCAGAAAACGATTCCTTATTATGAAGGGGGCGGTTCGTATTGGGTAAATGCCGGCGAAATCAGCAACAAAGGTGTCGATTTCTCGATTACCGGACATGTTATCCAGAACCGGGATTTCAATTGGACAACTACCGTTACGGGTACTTATCTGAAAAACGAAGTAGTATCCCTGGCCGGTACCGACTTTATTCTGGGCGCGTCTGCTGCGCGCGGTATGTGCGAGGAAGTAACCATTGTCAAACCCGGCGAACCCATCGGTTCATTCTATGGCTACGTATGGGAAGGCTTGGATGAAAAAGGAAACAATATCTATGCCGACCTGAATCAGAACGGTGGCCTGGATGCCGGCGACCGGACGGTCATCGGTAAATCCACGCCCGATTTTACGCTGGGATGGAATAATACGTTGAGCTGGAAAAACTGGGATCTGAACCTCTTCTTCACCGGTTCTTTCGGTGCTAAAAAATTAAACCTGACCCGTTTCACGATGGCTTCCATGGTGGGCGATTCCCGCTTTGTTACCTTGCGCGACGCCTATGTAAAGGGCTTCGATAAAGTAGGGGCCGGCGCCGAATATGCTTCGCTGACCAGTACGAGCAATACTTTCCAGCCTGCTTCTACGCAGTGGTTGGAGAATGCCGATTATTTCCGGTTGGATAATATCAGTTTATCCTACAATCTGGCCAAGAGCGTAACCAAATTTGCCGATCTGCGCTTGACGGTAAGTTGCCAGAATCTGTTTACGATCACCGGTTATAAGGGATACGATCCTTCCAGTTCCGCCTTTATCGAAGGAAATAGCGTGGATATTAACAGCGGTGTGGATATTGGCGCTTATCCCTCGCCCCGTACCTGGACTTTCGGTGTAAGAATGAATTTTTAACGCTAAAAAAGGATGACAAAGATGAAAACAAAAATAGCAATCGGTTGCGCGCTTTTATGCTGTCTGGCAACCACCTCGTGTAATGATTTCCTGACCGAGGATGCCAAAGGAAAATTGGATCCGGAATATTTTTATTCCTCTCAGGATGAATTGGATATGAGCTTATACGCCTTGTATCACAAGGTGATGAAGACACAGGCTTATACCAATATGCAGCTTCCTCAATGGATGGGCGACGATATGACGACCAACCCGGGTAGCAACAAACAAGCGGCCGCCGAGTTCGACGTGTTTGTTCCGGCAGACAATAACAAAGGGGTAACGGAATGCTGGCAACAACATTATGTCTTGATCAAGGAGGCTAATTTTGTGATTGCCAATGCCGGCAAGACGCCGACCACCCAGGAAGAAATCGATATTGCCGTGGGAAATGCCAAGTACTGGCGGGCTTATAGCTATTTTACGCTGGTACGCGTGTTTGGCCCGCTGCCCCTCAGGGTGGATGCCGTAAGCGGAACCGACAAGATCGATTATAATGCTCCGCTGGCCAGCGTAGAAGAGGTCTATGCCCAGATTGTCAAAGACCTGGAAGAGGCCGAAGCGGTTCTGCCGACCGATTATACGAAGGCTCCCCGCAAGATGTTCGGCGCCAATACCTATATTACGCAGCAGGCGGCGAAAGCAACCCTGGCTTCCGTTTACATGGCAATGGCCGGTTGGCCGTTGAACAAAACGGAGTATTATGCCAAGGCTGCCGCCAAGGCCAAAGAAGTAATCGACGGGGTGGAAAAAGGTTCCTACGAATATATCCTCGAACCGGAATTTAAACATGTTTATTCGAAAAGCCATAATTATACGGCTGAAACCGTGGTGGGCATCAATTATGTAGCCGATTACGGCTGGAGCCAGGATTCGCAGCTTACCTCGTCGAACCTGTTCGAGTCGCTGGGCGGCTGGGGCGATGCCTGGGGAGAAATCCGTTTCTGGAAAAATATGCCGGCCGGACCGCGTAAGGATGCTATTTACAATCCTAAAATTTTGTTGGAAAACAAAGTAGGCGGTCAATTGGTAGACTGGTGGGAAAAAGGTGCCGACGGCAAGCCGCTGGTGGCTGAGAATCATCCCATGTTCTCGGTATTTTCGGTAGGCGAAGGCAATACGGATTATGATTATACGAAGCCGGCCAGCAAGGATATGACCAACGATCATCGTCACCGCATTATCCGGTACTCGGAAGTGTTGTTGTGGTATGCCGAATCGCAGGCGCGGGCCGAAGGTAGCCCGAATGCCTTGGCATACGAATGTATCAACCGGGTACGCCAGCGTGCCGGAATCGATCCGCTGCCGGCCGGAATGAGCGGACAGGCCTTTGCAGATGCCGCCTTGATGGAACATGGCTGGGAAGTAGCCGGCAACTGGTGTGCCCTTGTGACGCGCCGCGCCGACCAGATGCGAATGGAATTGTTGCAAAAAACATTTGAAGAACGTAAAACGAACGCTCCGGTGGAAGTGGCTCCGGGCGTGATGGTAACGGAATCGGTTCCGGTTCCCGACAAGGCTACCTGGCAGGGCGAGAAATCGATTTATGCGCCTTATCCTTCGCTGGATGCTTCGCTGAATCCGAATCTGAAACGGTAAATGATGGTTTATATATAGTGTAGAAAGGGAAATCGGGGTTTCCCGTATCCCTTTCTCTTTTTTCGTATCTTCTCCTAAAATCAATAATATCATGAAAAAGAGTTTTGTGTATCAGATTATCGCCTGTATTTGTTTTTCTTTTGTCTCGATACAGGCCGGGGCTCAGTATCAGATTAGCGGGCCGGATTTGGTTTGTCCGCGTTCAACGGCTACTTTTACAATCCAAGCGGGCGGGGCATCCGTCTATTGGTATACCACTTCCGCTACGTTAAGCATCCAGGCGGGACAAGGTACAAATGCCGTGACCGTGAAATCCGACGGGTTGATGAATTATACCGATTTAGGCGTAACCCTGACTTCGGGAGGCCGGGTAATTTACCAGGGAACCAAACGAATCCGGACGAATACGCCGTATGTGGAACAAGTAACGGGCTCGACGAGTGTAAATGTGGGTGGAACCGGTAGTTTTACGGCCTCTCCTTCTTTTCCGGAATCCATGTGCGATTACGAATGGATTGTCGGGGGCAAAAGTTCCGGTTATAATATAACGTATCAAAGACGTGAGTATCTTTCGGTTACTTTTTCTGATCCCGGCACTTATACCATTCTTTGCCGCACTACCAATAACCCTTGTACAATCTCTCAGTCGCCCGAGCGCCTGACGGTATCCGTCGGTTCGCGCTATATGGTTCAAACGCCGGGTACGAATATCATCTCGGTATCGGAAAACGCCGGCTTTGAAAAGCAAAATGCTACCGTTGCCTGCGAACTTTACGAATCGCAGACGGGTGTATTGGTTTTACAGAAGCATATTGAAGGTACGGGTGGCGAAATTAATGCCGCTACCTTGCCTAAAGGCATCTATGTGTTGAAATTGAAAAGCGGAGACCAGCCGGCAGAAACACATAAAATCGTACTGAAATGATAGAATGAAAAATTTCAACCGGATACGTGAAAACGATCGGTTGAGATGTCGACTGTTTAGGTATTAGTCTACCTATTTTTTTAAAAGGCGTCAGCCTTATCCGGAGGCTGTCCCGAAAGTGATTTTAGGGCAGCCTCTTTTTTTGTTGTTTTTCCTTTTGTGTATATGTATATTTAAATTATCTAATCATGAAAACTGCTTTATTACCTCTTTTATGTGTGTTCGCCCTGCCGCTCGCGGGGCAGGTAAACATGCAATCCGTCAAGGAAAAGATTCCTACTTATGAGATCGGACAGCCTGAAGTCGATCCGATCTTTTTCACCGGCCGCGTGTATCAGGGAGCCGAAGGATATATCTATCCCTACCCCCTGTACGATGTGCTGACCGAAGAAAAAAAAGACCGGGAATATACGGTGCTCAAACTCGGTAATCCCTATCTCGACATAGCCGTTCTGCCGGAAATAGGCGGCCGTATCTTTTCGGCTGTCGACCGTACGAACGATTATCCTTTCTTCTATACCCAAACCGGCGTCAAGCCCGCCCTGATCGGCATGTTGGGCGCATGGCTTTCGGGAGGGGTGGAATGGAACGTGCCCGATCATCACCGGGCCAGCAGTTACCTGCCCGTCAACTGGAAGCTGGAAGAAAATAAAGACGGCAGCAAAACCATCTGGGTAGGCGAAACCGAACTTCGCCACCGGCTGAAATGGTCGGTAGGGGTAACGGTTTATCCCGATCGCTCCTGGGTGGAAGCCAAGGTGAAGGTGATCAACCCTACTCCGATGATTCAATCCATGTTGTACTGGGCCAATGTGTCGGTACATTGCAACGACCAGTATCGCGTGATATTCCCGCCGGACGTGCAGTTCGGCGCCGACCACCACAAAGTGTATTTCACGCCTTGGCCGAAAGGCGAGGCGGTACTCGGCAGCGGCGAGCAAGTCGACCTGGGATGGTGGAAAAACTTCACAGGCGATTCCCGCTCGATTTTTGCCTGGGGAAGCGAAATGAATTTCCTGGCCGGCTACGATTACGGAAAAGATGCCGGTACGGTGCATGTAGCCAACCGCCATGTGGTGCCGGGCAAGAAATTTTTCCTCTGGGGGAATAATCCCAACGGCGAGATGTGGAACAAGATACTTTCCGATCACGACGGGCATTACCTTGAACTGATGGTAGGGGCTTATTCCGACAACCAGCCTGATTACAGTTGGATCAATCCCGGGGAAATCCGCGAGTTCAGCCAGATCTGGTATCCGGTGAAAGGCATCAAAGGCGTGAAAAACGCCACGCCCGAGGCTGCCGTCAATTTCGAGCCGGCCGAGGGGAATCGTTATCGGGTGGGGTTCTGTGCTACGGCCCGGTACGAGGGCGCGAAAGTCGTCGTGCGGTATAAAGACCGGGTGCTGATGGAAAAGCCGGTTACTATCGATCCGGATCATTTCTTCCTCGAAGAACTTGCCGTGCCCGATCCGGCCGACGAGGGAAATCTGTACGCGGCTTTGTATGATGCCGACGGTCGTCTGCTGGTGGATTACCGGCCGGTGCAACTGAAGGACGAGCCGCTGCCGAAAGTAATCGACGGGACGAAACCGGTGAAAGAATATAAAACCAACGAAGAGCTTTATCTGGCCGGGCTTCGGGTCGATCAGTTCAACAATGCGCGGTTGTCGTATATGGATTTTTACAACGAAGCTTTGTTGCGCGATTCGATGGATGCCCGGGTGAATATTGAAGTGGGAAAACATTATATCCGTCAGGGCGAATGGGAGAAGGCGAAAACGCATTTGCTGCGCGCCCAGGCTCGTTTGTCGCACGATTATACCCGTGTGAAGGATGCCGAAGCGCTTTATTATCTGGGATATGTTTACCAGATGACGGGGCAGCCCGGGCTGGCCGAAGATATGTATTGGGCGGCTACCTGGACGCCTGATTATAAGCATCCGGCCTTCTACGAACTGGCTGTTCTGGCCACTTCCCGCGGCAACTATGCCCAAGCTTATGAACTGATTACCCAATCGTTGTATGTGGGCGCGCGGGATTTGCAGGCGCTTACGTTGCAGGCTTATCTGCTCAGGAAACTGGGACAGAAGGAAGATGCGGCCCGGGCGATCGCTACCATTCAAAGCATCGATCCGCTGGATTATTGGAGCGCGGCCGAAAAGAGTTTTCTGGCGCATGGCGACGCTTCTTTCCTGGCTTCGTCGGCGGAAGGACGCAGCGAGGGGATGATTGCGGTACAGGAGCTGCTGGAAGTAGTAGCCAACTATATGCACATCGGTGCCCGAGGGGAGGCCTTGGCGATGCTCGACGGCGCGTTGGCTGCGGGAGAGCCTTTTGCCTCTTATCCGCTGATGTATTATTACAAGGCCTATAATTTGCTCAAGGATAATAAAAAAGAAGAAGCAGCCGGCTGCTTGGAGACGGCTTCGAAATTATCTTGTCTGAACAATTATCCGCATCGCCTGGAAGAGGTTGCTTTGTTCGAAACCTTGCTGGCCGAGCGGCCCGACGACGGGATGCTGCATTATTACCAGGGTAACCTGTTGTACTATCTCGGCCAGAAAGAGGCCGGCTTGTGCCATTGGAAACGTTCGGCCGAATTACTGCCCGGCTTCGCCATCGCCAGCCGGAATGCCGGGTTCGGAGAAGGGTGTAAGAAGAATTGGCAGGAAGCTATCCGGTATTACGATCAGGCTATTCGTTCGAATCCCGACGACGCGCTTTTGCTCACCGAGTCGGATAAACTATGCGAGCAGGCTGCGATGCCTTATACCGAGCGGCTGAAACGATTGGAAACGCGCCGCAAGACGGTGATGAAACACGACGATGCCGTGATGCGGCTGCTTACCTTGTACAACGAGGCCGGCGAGTACGACAAAGCGATCCGTATCTTGGCCGATCGCCATTTCCACCTTTGGGAAGGGGGCGGACAGGTACATCAGATTTATGTCGATTCCCATATGCTGAAAGGGCTTTCCTTGTTGAAGAAAAAACAGTATAAAGCGGCGCTTGGCGAGCTGGAACTGGCAGCGGGGTATCCGGCTAATCTGGAAGTAGCTCCTTCGCACCGGGGCGGCTACGAAGCCAAGGTGTATTATTTGTCGGGGGTTGCTTACGAAGGGTTGAATCAGCCGGCCAAGGCTACCGAATGTTATGAAAAATCGGCGGCCGCCTCTTTCCGGCCTTATCTGACCGATCTGAATTATTACCGGGTGAAGTCGCTCCGGAAATTGCAGCGCGCGGCGGATGCCGGCGAGGCCTTGAAGGCTATGCGTCAGACGCTCGAGCGGATGCAGCAGAATCTGGTCGATTCGTATGCCAAATTCGGGGAGGCCGATCGCAATGTGCAACAAAGCAATCTACAGTATTATGCGGGCCTTGTGGCGTTGCTGGAAGGTGATACCGCGGCGGCCGAAGCCGATTTCGCCGAAGCGCTCCGGTTGTATCCGGGCAACTTGTGGGCCAAATGGATGGCTGGCGGACAACTGTTCTGAAAGAATCGGGAGCCGGGCATTATTTATCAGGCAAAAAAGCGTATATTTGCCTGATAGATAGCCCGGCTATCTGTTTTGCCCGATAGGTACGGGCCCGGAACGATTCCAACAACATCTAATCGAATGAATCTATGAAAACACAAATGTGGTTATGTATGCCTGTAGCGGCTGCGGCCGGCCTTACGGCTTGCCAGCAAAAAACCGTTCCGGAGGAAAAACCTCTGAACGTAGTGTATATCTTGGCCGACGATCTGGGTTACGGCGACATCGGTTGCTACGGACAGCAGAAGATCAAAACCCCCAACATCGATAAAATGGCTTCCCAAGGGATGCTGTTCACCCAACATTATGCAGGCTGTACGGTCAGCGCGCCCTCGCGGTGTTCGTTGATGACGGGGCTGCATACCGGTCATTCCCAGATTCGGGGAAACAAGGAAATTGCGCCGGAAGGGCAACAGCCGATGGAAGCCGGTACCTATACGCTGGGTCGTTTGATGCAATCGGCGGGTTATGCTACCGGTATTTTCGGCAAATGGGGATTGGGGTATCCCGGGTCGGAGTCGGTTCCTGCCACGATGGGGTTCGACGAATTTTTCGGATACAATTGCCAGCGGGAGGCCCATAGTTATTATCCTGACCATCTTTGGCATAATAACGATACGGTCTTTTTACATGCCAACGATAACGGCGGCCGCGCCGTTTACTCGCAGGATATGATCCACGAACAGGCGTTGAAATTTATCCGCGACAATAAGGATCGTCCTTTCTTTGCCATGCTGACGTATACGTTGCCCCATGCCGAATTGAACCTGCCGCACGATTCGATTTACCAAATGTATGAAAATGCTTTCGAAGAGGTGCCTTACGACGGCCGGCAGGGGTATCATGCGTCCGAAAAGCCGTATGCTTCCTTTGCCGCCATGGTTTCCCGGCTGGATAAATATGTGGGGGATGTGATGGCCGAGCTGAAAGAGTTGGGTTTGGATAAGAATACGATCGTGATTTTTACCAGCGATAACGGCCCGCACCGGGAAGGCGGGGCCAATCCGGATTATTTCCGAAGCTACGGGCCTTTGAAGGGGGTTAAGCGGGATGTATACGAAGGAGGTATTCGCGTGCCGATGGTGGCCTGGTGTCCGGAGAAGATCGGGGCCGGGGTAAAGACCGACCATGTAAGCGCTTTCTGGGACGTGATGCCCACCTTGGCCGAGCTTACCGGTACGGCGTTGCCCGAGGCCGGCGACGGGATTTCTTTCTTGCCTACCTTGTTCGGCGTCCAGGGCCAGCAACAGCATGATTATCTTTACTGGGAATTTCATGAACTGAACGGCCGCGAGGCTTTGCGCGCCGGCAACTGGAAACTGATCCGCCAGCCGATCGTGGGCGAAACCATCCTCGAATTGTACGATCTGAGCCGGGATTTGCATGAAGACACTAATCTGGCCGCTCAATATCCCGACAAGGTGAAAGAATTGGAGGCGTTGATGGACGGGGCTCGTACGGAATCTCCTTTGTTTAACTTCGGCCGCCCCATAGCGGGGGAAACGGCTGCCAACTGATAGGAAAATGAAAAACGTATTTAATTTAGCCATGGTTGCGGCCGCGGTTGTCATGGGATCGGCAGGCCTTTTTTCCTGCGGCGAGCGTCCTTCGGATCAGTGGAAACTGGTGTGGGAAGAGAATTTCGATCAAACCGGATCGTTCGATACGACGGTGTGGAGTAAAATTCCGCGCGGGACGGCCGACTGGAATAATTATATGTCCGACTTCGATTCCTGTTATGCGATGCGCGACGGGAATCTCGTGCTCAGGGGGCTGGCCAACTATAACCTTCCCGGCGATACGGCTCCTTACCTTACCGGAGGCGTTTATTCGAAAGATAAAAAAGGATTCGACAACGGCCGTCTGGAAATCCGGGCGAAATTGCAGGGAGCGACAGGAGCCTGGCCCGCCATTTGGCTGTTGCCTCAACAGGGGAAATGGCCGGCGGGCGGCGAAATCGATATTATGGAGCGGCTCAATTACGATACCCTAGCTTATCAGACCGTGCATTCGCATTATACATACAACCTGGGATTCAAAAATGATCCGCCTCAAGGCGGCACGGGGCCGATCGATCCCGACGACTATAATGTATATAGCGTGGAAATGTATCCCGACAGCCTTTGCTTTTTCATCAACGATTACCATACGCTTACTTATCCGCGTATCGAAACCGATCAGGAAGGGCAGTATCCCTTCAATCAGCCTTTTTATTTGTTGATCGATATGCAGTTGGGCGGTTCCTGGGTAGGCGCGGTCGATCCGGCCGGATTGCCTTGCGAGATGTGGGTAGACTGGGTGAAGTTTTATCAGAAGTAAGAAACCGGGCCCGAAGAATAGCCGGGCTTAGCCTTCCTGGGTCGCCGGGCGGCATCTGCAAGTGTCGGCCGGGATAACTGAAAGGATTCAATTTGAATATTCGTTTAGAAGATGAATAGATGAGAAAAATAGTCTGTTTTATTTGTACGCTCCTGCTTGCGTTTCCGCTTTGGGCGGAGACGTATCGGCCGGAGTTTTCCACGGCCGGATTCTTTCGTTTGGAAGGTTCCGGCCGTGAGGTGTTTTCTATGAACCCGGCCTGGCGTTTTTATAAAGGCGAGGCCGATGGCGCCGAAGCTGCGGATTTCCAAGATTCTGCCTGGGAGGTGGTTTCCCTGCCGCACGGTATCGAATATCTTCCGTTGGAAGCCAGCGGTTGCATCAATTATCAGGGGGAAGTATGGTACCGGAAGCATTTTACTCCCGATGAAGCGTTGAGAGGCAAAAAGGTGTTCCTGCATTTCGAAGCTATTATGGGCAAGTCGAAAGTTTATCTGAACGGGAGGCTGCTGACGGAGCATTTCGGGGGTTATCTCCCCGTGGCGGTCGAGTTGACCGACGGTCTCGATTGGGGCAAAGACAACGTGATTGCCGTTTGGGCCGATAATAGCGACGACCCCGCCTATCCGCCCGGCAAAGCGCAGGACGTGCTCGATTTTTCTTATTTCGGCGGTATCTACCGCGATTGCTGGCTGGTGGCTCATAATGCGGTTTATATTACCGATCCTCATGTAGAAGACGAAGTAGCCGGAGGCGGCCTGTTCGTGGCCTACGACCGGGTATCCGACGAGGCGGCCGACGTGCTGCTGAAACTTCATGTGCGCAATGCTACGGCCGCTCCTTTTACCGGGGTAGTGGAATATCAACTTATTGCTCCCGACGGCAGCCAGGCTGCTTTTTTGAATGATAAGATCAAACTGGGAAAACAGAAGGCTGCTTCGGTATCGAGCAAACTTCAGGTGAAAACGCCTGCTCTTTGGAGTCCCGATTTTCCCGCTTTATATCAGCTCTATGTACGTATCCGCGACGAGGAGGGGAATGTACTCGACGGGTACCGGCGCCGCATCGGTATCCGGAGCATCGAGTTCAGGGGCAAAGAGGGGTTCTGGCTGAACGGCAAGCCTTACGGCCAACCGTTGATCGGCGCCAACCGGCATCAGGATTTTGCCGTGTTGGGAAATGCCGTGCCCAACAGCTTGCATTGGCGGGATGCCAAGAAACTGCGCGAAGCCGGGCTTAAAGTGATTCGCAATGCCCATTGTCCGCAAGATCCGGCCTTTATGGATGCTGCCGACGAGCTGGGTTTGTTTGTCATCGTCAATACGCCCGGATGGCAGTTCTGGAACGAGGCGCCCGAATTTGCCGCCCGCGTATATAGCGACATCCGTCAGATGGTGCGCCGCGACCGTAATCATCCTTCGGTCTGGCTGTGGGAACCTATCCTCAACGAAACCTGGTATCCGGCCGATTTCGCTAAAAACGCCCGCGACGTGGTGGAGGCCGAATATCCTTATCCTTCTTGTTATACCGGATGCGACAACGAAGCTCGGGGAAAAGAAAACTTTCCCGTTTTGTTTACCCATCCGTCCAATGCCGACGGCGACTGGGCGTTGAAAAACTCCGATCCTTCGAAAACTTATTTTACCCGTGAATGGGGCGATAACGTCGACGATTGGAATTCTCATAATTCGCCCAGCCGGGCGGCCCGCAACTGGGGCGAACGCCCGATGTTGGTGCAAGCCCGGCATTATGCCTGTCCGCCTTATCCTTATACGAGTTACGATGCGCTTTATCGTACTTCCCCGCAACATGTGGGGGGCTGTTTGTGGCATTCGTTCGATCATCAGCGCGGCTATCATCCCGATCCCTTTTACGGGGGGCTGATGGATGTGTTCCGCCAACCTAAATATGCCTATTACCTGTTTATGGCCCAACGGCCGGCCGAGCCTGACAACGCGCCGGCCGGGAGCGGCCCGATGGTGTATATTGCCCACGAAATGACGCCTTTTTCCGATTCCGACGTCACTGTCTATTCCAATTGCGAGGAAGTACGACTGACTTATCTGAAAGACGGACAGACGCATACTTATAAAAAGCCGGTATCGGCCGAGGGCATGCCGTCTCCGATTATTACTTTTCCCGGTGTCTATGATTTTATGAAGGATAAGGAACGGGCCATGAAAGGCAAACAGGAGGAAGTGTATATGCTGGCCGAGGGGTTGATAGGGGGAGAAGTGGTAGCTCGCCACCAGGTATTTCCTGCGCGCCGGCCTGAAAAACTGCTGCTTTGGGTGGATAACGAAGGCACGCCTCTTGAAGCCGACGGTTCCGATGCCGTAACCGTGATAGCTGCCGTAGCCGATAAAAACGGCCATGTCAAACGGCTTAACAATTATACCGTCCAGTTCGGCATAGAAGGAGAGGGGCGTCTGCTGGCGAATGCAGCTATCCAGGCTAATCCGGCTCCCGTCCGTTGGGGCACGGCGCCGGTCTTGGTACAGTCTACGCTTACTCCGGGGAAAATAAAGATAACGGCCCGGGTACTGTACGAGGGCTCGCAAATGCCGGTAAGCGCGGAATTGGAGTTGGAAAGCCGGGCGGCTGCTTATCCTTTGGTGTATGCTGAGGAGGAAGCACGAAAAATTCCTTTTTCCGTCGAGGGGGGCAATCTGCCTTTTGCTTCTTCCGGCAAAACAGATGCGGAGAAAAAAGTAGAACAATTGCAGCGAGAGCTAAACAGGTTGAAATTGAAAGAGGTGGAACGGCAACAACAAGAGTTCGGCGAGCCCGGCAAGTTGTAAATCATCTTTTCTGCGTGCGTTTTTTAATCCGACGATAACAATCGGATCGGCTGAAATGTTTATATTTGCAAACCAAATAAAACATAAAATAATCTAAAAACTAACACGACATGATTGGAGCTATTATTCAACTAGCCATTGGCATCCTGGTTATTGTAAGTATGTGGAAAATTTTTGAGAAATTCGGCGAACCCGGTTGGGCCAGTATCATCCCTATTTACAATTTGTATATCCTGCTGAAAATTGTGGGATGGGAACCTATCAAGATTTTGTTTTTCCTTATTCCTATCTACAATATTTACCTGGCCTATCTGATGTATAAGGATCTGGCAGCTAAATTCGGCAAGGATACACCGGCTTTCGCGATAGGCTTGTTGTTGCTGCCGTTTGTTTTTCTGCCGATGCTTGCATTCAACGAAGAGGTGGTTGCTTAGGTGTAAGGCGATCTATAGACTTAGAAAAAGCTTTCTGCTCCGGGCGGAAAGCTTTTTTATATTTATCCGGCTGGGCGGGTGAAATAAAGATCGTATCTTTGGTTCAACTAATAAATCGAAGATAGGCTGCACCTCGGCATTGTCAAGCAAGCTTGCCATTGCGCTCGGTTTGCACTATCTTTGATTCGAATAATAAATGGAAGATAGTGCATTTGCCAGTTAAAAAGAAACGGATATGTTAGACATACAAGCCATACGGAAAGACTTTCCCATCCTGGAGCATAAGATATATGATAAGCCCCTGATTTATTTCGATAACGGGGCCACTACCCAAAAGCCCCGCTGCGTGGTGGAAAAAATAGAAAACGGTTATTACAATGTGAATGCCAATATCCACCGGGGCGTTCATTTCCTAAGCCAGGCCGCCACCGAAGCGCATGAAGAGGCCCGGCGCACGGTACAACGCTTTCTCAATGCGCGTTCTTCCAGCGAAATAGTCTTTACCCGGGGGACTACCGAGGCGATTAACCTGATTGCTTCCAGCTTTACCGACGCTTGTCTTGAGCCGGGCGACGAGGTGATTATTTCCGCCATGGAACATCATTCCAATATTGTGCCCTGGCAACTGCAAGCTGCCCGTAAAGGTATTTCCCTGAAAGTGATTCCGATCGATGAAAAGGGCGAGCTTCAACTGGATGCCTATCGCGGGCTTTTTTCCGAACGGACGAAGCTGGTTTCCGTAATGCACGTATCGAATGTATTGGGCACGGTCAATCCGGTTAAGGAGATGATCGCGATTGCCCATGAGCACGATGTGCCGGTATTGATCGACGGGGCGCAGGCTGTGCCCCACCTGAAAGTGGATGTGCAAGACCTGGATGCTGAATTTTATGTTTTCTCCGGCCATAAGATTTACGGGCCTACGGGCATCGGCGTACTGTACGGCAAGGAGGAGTGGCTGGATAAATTGCCGCCTTATCAGGGGGGAGGCGAAATGATTGCTTCTGTTTCTTTCGAAAAAACGACTTTCGGGGAATTGCCTTTTAAATTCGAGGCAGGTACGCCCGATTATATCGGCAGTACGGCACTGGCCGAGGCTTTACGCTATGTCGACCGGTTGGGGATAGATCGTATAGCTGCCTATGAGCATGAGCTTTTGAAGTATGCTACCGAAAAGCTGAATGCGATCGAGGGGATGCGAATCTTCGGGCAGGCGGCTGAAAAAAGCAGCGTGCTTTCTTTTCTGGTAGGCGATATTCATCATTACGATATGGGAATGTTGCTCGACCGGCTGGGGATTGCCGTACGTACCGGCCACCATTGCGCCCAGCCTCTGATGCAGGTGTTGGGAGTGGAAGGCACCGTGCGGGCTTCGTTTGCTTTTTATAATACGAAGGAGGAGATCGACGTTTTCGTGGCGGGTATCGAGCGCGTACGGAAAATGTTTTGACAGTCGGCAGCCATGTGGTATTATCTGAAAAAATATCCGGTTTCGATGTTAATCGTGGCGGTGGTAATTTACCTCTCGTTCTTCCGGCCTCCCTCTTTGGAAATCTCCCGGTTGCCTGCGTTCGACAAGGCGGCGCATTTTTGCATGTATGCAGGTCTCTCGGGCATGCTCTGGTTGGAATATTTTCGCAATCATCGCTTAAAGCGGGTGGTTTGGCATGGATGGGTAGGGGCGGTTGTTTGCCCTATCTTGTTGAGCGGCCTAATCGAATTGGCTCAGGAATATTGTACCGACTATCGGGGAGGCGAATGGCTGGATTTTCTGGCCAACGTTGCGGGCGTGGGAGTATCCACTTTATTTGCCTGGTATGTTTTGCGTCCTCTTATGACCCACTAACACAAAAAAGAAAAATGCTGTTACCTTGTATAGATGCCGCCCGTATAGAGGCCGGTTGCGATGAAGCCGGCCGGGGCTGTCTGGCCGGCGCGGTTTTTGCCGCTGCCGTTATCCTGCCGCCCGATTTCCGGAGCGAGGAACTCAACGATAGCAAGCAACTGAGCGAAAAGAAGCGGTATGCCTTGCGCCCGCTGATCGAACAGGAGGCCATTGCTTGGGCGGTGGGTATCGTGACCCCCGAAGAAATCGACCGGATCAATATTCTGAAAGCCTCCTTCCTGGCCATGCACCGGGCTGTTGCCGGGCTGGGGGTGGCGCCCGAACATCTGCTGATAGACGGAAACCGGTTTACGCCCTATCCCGGCATTCCGCATACGACCGTGGTAAAGGGAGACGGCAAATATTTGAATATCGCCGCCGCTTCGGTTCTGGCTAAAACGTATCGCGACGATTATATGAAAGAGTTGGCGCTCGCTTATCCGGGTTATCACTGGGAGGAAAACAAGGGTTATCCTACCAAGGCGCATCGCGAAGCTATCCGCCGGCAAGGTATTACGCCTTATCACCGGAAAACCTTTACATTGTTGCCCGAGCAATTGACGTTTGGCTTTTAAACGGGCCGGAGGAGGGTGCTTAGGAAGCAGGGCGGGATTGGGTAAGAAATGTACTTTGCTTTAAATAATTAAAACGAAGATAGGCTGCGTCTCGGCATAATCAAGCAAGCTTGCTTCTGCCTTGAGTTTGCACTATCTTTGTTTCAAGGAATTAAAACGAAGATAGGCTGCACCTCGGCATACTCAAGCAAGCTTGCTTCTGCCTTGGGTTTGCACTATCTTTGTTTCAAGGAATTAAAACGAAGATAGGCTGCACCTCGGCATAAACAATCAAGCTTGCTTCTGCACTCGGTTTGCACTATCTTTGTCTCTGAATGAATAATCAGCGTATTTCATGATAAGGAATATTCTCTTCTTATTGACCTTGCTCTGCTTATACGATGTGCCGGTAGCCGCCGGGCAACCGGATGACGCGGCCCTGCTGTTGCAATTGGATCGGATGATCGGCCGGCGGGAAGTCTATCAGCAAAAAGTAGAACAAGAGATTGCCGCGTTACGGAGCTCGCTGGAATACGCCGAAGACGACGAACAGAAATTCGAGCTTTTAGGCCGCTTGTTTGTCAAATATCGTTCGTTTAAAGTCGATGAGGCTATGGCCGTCGCCAAGGAAAGACTTTCCCTGGCCGCCGCATTGGGGGAAGAATATAGCAATCAGGCACTGATGAATATGGCCGATGCCGTCAATAAGGCAGGCCGGCATGAAGAAACGCTGCAACTGCTCGGCCGGGTAAAACAAACCGAGTCCGTTCGAACCGACACCTATTTCTACTATTTATATCATACCACCTACTTATCCTGTTATAATGAAGAAATCGATGCCGTGCGCAAACAGTTTTTCCTCAGGAAGATAAAGGCGTATCGGGATACATTGGTAGCTATCAGCCAGCCGGGTACTTCCAGCTACGTAACCAACCTATGCGGCCGGTTGAGCTTGCAGGGAAAATGGGATGAAGCCATCGATATATTGTCGGCCTATTATGCGCAATGCGGGAACGACGATCCCGACAAAGCCCGGTTGGAATACTTGCTGGCCGAACTTTACTGGGGAAAGCAGGATTGGGCGAAAGCCAAACATTATCTGATTTTAGCCTCGATTACCGATATAGCCTATGCCAAAAAAGTATATATGTCTTTACAGCGGTTGGCCATCCTGCTTTTTCAGGAAGGAGACATCGAAAGGGCCTATGCCTATATTTCCTGCTCGCTGGAAGACGTGAATTTCGGAAAGGCCCGTTACCGGATGATCGATATTGCCGAATACCTGCCCATTATCAAAGCCGCCAACGATGTGCATGTAGCCACGGCAAAGAAGCGGATCTATTTGTTTATCTTCGGGCTATCGGTCGCTCTCGTAAGCCTGATCGCCGCCTTTCTGTTTATCCGGCAGAAGAACCGCAAGCTGGTAAAAGTGAAACAATCGCTGGCCGCGCAGAACCGGCGTTTGCAGGAAATGACCGACCACCTTACCCGGATGAACCAGGAGATCCAGGAATCCAACCGCATCAAAGAGGAATACATCGGCTTGCTCTTTCATATTTGCGCCGAATATATCTACCAACAGGAAAGTAACCGGAAGACCTTGCTCAAAATCGTGCATACCGGTTCTATGGCCGATATTTCAAAACTCTTGCAGGGACAATCTTCTACGGAAGATTTCAAGCAGTTTATCCGCAAATTCGATACCATTTTCCTTTCTATTTTTCCCGATTTTATCGACTCGTTCAACGCCTTGCTGAAAGAAGAAGAACGCATTCAGGTGAAAGAGGGCGAACTGCTCACCCCCGAACTGCGTATCTATGCCCTTATCCGGTTGGGCATAAGCGATAATGCCAAGATTGCCGGCTTCCTTCATTACTCCCTTCAAACGGTCTATAATTACCGGTTGAAAATGCGGAACAAAGCCCTTGCGGCAGGCAAAGATCTGGATGCGCAGGTACAAAAACTCTGCCTGTAGCTTCCTCTCCACTTACTTTAACCATTTCTTTTTCTAATTGCTACTTGTTGAAATACAAAGGGTTTAGATTTTTCATACCTCTGTTTTACTTACTTTTTCTCTGAAGGATATTGTGTAAAGAGGACGTTCTGTTTAGTTTCGCTCTCGATCGAATTCATGTATCCCCAAGCGATACGCATTGTTAAACTTACTCTAAAAAAACGATTATGAAGAACCGGAAAAATCCGAACACTTTCCCAAGCAAGCGGGCCTTTCTATGCCTGCTGTTCGCCTGGGTTTTCAGCGTAGGAGCCATGGCGCAGAAAACCATTGTAAAGGGCACTATTCTCGACCAGGCAGACTTGCCTGTTATCGGAGCTAACATTCTGGAAAAAGGCACTATGAACGGCACGGTGAGCGATGTAGACGGCCATTTCACCCTTTCCGTCGGGAGCCCCCAGGCTGTATTGATTGTAAAATACGTAGGCTATAAAGATGTAGAAGCGGTAGCATCTTCATTGATGAAAATAGTCATGGAAGAAGATAGCGAAGTGCTCGACGACGTCGTAGTAATCGGTTACGGCAGCGTAAGAAAATCAGACGCCACTGGTTCGGTAACAGCCATCAAGCCGGATGCCTTCAATAAAGGGCAACGTACGACCGCCCAGGATGCCCTGGTAGGCAAAGTGCCGGGCGTAAACGTGGTGCCCGGTTCGGGCGCGCCCGGCTCAGGGGCTACCATCCGGATCCGGAGCGGGGCTTCTCTCTCGGCCTCCAACGACCCGCTGATCGTGATCGACGGCGTGCCGGTCGACAATTCCGCTATCGAAGGCAAAGGCAACATCATCGGCGCGATCAATCCCAACGACATTGAAACATTTACCGTCTTGAAAGACGCTTCGGCCACGGCTATCTACGGTTCGAGGGCTTCCAACGGCGTGATTGTGATTACTACCAAGAAAGGCGAGGACGCCAAGATACGATTCAATTATTCCACCAACCTTTCGGTAAGCAGCGTGACGAATAAGCTGGACGTACTATCAGCCGACGAATTCCGGAGCTTCGTGCCTACCGTCACGGGTGTTCCCTCGTCGGCGGCATTAGGCTCGGCCGCTACCGATTGGCAGGACGAAATATATCGGACCGCTTTCGGCCAGGAACACAACTTTTCCGTGTCCGGCAACCTGCAAAAGCGGGCTCCCTACCGGTTTTCGGTAGGCTATACCAATCAGAACGGGGTGGTGAAAACCAATAATTACGAGCGTTTTACCCTCAACGGCGGCATTTCTCCCCGCTTCTTCGATGAACATCTTACGGTAGATCTGAATGTGAAAATATCCTATGAAGATAACCGGAAGGTGGATGAAAGCGTCGTCAGTAATGCGCTGCGTTACGATCCTACCCGCCCGGTGACAACCGGAAGCCCGACCTCCGCTACCGATCCCGGACTGGGTTATTTCATCTGGATGAACGGCAATTCGCCTATGGCGATCCAGACCGACAACCCTGTGGCTCAACTCGATTTGCAACGTCTCGACAACCGCATCACGCGCTCGATCGGAAACGCGGCGTTCAACTATAAGGTACATCGTTTGGAAGATTTGCAACTGAACCTCAACCTGGGTTACGACGTGTTGAAGAGCAAGGATGAAAAGGATGTACCCGAAAAAGCCGGCATGATGTATACCTCCAATATGAAAGACGGTACCGGCCTGGCGTACGACGCCAAGCAAAACAAGCGCAATTATTTGCTGGACTTATACGGCAATTATTCCCATGTATGGAATGAGAAACATAGTTTCAGCGCGATGGCAGGTTACGGTTGGCAACACTTCTGGAAGCGTCTGGATGCCGCTACCCACTCGCCCGCGGGGGCGGAATTGTTTTCGCCTACGCATTATGAATCGGAATACTACCTGCTTTCGTTCTACGGACGATTGAATTATGCCTACGACAACCGGTATATGATTACCGCTACCCTGCGCTCCGACGCCTCTTCCCGTTTTGCCAAAAACAACCGCTGGGGTCTCTTTCCCTCGGTCGCTCTGGGATGGAAGATCAGCCAGGAAGCTTTCCTGCGCGACTCTGAAGTATTGTCTGATTTGAAACTCCGTTTGAGCTACGGCCAGACCGGACAGCAGGATATTCTGAACGACTATCCGTATATGACGACCTTTACGGTTTCCTACCCGGAATCCAGCTATCAATTCGGCAAGGAATGGTATTATACCTACCGGCCGAACGGCTACGACTCGGATATTAAGTGGGAAACTACCGAAACCTATAATATCGGTCTCGACTATGGTTTCCTCAACAACCGCATTTACGGGTCGGTCGATTATTACCAACGGCATACCAAAGACTTGCTCAATACCATCAATGTGATTTCGGGTACGAACTATTCGTCGGTCATTACCACCAATATCGGAGAAATGGACAACAAGGGATTGGAATTTTCCATCCAGGCCGTGCCGGTACATACCGACCGGTGGAAATGGACGGTAGGAATGAACTATACCTGGAACGATTCGAAAATCACCAAACTGAATGTGATCGACTCGGAGGCCAATTTCGTACAGACGGGCGCTATTTCGGGCACCGGCAAAACCGTTCAGGTGTTTATGGTGGGCCAGCGTCCTTATACCTTCTATCTGGCGCAGCAGGCCTACGACGCAGCGGGCAAGCCGATCGAAGGACAATATGTACAGCCTGACGGCTCGGTATCGGCCACGGAAACGAAATACGCTACCCATAAAAGCGCCCTTCCCACCTCTTACCTGGGCCTTCAAACCCAATTGTCTTACAAAAACTGGAATTTTGCCGTCAGCGGTCACGGGGCCTTCGGCAACTATGTCTACAATTATGTAGCGGCCGACCAATATATCCAGTCGGTATACAGCGACCAGGGCAATTTCTCGAATATCCTGCTTGGCACGCGCGACGGCGGTTTCCAGACCCAGCAACTGTATTCCGATTATTTTCTGGAGAAAGGCAGTTTCTTCCGGATCGACAACATTTCGCTGGGCTATACCTTCCAGAAGCTATGGAACAAGGCAAGTTCTCTCCGGCTGGTGTTCGGCGTGCAAAACGTCGCCCTCTTTACCGGCTATTCGGGTATCGATCCGGAGCTTCAGGGCGGTATCGACAAAGAAGTCTATCCCCGTCCGCGCATCTTCTCGCTGAGCGCAAACTTGAATTTTTAACTTGACTAATACGATACGATATGAAAAAGATAACAACCGGTTTATTTTTACTGCTTTTCCTGCTTCTCTCCCTGGCTTCCTGCCTGGGCGATCTGGATACCATGCCGTTGGACGACAACCAACTGGTGAGCGAACAAGTGTATAAAACCAAGGCGGGATATACCGGCGTGCTGGCCAAATGCTATGCTTCGCTCATCCTGACCGGACAGAAGGGCGGCGACGGGGGTGACGGCGATTTGGAAGGAGCCAACGAGGGATATTCCGGCTATGTGCGCCTGTTGTTTTATTTGCAGGAATTAAGCACCGACAATTTTTTGATGCCCTCTTCTTCCAACGGTTTGCGCAAATGCCTCAACCTGCAATGGGATGCTTCCAATGCTTCCGTCATTACCTGGACTTATCAGCGGCTTTACATGAGCATCGCCTATTGCAATGAACTCCTGCGCGAATGTACCGAAACCAAACTCAAGGACAGAGGCCTGTGGGAAGAAATGAAAGACGACTATACGAGCTATCGGGCGGAAGCCCGGCTGATTCGCGCCTATTGCTATTCGATGTTATGCGATCTGTTCGGTTCCGTCCCCTATGTGGACGAAAATACAGGGGTAAAGGAAATTCCCGTGCAGTACAGCCGCCGGCAGATATTCGACTATGCCGAAAGCGAGCTGATGGCTATCGAGACGGAATTGAAAGCCCCCGGCGCCAACGAGTACGGCCGTATCGACCGCGTGGCCTGCTGGTTCTTGCTGGCCCGCATGTACCTCAATGCCGAGGTGTGGACAAACCAGAACCGGTATCAAGAGGCTTATACCTATGCCGCAAAGGTAATTGCCGACGGGCATTACCCGTTGGCTTCCGACTATCGGGAGATTTTCCTGGCCGATAATGCTGACTGTTCCGAAATTATCTGGCCTCTGGTGCAAGACGGCCAGCGGGCGCAGAGTTCGGCCGGTACCAACTTCTATGTAAAAGCTTTCGTAAACGGGCCGATGGACGAATTGTACCAAACCGGCGTCGGATCGAAAGGTTGGGGAAACGTGCGGGCCAAAATGACGCTGGCAGATGCTTTCGATGCCGACGACGTGGCTTTCGACCCGGCCGACACTTGGGGCAACGGTAAAAAAGACAAGCGCGCCCAGTTTATGACCGCGCTCGCAGGCCAGGTAAAAGAAACCTGGGATGCGGAAATGAATATGACCAATACGTTTACTTGCGGATACGGCTATATCAAATGGCGGAACGTAACGAAAGACGACCGGCTTTCTCCTTCGGGCGATACCTATACTTCAATCGATTTTCCGCTTTTCCGTACCGCCGAAGCCTATCTGACGGCTGCCGAAGCCATTCTTCGCGGCGCCGGCGCAGCCAAATCGGAAGCATTGGAATATGTGAACGAAATCCGTGCCCGAGCCTATATGTCGGGCAAGTATGCCAAGAGCGGCGTTCGCTCCGACGTCTCAGGCGAAATCGGTTTGAACGAGCTGACGCTTGATTTTCTGTTGGACGAGCGTCAGCGGGAGCTGGCTTCCGAGCTTACGCGCCGCACCGACCTGGTTCGTTTCGGCCGGTATACGAAAGGGAAAACATGGGATTGGAAGAACGGTGTCCGCCTGGGTGAAGACGTAGACGACAAGTATAACCTATTTCCCATACCGGAAAGCGAATTGACCAACAACCCCGCTCTGGTGCAAAACGAAGGATATAATTAAGAATAAATCGTACAACTCATGAAACTGAAACAAATTCTCGTCTGGTGCCTGGCCGGTCTCGCTTCCGCTCCCGTTTGGGCACAGACTTCACTGGAAGAAATGTTTTCTTCTTTGGAAAAAACAGGCGGGGTATACCTGGCCTATCCGCTCGGCTCAGGGCCGCAAACGCCGGCTCCCGAAGGATATAAACCTTTTTATATCAGCCATTACGGGCGACACGGCTCGCGGTATCTGATTGCCGATAAAGATTATAAAGCCGTGATCGATTTGTTTGAAGAGGCCCATCGCGAAAAAGCCTTGTCAGGCTTGGGCGAAGACACCTACCGGCGTTTGCAGAAGGTGTGGGAAGAAGCCGAAGGGCGCGGGGGCGATCTGACGCCGCTGGGCGTAAGGCAACACCAGGGAATTGCCGAAAGAATGTTCGCCTCTTTCCCCGAAGTTTTTCAGGGTACTCCCTCCGTTTCGGCCCGTTCCACCATCGTATTGCGGTGCGCGATGAGCATGGTAGCTTTCGGCGACCGGCTGAAAGAGCTGAACCCCGGGCTACGGATCTCGTATGAGGCCAGCCCTAAGTATATGGATTATTTGAATTACCATACGGATGAATCCAACCGCTTTACCTCTTCGAAAGAAGGACCCTGGGTGGAAGAATACCGCAAATTCGAGGAAGCTCATACCCGGCCCGACCGGTTGGTTGCTTCCCTGTTCGACGACGCGCGTTTTATCCTGCGGAAAGTAAACCCCCAGGAAGTGATGTGGGGATTATATTGGATCGCCTCCGATATGCAGAATATGGAAACGAAGGAATCTTTTTACGATTTGTTCCAACCGCAAGAATTGTTCGATTTATGGCAATGCGTGAACTATCGTTTTTATGTGGGGAATGCCAATCATGCCGCAGGCAACGGTATTGTAGTGGCAAATGCCAAATCCTTGCTGCGGAATATCCTCGACAGCGCCGGCGAAGCCATCCGCAAAGGCGGCATAGCTGCGACGCTCCGGTTCGGCCACGACGGGAATGTCATTCCTCTGGCGGCTTTGATGCAAATCGAAAATACATATGCGGCCGTCAGCGACCCGTATGAAGTCTATAAAGTATGGAGCGACTTTAAGGTCGTTCCCATGGCGGCGAATATCCAACTGGTATTTTTCCGCAAGGAAAAAGGAAGCCCCGAAGACGTATTGGTAAAGATTCTGCATAATGAAAAAGAAGTGCATATTCCGGTACCCACCGACCGGTTTCCCTTTTATCGGTGGCAGGATGTGGAAAACTTTTACCGGCTTGTGCTGAACTAAGCCTTATGGAAGAAAAACAACCGGCCGGGAAGGATTAGCTCCGTCTCGACCGGTTGATAAAAATTCCGCGGTTTGCGCGCTCTATTATGTAAAGGCCGGTTTGCCTTGCCTTACCCTTGTTCCTTGGTGCGGAAGGCCAACGCATACATCCGCATCTGTTTCACCATCGACACCAAACCGTTCGATCGGGTGGGAGAAAGATGCTCTTTCAGCCCGATCCGGTCGATAAAATACAAATCGGCGTCGAGTATTTCCTGGGGCGTATGATCCGACAATACGTTAATCAACAAAGACACGATCCCTTTTACGATCACCGCGTCGCTTTCCCCCTTGAATACCAGTTTTCCGTCCACGTAATCCGCTTGCAGCCATACCCGGCTCTGGCAACCTTCTATCAGGTTGCTCTCCGTTTTATATTTTTCCTCGAGCGGCGGCAGGGAATTGCCCAGATCGATCAGCAAAGCATATTTGTCCATCCAGTCGTCGAAGGCCGAAAATTCTTCAATTACATTGTCCTGTAGTTCGTTAATCGTCATTTTCTATCTGTTTTATCGGTTATACACTACTTCCAATACTGTCTGTCCTACCGCTTTGAGCGTCTGGGGGTCGATGTTTTCCATCGTATCGTTTACCGTATGCCAATAAGGAGCGAAACCTTTTTCCGTTTCCGGATCGTAATTGATAATATCGATACTGGGAATGTTCATGCCGCTGATCACATATTGATGATCGTCGGTAATGGCCCCTCCGGCCGCCTGGATAAAATATTTCCCGTAGCCCAGGTTGCGGGCCGTATTCCATACCAATTCTACGATCGGCGCGGCATACATGGTGGAAATCTGTTCCTTGAAAAAGGTGGCGTTTTTGCTTCCCACCATATCCAGCAGAATGCCGAAGTCGGCCCGATAACCCGGCACATGCGGGTTTTTCGTCCAGAACTGGGTGCCCAGGCACCAGGTGTCCGGTTTGTAATCGTCGACAAATTCCGGCGTACCGTAATCTTCGGCGTCGAAAAAGATAATGTCTACCCCGGTCTCCGGCAAACGCTGGCCGATCTGGCGGGCTATTTCCAGCAAGACGCCTACGCCGCTTCCGCCGTCGTCGGCTCCGTCGATAGCAGAACGGTGACGGGCCGGGTCAGGATCGTGGTCGGCATACGGGCGACTGTCCCAATGGGCAAACAATAAGATTCGTTTTTTGTTTTCCGGATCGAACGAACCGACGATATTTCGGATTTGCAAACCGGTATTGTCATAGGCCGTTACCACAGCCTCCTGTTCATACACTTTCGCTCCGAACCGTCGAAGCTCGCCGGCCAGGTAATCGCCGCATTTCTTGTGAGCTTCGGTATTCGGCACCCGCGGCCCGAAATCTACCTGGTTTTGTACATATCGGTAAGCGCTGTCGGCATTAAATGCCGGGGTTTTCGAAGCCGGTTCCGAAGCCGGCGTCGTTTTTAACGCGTCAGACGTCGAAGACGAGCCTCCCGTACTTTTCTGCCCGCACGATAACATTCCCATAGCCAGAAAAATAAAAAATAATCTTGTCATATCTATCTTGTTTATAGCGTATCAGCCGAAGCGGCGGCCTGTACCCGGCTCAATACCCGCATCAGGTTGCCGCCCCATAATTTGGCCAGATCCTCTTCGGAGTATCCTTTTTCTATCAATTTAACCGTCAACTGGATCAAATCGTTGTCGCCTTGACAGCCGATCAGGCCGCCTCCGCCGTCGAAATCGGAACCGATACCCACGTGGTCGATGCCGGCTACTTTTACGATATGATCGATGTGCTCTACCGCGTCGGTTACCGACGCTTTTTCTTTTATCGGGTTAATATAAGCGTCTAAAAGGCATACTTGCACCACGCCGCCGTTTTTCGCCAACGCTCGAAGCTGCTCGTCGGTCAGGTTGCGGTCGTGATCGCAAAGCGCGCGGGCCGACGAATGCGAGCAGATCACCGGAATATCCGTCATCCGGACGACATCCCAGAACGTGCTTTCGCCTGCGTGCGACAAGTCTACCATGATGCCCTGGCGGTTCATTTCGCGCACCACCTCTTCGCCGAAGGGGCTCAAACCGTCCCATTCTTTTTTCGTATGGGTGGAAGAATCGCAAATATCATTGTCGTAGGAATGGCAAAGAGTGATGTAGTTCACGCCCATTTTCTTGAACCGGGCGATGTTGGCCAAGTCTTTGCCGATACCATAGCCGTTTTCAATGCCGATAAAGAATGCTTTTTTGCCTTGCTGCTTCAGCCGTGCGAAGTCGTCGGGCGTGACGGCAATTCCGCAAAGGTCCTTGTTTTTTTCCGCTTCTTCGTAAATGCCTTCGATCAGCGATACCGTTTTATCGACTGCTTTTTGCAAAGAAGCCGCGTCGCGTTTTTCCTGCCAGATAAAGGCGGCCAGAAATACGCCGTCGAGCCGTCCTTCTTCCATTTTCGGTAGATTCACCCGGTTGGGTTCCCGGCTGGCGATGCTGAAACCGGGCCGTTTAAACCAGAAAGGCGTGTCGGTATGCGTATCGACCGAAAGGAAACGGGCGTGCATCTCTTTGGCCATCCGGAAGGTATCGGCCTTCCCCACCAGGAAGCGGAAAATCCTGTACATTGCCGGATCGCCTCCTGCCGTAAGGCTTTCCGGATGCCATTGCACGCCCAGGATCGGGCGGTCGGGCCAGGCTTCGATCGCCTCTACCACGCTGTCGGCGGCGAAGGCTACCGCCCGGAAACCGGGGGCTACCGTTTTCACGGCCTGATGGTGGAAGGAGTTCACAGCCAGCTTTCCGCCGCCTGTGATGGCGGCCAGTTGCGAGCCGGGTATTACCGTCAGATGATGAGAAGGCGCGACGGCCGGCAAATCCTGCACATGTTTGAGGTAGCCGGCGGGTCGCTCGGAGGGTATATCCTGATACAAGGTGCCTCCGAAAGCTACGTTAATGAGTTGTTCTCCCCGGCAGATACCTAAAATAGGGATATTCCGGTCGGAAGCCAGTTTGAGTAATTTCAGTTCGAATAAATCGCGTACGGGATCGACGCTCTGCAAGGCTTGGATGGGCTGCGAGCCATACCAGAGGGGATTTACGTCGGCTCCCCCGGTCAATACCAATCCGTCGAGCCCCGCTACCAAGGCGCGAAGCGTAGGGCCGTCCGTAACGGCCGGAATGATCACCGGCGCGCCGCCGGCTTGCAGGACAGCCTGGATATAATGTCCCGATACCCGCGAAGCTCCGTCTTGATGACTGGCCGATACGCCGATCAGCGGGCGGCGGGGAGCGCGTAAATCCACGTCGCAGGAATCGGTCAGTACCTGCAATTGCCGTAAGTCGGGCTGGCAAGCGCCCGGTTGTTGTGCTTTTCCGCCCAGGAGAAAAGTACAAGCGCATAAGGTGTAAAGTAATTTTTTCATAACATATCGTTTACTTGCGGGCGGCCGCCTGTACGGTTGCGAGCACCCTGAGCAGGTTGCCTCCCCATATTTTCTGAATGTCGTTTTCCGTATATCCTTTTTCGAGCAGTTTTACCGTGATGCGGATCAGCTCGCCGGTAGCCCGGCAGCCTATCAGCTCGCCGTCGCCGTCGAAATCGGAACCGATGCCTACATGGTCGATCCCGGCCACTTCCACGATATGGTCGATATGGCGGATGGCGTCGCTCAGAGAAGCCTTTTCCGCTTCTTCATTGATAAATCCCTTGTACAAGCAAACCTGGCAAACGCCTCCTGCGGCTGCCAAGGCACGAAGTTGATCGTCGGTGAGATTTCGCGGATGGTCGCAAAGCGCCCGCGCCGACGAATGCGAGGCTATCACCGGCAGGCTGCTGGTTTCCAGTACATCGTAGAAAGTCGACTCTGCGGCATGCGAGACGTCGACCATCATTCCCAGCCTGTTCATTTCCCCTACGGCTTCTTTTCCTAAGGGGCTGAGTCCGCCCCATTCGGCATGTCCGCGGGCGGAATCGCAAAGATCGTTGTCGCCGTTATGGCAAAGCGTGAGGTAGAGTACGCCCATCCGGCTGAACATCGCCAGGTTGTCGAGGTTTTTGCCGATCGCGTAACCGTTTTCGATACCCAGGCAAATCGCTTTCCGCCCGGCTTGTTTGAGGGCGCGAATTTCTTGGGCGTTCGTGGCAATTCCCATGCGCGCCGAAAGAAAAGTTTCCTGCCTGCGCACTTCCCGCAGCCTTTCTACCGCATAGGCGGTGGCCGCTTGCAGAGAAGCCCCGTCGCGTTTTCCCTGCGGGATATAGGCTACCATAAAGGTGGCATCGATCCGGCCTTCTTCCATAAAGGGCAGGTTCACTTTGCCGCCTTCTTTGCGGCCGATGTCGAACCGGCCGGGAAAAATCATAGGCGTATCGGTATGGGAATCGATAGTAATCATTTTATGATGCAACGCTTTGGCTTGCCTGAACAGCCGGGCTTCTTTCACCAGCCCGGCAAAAAGCCGGTGCATCGTTTCGTCGCCTTCGGCTGCCAGAGCTTCCGGATGCCATTGCACGCTTAGCCAGGGCCGTTCGGGATGTTCCGCTGCTTCGTTGATGCCGTCGGGCGCCTCGGCGGAGGCTATCCAGCCCGGAGCGGGTTCCTGCACGGCTTGATGATGGAAGGAATTGACGGCCAAGGTATCTTTCCCCAGCCATTCCCTCAGGCGGCTGCCTTCGGCCAGGCATACGGTATGCGATACCTGTTCGCGGGGCATCGCCTGGCTATGCTTGAGCAGCGTCCGGTCGGTTTGCGCATACATATCCTGATACAAGCGTCCGCCGAAAGCCGCGTTCATCAGTTGATGGCCGCGGCAGATGCCCATCAGCGGCAATTGCCGGCGGGCGGCCAGCCGGAGCAGCAGCAGATCGTATTCGTCGCGCAGCGTATCTCCGTCCTGTAAAGTCCGTATGGGTTCTTCGCCTACATAAAGCGGGTTCAAATCGCCCCCGCCGCTCAGCAATAAGCCGTCGAGATCGTCCACCAGCGCGGAAAGGGCTTCCAGGTCGGTGATCACCGGAAGCAATACCGGAGCGCCTCCCGCGTCGAGTACCGAACGAACGTAGGTCTCGGCAATGCACGAAAGCCCCTCTTTCCGGTTGGCGGAAATACCGATACGCGGAGGTTGCTCCCCCAGGGGAGGAGCAACGAAGGCATCGACCTCTTCAAACAACGTCTTTATATCCGGACGACGAAGACGGGTATTCATAAGCCGGGCTTTTTAAGCGTCGATATTGGCGTAGGTGGCGTTCTCTTCGATAAATTCGCGGCGCGGGCCTACGTCTTCGCCCATCAGCATGGAAAATATCTGATCGGCTTCGGCGGCGTTATCGATGGTGATTTGCTTGAGCGTACGGTTTTCCGGGTTCATGGTGGTATCCCATAGCTGGTGGTCGTTCATTTCTCCCAAACCTTTGTAACGCTGGGTATGAATCATATTTTCGTTTCCGCCCCCGTACTTGTTGATGAAGGCCAGGCGTTGCTGGTCGGTCCAGCAGTATTCTTCCACTTTTCCTTTTTTGCAGAGATAAAGCGGGGGAGTGGCCAGGTATACATAACCGTTTTCGATCAGGGCGCGCATCCGGCGGAAGAAGAACGTGAGGATCAGCGTGGCGATGTGGCTTCCGTCCACGTCGGCATCGGTCATGATAATCACCTTATGATAGCGTATCTTGTCGAGATTGAGCGCCTTGGGGTCTTCTTCCGTCCCGACGGTCACGCCCATCGCCCGGTAAATATTCTGGATTTCTTCGCTTTCGAAGATTTTGTGATCCATGGCTTTTTCCACGTTCAGGATTTTACCCCTGAGCGGCAGGATGGCCTGGAAATTCCGGTCGCGGCC
Organism: Tannerellaceae bacterium; assembly: GCA_048465615.1. GTDB lineage: Bacteria > Bacteroidota > Bacteroidia > Bacteroidales > Tannerellaceae > Parabacteroides. The sequence continues at coordinate 36,599 of DBFWLD010000035.1, forward strand.
TTGTTTGGCCGTACCGCCTGCCGAGTCTCCTTCGACGAGAAACAATTCGCAGATAGCCGCGTCTTTCGACGAGCAGTCGGCCAGCTTGCCAGGCAGTCCGCCTCCGGTGAGGGGCGATTTGCGTTGCACCAGCTCGCGGGCTTTACGGGCGGCATGGCGCGCCTGGGCGGCCAGAATCACCTTGTCGACGATTACTTTGGCTTCTTTCGGATGCTCTTCCAGGAAATACCCCAGGGCTTCGCCTACGGCCATATCCACGGCTCCCGTCACCTCGCTGTTGCCCAGCTTGGTTTTCGTCTGTCCTTCGAACTGGGGCTCGGCTACCTTGATGGAGATTACCGCCGTCAACCCTTCGCGGAAGTCGTCGCCTTGAATTTCCACCTTGGCTTTTTCCAGCAGCTTCGAATCTTCGGCATATTTTTTCAGGGTACGGGTCAGCCCGCGTCGGAACCCGGCCAGGTGTGTGCCCCCTTCTATGGTGTTGATGTCGTTTACATACGAGAAGACGCTTTCGTTGTACGACGTATTATACGTCATGGCTACTTCCACGGGAATGCCTTGCTTCTCGGTGACGATATGAATCACGTCGTCGACCAGTTTCTCTTTCGAACGGTCGATGTAGCGGACGAATTCTTTCAGTCCTTCTTCCGAATGGAAAATTTCCGATTTGTAGGTGCCGTCTTCCCTTACCACCCGCTTGTCGGTCAGCCTAAGGGTGATGCCGGCATTCAGAAACGAAAGCTCGCGCAGGCGGGTGGCCAGAATATCGTATTTGTATTCCCCGACGCTGAAAATGCTGGTGTCGGGCTTAAAAGAGATCGTTGTTCCCGTGGTTTCGCAGGTACCGGCAATTTCCACGTCGTGCAGAGCTTTTCCGCAGGAGAATTCCTGCATATGAATTTTCCCGTCGCGGCGTACTTCCGCTTTCAGGTAAGTAGAGAGTGCGTTTACGCAGGAAACGCCCACGCCGTGCAGACCGCCCGACACTTTGTACGTGCCTTTGTCGAATTTACCGCCGGCATGCAGCACGGTCAGTACCACTTCGAGGGCCGATTTCCCTTCTTTCTCATGAATATCCACCGGGATACCGCGTCCGTCGTCGGTTACCGTAATCGAGTTGTCTTCGTTGATGACGACGTCGATGTTCGAGCAATAACCGGCCAGGGCTTCGTCGATAGAGTTATCAACCACTTCGTACACTAAATGGTGGAGACCTTTTTCACTGGTATCGCCAATATACATGGATGGCCTTTTTCTGACTGCCTCTAACCCTTCAAGTACTTGAATACTGTCTGCGGAATATTCTGTAGCAGTATTCTTAATTTCTTCACTCATGAGTTTATCTTCTTTAAAATCTGTAATTATCTATATCCTCAAAAAATCTAACAAATATAGCGTAAATAATTGAGATAGCCAGCTTTAAGAGTGTGAAAATAGCAAAATAAAAAAGAGACAAAACTAATTGTTTTGTCTCTTTCCGCGTGTGTAGCCCGTGGGGGAATCGAACCCCCCTTTCAAGAATGAAAATCTTGCGTCCTAACCGATAGACGAACGGGCCGTCAGGCTTAAAAAAGCCGGGCTTGTCAGTCCGGCCACCTTCCTTATGTCAGGTAAAGTACCTTCTTGTTTTTAAGCGTTAACCAGCTTGTTGACGTGCTTGGCCAGTTTCGATTTCAGATTGCCGGCCTTGTTCTTGTGGATAACGTTCTTTTTGGCAAGCTTGTCCAGCATAGAGCAAACTTTCGGAAACAGAGCCTGAGCTTCGTTCTTATCCTCGGTTGCACGCAAAACGCGCATAGCGTTTCTTGCCGTCTTTGCGTAATAGCGATTGCGCAAACGTCTTGCATTTGTTTGTCTGATTCTCTTGATCGATGACTTATGATTTGCCATTTCTTATTTGCTTCTTTAATCTTGTTTTTATTGTAGCCCGTGGGGGAATCGAACCCCCCTTTCAAGAATGAAAATCTTGCGTCCTAACCGATAGACGAACGGGCCAAGCTGTCAAAGCTTTCGCTTTTAGCGCTCTGGAAGTACTGATTTCCCGATTGCGAGTGCAAAGATAGAGTATCTGTTTGAACTGGCAAAACATTTGGAAGAAAAATTTAATATCTCCCTTTGTTTTAACTTCTATTTAGAACCTATGTCGTCCAGATGGATTTCCAGGGCTTTTACCGAAATGTTTATTTCCCAAATACATACGCATAAAGAGGCGGCTAGCAGCAACAGAGCGGCGCCGAATATCCAGGCGGCGATGAGTTGCCAGGCTACATAGACGAAAAACATGGCGATGACGCAGAGCAGAAGGCTCAGGATGCCGAGTATCTGCATGGTGCGCGTCAGGTAAAGGCGTTTGCGCAGGTTGGCTATCTGGGCGATGTCGCGCGGGTCGCGTGTTTGCTGGTGCTTTTCTTTCAGGGTACGTATCACGCTGGCGTAGGAAAGGAAACGGTTGGTATAGGCCAGCAAGATGAGCGAGATGGCGGAGAAGAGCAGCGAAGGAGTGGTGAGATCTAACATAAGGCGGTACGTACTTTAGTTATAATAACGTGAAATTGCTTATCTTTGTTTAGCGGACAGCAGTAAGCCGGGCACTTGGTGCCTGGCATGTGTCCCGACGGATACAAAAATAAGAGTTTATGTTGATAAAAACGCGCGGAATCGTATTGCATTCGATTCCTTATAACGATAAATATTCGATTGTATATATGTATACGGAGGCTTTCGGGCGGGCTTCGTATCTGGTATCGCGCAGTCGGGGGAAGAGAACGGCTGTGTCGAAAGCGCTTTTTTTGCCGCTCTCGGTATTGGAAATGGAGGTGGAGCATCTTAATAAGCGGGATTTGCACCGTATCAAGGAGGCAAAGCTTTTTATGCCGCTTGCCGAGGTGTTTTGCAATCCGGTAAAAAATATGCTGGCTTTGTTTCTGGCAGAGGTTTTATTCCGGGTGGTGAAGGAAACGGAACCCGACGAGCGTTTGTTCGATTATCTGTATCGTTCCATCGACGTGTTGGAGAGGGTAGAGGAAGGTATAGCGAATTATCATCTGGTTTTCTTGCTGGGGCTTTTACATTATATGGGTATTTTTCCCAATGTGGAGGCGCATCGGGCGGGGTATTATTTCGATATGCTCAACGGCGAGTTTATCGATCATATTCCGATGCACCGCCATTATCTTAGCAAGGAAGAGAGCGCTTTTTTTGCCCGTTTGTTGCGGATCAGCTTCGAAAATATGGCTTTGTACGGGTTTTCAAGGCAGGAGCGGGTAGATATTATCCGGCATATTCTGGAATATTACCGGCTGCATTTGCCGGAATTTGCGGAAATCAAATCGCTGGCCGTGATGCAAAGTCTTTTCGATTAGCGAGATTCGCGGCCGAATACTTGCCGGTTTGCAGAAAAAGCTATACTTTTGTGCCCGCTCTCCTTCCCTTCGAAAGGAGAGCGAATAGGGTCTTGTAGTTCAACGGATAGAATAGAAGTTTCCTAAACTTTAGATCCGGGTTCGATTCCCGGCGAGACTACTGAAAGAAATATGAACCGTAAACCTTATGGTATCTCCATTACACCGTTTTCCCCTCTCCTTTAGTCGTTTTTATTAATAAAGTCCAGCCGGATAGGATGGTTTAACAGGGCAATTCCTGCTTGAACATGCCTCTTTATGATACCGTTTTGTAACCGGTTCCGATACCTTTAAAACCGGTATGCTTAAAATAGCCGGCTATGCAGTTCGTTGGGAAGGCGCTATAAGAAAACCCGTTAGAATTGGTTTTCTAACGGGTTTGGATGTGTTTACTTTAAACGATTTCGTCGTATGGAAGCCTACTTTTTACAAAGCCGGGGTTAATTTCGGCTGTCGATCCCAAATACTTCCTTTTTGCGGTTTCTTTCGGGAAACTTGCCGTGGTTCTTTCTCCGGCAGGTGCCTGCGACTGGTTGAGAGGTTATCTTAATACGCACGGAAACTTACGTGCTCTCCATTGTACAAACATTCCATGCGGCTGCCGCTTATCCAGATTTCCTCCAGCCAGGTTCTTTCTCCGTTGGGATAATCTATCCATAAAGCATCGAAATAATAACTTCCCGATTCCCAATCCCAGTAAAACGGCACGTTTTCGGTTTGTTCGCGACCGTTCGGGTAATAATAGATGCGCACGTCTTCGCCCTCACCGTTCGGATAAAACCGAAGTTGCTGTTCGCAATCAAGTCCGTCGCTCGTTACAAAATAATCTACCCAGGTTGCGCTGCAAAGTGCACGCGTGGCGTCTTCGCCGGCCCAATCGTCATACGGGTCATCGTCGCAACTGCCCAATCCAACCAGCAAAATGATCAGAAGGCAAATACTCCAACTACTTTTTTTCATCATAGCTCTCGTTCTAATTGATATACGGGGGTAAATGTACGGATTTATTTTCAATTTGGTAGCGGGAAAGAGAGCGAGTTTCAAACTACCTCGTCTGCTGCTTTTGGCTAGGCGACAAGGGGGCTATCGAACTTCTTTTTTGCCGTGAACTTGAGTTGTTGAATTTGACAATAAGATTTGTAATTGCTGTTTTATCTATCTTATTGTTTGATAATAGATTGTTTTGCTTTCCGGTTATTTTGCGAAAAAAGCGCTTTTAGAGAAAAGGATAAGAAAAAAATACCTTTTTTTACTCTTTTTTATCTTCTTCGGCAAGCAACTGAAATTGCATAAGCATGTATTTTTAATTCATGCCGATGAAATTTTTATTCCATAAGGGTGTATTTTGAACCGGATAGGGATACTTTGATGGATATAAAAGAGAGAAATAATGTTGTTTTTAACTTAAAATGAGTTTGTTTATATTAAAATGGAGGCGGCATTTTTGCTGGAATCTTTTTTTTGTCATCTATTTTTTACTTGACAATTTGATGCAAATTAGTAAAGTGTAGGAAAAATATACCCGGGGTATTAGGCAAAATTGGATATATAAATCTATTTTTGAAAGGTAATTCGACTATTTGCTATCAATTTGTCCGCGCTCAACTTCGCAGGAATCGATTGTAAATTACACGACCTGCACCTGAGCCCGTATAACGGTTTGTCGAAGAGATAATTTGTCATTTTGTCAAATGTGCCAAAATGCTAAAAGAACCGTGTCCGGTTATTCCTCCCGGTAAGTCAGGATGTACCCTTTCCCTTTCACGGTACGAATCAGGATACGCGGATCTTTATTCAAATGCTTTCTCAGATACGTGATATAATTGTTCAAACTCTCTTCCGCCGGCTGATTATTCCACACTTTTTTCAGAAATTCCGACCGGTCTATCACCTCTTCCTTACGCGTGATAAGCATACGAAGCAAATTGAATTCCTTGGGATTGAGTCTTTTCTGTATTTGTGTTTGATAAATTAAATCCCGCGTTTGCAGGTTCAATTGATAGTGGCCCAGCGTAAGCATATCGCTGGCAACCGTAGTGGTTCCTAGCCATTTGCGGATATGGTAAATAAGTTCTTCCACTTCATAAGGCTTTTTGACATAATCCGTGTATCCCAGATTCCAACAAGCAATAATTTCTTTCCCGTCCGTATGCGAAGAAGCAAAGACAATCGGCATCTGGGGATAACGTTTGCGGAAAGACGGCATTTCTTTCAGGCTGTTAAGGCCGCCTATCTCCAAATCCACTACCGTCAGGTCGGGACGAAAGGTTTCCGTCGCGGTATAAAGTTCTTCCAACCGGCTGATAAGCCGCACTTCGAAGCCTGCCTGGCGTAATCCTTTGCTTATCAATGTGCCAAGAAGCAAGTCGTCTTCTAAGAATAATATTTTTTGTATCATCGGTACGAGTTGTGGATATATCAAGCGCAAGGTACGAAAAATATCCGTTCGCATGAGAGAGACGATTTTTTCTTTTTCTTCTTCTTTACTCCCTGGGAAAAACCAAGGTGAAAATGCTTCCCTCTCCCTCTGTGCTTTGAAAATGCAGCGATCCTCCGAGTTCTTGCGCCAAGTGTTTGGTAGAGCAAAGCCCGATGCCGAATCCCGGTTGCTCGGGCTTGTCCGTCCGCTCTATGCGATAAAATTGCCGGCCGAGGCGTTTTTGCTGTTTGGCCGGTATGCCCCATCCGTTATCAGCCACAGCCACCGATACCCGGTTGTTGGCGGAAGAAAGAGTTACGGTTATCTTCACTTGTTTGTCGGAATACTTTAAAGCATTTTCCAGCAAGTTCCTTATACATCGCTCCAAGCGGACGGCATCGGTAGAAACGAGCGGAGAGGCCAATCGGTTATCGATGTAAAATACAGCCTTTTTGTCGGGGTAAAGTGCTTGCAGGCCTTTGAAAACCTGGCTTACGGTTTCCGGCAAATCGATAGGGCCGGTATGCAATTGGATGGCTTTGTGTCCGGGTTTCAATAAGCCGAGCATGGATTCGATGGTATCGGTGAGTTTCCGAATCTGGATTTTTCCGTTTTTCAAATAGTCGATATGCTCCCGTCCCATATCCGAGAATTGCAGGTAATCGAGCAACGCAAATACCGTATTGAGCGGCGTTTTCAAATCGTGTATCGCCCCGTGCACCATCCGTTCCCGCTCCTGCAATTCGCGTCGAGCCTTTCCCAATGCCTTCCATTGGTAATAAAGGCAGATCATCACGATTACCACTACCAATATCGAAATAAGCAAGGAATAAAGCATATGCTGAAGAATCACCGAGGGAGGCAGGTTGACTTTCGCTTGAATAAAAAGATCCTGCCCGCTGCCGATGGGGTGTAACCCGGTTTTCACGGTAGGTTTCACAGGATCGAAGGCATGGTCGATTTCTTTAACGACTTCATTTTGCTGATCGTATAAGCTGATGCGGAACGAAGACGGAATGCCTTGGCTTACCAATTGGTTGGAGAACAGGCTATCTAGGGTATGCAAACGAATCGGTTTTCGGGCAAGCAAATCATCTTGCAATGTCTCGGAAACTATTTCGGCTATACTTTTCCCTCTTTTTTTGCGGTTTGCTTTTAAAATCAAAGTGTCTCCTTTGAGTTTCTTCCGCTCTTCGGCCGACATCTCTTCCGCTCTTTTAATGGTTAGCGAATGTCCTTTTTTTATTTTGGAAGGTCCTATCCATCGAATCGCCGCTTCGTATTCTACGGTATCATAAAATAACTCGTCGATAATGGATTTGTTTTTATCTTGATAATCCATATACATATTATGCAACCAGTATCCTTGAGATACCAGTAGAGCAAATAGGCCAAGGCTAAATATAAGGGTAGATTTGTACATTTCTCTTTATTCTTTATGCAAAACTAATTAAATTTTTATGTTTTATAAAGTATGTAAGGAAATTGTGATGTTTTTGTTATGTTAAGTCTTTGTTTTTTATATATGTTTGCAACGTTAATCTATAAAACAAGAATAAAATGAAACAGTTTGAAGCGTATGTCCTCACGGAGGAAGAAGAAAAATCCATTATAGGTGGCAATTGGATCTATGATGAAAATACAGATACATGGTATTGGGTCGGATACGAGTAAAATATATCTGATTTTACATAAATCCCAAGCATGATTTTAAGTTGCCTCGCTTCCTTTTTTCGCTATAAGCGAAGCGCTTACCTTTCAAAGGGAGGACAAAGTCCCGATGAGGATGCCTGACATGACCCTGCGGCAAGCAATCGGAGCGTGAGGTACGGGTGTTGTTCTCCCTTTTTAGTACTTGTTTTAGCAAAAACGTTCAGAAAATAGGATTAAAAAGTCCTACGAAAATACATGTTCTTTAACCAAAATGTTTATCTTTGCATACGAGCCATATCCAAAGAGATTGGAATAAATTGCCTTGAATAAAATGCCGTTCGTGTGTGAAAAATGGCAACCCAATGATTTTTTCCTTTGAAGAAGGCGTAGTAGAGCATTACATGTATGATCAATAATCTTTAATTATGAAATTGTGGTTTTTTATAATATGCTTAGGGGCTATTAATTGTTTGTCGGCCCAAAACTTGTTTGTGGAAGGCACCCTGTCCGACGAAGATCATAACCCTATTCCTTTTGCCAATATCTCTCTGTACGTTCACGATACAATTTTTTATAAAGGGGCGACGAGCACTAAAGCGGGAAAATTTAAATTGACACATATAGAAAAAGACGATTACAAGGTTAAAATCTCTTATGTAGGATATTGTACAGAAGAAATAGGGCTTTATCAGTTGGAGAAGAATCTTTCATTGGGCACTATTATTTTGCGCCCGGAAGAAATCGGTTTGTCAGATATAGTAGTGGTAGCCGATAAACAGAGACGTAAAGCCGATCGGTTGATTATTCTGCCTACTCTTTCTCAACTTGCTGCTTCTTCCACTTCACTGGATTTGTTATCCGAGATGATGCTTCCCGGTTTGATGGTAAATACGGTAGATCGTTCGGTGAAAGTGGAAGGTAAAACGCCTGAGTTCCAAATTAACGGGAGAAAAGTTCAGCTAAGCCAAGTGGAGGCTTTAATTCCCGGGGATATTCTTCGGGTAGAATATATAGATCGTCCGGGGGTGTCGTATGATCCCAATGTAAATGCAGTCATAAATTATATCACCCGGCAGGTAGAAAGTGGTTTGCTGTTTTCTCTGAATTTGCAAAACGCCCTGACAACCGGTTTTGGAAATGATGGTTTTTCTCTGAAATTGAATCATAAAAAATCGGAGTTTGCATTGAGTTATGATTTGCTTTACCGGGATTATTCCAAACGTAAAAAAAGTAGGTGGGAGAATTATATACAACCCGACCTGCAATCATTCGAACGAAAACAAATCGGTATAGAGTCTCCTTTCAGTATAGGGAATCATGGAGTGACTTTTTCTTACAATCTATCCGAGCCCGATCGCTATGTTTTTAATGCTATAGTACGAACCACCCTGAATGATAGGAAAGCTAACGACAGGGGGAGCTTGGTTGAGGTGAACAACATATTGGAAATGAGTAATTATGAGAAAACAAAAATGTCGTTTCCGGAAGTTGACTTATATTATTCCCGCCGCTTAACAGCTACCCAACAAGTAAGTCTGAATGTGGTAGGAGGGTATGTATCTACGCATTACCAACGTGATTACCGGGAAAAAGGGGATACTCTTTATATGGCTATGTCGGATACGAAAGGAAAGAAACTAGGATTTATCGGAGAAATAAAGTATGAAAATCGTTTAGCTGATAAATTCACGTTTACGGCAGGGGTAAAAGAGGATGTATCAAAAGAGAGAAATTATTATTATGAAGCGAATAATAAGTTAATAAAGCAATTATCTTCTTTTACCTATTTATATGCCCAAGCGGTAGCCGATTGGAAAAAAATGAATTATATCGTCGGATTAGCCGGAGCGATTCATCGCTATAAAGTATGGGAGGATAAAGGACATGCTTTTTTTGCTTTCCGCCCTTCTGTTATTTTGACATATCGGTTTAATCCCAAATCTTCTTTGCAATATTTGTTTCTTGTAAGTTCCAATAATCCCGATATTTCTTACTTGAATGATATACGACAGTCTATAAACTCCGTATTGGTTACTAAAGGCAATGTGGACTTGAAACCTTATCGGAGCTATTTTAATATGCTTACTTATTCTTATTTCAATAAGTCGCTATACAGTCAGATCCGTTTGCGCCATGCCTATCATGCTCATCCTATTATGGATGACAACTTTATGGATGAAAGTTCCGGTTTGTACGTTAATACATTCAAAAATCAAGGTGATTTGCAAGAATATAATGCTTCTGTCTATTTGAAATACGGGCCTTTTTTGCATGATATAGTCACTTTGCAAGCTACCGGTAATTTTTCTCATTTGGAGAGCAATGGGGCCCGTTATCACCATGCTCTTACGAATTGCTGGTTTTATTTCCAAGGAACGTTTTCCTATAAACGTATGTCCTTATTAGTGTCGGCTACTACTCGATCGAAGTCTTTGTGGGGCGAAATCGTCACGGAAGATGAAGTATCTTCTTCAGTGGTTTTGCAGTATAATAAGCAGCCTTTTGTCTTGGGAATAGGCATGTCGTTTCCCTTTTCTTCAGCATGGACAGCCGGTTCGAAGTCGGTGTCGGAGGTTACGCCTTATCGCTCGCAGACCTGTATAAAGGATAACGGTCAGATGCTTTTTGTGAAATTCTCGTGGAATATGGCGATAGGAAGAAAATATAAAGCCGGAATGAAAACGCTTTATAACGAAGGGCGTGAAGGAAATATTTTGAAAGTTCCGATGCGAAATTGAGAAAGGGATATACTAAAGGCAGATCATGCTACGTTTTTATGGAAATATAGTATAAACTTTGTTAACCTGAATTGGCTATGAAAACCTGTATCTTTTATTTGTTTCTGTTTTATTGGGTTACTATTCCCAGCTATGCCCAAACTCTTACCGGCACGATATGTGATTATAAGGGTACCCCTATTGCTTACGCTAATATTATGTTATCCGACTTGCCGGATAGCACTTTTGTAGCAGGATGCGTGAGCGGCGAAGACGGTCGTTTCAGTTTGCTTTTGCCCGAAAAAAAAGAATATGGGCTTACCGTATCTTATATCGGCTATAAAAATGCCTACCGGGAATGTGAAGGAGGAGATGTAGGGCCTATTCGATTGGAGCCGGAAGTTGTTACCTTGGAAGGAATAGAAGTAAAAGGCCAACTACCTGCTTTCCGAATGAAAGGGTCCAGCCTGTTGACGAATGTGCAGCATTCTCTGTTAAGCACCGTAGGCACGGCCAATGACGTATTGAAACGGATACCGGGGATTGTGGGTGGTGAGGGGGAGTTTACGGTGTTCGGGAAAGGAGCGCCGCTCATTTATATCAATAACCGGGAAGTGAAAGACAATTCCGAACTGGCTCAGTTGAGCTCAAAGGATATAGCCCAAGTGGAATTGATTACCAATCCCGGGGCGGAATACGACGCCACCGTTCAAGCCGTTGTGAAGATCAAAACCGTCAGGCGCAAGGGTGACGGGGTAAGCGGCTATGTCAGCGCCTATGGTTCCCGGGGGCTTCATTTCAGCAACCGGGAACAATTGAATCTGAACTATCGGAAGAATGGCTTTGACGTATTCGGTTCCATCGCTTATTTATCGAATCGGCAGGAACAAGAACAACGCAGCGAACAGCACACTTACCTCGATACCTTATGGCGGAGCCGCACTACGATGGGAAGCTTGGCGCATCGGAAAACGTTGAACACGCAAGTGGGCATGAATTACGAACTGGGAAAAAATCAATCGGCAGGTTTCCGCTACGATTATACGCATATCGATGCTACCTTCCGCACGTCTTCTTCTTCCGATTATTTTGCCGGCGAGGCCTTGTTCGATGCTTTGCTTACGAAAAACCGACAACCGTTGAAGCAGAAAAAGCACCGGTTGAATGCCTATTATACGGCCCTGTTTAACGACCGTTGGTTGGTCGATTTCAATTTCGACCAATTGGCTGGTTGGAACCGGAGGAAGCAAGAAATAGTGGAAACCAGCCGCGAGGCGTCGGACAGGGAGCTGCATACGATCAATCGGACGCGCGATAATTTATATGCTTATAAGCTGATCTTAGGCTATGTAGCCTCTTCCTTGGAAGTTAAAATAGGACATGAATTCAGCTTTATCAGCCAAAAAAATAATTACCTCAATATGGAAGAAACGCTCCCTTCTTCGGTGAACCGGATAAAGGACCGGAAAGCGGCGGCCTTTGCTTCGGTGGCGTATTCGCTCGATCGTTTCTCCTTGGATGCGGGCTTGCGTTACGAACATGCCGTTTACGATTATTACGACCGAGGGGTATTTATGCCCGGGCAAAGCCGGGTATATGACCGTCTTTATCCTAACCTATCCCTTTCATACAATTTAAAGCCTGTCCAATTCTCCCTGAGTTATTCCGAGAAAACACGGCGTCCTTATTTTTATCAGTTACGCAACGATATTCAATACAACGACCGCTTTTCGTACGAAACCGGCAACCCGGCTTTGCAGCCGCAAATTCAGCGTTACCTCAACTTACGCGTCGGGTATAAAGATTTATTATTCAACCTGGGGTATTCCCATATCAAGGATTATATCGCCTTTACCACCAAGCCCTATCCCGACGACCGGCGGATCACCCTGTTTTGGGTGAAAAATTACCCCAAGCTGGAAGCGCTGAATCTAATGCTATCCTATAGCCCGAAATGGGGGATATGGGAACCTTCTCTTACCCTTTATCTGGATAAACCTTATTTCTCGATGGACAGGAGTCTGGGTAAACTTTCTTTAGAGAAACCCTCCAGCACATTTTATTTTGAAAACATGTGGCGTTTGCCGGCCGGCTTTGTCTTATCCGTAGATATGGATTATGCTACGGCGGGCAACTGGGACGTGTATTACAACCGGCCGCAGGGAGGAGTCGACCTGGGGTTGCGCCGTTCGTTTCTGAAAAATACGCTGGATGTGAATTTGCAGGGCTTCGATGTATTTAAAACCCGGCGTACTTCGAACGTGATGTATGGGGAAGCGGCTGATTTTTCCAGGTGGAATTACAGCGACCGGCGTCAGGTGCGTCTCACGGTTACGTATCGGTTCAATGCCACCCGCTCGAAATATAAGGGTACCGGGGCGGCCAAGGAAGAAATAAACCGTTTGTAAGAAGCAGGGTCGGATTGTTGCGCGGTGTATTTTCCGGGATAGCCGGAGGTGAGGGCGGTTAGGAAAACCGGCCGGGCAAATGGATTTTGCTCTTCCGAAAGAGCTTCCCGCTCCGACGAAAAATATTTTTTCCGCTCTGTGATGTTTGTTATATGAAGTCCGGATTTTTTGCTATATTTTTGCCTCGTAAAGTTGTACCACATGCTTTTCGACGGTCGGTCGGCAAATTGCATAGAAGAGACAGAAAAGCAGGGCTAGGGTTTTTTTATAATAAATCTGTATATTGAGCAGAAGTAGATAAAGAATGCTGAAAACCGATTCCTTACTATATAATGGATGGATAAAATGATTTTATTTCTGATTCTTATTTCCGGTCAGAAAAGTAGAGAAGTCCGTTTGGGGAGGCCGATGATCCGAAAAAGATGCCTGATGTACGGCAATATATGCCTGTATATGCAAGGCGCGGATCTTGTCCTCCCCTTTTCTTTTTATCAAAATCCGACACAATTAAAGAGGGAAGAATAGGAAAGTCTGACCGGAACTTATCCCCGAAATAACACTGGTCGAGTGACTGGCAAACATTAAAAAATAAGGTGAGAGCGTCGTTTTCTTATTTTGTTTGTTAGGATTTTTAATCGCTTTGTTTATCTTTGTTAGAACGCAAAAGATAGCCGGATAAGGGAGCAGAGGGTGCTGCAAGAGCTATTTTCCTTGCAGGGAACACAGAGAACAGATGGATAAGTAGTATAAGCGGTGATTTGCTGTATGTAATACTTTCATCTTCTACTTTCTCTCTCCACCGGAAGATGAAAATATCTTTTTGCGGCGTTCGTTTTTCCTGCGGCCTACAGTATCTGTCGCGCTAAAGGAGGAAGATAAACGGCCGTCCGGCCTAAGCAAAGCGAGTTTACTTCTGTGCTCGGCTTGCATTATCTTTAGCTCCGCAGCATCGGAGATAGATTTGGCTAGCTAAGGAAGAAACAAGCTTGTTGGAGAATGCTTCCGGCCTGCACTATCCGGAGGAAGAAAAGTATGGACTTAGCCTAAATTGATACGGATGGCAAAGAAATTTCCACATATAGAACAGCCCGACAGCATGGAATGCGGGGCTACCTGCCTGCGCATGATTGCCCGCTATTACGGAAAAGAATATGGAGCCGAGACTATGCAACAACTCTGCGTGGTGACGCGCGAAGGTGTCTCCTTGCTGGGAATGACCGATGCGGCCGAATACCTGGGTTTACGTACAATCTGCGGCCGGATTACGCTCGGCAAGCTGGTGGAGCAACGTCCTTTTCCTTGCATTCTGCACTGGAATCAGGAACATTTTGTGGTGTTGTATGATGTAAAGGCCAAGCGCGACGGAAAGCGTATCTTTTATGTGGCCGATCCGGGTAAAAGCCTGCTGCAACTCGACGAAGAAAGTTTCCGCGCCGCTTGGCTCAGCACGTGTTCGAGGGGGGAGGAGAAAGGTATCCTGATGGCGTTGCAACCTACCCCCGCCTTCTACCAAAAACAAGACGAAAGGCGGAAAATGGAACGTCCGATTCGTTTTCTGTGGAGTTACGTCAGGCCTTATAAACATTTCTTTATTCAGTTGTTGCTCGGATTGCTGCTCGGAAGCGCGCTTCAACTTATCTTCCCGTTTCTCACCCAGGCCATCGTCGACAAGGGAATCAGCGGGAAAAACCTGAACTTGATCTACCTCATCCTGATCGGACAGTTGATGCTGGTCGTCAGCCGCGCCTCGGTCGACTTTATCCGCCGCTGGATCTTATTGCATATCAGCGCCCGGGTGAATATTTCCCTTTTGTCGGATTTTCTGATCAAACTGATGCGTCTGCCCATGTCCTTTTTCGATACGAAAATGACGGGCGATTTGCTGCAACGCATCAACGACCACGAGCGGGTAGAACGTTTTCTGACGGCTCAGACGCTCAGCGTATTATTTTCCGCTTTCAGCTTTATTATCTTCGGAGGCGTCCTGCTCTATTACAACAGGCTGATATTCCTCATTTTCCTCTTGGGAAGCGTGCTATATGCCGGCTGGGTGTTTTTGTTTCTGAAAAAACGCCGCCTGCTCGATTACGAATACTTCGAGCAACGCGCCCGCAACCAAAGCAAGACCATGCAGATGCTGGGCGGAATGCAGGAAATCAAACTGCAAAACTGCGAGCGACGCCGGCGTTGGGAATGGGAAGATATTCAGGCCGATTTGTTTCAGACCAATATGGCGAATATGAAATGGCAGCAAAGCCAGGAAGCGGGCAGTATTTTGATTAACGAAATAAAGAATATCGTGATTACGATCGTAGCCGCCACCTCGGTAATCGGCGGCCATCTTTCGCTGGGCATGATGCTGGCTATTCAATATATTATCGGCCAGTTGAACGCGCCGATCGAACAATTCGTACAGTTTATCTACGGTTGGCAGGACGTGCAGATCAGCTTGGAGCGCATGAGTGAAATCCGCGAGCGGGAAGAAGAGGAGACGAAGGAACGCACACGCACCGGTTTCTCAGGCAACGAACGCGAAATCGTATTGAAGAACGTAACTTTCCAATACGAAGGCATCCATTCGCCCAAGGTGCTCGACCGGGTTAGCCTGACCATCCCTGCGGGCAAAATAACAGCTATCGTAGGGACGAGCGGAAGCGGAAAAACCACTTTAATTAAACTGCTATTGGGCTACTACCAACCGGTAGCCGGCAGCATCACCGTAGGAGGCAACGATTTGCAGGAATTCAGCTTGCGTTGGTGGCGCGGCATGTGCGGAGCGGTGATGCAAGACGGTTATATCTTTTCCGAATCGATTGCCCGAAATATCGCCGTCGACGACGAAGAGATCGATAAATCGCGTTTGCTGCTGGCCGCGCGTATCGCCAATATCGAGGAGTTTATCGAACGTCTGCCCCTGAAATATAATACCGTAATCGGGCCTGACGGACAGGGCGTAAGCCAGGGCCAGCGTCAACGCATATTGATTGCCCGGGCCGTGTATAAAAATCCTTCTTTCTTGTTTTTCGACGAGGCTACCAACTCGCTGGATGCCAACAACGAACGCGCTATTGTGGAGAACCTGGCGGATTTTTACCGGGGAAAAACGGTTATCATAGTCGCCCACAGGCTGAGCACGGTACGGGGAGCCGACCAGATTGTGGTGCTCGACAAGGGGCGCATCCTCGAAGTGGGTACCCATGCCTCGCTGATCGACCGCAAAGGAGCTTATTTCCATTTGGTGCGAAACCAGTTGGAACTGGGTTCCTGATCTTTCTTTTCCGTTTTTAAGATCGAACAACTGCAAAAAACAAAGCAAATGAGTTACGAAGAAATGAAAAAACAAGCCCTCGATCAGCAAGACCGGATCGAACTACGCAGCGAGAAAGTGCGCAACATCATCGGCCAGATTCCTCCTTTCCTCATTCGCTGGGGCAATACGCTGCTGCTTGTGGTCTTTTTGCTGCTGCTGGCGGCGGGGTATTATTTCTATTTTCGATAAGAAAAGGGAAGAGTCATCTGAAAAAGCTATATTTGCAAAGGTCTGGAAAAGAAAGGAGGTGCAAATGACGAAGATATGAAAAGTGTTCGTTTATTTCTATTATCTATAGCCATTGCTATGCCGAGTTGTTAATCTTTAATACGTTACATAATGAATACGAATCGAAAAATCAAATTGAGTACAGTCAATCGTGAAAATCTCCCGGAGAAAGAGATGAAACGTATCTGGGCCGGAAAACGGATGTGTCCCGACTATATTTGCGATTGCGAAGGGGAGAGTTCGGCTATCTCGCATGCCGAAATGATTGCTAATGCAGCCGCTATTCTGAATCCTCCCCCTACGGATATGGAGTAAACTCAATTCCTCAGAAGACTTCTAACTTTTTTGTTCCATGAAAACAAAACGAACAGTCAAGTTGCAGGCCGTCAGCCGGGAGAATCTCCCGGAAAAAGACCTGAAAAGAATCGTAGGCGGCATCCGCAAGTGCAAAGATTATGCTTGCCAGTGCAATAACGATACGTATAGCTATTCCATAGCCTCGCCCCAACTGGTGCCGGGAAATGAAGCGAAAGCTATTTTGAATCCGGATCCCGTTCTATAAGACAGGGCCTGAAAAACGTTGCTCAAAGGAGAGTGACGGGGCTATTAAATACACCCTCAGAGGGTAATTTATAGAGATGCGTAGGAAATAGACCGGCTGCATAGCCTATAAGTTACCCTTTTTTAATGCTTATCGGGTATGAATGAAGTTAACCTTACTGTAAATACGTCGCAGGGCCATGCCTATTACCTGTCGGAATCGTGGATGCAGCTTTTTTTGTTGCATCCTTTGCTGGCTTTTGTAAAAGAAGCGATCGACGTGCGGCAAATGAAGGAAGAAACGATTTTGGCGGAAACCGAAGATCCTTTTCACTACCAAGGCGTGAGGTATAACAAAGAGGAAATACGTTATTACATCCGAAAATACCGTTTCCTTAAAACCAGCGGCGTATTCGACACATTCCCGCGCGCGGAGTTGCTGAAAGAGAACATCACCGTAGGCGACGTAAATCATGCACTCCGGTATCTGAAGCAGGTAGATATTGAACTGACGCAATTTTGCAACCTGAAATGCAAATACTGCTTTTACGGTGAACTATACAAATCGACCGAAACCCGCAACCACCGGATACACCTTGAAAACATCCGGCCGATATTCGACCGGCTTTTCGAATACTGGGGAAAAAAATGGTTGCGCCATCCGGTACATATCAATTATTACGGAGGCGAACCGCTATTGGAATTCGAAGCAATCCGGCTGATTACCACCTATCTGAAAGAAAAAGAAACCGATCGGATACGATTCGGGTTCGGTCTGACCACCAATGCCGTATTGCTGACGGAAGAAATGATCCGTTTTTTTATCCGCCATCAATTCAAACTAGCGGTAAGCCTCGACGGAAACCGCAAGCAGAATGCCTACCGGGTGACGGCGGCCGAGGAGGAAACCTACGACAAGGTGACGGCTTCGCTGGATTTAATCCGCCGGCTCGATCCGGTATACTTCGAAAAAAAGGTTCATCTGATCGCCGTTCTGCACAGCCGCAACAGCCTGTCGGCAACCATCGACTTCCTGCAAAAAAAATACGGCAAAACCCCTACGATGGGTGAACTGAATGCCGTAAACCTGAACGAAGAAAAACAGGCAGAATACGCAAAGATATATCGTCCGGCCCGCCAAGAAACCAAAGAAGTATTGACGCTTGCGCATCATACTCTGAATCTGGCGGAAGAGCTCCGGCAATTTCTGCCCGCTTTTCATGGTTCGCAAATCCTTCAAAAAGAAGGCGACGATCTTTTCTTTTTGCTGCGTCGGGTGCCCACCGGAACCTGCTACCCCTTCGAAAAGAAACTTTTTATTACGGCCGACTGCCTAGCCCTGCCTTGCGAACGAATAGGCTTTTCCCACCATTTCGGCCGGTTGGCGACCGAAGAAAATGCTGTGCTGATCGATCCCGAACGAGTGGTTCGGCAGCATAATAGCCGCTTGCAGCAATTGATGAAGCAGTGCAAGCAATGCTATTATAATTGGCTATGCAAGCAATGTATGTATACGCTTTTGCCCCAGGCGGCCTTTCATCCGGAAGATAGGCTGAAACAGCCCCCCACGTCTCCAAACGAGCCGGCCGAAGAAAAAGAGGCAAATCGGAAGCGTTGCGGCTGCCCGGCCTTTTTCAGCCGGAACGAAATGGAAGCGTACGTAACCGGATTATTGAATTATGTAGAAAAAAATCCGCGTGTGTTGGCGGAGTTTTAATTTGAAATTTGTTTTAGCATGGAAAAAGCCTGGTTGTATCTGGAGCCTTATACCTGCCTGACGATCAATTCAGTGCCGGAAGTTTTGTTATATAATACCCTCAACGGACAACAGTTTCTCAGCCGCGATTCCCAGATCGTAGCCCTCCTTGCCCGCTGGCAGGCTCCCGGCGAGGGGCATGTGGTGGAACTTGTCCCGGCTCCGGCCTATCTTCCGCTTATCGAATGGCTGAAAGCTACCTTCTCGGGCGATGTGATACCGGCTAGGGAAGAAAACCGAAAACCGGTGCAGTTCGCTCCCTTGGAGGCGATGACAGAAAAGCGCTTGAACGAAAAACGCGCCAAAATGTGCGAGAACCCCTCGTCGCTGGAATTGTTTTTTTACCTGAATGCCGCCTGCGAAGGATCATGCGCTTTTTGCGGAACCTATCATAAGCAATTTCCGTTTTGCAAAAAAGCAGCCAACCTCCCTGCCGAACTCGGGGTAGGGGAAGTAGCTGGCCTGATCGAACAACTCGATCCGGGGCGGTTGCAAACGCTCCATTTTTTAGGAGGAAACTTGTTGTCGTATGCTTCGCTGGGGGCATTGCTCGACTATGCCGGCTCTATTCCGACGGCCAAAGAATTTTATATCCACGTCTGCCAGGTGCCCTGCCGGGAAGCAGTAGAGGTTTTCCGGCAAGTCGACGCCCGTATTCACTTATTGGCAGGATGCCCGACCGATGCGGAAAAGGCGGCTATGCTGGGCACTTACCTGACCTCGATAGGGTGCGCCTATGTAATCGATTGGGTGGTAACTGAAGAGAAAGAAATGAAATCTGCTCCCCAAAGGGAGGAACCTATCCGCTTTCATCCTTTTTATACCGGTCGTAATCTCTCTTTTTTCGAAGAATTCGTCTTTATTTCAGCCGAAGATTTCAGCCGGCCCGTGTCGCTAAACAAATTGCACAAACACCGGTTGACGAACGATTCTTTTTTCGGAAAAATACTGATCGATGTCGACGGCCGGATCTACCTATCGCCCAACCGGCCTGCCGTAGGCCATCTTTCAGAGGGGATAGCAGAGGCGATGGAAAAGATTCTGGCCTCCGATTCTCTTTGGTTCCTGACGCGCGACAAGGTGCAGCCTTGCGCCGGTTGCGTATACAACCGGCTTTGTTGTCCCATCTCCGATTACGAATTGGGAATGCAAAAATTTAATCTCTGCCGGGAGCACCCCCCGCGTTTGCAAAATAATTAATATCTTTAGCGCAAAACTCCGGTATATGCAAAAAACCTTGAAGATTAAAAACGACATCCGGCAGCTCGCCGACATCGAGCGGTTTGTGCGGGAAGCGGCCGGCTTGTTCGGTTTGAGCGAACCGCTGGTCGGGAATCTGAATCTGGTATTGGAAGAGGCAGTCTCCAACATTATATTTTATGCGTATGAAGGAGAAGAAAAAGAGGAAGAAATCGATTTATCCCTCCGGTATGAACAACCTTATCTGGTGATTCGGCTTTCCGACAACGGCCGGCCGTTCGATCCCACCGCCCGCCAAGACCCGGATATAAGCCTAGCGGCCGCAGAACGACCGATCGGCGGTTTGGGTATTTTCCTGATAAAAAAGATGATGGACGAAGTGAGCTACCACCGGGCGGAAGATAAGAACGTACTGATTCTGAAGAAAAAAATAACGTCATAAAACAGAAAAATTATAAGATATGGAAGTTGCGTTGAAAATTAAAATAACAGAGGAAGGCGAGGAAACGGTCATTAGCGTGAGCGGGCGGTTGGATACGAATACCAGCCCCGAGTTCGAACAAGCCGTCGCTCCCGTTTTAGCCAGTTCTGTTTCGCATATCAAACTGGATTGCACCGCTCTCGATTACGTAAGCAGTTCCGGCTTGCGACAGTTGCTCAGGATACAGAAAAATATCGTGCAGAAGAAGGGCGTGTTGCGTTTGACGGGACTGAAACCGGCTATTCGCGAGGTGCTCGACGTCACCGGTTTTTCCGTTCTCTTTCGCATCGAATAATGGCTCCCCGGTTTTTGGACGCTATCGGAAAGCCCGGTTTATCGCCCGGGCAAGCCCCCCGGTTTTCCTGCCTTTCGAGCTGAGCCCGTCGTCTCTTCCCTGCGGTTTCCGCTCAAGCGGAAGACAAGGCTGTTCTGAGGATGGAATTTTTCGTTTCAAGGGGTAAAGCGCCTTTTCGGAAACCTGACTTTTTTATTCAAAAAAAATACAATAAGCCCCGGCGAAGATGCCGTTTTTGGAAGTGCTTTTGTAGAAACCTGGTTATCAGCTATATAAAGGTGGTGAAAAATTCCATTCCCAAGGGATGAAAATTCCATCGGCATCCATTTGAAATTTCATCGGCATGGATTTCGGATTTCATCGGCAAGAAATCCGGATTGCATGCCGATCTCTTTTTAGACACATAAAAAAAATGACAATAAGCCTCCCTCCTAATCGGGCAATTCCACCTCGTCGGTCGACTCCCATTTTCCCCCTTCATACACCTCCAGCCGAAACGTATCATCCGATTCGGCCGGCGTATATAAACGTCCCGAATATCGGATGATCCGGTTGGGCAACGGCACCACATCGGTAAGTTGACGGCGCCGGGTAATTTTCCCCTCCCGGTCGGTCGCGGTCAACTCGAGATCGAGGCTACCCTTATCGGGCGGAATAAAGGTGTAGAACAGGTGCGTGAAGGTGGGCTTACCGGTTTCTTCCGCCGTAAAGGAATGCAGAAAAGCCTGGGTGACGGTGGCAGCCGTGCCGTAGCCGCTAGCGAAATGCAGCCCTTCCGGGTACCGGCCGACGCGGATTTCGAATGCTTCCAACCCCGGCGGTACCGGATCGGTGGAAACGAATTCGATCCGGCAGACGGGGCGTCTGAGCGATATATCGGCCGTTTGGCTTTCCCCCCTCGTGCTGACGGCGCGCTGCTCGCAAGCAAAAAACGTATCCGATACCTCGTCGAACCGGGCCACCCCGTCCGCAAACTCCGTTTCTTGGGAGGAATGAGCAATAAATACGAACCGGTAATCTCCTGCCGGCAGCGAATCGTATACGATGCCGAAATCCATATCCGTGTCGTTGGCGTAGAATTGCTTGTGTTTGAGGGGAATATCGGGTTCCTCGCCGGAATAAACCAGATAGTCCAGGCGGGTGCATAAGTCGCTTAGGTCTTGATTGTCTTCTGCGTCGGGCGGCGGAATGTCGGGATTGCCGTCCGGCAGGGCAGGTTCGGGAAACGGAATGTCCGGCATGCTTTTAAAAGTAGGAAAAGGAAGTACTTCGGTACGAAAACCGAGGGTGAATTGGATGGGGATAGCCGGACTGTTGCCGGAAGAATCCATCATTTCGGTTTTCACACAACCGGCCATGCCGGTCCACAAAACGATAAGCCATAACAGGTGCGGTTTCATAGCCAAGATTTTTTACTAGTCGGTTACAAAGAAAAGCTTTCTTCCGAAAATTAAAAAATATTAAGCGGGCAAATTGAAACCCTTCCGTTTCTTTTTTTCTACCTTTGCTTTTCGCAGACACCCGACAACGGGTCTGCGGCAAACGGCAATCGCCCTTTCCGGCTTTTCCGGAGGAGGATGCCGTTTCAGAAAACGACGATAACGAAAAACACATAAACCAACATTCAGATGAAGATAAGAAAAGTATGGGCAGCCGCCGCGCTGTTGCTCGCCGCCGGATGGTCGGCCCTGGGATACGCCCAGAAACCGGAGTTGAAATTCAACGCCGATAAAAAATTTAAAATCGTCCAGTTTACCGACTTGCATGTGAAATGGCAAGATCCGCGTTCCGCGGTGGCTTTCGAGCGCATCGACCAGGTACTCGACCAGGAGAAACCCGATTTGGTGATTTTTACGGGCGACATCATCTACAGCGCGCCCGCTCTCGAGAATATGCGCCAGGTGCTCCGCACGGTATCCGACCGGAAGATTCCTTTCTCGATCGTATTCGGCAACCACGACAACGAGCAAGGTGTTTCCAAAGAAGAATTGCTGAAAGTGGCCGAAAGCCTGCCTTTTAGCCTGACGGCCGATGAAGTGCCGGAACTATCCGGCGTAGGCAATTACGCCCTGGCCGTACGCTCGGCCGAGGCCGATAAAGCGGCCGCCGTGTTGTACTGTATCGATTCGAACACCTATTCCACGATCGAGGGCGTGAAAGGATACGATTACATCAAAGCCGACCAGATCGATTGGTATCGCAAAAAAAGCCGGGCGTTTGCCGCAGCCAACGGCTCGGCGCCTCTGCCTTCGCTGGCCTTCTTCCATATCCCCCTGCCCGAATACAACCAGGCAGCCGCCGACGAAAACGCCCAGATGTACGGCATACGCCGCGAAAAAGCCTGCGCCCCCGCTCTCAATTCCGGCCTGTTTACGGCCATGAAAGAGCAGGGCGACGTGATGGGAATTTTTGTAGGACACGATCACGACAACGATTATGCCGTGGCCTGGCATGGTATTCTGCTGGCATACGGGCGCTTTACCGGCGGCCCGACCGAATACATCCATTTGCCGAACGGCGCGCGGGTGATCGAGCTGACGGAAGGCAGCCGGCGTTTCGCCACCTGGATCCGCACGAAAGCCGGCGTGGAGCAGCTTACGGTATACCCCGACGACTATACCAAGAATTAAACAAAAACAACAGGTTGACTTCTTGCCGGTACTTCAAATATGATTAACTTTGCAGTTGGTAGATAAAGTAAAAACGAAAGTATGAAGAAGATCAGAGCTGCCATTGTTGGATATGGCAACATCGGCAAGTATGTTTTAGAAGCATTGGAAGCCGCACCCGATTTCGAGGTAGCGGGAGTAGTACGCCGCAATCCGAACGATATACCCGAGGAATTGAAGGCGCATACCGTAACAGATGCGATTACGAAGCTCGACCGGGTAGACGTAGCCGTGTTGGCCACCCCCACCCGCAGCGTGGAAAGTTATGCCAAAGAAATACTCGCTTTAGGAATCAATACCGTCGACAGCTTCGATATTCACGGCGGCATTGCCGATCTGCGCCGCTCGCTCGATGCGGTGGCCAAGGCGCACGGCCGGGTAGCCGTGATTTCCGCCGGGTGGGACCCGGGTAGCGACTCGGTGGTACGTGCCCTGCTGGAAGCGATGGTGCCGAAAGGAATCACGTATACCAACTTCGGCCCGGGCATGAGCATGGGCCATACGGTTGCCGTAAAAGCCATCGAAGGCGTAAAAGCCGCCCTGAGCATGACGATACCCTTGGGCACGGGCGTACACCGCCGGATGGTTTATATCGAAGTGAAAGAAGGATACGACTTTAAGCAGGTGGCGGCCGCCATCAAGGCCGACGATTATTTCGCCCACGATGAAACGCATGTCATGCAGGTGGAATGTGTCGACAATTTGCTGGACATGGGCCATGGCGTCAACCTGGTGCGCAAAGGCGTGTCGGGCAAGACGCAAAACCAGCTTGTGGAATTCGATATGAAGATCAACAACCCGGCCCTGACCGCCCAGATCCTGGTATCGGTGGCCCGGGCCAGCATGAAGCAGCAACCGGGCGCTTATACGATGATCGAATTGCCGGTGATCGACATGCTGTACGGCGAAAGAGAAGACTTAATCAGAAGACTCGTTTAATCCGCTCCG
Source organism: Tannerellaceae bacterium (assembly GCA_048465615.1). GTDB lineage: Bacteria > Bacteroidota > Bacteroidia > Bacteroidales > Tannerellaceae > Parabacteroides. The sequence goes on from DBFWLD010000035.1 coordinate 60,624, forward strand.
GCCGTTGCCGGCTGCGTGCGGCGTTGACAGCCAGAGGCCTTTCCGGCCCGGCGCTGTGCCTGCCGCCCGCCGCGCGACTGCCGGTTCAACCTCAATAAAGAATATGCTGGATTTTATTACCTGGACGGCCGATCCGGCCATCTTCACGATCGGAACGCGGGAAATACGCTGGTATGGACTGGCGTTCGCCGTCGGATTCGCCATCGGCTACCTGATCGTAGAACGGATGTGGAAAAAAGAAAAATTGCCGCCTGCCTGGATCGACTCCTTGTTGATTTATACCATGGTCGGGACGGTAGTCGGCGCGCGGTTGGGACATTGCCTGTTTTATGCCCCCGAATACTATCTGGCCAATCCGGTGGAAATCCTTAAAATCTGGGAGGGCGGCCTGGCCAGCCACGGGGGAACCCTGGGCATTATCGTGGCGATCTATTTTTATTCCAAACGCGTGTCGCATAAAAGCATGTTGTGGACCTTCGACAAGCTCGTCGTCCCCACCGGCTTGGTAGCGGCTATGATCCGTCTGGGCAACCTGATGAATCATGAAATTTACGGCCATCCTACCGACCGGCCGTGGGGGTTCCGTTTTATCGAAAACCTGTCTGCCTGGAAACAAGGCGCGGCTCCTGTTTTTTCCGCGCCCAGCCATCCTACCCAATTGTATGAAGCCATTTGTTATTTGTTGACTTTTGCTTTGTGCATGTGGCTGTATTTTAAAAAAGAGGCCTGGAAAAAAGAAGGTTTTATCTTCGGGATATTCCTGATCTGCATATTCGGCTCGCGCTTTCTGATCGAATTCGTTAAAAACGACCAGGAAGCTTTCGAAGCCGCCATGACGCTCAATATGGGGCAATGGCTCAGCATACCGTTCGTACTGGCCGGTTGCTGGTTTGTATGGCGGGCCTCCAGGCGCGGCATACAACCGGCGGGGCATTCAAAATGACGTACTTATCTTTAAAGCAATGTATCAATTAAAAGAAATAGCAGACAACGTATATTATGTAGGAGTGAACGACCGCCAGAAGGCCCTGTTCGAGAATCTCTGGCCTTTGCCTTACGGCGTTTCTTACAACTCTTACCTCATTGTCGATGAAAAAACAGTACTGGTCGATACCGTCGACGTATGTTATTCCGACATTTTCCTTAAAAAGGTGGCCGACGCCCTAGCCGGCCGCCCGCTCGATTACCTGATCGTGAACCATATGGAGCCCGACCATGCCGGAAGTATCCGTCTTTTGCGCCAGCAGTATCCCGACGTGAAAATCGTAGGCAATACGAAAACGTTCGGGATGTTGGAAGGTTATCACGGCATCAAAGAAGGGCTGTATGAAGTAAAGGAGGGCGATCTGTTGGAAACCGGCCGCCATAAGCTGATGTTCTATATGGCGCCTATGGTGCACTGGCCCGAAGTGATGGTTACGTATGACGCGACCGACAAACTGCTTTTCTCGGCCGATGCTTTCGGTACCTACGGCACCCTCGACGGGGGGGTGATCGACACCGACATGAACGTCGACCATTATTGGGAGGAGATGATCCGTTATTATGCCAACATCGTAGGCAAATACGGCAATCCCGTGCAGCGGGCCTTGCAGAAACTGGCCGGGCTCGATATTCAGACCATTTGTTCCACGCATGGCCCTGTGTGGCGGGAATACAAAGCGCAGGCGGTAGCTATGTACGACCGCCTGAGCCGTTATGAAGGCGAAAACGGCGTGGTGGTGATTTACGGCAGCATGTATGGAAATACCGAGCAGATGGCGGAGGCTATCGCCTCGTCGCTGGCCGCCCACGGCGTGAAGAATATCGTGCTGCATAACGTCAGCAAAAGCCATCCTTCGTATATATTGAAGGATGTATTTAAATATAAAGGGGTTATTATCGGTAGTCCTACCTATAGCAACCAATTGTTTCCCGAAGTGGAGTCGATTCTGAGCAAGATCGAAGTGCGGGAGGTGAAGCATCGGCTGTTCGGTTATTTCGGTTCGTTTACCTGGGCCGGAGCTGCCGTGAAACGACTGGCTGCTTTCGGCGAGAAGATGAAGTGGGAAACGGTGAGCGCGCCGGTAGAGCAAAAGCAGGGTTTAAGTCCGGACAAGTACGCCGAATGCCTTTCCTTGGGCCGGGCGATGGCCGGGCGGCTGGCCGGAGAGTAACTGTAGGGGCATGGTTAACATGTAAATAGAATACGAATTATAAATCAATCAACCCGGTATGGCGGCCGGAGGCTTAGGAGGATCGTTCTTTGCGTGCAAGGGCAAAGGTTGGTTTGTTTCCGTAAGTACCCGGCTGCCGGCTGAAAAAACACAAAGTTATGAGATTAATTATCGAACCTGATTACGAGCAACTCTCGAAGTGGGCGGCCAATTATGTAGCTGCCAAGATCAAAAAAGCCAATCCGACGGCCGAAAAACCTTTTGTACTGGGCTTGCCTACCGGTTCTTCTCCGCTGGGCATGTACAAGAACCTGATCGAATTGAATAAACAAGGGGTGGTTTCCTTTCAAAACGTGATTACGTTTAATATGGACGAGTATGTCGGTTTGCCCCAGGATCATCCCGAAAGCTATCATTCGTTTATGTGGAATAATTTTTTCAGCCATATCGACATCAAACCCGAGAATGTGAATATTCTGAACGGAAATGCCGAAGACCTGGAAGCTGAATGTGCCTCCTACGAGGCTCGCATGAAAGCGGCGGGAGGCGTCGATCTTTTCCTGGGCGGCATTGGTCCCGACGGCCATATCGCTTTCAACGAACCGGGTTCTTCGCTGTCTTCCCGTACGCGTGTGAAGACATTGACTACCGATACGATTATCGCCAACTCGCGTTTCTTCGATAACGATGTGAATAAGGTGCCCAAAACTTCCGTTACGGTAGGTGTAGGTACGGTGCTCGATGCCAAGGAGGTGTTGATTATGGTAAACGGCCATAACAAGGCGCGCGCTTTGCAGCAGGCTGTGGAAGGGGCTGTAAACCAGATGTGGACGATTACGGCCTTGCAATTGCATCCGAAAGGCATTATCGTTTGCGACGAAGCGGCTTGCGCCGATCTGAAAGTGAGCACGTATAATTATTTCAAAGATATTGAAAAAGATCATCTTTGTCCTTGCTCGCTGTTGAAATAAGCCGCCGGGCGGTTCGGCAAGTGTATAAATAGGAAAAAGGGCCTGTCCGGTAAGCCGGAGACAGGCCCTTTTTTTAGGTAGTTGCCTATGTTTTGCCGGGCAGGGCTTACAGCCGGATAGGGGTTCCGTTATAGAAATCGAGAATCTTGGCCCGGAAGATGAAGTCGTATTTTGCCTGTGCTTGTTCCGCCAGGCTTTGCGCGTATTTTGTCTTCGCTTCGTTGAATTCGAATACGGTGCTTTTGCCTGCGTTGTAGCGTTCTTCGGCATATTGGAAGGCTACCTGGCTGGCTTCTACCGATTTGTCGGAAGCCGTATATTTTTCCTGGGCGGCCGTCGCATTGTAATAAGCCTGCTGGATTTCCTTGTACAGGGTTTTCTTCGTATTTTCCATCATGAGTTGCTGGTTGCGGATATTGATGCGTGCCGACCGTACGCTGTTGCGCACTTGCAGCCGGTTGAAGAGGGGAATGTTCAGCGAAAAGCCGATCATTTTTTGTCCGTTGTCTTTCAACTGGTCGCCGAAGGAGGGGTTGTCCGTAACCTCTCCCTTGTTGGAGGCATGGTAATAACCGTTGCTGTAGGAGGCGCCGAAATTCAGTTTCGGATAGTAGCCGGCTTGGGCTACCCGGAGCATCTTTTTCTGGCTTTCCAGCAAGAACTGTTGTTCTTTGATCTGCGGCTTGAAGGTGACGGCGTGGTCGTAAATATGGTCGGGCGGCAGAATGCTGTTCATGTTCGAGGCTATTACGTCGTCTGTATCCGGGTCGACGATGTCGAACGACCGGCCGCTGCGTTCCAGCTCCAGGCTCTGGGCCAGGTCGAGCAGGCTGAGGTTTACGTTGTTTTGTGCTTCCGTCAGCGTTACTTCGTCTTTCGCCAATTGGGCTTTGATGTCGTACAATTGCGAAAGGGGCACTTTGCCGGCGTTGACCAGGGCTTCGGTTTTCGTCACCTGTTCGGCGCTGAGCGCGGCCTGAAGCTTGGCGATTTTCAACAATTCTTTATTATACAACACTTGCAGGTAGTAGGAGGCGACGTTGATTGACAGGTCTTCTTTCGCCTTGTTCAGGTTTTCTACCGAGGCTTGCAAATCGAGTTTCCGGGCTGCAATGTCGTTGGGAATTTTCAGCCCGTCGAAAATCGGCATGTCGAGGTTGATGTTGAGCGACGAGTTGGCGATATTCTGATCGACGATCAAACCCGATTTGGTCGTTCCGCGGCCGAACTGGAAGTTTTGCCCTACGTTCGCGTTCAGGGCCGGCAGCCAACTGAGTTTGCTGGTGTTCAGTTCTACTTTCCTGGCTTCCTGTTGTTGCTCTTTTTGCTTGAGTTCGATATTATGTTCGATGGCATACCGGATACATTCTTCCAGCGTCCATGTTGCGGGCGTTTCCTGAGCGTAGCCGGCGCTTCCGGCCAGCAGGCCGGCCAGCGTAAAGAGATAGCATAGTTGTCTTTTCATACTGCTTCGGTTTTATTTTTTATTCGGCTCGATAGCGGCGCCCCGTATTTTATCTTCGGTGGTCAGGCCTTCGGTGATCTCTATCTTGATCCCGTCGGATAGCCCTACCTTCACCGGGTGTTTGTCGAATAGTTGCTCCGGTTGTTCTTGTTTTACCAGTTGTACGAAAGCCGAGTCTCCCTGGAATTCCACGGTGCTTTCCGGTACGGTCAAGACGTCTTCCGCTTGTTTGAGCACGATTTCCGCATTGGCGCTGTAGCCGGCGCGGATAAAGGCGTTTTCGGGGATGGTAACGGCTGCTTTGATTTCGAATTGGATCGCTCCGTTCTTTTCTACTCCTTTGGGGGAAACGTATTCCAGACGCGCGTCGAAGGTACGGCCTTCCATGGCGCCGATGGTGAGTTTGATCGGCATGCCTTCATTGATCCGGCCGATTTCCGTTTCGTCTACGTTGCCTTTGAAAATCATGTCGTTCATGTTGGCTACCGTGGCGATGGTGGTTCCGTCGTTGAAGTTGTTCGATTGGATCACCGAGTTGCCCACTTTTACCGGCACATCCAGAATCATGCCGGTAATGGTACTGCGTATCTGGGTGGTACTGGCCACGTTCGAGTTTTTGGCAATCCCGTCGCGGATGATTTCCAAGGCGCTTTGGGCGTTCTCGCTTTCTTCTTTCGCTTTGAGGTAGTTGGCTTTCGAAACGTCGAAATCTTCCCGGGCGATTACTCCTTTCTCGAACAATTGCTCGTCGCGTTTAAAGGTTTCTTCTACCTGGCGGAGGCTGATGGCGGCTACGTTTACCCGCGATTCCGCGCTGTTGAGCTGAACCATTTCCGGGATGACTTTGATTTTGGCAATGATTTCTCCTTCTTTTACCATCTGGCCGGCTTCTTTGGTCAGTTCGGAAATGATGCCTGAAATCTGGGGTTTAATCAAGACTTCGTACCGGGGCTCTACGTTGCCGGTAGCCACGGTTTTGGTAGCTATCGTTCCTTTGGCGGGCGTTACGATTTCGTATACGGTGATCACCGGTTGGGCTTTTTTCCATAGGAAGTAGAAGGTTCCGATAACGGCCGCTCCTACACATACTAAAAGGATAGCACGCAGAATTTTTTTTACGAGGCGATTCTTCATGATGATATGATTTTATAATAATTTACAGTTGTTTTTTCCATTTGTCGGGTAGCCATTCCGGCGGAAATTTCCCGGGCGGCTGTCGGCGGGCGGCTGTCGGCCAAGGTGCCGGTTTATTCTTCCCGGATAGCGTCGATGGCTTTGATCTGCATCGCGCGCCAGGCGGGTATCAGCCCGGCCAACATGCCGCTGAAAAGCAAAACGACGGTGGCCGCTACCGCTGTCTGGATATTTACCCCCGGGTTCAATAGGGGCGTATCGGTGCCGGGCGGCTGGGCCGAGAGGATTTTGTCTACCACATCGAGCAGGAAGACCCCGCAACTCAGCCCCAGCAAGCCGGCCAGGGCCGTCAGCAACAGGCTTTCGCTCATGACTTGCGAGATGATGTTGAACGGTTTGGCGCCCAATGCGCGGCGTACGCCTATTTCGCGGGTACGTTCTTTTACAGTCACCATCATAATGTTGCTTACTCCGATGATACCGGCCAGCAGGGTGCCCATTCCCACCAGCCATACCAGAATGTCGATGCCGGCAAACAGCATCTGGAACGTATCGAACTGGGCGGCTATGTTCACTACGCCCAGGGCTTGCGGATCGGTGGGGGATATTTCGTTTTGGGTATACATTACCTGTTTTATGTCGGTAATCAGTTTTTGTATATCGGCGCCTGCCGGGGCGCTTACGCAGAGGAAGTGCAGGATGTCGCCCTGATTCAAGGTTTGTTGCATGGTGCTGAAGGGTAGGAAAACGCTCTCTTCCGAACGGCCGCCTATATTCACGCCCGAGGCTTGCTGTTGTACTACGCCTACCACCTGGTAATAAAGTCCGTTTACCCGGATATAGCGTCCCGAGGGGTCGGCGTTGCGGAAGAGCGTTTCGTTTACTTTGGTACCGATCAGGCAAACTTTCCGTTTTTCCCGTTCGTCGATTTCGTTCAGCAACCGGCCGTAGTGTAAGTTCTGGCTTTCGATATGGAAGTAGTCGGGCTGAACGCCTTTTACGTTGAACGTTCCGCTTAGCTGGCCGTATACGATGTTCTTCTCGTCTCTGCTTCCCCAGATGATGGGAGAAATGTATTCTACGTTTTTCACCTCGCGGACGATGCTTTCCACATCGCGGGTGCGCATGTCCCAGCGGCGTCCTTTGTTGAATCCCTTGTAGGCTTCGCTGGTACGGTCGGTATAGAAAAATACGGAATTGGTGGCGAAGCCGCGCGCGCTCGAAAACATGGCGTTTTTCAACCCCGTGCCCGATCCGAGCAGGATAACCAGCATCAGGATGCCCCAGAATACGCCGAAACAAGTCAGCAGGCTGCGCGTTTTATTGCGGGTGATAGTAACCCATATTTCCACCCATCGGTCTGTATCAAACATAAGTCTTCGTATTTATTCGGCTCTCATGGCCTCGATTGCATTAATTTTAACGGCTTTGCGGGCGGGGAAGTAACCGGCCAGCACGCCCGCCAGGATAATCAGTCCGGTTGCCGCCAGCGAAATGCCGAGGCTCACGGTGGGGTTGCGGAAGATGCTCATATCTTCGCCGGGGTTCCGGCCTCCGGCGGGTTGGCCGGCGTTGGCCATTTCCATTCCGTAGTTGATAAGTTCGGTCAGCCCGATACCTGTAATCATCCCTACGTATCCGAAAGCGGCAGTTACCAGTATCGATTCGGTGATGATCAACAGGAGGATGGAGGAGGGCTTGGCTCCGATGGCTTTGCGGATACCGAATTCGCGGGTTCGCTCGCGGACGGTAATCAGCATGATATTGCTTACGCCTACAATGCCGGCCATGAGGGTGCCTATGCCTACTATCCAGATAAAGAGGGCGATCCCGTTCATGATGTTGTTCATCATCCGGAATTCCTTGGCCGTATTCCACATCCCTATGGCATTCCGGTCGGAGGGGTCGAACTGGTGGAGGCGGGCCAATGTGGCGCGGAAGCGGTTTTCGAAGTCTTCGTTTTCTTTCTCGCTTACCACCCCTTGCAAGGTAAAGGTCAGGCTTCCGAAGCCGTATCCCCGGTTGTATAGGATTTGTCCGGTGGTAAAGGGAATGTAGGCAGGGGCGTTATTACTTTTGTCGTCGTCGTTGTAAATGCCGATTACCTGGAGCATCAGGTTGCCGGCTTTTACGTATTCGCCTACTGCCGGTTTGCCGCGGAACAGTACTTCTTCCATACGGGGGCTAAGGACGATTACCTTGCGTCTTTCCCGCATGTCCAGATCGTTGATAAAGCGGCCGTTGCCGGCGTTTACGTTCACATAATTTATTTTGGCATGGTCGGGATAGACGGCTTGGAGGTATCCCGTGGTATATTCTTCGCCTACATAGAGCGTGTCGTTGTAGGCTACCGTGGCCGAACAAAGATCGATTTCGGGATGAGCCAGCCGGATGGCTTGAATATCGGTTTCCTTGAAACTGATGCTGCGGTTGGAGGGCATCCCTTTCCAGGGCTTGGTGGTATAGCGCGTCCAGACCGAAACTTTGTTCATCGACATATTGCGGAAGTTGTACATCACGCCGTTTCTTAGCCCGTTGCCGGCGCCCAGCAGCACGATAAGCATGAAGATGCCCCACGATACGGAAAAGCCCGTCAGAAAGGTACGGAGCTTATTTTTCTTTATTGTGCTCCATATTTCGCGAAAGCTGTCGAAGTCAAACATGGCTTTGTCTCTTTTCTATGTTTTCAATCAAACCGTCTTTTACGTGAACGATGCGGTCGGTTACGTCGGCCACCGATTGTTCATGGGTTACGATAACCATCGTCATGCCGTTGCGGTTTACGCTGCGGAGCAGTTCCATCACTTCTACCGTAGTCTTGCTGTCGAGGGCTCCCGTCGGTTCGTCGGCCAGAATTACTTGCGGTTGGGCAATCAGGGCCCGGGCGATGGCTACGCGCTGCTTTTGTCCGCCCGACATCTCGTTGGGCATGTGTTCGGCCCAGTCTTTCAGCCCTACCATATCCAGGTATTCCATCGCCAGGGCGTTTCTCTTTTTTCGTTTTACCCCTTGGTAATAAAGCGGAAGCGCCACGTTTTCCATCGCATTTTTGAAATTAATCAAATTGAACGATTGAAAGATAAACCCGATCATCCGGTTTCTCAATTCTGCGGCTTTACTTTCGCTTAGGTTTTGAATTAATTCTCCGTTCAGCCGGTAACTGCCCGTATCATAGGTGTCCAATATCCCCAGAATGTTCAGCAAGGTGGATTTTCCCGATCCCGAAGCTCCCATGATCGATACCATTTCTCCTTTTGCGATGTTTAAATCGATGCCTTTCAATACGTGCAGCGGTGCTCCGTTGAAATACGTTTTGTTAATACCTTCCAGCTGAATCATCGTCATTATGTTGTTTCTTTATTCGATTAGACGTAGAGGTTATGAAAATGTTTCAAATATAGCAAACATTTTTAATAAACTGATGCAAATATATGGAACGGTAAGATACCTTGTATGGCAAGGTACTTCTAATTATAGAAGATTAACATTGCAACGGTTGTTTCCGAACATGTGGCAAAAGAAAGCGTTTTTATCTAAGTGTGGGTCAGAGACGAACTATGTGCGGAAGAGGGGTAGGTTACAGCCTTCGTTCAGCGGGTTTGATACCTTATTTAGATGGCCGCTTGGCTGGCCGCTAAAAATGGCCGGCAAAAGAGAGCCGATAGAATGAATTGAAAAAAGATGGGAAATTCTCCCTTGCAGCGGGTATAAAAGAATAGAAAATAGGATGTAAAGGGGGCCGATTCCGCCGCATTCCTTCCGAAAAGGCGATGCGTTAGGGTGTCGGTCTGAGAAAGGAAATTCCGCATAAACCTATACTTGAAGAAACAGTGAAGCAACCTGCTCGCGGTGCATAGATGCTCCTTCGCCTAAAGCGTTTTTTGAAGGTTTGCCATTTGCTATTAAAGGCTTCCGGCCGGGCGAAAAGGAGAGTATTTCTTTTGGCCGGTACCAATGGTTTAAATATCTTTGCCGACGGCAATATAAGGATGATCGGAATGAAAAAAAGAAACTGTTTATTAGTATTATTTATCCTATTGACAAGCGCCTGTTACCGACAGTCGACAAAGAACCAAAGCCTTTTCCGGGCGGAGCAACGGATGCAGTCGCACCCGGACAGTGCTCTAGCCATCCTCGATTCCATACTGCCTTCCGATCTTTCCGACGAAGGCGAATATGCTCTTTATCACCTGCTGCGCGTACAGGCGGAAGATAAAATGTTTAAACGTCATCAATCCGATTCGCTGATAAGAATTGCCGTTCGTTATTTCGATGCCCACGACGATCCGCGTCGCAAAGCTCAGGCCTGGTATTACCTGGGACGTGTCAATATGGATATGCTCCGGTTGGAAAATGCGCTGGTTTATTATAAGATAGCCGAGAAATATGCCGCCCAGACTACCGATTACCGGCTGCAATGCCTTATTTATAATCATACTGCCAACCTGCTCCGTTCAAAAGGTTTGCTCGACGATGCTTATGAGCATCAACGAATGGCTTACCAGGCTACGTTGCTTTCGGGCGATTCCTTCTACCTGCCCTATATGTTGAACGACCTGGGTCGTATTTTTTTATTTATGGAAAACGAAGATAGCTCCCTGTATTATTTCAGGGCAGCCGCAGTCTTGGCCGAACAACTTCAATCCGACCGGATCGCTTCGCACGTGCTGAGCGAATTAGGTGCTACTTATCGGTACTTCGGCTATCTTGACAGCGCTTATTATTACCTTCGTTTGTCTATTGAAAAGGGCAACCTGTATATGAAAGATAAAAAGGAAGAAGAGCGGGGAATGGAACCGCGCTATTTAGCGTTAAGCAAACTTTTTATCCAAACCAATCAGCTCGATTCGGCAGCTTATTACCTCTCTAAAAGTCAGCTCAATCCTAATTACTATACCCGGGCGTCGTCTTATTTGGCTCTTTCCAAACTGGAAGAAAGCCGGCAGAATTACCGGAAGGCTCTGGAGATGAATAAAATTTATATGCAGATGAAAGACTCGCTTAACGAAATGAACCATACGACTATCATTGCCGAAATACGGGCGAAATATGATAATGAGCGATTGAAGTCGGAAAACAAACAAATATTATTGGAAAATGTAACGGTGTGGCGGAATATTTATCTGGTTATTTCCGTGTGTTTACTGACTATTTTCATACTTGGCATTTTGTTCTATTTTTATAAAAAGCGGAAGGAGCAACAAATCAAATCGTATAATCGCCGGCTGCTGGCATATCATAAAATGATCCGGGACAAGGAGCGTCAGTTAAAAAAGAATACCGCTCAAATCCGGGCGATACAACAAGAGTTACCCGACACGGATGAACTCCTGATAAAGAATCGCGACTTGCACAAAAGCATCGAGCTGTTGAAAGCCCAGATTGCGGCTTTGTTGAAAAAGCAGCAGCGTATAAAGGAAGTGAACCAACAGCTCGAAGCCGGTTCTTCGTTTATCGACCGGCTGAAAATCTGGAAACCGGGCGACCCTTCGTTTACCGATGCCGAGTGGCGGAGCCTGCCCGGCTTGATGGATACCCATTTCCAGGGTTTCGTGACTCAATTGAAACAAACCTATCCCGAATTGAAGCCTAACGACATCAAGGTTTGCTGTCTATTGAAGCTCGGCTTTACCAACCAATCGATAGCTGAGCTGCTCGGATGCAAATACGAGTCGCTCCTTACCCAACGTACAAGGATTAAAAAACAACGTATGCAAGTTGACAGCGAGCTGACATTAGAGCAAATCATTGGCAAACTAGGTTGAATACCTACCGAAAAGAACGAATTGTCGATATTTTGTACATAATTCGCCCTTGTGTATCCCAATGGCAATACCGACCTTTGAAACAAATTAAACCGAGAGGTTAAGAGGATTCTCTTATTTCCCATAGGGTACGAATGTTTCTTTCCGTGTCGTTTAATTTTTTCACATAAAAGAGGTTTGCATTGACAAAAAAACAACAGTAGCAGGCGGCGAATTTAACCAGACCGGGCCAAAACCGTATTTCCTTTCAGGCTGCCTGCACTGTTGTTTTTCTTTTTTTATTCTTTTTCCTTCTCCTGTTCCGGCAGTTTTTTCCCTCTATGGTATGACGAGCAGGCCGGCACTTGCCAACGGATGAAAGGAAATGTGACTCTTTTCCCTCCTGACATTTTTCTTCTTCTTTTCTCTGGCGGAACTTAAATTCCGAACAATTTATTAGCTTGGTACAGGAATAAACCAAATCTATTTTTATCTTTGTTCGAAGCAATCAAAACAAAGATAGGTTTTGCCTCGGCCATGCCAAGTAAACTTGCCGTTGCTTTCGGCTTACACCGTCTTTGCTTTAAAGAAACAAAGGCAGACTACCGCTTCCGGAGCATAGCAAAGGTAAATATACTCCTGTTCCGGCTATTCTATCTTTGTTGGCAACTAACTACTGGCGTCAATAAGTAGAGAAAGATACGTATGCGTTTTTTGGATTTCGCTTAAATGAGCAAGTGGATAAGAGAAAGATGGAAACGGCGAATGCTTGAATTGGATTTTCTACTTTAGACGGAAGCACGGTCGAGTAAATGAAGCGAGAAATAATAAAAGGTGTGTTGCCTGCCGGATGTATCCGCAGCCTGGCCGGGAAGTGGCTTTACACATGTGTTTGGGATGAAGGAAAACTTTTAGAGAGAGTATAGCCGGGCATCCTGCATGATAGAAATAGAAAAGAAAAGGAGATGAAACGGGCATTTTGTCATTATACCCAATTGGATACCATGGATTGCGGGCCGACCTGCCTGCGCATGATCGCGAAACATTACGGGCGGGTTTATTCCCTTCAATATTTGCGCGAGCGGTCGTTTATCACCCGGGAAGGAGTTTCCATGCTCGGCATCAGCGAGGCGGCCGAAGCTATCGGTTTGCGTACTACAGGCGTACGTATCGGTTTGCGGCAGCTCGTGGAAGAATGTCCTTTGCCATGTATCTTGCATTGGAATCAATGCCATTTTGTGGTATGTTATAAAATAGAAAAGGGAAAGTTCTATATCGCCGATCCGGCCGCCGGCCTGGCTACGTACGATGAAAGCGAGTTTCGGCGTTGCTGGATCAGTACCAAAGCCGGTGGTGAAGAAACCGGGGTGGCCCTTTTATTGGAGCCGGGACCTAAATTCTATGAGGAGGCGCCCGAAGAACCGGAAAAGTCGCAACGCAATCTGCGTTTCTTTTTTCGATATCTTCAACCCTATAAGCGCGAAATGGTACAACTGGTGCTCGGCATGCTTACGGCCAGTATCCTGCAACTTATTTTGCCCTTCCTCACCCAGTCGCTGGTAGACACCGGCGTGCGCGATAGCAACCTGAATTTCATTACGCTGATTCTCATCGCTCAATTGGTAATTTTTGTGGCCAAATTGTCGGTCGATTTTATCCGCAGTTGGATATTGCTGCATGTGAATACCCGCATCAATATCTCGTTGATCTCCGATTTCCTGGCGAAACTGATGCGCCTTCCCTTACATTTCTTCGATACGAAAATGGTAGGCGACATCATGCAACGCATCGGCGATCATAACCGGATCGAGACTTTTATGACCGGTTCGTCCATCAGCACCTTGTTTTCTTTTATGAACTTTATCGTATTCGGCATTGTGCTGGCCTATTACGATCTGACTATTCTGGGCATTTTTCTGGTAGGCAACGGGCTGTATGTGGCCTGGGTACTGGCCTTTATGAAGTACCGCCGCGAACTCGACATCCGCCGTTTTTCCCAGGCGGCGGGCGAACAGAGCAACCTTTTTCAACTTATCACCGGCATGCAGGAGATCAAGCTCAATAATTGCGAAACCGAGAAACGGTGGCAGTGGGAGCGTATCCAGGTAAAGCTTTTCAAAATCAGCGTAAAAAGTTTGGCGTTGGAGCAATACCAGCAAATGGGGGCTGTTTTTTTCAACCAGACTACCAATATCCTGATTTCCTTTATTGCGGCGCGAGCCGTGGTGGAGGGGAATCTTACGTTAGGTATGATGGTGTCGCTCACTTACATCGTAGGGCAACTTACTTCGCCTATCGAACAGCTTATTGCTTTTTCGCGGGCTTTTCAGGATGCGAAAATCAGCTTGGAACGTTTAGGCGAAATTCATCAGAAGGAAGATGAGGAGCAGGCTACCGGTGTAAAACTTGCTACGTTGCCGGAAGGACGTATGCTGAAAATCGAAAATGTAAGTTTCAATTACGACGGGGCCGACCGCGATTATGTGCTCGAAGGGATCAACCTGCAAATACCGGCCCGGCAGGTAACTGCCATTGTCGGTGCAAGCGGAAGCGGAAAAACTACTTTGATTAAATTATTATTAGGTTTCTATACTCCCAATAAGGGCAGTATTAAAGTGGGCGAAACCTTGTTGCAGCATATCAACCCGCATGTATGGAGGAGCAAAACCGGTTCGGTGATGCAGGACGGATTTATTTTTTCCGATACGATTGCCAACAACATTGCCGTCGGAGTGGAAACGATCGACAAGGAAAGGTTGCTGCATGCCGTGGAGGTGGCCAATATCCGCGAGTTTATCGATACGTTGCCTTTGGGTTACAATACCAAAATCGGGATGGAGGGTAACGGGGTGAGTCAGGGGCAGCGGCAGCGCATCCTCATCGCCCGGGCCGTATATAAAAATCCCGAATTTATTTTCCTCGACGAAGCCACCAATGCGCTCGATGCTAACAACGAAAAGGAGATTATGGAGCAATTGCATGCTTTTTATAAAGGGAAGACAGTGGTAGTGGTGGCACACCGGCTCAGCACGGTGCGCGATGCGGATAAAATCGTCGTGCTCGACCAGGGGCGCATCGCCGAGGAAGGCACGCATGCCACGCTGACGGAAAAGCGCGGTATCTATTATCAATTAGTGAAAAACCAACTGGAACTGGGATCGTAATGGAAACGAAAAAAGAGGAAAAACCTGTCGAATTGCGTAGTGAAGAGGTACAGGAAATCATGGGACAGATTCCGGCATGGATCGTCCGATGGGGAATTACGGTGTTGTTCGGGGTGATCGCCGTGCTGGTGGTAGGGAGTTGCTTTTTCAAATATCCCGACGTTATTACGGCCGAGATGACGCTTACCAGTCCGAACCCGGCGGTTCAGGTTGTGGCGCGTGCCTCGGGGCGTATCAGCCGGCTGTATGTAGAAGACGGCGCGGCGGTGACGGCGGGAAGCGCCTTGGCTATTATCGAGAATCCGGCTTCTACCGAGGCGATAGTGCGGCTGAAGGCACGTTTGGAATCGACGGCTCTGGCGCCCGATAGCGCCCTAAGGTGTTTCCTGCCCCAAGAGGCTGCGGTATTGGGAGACGTTCAAACCGATTATATTGCCTTCCTGCGTACCTTGCACGAATATGCCAATTACCGGAATCTGGCTTATTATCCGAAAAAGATAGCTGCCGTAGAAGAGCAGATAAAAAAATATCGTCTTTATTATGAAAATATTTTCCGGCAACGGCAGGTGACGGCCTCGCAGCATCAGTTGTCGGGCCGGCAATATGCCCGCGATTCGCTTTTGTTTGCCCGTCAGGTAATTTCGGCTTCTGAGCACGAGACCTCGCGCAGCGAATGGCTTCAGAGCCGGTATACGCTGGAGGGGGCGGATGCTTCCCTGAACAATCTGAAAATCCAGCTCGGAGAGTTGGAACAAAGTTTGCTCGATTTGCGGTTGGAACAGTCGGAAAAAGAACGTTCGCTCTGGCAGGATTATCGCCGATCGGTTGAACAATTGCAGAATGCCATCCACGCATGGGAATTGAGTTACCGGTTGGTTTCGCCTATTGCCGGTTGCGTTACTTTTACCAAATACTGGCATGAAAACCAATACATCCCGGCCGGAGAAACGGTTTTCTCGGTGGTGCCTTCGCGGGAGGATTCGCTTATAGGGATTGCTTTATTGCCTATACAGCGTTCGGGGAAGGTAAAAAAGGGGCAACGGGCGATTATTCGTTTCGCCAATTATCCCGACCAGGAATTCGGGATTGTGAACGGGGTGGTATCTTCTCTTTCATTGGTTCCCGACGAAAATAATTACCGGGTGGAAATTGCATTGCCCCACGGGTTGACAACCAATTATAAGCGCACGCTCCCTGTTACCCAGGAAATGAAAGCTTCTGCCGAGATCGTAACCGAAGACCTCCGATTGATCGAACGATTTTTCCTACCCGTAAAGAAGGTGCTGAAAGAGGGGTTTGATGAATAAGGTAGGAGAAACTTTTGCCGAAAAAGATATTTTTACTTGAAAGGGGTTGTAAGGAGTCTTGGTTTTCGCTTCCCGTCTCTTGGAAGAGATAAGATAGATAACGACAGGGTAGCTCAGATAGAAAAGCGAGTATCCTGTATATCTTCCGGCAATACCTTTTTAGTAAGCATCTGGCCCGGAAAACCGCCCTCTGCGGTTTTATTTCTTCTTGGTTGATTGTAAGTTAATCATTTTCTTGCTGAGTCCGAACAGAACTAAGGCGGCGATATATCCTACCCGCCTAAACCAAAGCGCATACTTCCGCTTAGAAGAAGCCTCTTTCTTTTCCAGACGGGAAACCAGTTGAGTATAAGCCGATTTTAATTCTTTTTCTTCTGTAAACCTTAGTTCATCTTTCAAACTCCATATACGTTCTATTTCAAACAATTGAGCAGCATTCGCCTCATTTCCGGCAATCCATTGCTCTATTTGTTCTACCTCCTGGGCAGAACAACTATTTGTAAGAAATCGTATAAGTATTTGCTCGTTCATCCTCCTGTTTGTTACTTCTCTATAAAAAAGACAACTCAAGGGAAGAAAATTACGTAGTAAATTAAAAAAATAAGCAAAATAAAACAAGATTACCTTTCTGCAAAGACTTTCTGCCGCTTTATAAGATAGAACCGGTTCTAACGGCCTAAGGAAAGGAACAGGAACAGAATAAAAAGATCTTTCAAATCGGTACGGAGAAAATGAATAGCTTGGCGGATATGAGTTTCTACGGTGCGGGTAGAAATTCCCATGACTTCGGCAATTTGCTTATGGCTCATATCGTGGAAATAGCAAAGGTAAAAGGCCTCCCGACATTTCGGAGGCAATTTATTAGCCGACGCTTCGATAATCTCCCGAATATTTTGATGAGTAACCTGTTTCCATACTTCATTTGAATCAGATTTCTCCGTCCAGAAACGCATGCGGGCTTCAGCCAGGCGTACCTGGGTTTGGTATTCATCGACTACCATTTGATGTTTGAGATGATTCAGACAGCTATGTTGAAGACTTTTGTATAAATAGGCTTCGATATTGTTAGCCAGATAGTTTTGCTTATTTTCCCAGTAGGAAGTAAAAATCTCTTGCACCAGATCTTTTGCCGTATGTTCGTCGACAAAGCGACAAGCCAAGGCCATTAGTTTAGGATAAAAGTATTCAAAAAACAACTGAAACGTTTTCTTATCTCCCAGCTTTAGTTTTTCTATGTCAATATTATCCTGCATGTAAGAATCCTTTTCCAATAGCCGCAAAGTAAAGATTAATTTTCATATTACAGAAAAAAAAGTCGTTATTCTTCCCTCGGAGGCCCGGCGGTCGTGGCCCTCTTTCTACTCCCGCTTCCTGTGTTCGACGCCGCCTTAGTTCTGTTCGGACTTATATCCGTTACGTTGTTGATAAGCAGGGAAGAAGAGGTGGTAGCTTTGAATGTCATCGCAGTGCCCAACGGCCAGCGTGCCACTCTTATGTTGAGCGATGGGACAAAAGTTTCCTTAAATGCCGGAAGCCGGTTTACCTATCCGTCGGATTTCTCCGGGAAAAAACGCATGGTGAATCTATCGGGCGAAGGCTACTTCGAAGTGACGCATAAAAACGGGGCACCTTTTATCGTTAATCTGCCTTTGCTGGAAATAAAGGTGTTGGGAACCACATTTAATGTAAAGGCCTATACCGACGAAGATACCGAAGTAACCCTGGAAAAAGGCAAAGTAGAAGTGTTTGTAGATGCCTCCGGCGATACGCAACCGGAAAGCAGCCTCCGATTATACCCCAACCAACAACTTCGCTGCACCCCTGCTAAACAAGTTAGCCTTCGCGAAGTAGATCCTGCCGTTTCTACAAGTTGGCTGGTAGGCGGCTTTTTCTTCGACAACCTGCCGTTGGCTACCCTGATGAAAGAACTGGAAAGACGTTTCGACGTGACCATTCGCATAGCCGACCCCCAACTCGCCCGTCAGGTCTTCACCTGCCATACCAAGGCCGGCGCTACCCTTGGCGATATTCTCGACGTATTGCAAAATACACGGAAAATGAACTACGTGCAACGCGATAAAACCTATATAATATTCACCCCTAACACTTCGATGCCTATGAACGAATAATGTACAAACTCCTTACACCCAAAAAAGAACCGGCCGATGTGGAGGCATCCGCCGGTCTGAAGAACTTAGAGTGATAAACTAAATGAAAAAATAATAAACCAACTAAATTCCTGCGAATGTATGAATTATGCAGTAAATAGCATGACCGGCAAAGTTGAAAAAACTTTAGGAATGCGAAAAATTCTTTTTAGGATGAAATTTTTTCTTCTCTTCCTCGCAGTCAGTACGCTACAGGCTTTTGCCGCCCTGTCCTATTCCCAGTCTGCCCGCCTCACGCTGGATATGGATAATGCAACCGTAGCCGAGGTGCTTTCCACCATTGAAAAAGAAACACAGTTTTATTTCACCTACAGCGTAGAAGAAATTAATACCCGCAGCAAAGTATCCGTCCGTGCGGAAAACGAATCGGTAGAAGCTGTGTTGAACCAAATCTTCCGTTCGGACCAAGTGCGTTATGTAATTAACGATCGCCACATCGCTTTGTTCAAAGCCGCTTCCAAAGGCAAGACAGCCGCCCCCGCGCCTCAGCAGAAAACCCTTACGGTAAAAGGCCAGGTGAAAGATACCCACGGCGAACCCGTAGTAGGAGCCTCTATCGTAGTGAAAGGCACCACCAACGGCACCGTAACCGATATGGACGGTTATTACACCCTCTCGAACGTAGCCGAAGGCCAAACCCTTTCGTATTCGTTTATCGGCATGAAAGCCCAGGAAATCAAAGCCGGGAAGACGACCATCGATGTCGTCTTGCAGGAAGATGCCATCGGGTTGAACGAGGTGGTGGCCATCGGCTACGGCTACGTGAAAAAGAAAGACCTTACCGGCGCTGTTTCTACGGTCTCGGCCGAAGACATGGTAATGGGAGGAACCGTCAGCAATGCCGCCCAAGCCTTGCAAGGCAAGACTGCCGGCGTACAAGTTTCCCAAAGCTCGAAAGCGCCCGGGGGCACGATTTCCGTTCGCGTGCGCGGCAGCAACTCCATCAGCTCGACCAACGAACCGCTGTATGTGGTAGACGGCTTCCCCTCCACCGAAGGGTTGAACATTAACCCCAACGACATCGAATCCATGCAGATTCTGAAAGATGCTTCCGCAACGGCAATTTACGGCGCCCGCGGCGCCAACGGCGTCGTGCTGATTACCACCAAACGAGGCAAAGCCGGCGAAAACAAGATTTCATACAATGGATATATAGGCGCTCAGAAGATTCAGAATCCGTTCGATTTTATCAATGCCAAGGATTATATGAACCTGCAAAACGCCCTGTACCAGGAAATCGAAGGGCAGGAAGGCAATCCGAACGGAGCTTACACCCCCTCGCAGTTGCAATCCGACGTCGATACCGACTGGCTCGAAGCCTGTACCCGCCTCGGATTGGTGCAGGACCACAACATCCAGTTCCGCGGAGGTTCCGAAAAAACGAAGGTGCTTACCAGCTTGGGGTACTATATGCAGGAAGGGATTCTGAAGAACACCGATTTCAACCGGATTTCCGGCCGCGTGAATGTCGACCAGACGATCAACGAGTTTATCAAGGCAGGCGCTACGATGTATGCCCACCGGGAAAAATCGAAATTCCAGGAATATAGCGGCAATATCGTCAATTCGAATGTATTGCTGAGCGTGATGAGTTACGATCCCACCGTATTGCCTTACAATTCCGACGGTTCGTACGGACGCGTGCCCGGCGGCCGAGGCGATAACCCGCTGGCCAACTTGCTGGAACGGAAGAACGACATGACCAACGACAAGTTCAACGGTACGGCTTTCGTAGAAGTAACTCCTTTTGCCGGTTTCAGCGCCAAAGCTACGGCAGGCGTAGAGTTGCTGCATAATTTCAAAGGAACCTATCTGCCGGCTTCTACCACCTACCAAGGAAGCATCGACAACGGGGTAGCCACCACCTACGACTATAGGGCCACCCGCCAGGTATTCGAAGGCATTCTGAACTATATGCACACCTTCGGCGGGATGCACGATCTGAATGTGATGCTGGGGTATACCTACGAAAAATTCTCGGCCGAATACCGTAGCATCAACGCCAAAGACTTTTCCACCGACCTGTTCGAATGGAACAACCTGGGGGCCGCTGCTCAGAAAACAAGCATCGGATCGAATAAGACGGAAAATATGCTGGTGTCCTTCTTCGGCCGTGCCAACTACACCTTCCGCGACAAATACCTGGCTACCGTTACGGTACGCCGCGACGGTTCTTCCCGTTTCGGAGCCAACAACCATTGGGGTACCTTCCCTTCCGGCTCTGTGGCTTGGCGGGCCGGCGAAGAAGACTTTATTAAAAACTGGGGTGTCTTCAGCAACCTGAAACTCCGGGCAGGCTTCGGAGTAACCGGCAACGAACGTATCGGCGATTACGCTTCCTATGCCTTGATGTCGACCAACCACATCACCCTCGACGGATCGACCAACGTGGCCGGTACCCACCTGAACCAGTCGAGCGCGGAAAACCGCGATTTGAAATGGGAAACCACCTCGCAATATAACATCGGCGCCGATATGGGTTTCCTCGACGGACGCCTGGCGATTACCCTCGACGGATATTGGAAAAAAACCAAAGACCTGCTGCTCAAAGTGAAGCTGCCCATGTATACCGGTTTTACCTCCGGCCAGCAGAACATCGGCTCGATTCAGAACCGCGGCTTCGAGATCGACCTGACTTCGCATAACCTGACAGGCGATTTCGTGTGGGATACGAAATTCAATTTCGCGTTGAACCGCAATAAGGTATTGGATCTGGGCGAAAACGGCGATATTTATATTACCTCGTCGAAACCCGTAGGGACAGTCTCGGAAGAACAATTCGCCATTGTACGCGAAGGAGAATCGCTCGGCTCGTTATTCGGCTATATGTATGCAGGCGTTATGCAGCCGGGAGAAACCTATGCTCCCCAGCCTAATGCCAAGCCGGGCGATCCTAAATTTGTCGATATTAACAAGGACGGCAAGATCGATTCGGACGACCGTACCATCATCGGCCATGCCAGCCCCGACTTCATTTTAGGATTAACCAACAACTTCGCCTGGAAAGGGTTCGATTTGTCTATCTTTTTCCAAGCATCCGTGGGCAACGACCTGCTGAACATGACGCGCATGAACCTGGAATGGAAACGTACCACCGACGCCCTGGATCGCTGGACGTCGACCCATACCGACACCGACATTCCCCGCAACGGCTTCTACTATTCGCAATACGGCGGCTATATCAACGATCATTTTATCGAAGACGCCTCGTTCCTGCGCTTGAAAAACCTCACGGTAGGTTATACCATCCCCTTCCGGAAAGTAGTCAGCTCGTGCCGCCTTTACTTCGCGGCCGAGAACCTGTTCACCATCACCGGTTATTCCGGCTGGGATCCGGAAGTAGATACGAAAGCCAACGAAGCTTCGAAAGGGAGCGGCGCGACGCAGACAGCCAACGCCGGCGCCGGCCTCGACTTCAACGCCTATCCGGCTATGCGCACGTTTACGGTAGGTATGAATATTACATTCTAATTTAAAGGGAGATTTAGGAATATGAAAATGAAAAAGCATCTGGCGGCCTTGCTTGCCGCTGTCGGATTAACAGCCTCTCTGGCTGGGTGTACCGACTTGGAGCCTACGATCTATAGCAACCTCACCACTTCCAACGCCTATAAGTCGGAAGCCGACATCAACGCGGCATTGGTAGGGGTGTATGCCGACTTAACGCCCTATCCGGGCGATGCCTGGTTGTATTACGGCGGCTACATGATCATGATTACCGATTACGCCACCGATATGGGATATTCTACCGCGGCCGGCGACCCGACCAAGCTCAGCAATATGACCTATGACGCCAACAATCGTTACTTCAGCAACAACTGGAGCAGCATGTACCAGATCATCACCAATGCGAATGTGATTCTGGCCAATGTGGACGGCGTAGATATGGCAGACGAGAAAAAAGACTTGGTAAAAGCCCAGGCTAAATTTCTGCGTGCCCTGGCCTATCGCGATCTGACCGACGCTTTCGGCCCGGTTCCCTTGATGACCGAATTGGTCGATCCCTCCAAAGCAAAAGACATGCCCCTCACGCCGGTGGCCGAGATCGAGGCCTTGCTTGCGGACGATCTGAAAGAATGTATCGAACTGCTCCCCGAATCGTGGGAAGGCCAGGATCTGGCCCGGGCTACCAAGGGCGCGGCAGCTACCCTCTTGGGCAAGATTTATCTGCGCAACCACGATTATGCCAATGCCAAAACCTATATCGACATGGTGCTGGCTTTGCGCGAGAGAGGAGTATATGCCTTGGAAAACGATTTCAGATACGTATGGTCGGAAAACAACAAATACGGCAAAGAAATGATCTTCTGCGTATTGCACGAGGCTACCACCAACGGGGGCGAAATCGCCAACCACTTCGGCCCGTCCGACCATCCCGACGTACCCAACCGCTGGCAGTATTACGGCGTTTCGCTCCCCTTCTGGCGTAAATACGATAAGGCCGATCCGCGCCGGGAATTCTTCTACTACGATTACACAGGCGTTTCCGCGCGCGACGACAAATCGGCTTACGGTTTCCGCTATATCGTACCCGACGAAGGCGTGGTAGAAGTACCCAACGACACGACCAAATACATGCAGAACGTAGCCACGATGAAGTATACCTACGATATGGTATCGGAGTCGTATTACGACGGGCGCACCATCTGTATTTTCCGTTTGTCGGACGTAATTCTGTGCAAGGCCGAAATCGAGAACAATTTGAGCGGTCCCGCCGCCGCCTTGCCTTATCTGAACGAAATCCGCAGCCGTGCGGGCGCGCCGCAGTACGGTTCGGGCGACCGCTACCCGGCCCCCGGCTCGAAAGAAGAAATGGATCAGGCTATCCTCGACGAACGCGGATACGAACTGGTATTCGAATTCCAGCGCCGGGCCGACCTGATTCGTTTCGGGAAATACGAAGAAACGGTCAACGCGCATTTGAAAAAGTTAGGGATCACGCACCCGGTGAATGTGACGCCGGCCCTGCGCTATTTCCCTTACCCCCTGAACGATGCGCAATTGAATACCCATATGGAAGCGGAAAACCCGGGCCGCTTGCCTAACTAAACCGTGGGAAGCCGGCTTTTCCTGTCGACAGGGAACAGCCGGCTTTCTTAATATCTTGATTTTTAATCTGATGTTGGATATGAAGCGTTTGATTGGATGGATAGTGGCCGTGCTCGCCGTGGCAGGGGCCTTCTGGTATGTAATGCAGCGAAACACCTTGCTGTCGGTCACCCTTACGTCGCCGCGCAATACGGCCATGTATAATCAGGTGACGGTTTCCCTTTCCAAACCGGATGCCGTGTATATCGAATACCGGGAAAAAGCCACCGGAAAAACCTACCGGACAAGGACTTCGGCTGCCGATACTCTTCACCGGCTCGATTTGGTACTCTTGAAAGCGAATACCGAGTATACCTATCGCATTATCGTAGATAATTTCTTTCGTCAAAAGACAAAAGAGATGAGTTTTAAAACCCGCGAGCAATCTTCGTGGCTGGTCAATCATTGGTTTTCCGAAAAATATCCCCATGATACCACCGCGTTGGGCGACGGGATGATTTTAGTTTGTTTCGGCCGTTTGCCGGGGTATATGGCTTTGATCGACCGGGAAGGAGAAGTGCGCTGGTACTGGCAGGTCGACGATATAGGAGTGCGGGCGGCCTCGATAACGCCCCGGGGCACGTTTCTGGCCTTGTTGCGCCCTTTTGTGAAAGATGTAGTCGACGACCGCCCGATGACGCCGGAAGAAGTACGCGGCGAAGCGCATAAGAAACCCATGCGGCGCGGCTCGATGGGATTTGCCGGCGGCACGGGCCTGGCGGAAGTCTCGCTTACGGGCGATATGATGTGGCGGTTAGACCTGGACAAGGCGGAGAAGGAAAAAGAGTTTCAGGTGATTCATCATGACGCGTTGATGGACAAGGAAGGCCGTATTCATACGCTCTACCGCCCCAAGAAAATAGCCGCTATCGAAATAGACGGCCGCAGGCGGCAGGATACCTTGGGAGGCGACGGCATTCTGGTGATCGACTCGCTCGGAAAGGTGATCAAGACCTGGTCGGCCTGGGATATATGGGATATAGCAAACGATCCCTACATCGCCGAATACCGGTACGACCGCTTCCATCTGAACGGCCTGAGCTTCGATCGCGACGGCCATTACCTGTTGTCGGCGCCTATCGAAGACCAGATTTGGAAAGTGGATGCCCGAACCGGCGCGTTGCGCTGGCGTTTCGGCCGCGGCGGCGATTTCCGGATGGACACGGCAGCTTATTTTTCTTTTCAGCATGCTCCCTATGTGCTGGATAACGGCGATCTGATGCTGTTCGACAACGGATTGCACAACGAACGCTCCGCCGCCAAGGCGTTCCGGCTCGACGAAGAGGCGCGGACGGCCGAAACCGTAATCAATGCTCCCTTGCCCCCCGCTCGGTATACCTCGCGCATGGGAAACGCTACCTTGCTGCCCAACGGCAACCTGCTGCAATGTAGTTCGAAGACGGGTTCGGTGATGGTGACCGATCAAACGGGAAAAATACTTTGGGAGAGTGTTTTGTTTTATGCCCCTTACCGCGCGGTATATGTCCCGATGGAATTATTCCGATCTTATTTTACGGAAATCGATTAAACGGATCGTATGGAAAAAACAAGAAGGAGCCGTGCGAAGGCGGCCGTTTCATCCCCCGGGGAGCCGACAGCTACGCCTCGCTCTCCGCTGGCAATGCGGATTGACACACCGGCGGCGACGGCTTCCGGCCGGGCTGCCTTTGCCGGCAATGACGCCGCCCGGCCGCCAATGGCCCCTCCTCCGGTAGCCGCTCCCTCCGGAGACGCCGCTGTTTCGCTGGCTTATCTTTTTTTTACCTTTCTAAAATTGGGAGCGACGGCTTTCGGCGGCTATATGTCGTTGGTAGCCATGGTGCAAAAACAATTGGTGGAAATCGACAAGCGGCTGAAAGAGGAAACCCTGCTCGACGCGGTTTCTCTTACTTCGGTTCTACCCGGCCCGGTGGCGGTAAACGTCATTGTCTATATCGGATACCGGATGCGGGGGATAGCGGGAGCCGCTTTAGCCTTTACCGGCATCATCCTGCCCTCTTTCCTGCTGGTAGCCGGTCTTTCCCGACTTTATTTTTCCTACGGAAACGTGCCGGCCGTCCAAGCCTTGTTCCGGGGAATCACGCCGGCTGTTACCGCTTTGATCCTGACGGTTGCCCTGGGCATGGCGCGTAAAACCATGAAATGGCCGTCCCAATGGGCCATCGGCATCGTCTCGGCCCTTTTGCTGGCCGCCTTCGGCGGGTTTGCTTTAACTTTCGGCCTGATCGCGGCAAGCGGAATAGCGGGCTATCTGTTGTTCCGGCCGCAAAGACAGCTATCCCCGGCCGTATCGACGGGGGATAGGACGAACGCGGTTCAGGCGACAGTCGAACATCCCGCGGAGCCGGCAGTCGCGCCGCCGGCCGGTACCCGGCGCAAGGCGTCACTGAGCCGTTGGGCGGCCTATGGCTCGGGCTTGCTCGTTTTGCCGGCGGCCGGCTGGTTGCTCTGGAAGGCGGCGCAGGGAGAAGCTCCGCTTGCCTTGCAAATCGTTTCCGTATTTGCCGGATGCAGCCTTACCTTATTCGGAGGCGGCTATGTCGTGATCCCCGCCCTGCACGAGCTGTTTGTGGAAAACCTGCACTGGCTTGCGGCCTCCGAATTTGCCGACGGCATCGCCATCGGGCAGGTTACGCCGGGCCCCATTTTCATTACCGCCGCTTTTATCGGCTATAAAGTGGCAGGGTGGGGCGGCGCCTTGCTGGCTACCCTGGCCATGTTTGCCCCTCCGGCCGCGCTTACCGTGCTGGCCTCCCGCTTTATGGGTTGGCTGGATGGCTCGTCGGCCGTAAAAGCAGCGATGAAAGGCGTGCGTGCCGCCGTGATCGGGCTGATTTTTGCCTCCGCTTTTACCATCGGGCAGACCATGGATTATTCGGCCGCGTCAGTCGTGCTCTTCCTTTTCTGCGCGGCAGTGTCGTGGAAATACGCCGTCAGCCCGGTCTATCTTATTTTGGGAGCGGCCGCAGCAGGTTTCTTTTTCTTTTAGTTGGTCGATTGGAAACACTTTTATAAATCAATGAAATATATGAACGGAATAAAAGCAATACAAATGATAGGGACGCAACGCTCGGGCTCTAATTTGTTGCGGGTGATGCTCGGCGGGCTCGACGGGTTGACGGCTCCCCATCCGCCCCATATTCTACAACGTTTTTTGCCCTTGTTGCCCCTATACGGCGATTTATCTGATCCGGCACGTTTTTTGACGCTGGCCGAAGATGTCTGCGAGCTGGTACGACTCAATCCCGTGCCCTGGGAGGGTGTTTCGCTGGAGGCGGAAATCGTGGCGGCTTCCTGTCGCGTACCGTCCTTGTATGAATTGTTCCGGGTCGTTTACGAAACGGCCGCGCGGCAAAAACAAGCCTCTTGCTGGCTTTGCAAAAGCATGAAAAACGTTTTTTATGCCGAAGGCATCGAAGCTACCGGACTAAAGCCTTATTATATCTACCTTTACCGCGACGGGCGCGACGTGGCGCTCTCTTTCCAGAAAGCGATCGTAGGCGAAAAACATATCTATGCCTTGGCGCGCAACTGGGCGCACGATCAGGAAGAGGCCCTCAGGCTCCGGCAGCGTACGCCCCGCGACCGTTTCTTTTCGCTGAGCTACGAAACCTTGCTGGCCGAGCCCGAACAGACCATGCGCAACCTATGCCGCTTTCTGGGCCTGGCCTATTCCGACGGATGGAAGGAATATTACAAAAGCCCGGAGTCGCGGCTGACGGCTACGGCAGGGCGGATGTGGCAGAATGTAGGCAAACCGATTCTGAAAGACAATACCTGCAAATTCTTACGCGAACTTCCGGCCGGAGAGATCGCTCTATTCGAATCGGTAGCCGGTGGCACGCTGCAAAAGCTCGGCTACGATTTATATACGCCGCCCTCCCGGCTCCGTACTTCCTTTTCGGAGGAAGAAAAAGCGGCGTTCGATCGCGAAAACAAACAATTGAAACAAAGCTTCCTCCGGAAAGCCGCTCCCGAAGATTTAGCTAAACGCCGTCCGCAAGACGAATTGCTCGGGCGGATCAAACGACAGGAATCATTTAAAAAAGTTGGCATATGAAGCATTATCTGATTACTTTTTTGTGTTTATGGCTGGCCGGTACCTTGTCGGCCGCCCATCTTCCCTGCGCCGAACTCTACGGAACCGGCGTTTGGAATGCCGATTCGCTGGGCAACCATCGGATCGTGGTAAGAGTAGACCACCCTGCGGATGCCGTGTTGGCTACCTTGGAATGGCGCCGGCGCGATGTAAACCCGGAAGCGAAAAACCTGATCGTGGTAGACGCCGCTACCGGAAAGCAAATTACCAATGTGGCGCGTTTTACCGTAACCCGCGAAAAGGGAGAGATCGCTTTCCAGCCCGCGACGGTTCCGGGCGAGTATTATATTTACTACCTTCCTTACCGCACCAGCGGCAGCCGCTATTATCCGACCGTAACCTATTCTGCTTTCAAGCCCGCGGCCGATCCTTCCTGGCTGAAAAAAAACAAACTGTCGGGCCAAAAAGCGCCCTCTCTTCCGGCTGCCGCCTTGGTGCAATACCAGGCTATCGACGATTTCAACAGTTTCTATCCGATGGAAGTCATCGCCACGGCGGCCGAAAAAGCGGCCATCCTGAAAGCCCGCCCCGGTGAAGACTATATTTTGTTTACCGAAGACCGCCGCTATCCCATCCGCATGACGACGGATATTCCTTACAAATGGGTGGCCGAGGGGCGGCACGACGCTTTCGAGGGCACAGCCGACAAAGGCGAATACTATGTATTCCAAGTAGGCGTCTGGGCCGCCCGCCGAGCGATCGAGAAACTGCATGTGGATTACTCGGCCCTCAGCAACCGGGCCACCGGCGAGCAGATTCCCGCCTCTTCTTTCACCTGCTTCAATACCGAAGGCGTGGATGTAACGGGCACGGTGTTCGAAAAAAACTGCTCCGTCGGCAAAGACCGGGTACAGGCTTTATGGATCGGTACGCAAGTGCCCGAGCAACTTTCTCCGGGCCTGTATGAAGGCACGATCACCGTTGCGGCCGAGAATGCGCAACCCCGGGTCGTTCGCGTGGCACTCCGCGTGACCGACCGCGTGATTGCCAACCACGGCGATGACGAACCTTGGCGTCATTCCCGCCTGCGCTGGCTGAATTCCTGCTTGGGTTTCGACGATGAAGTGATAGCTCCCTACCTGCCGGTGGTTTGGAAAGAAAAGAAACTTTCCATCCTGGGCCGCGACGTGCAGCTTTCGGCCGAAGGATTTCCGGCCGCCATCACCAGCTATTTTAAGGAAACCCTCACCGGAATCGGGCAGGAGGGACGCTCGCTTTTGGCTTCGCCCATGACGTTAGGCGCCGCAGGGGGCGAGTGGGAAAACCTGGATTTTGCCCTCGTCGAACATAAGCCTGGCCGGGTAGCGTGGAAAGCCCTCAACCAGAATGATCGTTTCCTGATGGAACTGGAGGGCGAACTGGAAGCGGATGGCAATATGACCTACCGCGTAACGCTGATTGCCCGCGAAGACGGGCCGGTAAGCGACATCGCCCTGCATGCGCCCTTGGCTCCGGGCATCGGCAAATATCGCATGGGACTGGGAGAACGCGGAGGCTATTGCCCGCCGAGTTTCAGTTGGAAATGGGGAGTGGAGAAAAACCAGGATGCCTTGTGGATAGGCGACGTGAACGCCGGGTTGCAAATCCGGTTGTACGACCAAAACTACGAGCGGCCGTTGAATACCAATTTTTATCACCAGAAACCGCTGCATATGCCCGCTTCCTGGTGCAACGCCGGCCAGGGCGGCATTCGGTGGAATACCACGCCGGCCGGTACGCTGGTAGATGCCTATTCCGGCGCGCGACAGGTAAAGAAAGGCGACCGGCTTTACTATTACTTCAACCTGTTGATAACCCCTTTCCGCCCGCTCGATACCAATAAGCATTGGCACAACCGCTATTACCACGGGTACGATTTTATCGACAAGATCGACGACTTCGGGGCCACGGTGGTCAATATTCATCATGCTACCGGCATCAATCCTTATATCAACTATCCCTTCCTTCGCCCCAACGAGATGAAAGCCTATATCGACGGAGCGCATGCCCGCGGAATGAAGGTGAAGATTTACAATACGGTACGCGAATTGTCGAACAGTTGCGCGGAATTGTTCGCCCTGCGCAGTTTAGGCGGCGAAATTTTCTCGGAAGGGCCGGGAGGCGGTTTTTCGTGGTTGCAGGAGCATCTCGATCAAAATTACATCGGCGCCTGGTTCGTTCCTCAACTCAAAGATGCCGCCATTGTGAATACCGGCGTGTCGCGCTGGCATAACTATTATATGGAGGGGTTAGACTGGCTGGTGAAGAACGTGGGGATCGACGGGTTGTATATCGACGACCTGGCTTTCGACCGCATGTCGATGAAACGGGTACGGAAAATCCTGAATCGTACCAATCCCGGGGCCCTGATCGATTTGCATTCGGCCAACCAGTTTAACGAGAAAGACGGTTTTGCCAACAGCGCCAACCTTTATCTGGAACATTTTCCCTACCTCGATAGGCTTTGGTTCGGCGAATATTTCGATTATGACCTGCCGCCCGATTTCTGGATGGTGGAAGTATCGGGTATTCCCTACGGCGTGATGGGCGAGATGCTGTGGGAGGGCGGCAACAAATGGCGCGGGATGCTGTACGGCATCACGGCCCGTAATCCGGGGTATAACG
Organism: Tannerellaceae bacterium; assembly: GCA_048465615.1. Classification (GTDB taxonomy): domain Bacteria; phylum Bacteroidota; class Bacteroidia; order Bacteroidales; family Tannerellaceae; genus Parabacteroides. The sequence goes on from DBFWLD010000035.1 coordinate 90,524, forward strand.
TTGACAACCGCCCGCTCTGGAAATTGTGGGATACGTTCGGGATGCACGACAGCGAGATGATCGGGTATTGGGTGAAAGACAATCCGGTACAGACCGGGAGGGAAAAAACCTTGGCGACCGTCTACCGGCATGCGGGTCGGAAAACCCTCATCGCCTTGGCTACCTGGGAAGATGCCGATGTATCCGTCGACCTTTCCATCGACTGGAACCGGTTGGGGCTGGACGAAAAGAAGGTAAGACTTTACGCGCCGGCCATCGAGAATTTCCAGCCCGCAGGCCGTTGGAATCCGGGCGAACCGATTATCGTGCCTAAAGGAAAAGGGTTGCTGATCATAGCGGAATAATTCCTGCTTTCGCTTTCTGCTTTCTTCTCTTGGGAAATCTCGCCTCGCGGCGTGCAGGGTTTCCTGAGGGAAGAAAGTTTTTTTTACCACAACGATTCGGTTTTCCATCTTCCCCTCCTGCTTGCCTCGTCTGTTTGCTTCCCGCTTGATTCCTAAGCTGCATATGCCTTTTTTAGCCTATGGGAAATATTTAAAAGTTAAGTAGGAAAAGTAAACAACGGCCTTTTATAAAAGTAAGGAATGGCTTTTAAAAAGTAAGGAATGCTCTTTTATAAAGGTATGTTTCACCGGCCGTTTTAGGCCGGAGCTCTGACACACCCCCTGCCCCCTCTCGAAGAGGGGATGAGTTACCCCCCCCGTCCCTCACTCACTATCGACCTACTAAGCTCTGGCATCCGAAAGTAATCTATTCCCCTCTTCGAGAGGGGCAGGGGGTGTGTCAAGGCTTCTGAGAAAACTATCCGTCTCCTAGGGGACGAGCTATCCCGCAGCCCCCCTACTTATTGTATTATTTTTTTTATTCTTCAAAATGGATGCCGATGCAATTTCAATTACACTGCGATGAAATTCGAATTCCATCGGCATCCATTTTCCATTTCGTCGGCATGGAATTTTTCTTTCGTTTTAACTTGTTTTTAATATGCTGTATATCAGTTAAATATGAAAAGTTCGACGAAGAATCGATTTCGCTCCTGCTTATTGTCATTTTTTTTATTTCAGCGAGGCCTTAGGAAAGGGGAAAAACAGCACTGAGAAGGGAATGCAAGCATCCTTTTCGAATCCCGGGAAAATAGTCGTATATTTGTTTCCCGCCCCGGCAACAACCCGGTGGTTTTTCCTGTTTTTGATTCTGAACAAAGGCGCACCAGTATGAGACTGATTTATATCTATCACAGCGGCTTCGCCATCGAAGCCGACGGCTTTTCCATTCTGATCGATTATTACCGGGATACGACCAAGACGCCCGGCGAAGGCTTCGTGCACGAAAAACTCTTGCACCGTCCCGGCCCGCTGTACGTGTTGGCTACTCATTTTCATCCCGATCATTTCAATCCGGAAATTCTGGAATGGAAAAAGGAAAAAGCAGATATACGGTATATTTTTTCCAAAGACATCCTTAAACACCGGCGGGCCAAAGCCGGGGATGCCGTTTATCTGAAAAAAGGCGAAGCCTACCGCGACGACCTCCTCGACATTGAGGCTTTCGGGTCGACCGACGTGGGCGTATCTTTTCTGATACGCGCCGGCGGCAAAACGATTTTCCATGCCGGCGACCTGAATAACTGGCATTGGCAAGACGAGTCGACCGCGGAAGAAGCGGCTCAGGCCGAGAAAAATTATCTGCGCGAGCTGGAAACGCTGGCTGCCGGTACCGACCGGACGGATCTGGCCATGTTTCCCGTCGACCCGCGTATGGGGAGCGATTTTATGCGGGGCGCCCGCCAGTTTGTCGACCGTATCCCGACCGACGTCTTTGTTCCGATGCACTTTTGGGAGCGTCCGGCCGAAGCGGCGGCCTTCGGCCCTTACGCCGAAATGCGCGGCAGCCGGTATGTGCTGCTTTCCGTGCCGGGCGAGGGTACCGATTTCTGAACCGGAAAGCCGGCTGCCGGAAAACAACCGGGATAACACCGTTTTTTAACAAAAATAAAGTATAATATGGAAGTAAAAGCACGATTCGACCATTTCAATATCAATGTATCGGATTTGGAGAAAAGCATAGCGTTTTATCAGAAAGCCCTGGGGCTTACCGAACATCACCGCAAAGAGGCGGCCGACGGCTCGTTCGTCTTGGTGTACCTGGGCGACAGGCAAACCGGTTTCCTGCTCGAGCTTACCTGGTTGCGCGACCGGAAGGAACCCTACGAGTTGGGCGATAACGAAAGCCACCTTTGTCTCAGGGTAGCGGGCGATTATGATGAAATCCGCCGTTATCACCGCGAGATGGGATGGGTATGCTATGAAAATGAAGTCATGGGAATTTATTTCATTCACGACCCCGACGACTACTGGATCGAAGTGCTTCCGTTATGATGTTGCTTAACATATTTTTTCCAAAAAGCATGACAAAAATCAAGTAGATCATAAAATTTCGGCGCAAAAGCATTGCAACTTCTTATAATCCTCTTATATTTGCTTCCCAGTTATAAAGATTTTCATTATTAATCTAAATATAAAATCATGGAGAAGCCTTATGTAGTAGGTATTGATATAGGTGGTACCAATACTGTTTTCGGAGTAGTAGACGCCAGAGGTACGGTTTTGTACAGTAGTTCGATTAAGACAGGAAAATACGTCGATATTGAAGATTATGTAACTGCGCTCGGTATCGGGCTGACACAGGTAATCGACCAGGCCGGCGGCCCCGAAAAGATCAAAGGTATCGGCGTCGGCGCTCCGAACGGCAACTACTTCAACGGTTGCATCGAATTTGCGCCCAATCTTCCCTGGAAGGGAAAAATTCCGTTGGCTCAATTGATTAGCGAAAAAGTGGGTGGCATACCCGTTGCGCTGACCAACGATGCCAACGCGGCTGCCATCGGTGAAATGACGTATGGCGCGGCTCGCGGTATGAAAGATTTTATCGTCATCACCCTGGGTACGGGCGTGGGCAGCGGTATCGTGATCAATGGCAACCTGGTATACGGCCACGACGGTTTTGCAGGCGAGTTGGGCCATGTGATCGTACGTCGGAACGGACGCCAATGCGGTTGCGGACGCCAGGGATGCCTGGAAGCCTATACCTCGGCCACTGGCGTAGCCCGTACGGCCCGCGAATACCTGGAAATTCGCAAAGACGAAAGCTTGCTGCGCGATTTCGATCCGTCCGACATCACCTCGAAAGACGTATACGACGCCGCTATGAAGAACGATAAGCTGGCTTTGGAAATCTTCGAAACCACCGGCTCGATGCTGGGCGAAGCTTTCGCCAATTTCGTTGCCTTTTCCAGCCCCGAAGCCATCATCCTGTTCGGCGGCCTGACGAAAGCCGGCGATTTGATTATGGAACCCATCAAGCGGGCCATGGAAGCCAATATGCTGAAAGTATTCGAAGGCAAAACGAAGGTATTGTTCTCGCAACTCAAAGAAAGCGACGCCGCCGTATTGGGCGCAAGCGCGCTGGGCTGGGAAGTAAGAACGCAAGATCCTACGCTGGAAGTATAATCCTACCTTTCCTCCCGGGGAAACAGGGTGGCTTCATAGCCCTCTAACTTCGGACGGAGGGAGCCGGAGAGCATCCGGATCTCCTTTCTTTTCCCCGGAATAAAAAAATAAACCGACTAACGCAAGCCGTATCGTGTAGCACAACCGATACGGCTTGCCGTTTTTTTTAAATAAACGAAAAAAAGCACCAAAAATGGATAAGCATCCTTTGTATCAGTTTGTCTATTGCCCCGTTTGCGGAGCCCGGGCGTTTGCCCCGCGCAACGAAAAGGCCAAGGAATGTACGGCCTGCGGGTTCGTATACTATTTCAATCCTTCGGCCGCGGTAGCCTGTTTTCTGCGCAATGCCAGGGGAGAATTGCTTTTGGTGCGGCGCGCCAAAGCACCGGCCAAAGGTACCCTCGACTTGCCTGGCGGCTTTGTCGACATGCACGAAAACGCCGAAGAAGCCGTTCGCCGGGAAGTGCGCGAGGAAACCGGGCTGGGAGTAGATCGCTGCCGGTATTTGTTTTCCCTTCCCAACCTCTATCCCTATGCGGGCTTTGAGGTACATACCCTCGATCTTTTTTTCGTCTGCGAGGTGGAAAATTTCGCCGGGGCCGTGCCTGCCGACGATGCGGCGGAAATCGTGGTGCGCGCTCCGGCAATGCTCCGGCCGGATGATTTCGGCCTGGCTTCGATCCGCCGGGCCATTGCCCGCTACTTGGCGGAATCTTAATTCTTTTTGCACCTAACCGGCTATCTATCCCGGACTTTTTCTTTATATTTGCAAATTAGAACAAATGGGGTTTAAAAGTCCCTGTGCTTTTTCCGCGGCCCTGGTCGGGGAAGAAAAGGCAGAGGGCGGTTTATCCTCCCGCTAAAATGCAAATGAGTGATGAAGAAAATACTTATTCCGCTCTGTCTGGTGCTGGGAAGTCATCTGGCAAACGGACAAAGGTCGTACCAGTTTGAAGCGCCCGACCGGTTGTTTGTAGAAGGCAAAGAGTTGTTTCAGTTGAAAAATTATACGGGCTGCATCGATAAATTGCAAGCTTATAAGCTGCAAGCCCGCGATGCGGATCTCGTTCAGGAGGCCGATTATATGCTGGTCAGCGCGGCCTACGAGCAAGGCCGCCCCAACGCCGTGGAATTGCTGAAGGAATATCTGGAAACCTATCCCTCTTCCCGGCATGCGGCGGAAATAGGATTCATGATTGCATCCGCTCATTTCGGCCGGGGAGAATACGAAAAAGCCGTGTACTGGTTCGGCGAGTCCGACATCGATTTGCTTAGTCCCTCCCAGCAGGAAGCCTATACGTTCCGGCTGGCTTATTCGCTGTTGCAGACCGATCGGATGGACAAGGCCCGGGGGTATTTCGCCCGTATCGAACAGATCGGCACGACCTACCGCGAGGCGGCTACTTACTACATCGCTTATATCGATTACGCCACGGGCGAATACAATAAGGCCTTGGTGGAATTTTCGCGTTTGAAGGAGCAGCCGGCTTATCGCGAGCAATCGCTGTATTATATCGCCCAGATTTATTTTATCCAGAATAAATACGAAAAGGTGGTGCGCGAAGGCGAAGAATTGCTGGCGGCTTATCCGCGGAGCAAGAACAATACCGAAATTTACCGTATCCTGGGTAATTCTTATTATCATTTGGGCAATGAAAAGAAAGCCATCGCCATGCTGAGCAACTACGTGGCTTCCGCCGCCGATCCGCTTAGGGGCGATCTTTACCTGCTGGGCGTTTGCTATTATAATCAGGGCGATTACGCCAAGGCCGTCGATATGCTGGGCCGGACGGTGCGCCGGAACGACGCGCTCGCTCAGAACGCTTATCTTTACCTGGGGCAGAGCTATCTGAAAATGAACGATAAAAACAATGCCCGTATGGCGTTTGAAGCCGCCGCGACCGCTTCCTTCGATCCGCAGGTAAAAGAAGCGGCCATGTATAATTACGCGCTGCTTGTCCATGAAACGGCTTTTGCCGGTTTCGGCGAGGCTGTTACTATTTTCGAAGATTTCCTGAATGATTTTCCTTCCTCCCGCTATGCCGACAAGGTGAACGATTATTTGGTGGAAGTCTACCTGACGACCAAAAACTACCAGGCCGCCCTGCGCTCGATCGACAAGATCAAGCATCCCAGCACGAAAATACTGGAGGCTAAGCAGGATATTCTTTTCCAGCTCGGTACCGAGGCTTTTGCCAATATGAAGCTCGACGAGGCGGTGGATTGGTTCAGCCGGGCCATCGCCTTGGGGGCCTACAACGACGAAGCCCGGAGCGACGCCTATTTCTGGCGGGGCGAATCGTATTACCGGCTGGGCGATTACCGCAAGGCCATCGCCGACTACCGCACTTATCTGAACAATACCCGCCAGCGGGGTACCGACATGTATGCCCTGGCTTATTATAATCTGGGATACAGTTATTTCAAACTCAAGGAATACGGCGAAGCCTTAAATCGCTTCCGCCAATATGTCGACCTGGAAACCAATCTGAAAGCGCCTGCCTTGGCGGATGCGTACAACCGGATCGGCGACTGCTTGTTCCGCAACCGGCAGTTTGCCCTGGCGGAAGAGAATTATACCCGGGCCGCCCAATTGCAACCTTCGGCCGGCGATTATGCCGTGTATCAGAAAGGTTTCGTATTGGGGCTTCAGAAAGATTACAGGGGAAAAATCAGTACGATGGATCGCTTGATCCGGGAGTTCCCCCAGTCGCAATATGTCGACGACGCCTTGTTTGAAAAAGGACGCGCCTATGTCCTGCTCGACGACAACCGCGACGCGGCTCAGGCTTTCGAGCAATTGATCCGGCAATTCCCCGAAAGCAGCCTCTCGCGCAAAGCGGGCGTGCAGTTGGGGCTGATCTATTTCAACGACAACCAGCCTGAAAAAGCGGCCGAAGCTTATAAGCATGTCATCGACAATTATCCCGGCAGCGAAGAGGCGAAGGTGGCTTTGCAGGATTTGAAATCGGTTTATATCGAGCTGAACGATATTAATTCGTTTGCTACGTATGCCAACTCGCTGGGCGGCAGTGTGCGGTTTGAAGTGAGCGAGCAGGATTCGCTCACTTATCTGGCGGCCGAAAAGCTGTTTATGCGCGGCGATAACGAGGGGGCGCGCAAAAGCCTGGTGAATTATTTGCAAACCTTCCCTCAGGGAGCTTTCAGCCCGAACGCGAATTTCTATCTGGCCAGCATCGCCTTTGCGGGAAAAGATTTCGACGAGGCCAAACGTTTGTATGCGCTGGTGCTTGAAAGCGGCGACCGCAAGTTTCTGGAGGAAGCGGTGGCCCGCAAGGCGGAAATCGAGTATATGCAGCAGGATTATCCGGCGGCGATGGAGAGCTTCAAACGCTTGCAGGTGGTGGCCGAGAATCCCGACAACAAAGAGGCGGCCAAATTGGGCATCATGCGCAGCGCGCAGTTTACCAATCAGCCGAAAGAGGCGCTTCTGGCTGCCGACGCCCTCTTGAAAGAACCTAAGTTATCTCCCGAAATTGCTCGCGAGGCCCGGTATATACGCGCTAAGGCTTTGATCGGAATGGGCGAAGAAAAACAGGCGTTGGCCGATTTGAAAGAACTTAGCCGCGATACGCGTGCGGCGGAAGGAGCGGAGGCTACCTATCTGCTGGCCCAATATTATTATGATGCCAAAGAGGATAAGCAGGCCGAAGAGGTGCTGATGAATTTCATCGAAAACGGCACGCCTCATCCTTACTGGCTGGCCCGCGGCTTTATCGTACTGGCCGATTTGTATATCCGCCAGGGCGACGATTTCCAGGCGCGTCAGTACCTGACCAGCTTGCAGAATAATTATAAGGCCGACGACGATATTGCCGGAATGATTGAAGACAGATTGGGTAAACTAAAGAAATAAGAGAAAGTGATGAAAAGGATATATGCGATAAAAGCCCTATGTACCGCCGCCTTGCTGGGTTCGGTTTGCCCGGCCGGCGCACAGGAAGATGTTTCGAAAGAAAAGAACCTGAACCGGGAAATGACGCTCGAAAGGGAATACGATCCTTCCGTGCAGGATGCCAGCAAGGTGAATACCTTGCCGGTCGTAAAAGAACCGGAAGTGCGGAAAATCCCTATCGATTACGCCACGTTTACGATTCCGGCCGAACCGGCCAAAGAAATCGGCCTGCTGCCGCCGGGGTCGGTGATGACGCAGATGGCCTACGACAAACGCCGGGGGTATTTCAATTTCGGCGGCGGAACCTATCTCAACCTCAACGGCGACGCGGGTTATCATATCCTCAGTACCGAAAAAGACGAACTTAATATCTGGTTTTCCCATCGCTCTACCAACGGAAAGGTGAAGTATATCGATACCGACGAAAAAATCAAAGCCAAGCTGAACGATAACCTGGGCGGTTTGGATTTTCGCCATGCTTTTACCCGGCTCGATCTCTTGATGGGGGTGAAGTACGGTTACTCCGCGTTCAATTATTACGGGTTGCCCCTGGGATATACGGCTTCATCCGTACCTTCTGCCTCCGACCGGGAAACCAACCAGGGAGCGCAGACCATCCAGGTGCATGCCGGCGTGCAAGCGAAGGAAGAAGCGCCGGTGGGTTATCTGCTGGACGTGGCTTATACGAATTTTTCCCGCAAATACGGGTTTAGCAAGGATATGGACGGGGCTACCGAAAATGCCGTCGACGTGCGTTTCGACCTGAACGCCGGCTTCAACGGCGATATGACCGTCGGTTTGGGGGGCGCCGTAAGCTACTTTAATTATAGCTTGCCGGGTGGTATGCCTAATCTGACTTATTTTAATCGGAACGGAAGCTCGTCCGAGAATATATACAAGTTGGAAAATCGCGCCGACATCACGCTTTCGCCTTATTATAAGGTAGAAGGCGAAAACTGGCATATCCGGTTGGGTGCGAATGTGATGCTGTATACCGGCGACAATCATAAGTTTATGGCTTCTCCGAATATCGCCGCCGATGTAACGGTAGCCGATAAAACGGTGTTATACCTCAAGGCCGACGGCAAACTATATGCCAACAGCATGTATCAGTTGGCCCGGGTGAACCGGTATATGAGTCCGGTAGAAGGCGTTACGCCGTCGCGGGGCTGGCTGGATGCCGTCCTGGGCTTGAAATGCGGGGCCGCTCCGGGTTTCTGGTTCGACGTGTTCGCCGGGTATAAGAAAACCAGCGACGATGTGTTTTTCACTACTAACGGAGGCTATGTTCCGGGCGGATTCGGCAATTTCAGTTCGGTTTATCCGCTGTTGGACTCCGATCAATTGTTTGCCGGTATCAATCTGAAGTATAGCTACCAGCAGCTCTTCGACATTTCGGTAAAAGGCGTATACAACCATTGGAAGGTGGAAAGTAATACCGACGATACGCCCTATCTTCCCGCCGACGGCGAATTGAAAGCCTTCGGCAAACCGAAGATGGAGCTGACGGCCTCGCTCGATGTGAAACCGATGCGTAATCTGTCCTTCCTGCTCGACTATTACCTGGCTACCGACCGGTATGCTTCGGTACAGCGTTCGACCGTCAAAATGGATGCGATCAACGAATTGAACCTGACGGGTTCGTATACTTTCAACGATACGTTCGGCGTGTATGCCCGCTTGAATAACATCTTGTGCCAGAAGTACGAAGTTATTTACGGTTATCCGTTGCAAAGCTTCAGCGCGATGGTCGGCGTAAATATTAATTTCTGACGAGGACGGCCGGAGATTTCCTGGCCGGATCCTCTCCCGATCCTAAAGCAGACGCATTATGGGCGATATTAATATAAAACAAGTAGAGCACCTTCGTCTTAGGATGCAGGTGCTGGAAAATCTTACCCTGCTCGATGCGATCGGCATCGCCGTAGCGGTCTATCTGGAGCGTGCCGACTGGACGTATTGGCTGGTCGTGGCGATGGTATTGCTTTTTGGCTATAAATATTATACCCGCGTCCGCCTGAGGAAAAAAGAATTTCTGTCGAATATCGTGGAGCAACGCACTATGGAGCTCCGTTTTCAGCGTGACAAGATACAAGCCGAATCGCATAAGCTCGAGCAGGCGCTTTCCGCCCTGGCGGAGGCGCAAGACGAGTTGGTGAGGAAAGAGAAGCTGGCTTCGGTGGGGCAGCTCACCCAAGGGTTGGTCGATCGTGTCCTCAACCCGCTGAATTATATCAATAATTTCGCAGGCCTCTCCCGTTCGTTGGTGAAAGAAGTGCAGGAAAACCTGGCCGTCGATGCCAAAACCGGCCGCCTTGCCCATGCCGCCGATTCGGAGGAACTGCTCGATATGTTGGGCAGCAACCTCGATAAGATCGAAAAACACGGCGCAAGCACGGTTCGGATCGTCAAGGCGATGGAAGAATTGCTGAAAGATCGCTCCGGCAACCGCCGTACGGTGGAAATCAACGAAGTCTGCAAAATAAACCTGGAGGCTTGGAAAAAGAACTGGCAGCGGGAGATTGCCGAAAAAGGCGTGACATGCAGCTTTTCCGGTCTTTCGGTGCCTCTTACGCTGGAATTGAATATCGACCAGATGAGCCGGGCGATACAGAATATTCTGAACAACAGCCTGTATGCCGTGGTCAAGAAAAGCACCGTCATGCCCGGTTTTGCGCCTGAGGTTTCCATCCGGCTGCAAACGGTGGGCAACCAGGTGCAACTGATTATCCGCGATAACGGCACGGGAATCGAGGAGGGGATCAAAAACAAGGTGTTTTCTCCTTTTTTCACCACCAAGCCCACCGGCGAAGCTGCCGGCACGGGGTTGTACCTGACTCGCGAAGTGGTACTCAACCATAAAGGAAAGATCGAGATCGATTCGGAAAAAGACCGATATACCCAGGTGACGATTACCTTGCCCATTTATGCCTGATCAAACTACGAGGATATGGGAGATCTGAATCAAGAAATAAAAAAGCTGCAAAGCCGCATCAGGTTGCTGGAACGCATCTCGACGGCCGGGCTGGTGGGTTGCGGCGTAGCCTTCCTGATCGAGCGGAGCGGATGGATTCCTTATCTGCTGGTGATGTTGCTGGTGGCCCAGATATACAAATCGGTCGTCCGGCGCAAGCTCAAGCAAAAGGAGCGCATTGCCGCGGAAGTGGAAGAGCGTACGCGCGAAATCCGTTCCGAGCGGGATGCCGTGCAGGAGGAATCGCAAAAGCTTGCGGCCGCGCTCGACGCTCTGGCCGAGGCGCAAGACGAATTGGTTCGCCGGGAGCGGATGGCTACCGTGGGCCAGCTCACCAAAGGCGTGGTGGATCGTATTCTGAATCCGCTGAATTACATCAACAACTTTGCCAACCTGACGTCGGGCCTGACGAACGACCTGAAAGCGAACCTGGAAAGCGAAAAAGACCGTCTTTCCCCGGAAACCTATGCCGACTCCATCGAACTGATCGGCATGATGAGCGGCAACTTGCAGAAGATAGCGGAGCATGGGTATAACACGGTGCGCATCGTCAAGGCGATGGAAGAGTTGCTGAAAGAGCGCAAAGGCCATCAGACCCTGACCAACGTCAATGATCTTTGCCGGATCAACCTCGAAAAGGTGAAAAAGGCTTGTGAAGCGCAACTGCATGAGAAGCAAATCCGTTTGACATTCGAGGGGTTGTCGTTGCCTTTGCTGATGGAAGTGAACGCCGAGCAATTGGGCAATGTTTTGCTGAATTTGTTGAAGAATGCCATTTATGCGGTTGCCAAGAAAGCTGAAAATACAACGTATGAGCCCGAAGTGGCCTGCCGGTTGAAGTTGGCGGGCGACCAGTTAGAGATCGTTATCCGCGACAACGGCACCGGCATCGACGAAAGTCTGAAAGAAAAAATATTCGCGCCTTTCTTTACCACCAAACCCACCAGCGAGGCGGCCGGCGTAGGATTGTACCTGTGCCGGGAAGTAGTGCAGGGGCACCGCGGAACGATTGAAGTAAGGAGCGAAAAGGGCGAATATACCGAATTCCGGATCGCGCTGCCGGTTTATCAGCCGAAAACAGGGACACACGATAACGATATACAGGATAAAGAAGAGGAGAATACAGATGGAAGACCAGCCTAAAAAAGAAGAGACGAACCGGGAGATAGAACTCCTGCGCTTGCAGATCAAGAAAATGGAGAAGCTCTCTTCGCTCGGGATGTTGAGCGCGGGGATTGCGCACGAGATACAGAATCCGCTTAATTTCGTGATTAATTTCAGCAAATTATCCGGCAAGCTGGTCGACGACGTGGAAGAGATTCTGGAGGAAGAAAAAGACATGCTTTCGCCCGAGGCTTGGGAGAAATTGAAAGCCGTGCACGAGGAACTGAGCGAAATCATGGCCGACTTGCACGAGAACCTTCGCAAGATCGAGGAACACGGCAACCGGGCGACCAATATCATCCGGGGCATTCTGCTCTATTCGCGCGGCAAGGAAGACGAATACCTGCCCACCGACATCCAGCAACTGGTAAAAGAATACGTATGGCTATCTTACCATTCGATGCGTGCCAATTATAAGGGATTCAATATTACCATCCGCGAGTCGTACGACGAGGCGATTCCCCGGATGAACCTTATCCCGCAGGATTTCAGCCGGGCCGTGCTGAACATCATGAATAATGCGTGTTACGCGGTATATAATAAATCGAAATACGCCCCGGTAGATTACCAGCCCGTTATTTCGGTGGAACTCAAACGCGAAGGAGATACGGTGCGGCTGAGCATCGAGGACAACGGAACGGGCGTGCCCGCTGCCATCCGCCGGGAGGTATTCGATGCCTTTTTCACCACCAAGCCGGCCGGCGAAGGCACAGGCCTCGGCTTGTCGATCACCAAGTCGATCATCGAGGAGAAACATCACGGCGAGGTTCGTCTGGAAACCGAGGAAGGACGTTTCACCCGCTTCTCTTTTATCCTTCCATTAACCCAACAATAAAATACTGCATTATGGCAATCAAAATATTAAGCGTAGACGACGAACTGGATCTGGAAGTTTTGCTCACCCAATATTTCAGGCGCAAAATCCGGAAGGGCGAATATGAATTCGCCTTTGCTCACAACGGCCTGGAAGCATTGAAGATATTGCTCGAACATCCCGATTTCGATATTATCCTGAGCGACATCAATATGCCGGAAATGGACGGATTGACGCTGCTTACCAAGATCAACGAGATGCGCAATCCTGCCTTGAAATGTATCATGGTATCGGCCTACGGCGATATGGAAAACATCCGTACCGCCATGAACCGCGGGGCCTTCGACTTTACCACCAAGCCCATCGATATGGAAGACCTGGAACGCACCATCGAGAAGGCCATCGAACAGATCGCTTTCGTGAAAGCCGCCCAGGAAGAACATACTCAATTGGAATCCATCCAATACGATCTGAACGTGGCCCGCGAAATCCAGCAATCGATCCTGCCTAAGCATTTCCCGCCTTTCCCGCAGTATCCTCAATTCGATATTTACGCCACCATGGAAGCCGCAAAGGCCGTGGGAGGCGACTTTTACGATTTTTTCCTGATCGACGACAACCACTTGGGTTTTGTGGTAGCGGATGTCTCCGACAAAGGAATTCCGGCGGCTATCTTTATGGCGATCAGTCGTACCGTTATCCGGGCCACGGCATTGCGCCAGCTTTCGCCGGCCGTGTGCTTGAAAGAGTCAAACGAGCTATTGTGCCGCGAGAGCGCCAATACGATGTTCGTTACGGTATTCTATGCTATTTTATCGATTCATACCGGAGAAGTAGTGTATTGCAACGGAGGTCATAACCGGCCGGTACTGATCCGGCAAAACGGCGTGGTATCCATGCTTCCGCTTACCGGGGGGATGGCCCTGGGGGTCGTGCCCGACGCCGTGTATGAAGAAAAAACGATGCAACTTTTGCCGGGCGACAGCCTGTTTTTGTATACCGACGGCATTAATGAGGCCATGGACGCCGCCAACAACTTATACGGCGACGAGCGGCTGGTGAAAACCTGCGGCCGGATGGCCGGACGCACTCCCCGGGCGATGGTCGAGACAATGGCCTCTTCCGTAGGCGAGTTTGTGAAGGGCGCCCAACCGAGCGACGACATTACCATGCTCGCCCTTACCTACAACGGAGATAAAAAGTAATCGCCCGGCCAAGGGGAGGGCCGGTTAAGAAAACAATGAAAAATATTTACGACGACAATTCGTTTTTCGAGGCTTATGCCGGCATGCCCCGCAGCCGGCAAGGATTGGCCGCGGCCGGCGAATGGCACCAATTAAAAGATTTGTTTCCCGATTTAACGGATAAAGAGGTGATAGATCTGGGTTGCGGCTATGGCTGGCATTGCAAATATGCCGTAGAACGCGGCGCAGCGCAAGTGCTCGGCATCGATTCGAGCGAAAATATGATTCGGGAAGCCGAGCGGCTACATAGCGATCCGAAGATTCGCTATGTAGTGGAGGGGGTGGAATCGTACGCTTATCCCCCGGATGCGTTCGATTGCGCGATCTCGAATCTGGTTTTGCATTATGTGGAAAATCTGGACGAGATTTACCGGAAAGTGTACCTTACGCTCAAGCCGGGCGGAACCTTTTTGTTTACTATCGAACATCCTCTTTTTACGAGCGGCGTTGGCCAGGAATGGATATACGATACCGAAGGAAATGCAAAATACTGGCCCATAGACCGTTATTTCGAGAGCGGGGAAAGAACGACTTGCTTTCTGGGCCATCAGGTAATGAAGCAACACCATACGTTGACCCAGATTCTGACGGGACTTCTGAATGCCGGCTTTCGGTTGGAAGCGGTGGAAGAGGCTGTGCCTTCCGCCGAAATGCTCGTTCAGCCCGGTATGCGCGACGAATTGCGAAGGCCCATGATGCTGATGGTAAAAGCCCGGAAAGCATAGGTCTAGGGCTGTTAGCCATCCTCTACCGGATTAGCCAAGCCAGGTTGAACCGATAATACAACCGGCTGCTTACCAGGTGAATCCAGTTGTCGGGCGTTTGGGTAGCCGCCAGGTATCCGCGTGGTTCCGCGTGCGTGGCATCCATTTCGAAAAACTGGGTCCAGGCACCTCCGTTCAGGAAACGATACACGCCGTCGGTGAGCAACTTTTTCACCGGCCAGGTTTTCCCCTCGTCATACGAAAGGGCAGCATACATGCCGTAACCCCGGTAACTATTGCCGGCCCGGTCGGGAAATAAAAGCCCTCTTTCCTTTTCCGGCGTGCGCAGCGGATGATCGGTAAACGAAACCAGCAACAAAGGCCCCTCGTTCAGTCGCCGCAACACCAGCCGCTGCCCTCCGTCGATCGGCGGCAATTCCGAAGCTTCGTACGTCCAGGTTTTCCCTCCGTCGTCGGATAAACTCATCGGCATGCGGAGCCTTCCCTCCGCATCGCGAAGGCTGTTGCCTCGGCCGAGCGCCATCAGCCGTCCGTCGTTCAACTCGACCAGGCCGGCATGAATCCCGGCAATCGTGCTGCCCTTGCCTGCTGGCCGGAAATCGGGCAGCGGCGCGCCGTCCCACGGGTCGTGCCAGGTCTTTCCCCCGTCCCGGCTGCATTGGATAGCCGTTCCGTCATGACTGCCCGGCCCCGCGTCGCAAGGTTGTATCAGCCATCCTTGCCGGGTACGAATGGTTCCGGCGATGGCCTGATGCCGCTTGGCATGCTCGGGAGCGATAAGCTGCGCCCGGCTCCACGTCTGTCCGTTGTCGCGGCTGGTACGCATTACCAACATCAGGTTCTGCCAGTCGCCGGCTGCTTCCACCCCGTTGAAGTGATAAAGCGTTCCCTCGCCGTCGTTCAAAAGGGCCGAGCCGGTCATATTCCGGTCGGGCACTTTGAAGAAGAGCGACGCCTCGTCCCATTCCTCCTGCCCGGCCCTCAGGCGCGAAGCCAACACCACCATGCCGCGGCCGTTCTCTTCGTCGGCCGAAAACCAGATCGCCAGCAAATCGCCGTTGTCGCACCAGGTAATGGCCGGCTGATGATTATGGCGGAAAAAAGGCGTGGGAGAAGAACATGCCGGGGCAACGACATAAGGCATGGGCGGCCGGAAAACAGGGGTATCTCCGGCCGCTTTCCATCTGTATTTTTCCTGCCTTACGGCCGTGCGATGCAAAGCCGGCACGACCGGCGCGGCCCGGTAAGCCGATTTGTCCGGCAGAGGCGCCTCGACCACGCGAAAACCGGTCAGCGCGTGCTTATCTTTGGGAATCATCGCCATCCGGTTGGCGCTGCGCAAATATTTTTCCGGCGTATGATGACTTCCCCCGCGGGTAACCCGAAACTCTCCCTCGGATGGCCCGGCCGGATCGGTCTGCGGGTGGGGAGCATAGGGCGCGTACCAGTCGAGACACCATTCTTCCACATTTCCGTGCATGTCGTACAATCCGAACGCATTCGGCCGGGATTGGCCTACCTGTAGCGAGACGGGGGCATAATCGCGTACGACGCGTTGGTTTTTCTGCATGTCGGCCGGTAACCCGTCGCCGGTATAGTACGGATAATAGGTACCCGCCCGGCAGGCATATTCCCATTCCGCTTCGGTCGGCAAACGATACGATCGTCCTTCTTTCCGGCTGAGCCATTCGCAAAAAGCCGTCGCCTCGGCATAACTGACGTGTACTACCGCCTCGTCATCGGCTACCGATAAGCCGTTTTTTCCGCGCAAAGCTTTATGGGCCGGGCAAAAAGCCTCGTACTGAGCGTTCGTTACCTCGGTAACGCTCATCCGGAAACCCCGCGAGAGCGTTACGGGATGAACAGGAGCTTCGTCGAACTCTTCCCCTTTGCCCTCGCCGCCCCTATAAAACCGTCCTGCCGGAATATCCGCCATCCGGATAAAAGATTCCTTCCCGGCTAAGGCCGTCGTATCTTGGGCGGCTGTCTGCGGCCCCGCGGCCGGTTCCTGCGGCAATCCGCCCGGCAAAGTCAGGGCCGGAACCGGCGTATAAGCCAGAAAAAAAGCCAGCGTGGCCATTGGTAGGCCGTATCGATAGTTTATCATATCCTTTCCCCCTGTTTCTGTCTTAGGACTTCAATGGTTATACATATCTTTATTGTAAAAATTCAGAATATCGATTTGCATGCGATAGGCCTGATGGGCCGGGCTGTCGGGATTAAGTTCCATCGCTTTGAGGTAATCGTTCAACGCCTCGCGCACATCGCCTTGTTTCAGATACGCGTTTCCCCTGAGAAAGTAAGCTTCGTCGGAAGCCGGATCGTCGGCAATGCGCTTATCCAGCAACCGGATCGCTTGGGTAGTCTTTCCTTGGGAAATTAAATGTTTTATATCAGTCATTGCTTTTGTTTTTTTGAGTGAAAGATAATACAGGCCCCGCATTGAAGCAAACTTGTTTTGCTTTGATCGTAAGGCGTAGCCTATCTTCGTTTTGATTCTTTGAAGCAAAGATAGTGCAAACCGAGCGCAGAAGCAAAGCTTTGGTTATGCCGAGGTGCAGCCTATCTTCGTTTTGATTCTTTGAAGCAAAGATAGGACAGAATACATTATCGGAAGCAAAAACGGCCGCAATAAAAACCGTTTTCTTTTTCGCCTGAACTTCTCCCGGACTTCCTTTGAAATTCTCCCGAACTATGTATAGAAAACCTCCCCCCTGCCTGAAAACGCGCCTATTCGCGCTTCTCCGAAAGGTAAATTTATAAACATTATACTTATTTGTAAAAATACAAAATTTTCCCGTACCTTTGTTTCCATTCAAAATTTCCCTGCCATATCCGAGCCCGGAGAAGGAGAAGGAAAACGATCGATGAAAAATGATACTTGAAAAAGCAACCACCCGCCTGAAAACACTCATCTGCCTAGGCCTTCTGGGGATTTTGGTAACGGGCCGCGTCCTGGCCGTCCCCGACTATACGCTTCGCAAATACCGGGTAGAAAACGGGCTGAGCCATAATACCGCCTACTGTGCCCTTCAGGACAGCAGCGGGCTGGTGTGGATCGGTACCGGCAACGGCCTGAATTGCTTCGACGGAAATACCTTCCGCACCTATTATATCCAACACCCCCGTCTCAACAGCAACCGCATTTTATCCCTGGCGGAGCTCGACGCCCATACCCTTTTGATGGGAACCAACAACGGACTCTGCCTATACGATAAACAGCAGGGCAAAGGAGAACCCTTCGCCCTCGTCACCCGCTACGGGGTAGCGATCAGCTCGGAAGTAAAACGCATCGTCAAAGACCGCGCCGGCAAAGTATGGATAGCCACCCTGGGGCAAGGCTTCTTCTGCTGGGAGCCGGCCACCGGCGAAGTGGTGCAAAACAGCGCCTATAGCTCCTTTATCGTCGATCTGTGCATTTCGAACGACAAGGTATATATAGCTACCCTGCAAGACGGCTGGCTGGTGCTGGATACGGAAGGCCGTTGCGAATACCGTCAACCCTTTCCCGGCCCCGAAAAGAATAGCGGAGCGACGATTTCCGCCCTGGCCGTCACCGAAGAAACGGTATGGATAGGAGGCACGGGAGGCGACATCGTAACCTGCCACGCTTTCGACGGAAAAATGAAAAACCGCTTTTACCTCTCCACCAAACGGCAAGAAGCCATTCTTTGCTTCCGGCGGATGGATAACGGCAAGATGCTGATCGGCAGCAGCGACGGAGCCTATCTGCTCGACCCCTCGAACGGCCGGTTCGACCCCTCCGCCCATCTGACGGGCGAACCGATGGGCAACAGCCAGCTCAACGCCATCGTGGCCGACCGCGAAAAAGGGTTGTGGATGCTGACCGAGCAAAACGGAGTGAATTACCTGGCCTGGCATACGCGGCATTTCGAGCGGTTCACCTATGCCGGCGCAAGCGAAACCGGAAAAGGCGAAACCATCGTCGGCCCTCTATGCGAAGACAGCGCGG
Organism: Tannerellaceae bacterium; assembly: GCA_048465615.1. GTDB lineage: Bacteria > Bacteroidota > Bacteroidia > Bacteroidales > Tannerellaceae > Parabacteroides. Next base: position 108,843 of record DBFWLD010000035.1, read on the forward strand.
GGGGCATCTGGGTGGGTACCCGCTACGGACTGTGGAAACTGAACAAGGAAGAACACGTGCTCCGGCAAGTACCGGTTACGCCCGGCCGGAACCTGGAAATAGAAGTAACCGCGCTTTTGCAAACGCGCTCCGAATTATGGATAGGAACCAACGGCAACGGATTGGCGGTAATGGATCTGGCTACCCGCAACATACGTTGGTACCGCCATTCCGGCAGCATGCCCGGCACTTTGGGAAGCGATGTGATTTTGGCCCTGCACCAAACGCGCGCAGGCGATATTTATGTCGGAACGGCTTGGGGGCTATGCCGTTACAACCCCGCAACCGACGATTTCCTGACGGTCACCACCGTGGGCATGATGGTGGAAGTATCCGACCTGCACGAAGATTCGGAAGGCTATCTATGGGTAGCCACCCGCAACAGCGGCCTGTTCCGCTGCCGGCTGGACAGGGGAGAATGGAAGCACTTTCAAGCCGCCTCTGACGAGACGGGGCTGCCGGTGAACTCCGTCGTCGCCTTGCTGGAAGGGCGCGACGGAACGATGTGGTTTGCCACCGACGGAGGAGGGCTTTGCCGGTACGACCGGGCGTCGGGAGCCTTCTCCCGATTGGGAATGGGGACTTTAGCCCCCATTCCCAATGTGATTCATGCCCTGGAAGAAGATGCCAAAGGCAACCTGTGGCTGTCGAGCTACTGGGGCATCATGCGGGTAAACCCCTCGGATTTGCAACGCTCCGTCTATACCGTAGCCGACGGGCTGCAAAGCAACCAGCTTTCGCCCCGTTCCTCGTTGTTTACCCGCGAAGGCTGGCTGTTTTTCGGCGGCATGAACGGATTGAACGCCTGCCGGCCCGAACAATTTTGGCAAAACCGGTACGTGCCCCCGGTAGTCATCACCGATCTGAGTTTTCCCTATGTGGAAGATCCGGCCCAGATCGTCGCCTTGAAAGGCACGGCCGGCCCTTTGGTGGAAAAAGAAGAAATCCGTCTGCCCTGGCATAACAACAGCTTCGGCATCTCCTTCGCCGCCCTCAGTTACAGCGATCCTTCCCGCAACCGCTACAGCTACCGGCTGCACGGCATCGACCGCAAATGGATCGCGTCGGACGAGCAGACCACCGCTTATTATACCGATTTGCCTCCCGGCACTTATACCTTCGAAGTAAAAGGCTCCAACAACGACGGAGCCTGGAACGAGGAAAGTCGCCGGCTGACGGTCGTCATTACTCCCCAATGGTGGTTGTCCGGCTGGGCTTATGCCGTTTATACCGCTTTGGCCTTAGGGTTTATTTATTTGCTGACTTGGCAGCGCAACCAGCGGGTACGGCAAAAATACCGGGAACAGATGGAGCAGTTCCGCATGATGCAGGAGAAAGAAACCTATCGTTCGAAAGTAGGCTTCTTCGTGAACCTGGTACACGAAATACGTACGCCGCTCAGCCTGATCCGCCTGCCGTTGGAAGAGGTGTTGGAACATCCCTCTCTGGACAAGGAAACGGAAAAAACCTACCTGGAAACCATCCGCCGCAACGTCGACTATCTGTTGGGCATCACCAACGAATTGCTCGATTTCCAGAAAATGGAAAACGAAGGATTGAAATTCAGCCTCCATGCCTGCGACGTGGTACTGCTGGCCGGCAACATCGCCCGGCAGTTTGACGAAAACATCCGCTTGAAAGGCAAAGAACTGGAGGTGATTCTCCCCGCGGAAAGCCTGCATGCCGTAACGGATGCCGGCAAACTGAGCAAAGTAATCGTCAATTTCCTGAGCAATGCCATGAAATACGCCCGCCGGCATATCCGGCTGGAACTGACCAGCGACGACGAAATGTTCTACCTTTCCGTAAGCGACGACGGCCCCGGGATCGAGCCGGAAGAACGTTCCCGTATTTTTACGGCGTTTTACCAGATCAACAACGAGCACCAAATGCCCGGTACCGGCATCGGCCTGGCTTTTTCGCGTACCCTGGCCGAAGGGCTGAACGGCCGGTTGCAACTCACCGAGAGCCCTTTGGGCGGTTCCTGCTTTACCCTTTCCTTGCCCTTGGGAAATACGTGTGCTCCGGCCGCCGCCGACATGCGGCCCGATATGCTCGCCGGGGAAAATGAAGCTGCTGCCGTCCGTCCGGAAGGAACCGGCGGCTATCCGGAACTAAGCGGCCGCCGGTTTACCGTACTGATCGTAGAAGACAATCCCGAGTTGCTGGCGATGACGGCCGGCATGCTCGGCAAATGGTTTGCGGTGGAAAAAGCGGAAAACGGGCGCAGCGCATTGGATAAATTGAAGAACGCCACGATCGACGTCATTGTAAGCGACGTAATGATGCCGGTAATGGATGGAATCGAACTATGCCGCGCGGTAAAATCGGATCTGGCCTGGTCGCATATCCCGGTTATTCTGCTGACGGCCAAAACCAGCCTGGAGGCTAAGACCGAAGGAGCGGAATGCGGGGCCGACGTATATGTGGAAAAACCTTTCGCCATCCGCCAGCTAAAAGCCCAGATCGAAAATTTGCTGCACCTGCGGCAAGCCTATCATCAAATTATGCAAAACCTCAGTCTGCAAAGCAGCCGTCGCGAAGGAGCCGTCGCCGCTTCGCCTATGCTGTCGCAACGGGATTACGAGCTGATCAAGGAAATAAAAACCACCATCGAGCAGCGGATGGGCGAACCCGATTTTTCCATCGACGCCCTGGCGGACGCCCTGCATATGAGCCGGTCGAACTTCTACCGGAAGATCAAAGCCTTATCGGGAATGGCGCCGGGCGATTACCTGAAGGTAGTACGTCTGAACCGGGCGGCCGAATTGTTGCTGGCCGGCAACCGGGTGAGCGATATTTATGTAGACGTAGGGTTCAGTTCGGCCTCTTATTTCACCAAATGCTTTAAAGAGCAGTTCGGCGTACTTCCCAAAGACTACGCTTCAAAGCAAAATGCCGAGGCGTAACTCTGGTCGCCAAGGAGATTTGTCATCCTTGCCGGAGGCCGGAAAAAAGGCTGCGGCCGGCTTCGGAAACCTGCCGTGGAAAGTAAAAAAAATGACAATAAGCCATCCCCCGGGAAAGGCCTGAAAAACGATTTTTATAACCTGTTGATTGGTAGGATTTTACAAAAGATGAAAATTCCACCCTTATGGAATTGAAATTTCATGCCGGCCTTAGATTTACATCGTAATAGGAAAGATAAAAAAGAAACAATAGATTTGTAGCATAAATGAAAGGGAAGCCGAGAGTGAACCGGTCATGCCAGTGAAACACAGA
>DBFWLD010000036.1:0-60111 GCA_048465615.1 Tannerellaceae bacterium
GCACATAAAAAACAAGTAATACACAGTAAATCAGTGAAATAAAACCGTAATAACATCTTAATTCCTTTGTTAATTAAGATACTATTATTATAGAAAGATGTGTAGAAAGAGTAGCTCTCAAAGAGGGGAAAAAGTTACTTCATTTGCTATCGGACGCTATTATTCAGCATTCGAAAATATGCCTTCTTCCCCCGGGAAAAGAGGCAAGAGGCCTGTCATAACTTTGGCGGAAGCGTCCTCCCTTTCCGGAGCTACTCTCCCCTACTGTCTTTTTAACCTATCGGTAAAAGCGTAGGGGAGAATAGCTCCGGGAGAGGAGAAAATATCTTTATAAGGCCCGTTAACGGAAGTACAGCAAGCCTTCCGTCAAACGGGAAACTTTCTACAGCAGCTGCCTACTTAAAGAAAAAGCGGAATAAATCATTGCCGTTGGCGTAGATCAAGAGGGCGAACAAAATCGCCATACCTGCCATTTGCGCATACTCCAGGAATTTATCGCTGGGCTTGCGACGGGCCACCACTTCGTAGATAAGAAACATCACATGGCCGCCGTCGAGCGCGGGAATCGGCAAAATATTCATGAAAGCCAGAATGATGGACAGGAAAGCCGTCCGCTCCCAGAAAAGCCGCCAGTCCCATACCGAGGGGAACAAGCCGCCGATCGTGCCGAAACCGCCCAGGCTGGAAGCCCCTTCCTTGGTGAAGACATATTTCATATCGTTTACATAGCCTTTCAGCGTATTCACCCCCAAGCGGATACCGGCCGGGAAAGATTCGAAGAAACCGTATTTGCGGGTGACGGTAGGATACAAATCCTGCGGCAATGTTCCTCTTACGCCCATGCGGCCTGCCGTATCGGTAGTCAGCGTCAACGACCGGGGCTGTCCGGCCCGGTAAAAGCCTACTTCCACCTGCTGATTCTTATGTTTGGCCAAGAGAGCCGTCACATCGTCGAAGGTAGGAGCCGGCTTTCCGTTGACGGAAACAATGCTGTCGCCTTCCTGCAACCCGGCTAAGGCCGCGGGCGAAGCCGCACCCTCCACACCGCGTATCACCAGCGGGAAACGGAAGGGATCGGCAAATCCTTTGCCGTCGCGCATGCACCGCTGCATCATATCTTCGGGGATAGGAATCACGGTTTCCACGCCGTCGCGCAGCACCGTTACGTTTTTAGCTTCCACCACCTGGCGGAAACAATTGCTGTCGAAACGCTCCAGCTCGGTATCGTCGGCTTTCAGCAGAATATCACCGTCGCGGAAGCCTATGTCCTGGAATGTCTCGCTGTAATACATGCCCATCTTCATGTTTTTCAACGGCAGGTAGGTATCTCCCCAGGTGAAGAGAACCATCGAATAAATAAAGAGGGCCAGGAGGAAGTTGAATACCACCCCGGCAATCATGATCATCAATCGTTGCCCGGCCGGTTTCGAACGGAACTCATAGGGTTTGGGCGGCTGGGCCATCTGTTCCTTGTCCATGCTCTCGTCGATCATGCCCGAGATCTTGCAATAGCCCCCCAGCGGCAACCAACCTACGCCGTATTCCGTTTCGCTGTTTTTAGGCTTGAATTTGAAAAGGGAAAACCACGGATCGAAGAATAAGTAAAACTTTTCTACCCTCACCTTGAAAATACGGGCGAAAATAAAATGCCCGAACTCGTGGACAAGTACCAGTATCGATAAGCTCAGGATAAGCTGTAGCGCCTTGATTAAAAATGTCTCCATCAATTGTTATGTTCTGTTTTTAAATAATTATCCAATCAAACCGGCCGCGATACGCCGTGCTTCGGCATCGGTGGCCACATAGTCGTCATACGTCGGGGCGGCAATAAAAGGCGTTTTCGCCATCGTTTGTTCAATCACGTCGCTCATTTGCAGGAAACCGATTTCTTCCTTCAAAAAAGCCGCTACCACCACTTCGTTGGCCGCATTCAGCATGCAAGGCGTGTTTCCGCCCCGTTCCACGGCTTCGAACGCGAAAGCCAGGTTGCGGAAACGCGTGGTATCGGGCTGCTCGAAGGTCAGGCAGGCATATTGCCGGAAATCCAGCCGCGGCGCACGGCTTTTCAACCGCACGGGGTAAGAGAAGGCATAGGCGATGGGCAGCTTCATATCGGGAATCCCCAGTTGGGCCATTACCGCGCCGTCTTCAAACTCTACCATCGAATGAATCACCGATTGCGGATGAACCACGATTTCGATCTGGTCGGGCCGCACTCCGAACAGCCATTTGGCTTCGATCATCTCGAAGCCCTTGTTCATCATCGAAGCCGAGTCGATGGTGATTTTCGCCCCCATCGACCAATTGGGATGCTTCAAGGCCTGGGCGGGGGTAACCGAAGCCAATTCCGCGCGCGTGAACGTACGGAACGGGCCGCCCGAAGCCGTGAGTAATATTTTTTCCACCTCGTTGCGTCCCTCGCCGGCCAAACATTGGAAAATAGCCGAATGTTCGGAGTCTACCGGCAGGATGGGCACCTGGTATTCGTCGGCCAGCTTCATCACCAGCTCGCCGGCCACTACCAACGTCTCTTTATTGGCCAGGGCAATAGCTTTGCCGGCCCGGATGGCCGAAAGGGTGGGCTGCAAACCGGCGTACCCTACCATAGCGGTCAGTACCATGTCGATGGGTTCCGATTTTACCACCTGGCTGATGGCCTCGGCCCCGGCCCATACCTTGATGGGCAGGTCTTCCAACGCCTCTTTAAGCTCGGCATATTTGCGTTCGTTGGCGATGACGACTACTTCGGGCATAAACCGGCGGGCCTGGTCGATCAGCTTATCGACGGAATTATGGGCCGTCAGGGCATATACTTCGAAAAGGTCGGGGTGCTCGCTCACTACTTCCAAAGCCTGGGTTCCGATGGAACCGGTCGAACCTAATATCGCTAGTTGTCTTTTCATCAGATTAAAAAGCTATATATTCTTCGGGATTGACGGGACTACCTTTGTACCAAAGCTCGAAATGCAGATGGGGCCCGGTGGAAAGCCGGCCGGTATTGCCCACCAGCGCGATGGCTTCGCCGGCCACGACGCGGTCGCCCGCTTCCTTGAGCAGAAGCTCGTTGTGTTTATAAATGGAAAGAAATCCGTTCTTATGCTGTACCTGGATCACATTGCCGTAATTCGGGTCGAATCCGGTAAAGACCACGGTTCCGTCGAGGGTGGCCAGCACGCTTTCTTTCGGAGCAGCTACCAGATCGATACCGAAATGGCGGGCGTCGGCTTCATACGCGGCCGACACGACTCCGTTTACCGGCTTGTAAAAGAACACGCCGTCGGTAGGCGCCGCGTTGGGGCTGAGCACCGTCAGGTTGTATTTTTCTTCTTCTTCGAAATTCTTTACAAATTCTTGCTCTTTATCTCCCCGGGGAATTTCGTAATTGGGGTTGACCTGGGCCAGCGAGTCGATCTGACGGATCGAATCCAGCGGAAGCGTACCGGCAAGGATACCGGCTACATTGTTCAGATAGAGCGATTGAACGGCAATCATCCGTTCGAGCGAATCGGCCCGGAGAGCGTTTTGCATGATTTCCTTGCGGATTTCCACGTCCAGGTAGCCCGGCAGGTAGTTGCGGATAGGCGTTTTGATGATAATCAGCGCGGTGAAGGCAATCAGAAAAAAGGCGAAGACCGCCAGCGTCACGAAAGCCGAAAGCTGGGAAAGCCGGAAGGCCCATACTTCCTCCAACGTGCCTTCATTGATGAAAGACAGCCGGTATTTGAAGCGGATGCGGCTCCAAAACGATTTCTTGTTTTTCTTTTTCTGTTTGAATGCCATGAGAATGAGTGGGTAAAATTATAAATCGAGCAATCCCTCGGGCAAGGAAACCGTCAGGCGCTTGCCGGCATGGTCGGCCTCGGTAATCAGCTCGTCGGCGGCCGGCAGCAGCCATTCTTCTCCCTCGCGATCGATTTTGAGCAATACATTGAGCGTGGTTTCGTCTACATCCGTAATCTGCCCCAGGTCGCCGTAGCGGGGATCGGAAACGGTATAGCCTACCAAGCTATCCCAGGTTATATCGCCGATCAGGTCGCTATCTTCGCCTACCTGGTCGAGCGGATAATAAACGTCGCGCCCCGTAAATTCCCTGGCCGCTTCTTCGGTATCGATTTTTTCCAGCTTGACCAATACCGTCGTATCCGATTTGTAGCGGTAGGTTTCGATAAAGAAAGGAACCAGAATCCCGTCGATCTCCACCACTACATAGGGATCGTCGGAATCGTCGAACACGTCGCTGGTTGTCGCCAAGGCCAGTTCTCCCTTGATGCCGTGGGGTTTGGCAAATTGTCCGATCTTAAAAACTTCCTCCTGTCGTATCATATCCTTTCTTTTTTTTAGAGCCGGGTAATGCGCGCGCCCAGTTGGGCGAGCCGTTTGTCTATATCCTGATAACCGCGGTCGATCTGGTCGATATTATGAATCCGGCTGGTGCCTTCCGCGCTCAGGGCGGCAATCAAAAGGGCGATACCGGCGCGGATGTCGGGCGACACCAAGGTGGCGGCGCGCAGCTTGAACCGGTTGCCCAGACCGATCACGGTAGCCCGGTGAGGATCGCAAAGGATGATCTGCGCTCCCATCTCGATCAGCTTGTCGACGAAAAACAAACGGCTTTCGAACATCTTCTGATGAATCAGCACGCTGCCGGCAGCCTGGGTGGCCACCACCAGAAAAACACTCAGCAAGTCGGGCGTCAGGCCCGGCCAGGGAGCGTCGGCTATCGTCATGATCGAGCCGTCGATAAACGTATCGATTTCGTAGCCATCGTGCGTAGGGATATGGATGTCGTCGCCCCTTTGCTCGACGGTGATGCCCAGACGGCGGAAGGCTTCGGGAATAATCCCCAGTTTGTCGTATCCGGTATTTTTAATGGTAATATCCGAGCCGGTCATGGCGGCCATGCCGATAAAGCTGCCCACTTCGATCATATCCGGCAGAATGACGTGCTCGGCGCCTCCCAAGGCTTCCACGCCTTCGATGGTGAGCAGGTTGGAACCCACGCCGGAAATACGGGCCCCCATCCGGTTCAAAAGAGCCGAGAGTTGTTGCAGATAAGGCTCGCAGGCCGCGTTGTAGATGGTGGTAGTGCCTTCGGCCAGGACGGCGGCCATCAGAATATTGGCCGTACCGGTTACCGAAGCCTCGTCGAGCAGCATATAAGCTCCTTTCAGCCGGGAGGCTTCGATTTCATACACTTGGCGCACGGCATCGTAGCGGAAGGCGGCTCCCAGCTTCTGGATGCCCACGAAATGGGTGTCGAGCCGCCGCCGGCCGATTTTATCGCCCCCCGGTTTTGGAATCAGGGCTTTTCCGAAACGGGCTACCAACGGGCCGACAATCATTACCGATCCGCGCAGGCAAGCGCTTTTGCGTAAGAATTCTTCGGTGTGCAGGTAATCCAGATCGACGGCATCGGCCTGGAAGGTATACGTATCGGCCGAAGGGTGTTCCACTTTTACCTGCATATCGCGTAAAAGTTGGATCAGGTTGTTTACGTCGAGAATATCGGGCACATTGCTGATCACCACTTTTTCCGGCGTCAGAAGGGTAGCGCAAATCACCTCGAGGGCCTCGTTTTTTGCGCCCTGAGGAACGATTTCCCCGTGCAACCGGTATCCGCCTTCTATCACGAACGAGCTCATCGGCCTTTGCGGGTAAAGTTTTTCTTGGGAGCCGGCGTAGCGCGGGCCAGGATGTCGCGGCTTTCGGCCAGTTTATGTACTTCTTCGTCGAGCACGATGGTGCCTTCCGAAAGCTCGCCCAGGTCTTTGAATATTTTCGCGTCGTCGACGCTTTCCTTATTCCAGGCAAGGAAAGATTTTTTCATCTGGTTGGCCAGCATGCGGATAAGTTGTTCCTTCTCTACGCCTTCCTCGAACTCGGTCGCTTTGCGGATCATCAGTTCCAGGGTCTTGCCGTAATGGCGGTACCGGATGCGGCCGTTGCTGTAGGGAATGCGCGGAGGACGGCTGTAAAGGTCTTCCTTGCGGATAATCTCGTAGGGGTAATCAATATCGAGTTTGAAATCGGCCATAATAGCCAGGTGGTCCCAGAGGATATGCTTGAAATCGTTTACGTCGCGCAGGTGGGGAAACATATTCCCCATAATGTTGATAATGGTGTTGGCGCAGCGTTTGCGTTCTTCCCGGTCTTCGATTGACACGCAATAATCGACCATATTCTGGATGTTGCGTCCGTATTCGGGCAAAACCAGCCGCTTTTCTTCTGTATTATACTTCATTCTTTTATCTGAATTGTTTTTAAGGCTACAAATGTACTAAAATCATTCGTTACAACCGATAAAATAGCCTAAAAGACCTGCAAAGGGCTACGGAATTAACAATAATTTCGCCCCCGCAGCCGGATAAGAAGAAGCGGCGGCGAGACGGCCGGACGTTTTTCCGGCCTGCCCGGCAAACATATATTTTAACCTAAACTTCCCCGAAAGGCCGTTTGTTTATACAATTTAATGACGTACATTTGCAACACGTTCGGCAAGTGCGGGGCAACCCCGAGGTGGAAAATGCCTTTCGTGCTGCCTGTCAAACAAATAAATCTGTATTCCGATGAAAACGCATGTATGCCGTCATTTTCTGCTTTTCGTGTGGGTCGTATTCCTCCTGGGCGCTTGCCGGGGGGGAACGAAAAACGTAGCGGAAAACGATATTCGATTCGACTCCATCCAAGTGGATAAAACCTACCATCTGCTGGATAATCCCGAGAATCCCAACTGTAATTTGCAAATCCATTTCGTCTATCCTTCCCAAGGGGCCGACCGGGCGATGCTGGAAAAAATACAAAAGCAGTTCGTATCCGCCTATTTCGGCGAAAAGTACGAAAACCTCTCTCCCGCCGAGGCCGTAGCGCGGTATACCGACGACTATATCGCCGGTTATAAAGAACTGGAAGCCGATTTCAAAAAGGAACTGGAAAAAGAAGACGAAAGGGGGGTAGGCGCCTGGTATTCCTATTACGAAATGTCGGAAGACGCCATTGCTTACAACCGGGACGATTTGCTCAGTTATACGGTACTGGTGGAAAATTATACGGGAGGAGCCCACGGGGCGCATGCCCATACCAACCACGTCATCAACCTGAAAACCGGCAAGCCGGTAACCGAAGAAGAGATTTTCGTAGAGAATTACCAAGACAACCTGGCCCAGATACTGGTCGACCGGATTGCCGCCGAAAATCAGGTAGACAATCCCCGCGAGTTGGAAAACATGGGATTTTTCAGCGTCGACGAAATCTATCCCAACGGCAACTTCCTGGTAGACGAGGGGGGAATCACTTATACATTCAACGAATATGAAATCGCCGCCTACGTGGTAGGCGCCACGCATGTCTATCTCCCTTACGAAAGCATCCGCTATCTGCTTAAAAAGGAAAGCCCTATTTCCCATCTGTTCGACAAATAAAACGGCGGCCCGGACAGCACAGGGAAATAGCCCGGGCCGGTTTTCAACAGCACATTTTTCAAACAAAATATGGAACGACTCGACCCAATATCCAACGAACAACCGGCAGGAGCCGCCGGTATCCGCCTGATCGGCGATTATTTTCCCGAGCTGAATGAAAAACAAACGGCGCAATTTACCGCTTTGTACGATTTATATACCGACTGGAATGCCAAGATCAACGTCATTTCCCGCAAAGATATAGAAAACCTCTATCCGCATCACGTGCTTCATTCCTTGGGCATCGTCAAGATGTTGCGGTTCAAAGCAGGCTCCCGGGTGATGGATATGGGCACGGGCGGCGGTTTTCCGGGTTTGCCGCTGGCTATCTTTTTTCCCCAGGTGCATTTCCACCTGGTCGACAGCATCGGTAAAAAAATCAAAGTGGGGCAAGCCGTAGCCGAAGCTATAGGCCTGGAAAACGTCAGCTTCCGCCATGCCCGGGCGGAAGAGGAAAAACAACTTTTCGACTTTGTCGTCAGCCGGGCGGTGATGCCGCTTGCCGAACTGGCGAAAATTGTCCGCAAAAATATCCGCAAAGAGCAACAAAACGCGCTACCCAACGGTTTAATCTGTTTGAAGGGAGGAGAGCTGCAACATGAAATTCTTCCTTTCCGGCATCAGGCGATGAGCCTCGAGCTGAAAGATTTTTTCAAAGAAACATTTTTCCAAACTAAAAAAGTTGTGTACGTACCATTATGATTACAGTCAAACCGTTTGAAGTGAATTACTTTTCCGAAAACACCTATTTGTTGTACGACGAAACGGGCGAAGCCGTCCTGATCGATTGCGGCTGCATGCGCCAGGCGGAGGAAAAGGAAGTAAAGGATTTTATTACAGACAACAAGCTGACGCTGAAACGTTACCTCTGTACCCATCTCCATCTGGATCATATTTTCGGAAATGCCTTTGTTTATAAAACCTATGGATTGAAACCCGAAGCGCATAAAGCCGATGTAGAGGGATTGCCCTCGCCTTCCGACCAGGCAAAGCTGTTCGGGCTTCCGGGACGTTTCGAAGAAGTGCCCGTAGGCAAATACCTGGCCGGCGGCGAAACGATCCGGTTCGGCCGTTCCGAATTGCAAGTCATTTCCGTGCCGGGCCACTCGCCGGGCAGCGTGGCTTTTTATAATGCCAAAAACGGCTTCGTCATCGTAGGCGACGCGTTGTTTGCCGGCAGCATCGGACGCACCGACCTTTGGGGAGGCAACCAGGATGTTCTGGTAGCCGCCATCAAAAACAAATTGCTCACCCTTCCCGACGAAACCCTTGTTTATCCTGGCCACGGGCCGGAAACGACCGTGATTGCCGAAAAGCAGAACAACCCTTATTTATACATCTAGCAAAGTCATCCCCATTATTTATACTAAATGTGCATATTCTAACTACTCAAACTACTAAATTACTATGGACACAAACAAATTTGTCAACCGCCATGTAGGCATATCCGCCGAAGATATTCCTGCAATGCTGGAAGCCATCGGCGTGCAGACCCTCGATGAACTGATCGACCAGACTATTCCGGCCAATATCCGGCTGAAAGCGCCGATGAATCTGCCGGAAGCTATGACGGAACGGGAATTTGCCGAACACATCGCCGAACTGGCTTCTAAAAACGAAATCTTCACTTCGTACATCGGCATGGGCTGGTACGACACCGTTTGTCCGGCTCCTATCCAGCGAAACGTATTCGAAAACCCGGTTTGGTATACTTCCTATACGCCTTATCAGGCCGAAGTATCGCAGGGACGCCTGGAAGCCTTATTGAATTTCCAAACCGTCATCTGCGAGTTGACCGGGCTGCCCCTGGCCAACTGCTCGCTGCTCGACGAAGCCACGGCCGCGGCCGAAGCCATCTCGATGCTGCATGCTTCCCGCCCCAGGACGCAGGTAAAAGCCGGCGCCGCTACGGTATTTGTGGATGAAAACGTGTTTGCTTCCACCCTGGCGGTGATTCATACGCGCATGATCCCGCAGGGCATCCGGATCGTGACGGGCGACTACCGGAAATTCGAATTTACCCCCGATGTATTTGCCGCGCTGGTACAATATCCCAACGCCGACGGTTCGATCGAGGATTACCGCGACTTCGTGGCCCGCGCCCAGGCCAACGGCACCAAAGTAGCCGTAGCAGCCGACCTGATGAGCCTCGTTTTGCTTACCCCTCCGGGACAGTGGGGAGCCGACGTGGTATTCGGCAGCAGTCAGCGTTTCGGCATCCCGATGTTTTACGGAGGGCCTTCGGCGGCTTATTTCGCCACGAAAGACGAGTATAAACGGACAATTCCGGGCCGTATCATCGGCATCTCGAAAGACGCTTACGGGCATCCGGCCTACCGCCTGGCCCTGCAAACCCGCGAACAGCATATCAAACGGGAAAAAGCCACCTCGAATATTTGTACGGCCCAGGCCCTGTTGGCTACCATGGCCGGCTTCTATGCCGTTTACCACGGTGCCGAAGGCCTGAAAGACATTGCCGGACGCATTCATGCCACGGCCGGATTCCTGGCCGGCGAACTGGAAAAGCTGGGGTATACGCAATTGAACAAAGATTATTTCGATACGCTCAAAGTGGAACTGCCCGCCCATGTTTCGCTCAATGCCCTGCGGGAAATCGCCCTGGAATGCAAGGTAAACCTGCGGTATTTCGAAGGCGGCCAAGTAGGCATCAGCGTCGACGAAACCACCGGGCCGACCGACATCGGCGTGTTGTTGTATATTTTCTCGGGAGCGGCCGGCAAAGAATATATGCTGGAAGAAGCGATTCCGGAAAAGCATTATTTCGACGAAAAATTCGCCCGTACTTCCGAGTTCCTGCAACAGGACGTTTTCCGGAAATACCGTACGGAAACCGAATTGATGCGATACATCACCCGTCTGGGCCGCAAAGACGTGTCGCTGGCTCAATCGATGATTTCGCTCGGATCGTGCACGATGAAGCTCAACCCGGCTTCCACCATGCTGCCGCTGAGCCGTCCGGAATTTATGAATATCCATCCCTATGCGCCCGAAGAACAGGTGGAAGGCTATAAGGAACTGATCGAAAACCTGAGCAGTTACCTGGCCGAAATCACCGGATTGAAAGGCGTTACGCTGCAACCCAACTCGGGAGCGGCGGGCGAATATACCGGGCTGCGCGTGATCCGCGCTTACCAGGAAAGCATCGGGCAGGGACATCGGAATATCGTCTTGCTGCCGGCTTCGGCCCACGGTACCAACCCCGCCAGCGCCATCCAGTGCGGCTTTACCACCGTCACCGTGAAATGCGACGAAAACGGCAATATCGACCTGGAAGATTTCCGCGCCAAAGCGGAGGCCAACAAAGACAACCTGGCGGCCAGCATGATTACCTACCCCTCTACCCACGGTATTTTCGAAGTCGACATCAAGGAAATGTGCGACATCGTGCACGCTTGCGGCGGCCAGCTTTATATGGACGGCGCCAATATGAACGCCCAGGTGGGATTGACGAATCCGGGTACGATCGGCGCGGATGTTTGCCATCTGAACCTGCATAAAACCTTCGCGTCGCCTCACGGCGGTGGCGGCCCCGGCGTAGGCCCGATCTGCGTAGCCGAGCATCTGATTCCCTTCCTGCCGCAGCATCCGGTACTCTGGGGCAACGACCTGAACACGGTATCCGCCGCGCCTTACGGAAGCGCGGGTATCCTGCCCATTACCTACGGCTATATCCGCCTGTTGGGCGCCGACGGACTGACCACGGCTACCAAAACAGCCATTTTGAACGCCAACTACCTGGCGTCGAAATTCAAAGACACGTACGGCATCGTATATACCGGAGCGACGGGCCGCGTAGGACACGAACTGATTCTGGAATGCCGCACGGTAAAAGAACGGTCGGGCATCGATGAAGGCGACATCGCCAAACGATTGATGGACTTCGGTTACCATGCTCCTACCCTCTCCTTCCCGGTACACGGCACGCTGATGGTGGAACCCACCGAAAGCGAAAGCAAAGCCGAACTCGATCGTTTCGCCCAAGTGATGGATTGCATCTGGAGCGAAATCAAAGAGGTGGAAGAAGGCCGGGCTTCGAAAGAAGACAACGTGCTGAAAAACGCTCCGCATCCCGAATATGAGGTAACGGCCGACGAATGGACGCATGCCTATCCGCGCAGCAAAGCCGCTTTCCCGCTGGATTGGCTGCATGAAAGCAAGTTCTGGATCAACGTGGCTCGCGTAGACAATGCCTACGGCGACCGCAACCTGATTCCGTCCTTATGTGCCTGCGAACTGTAGTTTTCCGTTCCTGACCGATCGACAGGCAGAATATCAAGAGAGAGCGGTTGCCCCTTGCCGGGTCAACCGCCTCCTTCTTTTCCTCTCTTTTCGTGTTCCGCTTGTTTTTTACCCGTTAGTTTATTCGCTTATTATTTTATTCTTCTAAATCAAATGAAAACACTTCTTACCGCGCTGGCCGCCACTTTGCTGACCGCATGCAGCCAGGCTCCCGAAACAAAAGTAAAAGTCTACGCCTGGCAAGGCGAAGGCCAAAATACCACCGAGCAAACCCTTGAGGACGATTTCAGCCGGTGGCATGCCCACGGCGTCGACGGCATGTGCTATAACGCCGGCCATGACATGGAAAAAATACAACGCGCCGCCAAAGCCGCCCACCGCAACGGCATGGAATATCATGCCTGGATTCCGGCCATGGTACAAGGAAACGTAGATTCCGCCTGGTATGCCGTCAACCGCAACGGCGAATCGGCCCACACGGTACAAGCTTACGTGCCTTATTACAAATTCATGTGTCCCAACCGGGAAGAGGTATTCAACTACCTGGCCGACCTGTACGGCCGCGCCGCCGACATTCCCGAAGTAGACTACGTACATCTGGATTACATCCGTTTCGTCGATGTGATTCTGGCCCGCGGCTTGTGGGAGAAATACGGCCTAGTGATGAACGAAGAATATCCCACGGCCGACTATTGTTATTGCGACAAATGCGTGGCCGACTTTAAAGCCGCCACGGGTATCGACATCCTCTCGGTAGAAGACCCCTCCACCTGCGAGGAATGGAAACAATTCCGCTGCGACTTGATTACCAAGCTGGTAAACCGCCTGGCCGATACCATCCATGCCAAAGGCAAGAAAATAAGCGCAGCCGTTTTCCCCGGCCCCGACTCGTATGCCAAGAAAATGGTGCGGCAGGAATGGGACAAATGGAACATCGACGCTTTCTTCCCGATGAATTACAACGACTTTTATCTGGAAGACGCAGCCTGGGTGGGCGAAGTCGTGGGCGAAGAAGTGGCCTCGGTGGAAGGCCGCGCCCCGGTTTACAGCGGCTTGTTTATCTGCCGCGACTGGCAGCATAAAGCCGACATCAAAGACCCGGAAGGCCACGGGCTGATTCCCTCGGAAATGGAAGAAGCCGTACGCGGCTCGATGGAAAACGGAGCGGCCGGCGTAGCGCTGTTCACGCCCCAGAACATGACCGACGAACATTGGAAAGCCTTCGACAAAGCCATCCATCAATCGTATACGGTAAAAAAATGATGCCTCGGCCCGAGAGACGCCAGTAATCAAGGAGCGGAAACCCGCCATTCGTCGGCAGGTTATCCGCTCCTTTTTTCTCGCTTCCGGCCGGAAGCATAAATAAGACCCTACCGGAAAATAAGGCAAAAACATGCTCAGTTTGCCTGTAAATGTGCAGATTCCATCTGAAAATTCTTTGATATAAGGAATGTTTGACTACTTTTGCAGCGCAGTATATGCCCTGGCTACCCAAGCCGGCGGGGATGCCTTACCCCGAACCGGCCGCCTTCGAAATAAAAATAAAAGTGAAATCTAATATTTCAAAAAAATGAGTTTAAGAATAATTGTTTTAGCCAAGCAGGTTCCGGACACGCGCAATGTGGGAAAGGATGCGATGAAAGCCGACGGTACCGTCAACCGGGCCGCGCTGGCCGCCATCTTCAATCCGGAAGACCTGAACGCATTGGAACAAGCGCTCCGTCTGAAAGACGCCCATCCCGGAAGCACCGTAACCCTCCTGACCATGGGCCCGGGACGCGCCGCCGAAATCATCCGCGAAGGTCTGTACCGCGGAGCCGACGGCGGCTATCTGCTGACCGACCGCGCCTTTGCCGGAGCCGACACGCTGGCCACCTCGTATGCTCTTTCAATGGCCATTCGTAAAATAAAGGATTACGACCTGATTATCTCCGGCCGCCAGGCCATCGACGGCGATACGGCGCAGGTAGGCCCCCAGGTGGCGGAAAAGCTCGGTCTGAGCCAGATCACCTATGCCGAAGAAATCCAGAAAGTAGCCGACGGCAAAGTCACCGTAAAACGTCGCCTGGAAAGAGGCGTGGAAACGGTGGAGGGCAAGCTGCCCATCGTGATCACCGTCAACGGAACCGCCCCCGACTGCCGTCCGCGCAACGCTAAATCCGTACAAAAATACAAACATGCGAAAACCGTCACCGAAAAACAGGAAATCTCGGCCGACTATACCGACCTGTACAGTACGCGTCCTTACCTGAACCTGGCCGAATGGAGCGTGGCCGACGTGGATGCCGACGTGAAGCTATGCGGTCTTTCGGGTTCGCCCACGAAGGTGAAAAAGATTGAAAACGTAGTCTTCCAAGCCAAGGAAAGCAAAACGCTCGATCCGTCCGACCAGGCCATCGACGAATTAATGAAAGAACTAATAGCAAATCATACCATCGGATAATTATGAACAACTTATTTGTATATTGCGAAATAGAAGACGGCGTTGTAGCCGATGTAAGCCTCGAGTTGCTTACCAAGGGACGTCAACTGGCCCACACCCTGGGTTGCAAGATGGAAGCGATTGCTATCGGCCACGATCTGGACGGCATAGGGGCACAGGTATTCCCCTACGGAGTAGACGTGCTGCATTTGTTCGACGACGCCCGGCTTTACCCCTATACTTCTCTGCCCCATACGTCTATCCTGGTGAAACTTTTCGAAGAAGAAAAACCGCAGATCGCCCTGATGGGCGCTACCAGCATCGGCCGCGACCTGGGGCCCCGCGTTTCTTCGGCCGCCGGCAGCGGGCTGACAGCCGACTGTACTTCGCTGGAAATAGGCGACCATGAAGAAAAGAAAGAAAACAAAGTATATCACAACCTTCTCTACCAAATCCGCCCCGCTTTCGGAGGAAATATCGTAGCCACGATCGTAAACCCCGAATGCCGTCCGCAGATGGCCACGGTACGCGAAGGCGTGATGAAGAAAGAAGTGCTCGATCCCGACTACAAGGGAGAAACGCGCCGCCACGACGTAAACGCCTATGTAAGCGATACCGACTTCGTGGTTGAAGTGATCGACCGGCAGATGGAAAAGAGCAAAACCAACATCAAAGGGGCTCCGATCATCGTAGCCGGCGGCTACGGCGTGGGCTCGAAAGAGAACTTCCAATTGCTCCACGACCTGGCAGCCGTTATCGGCGGCGAAGTAGGCGCCTCGCGTGCCGCCGTCGATGCCGGATTTACCGACCACGATCGCCAGATCGGACAAACCGGCGTAACGGTTCGCCCGAAACTTTATATCGCTTGCGGCATCTCCGGCCAGATCCAGCATATTGCCGGCATGCAGGAAAGCTCGATCATCGTTTCGGTAAACAACGACCCGAACGCTCCGATCAACACTATTGCCGACTATGTCATCACCGGAGCGGTGGAAGAGGTGCTTCCCAAGATGATCAAATACTATAAAAAGAATACGAAATAAATCCGGGCAACGCGCCCCGGGGCTTGGACGGATGCCGGATGTTTCCGGCGCGCTATGCCGCCTTGCTTCGACGCGCCGCCCTTTATACAATCAGAGAAAATGGCTAACTTCTATTTAGATAATCCCAGCCTCAAGCACCACCTGCATCATCCGCTTATGCAGCGCATCGTGGAGCTGAAAGAGCGCGGCTATGCCGACAAGGATACATATGATTATGCTCCCTTCGATTTCGAAGACGCGATGGACAGCTACGAAAAAGTGCTCGAAATAGTAGGCGAGATCTGCGGCGAAATTATCGCTCCCAACGCGGAAGGCGTCGACCAGGAAGGCCCCACGGTGTCGGGCGGCCGCGTCACGTACGCCTCCGGCACGCAGCGCAACCTCGATGCCGTACGGCAGGCCGGCCTGATGGGCATCGCGATGCCCCGCCGCTACAACGGTCTGAATTTCCCTATCGTGCCCTACATCATGGCGGCCGATATGGTATCGCGCGCCGATGCCGGGTTCGAAAACCTGTGGGGATTGCAGGACTGCGCCGAAACCCTGTATGAATTCGGCAACGAAGACCAACGCCAGCGGTATATTCCCCGCGTATGCGCCGGCGAAACGATGTCGATGGACCTGACCGAACCCGACGCGGGTTCCGACCTGCAATCGGTCATGCTGAAAGCCACCTATAGCGAAGCCGACGGTTGCTGGTACCTGAACGGGGTGAAACGCTTTATCACCAACGGCGACGCCGACATCCACCTGGTATTGGCCCGTTCGGAAGAAGGCACCAAAGACGGCCGCGGTTTGTCGATGTTCATCTACGACAAGAAGAACGGCGGCGTGAACGTACGCCGTATCGAAAACAAGATGGGTATCAAAGGCTCGCCTACCTGTGAACTGGTTTTCAAGAACGCCAAAGCCGAGCTTTGCGGCGACCGCAAACTGGGGCTTATCAAATATGTGATGGCCCTGATGAACGGCGCACGCCTGGGCATTATGGCCCAAGCCGTGGGGTTGAGCGAAGCCGCCTACCGGGAAGGATATGCCTATGCCCTGGAACGCAAGCAATTCGGCAAAGCCATCATCGAGTTTCCGGCTATCTACGAAATGGTAGCCCTGATGCGCGCCAAAGCCGACGTTTCCCGCTCCATGCTGTATGAAACGGCCCGTTTCGTGGATATGTACAAAGCGCTCGAGGACATCTCGAAAGAACGCAAGCTGACGGCGGAAGAACGCCAGGAGATGAAGAAATACAGCAAGCTGGCGGACGCCTTCACCCCGATGGGCAAAGGCATGACCACGGAATTTGCCAACCAGAATGCCTACGATGCCATCCAGATACACGGCGGTTCCGGCTTTATGAAGGATTATGCTTGCGAACGCCTGTACCGCGACGCTCGTATTACGAACATTTACGAAGGAACGACGCAGCTTCAGGTGGTAGCCGCCATCCGTCACGTCACCACCGGCACCTACCTGGCCCGCATCCGCGAATACGAGGCTATCGAATACAAGCCGGAACTGGAAGACCTGAAGAACAAGCTGATCGCCATGACGGCCAAATACGAAGAAATCGTGGCCAAGGTAATCGATACGAAAGACAATGAATATATCGATTTCCAAGCGCGCCGGATGGTAGAGGCCGCGGCTCAATGCATATTCGGCTACCTGCTGTTGCAGGATGCCAACGCCGACGAATCGTATCGCGCTTCCGCCGAAGTGTACGTAAATTACGGACGGGCCGAAATCGACAAGATTTACACGTTCGTAATGAAATTCGATCGCGAAGATTTGGGGTATTATAAGTAGGCCAACTTCCTATCTATAGGTCAAAAGGGACTGCCTGACAAGTTCAGATAGCCCCTTTTTTCATTACACACCTGTTTTCAGGTCAGATAATCACATGATAGCCATTTGCCAGAAGCAAAATATTTTGTCTACTGGTCCGGCTCCGGAAATAGAGTACCGCTCCTCTAGTTATGGGCATCTTAACTTTTAACAAGCCCCTAGAACAAGCCACAGAGGCTTCTCTGCCGAATAGGAAGACAGCCAAAGAAGAAGACCGGGATATTGCCCCCCTGGACCTTTATCTATGAAAGAGTTCACATTTAGGGTGGAATGGACAAAAAATCTTTATTTGTGAAAATATAATTGTTTTTATAGGGTACTTGTCATTTTTTTTGTATATTCGGGAAATTAACCTATTAAACGATAACATCATGAAAGAGATTGATGATTTTGCTCTAACAAACGAGGCTCTTCACCAAATCAGGGGAGGCGGACAAAATGCAAATGCATCTCGGCATTTTACATTTAGCGGTGCAAACGCAGTGGAAGATGCTAAGTTGGTATCTCAACAAACCCAACAAAATTGTGGCTGTGCTTGTGGTTGTTCTGACGGAGGAGGCGCAGGAGGAGGCGCAGGCAGCTAGAAAATTCAAAAAAGAATTCCTGCCAACAGGAATTCTTTTTTTTAATTCACACTACTTTCAAAAGTACATACCAAACTATTTATAAACCATGAGATTATATATCACTATATATAGTATGCTATTTATTCCATTTATCATATATGGAAAAGATCTTAAATCAGAATACGAAAATATTCTCAATGACATCAATAGTAATATTTTGAAAGCATGGAAATTAACTATTAGACCAAACATATTATTTGTAAATAAAGAAAAAAACACCCTATTATTACTGACTTGCCAAAACAACACTTTTAAAGTCAAAAAAGAAAATTGGGACAATAAAATCATGTTAGCTAACTCGGTAGTAAATTATAAAGGAAGCAAATATATCACCATAAATTACAATACATATAAAAAACTATCATACATAGATAAAAAGAAAATCATTGCACATGAAAGCTTCCACTACTATCAAGACAGTTTACACTACAAAATGGTTAGTTCCAACAACACACATCTAGACAATGGAGAGGGGCGAGTACTATTTAGATGTGAATTAAATGCCTTATACTTTGCTCTGAAAGGAGATACGTCCGCATTAAAAGACGCTTTACATTTAAGGAATTACAGACAAAAACTATATCCCGGCAATAACGAAGCAGAGTTCGAGTTAAATGAAGGCCTTGCAGAATATACAAGTTTTATTTATACATATAAGAGTCTTACGGATATACAAACTGCTTTGTTCAAAAAAATAATAAATAATTCAGAAATAGGATACACCAATTATTTTGCTTATATCACAGGACCAATATATGGATATTTTCAAATGGAAATATCATCTACGTGGAATAACAAACCCCTTCAAGACATAACCGACAATTTGAAATTAATATACCATATACCACCCATGTTACCAATTAGCACAATCAATCTTATTAAAGAAAAATACAATTACACACAAATATCCAATGAAGAATCTTTCACAAACTCCTTAAACAAAAAATTCAACACACTACTAAAACACAATTTATACATACGTATTAAAAACAACCATATCAATATATTATTCAACCCAAACGATCGAATAATAGAAATCAATGATTCTATTGTTTTATTAAAAGACACCCAATTGAAAGCAGAATGGGGAATAGTATATGTTCAACAGGGATTAATGAAAAGAAAAGACTGGTCTTATTTCTTTTTACCCCCTCCAAAACATAGCAATAAGGAAGAAACAATCGGCAATAATTACAGATTAATACTAAATCCAAATTACAATTTAATAAAAACAGAAGAAGGATGGGAAATAATAAAATTGAAAAATTAGACATTTTCAAAGAGAGTAATTTTTTTATCGATTATCTAGATAATGACATGTATGTTTTTTATAATTCTACACAACATTTTGCCTGCAAATTAAGCAAAACAGAGCTTCTCATATTCAATTTGATTTACAAATACAAAGAACTAAACACCATACTTCCTCATATAGACACCGAATTTCACAATCAAATAAAAGAAATCCACCAAAAAACTATTGCATCAAAGGCCTTAATGTTAGATTCAAAAAACAACCCGAAAATAAAATACCAACTACCTACTTCTTTCTATTTACACTTAACATACAAATGTAATTTAAGGTGCACTTATTGTTACAACAAGGAAATAAGGACAGATTTCCAAAACTTAAACACAAGTGATTGGATACATATCATTGATAAAATTATGCTTTTGGCTGACCGAATTATACTGACAGGAGGAGAGCCTTTTTTATTTCCAAACATACAAGACATAATACAATATATCAGAAATAAATCTAAAACCATTCATATAGAGATAATATCCAATTGCATGATTGATTTTAAAAACCACAAATACATCGATGAAATATTCAACAACATAAACAGTATCACATTTAGTTGCGATAACCTTTCCAATAAAAATCAAACCAGAGAGAATTTCGATCCTATCAGATTTAAAGATAACATTAAGTACATAAAAGAACACTATCCACTTGTATATATAATAATATCGTCAATATACATCAAAGATTCACATAAAGAATACCAGCTTATAAAGGAATTCTGTCATCAAACCAATATTGCATTTAAATCAGTTCTTGTAACTCCCAATAATAAAGAGGATATCACCTTGCTTCCAAATATAAAAGATTATAAGAAAACTTTAACAGACAACAAGACAAAATTAAAACCTATTCGTCGTTTTTGCGGAGCAGGAATAGGATCTTGCAGTATCGATCCTAAAGGAAATGTATATCCATGTCAAAGCTTACATTACCCTCAATTCTATTATGGTAACCTCTTTCAGGACACTCTTCTTAATATTTTAGAACAAAAAATATCGCAATATGTTAGGTCGCAATACAATGTCGACCTAATCGAGACGTGTAAGGACTGTTGTTTTAAATACATCTGTGGAGCAGGTTGTAGAGCCGCCACCTACAAATTAGAAGGTGATCCGACAAAATATCCTAAAACATTATGTCTTTATTATAAGGAACTCTCGATACATAAGCTTAAATCTATTCCATTTAATAATTTATAACAAATCCTAAGTGGATAATACTTTCTATAAAATGTCTTTTCTGGCGATTACAAAAAACGAAGACCGCGGGATTCACATCCGGCGGCCTTCTACACTAACCCTTAACTTTAACCAATGAAAAACAATAATCTACAATTTATTTTTTCAATGCAGCCAAAGCCGCATCGTAATTCGGTTCGGTGGTGATTTCCGGAACCAATTCCGTATACACTACCTTGCCGGCTTCGTCGACAACGATTACCCCGCGGGCCAACAGGCCTTTCAGCGGGCCGTCTGTCAGAAGCATCCCGTACGCTTCTTCAAATTCAGGCGAACGGAACATGGAAAGCGGTATCAACCTGTCTATGCCTTCCAGCGTGCAAAAACGCGCCTGGGCAAAAGGTAAATCCTTGGAAACAGCCAGTACCACCGTATCCGGATGGGCAGCCGCTTCTTTATTGAAACGTCTTACCGACATCGCGCACACATCGGTGTCGAGGCTGGGGAAAACGTTAATTACCACTTTCTTTCCTCTCAGATCGCTCAAAGCCAATTCCGACAAATCGGTTTTTACGCCTTTGAAATCGGGAGCTTCCGATCCGATTCGGGGCAGCTCTCCGCCCGTATGGATTTCATTACCTTTTAATGTTACTTTTGCCATTTTATGTAGTTGCTAATGGTTGATTTTCAAACCGGCTTACAAATTTAAGCAGCTTTGTATGTATGAAACAAGCAGGATAAAGTATTGTTCTTTCCTTTAACTTATTTTAATAAGCTTTTCTACCCGGAGAATTTCTATCTTTGATTCGAAAAATCAAATCGACGACCTGTCGTGGACATCAAATAGAAAGAAAGAATGGAAGGGTTGATTATTGCATGTTTACTACTTATCATTGTGCTTCAGGTAGTTTTCCGTCCGAAAACCTCCGCCGCGAAGGAAGAAGCCTTGGAAAAATTACTTCAGGAAATGCAACGCTCGTTCGACCGGATCGAAAAAAATTTCCGGGAAGATTTTCGTCTCAACCGCGAAGAGAGCCGCATGGTAGCCAAAGACAACCGGGAAGAACTGGCCCGTTCCATGTGTGAATTCCGCGACACCTTCGAACGGGGTATCGCCTCCTTCAACAACGTGCAACACGAAAAGTTTGCCGCCCTCGACCAGCGGCAACGCCTGTTGGTGGAAAACACCGAAAAACGATTGGAAGAAATCCGGGCTACTGTCGACGAAAAACTACAAAAAACGCTCAACGAACGCATCGGCCAATCTTTCCGCCTGGTAGGCGAACAACTGGAAAGCGTGCAAAAAGGATTGGGCGAAATGCAGACGCTGGCCCAGGACGTAGGCGGGCTAAAACGCGTGCTGAGCAACGTGAAGACACGCGGCAATATCGGCGAGATACAACTCAGCATGCTGCTCGAGCAAATTCTCGCCCCCGAACAATACGAAGCTAACGTACATACCCGGCGCGGATCGGACGCCGTAGTGGAATTTGCCGTCAAATTGCCCGGCCGCGACGATATGCGCGACTATGTTTATCTGCCCATCGACGCCAAATTCCCGAAAGATATTTACGAACAACTGCTCGATGCTTACGATACGGCCGATGCAGCCGCCATCGAGTCGGCGGGCAAACTCTTGGAAACGACCATCAAAAAGATGGCAAAAGACATTTCCGACAAATACCTGGCTCCCCCGGCCACAACCGATTTCGGAATCATGTTTTTGCCTTTCGAAGGCATTTACGCCGAAGTAGTGCGCCGTTCGCTCCTGCTGGAAGAGTTGCAACGCACCTACAAAGTGGTGGTAACGGGCCCCACTACGCTGGCTGCCATCCTGAACAGCCTGCAAATGGGATTCCGCACGCTGGCTATACAAAAGCATTCGGGCGAGGTATGGACTATTCTGGGCGCGGTGAAAAAAGAATTCGAGAAAATAGGCGGCCTCCTGGAAAAAGCCCAGAAAAATTTACAGACGGCCGGCGGCCAGATCGAAGAAGTGTTGGGCACGCGTACCCGCGTGATTCAGCGGAAATTAAAAGACGTAGACACGTTGGGCGACCGCGAGGCGCGGGCCGTTTTGCCGGAAATCGGCGTATTAACCGATGAAGAAATGTACGAATCATGAAAAAAAGACAGATACCTCACACCTACGTAATTATTTTTTATATCATTCTTTTCTGCGCCGCCCTCACCTGGTTCGTCCCCGGGGGGCAGTATGTAGAAAGCTTTTCGGCCGACGGCTTGCGCAGCGTGGTCTACGAGCCGGTGGAAAGCGTGCCCCAAACCTGGCAAGTGCTGGCGGCCTTCTATCAGGGCTTTGTCGATAAAGCCGATATTATCGTATTTATCCTCATTATCGGAGGCGCTTTCTGGATCGTCAACGACAGCCATGCCTTCGACCGCGGAACAGCCGCTTTTCTTCGTCGGGCCCGGCGGATGGAAAACAACCCCTTGCTCCGGAAAATAGGCGTCGACAACTTCCTGCTTGCTTCCGTCATGCTCCTTTTCAGCATCTTCGGCGCCGTATTCGGCATGAGCGAAGAAACCATTGCCTTTTGCCTGGTACTGGTTCCGATGGCCATTTCGATGGGATACGACTCCATTACGGGCGTGGCCATGGTCTTCGTGGCGGCCGGCCTGGGTTTTGCCGGCGCTATCCTGAACCCGTTCACGATCGGCATTGCGCAGGGTTTGGCGGGGATTCCGCTTTTTTCGGGCATCGAATACCGTATTTTCTGCTGGCTGGTCATCAACCTGGTCGGATTTACCTGGATTCTCAGGTATGCCGTCCGGGTAAAGAAACACCCGGAAAGCTCGCCGGTATACGAAGAAGATGCCTATTGGCGACACTTGCATAGCTCGGAGCCGGAAGAAACGCCTGCTTATACGCCGCGCAATGCGTGGATCAGCTTTTTCGTCCTGCTAGGTATCCTGATCCTTTTCTCCTGGCGTTACCCCCTGACCAGCCTTACCATCGGCAACAGCACCTTCAGCGGCCTACCTCTGATCCCTCTGCTGACGGGCCTATTTGCTTTTACCTCGCTGGCGGCCCTGCGGAAAACAGTACATCTGTATATTCTGAACCTGTTGTTTTTCACCATATTTTACCTCATTGCCGGCGTAATGGGATACGGATGGTATATCAAGGAAATAGCCACCTTGTTTTTCGCGCTCGGACTGGCCGCCGGCATCGCCAACGGCCGTACGCCCAACGAATTGGTAAAGCTTTTTCTGGACGGTTGCAAAGACATTCTGAGCGCGGCGTTGGTGGTAGGATTGGCGGGAGGCATTATCGTTATCCTGCAGGAAGGAAAAATTATCGACACGCTTTTATATCAACTCGCCAAAGGAATGGACGGGTTGGGCCAGGTAGCCACCGTAGGAATGATGTACGTCATCCAGACGCTTATTAATCTGGTGATCCCCTCGGGCAGCGCCAAAGCAGCGCTTACCATGCCCATCATGGCTCCCTTTTCCGATTTGATAGGTCTTTCCAAACAGGCCACTGTGATGGCGTTTCAGTTCGGAGACGGTTTTACCAACCTGATTACCCCCACGTCCGGGGTACTGATCGCCGTCTTGGGCGTCAGCCGCATTCCGTACGACAAATGGTTCGGATGGGCCTGGAAGTTCATCTTGCTGTTGATCGTACTGGGGTTCTTGCTGCTGATACCTACGGTATTGGTTCCGCTGAACGGCTTTTAATCCGCCGCCCCCCTTTTTTTTACGGAAGAAGACCGGTTCTGCTGCTAATCTCCTCTTTCTTATCAGCCAACCGAACCGGCAGTTCGTTTTTTTCTCCGCGTTTTCTCTCTACATGCAGGCATTCGAAACATCCGGTTACAGCCCTTGTTTGGAATGCCTGCATTTTTGCATACAACAAGAAGTGCTTACTGAAAAATAAATATATGAAAAAAAAACACATGACGATACTGGCATTTATGGAGCATTACATTGCCTATCTGCGCAGTATCGAACGCTTGGGCACGGCACAGAATTATTATCGTACCCAACGCAGTCTTTCCTGTTACCTGGAAGGAAAAGATATTGCCTTTTCGGCACTCACCGATGCGATGATCGTCAACTATGAACACTGGCTCAAGGAAAGAGATGTCACGCGCAATACCGTATCTTTTTACATGCGCATTCTCCGCACGGTCTGCCGCAAAGCCGGCCGGGAAAATATCTATGTGAACGATCAAGCTTTTTCGAATGTATATACCGGAGTAGACCGCACGAAAAAAAGGGCTGTCGACCAAGAAGTGGTTTACCGGTTGAAAAAGCTCGATTTGAAAGGCAATCGGCCGCTGACCTATGCCCGCGACCTTTTTCTCTTTAGTTTTTATACCCGAGGCATGTCGTTTGTAGATATGGCATTTCTGAAAAAAAACCATATCGCCGACGGCTGTATCTGCTATGTCCGGCATAAGACCAACCAGCTTATCAGCATTCGCCTGGAACCTTGCATGGCGGAGATCATCGATCGCTATTCGGACGAGCGGCAACCCTATCTTTTTCCGATTGTCAAAACAAAAAACGGGGCCGGCGAGTACCGGCAATATCAGAACGCGCTTTGTTATTACAACAAGCAATTGAAAAGGCTTTCCGCCCTCTTGCATCTGCCTTATTCTTTGTCGTCGTACACGGCTCGCCATACTTGGGCGACTCTGGCGCGTAATTATAATATACCGTTACCGGTAATCAGCGCCGGGATGGGGCATTCCTCTCCTCATATCACGCAGATATATCTGGCCACCCTCGATACGTCGGTAGTCGACGAAGCGAATGCGAGGATTTTGTCGAAAATTCTAAGGGAATAAGGCAAATAAGGAATCCTATTTCTACACTAGAAATAGGATGTTTAATGCTGTAAATTTACGTATTTTATTCTATATCAAACTATTTTCCACCTGCTTTTTTATCATTCCATAGATATATTCCTTTATAAAAACCTGATTATTACCCCATTAAATAAATATCAACCTTTGAAATTCTTCCCTTCCGCTGAAAATTCCTATTTCTAGTGTAGAAATAGCACAACATTAATTTCTAAACAATTAATAAAGGGAGGGTTATGAAAAGAAAATGTTTATTTATCTGTATGTGCATCATGGGGTTAACCCTGAATGCACAAAACGCGGGAGAAACTATCATCCTTAAAAACGGGAACAAGGTACAGGGTACCATCGTGGAACGCGTCATCGGAAAAACCGTAAAGATAGAAACGGCGGACGGAAGCGTTTTCATATTCGAGGAATCGGAAATTGCCCAGATCGTACATGGAAACGCTTCCCCTACAACCGCTTCGCCTCAGACCGGCCAACCCCGGCCGGCCGACGCAGAACCGGCCGATGCAGAACCGGCAACCAACTCTACTTCTCAAACCACGTCGGAAGAAGAAAACCTGGACGGGCTTCCCGAAGGATTCGTCGCTCATCAGAACCCTGTAGGAGGAAAATATAAACTGGGCGATATATACAATCGCGACGGCGTAAAAGGAATCGTTGTATTGGTTGACGCCGACGGAGAGCATGGTTTGCTTTTATCGCTCAAAGGAACCACAAAAAAATACAGCGAGGAAGACGGGATATTCAATGCCGGCTCCCAGACCGATGGCATGGCCAATACCCAAGCTGTATACGAGTATGCCAAAACCCATGGAGGACTCGATGAATTTCCCTTATTCGAATGGTGTGCCGGCTTGGGAGAAGGTTGGTATATCCCCTCCTACTACGAGTTGGCTAATATCTGGGTAGTCATCAACGGAGGAACGACCGATTTTACTCAGAATAATTTTTATGATTTCAGCAAATTGATCCAAAAAGCCAAAGGAGACCCTTTCATAAATCGCGAAAACGCTCCGTATTATATGTATTCTTCCACGGAAACATCCGACAATCGCACTATGGGCATGATGCTTCGCTCGAATGTCGGAAACTCGGTAGGCAAGGCGCTTCTCGGCCCGTTCGTAAGTCGGGCGGTACAAAACAAAGGTACGATCGTGCCTTTCTACGGGATCAAGACTTGGGGCGGAAAGCTTAGAGGCATCCAATCGCGAGCCGTGCACAGATTTTAATCCGATATTCATTTAAAAAACTCTACAGATATGAAAAAACTGATTGCTCTTTGTACGCTATTAATTGCCATCGCTTCGACGACATGGGCGCAAACATCCGGTTTTAAGGACATTATCCATCTGAAAAACGGAAGCATCATTAAAGGTAAAATCTTGGAAGATATTCCGGGAGAAACGATGAAAATCCAAACAGCGGGGGGAAATACATTCGTTTACAAATATGCCGATATTGAAAAAACAGCCAAGGAACGAGTCCGGGAAAACGTACCGGCTGTCTCCGATAGCGAACCGGCTACGTCCTATAACGAACCGGCCTGGACAGACAACGATACACGCCCTAACTCCCAAACCACCCGTCGCGGCTACCATGGGATGATCGACTTCGGTCCTCAATACGCTTCCGTCGACGGACACAACGCCTACGGCGGCGAACTAAGTACCACACACGGTTTCCAGATTTTCAACTGTTTGTTTGCCGGTTTGGGTACAGGCGTATCTTACTACCACGTCGACGATATGAGCGAATCGAATGCCATTTTCATTCCGCTTTATACCGCCGTACGATATATTCCGATTAACGGAGGCTTTTCTCCTTTTATCGAATTGAGGGGAGGGTACGACGTCTACTCGAATATGGATGGCAACGGGGTCTATTTTGCCGCCAACATAGGGTTGCGCCTCGGCTCGGGCAAAAAAGCATTCAACTTGATGGCCGGTTATACCTACCGTACCCTGGACATCGAATATTATTTCAAAAAACGCTATACCGTAAGCAATCACGGCATAAACGGAGCTATGTTGAAATTGGGTTGGGAATTTTAAAGACCGGCCCCCTTCATCGAATAGAGACTACGAAGCAGGATAACCCTTGCTGCTTCGCAGTCTTTCAAATTTCATCTACTTATGAACCAAATAACAATCTCTGACAAACTCGATCTACAGGAATTCGCAGCCATTTTATCAGGCAAATGCCAAGTCGCCCTTTCCCCGGCAGTCATTGCGCAAATAGAAGAATGCTATCGTTTTCTCGAAGCATTCAGCAAAGACAAAGTCATCTACGGCATCAACACAGGATTCGGGCCGATGGCACAATGGCGTATCGACGACGAAAAATTACGCGAATTACAATACAATATTATCCGCAGCCACTCCGTAGGCGCCGGTCGGCCCGTACAGCCCCTTTACGTCCGGGCCGCCATGATTGCCAGGCTGGCAACCTTTCTACAGGCTCGTAGCGGTGTCCATATCCAACTGGTTCGCTTGCTGGTCGACTTCATCAACCTCGACATCTGTCCGATGATTCCCCGACACGGCAGCGTGGGAGCCAGCGGCGATCTGGTACAATTGGCCCATATCGCCCTTGCCTTGATCGGCGAAGGAGAAGTGTATTACCGGGGAACCTGGCGCCCGGCTGCCGACGTACTGGCGGAAAACGGGCTTACTCCCTTTGAAATCCATATCCGGGAAGGGCTATCGGTGACCAACGGAACCTCGATGATGACCGGGATAGGGCTTGTCAACCTGCTCCAAGCCAAACAACTGTTAAGTTGGTCGGTGATCACGTCGGTCATGATGAATGAAATCGCCTCTTCATACGACGACCTTATGGCCGAAGCGCTCAATGCCGCCAAACGCCATAAAGGACAATCGGAAATCGCCCGGCTGATGCGTGGGATAGCCCACGGCAGCCGCTGCATCCGCAAACGGGAAGCAGAACTTTTCCGTCTCCATACGGAAAAAGTATTCGAAAAAAAGGTACAAGCCTATTACTCGCTGCGCTGCGTCCCCCAAGTACTCGGCCCCGTATGGGACGAGATAGCCAATTGCGAGCAAGTACTAATCGACGAACTCAACTCGGCTTGCGACAACCCGATCGTCGATCCGCAAACCCGCTACATTTACCACGGCGGCAATTTCCACGGCGACTATGTGTCTTTCGAAATGGATAAATTGAAGATAGCCGTTACGAAACTCACCATGCTGGCCGAACGGCAAATGAACTATCTGTTTCACGATCGTATCAACGGCATATTGCCGCCCTTTGTCAACCTCGGGCAACTGGGATTGAATTACGGCATGCAAGCCGCCCAATTTACGGCTACTTCCACCACGGCCGAATGCCAGACGCTGTCGATGCCGATGTGCGTGCATAGCATTCCCAACAACAACGACAACCAGGATGTAGTCAGCATGGGCACCAATTCGGCGCAACTGGCCGCCCAGGTAGTGGAAAACAGTTTCCAGGTGATGGCCATCCATCTGATGGCTGTCGTGCAAGCTGTCGATTGTTTGAAGATACAAGAAAAGTTGTCGCCCTTTACCGGAGCCATCTACAACGAAGTACGGGCCTTCTTCCCGGTTTTCATCGAAGACACTCCCAAATACAAAGAGATTCGCACGATGGTGGAATTTTTGAAGAATAAAGAGTTAGCCTTATGAAATATGCACTAGTGACAGGCGGTTCACGGGGAATAGGCCGGGCGGTTTGCCTGGAGCTGGCCCGGATGGGTTATCCTGTGCTTATCAACTACCGGAGTCAGCGCCAAGCGGCCGAAGAAGTAAAACAAAACATCGAACAAACCGGTGGAAAAGCCGATCTGCTGCCCTTCAACGTAGCCGACGTCGAAGCGGTGGATAAAGCTTTGATGAATTGGAGCGAACAACATCCCGACGATTATATCGCCGTGGCGGTGAACAATGCCGGTATCCGCGACGATGCCTTGATGATGTGGATGCAGAATACGCAATGGCAGCGAGTGATGGATATTCACCTGAACGGATTTTTCCATGTCACCCGACGGCTTCTGAAAGACATGCTTACCCAACGGTACGGACGCATCATCAATATCGTTTCCCTTTCCGGCCTGAAAGGAATGCCGGGGCAAACAAATTACTCGGCTGCGAAAGCAGGCGTCATCGGCGCCACCAAAGCGTTAGCCCAGGAAGTGGGTAAACGAGGGGTAACGGTAAACGCTGTCGCCCCCGGTTTTATCGCTACCGAGATGACGGCCGATCTGGACGAGAAAACGCTCAGCAAGCTGGTTCCGGCCGGCCGGTTCGGACAGCCCGAAGAAGTGGCCACCCTGGTAGGCTTTCTGGCGTCGGAACGGGCGGCTTACATCACAGGCCAAGCAATTTCCATCAACGGGGGTTTATATACCTAAAAAACACACATCTCATTATGAATAGAAGAGTTGTCATTACAGGCATGGGCATTTACTCTTGCCTGGGTAAAAACCTGGAAGAGGTAGCCGAATCATTGTATCAAGGCCGTTCGGGCATCGGCATCGATCCGGATCGGACACGCTACGGCTACCGTTCGCCCCTGACCGGGCTGCTGGCACGGCCGTCTTTGAAAGGAAAGCTGGACAGGCGCCTTAGGGTCGGACTTCCCGAACAGGGAGAATACGCCTATGTAGCGACCGAGGAAGCGTTGCGCACAGCCGGTATCGATCCGGATTACCTGGAAAAAAACGAGGTGGGCATTTTCTATGGAAACGATTCGTCGGCCCAACCCGTGGTGGAAGCGCATAGGGTAATGGAGGAGAAAAACGATAGCCAATTGCTCGGTTCAGGCCCGATCTTCCGGTCGATGAACTCGACCGTAACCATGAACCTTTCGACCATTTTCAAACTCCGGGGCATCAATATGACGATCAGCGCGGCCTGCGCCAGCGGATCGCATGCGGCCGGCCTAGGTTACTTATTTATTAAAAACGGTTGGCAAGATATGGTAATCTGCGGAGGCGCGCAAGAAGTGAACCTTTATTCGATGGCCAGCTTCGACGCCCTGAGCGCATTTTCCATCCGTACCGACCAGCCGGCACAGGCTTCCCGGCCGTTCGATAAAAACCGGGACGGGCTGATTCCAAGCGGCGGAGGCGCCACCTTGATCCTGGAGGAATACGAACATGCCGTCCGGAGGGGAGCGCCTATCCTGGCGGAAGTTTGCGGTTATGGTTTCTCTTCGAACGGCGGCCATATTTCTCAACCCAACGACGAAGGTTCTTACCGAGCCATGCAACGAGCCTTGGCCGATGCCGGATTGACACCGGCAGACGTGGATTATATCAACGCGCATGCTACCTCTACCCCCCTCGGCGACCGGTATGAAGCTATGGCCATTTACCAATTGTTCGGTGGCCGGACGCCGCTAAGTTCAACCAAGTCGATGACCGGACACGAATGTTGGATGGCCGGAGCCAGCGAACTGATTTATTCGCTTTTGATGATGCGACATTCGTTTATCGCGCCTAACATCAATTTCGAAGAACCCGACGAATGCTCGGCAAAGATCAATATCGTCAGCCGCACCCAAGAACAGGCCGTTCAGACGGTCGTTTCCAATTCCTTCGGATTCGGAGGAACCAACAGCGCGCTTGTAATAAGGAAAATAAATTCAATAAAATAAGGATTATGACTAGAGAAGAAATTGTAGAAAAGACAAATCGTTTTTTAATCGACGATCTGGAAGTGGAAGAAACCGCCCTCAACGAAGCAGCCAGCCTGAAAGACGACCTGGGGGTGGATAGCCTCGATTTTGTCGATATTGTGGTGATTGTGGAAAAGAATTTCGGCTTCAAAATCAAGGCCGAAGAGATGGCCGGCGTCGATACGCTGGGGAAATTTTACGATTACATCTATACCAAGGTAAACGGCTGAAAAAGAAACGATGGAAAAGAGAGCGTGGAAAGGAAAAACAGGAGGCGGAACCATCGGACAGAAAGGACTGGTTCTTTTCTTCCGCTATGCCGATGTACGGATAGGCTACGCCCTTCTCTTCTTCATCGTGCCTTTCTATATGCTTTTTGCCCGCCGGCGTTGCCTGAGTATCTACCATTATTTCCGTCGTCAAAGAAACCACGGGGCTTGGCGAGCCTGGAAAAAAACCTACGTCAACCACTTGATTTTCGGCCGGACACTGCTCGATAAGTTCGCCATTTTCAGTGGAAAAAGCCATCGTTATCACGTAACGATAAGCGGAAAAGCCTATTTGGACGCGGCTGTGGCAGCAGGAAAAGGTATCGTACTGGCCGGCGCCCATATCGGTAACCCGGAAGTGGCCGGATATTTGTTAGACACTGAAAATGTCCCTGTCAGCGGGATCGTATTCGCCAAGGAAGCGGCAGCCATGCAAGCGTTTCGCCGGCAAACGCTCGGAAAGCAGGGAGTCGACCTCATTCCGGTAGAAGCCGACCTGTCGCATATTTTCCGCATCCATCAGGCTCTGCGGCAAAAGTCGATCGTTACGCTACCTTGCGACCGGGTATTTACCGGCAACAAGAACCTGTCGTTTCCTTTTCTCAACGGGAAAGCCGTCTTTCCGCTGGGCGCATTTTATCTGGCTGAACATGCCGGGGCTACCGTTTTATCGTTTTTCGTCATGAAAGAAGGTATTTTCCGTTACCATATGCACATCCGGCCCGTAGAGGCAGCCAAAGCGGCGGAAGAAACCGCCGAAGGGCAGCAAAAACGAGACGAAAAGGCTATTTCCCTAGGTCGTTCCTTTGTACGGGCTTTAGAAGAAGTGCTCGACAAATACCCGGAACAATGGTTTAATTTTTACGAATTCTGGCAAGAAAAAGAATAGATATGGAAGATAAGAAAATTCTTTTGTTGTCGGCCAACACATATAGAAATCCCTATCCCGTATACCCGATCGGCATTTCTTATCTGAAAACGAGCCTTGCAAACGCATTCCCCGATCGCATCATCGACGTATGCGATATGAATTTCGAAACAGAGGAATCGCTTAGGAATATCCTGGAAAAAGGGAATTACACCTACGTCGGCATAGGGTTGCGGAATATCGACGACAACAACCTGTTCGAAAAAAATTCGTTCGTCTGCTGGTATCGCCGGCTGACTCATTTGATACGGCAGCATAGCCGGGCCGTCTTGATCGGCGGAGGAGCCGGATATTCGATCTTTCCGGAAATCCTTTTCCGGGAACTGCGACTCGACTACGGCATTCGGGGAGAAGGAGAGCAAACCCTGCCAGTTCTGGTAGATGCGCTCGAAAATGGCCGGCCCCTCGAAACGATTGAAGGACTGGTCTACCGGAAAAAAGACGGAAGCATTACCGTAAATCCGCGTACAAAGTATATCACTTCACCCAGCCTCCGGTTTGAAGAAAAAACGATTCGTTATTACTGGGATCAAAGCGGGATGCTGAATATACAAACCAAGCGCGGTTGCCCGTTCCGCTGTATTTATTGCAGTTATCCGCTGATCGAAGGACGCCGCATCCGTTTGCTGGATAGCCGGGAAGTAGTGGCCACGTTGGAACAATTGTACCGGGAAAAAGGAATCGACTATGTCTTTTTTACCGATTCCGTATTCAATATAGACGCCGCCTACAACGAAGAACTGGCCCGGCGGCTGATTGAAAGCGGCATCCGCATGAGATGGGGTGCTTACTTCTCGCCGGGCAGATTAACGAAAGCCCAACTGGCTTTATACCGGCAGGCCGGGCTGACGCATATCGAATTCGGTACGGATTCTTTTTCCGATCGCCAACTGGAAGTTTACCGCAAAGGATTCACCTGGCACGACGTACGCGAGAAATCCGCATTTTGCGACGAGCTGGGCATTTTCTATGCTCATTTCATGATTCTGGCCGGCTACGGGGAAACGGAAGAAACGCTCTCGGAAACCTTTGCCCATTCGGCGGAGCTGAGGAATACGGTGATTTTTCCTTATATCGGAATGCGGATTTACCCGGAAACGGAACTTTTCGAACGAGCCTTGCAGGAAGGACGGATCGCAGGCCGGGAAGCCCTGCTCGACCCGGTTTACTATGTGTCCGATGGCATAGAAATCGATACCATTAAACCGCGAGCGTTGGCCACCGGAGCAAAATGGGTTTTTCCCGACGATGCGTCGGAAGAAATGATTCTCCGTTTTCGCGCCAAGAAACGCCGCGGCCCGCTTTGGGAGTATTTCAAATATCTAAACAGAAACGAAAATGGAAGCCTGTAATGTATTGGATTTATTGCCGCAGCAACCGCCCTTCGTCTTTATCGATCGCTTGACGGATTGTACGGCGGAGTCTACCGTTACCCGTCTGACGGTACGCGACGACCACCCGTTTGTCGCATCCGGCCGGTTACAGGCCCCGGGCCTGCTCGAAAACATCGCGCAGACTTGTGCGGCGCGTATCGGCTATCTGAACAAATGCAACTGCCGGGAAATAAAAATCGGAGTAATCGGCGCAGTACGTAACCTGAAGTTTCTTCGTCTGCCGGCTGTGGGGGAAACCCTGACTACCCGGATCGAAGTAACCAGCGAAGTGATGGCCCTCACCTTAGTAGAGGCCTCCATCCGTGACAAAGAGGAAAAATTAATCGCTACATGTGAAATGAAAATTGCTGTAAGGGAATGAAAAAGGAATTAAGCGCATCGGTACGATTGCCGGTCAGATTCAGCGAAGTCGACTCCATGAACATCGTATGGCACGGAAGCTACGCGCTTTATTTTGAAGAAGCGCGAGAGGCCTTCGGCCGGAAATACGATCTGGGGTATCTGCGCATTTTCGGAGAAGGATATTATGCGCCCCTGGTCAAACTCGATTTCAATTATAAACGCCCGCTGGCGTACGGCTCCACCTTGGAAGTGCAGATCGCCTACCGGCCGACGGAAGCTGCCAAGATTTGCTTCGACTATCAGATCTTTTCCGACCAGAATATAGCGCGCGAACTGATGGCAACCGGCAGCAGCACCCAGGTTTTTCTGGACAAGACGTATCAATTGGTATGGGACACTCCGGCCTTCTACCGGGAATGGAAAAAGCAATGGGCATGTATATAGCTATCACGGGAGATTATATGCTTTCCCCCCTGGGGCACGGCACCGAGGAAAACCTGCGGGCGATTCTGGAAGGACAA
Organism: Tannerellaceae bacterium; assembly: GCA_048465615.1. Classification (GTDB taxonomy): domain Bacteria; phylum Bacteroidota; class Bacteroidia; order Bacteroidales; family Tannerellaceae; genus Parabacteroides. The sequence continues at coordinate 34,097 of DBFWLD010000036.1, forward strand.
AGCGGTATCCGTCCTTGCAGAGGATGGCTGCCGGAAGGAGAAGGCCCCGTTATGGCGTCGGTATTCGCTGAAAACCGGCGGCAGGCCTGTGGCGGTTGCAACCTGGAAAAAAAGCCTTCCGATTGGACTCCTCTCGAAGAGATGATCTGCTTATCCGTCGAGAAAGCGGCCGACGGACGCCCTCTCGACGACCGGCGTACCCTTTTTCTGCTGTCGACCACCAAAGGAAATATTTCCTTGCTCGATCGCGACGCGGCTCCTTCGGGCAAAGAAACCGAGGCGCTTTACTTATGGCATACGGCCCGGAAAGTAGCCCGCCGGTTCGGCAATCCCAACGAACCGGAAGTGATTTCCCATGCCTGCATATCGGGCGTAGCCGCCTGTATTCTGGCCAAACGCTGGATTGAAAGCGGTGTTTTCGACCGGGCGGTCGTTATCGGAGCAGAAGAAGTCTCCCGGTTTATCGTTTCGGGATTCCATTCGTTTCACGCCCTTTCCTCCCGACCCTGCCGGCCTTTCGACGCAGCGCGCGACGGGCTAAACCTGGGCGAAGCGGTCGGTACGCTTATCCTAGAAAAAACCGGCCGGCCGGGAAGCGATACCGTTACGATTGCCGGAGGAGCGATTACGAACGATGCCAATCATATCTCCGGGCCGTCGCGCACCGGAGAAGGTCTCTACCGGGCCATTCTCCGAACGCTCCCGGAAGAAGAACGAAACGAACTGGCTTTTATCAATGCCCATGGCACGGCTACCCTTTTCAACGATGAAATGGAAAGTTTCGCCTTTACCCGCGCCGGGCTGCAACAGATTCCGGTCTTTAGCCTGAAAGGGTATCTGGGCCATACGCTGGGAGCTTCGGGCGTAGTGGAAATCATTCTTTCGGCTCGAATATTGAGGGCCGGAATCCTGCCGGTCAGCCGGGGATATGCGAATAACGGGGTGAGTTCTCCCCTTTCCGTCGTTACGCAGCCGGCCACATTCGCCCGGAGGCAGTGTTTGAAAACAGCTTCCGGATTCGGTGGGTGCAATGCGGCTGTCAGGCTAAAAAAAGGAGAATAAAAATATGGGAACGATAGTCGATACAATACACCTCAGGCACCAAGGCGATACCAAAGAGTTTCTGGCCGGGCTTTATCAGGCATGGGGCCTGAACTACCCGAAATTCTTCAAAATGGATTTGCTTTCCAAAGGGGGCATCCTGGCTGCCGAAAAAATATTCGCAGCCCATCCGGCAGATGAACAAACCGCACTGGTGTTTGCCAATGCAGCGTCTTCGCTGCATACCGACCGGCAATTTCAACAGACGATCCGCCCGGCAGACTTTTTTCCCAGCCCTTCGGTTTTCGTCTATACGCTGCCCAACATCGTGACGGGAGAAATTTGTATCCGCCATCATATCTACGGCGAAAACACCTTTTTCATCAGCCCCACGCTGAATGCGGAACGTCTTTGTCGCTATACGGAAATTCTGCTGGAGAACGGAAGCAGCCAAGTACTGGCAGGGTGGATGGCATGCGACGGGAAATCGTGCGATATTTTCGCCTGGCTCGCCCATTCCGGGGGTAGCGGATTGCCTTTGAATGCAACGACAATTACTCACTTATACGAACAATAAAAACAGATATGGAAGAATTACTGAACAAACTGAAAAACGAAATTATCGAAGTATTGAATCTGGAAGGGATGACACCCGACGATATTGACAGCGACGCGCCACTTTTCGGCGACGGCTTGGGCCTCGACTCGATCGATGCCCTGGAACTGATCGTGCTGTTGGAAAAAAACTACGGAATCAAGCTGGACGATCCGGGCAAAGGAAAGACCATTTTCAAATCTGTCCGTACCCTGGCTGAATTCATTCATCAAAACTGCTGATAATGAAAAACGCTTCGCACGACAAACTGGCCGTCACGGGCATGGGGATCATTTCGGCGCTCGGCACGGGTACGGAAGAAACCTGCCGGTCGCTCCTGAGCGGCTTATCGCCCATCGGCAAGATTCGTCATTTGCAAACGATCCATGCCGATTTACCCTGTGCGGAAGTAAAATGGAGCGACGAAGAAATGAAAGCGATCCTGGGCGTAGGCGATCAGCCTGTGTTCAACCGGACTACCTTGATGGGCCTGATTGCCTTCCGGGAAGCCTGGCAAGCAGCCGCCGTGTCTGAAACCGGGCTAGCCTCGCAACGGATCGTTTTTATAAACGGAACTACCGTAGGCGGCATGGAAAAAAGCGAACGATATTATGAAGACTTCCGGCAAAACGATTCCAAGAACGCGTACATGACCGCCCATGAGTGCGGTGTGTGCACCGAAACCATTGCCGACCTGTCGGGTATTCCGTTCGACTATGTCACCACTCTTTCCACAGCTTGCTCATCAGCCGCGAATGCCGTGATTCTGGGAGCCAACCTGATCCGGAACGGCCGCGCCGACATCGCCGTGGTAGGGGGAGCGGAATGCCTGACCAAATTCCACCTGAACGGGTTTCATGCTCTAATGATCCTCGATCCGGAGCCCTGCCGGCCCTTCGACGAAACCCGAAAAGGGCTGAACCTGGGAGAAGGCGCGGCCTACCTTGTATTGGAACGAATCGAATCGGCCCGGCAACGCGGGGCCGACGTCGGCTGTTATCTTTCCGGCTACGGCAATGCCTGCGACGCTTTCCACCAAACCGCCTCGTCCGACAATGGAGAAGGGCCGGCCCGGGCGATGCTGCAAGCACTGGAAACGGGCGGTATAAAACCGGAAGACGTGGATTACATCAACGCGCACGGAACCGGAACCCCCAACAACGATTATACCGAAGGCAAAGCCATCGAACGGGTATTCGGAAAAACGATTCCTGCGGTAGGATCGACCAAATCGATGACCGGACACACTACCAGCGCCGCAGGCGGGGTGGAAGCAATCATCAGTATCCTGGCATTGCAAAAAGGTTTTATTCCGGGCAACCTGAGGTTGGAGCAACCCATCCGGGAGCTATCGTTCGAACCCGTCCGCTTCACGCTCCGCGATCGGACACTGCGCCATGTATTATCTAACTCTTTCGGTTTCGGAGGCAACGACACCTCGTTGCTATTTTCAAAAACAGAAAATCAGAATGAATAAACCAGTCTATATACGGGGCATGGGCGCCCTGTCGATACAACCGCCTTTCACGGCCGAAGGCATTTTCGCGCCACTCGTTCCGACGGGCAAGCAAAACGGTTGCATCGACCCGGATTTCAAAAAATACATTTCGCCGGTGGTCGCCCGGCGGATGAGCCCCGTCATCAAACGGGCCATCGCCACTTCGCTGTTCGCTTTGGAAGAGGGAGAGATCGACATGCCGGAAGCCATTATTTCGGGAACCGGCCTGGGCTGCGTAGCAGATACGGAACATTTCCTGGAAGATATGATCGGGCAAGACGAACGGTATGTTCATCCGGCCCATTTCATCCATTCCACGCACAACACGTTCAGTTCGCAAATCGCCATCCGGCTAGGATGCCATCATTACAACAATACGCATATCCACCGGGGAACCTCGTTCGACAGCGCCCTATACGACTCCTGGCTATTGGTTCAAAACGGTTTGATCCGCACTGCCTTGGCCGGCGGCTTCGACGAAATGACCGACACCTGTTTTTCCATGACCCGGCGCCTGGGGTGCTGGCGGAACGCGTTTGCCGGAGAAGGAGCGACCAGCTTTGCCCTTGCCACCGAAGACAACGGAAAAGCCTATGCCCGCATCCTGGCGATGGAATGTTTCTATCGGCATCCCGACTGGAAAAAACGTTTGGTCTCGTTTCTGGCTACCCAAAGGCTGACTATAGACGATATTGATTTCGTGGTAAGCGGCCGTAACGGCGATCCGCTGAACGATATGTCTTACGAACAACTAGGCTGCGGGGACAAAGAAATCGGCTATAAATCTCTTTGCGGCGAATATTTCACCTCTTCAGCCTACGGACTTTACGTAGCGGCCCATTTGCTCAAAGCCAGCAAAGTGCCGGCTCACCTTGCGCCCGACGGCAAGGCCCATAACGAGCCGATCCGACGGATACTCTTTGTCAATCACTGGTTGTCGAAAGACTTCACTTTTATTTTATTGGAATCATGTACCGCCTGATTTTGCTCTCTACGCTGCAAAGCGTTCTCTTGGTCGGCGCGCAGGTTTTCCTGAAGTTCGCCATGAACCGTTTCGGCCCCTTTCAATTTAGCTGGAGTTGGATAAAAGGAGCCTTGACGAACTTTCCGCTGGCGTTGTCGGGCCTCTCGATGGCTTCGGCCACCGTATTGTGGATGTATATCCTCCGGCACTTCGAATTCAACCAGGCGTACCCGCTTATCAGCATCAGCTATGTGCTGGGCACGATCGTATCGATCTTCGTTTTCAAAGAAACGATTCCTCTTATCCGCTATATGGGGATCGCCTTTATCATTCTGGGCGTGATCCTGATTGTACAAAAATAACTTTCATAAAGCTAAATCGGTATGAAAAAGATTCTTATAGGATTTTGTCTGAGCATCGGAAGTATATTCTTTCCGGGATCTCAAGTGAAAGCTTCCCCGGATGTGCCTCCTGTGGTGTGGCGTATTCTCGATACCTCCAAGCAAATCCGGACACTAGCCTGCCATTTCACCGAGAAAAAGAAATTAGCTGTCCTGACCGATACGAGCATCTCGCACGGACGGATGTATTACCGCAAAAGCCGTTCGCTGCGATGGGAATACACCGACGAGGCCAACCTTTACGGAATTACCAATGCCGAAGGCTCGCAACTGTTCAGAGAAGGAAAAGCCGACAAAGTCGGTTCCAAAGTATTTGCCCAGATCAGCAAACTCATCGTAAGCCTGATAAACGGGCAGCCGATCGACGAGAAATTATTTGCCGTTTCGTACGAAAAGACGACCGACGCCCATCAGGTAAACTTAATCCCCCAAGTTCGCAAACTCAAGATGAGCATGGACGCTATGACCTTATCGTTCGATACGGCCACCTACCTGATCCGGGCCATCGAAATACGCCGGGCAAACGACGTAACACGTATCGAATTCAGCGGGATACGAATGAATATACCTTTAGACGACAACTTATTCCAATGGAAATGAAAACAGACGGATTTTACACGGTTATCCAGAGCCGGGAACCGGAAGAAGGACGGTTTGTCAGCCGGATACGACTCCACCGGGAACACTGGATTTATCAGGCTCATTTTCCGGCCATGCCGGTTACGCCGGGAGTATGCGTACTCCAGTTGATCGGCGAATTACTAGCCGCCCGGTGGGGACATCCCCTGCAACCGGCTTACGGAAAAAATATCAAATTTCTCCGGCTCATTAATCCGGAGGAATATCCCGAAATAGAAGTCGATCTTCTCTGCGAGGTATCGGGAACTACCCTCAAAGTGCAAAGCACAGTGCGCCTGCAAGAGATTATTTTCGTAAAAGCCAGCCTCGTATACGAAGCCGAACAAACAGTCTGTACCTTGAAATAAGCCAGATATGAATCAAACTGACGACCTCCGCCGATTAGGCATCTGCCTTGTGCTGCCGACCTACAATAACGAGCAAACGGTAGGAAGCGTGTTGGAGAACCTCGTGGAACACACTTCCGATATTATCGTGGTGAACGACGGTTCGACCGATACGACGGCCGGGATATTGGAGACTTTCCGAAACCGCCTGGCCGCTGTGGTGTCGTATCCGGTAAACAAAGGAAAAGGATATGCCCTGAAATGCGGTTTCCGAAAAGCAATCGAAAAAGACTATACCTATGCCCTGACGCTCGATACCGACGGCCAACACGACTGGTGGTGCGTGGAATGTCTTGTAAAAGCGGCTAAAGCATCGCCCGACGCTCTGCTGATCGGCAGCCGCTACCGGTATCACGACAATATGCCGGGGCAAAACAAGTTTGCCAACCGCTTTTCCAATTTCTGGTTTTACGTGCAGACAGGACAGTCGTTGCCGGATACCCAATCGGGCTGCCGCTTGTATCCCTTGCGGCTTATGAAGGACATGACGCTGCTAACCAACCGGTTTGAAATGGAAATAGAGGTATTGGTACGATGTGCCTGGCGCCATATCCCGCTGAAAGCTGTTCCCATCCAGGTGTACTATGCTCCCCAAAGCAAGCGGGTAAGCCATTTCCGCCCCTGCAAGGATTTCCTCCGGATTAGTTGGCTCAACACCGTGCTGACCTTTCTGGCCGTGTTGTACGGCCACCCTAAAATGCTTTTATCGAAATGGAAAAAATAGTTTTAAAACTGTACGACTACCTGAACCGGCATCGTCTGGTAAGCCGGCTACTGCCTCTGTTTTTGCTGCTTCTGCTGGGATACGGAAGCAGCCGCGTCACGCTGGAAGAAGACATTGCCGGCTTTCTGCCCGACGGAACCGGCAACAAGCAGATACTTTCGGCTTACCGCAACCTGCGTTCGGCCGATAAAATCGTGCTTACCTTGCAAACCCGCGAAGAAATAGCCGACGCCGATCAACGTATCGACCGCCTGGCGGAAGCGGCCGATCGCTTCATAGCCTGTTTCGACTCGTTAGACACGGATGATCTGGTCGGGGATAAGGGGTTTCGGATCGATCCGGCCGACTATATGGAAGTAGCAGACTTTATTACCGCAAACCTCCCTTATTTTGTGGAAGAAGAAGCTTACTTTCGTCTCGACTCCATACTTACTTTCACTGCTTTCGATTCCCTCTTTATCCGGAACCGGGAATGGCTGCTTTCTCCCACGGGAAGTTTGCTGAAACAAAACCTGACTACCGACCCTTTTCATTTTTCCGCCTCTACGCTTGAAAAGCTGAAAGAGATGGGGATGGAAGAAAACTACCGCCTGATAGGCGAATACCTGTATACGGCCGATTCGACACGGCTGGTGATGTGGCTCAGCTCGGCGCACGGAGGAAGCGAAACGGAACAAAACGGCCGTTTGGTCGACTATCTGGAGCAAACCGCCCGATCGGTGGCCCCGCTGGGCGTAGAGGCAGATTATCTGGGCGCGCCCGTTATTGCCGTTACCAACGCCGAGCGAATCAAAAACGACGCTTTTGCCTGCACGCTGATCGCTCTTAGCGCCATCGTCGCCCTGCTGGGTTGGTACTTCCGCCGGCTCCGGCATCTTCTGCTTATCTGCGTCCCTATTCTCTTCGGCATCTTGTTCGGGCTGACACTGCTCGGTTTATTCCAACATACCGTTTCCGCCATCGCGCTAGGCGCCGGCTCGGTTATCCTGGGCATCGGCGTGGATTACGCCCTGCATTATCTGATTCACCTTAGCCATGTCTCCGATCGCCGGGCGGCCCTGAAAGACATTACCACGCCGATGGTGATCGGCAATCTCACCACGGTGGGTGCTTTCCTCTGCTTGCTGATTATGAGCACGCCCGCTATGCGCGATTTCGGGTTGTTCGCCGCCCTTTCGCTGGTAGGAACCATCTTGTCGGTACTCGTTTTTCTCCCTCAATGGACAGGCCGGCAGAAGCATATTCCGGCACGCCGGTGGATCGGTCGCTGGGCTGACTACCGGATGGAAGATAAAAAAGGCCTGTTCCTCTTGGTCGTTCTACTCACTCTGCCGCTCCTATGGTTCAGCAACCGGGTGCGGTTCGATACCGATTTCCAACGCATCAACTACATGACGCCCGGGCAGCGGGAAAGCCTGAGCGAATTTAACCGGTTGCAATCCACCGGCTCCTATACAACTCTTTATGCCGTGGCCGAGGGAGACGACCTGAACGAGGCTTTGCGCCGATACGAAGTGCAGCAAACCCTTATCGATACACTTATCAAAAGGCAACTAATCGGCTTTCAGAAAGGAATCGGCTCGTTCTTCCCCTCCGACTCCGCCCAGACAGCCCGCATCCGGCGTTGGAATGCGTGGAAAGCCGCCTATGGCGACCGGCTGGTCGAAATAGCCCGGGAAGAAGGAAAAAAAGCAGGCTTCAGCGATCAGGCCTTTACCCCTTTTACCGCCTTATGGAATCGTTCGTTCGAAGTAAAGCCGGCCGATTACTTCCTTCCCTTGCAGCAAACACTGTTGAAAGGGTATCTGATGAAAGACGAGAAAACAGGGAAAAACCTGGTTCTTACCCAACTTTTCGTAGAAGAAGCGAAGGTGAAAGACGTCTATGCCGCTTTCGAAAAAGAAAATGCAAAGGCAGCTTCCTTCCTTTTCGATTCCGCAAGCCTCACCAACCAGATGCTTTCTATCCTATCCGACGACTTCAACAAAATATTTTACATCTGCGGCTTCCTGGTCTTCTTTTTTCTTTGGCAGGCTTTCGGACGGATCGAACTGGCTCTGCTTGCTTTCCTGCCGATGGCCGTGAGTTGGGTTTGGATTACCGGCATTATGGGGCTGGCAGGAATCGATTTCAACATTGTAAATATTATTCTGGCTACCTTTATTTTCGGGTTGGGCGACGATTATACTATTTTCATGATGGACGGCCTGATGTATGAATACGCCTATGGAAAAAAAATGTTGTCTTCCTACAAAACAAGCGTAACGCTTTCGGCCCTTACCATGTTCATCGGCGTAGGTTGCCTGGCTTTCGCCGTTCATCCCGCCATGCACTCGCTGGGCGTCGTGGCTATCATCGGCATGTGTTGCGTGGTAGGGATGGCTTTTCTTCTACCGCCGGTCTGCTTCAAACAGATTACGCAGGTATATAGCCGAAAACGTTGGAATTATCGACTTTCCCCCCTCGCCCTGGCCGATTTCCTCACCACCCTTTACGCCTTCCTTGTCTTTCTGGCCGGGACGGTTTACCTCAAGTTTTACGGCTATTATCTTTTTGCTTTCCGCCGGAAAAGCGAAACGAAAAAAGTACGTTATCACGCGACTATATGCCGGTTGTCGCGCTATGTGGTACGCCATATGCCCCGTATTCCCTGCCACACGGAAATACCCCCCGGAGAAGACTTTCGGCAACCGGCTGTGCTGATCTGCAACCACCAGTCGCACCTCGACCTGATGTACCTGCTCCAACTTTCGCCCAAGATCATCGTATTGACCAATCGCTGGGTATGGAACAGCCCGTTTTACGGTCGTATTACCCACTATGCCGACTATTATCCGGTGATAAACGGCATCGAAAACAGCTTGGAGCCGCTCGGCCGTTTAATCGGGCAAGGATACTCTATCGCCGTCTTTCCCGAAGGAACCCGCTCGGAAGAAGGACATTTGCTCCGTTTCCACCGAGGAGCTTTTTTCTTGGCCGAGCAACTGGGTGTAGATTTGCTACCCGTCGTGATGCACGGCATCGGGCATGCGTTGCCGAAAAAAGAATGGATTATGAAGCCGGGATCGGTAGGAATCCGGGTGTTGAACCGCATTTCGCCCTCCGACGCCCGGTTTGGAAACGATTATCAAACCCGAACGCGGGAAATCCGGAAACTCTTCGTACGCGAATACGCCCGGCTGGCCGGCGAGCGCGAAACGCCGGCTTATTTTGCAGCCCGGATCAAAGGCATGTTCCGCTATAAAGACCGGGATACGGAGAAAGCGGTAGCCCGGCAGTTAGGCAACGTATCGGCTTGGGGGCGGTGGATCGGCAGCCTTCCTCCCGAGGCTTGCCTGCGGCTGCATATTCAAACCGGCGTGCTCGCCCTGGCTGCCGTACTTTGCCGGAAAGACATCCGGATCGGAATTTCGGGCGACAATCAAGACCGATTGGCTCTGGTGCTTCAAATAGCCCGGCAACTGGGAACCGACCGCATTTTCCCGGCCGAGACCAGCGTACAGGCTCCCACGATAACGAAGCACGAGGCAGGTATCGGCGAAGAAGAAATTATCAAAGAAGAACAAATTACGGAGGATCGGCCATGAAACACGACGTGGTGATTATCGGAGGAGGATTGGGAGGCCTTTTATGCGGCTATATGCTTTGCAAAGAAGGGCTGGAAGTAACGGTGATCGAGAAAAACCCGCGGATAGGCGGATGTCTCCAATCGTTCGCCCGCGGCGGCTATACCTTCGATACGGGCATGCACTATGTAGGCAGCCTCGACGAAGGCCAGCTTTTATATCGTTTCTGGAAATACTTCGGACTGGCCGACACCGTTCCGCTCCGCAAACTTGACGCGGGGGCCTTCGATACGATTTCGATCGGCGGCGACCGCTATGCGTCGGCAATGGGATACGAAGCCTATATCGATACGCTTTCCGCCTACTTTCCGGAAGAACGGCATGCGATCCGCCAGTATGTAGAAGCTATTCACCGACTCTCCGTCTCTTCTCCCCTATCGCGGCTGGAAGAATCGGAGGGTATCGCTTCGCTCGACGAACGCTATATCCGCGAATCCGCAAGCCGGTTTGTCGATTCGATTACCCTTCACCCCATGCTACGGAACGTGTTGTGCGGAAACCTGCCCCTTTACGGCGGCCTGAAGGGAAAAACGCCTTTCTACATTCACGGATTTATTCATAATTCCTATATCCAGAGCGCCTATCGCATCGTCGGAGGCAGCCAGATCATCGCCGACCGGCTTACCCGATCCATCCGGGAGATGGGCGGACAGGTGCTGACCGGATGCGAGGCCTCTGCCTTTGAAGGCGACCGCGCCCAACTAACCGGAATACGTTGCAAAGACGGACGCTTATTCGAAGCGGAACGTTTTATTTCGGCTATCCATCCGCAGCAAATGGTAAAAATGATCGGAGAGGAAGCGGCCAAGCCTTCCTTTATCCGACGCGTAAACCGGCTGGAGAATACAACCGGTTGTTTTACCTTATATATCGGGTTCAAAAAACAAACCGAACCCTATCTGAACACTAATTTCTTTCATTATAACACTGCCGACGTATGGAGTTGCAACGACTACGCCGACCGGTGGCCCCTGGGTTATTTGTATATGCACCAGCCGCCGGCAGACGGCGGAAGTTACGCCGATTGCGCCGTGGTGATTTCTTACATGCGCTACGAAGAGGTAAAAATATGGGAAACCACCCGGGTAGGCCGTCGCGGAGAAGCCTACCGGCAATTCAAACAACAAAAAGCCGAGCAACTGCTAGAAGCGCTCGAAGCGGAATTTCCCGGCATCCGCAGCCGCATCGCTTATTATGAAACGTCTACTCCGCTTTCATACAGAGATTATACGGGCACGACCGAGGGCGCCATGTACGGTATACAGCGTAACATCCATATATCGACTTCCGGCATCACCTCGCCTCGTACGTATATACCTAATTTGTTTATGACGGGTCAAAATACCAACTCGCACGGCATGTTGGGTGTAACCAACGGCGCAATGCTCACCTGCATGCAAATCCTGGGATTGAATCATATCATCCGCGCCATCAATCAAGCAAACGAAATTGTCAATTTCACATAAAAATGAAAACAGCCATTATTATAGGAGGAGGCATCGGCGGGCTACATACGGCCGCCTTGCTAGGCAAAGAAGGTTATCGGGTAACCGTATTGGAGAAACATGTGCAAGCCGGGGGAGGACTGCATACTTTCCGCCGGGGTAATCTGGAATTCGAAACCGGCATACATTGTATAAGCGGCCTACAGGAAGGAGGTACGTTGCGTCAGCTTTACACCTATCTCGGCATCTTCGGCCAACTCCGATATAAACTGCTCGACGAAATAGCTTTCGACACCTTATATATCAAAAACGAACAGATACGCTACGCGGTAGGCCGGGGGAAAAAACATTTTATGGAAGAATGGAGCCGGCGCTTCCCGGAATCGGCCGATGAAATCCGGCGCTATACCGAGGCCTTGTACGCCGTTGCAGAAAAATTTTATCTCTGCAATATGCGTCTGCCCCACCCTGAAGACCAGACACTTTTCGAAGACGAAGATGTGATACGTCCGGTAGGAGATTTCATCGCTCATTATATCAGTCATCCCCGTTTACGCCAACTCATGGCTTATAATAACGCTCTTTATGCCGGCGAGCATGATACGACGCCCGCTTATGTTCATGCCATCGTGAGCCGTTTCTATATCGAAGGAGCCGCCCGCTTCGTCGGCGGCAGCCGGCAATTGGCCGACGCCCTTTGCGGGCTGATCGGGCAGCAGGAAGGAGAAGTCGTTACCCGGGAAGAGGTAAGACATATCGAAGTGGAAAACAAGGAAGTCCGCTACATAGAAACAGCCGCCGGCCGCCGGTATGCCGCCGATTTGTATATTTCCGCCATTCATCCTTCAGCCACTGTCCGGCTGATCGACGCTTCGCAACTGAGCAAAGCCTATCGGCAGCGGATGATGAACCTGAAAAACAGTTATTCTTCTTTTATCCTGTACGTCACGTTCAAACCAGACAGTTTCCCTTATCTCAACACCAATCTGTATTGCATCGACGATGCCGACGACGTTTGGAAGCTGGCCGACTGTCCTTTCGACCGGTGGCCGCTGGGATTAATGGCCATGTCGTCGCCCGACACCACCGGCAACGAACTCTATACCCGCAAACTGATTATCAACAGCCCGATGAAATACGATGTGTTCCGCCCTTACGAAACTTCTTTCCACGGCCACCGGCCGGACGGCTATAAGGACCTCAAAAAAGCGTGCGAGGCGCGTTTGCTCCGTAGTTTCCTTCGCTATTTCCCGCAAGCCGAAGCATGTATCGAAAGTTATTTCAGCGCTACCCCTCTCACCATCCGCGATTTTACCGGATCGCCCGAAGGATCGCTCTACGGCATCGTAAAAGACGTCCGCTCGCTCGAACTCTCGCATACGGCGCCTCATACCAAAATCAGAAATCTGTTTCTGACCGGGCAAAATATCAACCTGCACGGCATCCTGGGCACGCCATTGAATGCGCTTATCACTGTAGCCGCCGTTACCGGAGGCATCGAACCGTTGATTAAAAAAATACAACAAGTTAACAACTAATACATCAGGACATGAAACTGAAATTAATTTACCCCAAATGGAACAAACTGCCGGGCCAGACTACGTTTAATTTGCCGCCCCACGGCCCGGTTGTTTTTGCCGCTACGCTGCCCGATTGGGTGGAAGTATCTTTCACCGACGAAAATGTAGAAGCTATCGATTTCGAAGAAAATTGCGACGGCGTAGCCATCTCGATGATGCTGTCCACCCAAGTGAAACGCGGATGGGCCATCGCCGAAGAATTCCGCCGGCGCGGCAAGCAGGTGATGTTCGGCGGTATTTCTACCATGCTTCACGCTGAAGAAACACTCGAACATGCCGACTCGGTTTTTCTGGGAGAAAGCGAAGGGCGGATGGAAGAAGTGATGTCGGATTGGAAAAACGGGCGCCTTCGGAAAGTATATAATTTCATGAACCGCCAACCTGCTATCGAGTCGGTCGGGCCGGCTCGCCGCGACCTGTACAAACGGGAACTTTATAACCATAAAGGCGTGCCGATGGTAGACCTGTTCCATGCTTCGCGCGGCTGTCGTTTTTCTTGCTATCCTTGTGCCGTAAGTTATCTGGGAGGCCGGCTGTTCCGCCCGCGTCCTTTCGAAAAGGTGATCGAGGAACTGGAAACGATCGATAACAACCGCCTTTTCATTGTCGACAATTCCCTTTCGCAAAACAAGGAATGGGAGCTTCAGCTTTTCCGGGAAATGATCCCGTTGAAGAAAAAGTGGATCAGCCATACCATCGAAGACGATCCGAAAGTACTCGATCTGGCCGCCCAGGCCGGTGCCTGGTATGTTTATCAGGCAGTATATGACACCTCCGATTATATCCGCGAGCGAATCAAACGCTATCACGATTACGGCATCGGCGTAGAAGGAACCATTTTACTGGGGCTCGACAACCAGACGGCCGACGATTGCAAACGGCTGATCGACTTCCTGCTGGAAATCGATCTGGATTTAGCCGAGTTTACCGTAATGACGCCTTTCCCTCATACCAAAGGGTACGACGATCTGCATCGCCAGGGAAGGATTTTCGATTACGACTGGGATCATTACAACGCCGGAACCGTGGTATTTCATCCCAAGCAAATGTCGGCGGAAACCTTGCAAGAATTATACGAATATGCTTGGAAAACTTTTTACGGAGAAGAGCCGCAGGAGCAAAAAATGTTTCGCCTTTTCTCGAAAGTCGTTCTGCGCGAAATGGAAGACGGCACCTATCGCCCCCGCGACCGACGGTTGATCAACCAATCGTTCGGAAAAGAAATCGCACGTGCTCCCCGTCAAAAAACAAACTAAGCCATCATCCGGCCAACCCATGCAAATACATTGAATTATGAAAGTATCCGACACTTATTACGATGAACGATTTCCTTTTCAAGGTCTATGGGACGTACCCTCGGAATGCGGGCTGAAAATTATCCGCAAAGCCGCGGCAACCTATGTAATCGCGACCGAATTATACCAGGACAACCCCGGCACCTCCGTTACGGCGGCCGGAATACGACTGGCCCGACAGATTTGCCGGGAGAAAGGATTGAACTTGGCGGAAATCATTTACCTGGAATGCAATCCCGACACGCATTCGAAGCTCTCCTTCTATGAGGAAGCCTATTTCCAGGTCGACTTCCGCGACGAAACCTATCCCGCCTATCGTCAATTATCAGCCGAAGAAGTAAAACAACTTTTCGATTAAAACGCCATGTATAAACTCAGCTTATTTGTTTTTCTCTGTTGCCTTATGCCGCCGGTACTCTCGCAAACAGTAGTACGGCTATGGGAACAGCCGGAAGTTACCCGCAAGCAACGCTGGTCGAGGCTGACGGTATTTTTACCGGAAGAAAAGGATACGACAAAAACACACCCGGCATTGATAATATGTCCGGGCGGAAGTTACCGTTACCTGGGAACGAAAAAAGAAGGGTATGAAGTAGCAAAATGGTTTCAAGGCCGCGGCGTGGCTGCTTTTGTGCTGCATTACCGTATCGGCTTTTTCGGCAATCATCATCCGGCCATGATCCAGGATCTTCAACGGGCTATTCAGCTCGTACGTGAAGAGGCGGCACGTTTCCGGATCGATACGGCCCGGGTAGGGGTGATGGGATTTTCGGCAGGCGGCCATCTGGCCGGTACGGCCGCCGTCTATTCCGGCTACAATTTCCTGGCTCCGCTGGGCATCCATCCGCAGGTATCTCTTCGCCCCTCTTTTGTGGCGATGATCTATCCTGTGGTGACGATGCGCGAACCATATGTTCATAAAAAATCACGACGGAATTTGTTGACCGCCCACCACGCCGACTCGCTTTTGCAAATGATGTCGCTGGAAGAGAATATTCGTCCGGATCTCCCTCCGGTATTTCTGATGGCGGCGGAAGACGACCGCACGGTGCCGGTGGAAAACAGCCGGATGCTGGCCAGGCAATTAAAAGAAAAAAATGTTCCGCATGAAGTGCATATTTTCAGCCGGGGCAACCACGGCTTCGGCCTGTACCCTCCTGCCGGATCGGATGCCGTGGGTTGGATCGACTCTTGCTGGAGATGGATGAACTTACTAATAAACCCCTAAAAGCAAATCCACGATCATGTATACTACTTACTGTCCAGCCATCGAGTTCGCCTCTGCGGAAGTCATCAAGCGTTTTCAAGAAGAACGCTTAGCAGAAGCATTAGCCTATCTACAGGCACATTCTCCTTATTACCGACGACTTTTCGAAACGGAAAAAATCAATGTCCAAAGCATTCGTACCCTCGAAGACCTTCGCGGTTTGCCGCTGACGGGGAAAAAAGAGCTTCAACTTTACAATCAAGAATTTGTCTGCGTCGGCCGCGAGAAAATTGTCGATTTCATCACCACCAGCGGCACGCTGAGCGATCCGGTCACCTTTGCCATGACCGAACGCGATCTGGAACGGCTGGCCTACAACGAGGCTGTCTCCTTTACCGTGGCAGGCGCGCAACCGGGAAATGTCTTTCAATTGATGACGACGATCGACAAACGTTTTATGGCCGGTCTGGCTTATTTCCTGGGTATTCGCAAATTGGGCGCCGGCATTATCCGCGTGGGAAACGGCATTCCGGAATTGCAATGGGATACGATTCGACGCATCCGGCCCGATACCCTGATCGCCGTACCTTCTTTTTTGTTGCGCATCATCCGGTATGCTGAAGAACATGGTATCGATTACCGTCGGTCGAGCGTCCGCAAAGCTGTCTGCATCGGCGAAAATTTGCGCGAACAGGATTTCTCGCTCAACCTGTTAGGAGAGAAAATCAAAGAAAAATGGAATATCGAGCTCTATTCCACCTATGCTTCCACCGAAATGGCCACCACTTTTACCGAATGTGCGGCCGGACGGGGCGGCCATCACCATCCCGAATTGATTATCACCGAATTTCTGGATGAAAACGGACAACCCGTAGCCGAAGGGGAAACGGGCGAACTGACCGTCACTACATTGGGCGTAGAGGGTATGCCGCTATTACGGTTCCGGACGGGAGATATGGTGAAATACCACACGGCTCCCTGTGCCTGCGGACGTACCACTCTTCGGGTAGGCCCCGTTGTTTGCCGGCAGAACCAGATGATCAAATATAAAGGAACGACGCTCTACCCGGCTGCTATTTTCGATGTGCTGGATAATATCGATACGATTGAAAACTACCTGGTAGTAATTGATACCAATGAATGCGGCAACGACGATGTTCATATCCTGATAGGCCTCCGCCAAGCAAGCGCAACAAACGAACATACGGTGAAAAACCTGAAAGACAACTTCCGGGCCCGTCTTCGGGTTGCGCCGGAAATCTCCATTCGTCCGGCAGAAGAGATCCAACGGATACAGATGCCGGCCATGAATCGTAAACCGACCAAATGGATTGATAACCGAAAAAAAGAAAACGTATGATAACCTCCCGATTCGACGACCTTCGTCCTTATACCGACAGCGAAATTCCGGCAGCCTTACAACGGATTGCCGCCGATCCCTATTTTCCGGTTTTAATGCGTTATATCTTCGAAGGAGAAGAACTGAAAAACAAAATGGAAGCATTTATCACTTATGATACGGTAGAAGCTTTCCAAACGCATATTATGGATCCTGCCATCAAAAGCATCGTTCGTAAAACGATGACTCATTTTACCTGCCACGGCCTGGAACAACTCGACCCGGCGTGTTCGTATTTGTTTGTCTCTAATCACCGCGACATCCTTCTCGATTCGGCTCTGCTGCAAATCGCACTCCATGCTCAGGGTTTCCCCACTACCGAAATCACGTTCGGCAACAACCTGATGCAGCAACCGCTGGTGGTCGATATCGGCAAATGCAACAAAATGTTTAAAGTGATTCGAGGCGGCAATCCGCGCGATTTCTATCGCAACTCGCTCCATCTGTCGGAATACATCCGCCATACCTTGCTGGAGAAAAAGGAATCGGTCTGGATTGCCCAACGCAACGGTCGTACCAAAGACGGCAACGACCATACCAATCAGGCGCTTATCAAAATGTTCGCGCTCAGCGGTGGAAAAGACCTGGTGGAAAATATGGCTGAATTGCAGATCGTCCCTCTTTCGATTTCCTACCAATACGAAACCTGCGACAAAATGAAGGTACGCGAAAACTATCTTTCGAAAAACCAGCGGTATATCAAAAGTAACAACGAAGATTTGCTCAGTATCGTCGCCGGCATCACCGAACCGAAAGGAAATGTCCATCTGGAAGTATGTCCTCCCCTCACACCGGCCGACCTGGAAATTCTCCGTGGACTCGATCGCAACGAAGCCACCCTGGCCATCGCGCACCTTATCGACAAACGGATTTACGATCATTACAAGCTATGGAACACGAACTTCATCGCTTACGATATGCTATACAACACCTTCGAATTCACCGACCAGTATTCCCCGGAAGAATACCGCCATTTTGCCGCCCGCATGCACGAACAACTCCGCAGTTGGCCGGATGAAAAGCTGGAATTAATGTCTATCTTCCTCCAACTTTACAGCAACCCCATACTTAATTGCTTACCCCCCGGCCACCGGTCTATCGGCCGATCGTCTATGTTGGAGTAGGTAATAAAGCAAATTATACTAAATAAAAAGGAAGCTTCGTATCTTTGTAGGTGAAGCAACGCTAAATAACCCGATAAAAAAGAAAGTGGCGAATTGGTCTGGAAAGAATTACCGACAGAAGCGATTCGTTTTAAAAAGAGTTTAAAGATACTAAACAAACTCTTTAACAGTCGCGGACACGTTGCGAGGAATACGAATCGATAATAGGCGTAGTAAAAAAATGATTAAGTTTGCACTCAAAATAAGCCAGCATCAAACAAGACATAAACAGAAATGGTTATACCTTTGTCTCTTTATATCCTGTTTGGTGCCAACTTGAAAAGATGTTTTAAATTAAAATAAAAAGAACGATTCCCCTCTTACCAAACAAATAGCTTTATCTGCTCCTTATTTATCCCCCTCTTTAGAACGTGTGAAAGCCCTTTTGCTATCCGGATATTTCCCAAACGATGAGCCGAAGAAGCATACCATGCGATAATACTGATTATCTTCAGGGATATTCATCCTAGATCAAATTAAAAAGTTGGAAGAGAAAAAAAGCATATCATCCTTTGGTTTTCAAGTCGATGAAAGTAACCATCCATCCCTTGTATTGGGGATGGTATGTCCAGCCGGCAAGACGTAACGGACGCGTTTCATACTCCGAAAACAGCATTCTTTTGTTCTCCAGTGCCTCTAGTACCCGGCTTGCCAACTTTTCATGCCGGTATACATCGGTATCGGTAACATTTCCGCCGGGTTCCTCTCTTATCGCCGATACGATATGTAGCCGAATGGAAATTTCCGTTGTATTCGTCTGCTTACTCTGCCGGTTGACGACAAGGGGAGCGAACTCCACCAACAAAGCGGGCACACTTGGAATTAATCCTTCATATTGGGCACTAAACCACTGGATGGTTTGTAATCCTTCAGGAAGCGGGTTACTTACCTCGCCTGTCTGGTCGTTTATTACTAATCCCAGCGTTTCCGCTACTTCTGCTTTGATCGATTGAAATAGTCTATAATACATAATACTTAAATAATTAGTTAATTTTATTCTGTCTTATTTTCTTTATCGGGTCTGAAAGTACTTAGCTTTCTTCTTCCAGAAGCCTGCGCGCACGCTTTTATATCTTTTTTCAGCTAACCGATAAAAAGTTATCTTCGACTTCCTTACGCTGTTTTTTCTTCCTGCCTATCGTTGGTTATATCTTATTGAATAAGCAAGCCATATATCTTATCTGTACACTTCTTCTTCCGATAGGTTCCTGTTCCTATTTGCGTACTTTCTTACTGCAAAGTTGCTCTTTGTTTGCCTCGAAAAAAAATAAAATTCCAACGCTTGCAACAATCATTACAACCCTAAAAAACTTATTTGCTTAATCTTTTCAAGTGTATTTCCTTTGCCTCCGTAATCAATTAATCGCAAATAAAATGTCGTTTTATACAACCCTAGAGAACAAACAAAAAATATCCTGCTTGGAAAAGTCTGAGCTTTTCATTTGCGTTGACTTCGCGGTCGCAGCGTCGGCAGAAAAAAAGCAGACGGAGAAGAGCAGGAACCGGGTTATCAACATGCTGCCGCCGGAGATTAGGTACCGATACGGGAGGGCCGGGCCGGCTTGCGATAGCCTTCCGCCACCGGGGCGTACGAACCGGAAAAGACAGCTTTACCGGATACGAGATGAAACCGAGGTAAAGAAACAGCACGGGAGGTATCTACCTAGCGGGATAAAACGGAACCGATATGGATATAGCATTTAAATATTTACATTCTTTTAATTACTAATTAAATTCAAACAAAATGGCAAGAAAAACAGGAGACATTATAGAAGGGCGCGACCTTATGCTATATGTCAACACGTCGACAGAGGCAGCACCGGCCTACACTCCGCAGGCCGCTGCTACCAGTCACACGATCACCTATTCCGGTGAAACGAAAGAGAGAATAACAAAAGACACCGGCAATGGTGCCTATAGTGAAAAAAAAGTAACAAAACTCAGCGTTAGCATTAAGTGCGAGGCCTTGACTTCGCATGGCGACGCTGCCGGTTATGACAAATTGCTGGAAGTTTACAAGAACCGGGAACCGGTCATGCTCAAGTACGGCTTTGCACAAGAGGTGGAAGGCGACAAATACGAAGAAGGTCTGTTCGTTATCACTAGCCTGGAGCAAGCTTCGCCGGCCGGCGAGGATTCAACCTACAGCGCTACGTTCGAAAATAGCGGTCCGGTAGAAACTAAAACAAAATCAGCATCTTGATATGGCAAAGAAAGTAAGAATTCAGGGGAATGAATATCCGTGTGCCCTGACAATCGGGGTACTGAAGAGATTCAAAGACGAGACAGGAAAGGAATTGGACGATGTGAAGGATATGTTTTCGATTTGCACGCTGGTATTTATGGCAGCTACGGCCTCTTGCAAAAAAGAGAAGGTAATGTTTCCATGGGATTCGGCCGAGGAATTGATGGATGACATCGAACTCTCTGAAATCGAAACAATCACAGGAGATTTGTTCGGGCTTTCCGATCGGCAAACAGATGAAAAAAAAACGCTCTTGCCAACGTCGACCGAATCATCGGAATCGCTGTCGGCGTAATCGGCCTTACGCTGTCCGATACTTACAATCTGACATTCAACGAGTTCAGCATTCTTTACGAAGAATGGGATAAGTATCGGACAGCTTTGTTTCGAACTTCATGGGAACAAACCCGATTTCTGGCTCATTGTTCCTTGATGCCTCATACAAAGCGCGGCCCGAGTCCGGTAGAATTGCTAGCGTTCGAGTGGGATAAAGAAAAAGGACAAGACATACAACCTGCTACAAAGGAAGATTTCGAACGAATCAAAAAGAGGTTCACGGAGAATTAATAAAGGGATTCCTTTGCCTTGCATCCGAATCGAATTCGTCGGCACACACACCTCGCCGGCACAGGCATTGTGCCGGCAACGGATACAATCCTTGAAGGCGCCTTGGGAGAGAAACACCTTCTATAAAAGTATACCAAAATAAATCATCTATATCACATATGTTTCCTTACTCCTAAAATTATGGATAAAAAATTGATCTACGAAATAACACTGAAGTTGAAAGATCAAATTTCAGCTTCTATCGATAAAGTGAAAAAGGAATTTCGCGCAATTGACGAGGCGGCCAAGAAAGCACAATATACCACTATCCAATTCCAGTCTGCCTGCGATAAGATTGCCAAGTTGCAGTTCGACCAAACGGTAGCTCCTGTGAATCGGTTAGCGCAAGCATTCGGCCTATTGAACGATAAAGGTACGGTATTCGAGCAAAGCATGGCCGACTTATCTTCCGCTACAGGTATAGTAGGCGGCAATTTGTCCGACCTAGCGCGCGCTGCCCGGGAAATAGGCAAGGAGTCCGGTTTAGGTGCCAAAAACGCTGTCGATGCTTTTGCCCTGCTTGCCTCACAAATTCAAGTGGATAAAATGGGCATGGAAGGTTTGAAAGTACTCCAGAAAGAGACGATCACATTGGCGCAAGCTTCCGGTATGGGAATGGCGGACGCAGCGACAGCCCTGGCCACCACCATCAATCAGTTCAAACTGGAAGCTGACGAAGCAAACCGGGTTATCAATGTATTGGCTGCCGGTTCCAAATATGGAAAAGCGGAAATCGGGGATCTGGCTCAATCTTTTAAAGCCACAGGGACAACGGCGACCTCAGCCGGTCTTTCGCTGGAAGAGACAGCCGCCGCGCTGGAAGTACTTTCTACAAGTAATCTGAAAGGGGTGGAAGCCGGTACTATGCTTCGCCATATGCTCTTACAGATGCAATCCGAATTGGGTGTAGACTTGGGAGAAACCGGATTATCGACTGCCTTGGAGGCCTTAAAGCCTCAATTGAATGATGTGGCCTATTTGACGAAATTATTTGGAGCGGAAAACGTCAATGCCGCTCAGTTTCTGATTGCGAATGCTTCGGCTGTCGAAGAGATGACACAACTATTAACCGGTACTTCGGTGGCTCAAGAGCAAGCTGGCATCCGCACAGATACCGTAGCCGAAAAAATAAAACGGTTGCAGGCCTCGGTGGATGAAGCCAAAATTGCCCTCTTCAATATAACAGGTGCTCTTGCTCCTTATATGATGATTTTAAGTGAAGTTATACCGGCCATATCTTCTTTCATTTCCATAACGCAGGCTTGCGCTCAAGCGGCGGCTTATCTGCAACAGCAGCAGGTACTGGCCAAAGCGACTATTCTCGGCAAAATGGCCGCTGAAAAATTAGCTACGACTGCTACCGGGTTAATGACAGCGGCCCAGACTGCCTTGAATGCCGTTATGAATGCGAATCCCGTAGCTTTGGTCGTACTGGCCATTGCAGCCCTGGTTGGGGGATTTATGACCGCTTATAAGAATTGTGAAGGTTTTTGCAAGGCAGTCGATACGGCCTGGACGGCAGTAAAAGAATTTGCATCGGCAATATGGAATGGTTTGATAAAAGCTCTTAAAACCGTAGAGGGGGTATTACAACCTGTTTGGAGTAAATTAAAAGCTCTATTTCATATAGAAGAAGATGTCACGGAATCAACGACTGCGACAAGTAAAGGCATAGAAGGGTTAGCTGAAACGAGCCAAAATGCTACCCCTGGCATTAATGCACTTAATCTTGCCTTAGGAAACCAAGCTAAAAAACTAAATACCAACCTTTCCACAATGGGGGGTATAAAGAATAAAATACAAGAGCTTCGTGAAGAGCAGGATGAAGCTTCCGGGGAACATCTCATACAATTGGAAAAAGAGATTAAAGAACTTGAAAAAAAGCTCCAATTACTGAAAGATACAGCCGTTTTAGGAACTTACGAAAAAGTAGAAACCCCTATCCTTGAGGCTCCCAAGCTTACCTCAAACCCAAAGCTTGACAAGGAAGGGAAGTTGATCTTTATCCCGCGTTTTGACGATCAACAATTGAATAAGATGATCAATTGGGGAAAAGCGAAAATGAGAAGTATGTTCAGTGAAAAAGATATTTTTTCTCCTATGTTGCAGGGACTGGGCGGAGTTGCAGACATAATGCACAGCCTGTCAGGAATTGTAAGCGAATCGGCTGGAGCCTGGCTGAAGTGGGGCGCAAACCTGATGCAGACAATCGCCCAGGCAATTCCCAAAATAATCGCATTAGGAAATACCCAGGTAGCGGCAGCAACAGCACAAACTACTGCAAACACAGCCGTGGCAGCCTCTGGCGCAGCTGCTTCCGTTGCTTCTATTCCTATAGTTGGTTGGATCATGGCTGGAGCCGCAGTTGCTTCTATTATTGCCATGTTGGCAGCTATACCAAAGCCTAAAGCCTTCGCCGCCGGTGGTATCGTATACGGAAATACATTTGCCCAGATCGGCGAATATGCCGGTGCTGCTAACAACCCGGAAGTCATTGCCCCGTTAAGTAAACTTCGTCAATTGATTGAACCAGCTAACGGGGGGGGCGGCGTATATGAATTTCGTCTGAGAGGTCGTGATTTCGTAGCCGTGGCTGCTAAACATAACAACATAAACAATCGTACACGATGAGCATGCAATTAAGATATAAAGGAGGTTTTTATAGTGTTGGCAATATAGCCTATGATGTAGAGATCTGGCAGGAAGGGTATTTAGGCGAAGTATCGGATATTGCCTTTTGTAGCGTTCCTCTTGAAATAGAATGGCTCGAAACGGATAAATTGGAACCGGTACAAAGTAGCAGGGCTACGTTACAGCTTTATAGCGATACAGACCGGCAGTTTGTTGATCTCTATACCATAAAAACAAAAACTGTACGTATGGATGTATATCGTGAAAAGGCCCTTTATTGGAGCGGTACGCTTGATCCGGAGCTGTATGAAGAACCTTTTGCTTATCTTTCAAATTATGGAATCAGCTTAGTTTTTTCGGATATGGCTGTTTTAGAGCGATTGAACTGGAATAAAACCGGTTTTCTGACCTTGAGGGAAATTATTATGGAAGCATTGCTGCAAACGGGTATTCAATATGAGGCCATAGAAGAATATATCAGTACACAGCTAGCTCAATATAACACTGATAATATATTGGATTCTTTGGCTGTTAACCTGAACAATTTCTTTGATGAAGATGGGGAACCCGTAGATATGCGTCAAGCACTTGACGAAACACTTCGTCCTTTTGGGTTGCGGTTAATTCAGAAAGGAGGTAAAATTATCCTATTTGATTTAAATGGTATTTATACGAACATTATTCCCCAAGTTGTCCATTGGGACTCGGACGATGCGGTTCTGGAAGCAGACAAAGTATATAACAACGTAAAACTGACATTTTCACCCTATGAAAAGACTAAGTTGTTAAAAGGTGAAGTGGATATTAAATCTGTGGGTGAAGACCAGAAATTGACGACACGGGTTTATACGGAATCAGCCCCTAATGAAATAGGTTTTTATACTTATCTGTCGAATACAGGAAAAGGATTAGAAAAGAATGATCGTGCGAGATTTTTTAAAATTCAACCCGAATTCTCCGGATCGGAGGAAGCGGGAATAGCCTGGACTGTTCAAACATTTGACGGTACGGGAGTATATAAAAGTTTTATACAGAAGGCAACATCTTCCATCGGAAGCATGTTAATGAAGCTGCCCGATAAGCCCTACCTGGCTTATACCGGATTGAATAGACATAATTACAAACTGAAAATGAATCTTTCGTTTCTATTCGATGTCCGATATAATCCTTTTGAAACAGCACAGATTCAAAATGAAGAAGGAAATTGGGATCGTCTAAAAAACTGGTGTAATTTTTCTTATGTGCCCTTTCTGCTGACACTCAGAGATGAAAGGGGGAATGCTATTTATCACTGGCAAAACAAAGGAGTGAAAGAGAGTAATAGCTTTGCGCGTAAGGACTGTAAGTGGGTAGGCGGAGAAGGCACGTGGGGAGATGCCTGGATGTGTTGGTATCAAGGGAATCGGAAAAACGAAACCGGACTTGGCGGATGGCAGATGAACAAGCAAATAATCGGCTATTATAGAGGCGAGAAATTACCTCTTTTATTTGATAAAATGGATCAGGCGGAATACATAGATATGCCTGATAAATCCGGCTATTTGGAATTGCAAATAGGTGTGGGCGTGCTTTGCTATGATTATGGCGACGATAATAAATGGAAACTCAGGGATGACATCAATGAGCGGATTCGCTGGGTACTATATAAAGAACCTACTGTCAAGATTATTAATAAGAATGGAAAAGAAATTAATTCGGAGGATGTCGAACATTCGGCCTGGATTAACCGATCCGCCAAAGAAGAGATGAAAATAGATACTATTTTAGGGACACTCAAAGAACCATCTCCGGCAGCACAGGGGCAATTATTTCTTACATCTGACAAATCAGTAAAAAATACGTTTTATCGTGCCGGTGTTACGGATCAAATAGAACGGCTATTGATTGGTACAGTATACAGTAATTATGCTTCCCGGCACCATTTGCTTTCCGGAACAGTTTCGATCCTTCCTTCATTTGGAATTTATACCGATACGAATGAACCGGGAAAATATATGATACTTTCCGAAAACCAAAATTTGGGAAATGATGTAAGTGAAGTCAAAATTGTTCAGTTTGAAGAGGATAATTTTAAAGGCATTCAATATAAGGAGGAATGAAAAAATGACCAAGCAACAATATATTTACCAAACTCGCACAATCCCCGCAATAGCCAGGAATAGACGTTTAGGGGATTCACCTCAAATCATATCCTCTTCCGGAAGCTGGGGAAATATTCCTATGGGTGGAGGACAAACAACGGTTGATGCCGACTTCGACATCCTTGCAGCAGAGGGTATTTTGATCGATAAAAATACAGAAGGAAATTTGATCTATACCATTTCCCATAAAGATACCTCGGCAGTCGAATCCATCCTCAAAGCGGACAAACGCGCCATTGCCGGTGTAGGGCTGGACGGGTTCGGGCATGTGATCGGGCTGGAAACCTGCGAGATTCTGACGCTCGAAGAACTGGATAACCGATACCTTTTCAAGTATGGCGTTAACGACGTGGAGGCCGGGTTCATCACCTTCGAAAAAGGCTTTATGACATCCGCCCCCATCCGTTCGGCCGAGTATAACACGGGCTG
>DBFWLD010000037.1:0-78743 GCA_048465615.1 Tannerellaceae bacterium
GAGAGAACGGAAAGAACCCCGTTTTCCGCAAGAACGGCCCTAACCTGGAATATAAGATAGACGGTACCCCCGATACGGCCTATCAAACGCTGGTAGCCTTATCGGAGATAACCGGCCCCGAGGGGGATCATATCGTTCTGGATGTGCGGGACGGGGCGGTAATGTACAAACAGAGCAAAGCACCGGATAGCGATTTTCAACCGGTTTTCTTTCTGGCTGACGTAAAAGGGGAGAAAGGAGATACCGGCCCGGCCCCGATACTGGTGTTCGGCACGGTTACCACGGTCGAACCTTCGGAGCCGGCAGCGGCTGAATGGGTGGAAAACGGTGTTGACGCTTCCGGGGCGAAGATATACCAGCTTAATCTATCAATTCCGAAAGGCCGTGCCGGCGCGGACGGTTCCGGCAGCGGCAACGTGCTGGTCGACCCTACGGGTTTGCTTGCAGCCAAGCAATACGCGTTTCGGCCGGGGCAGGACGGATCGGCCAACGGTAGTTTCGTGGAAGTCGAGATACCGGAGGCGGGGGCGTGCTTTCTTCCCGAAGAGGTTGCGGGGATTCCATACGTGACCACCAGCGACGAAATATTTGCATGTTGGGGCGGAAAAGCGGCTATGCTTGATTTTGTTAAGAATTTTGATTCAAAACAAGTTCATATTATCCAGGTGCCGGGGGTGACATCCGTACCCGTGTCCGTCGAGATAGATTATACGGACGATAATAACTATACAATTGGTCTGATTATTCCTCTAATGCAAACCCTTGAAATTAGATCCCTCGTACAATCCGGGGTTGCGTCGGCCAGAACCTATACAGATCGAGCCATACAAAACAC
The DNA here is from genome assembly GCA_048465615.1 of Tannerellaceae bacterium. Taxonomy (GTDB): domain Bacteria; phylum Bacteroidota; class Bacteroidia; order Bacteroidales; family Tannerellaceae; genus Parabacteroides. The sequence goes on from DBFWLD010000037.1 coordinate 836, forward strand.
TTCGCCGGACGGAGCGGATGAAATTTACCTATCATACGGCGGTAATGACGGTAAAGATCGTTACGACATTATTTGGAACAATAATCCCCGGTTTGACGATGTTACCGGCGTAGGGAGGCGGCATTTGGCCTTCTCGACCGGCCCCGGCAAAAGTATCCTGTTAGAGAACACGGGAGACGGCACGAAATATCTGAACAACCAAGGGCAATACGCGATCATACCGGTTGCTTCTGCTACGGCGAACGGGTTGCTGTCGAAGGAAGACAAAGCAAAGCTGGACGGGCTGGCCGAGGGCGGTTCCGGTTCCGGGGCTGATTTACTTATCCCTGCTGATCTGATGGATCTTACACAGGCTAGTACCAGCGCGGAAATACAAGCCGTGTTGGAAAGCGCGGGGGGATTTGACGCGCTTGTTGCGAGCGTGAAGAGCGCTAAAAGCATAACGATCCACGCAACGCGGACGGCAAGCCCGATGACCTATACGGAGCATTATCCGGTAACGGCGGCTATCGCCGAAGTTGCCGGCGCGGATACGGTTTTATTGTTTGCGTTTGTTGGCACCGGGTCATTAAGCACGATCCAGATAACCAAGAATGCGGAAGGAAATCTATCAATCACAACTTAAAAAATTAAAGGCATGATCTTTATTCACATCTCCCTTGTCATTTTCATCGTATACGTAGCGGCTATGCTCCTGCTGTTCGGTATCCCGGCCTCGATCAGCGATACGTATTACCTGCTCGAAAGAAAGCGGCGCGGCCTGGGCCGGCTGTTTACGGCCTTCTGCTGGGGCGTCTCCTTTACCCTCCTGCCGGCCTGGCTGGATATGACGCCGGACGCTTACCAGGCGTTCCCGTTCCTGGCCGCGGCCGGGTTGATGTTCGTCGGCGCGGCCCCTCAGTTTAAACTATCCCTTACCGGGCCGGTGCATTATGGCGGGGCCGCGGTGTGCTGCGTGGCGGCCGGCGCGTGGGTGGCCCTATCCGGTGCCTGGTGGACGCTACCGGCCGCGTACGCCGTCTTCCTTGGTGTAGCCTCGCTAGATCACAAGTGGATGTTCTGGATTGAAATTGCGGCTTTTGTCAGTGCGTTTTTATCCATCTCAATCCTATCGTAATTCATGGAATGGGCGTCAATTTTAACAGCGGTATTAACCTTTATAGGGGGTGGCGGGCTGGGGGCGGTTCTGATGTTTCCAACCAAACGGAAGGCCGCGGAACTGGAAAACGAGCAGAAGGCTAGCGAGCAATGGCGGGAACTGTGTATGCAGAATCAGGAAGAGAAGAAGAGCCAAAGCGTTTTGATCGATAAATTGTACGACAATCAAAGTAAGCTACGTGACGAAATCAACCAACTTACAACCGAGGTTGCCGTACTTAAAATATTAAAGTGTAAGAATTTAAAATGCGCTGATCGTGAGCCGCCCATAGCGGACAACGCGGCCGGCGACAAAAAGGAGGAACGAAAAAATGAAACAGAGTAAACAACCCCGCGGGCTTCGGAACAACAACCCCGGCAACATCCGAAAAAGCAATGATAAATTTGAGTTCGAAGTACGCCCTAGTGCCGATCCGGATTTCAAACAGTTCTACACGATGTACTACGGCTACCGGGCCATGTTCGTCATACTGAGAAATTACAGCCGGCTACATGGCTTGGGCACGATTCGGAAAATGATAAGTCGCTGGGCCCCAACGAACGAGAACGACACGGCCGCATACGTGAACACGGTTTCGGCAAAATCCGGCATCCCGGCTGACGATCCGGTCAACGTCGACGACCGGGAACAAATGATACGGATCGTGGCGGCAATGAGCGAAGTAGAGAACGGCCGGCCGGCGGATATGCGGGAAGTTATCAAGGGATGGGAATTATTGTAAAACTACATTACCATAAATCAAATGGAACTGAACAAAATATATAACGAAGACTGCCAGGAGGGGATTAAACGTATCCCGGCCGCTAGCGTTGACTGCATTCTGACTGATCCCCCTTACCTGTATTTGAAAAAGCAAAAGCTAGAGAGGCCGTTCGATGAACCCGCTTTATTTGCCGAATTCAAAAGGATACTGAAGCCTACGGGGTTTGTCGTGTTATTCGGCCGCGGAACTTCATTCTACCGGTGGAATACGCTGTTGGCCGAACTAGGGTTTATATTCAGGGAAGAAATCGTTTGGGATAAGGGATATTCAACGAGCCCGCTGTTGCCTATTTCACGGACTCACGAAACAATATCTCTGTTTGCAAACGGAAAGGGAAAGATCAATAAGGCTCGAGTTCCGTATTTGGAAATGAAGCGTTATAATGTTGAATCTGTAATATCCGACATTAAGAGAATGCGCGCCGTATTTGGAAATTCCGCATCGTTTAAGGCCGTGGAGGATTACTTATTAAGCGACTGCCTGAAATCAGACGTAGAGCGGAAGAGCAAGGAAAATGGATATACTATTTCATCCCCAATAATGACACAAGACAGGGCGGCGGCCGTAGCGCGCGCAATGGATCAGGGTCTTATTGAAAAAACGATAATAAAGGAAGTCGGCAATAGATATAAGATTATCCACCCCACACAAAAACCCGTCCGGTTGCTCGAACGCCTATTAGCCCTTGTAACGGCCCCCGGAAATGTGGTACTCGACCCCTTCGCAGGCAGTTGTTCAACGGCAATTGCTTGCGTCAACTCAAACCGTCAGTTTATCGGCTTCGAAATTGATAAGGAATATTACGACGCCGGCGCGGCGCGTTTGGCGAATACTTTAAACCAGACAAAACAGGCAATATGAAAACGATCATAGCAACCCTCTTTCTTCTGCTCTGCTCTTGTGGAACGCATAAGACGTCCACGGAAGAGCGCACCGACATCCGGCGGGAAGAAACAGAGCAGCTACGGGCCGGTTCCGTTATGGGAATTACCATATCGGACAGTATCGGGGAAAAGCTACGGCGCGAGCGCGTGTATAAGATAACGATCCTTTCGGCCCCGGACAGCCTGGGCCGGCAGTGGCCCGTCACAATCGAGGAAGGCACAGTAACGGAGGATTACGCCGGCGGCCGGCTTATAACGAAGGATTCTACGGCCGTTTCGGGCCGGGAGGTACAAAGAGACATAACGACTACTAACAAGAGCGTAGCGGGCCGGAAAGCGGGTACGGATACCCGGATTATCCCGCGCGGGGTGTGGTGGTTCCTGATTGTCGGGGGTACGGTTGCCGCGCTGTTGGCGTGGCTAGCTAGACGGAAAAAATAAATCTGCTGCATAATAACCGATGAAAGCCGTTTTGCCCGGGAGGGTAGAGCGGTTTTTTTATGCCCAAAAACATACAGTATAGCAGAAGCGTCGAAACAGAATTAAACCTATCTTTGCAATTGTGAAACATTTGCCGCCAAATCAGCCGCGAAGCGATTTGCACAAATGTTTCACACAAGATTTTAACACCACGTTGCAATAATCTGAAAATTAAAGCTATAGCTTTGTTATACAAGTTCCACCGGCATGAAATTGAAAATCCATCGCAGTGTAATTCCTTTTTCACTGCGATGGATTTTTAACTATTAAAAAAAATGACAATAACCCCCGCCCGGGGAATAGCCCGTCCGGCTACCGCGGCTCAATCCCGGCGGCCTTAATTCTCCCGGGCTGCGGGTAGCCGTTAACGGGTAGCCTTCAACGCCTCATCCAGCGAAATGCCGAGCGCGTCGGCCACGCCGCGGCCGTAAGCCGGGTCGGCTTTGTAGCAATTGCGTACATGGCGTTGCTGGATAAACAACTGGGCTCCCCCTACCTGACGGGCCGTATTGTCGAACAAGGCTTGCTGTTCTTCGGGCGGCATCAAGCGGAATAAGGCCCCCGGCTGGCTATAGTAATCGTCGTCATACTCCCGCTCGTTGTAATTGTAAACGGGGCCGCCCACTTTCAACGGGGGCTCTTTCTTTTCGGGCGAATCCTGCCATTCGCCGAAGCTGTTCGGCTCATAACCTTTCGTGGCCCCGTAATTGCCGTCTACCCGCATCGCTCCGTCGCGGTGGAAAGCGTGAAACGGACAGCGGGGTTTGTTCACCGGAATCTGTTCCAGGTTCACCCCCAGGCGGTAACGTTGGGCGTCGCCGTACGAGAACAAGCGGCCCTGCAACATTTTGTCGGGCGAGAATCCGATCCCTTCTATCGTATTCATCGGGTTGAAAGCCGCTTGTTCTACGTCCTGGAAATAGTTTTCCGGGTTCCGGTTCAGTTCCAGTATGCCTACGTCCATCAAAGGGAAGTCTTTGTGAGGCCATACCTTCGTCAGATCGAAAGGATTCACGGGGTAGGTTTCCGCCTCTTCTTCCGTCATCAGTTGGATCTGGAATTTCCAGGCCGGGTAATCGCCCTTTTCGATGCTTTCGAACAAGTCGCGCTGGTGCGATTCGCGGTCTTTGGCGATGATGGCTTCTGCTTCCCGGTCGGTCAGGTTGCGGATGCCTTGCAGGGTTTTCAGGTGGAATTTCACCCAGGTGCGCCGGCCTTCGGCATTGATAAAGCTGTAGGTATGGCTGCCGTAGCCGTTCATATGGCGATAGGAGCAGGGAATGCCGCGCGGGCTCATGGTGATCGTTACCTGGTGCAGGGCTTCGGGCAGCAAGGTCCAGAAATCCCAGTTGTTGTCGGCGCTGCGCATATTGGTTTTCGGATCGCGTTTTACGGCGTGGTTCAGATCGGGAAATTTCAGCGGGTCGCGCAGGAAAAAGACGGGCGTGTTGTTGCCGACCAGATCCCAGTTGCCTTCCTCGGTATAGAATTTCATGGCAAACCCGCGGATGTCGCGTTCGGCATCGGCCGCGCCGCGTTCGCCGGCTACGGTCGAGAAACGTACGAAGCAATCGGTTTTCTTGCCTACCTGGCTGAAAATAACGGCTTTGGTGTGTTGCGTAATGTCGTGCGTCACGGTGAAGGTGCCGAAGGCGCCCGAGCCTTTGGCGTGCATGCGGCGTTCGGGGATGACTTCGCGGTCGAAGTGGGCGAGTTTTTCGATCAGCCAGGGGTCTTGCAAAACGACCTGGCCGCGGGGGCCTGCGGTTTGGGTGTTCTGATTGTCGGCTACTGGGCGGCCGTTGGCGGCGGTGAGTTTTTTGGTATCCATAGAATTTGTTTTTTAGTTCCGTAGCCGTTTATCGGTGGCCGCTTTCGGTGGGCGGCGGCCGGAATGTGTTCCGGTGCGGAAGGATTAGTAATGTGATACCAAAAATAAAAAAAAGAAAATGAAGAACAACTATTTGCCCGTTTATCTTCCGATAGATACCATTTATCGGGAGGCCTTGAAAACAAGGGAGTGGGAAGGAGTAAAAAAACGCGAGCATGTTGCAGGAAGGAAGGGAAAAACTGCCTTTGCAACATCCTCGCGGCATACTTCAAATAAATCGATGTTCCCTCAAGACGGGAGGGGATATTACTTTTTATCGTATCCCCATTTGGTCAATTCCGACCGGCCTGCGATGGCAAGGTATTTCATGCAATGGGCCCGGAAATTTTTAAAAATACTTTTCATACTGCCATTTCATTTTTGGTAAAACACTGGCGTATCTTCCGATACGCGTTTACTGAATCTCGAAAAAAAGGAGCTTCTCTGAAAAAAATACCAAGTGAGAACCTAAACCATAACCTAAAACCTTTGTTCGAAGCTCCTGATAACCTGAAAAATGTTCGTTAGCCTCCGCGGGCTGTTTACCATACGCGGTAAACCCATATAGTCCAGGGCTGAAACCCTAGGAGCTGAATGTAACGTCTAAACAATCTTCTTACCATAACCTGTCGTATAATTATGTTTTACGGCACAAATATAGGAGCTGCCTGCATACGTTGTATCGCGGAAAGCCCATTTTGCAACCGACGGGCTTTATTTCTTGATATAAGATAAGAAATAGGGGGAAATGGAATAACCGGAGAAATGCCGCAAGCAAACCCGGAAAAAGCAGCCCGTTGGAAAGCTCAGCCGGCAAAAAGCGGGTTTTGCCGGTCGCGGAAAGAGACGGCGGTTTTCTCGGTGATCTTTTCGTCGCCGGCCGGGTGTCCCGTCAGCATGGGGGCCAGCGGGCCGGGAAAGGCGGCCGGTCCGCTGCCGGCCACCAGACGGCAGCGGGAAGCATAACAATACGTGCATCCGTGGCGGCAGGTGTTATACGCCCCCACGTCGACGCTTTCCAGGCAACCGCATGCCGCGCGCTGCCCCGCGTCTTTACCGGTTTGAAGGCGGTAACCCGCCAGGCTTTCTATCTTTTCCCGGTCGATGCAAGCCGAAGGCAGGATGCCGTAGCGGCTATAATCCCGCTTTTCGCCGCAGGCATATACCTTCAGGCGGTACCCCGAGGCGATTTGAGCCAGATGCCGGGCGATAAAGTCGGCCTTTTCGTCGGGCACGGCCTCGAAGGCAGGGCGCAGATGCCGGTATATATCGATAAAGCTGATGATGCACCGCTCGGTATAAGGGGCCAGCCGCCGGGCCAGGGCATCGAAACGATCGAGGATATATGCTTCGGTAACTTCGCCTCCGAGCAGAATCGGGTCGAACCGCCAGTCTACGCGCCGGGGGCCTACCCGGTCGCTTGTCTGCTGAAACAGCCGGACAGCCTCGGCTTTCGTGCCCACGTGTTTTTCAATCGCCGGGCCGTAGGGCGTCAGCGTATATTCGAAATAGTAATTTTTGTAGCCCAGGCTTTCCATTTCGTCCAGCCTCCCGAGCAAGGGGCCGGCGTTCTTCGTCCAGAACACGATACAGTCGATCGTTTCCGGCCGGAAGCTCAGCCGGGTAAGCTGCTTGGAACGATAGGGGTTGGGTATGAGGACATACCCCTGCCGCAACCGGTTGAGAAACCAGTCGGCATAAAAGGCCGGAATATCGGTGCGGCGGCTGGCGGATAGAATCATAAGGCGTGCGGATTGAAGTGTTTATGACCCTGGCGCAGACAGCTGTTATTTTTCTGCCGAAAGTGCAAACTGCCTGCCTGTCATTCAGGATGCCGGTAGCCGCGTAGACTGGTCTCGAGGCTGGAAACGAAAGTAATCATTTCCCGATATAAACAAGCTTTCTTTTTTCGCTGTTAGGATAAAATAACGCACTTGACACTTTTTTCCCGGAAAGCGGCTATCTTTATCCCCTCTAAATTTATTATTTAAGCTTTAAAGAAGGAACGCTTATGATTTACCTCAGACAAATCCGCCTTCTCGATCCCGAGCGGGTGAAGGGGGATGTGAAATATCCGTATGCCGTGCCGGCGGTGCGGTATATCGACTCGTTTTTGTTCGATCGTCCGGTTACTTTCCTGGTGGGGGAAAACGGCATGGGCAAATCCACGGTGCTGGAGGCGTTGATGAAGAAACTGCCGGCCGACGAGGCGATGGCTTACGACGGCGAGGATTACTGGACGGTGAAAATAGCGGCCAACGACCTGGACGAACAGATCGTGCCGGTTTTCGAGCGTCAGCCCGACGATTTGTTCGTGTTTCGCGCCGAATCGTTTTTCAATTATGCCGACCGGATCGACCGCCGGGCCATGCGCGAATCGTTCGACTACGGCAAAAGCTACGTGCTCGACCGGCTGGGGGGAAGGATGCTGTTGCAACAATCGCACGGCGAGAGTTTTATGAGCCTGTTTCTGAATTACAGCGAGAAGAATACGCTTTTCATCCTCGACGAACCCGAGGCGGCCCTTTCTCCGGGCAGGCAACTGGGGTTGCTGGTGCGCATGCGCGAGTTGGCCGAAAGGGGGTGCCAGTTTATTATCTCCACCCATTCGCCCATCCTGCTAGGGTATCCCGACGCCCGTATTTACCAGGTGGAAGAAACGGGGGTATCGGCCGTGGCTTACGAGGAAACCGAGCATTATACCCTTACCAAGTATTTCCTCAACCATACCAGCCGGATGCTTCACGAACTGGGGTTTGCATCCGGACAGCGGTAGGGGGGAGGAAGGCCTCCGGTAGCCCGGTCAGTCGTGGGAAGGATCGGGCTCGGGCAGCGATTTGGGCTGGTCGGCGGGCGGCAGGGCGGCTTCGGGAGCGGCTTGGGCCGGCGCGATGCTTTTAGGCTTCTTCGTTTTTTTCCGGTCGAACCATTTCTCCTGGATGGTTTGCATCAGCTCGTAGAAATTGGGAATGAAGGCGGTTGCGAATATGGTATTGATCAACATGCCGAATACCACGGCCGCGCCCAGCGAAATCCGGCTGGCCGCCCCCGCGCCGGTAGCGAAAAGAAGCGGCATCACCCCGAGCACGAAAGCGAAGGAAGTCATCAGGATGGGGCGCAGACGCACGTGTCCCGCTTCCAGGGCCGCATCCCGGATGGAATGGCCCTCGGCATGGAAGTCGCGGGCAAATTCCACGATCAAGATGCCGTTTTTGGCCGAAAGGGCTATCAGGAGGATAATCCCGATCTGCGTATAAATACTTACCGGTATGCCCATGATGAAACAACCCAGTATAGCCCCCAGCAAGGCGATAGGCAACCCCATGATGGCCGCCAGCGGGCTGGTCCAGCTTTCATACTGGGCCGAGAGCACCAGGAAGGCCACCAGCAAGGCCATGGCGAAAATAATGGTCGTGGTCGATCCCGCCTTGGTTTCCTGATAAGCCACCGACGTCCATTCGTAGCCGAAGCTGTCGCCCAATTGCTCGCGGATCAAGTCTTGCATGGCCTGGATGCCTTCGCCCGAACTGTATTTGGGATTCACGATGATGGTGAGCGCGGCCGAAGAATAAATATTATACAGGTTGATCTGGTTCAACCCTAATTGCTCTTCTACCTGGGTGAAGGCCGAGAAAGGCACCATATCGCCCGAGCTGTTCTCGAGGCTGAGTTGCAACACGTCGTCGATTACCTTCTGCGCCTTGTCGGTCGCTTCGATCTTCACCTGGTAGATATGGCCGAACTTCACGAAATCGTTCACATAGGCCGCTCCCATATAATAACTCAGGGTGGAAAAAACACTGCTTAATTGAAGGCCCATCAGTTGCACCTTGTCGCGGTCGATATTCAGCAAGTATTGCGGCACGTTGGCCTGGTACATGCTCGACACGCTCAGCAACTGGGGCTTTTCCTGGTAGGTGGCCAGCAAGGTTTCCACGGCCCGTTGCATTTCGGTAGGCCCCAGGTTGTGGCGGTCTTCCAGTTGCAGTTGCAAGCCGCCCGATGCCCCCAGCCCCGGAATAGCGGGAGGAACCATGGCGAATATCTGCGCTTCCTCGATGGCTGCCGCCCGGCGGTTGAAGTCGTTCACGATGGCCGCAGCCGTATGCGTTTTGCCCTTCCGCTCGCTCCAGTTTTTCAGGATCACGAAAAAGGTACCGGCGTTGGATTGCTCGCCGCCGCCCATAATGGAAAAACCGCTTACGCTGATGTAGGCTTTCACTTCCGGGTATTGTTTGAGGATGGTGTCTATCCGGGCCGTGACCTTCTCGGTGCGATAGAGGCTGGCCGCCGGGGGCAACTGGCTGACGACCAGGAAATACCCGTCGTCTTCTTCCGGGATGAAACTGGTAGGCCAACGCAGGAAAAGCAGGATGGCGATCACCGTGACGGCGGCATAGGCCAACATGGCCAGCACTTGGTTTTTCAGCAGATGATCTACTACATTGTCGTACAATGCCTGGGTTTTGCCGAAAAACTTGTTGAACCAGCGGAAAAGGAAGAATTTGGAATCTTCCGCATTGGGTTTGAGAAACAGCGCGCATAAGGCCGGAGTAAGCGTCAGCGAGTTGATGCCGCTCAGCACGGTGGCCGCCGCGATGGTCAAGGCAAATTGCTTGTATAATTGTCCGGAAATGCCGCTGATCAGCGTAGTGGGGATAAAGACGGCCAGCAATACCAGCACCACGCCCACGATGGGGCCTACGATTTCGCCCATGGCCGCGCTGACGGCTTGGCGCGCGGTGGCGTATTTTCCGGTATCCAGCAGGCGGGTGGAGTTTTCCACCACCACGATGGCGTCGTCTACCACGATGGCGATGGCCAGGATCAGGCCGAACAGCGTGAGCGTATTGATGGAAAAGCCCAGGGCGGCCATCACCGCCAGGGTGCCGATCAGCGAAACGGGAATGGTGATGCAGGGAATGATGACGGCCCGGAAGTTTTGCAGGAACAGGAAAATGACCAGCACTACCAGGAGGGTGGTTTCGATAAAGGTAATCAGTACCTCGTGGATGGAGGCGTCGATCACGTCGGTGGTGTCGAGCGTCACTTCATAGCTTACGCTCTCCGGCAAATTGGCTCCCAGTTGCTGCATTTTGGCTTTCACTACCTTCGATACGTCGAGCGAGTTGGAGCCGGGCAATTGGTAAATGGCGATGGCGGCGGTTTCGCGGCCGTTCAGTTTCGAGACGACGTTGTAGGAGGCGCTTCCCAGCTCGACGCGGGCCACGTCTTTCAGACGAAGTATCTTGCCCCCTTCTTCGGTACGCAGGATGATGTTGCCGAACTCGGCCGGGTCGCTCAACCGCCCGCGTACGGTAAGGGTGTATTGAAACGGATCGTCGCCGCTGGCCAGGGGTTGGCCTACGTAGCCGGCCGATACCTGGGTGTTTTGGGTGGCCACGGCCTGAAATACCATTTCGGGCGTCAGTCCGCGGATGTGCATGGCGTCGGGGTCGAGCCAGATACGCATGCTGTAATCGCCCGCGCCCATCACGTTTACCGAGCCGACGCCCTCGAGGCGGGTCAGTTCGTCTACCAGGTTGAGTTGGGCGTAATTGCTTAAATACAGGCTGTTGTAGGCCGAGTCGCGCGAGCTGAGGGTAAGCATCATCACAATGTTGGACGATTGCTTGCGGGTGGTGATGCCCTGCACTTTCACGGCTTCGGGCAGGCTGCTCTGGGCGATGCTCACCCGGTTTTGCACCATTACGGTAGCCATATCTATATCGGTGCCCACGGCGAAGGTGACGGTGAGCGAATAGGCGCCCGAGCTGGAAGAGGTAGAACTCATGTAAAGCATCCCGTCTACGCCGTTTACCTGTTGCTCGATCGGCAAACCTACCGTTTGTGACACCGTTTCGGCATTGGCGCCCGGATAGACGGCCGAGACTTGCACCGTGGGAGGGGTGATCTCCGGATATTGGGCGATGGGCAGAATGTTGAGCGTTACCAAGCCGGCCACCACGATAATCAGGGCGAGTACCGTGGCGAAGATAGGTCTGTTGATAAAAAATTTAACCATGATGCTTTAATTTACAGGCTTTATTTTCATTCCGTCTCTTACTTTCAGCAAAGCGGTCGTTACGTACCGTTCGCCGGGTTGCAAGCCGCCGAGCACTTGCCGCAGGGTATCGTCGATGATCTGCCCGGTTTCGATATGGCGGTATTTTACGGTGTCGGAAGCTCCTACTACATAGAGGTATTTTCCCAGTTGGTCGGTTCCGATCGAAGCGTCGCGCACTAGCAGGGCTTGCTTTTCTTCGGCATAGGGCAGGGTGATGGTCACGTAGAGGCCGCTTTTGAGCCGGCCGCCGGGGTTATCGAGGTTGGCGCGTACGGTAAGCGTCCCGGTCGACAAATCGACATTGGGAGAAAGGTAGTCGAGCCGCCCGGTGTAGCTTTGACGGCCGTCTTTGCCCAGATGCACCACCACTTCCTTGGGCAAGCGAAGCGTGTCGTTGTTGGCCCTGACGTTTTGCAGCAGCATTTTCATGAATTGGTTGTCTTCGATGTTGAAGTTGGCATACATCAGGTCGTCTTTATACAACGTGGCCAGGGTGACGGCTTGCACGCCGCCGTTGATGAAGTTGCCGATGTCGTATTTGCCTTTGGTGACGCGGCCTTCGAAAGGTGCGCGGATATAGCAATAACTCAGATTCTTGCGGGCGGTGTTCAGCTCGGCCTCGGCGTTTTTTACCGCCGCTTCGGTTTCGGCTACGGTCGATTCGGCCTGTAGTACCTGAATTTTGCTCACGGCCCCGCTTTTGGCGGCTTCTTTCATCCGCTCGTAGTTGTTGCGGGCATAATCCAGTTGGGCCCGGGCGGTTTTCAGCGAGGCTTCCGCTTGTTGCACGTTATCCTGGTAAATATCGGGCTCGATTACGTAAATCAGTTGCCCTTTTTTTACTTTTTGCCCCGGTTGCAGGTAAGAGGCTTGCAGGTAACCGCTTACGCGGGCTACCAGGTCGACCTTCAGCTCGGAGGTGAGGTAGCCGGGATAGTCTTTGGTGAGCGTGATGTCGCGTACTTCCGGCATGGCGACGCTGATGGAGGGAACCGGCCTTTCCGCCGGGCGGCTTTTTTCCTTGCATCCGGCGGCATAAGCGGCGATGAAGGCGATGAAACTGTATCGGAGGAGCGTATTCATTGTATATTTATTTTTTTAATCGGTTGTTGTATTCATCCATCCCCCGCCCAGGGCCTGGTAAAGCTGTATCAGGTAGAGAAGAGAGTTACCTTTGGCTTGGGTAAGCTGGTTCTCGTACGATAGCAGCGAGCGTTGGGCGTCGAGTACGTTCTGGAAAGGGGTAAGCCCCTGTTTATAAAGATCGAGCGAGAGTTCCAGGGTTTGTCTTCCCTGGTTCACTACTTCGCGCAGGGCGACGATTTGCTTGACGGAGTTTTTGTAGGCGCTCATGGCATTGTCTACCTCCTGCACGGCGGTGAGCACGGTTTCGTTGAACTGCCTGATCGTTTCGTCGAGCTGGGCCCGCGCCAGGCGGGTGGCCTGTACGAGTTTCGTTCCCTGGAAAAACGTCCAGCTCAGGGTGGGAGCTATCTCGTAGGTAAAACTTTTATGGTTGAAAAAGTCGTCCATATGGCGCGCTGCGAATCCCACCGATCCTTTGAGGAAGAGCTGGGGGAACCAGTCGGACTTCGAAGCTCCCAGGGCGGCGGCCTGAGCGTTGACCTGCCGTTCGGCGCTGCGGATGTCGGGACGGCGCAGCAGCAGGTTGGCCGGCAACCCTACGCCTACCGGTTCGATATATTCGGGAAGGGGGCGGGCGGTGTCGAATATTTTCCGCACGTCCCAGGGGTAAAGCCCCATCAGCACGGCCAGGGTGTTGGTGTATCGGATAATTCCCGCTTCGAGCGCGGGGATGGAAGCTTTTGTATCGTAATAAACCGATAAGGCCTGGGCTACGTCGAGTTTGGAGACGAGTCCGGTTTCATATCGTTTTTCGGTAATCCTCACTACGGCCAGTTGCGACTGGGCGTTTTTATTGACTACTTCCAGCTCTTGTTGCAGCTCGCGCAGGTTGATATAGGCCGACGCTACCTGGGCACAAAGAGACACCATCACGGCATTATAGTCTTCTTGCGAGGCAGCATAGTTTTCCCGCTGGGCTTTGACGCGGTTGCGGATGCTGCCGAACACATCTATTTCCCAATTCATATCGATCGTGGCACTGGCATATTGGGTGGTAGATTGGGGAAGCTCGGAGATATGCCCGCTGCTTTGATCGCGTTGCCAGCCTCCGTTCAGGCTAAAGGCCGGCGAATAGGCGGATTGCTGGATGCGCAGGTTGGCTTTAGCCATAGCGATGCGGTCGGCTGCCATCAGGACGGAGTAGTTTTGCCGGACGGCTACCGTCATGAGCGAGTCGAGCAGAGGATCGTTGAAGTTTTTCCACCACGTATCGTCTACCGGCAGCGTTTGCTGAAACTCGGGGCCGTCTTCCGTCCAGTCGGGAGGGAGGCTGCGATCGAGGTAGTCGGGTTGCTCTGTCTGGGCCGCGAGCAAGGATGACGCCAGCAGGCAAAAGAAGGTGTAACAATAGGGGCGTAAATGTAAATCAATGTGCATATTGTCGTTGTTTGGTCGATTACTGGATAAAACAGATGGGGGTGGGAATTGTTCAGAGGGGAGAGAGGCTAAGGGGGAGGGAATCAAAGGAAGAGGGAATCAAAGGAAAAGAAGTAGACAAAAAGAGGGCAAGAAAAAAGAATGCACGAAAGAAGAGTGCAAGCGAAAAATCTAACAAAAGCCAAGATGCAACTAGAAAAACGTGCAACCGCCAAGGCCAACTCTCATTAGAATTATCCTTGGCGGTTGCTTTTGGGACACCTGTATTTTATCGGGGCTTACAACTAAAAGAGGCTTGCCTTTTTACCTCTTCACTTAAAAATTGCAAGAGAGCTTTTTACCCCTCCCCCTTCCGAGCCGTCCCCTTTATATTTATCGTCCCTCATACATCTTTGATCTTTCATAAAAAGGACAGGGCCTTAATTATTAAGCTCGGATAGACCTTTTGTAAAGATAACCTGATAACAACATCGAGCCTATTACCGTTAAAATTAAAATAAGCAAAGATATTACAATTTGAATGGTAGGAATCCCGTAAGGAAGTAGTACAGGTATCGTCAAATAACTAAATAACGGAAAATACGATAAAAAAGCTGAAATCTGAGAATCCGGCGACGTCGCAACATACATGCCGAAATATATTGCCAACAAATTCAATATGTTTCCAAAAAACATCATGTAATTTGAGTTTTTTCTAGTTGAATAAATTGCAATAATTGTAGAGATCGCTCCATTTAAAAGTATACCGAATATGAAGAATAAAGGCACGAATAAGCAAAGATTCTTTATCGGCAATTCTGATATGGAAGATAATGCCATCGATAGAAGGTCGTTGCTGGTTTCGGAATACTCCATAAAGTCAGACTCATACCAGAATATCATTTTCAAATAGATACAGAATACTACTATCCACATTATCAGTTGAATGAATGAAGCAATTCCCAAACCTAGAATCTTACCTAACATTAAGTTGACAGGTTTGACAAACACCGACAATACTTCTGCAAGTTTGTTGTTTTTCTCTTCAGACACGCTTCTCATGATATTATTGTTATAAAGGATAAACATTATATATAAAAGCATACCCAGAATAAACGCTAGCGTAGATGATATATTCATTAATTTCGAATCTTCCGAAGGGGCATAAATTAGTGGATAAACATTCCGAATATCAGATAGTTCAACAGCTAAAGAGTCGGGAATATTAAGTTCCTTGCAATGATGATAGATGAATTCACTATTAATAAAACTTTCTATATCTTTGACATACTTCTCGTTTGCTTTAATATCCTTCTCTGGCATGTAAAGCTTAATAGGTATCGGCGGAGCTGTTTTCCCTTTGTTTTGCAAATGCAAGTCAACTACGCCAATATACTTATCAAAGCAGAAAACGCCGGAATGGAAGTTTTCTATTTCACTATCGCTCAATTTACAGAACTTAATCCCTCTGTAATCGATGCTGTCGTTAACAAAGTCGTTGGAATAAACCCCGACCCTATTCTTATCTGTGAATGCAGTCGGTTTAGGCGTATTCAAGATGTTAAACATAATGGGAATTAGAAAGAGTATAGGTGCTATAAGGACAAATAAATAGAATGACTTTGATCTTATTTTCACCAATACTTCCCTTTTTATAATACACGAAAGCTGTTTCATAAGTTTTTAGTATTTGCCAGAAATATTTCTTTTAAAGTTGGAACTTCTTGTTTAAACAATAAAATCTTATTATTCTGCAATTTTTGAATTAATTGTTCGTAGGTGAAGTTCTCATTTAGTTTTACCTTGTACCGATAATACTTGGCCGTTTCATCCTTTGTAAATTCAACGTTGGGGTCAAAGCTAACTTCTTTCTCCACACATAATATATATGTATTATTCAAATATTTATATTTTAAATAATTCAAATCTTCATTGATTATGATATTTCCATTGTTAATAATGAAAATGTGGTCGCAGAAAACTTCCGCATGCTCCATTCTATGAGTCGACAAAATTATTGTCCTGCCTTCATTCTTTAGTCTTGACAATTCATTTTCAATTATTTCGGAACTTTGTGGGTCTAAGCCGCTAAACGGTTCATCCAGTACGATAAATTGAGGCGAATGTAATAACGTGCAAATGAATTGAACTTTTCGGCTCGTCCCTTTCGATAATATCCCAATGGGTTTGTTCAAGTCTTTTTGCAAACCTAATTTGATAATAAGTGGTTTTGCTATCGACCAAATCTTATCATTGGGAATGTTATGGAGCTTGCCTATATATAGGATCTCGTCAATTACGCTCATGTCTTTATAAAGTCCTATTTCTTCAGGCATGTAACCGATATATTGTGGCTCGAACTTGTTTCCTCGTCGAATATTACCGACATCAGCATTAATAATTCCACAGATAATGCGTATAGTTGTTGTTTTTCCGGCGCCGTTAGGACCAAGCAATCCATAGATCAAAGGCTTGTCTATTTTTAAATTAATAGAATGGATTACCTCTTTTCCCGAAAAAGACTTTGATACATTTTCTAGACTTATCATATTATTTGCCAATTACAATAGTTGAAAAAGAAGCCACGTTAATCCCGTCGATCCCAATGGCTTCTTCCATCTCGCTTTCCAGATAACCAAGGACTTCGCATACTTTTAAGTTTAAAGCAGAACAAGTTAAATAAAGGTTCTGAGCCACATGGCCGACATCTAACAATCCCAGTCGATATGCTCTGGCAAGATATTTCTGAGACAGACGGGTAATATTGGCAGCCAGTATAAAAATAACAGAAGCCTCGCACCATTCTTTTTGGAAAAAAGCATCGTTTTTTATCCACTCTTTGAAGTTCCCTACGGCTATTTCATTCAGGGTGTTTGCTTTGGCATCAAAATAGTAAATGCCTTCTTCTATTTCATTGGAAGAAAGTACCACGGCAAAAATCTCAATTTCGTTAAATCCTCCAGACGAGGGAACGTGTTTCCGCCAATTTTCATCTTTCTTATATCCGCACGAATAATAGAGCAAGGTCGAAATCTCTTTAAAGGTAATCTTATAGCCAGAATAATTCCTTTCACTCTTTCGATTATTCATAACTACTGAAAAATCGACATTCAAGTCGATGGGATCCAGTACATTTATTCTTTTCTTGTTCTCATATCCTTTAAGGCCCACATTGTTCTGAAGTTCAACAATATGATTGTCGTAGTGCCTTAAATGATCGGTTTTTCCTGTAAAAAGAGCTTTAGTATTTCTTGAACTTATATGATATTCAAGATTTTCAAATATTTCTTTTGTAAACATGGCGGTAATATTATGAAAATGGTTGTGGATAAGGATTTATTTCACCGATTGTTTTTTCTTTGAAAAGCGAAGCTAACCAACGCATTTTAAAAGATTGCGACAAGGGGATCATTTGTGGTATGACCACTCTTACGACATGTCCTAAAGAAGCAATCTCCGGCAAGGTAAGATCTTTGTAGAAAATGTCGAATCCCGAATCTGCCAGTTCACGGGCAATCTTCTTTAAATCGTCAAATGTAACCTTCTTGTAACTTTCTGGATAATCAGTAATAGAAACAGTATTTCCACTCAAGGAGCTTAAAATCTTATTAATGATAGGAGCATCCTTCCAATTAGCATAAAGTTCCATATGATCTGTTAATTGTGATACCCATTCAAAATTAGTGGTATCGACGTTTTCTTTTCTTCCCTTCCACTTTGCCATAGTTCGTATGGACATTGCTTCGTCTAAAGCTTTTATTATAGCTCTTTTTATGTTAGTATCACAAGACGCCCCGAAACAAGCATATGGAAACTCTTCCCCTTTCAGAAGGCAGAATACAACAGGGAATTGTTTAAACTGTGAAATCTCGAACAAATAGATGGCAATGTTCTTTTCATGTATCCTTTTAACCCTTTCCTGTATATCGAAAGAAATGATCTCATGTATGTTTATACATCTTGTATCAGGAAAGTTAAGGTACCACCATCTCATCATGGCATCTCTTTCTATCACTTCCAGGATACCTTTCATTATGGCTGTTTCTTTATCCGTGAAGAAAGAGCACCCGGTCGATATGGGTGAACAAAACAATTTTTTTGAGTCTTTCTTTAAGAAACCTAGATGTACCGTTTCATACGGAAGGTAATCAATAGAGTTATCGAGTAGTTTTATTACCTGAGTATGTTCTATCTTTTCCTGGATGCCATTCGGTTTAAAAGAATCGGGAGCGTTTTCACACTCTGCGCATCGTGCAAATCCCTTTGATTCATCCACATTTCTGAAATAGGCTTTGTCGGACAAAAAATAGGTAGACGAACAATATCTTTCGATAGCTTCTCCAATGCAACGGTTTATGGCTTCCTCAAGATAGATCGATGTCCCGGCTGATGCGTTGAACTTAAAAGAGTTAATCGAGCCGATAGGAGTGTTGGACAAGTTTATGGAGCAAACATACCATTCCGGCTCGCCTACTTCCGTCTTTCTGATGTTCGAAAATTTGAACGGGTTCACTCCCTGTGTCCAATTATGGAGGGAGTCGATATGGGGAATACTCGCGAATTTTAAAAAATCGTATATCATAATTTTAGCTCTTACGGTTTGAACAGGAAGGACAACCTGGAACTTGAATTACATTCTCTCGGATAATATGGAGAGAAAGCGGATTCAATTTTATACATTGGTTTATGTTTGTAGGCTTGGCGATTTTTGCAATTGAATTTTTTAGTTGCAAAATCGCAAAGTTCAACACAGAGTAAAAGCTTTGTATATCAAATCCTTTTATCTTATTATCGAATTTCAGCTCTTTTTCTTCTAAGTCGTTTTGATACAAATAATCATACAGAGAGTAATTGTCATAACTTTGTTTCCGTAAATGGTAACAAGATACGCAGGCTGTATCTGAATTAGGAAAGAAAAACGGGCCTATCTCGTAACTGTTTTCAACAATTGAAACATTCAGCATTGGTTTGTTTTTGAAACTGCAAAACCTGCTAATCTCATTAAGGAAATGAATGCTGGGATTACTGATGACAGGGAAAACATAATGATAATCATCCATCGTCGAGTTCAGTAAATCCCGCAGTTCCTGGTTTGTAACATTTGTAATGTTTCTATATGTAAGAATATTGATATTCTCAATATATTCCAGGGCGTTAATGGGATTGTCATCGGTCAATATTAAGAAACCCAAATCGACGAAGCCCGCTAAGTGCATATTGTAACTTAGCATTGGAGCAAATATCTCGTTTGTTATGATAAGAATTTTAGAATCTCTTATTCTGTTAAAAGCTTCTATGCTATTTGAATTTCTACCGGAATATCCGATCATCCTATCATAATACTCTTTTTGTTTAGCAGAGTATAAATCAAAGTGGTAATCGTTCTTAAAGCCTTTTTTATCCTCGTTGCCATTCAATAAATGGTAGCTATGTAATGTTTTAAGAAATGTAGCAACATCAAAGCAGTCTACTTTGCTTTTGTATGCTAATTCCAAAATCTGCTCTAAGGTATTTTCTCCTGTTAAATTTTCCGATAGAAATTTCCATATTGCAACTGAGTTTTTTCCTTTTATAATGAGGCGTTCGGATCCGCCTCTATATTGAACTCCTAACCCATTAGGAGCAATATAGGTGCTAATGCCATTGATTAGTCGGGGTTTTTGAGGGAAGTTGACATTTATGTCGGAGAAAAACTCATTCAAAATTCCCCATTCGCGGGATTTTTTATCCATAATTGTATTTTTTAAGAGTTTATTTTTTTAATATATCATCTTGCATCTTCATTACTGGATCGTTTTGCTTTTTTCCAAATTTATATATTAACAGAAGTCTTATTCCTCGATTGTAATAGGTTAATTTGTTGTTATAGGCCATGCTTCCTATGTGGTATTTTTGTTCTAAACATATACCTTTGCTAAAAGGATTGTCAAGAGAAAGCGCAATCCTGAAATTCCCGTTGTTGAAATTTTTCTGAACCGATAAATTGCTATATGTGTATGAATTTTCTTTGCCTTGCAAGTATATCTTGGGGGTATTGAAGGATCCAAATAAATTAATATAAAAGCTATCCCCGATCTTGTATGTCATATTTAAGCTGTTTAATACTTGGATTCCGTTAGCTTTCAATTCGTTGTAAGAAAATTTGCTATGAACCACATCAATTCCATAATTGACACTAAGCCTTTTTCTTAAAAATGTAAGGGATGCCCATAAACTTGCCCCATATTCTTTAGAGTCGTTTACATTTATATAGGTTGTATATATATGTTCTTTGTTCCATGAAAGATAGGTGGATATTTTTTCTTTGGAATACTTGTAGAATGGAGACAGTTTAATAAAATGATCTCCTAGGTATTGTGAGAAGCCAAGTTCGTAGTTGTATCCGATTTCGCGATTAAGGTTAGGATTGCCAAAGGATATGATGTTAGAGGAAATGTAATTCTCAATAGGGAGCAGGTTTGCATAAGAAGGTCTTTGTGTTCTTTTGCTAAATAAGATTGTTAGCGTAGATTTGTTATTGAATTTGTAATTTATATTTGCATCAAAAAATAAATCATTATAGTTCTTGTTTATATCCGATAATCCTTTTAGCATATAATTCTCATATCTTGTTCCGAAGTTTATACTTGTTTTATTGTTGATCTTGTAAGTGGCATCGACATACGTTGCTAAAAGTATTTGTCGTGAAGAATTTTCAGTTTGGCCGTAGTCATTATGGAAAAAAGACAAGGTAGACTTAAAGCCAAAATCCAAGTTGAATTTTCTGGAAAATGCAATTTCCATATCGAGATAGCTAGTGTTATTCGCTATTGAATAGTCGTATTTGTTCTCAAGCTTGTTTAGCTTGATTTGGTTATCGATGGGCAGATAAAAACCGTGCGATGCGACGTTTATTTTAACTTTGTCTGAAATATTGCGGGCATAATCCATTGCGATCTTATAAAAAGAATAGCCGTTTTGCGACTCGGACTGGTTCAGCTCTTTCTGGTATGTGGCGTACTCTTCATTAAGGCTTAGCTTTTGCAGGTAGTAATTCAAATAGATATTGAAGTGCTCTTTCTCGGTTGCCTTGGAAATATTGAACTGGTAGCTATATAAATTGCCCTTGTTTTTTCCATCGGATTCTCTACGGAAGAGTTCTTTCCGTTCTTCTTCAATGATTTGCCTGCTTTCTGTTTTTGAGTAGCTTAATAAGCCATAGAATGAGTTTGCAATCGACCATTTATTATTTAGCAGATAGGAATAATTTGCAAACAAGTGGCTTCCTTTTGTTCCGATACCTAAATTCATATAACCATCGCTTTTGAAGTATATGTTTTTACGGGTAATGATGTTCAGGATGCCAGAGGTGCCTTCAGCATCGTATTTAGCCCCCGGAGATGTGATGACTTCTATTTTTTTTATATCTCCCGAGGGTATTTGTTCAATAACCTGAGCAGGTGGCAGGCCGGAGACTTCCCGGTTATTTACCAGCACCTTTACATTTTGATTCCCTCTTATCGAAGGGGCGCCATTCATGTCAATAGTTACCATAGGGGCTTTACGTAATATGTCGACGGTTGTTGCAGACGCATTCGTGAGGTCGCTATAGACGTTATAAACGAGTTTGTTTCCCTCGTCTTCGACAGTGTTTCTTTTTGCATATACCACCACTTCGTTGAGGTTGTGCGGCTTCAATGGAGAATCTAAGTCGGCCTCGCTAAACGCTAATGTCTCAGTGGGAGTTTGCCTGCTGTTTCTCAAATAATATTTCTCTTCGTTGTTTGTTCTGATTCCGACCTTTGTGTAATTGTCCAGTACATATTCAGGTATACTGATGTAACCCGCACTGTCACTAAGCGTTTTGAATAGGATGCTGTCGCTTTGAAAAAATGCGCACTCGCATTCTAAACATTTTCTATTGTCAATGCTTATTGTAATTTTGTTTTGAGAATATCCCGTTAAGGATAAATGGATAAGTAGAAACACCAGAATGGATGTTTTATGGTTTGCTGAATTTAGCATAATCAATCTTAATGTTGGTTTTCAGCTTAATTACTTCTCCGATCATCACACCCATTTTATTGGAAATTTCTACGTAGAAAGGGAACATGACGTGATCGACTTTTTTATAATCCGAATATTCCATCGTTCCAAAGTCGTTTTCTACTTTTTGAATCATGTAATCCTTCTTGGAAATATATACGGTGACAATAAATCCGGATTGATAGGTGACTTTTAGTTTATAACAATCCTTTCTTTTAATTTGGGTTTCGCCTTCTAGTTGTATGTCTCTGACATCTGATCCTTCTTTATTGGTATGATAGTCATAAAGAGGGCCGAATATGTTTGAATTGATCATATAGCTGTTTGACTCTTTTTCTGTAAGTTCTTTTGCTTTTGAAGAAACAAAAGGGTTGATCATCCAGCCTTGCCCCTCGACCACGCTAATGACATTTTTTCCTTGGGGAAAATTTACTTCCTGATAGTAGACTTTGTTGGGGACTATGATTGTCGATTGGGGAATCTCTCTGTTGTTCGAATAGATGGTTTGTTCGATATAAATACTGTTGATTTTTTGGATATTTTCGGTTCCTCCTAATCTTTCTATATGTGTTTGGCATATATCTTCTATGGTTTGTGAATTTATGAGTGCAGGATAAATTCCCCATATTAATGTTATTAGTAGTATGTTTTTCATAGCGTAATTCTTTGTGTTTTTATAAAAGTGAAAGAATAAATTATTCGCAGGAATGGAGTTCGATTTGCTCTGTCGGATTCCTCTTTCGAAGGGACAAATCTTTGTTGATGATTTGTCCCTTTTAAGCTATGGTAGCGGAGATGTATTAACCACAACCATAAGTACCAAAGCTACCAAAGCAGCCGCCGCCGCAGCCGAATGTACCGAAAGTACCGAAACAGGAACCAGCCGCTTCTTGGTCTATAGCTTGGGAAGCTATTTCATTAGGTTCGGAAAAGCTTACCGAGGAATCTATGACCTGAAGGTTGGTCGATTCATCTACTCCTAAGGTAGCAATAAAATCGGGGTTGGGATTGTATCCTAACATAACGTTCAAGATTAAAGTTAAACAATAACGAATGATAGTTTAAGAGTCGTTAATTCACTATCGGACTTTCGATTTGCAAATCTATATGCTTCTACTTGCCTTTTCCTAATACGCGCCTTTAGGCAAATTCAAGTGGATTTATATTTATGTGTTTTCTGCGTTTTCCTTCTATTCATGATTATATAAGCATGGATAGCAAATAGGATGTGCTGTATGATAATAGGCAAATATATATAAAAAATAATATTAAATGTAGTTTTGGTTATAATTATTTTTGAATTAACATGTATTAACATTGAACGAAGGTGCGTCTAATGTTATAGGGCTTGTAGTTGAAGCAGGAGTAATGCTCAATTTCATGCAAATATCCAGTTTGGAGGTAGGTTTATCATTGTTTTGTTTTATATGGATCCGCATGTTGTTTGTTTTCATTGTAATCTAAATAAAAACATACATTTTGTATATGCTGTTGGTATGAAAGGTGCTTGGTAAGCGCTAATTGCGTCTTAAAATATTGAAGCAGGGGGGACGTGATAGAAATAGTCGTTTTTTTGTTTGCTCTGGCTGATTTCTTTTTTATCTGTCTAGGTCTTGTTTTTCCCCTTGGCTTTTGTTAATTTTCTTTCAGGGGGAAAGTAAAAGGGGGAGGCGGCGAAGTTGCTTCATTCCTGTAATTTTTTGCAAATTCTTCCTGTCCGGAGTGGGGGGGAGGTTGTTCTTTCTTATAAAAGAGAGGTGTGTCGGGATAAACGATGGCAGTTCGTTTATATTCTGACACACCCCCTGCCCCTCTCGAGAGGGGAATAGGATACCTTTGGCAACACTTTTGGGAGGGAACCGGGGGCGGGTGATTTGCGGCCTCGAGTCTTGGGGCCGGGTTCTTCCGGCTTCAGGCTCGGGCCTCGACTCTGGGTTCCAACGGCTTCCGTCTCGGTTGTAGGGCCTGAGTTCTTCGGCCTCGGTTCGCCGGTTTCGGGCTTGGGGTCCGGGTTCCTCCGGCTTGGGTTTCCGGTTCTCGGGCTTCGGGCCGGGGGAACCCAGGCTTTTTATTTTTCTTTTTCAATCTGTTCCTGCACGATGGCATCTACTACGGCTACCGTAGTAAGATTCAGAATATCGCGGGTGGAGCTTTCCACGTCCGTAAAGTGAATAGGTTTGTTCAGCCCCATCTGGATCGGGCCGATCGATTCCACGAAGCCCATTTCCAACAGCAATTTCGACGCGCTGTTGGCCGAGCTCAGGTTGGGAAATACCAATGTGTTCACATCCATTCCTTTGAGCGTATTGAACGGATACATCTTGTCGCGCAACTTCTTGTCGAGGGCGAAATTCACCTGCATCTCCCCGTCGACCCTGATTTCCGGATAATGCGCATGCAGGTAATTGATGGCCTCGTGCACCTTGAGGGGGCTGCCCTGCTTGTCCGAACCGAAGTTGGAATACGACAACATGGCCATTACCGGCTCGTGAGCGAAAAACTTCACCGCGTCATGCGTCAGCCGCGCGATGTCGATCAATACTTCGGCGGAAGGATGGCGGTTGATAAGCGTATCGGCGATAAAGAACGTGCCTTTCTTGCAAGTGACGATATTCATCGCTCCGAAATGAGCGTACGTAGGACGGATGCCCACGATCTGCTCGGCCAGCTTCGTCACCTCCGAATACCGGCTATATACTCCCGTCACGAAAGCATCCGCGTCGCCGGTGGCCACCATCATCATGCCGAAAGCATTGCGGTCGACCATCTTTTCGCACGCCTCGGCATAGGTTACCCCCTCGCGCGCTTTCCGCTCGGTCAGGATATGGGCGTAGCGGTGGCGGCGTTCCGTTTCGCGGTCGTGGCGCAGGTTGACGATTTCGATGCCCTCCAGGCTGATGTTTTCCTCGGCCGCAATCTTGGCCAGCCGCTCTTCGTTGCCCAGCAAGATCGGGAAGCAAATGCCTTCCGCTTTCGCTTCGGCAGCCGCTTTAAGCATATTCACATGGTTGGCCTCGGCAAACACCACCCGTTTGGGATTGGCCTTGGCCATGTCGGTAAAGGAGCGCAGCAATTTATTATCGTAACCCATCATCTCCCTCAGGTGGTTGGCGTAGCCTTCCCAGTCGGTAATGGTCTTGCGCGACACGCCCGATTCGATGGCCGCTTTCGCCACCGCGCAGGAAACGCGGGTAAGCAACCGCGGGTCGAGCGCCTTGGGCAGGATATAATCGCGTCCGAAGGTAGTGCGTTTCAATTTATAGGCGGCATTCACCACGTCGGGCACCGGCTCCTTGGCCAAATCGGCGATGGCATATACGGCCGCCAACTTCATTTCTTCGTTGATGGCCTTGGCATGCACGTCGAGCGCGCCGCGGAAAATATAGGGGAATCCCAATACATTATTTATCTGGTTCGGATAATCAGACCGGCCGGTAGCGAAAATAATATCCTCGCGCGAAGCCATCGCGTCGGCATACGAAATCTCCGGGTTAGGATTAGCCAGAGCGAAAACGATCGGATCGGCATTCATGCTCTGCACCATTTCCCGGGTCAGCACGTTGGCTACCGAAAGGCCTAAAAACACATCGGCCCCTTCCACCGCCTCTTTCAGGCTTTTAATATCTTTGTCGGTGGCGAATTCCCGTTTGGAAGCGTTCAAATCGGTACGGTGAACGGAGATAACCCCTTTGCTGTCGCACATGATGATGTTCTCCTTGCGCGCGCCCAACATCACATACAGCTTGGTACAGGATATGGAAGCGGCCCCGGCCCCGTTGACGACGATTTTCACGTCTTCGATCTTTTTGCCGGCAATCTCCAAGGCATTGATCAGCCCTGCCCCCGAGATGATGGCCGTGCCGTGCTGGTCGTCGTGCATCACCGGAATATCCAGCTCGGCCTTGAGCCGTTGTTCGATTTCGAAACATTCCGGCGCTTTTATATCTTCCAGGTTGATCCCTCCGAACGTAGGGGAAATAGCCTTCACGGTCTGGATGAATTTCTCGGGATCTTTCTCGTCTACCTCGATGTCGAATACGTCGATGCCGGCAAAAATCTTGAAAAGCAACCCTTTTCCTTCCATCACCGGCTTGCCGGCCAGCGGGCCGATGTCGCCCAGGCCCAACACGGCCGTCCCGTTGGAAATAACGGCCACCAGATTGCCTTTGGCCGTGTACTGATAAGCGTCGAGCGGATTCTTTTCGATTTCCAGGCAAGGCTCGGCCACGCCCGGCGAATAAGCCAGCGACAGGTCGGTTTGCGTACTGTAGGGTTTAGTGGGGATAACCTCTATTTTTCCCGGTTTTCCTTCGGCATGATACCTCAGGGCCTCTTCTTTCGTGATTTTTGCCATATGTTTACTTTGTTTCTGATTGTTCGTATAAGACTTGCAAAAATAACATTTTATTATGAATCGGATGCACTTAGTTTAAAAAATCTTTCTTTATCTTCTCCTTCCTATCCCGGCCGGGCTGTTTCCGCAACGTTTTTTCTTCTCTTTTCCGCCCGGGCTTTTCGCGCCTCGGGCCGCGCCTCCGGCCCCGGGAAAAACGGCTTTTTCCGCCTTCTGCCGCCCGGCCCCGCCGGAGCAAACATTTTCCCCGTCCGGCTTGTTGTTTGGAAAGAAAAAAGCATGGAAAACGCCGCCTGCCTTCGCCTCGCGCCGGGCCGGCTTCACGCCTTCCCGGTCTCTTTGGCGTAGCTTTCCGCCCGAAAAGCAGCCTTTTTTCGAAGCTGTATGTAAAAAATAAGACAAAATGTCGCTTTTTCGGATTGGCCCTTCTTTTGTAGGAACAAAGATGAAAATAAATGAATAAAAGCAAACAAGAAAGGAGTGTAAATATATGAATTTTAACAATTTTACCATTAAGGCCCAGGAGGCCGTGCAACAAGCTGTGCAACTGGTTTCCCAGCACGGGCAGCAGGCCATAGAGCCGGTGCATCTTTTGAAAGCTGTCATAATGACGGGCGAGAGCGTAACCAATTTCCTGTTTCAGAAATTGGGCGTGAATACCCAGAATCTGAACCGCGTGCTCGACGCCCAGATCAACTCGCTGCCCAAGGTATCCGGAGGCGAACCCTACTTGGCCGGCGCAACGAACGCCGTTTTGCAGAAAGCCGTCGACTATTCTTCCAAGATGGGCGACCAGTACGTTTCCCTCGAACCGATTATCCTGGCCTTGCTGACCGAAAAAAGCACGGCTTCGCAGATTCTGAAGGATGCCGGCGTAACCGAAAAGGAACTTCGCCAGGCCATCGAGGAATTGCGCAAAGGCAATAAGGTAACCAGCCAATCGGCCGAAGAAACCTACGACGCGCTGAGCAAATACGCCATCAACCTGAACGAGCGCGCCCGCAGCGGCAAACTCGATCCGGTGATCGGGCGCGACGACGAAATCCGCCGCGTATTGCAAATCCTGAGCCGGCGCACTAAAAACAATCCCATCCTGATCGGCGAGCCCGGCGTGGGGAAAACGGCCATAGCCGAAGGGCTGGCCCATCGCATCGTGCGGGGCGACGTGCCCGAAAACCTGAAATCGAAACAAATCTTCTCGCTCGATATGGGCGCCTTGATCGCGGGTGCCAAGTATAAGGGGGAATTTGAGGAAAGACTGAAAGCCGTCGTCAACGAGGTGACGAAATCGGAAGGCGAGATTATCCTCTTTATCGACGAAATCCATACCCTGGTAGGCGCCGGCAAGGGCGAAGGGGCGATGGACGCCGCCAACATCCTCAAACCGGCCCTGGCCCGCGGAGAGTTGCGCTCGATCGGGGCCACTACGCTCGACGAGTATCAGAAATATTTCGAAAAAGACAAGGCCCTCGAACGCCGTTTCCAGATCGTGATGGTCGACGAGCCGAGCGAGCTCGACGCTATTTCCATCTTGCGCGGGCTGAGGGAGAAATACGAGAATCACCACAAGGTGCGCATCAAAGACGATGCCATCATTGCGGCCGTACAGCTTTCTTCCCGCTACATCACCGACCGTTTCCTGCCCGACAAGGCCATCGATTTGATGGACGAGGCGGCTGCCCGGTTGAGGTTGCAGATCGACTCGGTGCCCGAATCGCTCGACGAGGTAACGCGGCGTATCAAACAATTGGAGATCGAGCGGGAAGCCATCAAACGGGAAGACGACCATACCAAGCTGGAACAGCTTAACAAGGAAATTGCCAACCTGAAAGACGAAGAGAAGAAGCAAACGGCCCAGTGGCAGAGCGAGAAGGAGCTGATTAACAAGATTCAGCAGAACAAGATCGACATCGAGAACCTGAATTTCGAGGCCGACAAGGCCGAACGCGAAGGCGACTACGGCCGGGTGGCCGAGATACGCTACGGCAAGGTGAAGGCCAAGGAAGAGGAAATACGGCAGGTGGAGGAAAAACTGAAATCGATGCAGGGCGCTTCGGCCATGATAAAGGAAGAGGTGGATAGCGAAGACATTGCCGACGTGGTATCGCGCTGGACGGGTATTCCGGTGAACAAGATGTTGCAGAGCGAACGCGAGAAGTTGTTGCGTTTGGAATCGGAGCTTCATACCCGGGTGATCGGGCAGGAAGAAGCCATCAACGCCATTGCCGACGCGGTACGCCGCAGCCGGGCCGGGCTGCAAGATCCCAAACGGCCTATCGGCTCGTTTATCTTCCTGGGTACCACCGGGGTGGGCAAGACCGAGCTGGCCAAGGCCCTGGCCGAATATCTGTTTGACGACGATGCGATGATGACGCGGATCGATATGAGCGAATATCAGGAAAAGTTCAGCGCGACCCGCCTGATCGGCGCGCCTCCGGGATACGTAGGCTACGACGAAGGCGGCCAGCTTACCGAAGCTATCCGGCGCAAGCCTTATTCGGTGGTCTTGTTCGACGAGATCGAGAAGGCGCACCCCGACGTGTTCAACGTGCTTTTGCAGGTGCTCGACGACGGCCGGTTGACGGATAATAAGGGACGGGTGGTGAATTTCAAAAATACCATCATCATCATGACCAGTAATATGGGTTCGTCGCTGATCCGGGAGAATTTCGAGAAGATTACCCCCGAGAATCACGACCAGGTGGTGGATGAAACGAAGCTACAGGTGCTCGAGTTGCTGAAAAAGTCGATTCGTCCGGAGTTCCTGAACCGTATCGACGATATTATCATGTTCACCCCGCTCAATGTAGAGGAAATCCGCCGCATCGTGGGTCTGCAACTGGGCAGCGTGCAGAAAATGCTGGCTCAGAACGGCATCGCGCTGGAATATACCGGCCAGGCACTCGATTTGATTGCCGAGAAGGGTTACGATCCGCAATTCGGCGCGCGTCCGGTGAAGCGGGTGATCCAGAAGTATGTGCTCAACGAGCTTTCGAAGGAAGTGCTGGCGGGCAAGCTCGACCGCAGTCATCCGATCACGATCGACCGCGAGGGCGACGAGTTGGTTTTCAGAAATTAATAGTGTATTCTCCTTGGTCGGGGCAGTCTTGGCCGCCCGGCGCGGGGGCTTGCCTGGGAGGCGGGGGCCTTGCCCCGGGGAAGGAGAAGAGAAATAGAGAGGAACGCCGGCAAAGCTATTCAGACTGCTTTGCCGGCGTTTTTTTGTGGCCGGGCCGGAGGGGGGCTTATTGTATTTTTTTTCGCTTGCCGAAAAATACATGCCGGTGTAGTGGGAATTTCATCGCAGTGAAATGAAAATTTCATCGGCATCCATTTCCGATTTCACCGGCATGGAATTTCCGGGGGATAAGAACGGGTTTGTAAACGATTGATTCTGAGTGGGATAGGAATTGGCTACCGGATGCCGTCGCAGGGAGGGTACTTATTGTATTATTTTTGTGTTCGGCAACGGGTTCGGGATTCTTTCGGTTGTTTGCTGGGGCTGCTCTCCGGTTGCTCCGCGGGGCTTTCCCGGGCGGTGGCCGGGAAGGGGAACGGCCGCCCCCCCCCTCCAGCCCCCGGAAAACGCTTTTTAAGACGCCGGAATATTGTTTCTTCCCCGCTAAATCGTATCTTTGCTTTGAAAAGCAAAGACAGACGGCATTTCGGCCTACCCCGGAAAACGCTCTCGGGCATTCCCGGTTTGCCCTGCCTTTGCCCGAGAAGACGAAGACAAGTTGCAGGCCCGCCGCCCGGACTCCGGCCCGCTTGAGCCGTTGAGGCGGAGGCGCGTGTTTGCTCTGAATAAAAACTAATTAAAACAAAATTGACATGAACGAAGACAACGAAATGATTTACGACGAAGACGATTCCGTCAGATTTATCCGGAATTACCTTCCTATCGAACTGAAAGATAAGTTCAGCGACGACGAAATCAACTACATCGTCGATCTGGTCTATGAATTTTACGACACCAAAGGCTTCTTCGACGGTGCCGACGACAATGACGACACGCAGATCGAAATCGACGAGGACGAACTGATTAACTTCGTCATCAAAAACGCCCGGAAGAACGAAGTGGGCAAGTACGAACCCGACGACATCGCTTTTATCGTGCAAGGCGAGCTGGAATATTGCGATTCCATCAACATGTTCAATTAATAAACTGTTGTATACTCAAACAAATGGTTTAGTAAAAGAATAAGAAAATGAAGTACGTTAAATTATTATCAGTTTTACTGCTTTGCATGGCAGTTACCTTTACAAGTTGCAAATCGTGGAATAATACGGCCAAAGGCACGGCCATCGGCGTGGGCGGCGGTACGGCGGTAGGCGCCGGCATCGGCGCATTGGCAGGCAACACGGCTCTGGGCGCCGTCCTGGGCGCCGCGGTAGGCGGCACGGCGGGCGCGCTGATCGGCAAGAAAATGGATAAACAGAAGAAAGAACTGGAAGCCACTTTGCCCGACCAGACCACTGTCGAGACCATCAACAACGGCGAAGCGCTGAAAGTAACCTTCGATTCGGGTATCCTTTTTGCCACCAATTCCAGCACGCTCAGCGCAGCTTCGATGAGCGCTTTGCGCAATTTCGCCACCAGCTTGAAAGCCAATCCGGATACCGATATACGCATTATCGGTTACACCGACAACACCGGAAAGGTGGATTACAACCAGTTGCTTTCCGAAAAACGGGCCAAGAGCGTATACGACTATCTGATGCAACAAGGTATCAGCAGCGACCGGATGGTGTATGAAGGACGCGGCGTGCACGATCCGATTGCCACCAACGACACGCCCGAAGGACGGGCTTTGAACCGCCGGGTGGAAATCCTCATCGTGGCCAACGAGAAAATGATTAACGAAGCCAAACAAGGCACGCTTCAGTAAACCTGCGCCGGGCAGAGGGCGGGCAAAGCCGGGCGGGGGAGGAGAGCTCATTTCCCCCTCATTCGTTCCTTTGCCCGGTCTTTTTATCCCGGCCCCTCTTTCCCGACACGTGCTGCCGGTGGTTTTCCGGTCTGTCTTTTTCCCGGAATGCCTCTTCGGCCCCGGTCTTTTTTTCTTCCTCTTCCTTCCATTCTTTCAATCGGCATCGTCTATATGAAAACCTTTTTCCGTTTTCTCGGGCTATTCGTTACCTTCGCGGCGGCTTTCCTGGCCGTAGCCGGGTTTGCTGCGGGCTATATTCCCCCCGAAGAAAAAGAATGGATCTCTTTTCCCGGCCTGGTGCTCCTGCCCGTACTGGCCGTCAACCTGCTGATGCTGGTTGTCTGGCTGGCGGCGAAAAGCCGATGGCTATGGGTTCCGCTGGCGGCCCTTTTGCTGAATGCCGGCTTTATCCTCTCCATGTTCCAGATCCGCATCAGGCCCCGACCCGATGTGCCCCGGAGGGAACAAATCAAAATCATTACCTATAATGTAGATAATTTTTATGCCGGCGGCCGTTCCACCCTCGATTCCATTGCCCGATGGGTAGCCTCGGAAGAGCCCGACATCGTTTGCTTGCAGGAATGCCCGCCCGGCTACTACATGCCGTTCGATACCGTGGTGCGCCATTTCCGCTTCCTCCCTCATCATTGTTCTACCCGGGCGGCCGACAACAATGCGGCCTTGGTTATTTTCAGCCGTTATCCCATCCTGCGTTGCGAGCCGGTGCTTTATCCCGGCACTACCAACCGCACCCTGGTAGCTACCTTGCTGGCCGGGGGCGATACCATCCGGGTTATTAATAATCATTTACAAACCACGAGCGTAAATGCCGTCAAGCCCCGGCTTTATCAGGCCAAGGCTCAGCGCGACGCCCTGGAAGGCACCGAGGCGGCGTTTCAGATGGCGTTTCAGATGAAACGCAATTTCGTGCTTCGGGCCGAGCAGGCCGATTTCGTGCGGCAGCTTATCCGTTCTTCTTCGGTGCCGGTTATCGTCTGCGGCGATTTTAACGATACGCCCGCATCCTATGCGTATCACCGGGTGAAAGGATTGCTTACCGACGGTTTCCGCCAGGCGGGAAGCGGTTTCGGGTATACGTTTCGCGAGCTGCGCCGTTTGTTTCGGATCGATTACATTTTTTATTCTTCTAACTTTCAGGGTATACGCTATGATTCTCCTGCTCTGCCGTATAGCGACCACAACCCGGTAGTATGCACTATTTTCGAGAAGCCTTAGCGAGGGTTTGAAATTCAATCTATCCCTTTTTTCTTTCTCTTTGTTTAAAAATGTAACCAAACCTTCCAGGTTGTTAATTAACACGGCCGTCCCTTCGCCGGCAAAACTTTTTTTAATCTCGTCTTGTTTCTATAGTGACTTATATATAAGCACAAATAATAGTATAAACTGTTTTAAACGTTGAATGAGATGAAAAAGATTTTTCCTTTTTTACTGGTTGTCCTGTTCCTGGCATCTTGTCAAAAAGACCCGGATACGTCGAAATTAGACAACGATTTCATAGTGTTTACCAATCATGATAAGAGCGCGGATTTCAAGTCGTTCAGCACCTTCTACGTGCCCGACAGCGTTTTGCTGATCGGCAATGATAAAGAGCCGAGATACTGGACAGCCAATGAAGCAGACGATATTATCACTACGCTGATTAAAAACATGGAAACCCGCGGCTACAAACGTACGATGGATAAAGACGAAGCCGATCTGGGCATACAGGTTTCCTATGTAGAGAGCACGCATTATTTTGCCGACTATACGTACGATTCTCCCTACTGGTGGTGGAATTATCCCGGTTACTGGCGTCCCGGCTATTGGGGTCCGTATTGGAACAACTGGTATTATCCTTATCCGGTGGTTTACAGCTATAGCGTAGGTTCGCTGCTGGCCGAAATGATCAACCTGAAAGCGCCTGTGAGCCAGGCCGGGGAAACGAAACTGCCCGTTATCTGGACGGCTTATATGGCTGGCTTGGTTTCCGGATCGGACAAGATAAACATCCAGCTTTCCGTACGCGCCATCGACCAGGCTTTCGTACAATCTCCGTATATCCAGAAATAATAAACGCGAATAATTAAAATTTTGAGTTCTATGAAAAAGATAACTAAATCAATAAAATTAATCGCTTTGCTTATTGCCTGTTTAGCGATGCCGTCTCTGGTTGGCGCCCAGGTGGTACAGAATATGTATTTTAATGCCGACTGGCAGCTCAACTCGCCGTTCAGCCACGATTTCGCCAATAAAACCAGCGGTTGGGGCGCTCACTTCGAAGGGGGTTATTATATGGTTCCCAATTTCTCGCTGGGGCTTTTCCTTTCGTATCACACCAATAACAAATATATCGGACGCGAGACGCTTCCTATCAGCGCCACTTCGGATATTACGGCTGATCAGCAGCACTCTATTTTCCAGCTTCCTTTCGGTGCCGTGATGCGCTACTCTTTCAACCGCACGGGGTTGTTCGAACCTTACATCGGCCTCGAGCTGGGTGCCAGCTATAGCGAAATGTCGACCTATATGAATGTGCTCAAAGTATACGATCGCAACTGGGGGTTCCTGGTAGGTCCGGAATTGGGTATGAATATTTTCTTCACCAACGACCGCCGTTTCGGGGTGCATGTGGCTGCTTATTACAACTATGCCACCAACAAGGGCGAGGTGTTGAATTATGAAATAAAGGGTTTGAACAACTGGGGTATCCGCCTCGGTCTGGCATTCTGACAATCCGCTATTCAATCATATAATAAACGAAAGTTTGTTCTTTTAAGTGTTTTATGTAGTTTAAGTAGGAAAGCGGGAGGCGAAGCGTCGTCTTCCGCTTTTTTGCGTTGTGCGGGGCGCGTCCGGGCTTCTGACGTCTCTCGGAGGAAATGAAAAACCCGGTTCGGGAAGTGTTTCGATGCTTTCCGAACCGGGTTTTTTGTGGTTTTTTTGTGGGTGGGAGGGCGGCCTTGTTTTGCCCGGCCTGCGGTTTATTTGGCCGGCTTCGGGTTTGGCCCCGTTTGGAAGCCTAGGCCTTGTTTGGGCAGCCTGCCCGTTATTCCAACCCCTCTATCTCTTTTAGCCACAGGGCGGCCGAAGCGTCGCTGGGCATCCGCCAGTCGCCGCGGGGCGAAAGGCTTACCGAGCCTACTTTCGGGCCGTCGGGCAGGCAGCTCCGTTTGAACTGTTGCTGGAAAAAGCGGCGGAAGAAGGTGTGCAGCCATTTCTTGATGACGGCCGGCGAATACGTATCGGCGAAGGCGTGCCGGGCCAGGAAGTAGATTTTGGCCGGCGAAGCGCCGAAACGCAGGAAATGGTAGAGGAAGAAATCGTGAAGTTCGTAAGGGCCTACCAGGTCTTCCGTCTTTTGGGTGATCTGGCCGTTTTCGTCGGCCGGTATCAGTTCGGGGCTGATGGGGGTATCGGCAATATCGAGCAGGGTGCGTCGCGAAGCTTCGTCTACCTTGTGGCGGGCTACCCATTCCACCAGGTATTTTACCAACGTTTTCGGCACGCCGGCGTTTACGCCGTACATCGACATATGGTCGCCGTTGTACGTGGCCCAGCCCAGGGCCAGCTCCGACAAATCGCCGGTGCCTATTACCAAGCCGTTGGTCTGGTTGGCTACGTCCATCAGGATCTGGGTGCGCTCGCGGGCCTGGCTGTTTTCGTAGGTCACGTCGTGGTTCGACGCTTCGTGGCCGATGGCGTCGAAGTGTTGCAGGCAGGCGGCCTGTATGGGGATTTCGCGGAAGCTGACGCCCAGCGAGCGGATCAGGTCGACCGCGTTGGTGTAGGTGCGGCCGGTGGTGCCGAAGCCGGGCATGGTAATGCCTACGATGCCTTCGCGCGGCAGCCCGAGCGTGTCGAAAGTCATCACCGTGACCAGGAGGGCCAGCGTAGAGTCGAGGCCGCCCGAAATGCCCACTACCGCTGTCCGGGCATGGGTATGCTTCAGGCGTTTGGCCAGTCCGGATACCTGGATATGGAAAATTTCTTCGCAGCGGGCGGCTAGCGCGTCGCCTTCGGGGATGAAGGGGCGGGGGTTCACCGGGCGGGTGAGGGGAACGGTTTTCGCGCCGGGGGTGGCCGGGTGGCGGGGGGGAGCGGCATCAGCTTCAGTTTCCGGGCGGGCGGCGGGGGGAAAGGCGAGTTCCACTTCTGCACGAGAGAAGGAAACGCGAGGCGGGGCAACGGCGGCCGCCTGGCGGAAGGATTTCATAAAGCTGGTGGTTTGTAGCCGGTCGTGTTGCAGGTTGCCGAGGTCGATCTCGGTGATAAGCAGTTGTTCGTCGAGCGAAAAACGTTGCGATTCGGCCAGGATGGCGCCGTTTTCGGCAATCAGCGCGCTGCCGGCGAATACCAGGTCGGTGGTGGATTCGCCGAAGCCCGCCGAGGCATAGACGTAGCCGGCCATGCAGCGGGCGGATTGTTGGGCCACGAGCTGGCGGCGGTAGGCGTGTTTGCCGATCAGTTCGTTGCTGGCCGAGAGGTTGAAGATAAGGTTGGCGCCCGACAAGGCCAGGTGCGAGCTGGGGGGGACGGGCATCCAGAGGTCTTCGCAAATTTCCGCTCCTATCACCAGCTGGCCCGATTCGAACAGCAAGGAGCGGTCTAAGGGGTAGAGGTTTCCGCCGATGCGGATGTGGGTTTCGGCCAGATGGGAGGCCGAGGTGAACCAGCGGGCTTCTTGAAATTCCTTGTAATTGGGAATATGGGTTTTAGGCACTACGCCGAGTATCCGGCCTTTCTGGAAAGCTACGGCGGCGTTTACCAATTGGCTGCCCGCCGCGAGGGGGGCGCCCACGAAGGTGAATATATCCAAGTCGCGGGTTTGTTCAACCAGCCGGAGCAGGGCGTTTTGGGCCTCGCCGAGCAGGAGTTGCTGGCCGAACAGGTCGGCTGCCGTATAAGCGGTGAGGGCCAGTTCGGGGAAGGCCATACATTCCACGCCTTCGCTGGCGGCTCGTCGCATCATGGCTTCGATGCGGGCGATATTGTAGGCGCAATCGGCCACTTCCACGTGGGGGACGGCGGCGGCTACTTTCACGAATCCGTATTTCTTCATATGTATACGTGTTTGCTGGGTTGTCTGTTTTTTTAGAAAAAGCCTCCGGACGGGTTCCACGCGGGGCGGGCCGTGTTTTCCCCGATTCTCCGGGCCTTCAAAGATAGGTATTTTTTAGTTCCGGAGTTTCTTCTTTTTTTCTTTCCGAAAACACAAAACAATCGACAAAAATTACGATCCGCCAATTAGGTTGCCGGGTGAATGAAAGCTCTCGGTATTTAGGCGGCATCCGCATCTGCTTGCCGGCGGCTGTTTCCTGCTTGCCGATAGGGTGGCCGGGTCGGTTTTATCGGGTTGGCTGGGGGCTGCCGGCATGCTTTCGGAATCTTGTTCTATAGCTGTAGACCCCCTTACGGTCAACGGCTTATAATAACTGCTTTTTCAGCCTCTGCATGGCTTCCAGGGTGTCTTCGCGGGTGCCGAAAGCGGTCAGGCGCAGGTAGCCTTCGCCGCTGGGGCCGAAGCCTACGCCCGGGGTTCCGACGATGTTTGCTTCATACAAAAGCTTGTCGAAGAATTGCCAGGAGGAAAGGCCCCGGGGCGTTTTTACCCATAGGTAGGGGGCGTCCGTGCCGCCGTATACGTGCAGCCCGCAGGCTTCCAACCCTTCTTTCATCAGCCGGGCATTCTCCATGTAATAGCGGATCGTGGCCTTGATTTGGGTTTGGCCCGTCGGCGAATACACGGCTTCGGCTCCGCGTTGGGTGATGTAGCTGGCGCCGTTGAATTTGGTGCATTGGCGGCGGTGCCAGAGTTTGTTCAGGGCTACTCGTTCGCCGGCCAGGGTGAAGGCGTCCAGTTCTTTGGGGACGATGGTGTAGCCGCATCTGAGGCCTGTAAAGCCGGCTGTCTTCGAAAAGCTGCGAAATTCGATAGCTACTTTTTTGGCTCCTTTGATCTCGTAGATGGAGTGGGGAATGTCCGGGTGCTGAATGTAGGCTTCGTAGGCCGAGTCGTAGAAGATAAGCACGTCGTTGGCCAGGGCGTAGTTCACCCATTTTTTCAATTCTTCTTTGGAAAGCGTGGTGCCGGTGGGGTTGTTGGGGTAGCAGAGGTAGAGCATGTCTACCCGGCGGACGGGCAGGTCGGGTATAAAATGATTTTCGGCGGTGCAGGGAATGTAAACCACATCGCTCCATTTCCCGTTTTCCAGCCGGCCGGTGCGTCCGCTCATCACGTTGGAATCGATATAGACGGGGTAAACCGGGTCGATGACGCCGATGCTGTTGTCGTGGCGCAGCATGTCGCCGATGTTGCCGCAATCGCTCTTGGCGCCGTCGCTGATAAATACTTCGCCCGGTTCGAGGGCGATGCCGCGGCCGGCATAGTCGTGCTTGATGACGGCGTCGATCAGAAACGGGTAGCCTTGCTCGGGGCCGTATCCGCGGAAGGTATCGGCCGAAGCCATTTCGTCGACGGCTTTGTGCATGGCTTCGATCACGGCCGGTGCCAGCGGCCGGGTGACGTCGCCGATGCCCATCCGGATGATTTTGGCTTTCGGATGGATTACCTTGAAGCTGTTTACCTTTTTGGCAATGTCGGAAAACAGATAGTTGTCCGGTAGCTTCAGGAAATGTTCGTTAATAAGTGCCATATCTTGTTGAACTGTTTTTAGGTTGTTTGCTGTTGTCGTCGCTTTTTGTTTTTATTGCCTGGTCAGGGGAAACTATTATCTGTCCAGAAGGAAATTATTATCTGTTCAGAGGGAAATGACGCCTTCGAATACTTCCGTCGCCTCGCCCGTCATATATACCTGGCCGGTATTGCGATCCCACCGGACGGCAAGCGTTCCTCCGTCCATGTTTACTTTTACTATCCGGCCGGTTTTTCCGTTTGCCACGGCGGCTACTGCCGAGGCCGAGGCGCCTGTGCCGCAGGCTTGGGTGATGCCCGATCCGCGTTCCCATACCCGCATCCGCAGTTCATGGGGGCTGAGTATCTCGACAAATTCCACATTCGTACGGTCGGGAAAAAGGGGATGGCGTTCCAACAGGGGGCCTACGGCGGCCAGGTCGATCTCGTCGAGCGAACGGACGAAGATAACCAGGTGGGGGTTGCCCATCGAAACGACGGTTCCGGTATAAGCGCGTCCGCCGGCTTCTACTTCCAGGGCGATCTTTTCTATCTTGGGTTGCCCCATATCGACGGTTACTTCTTCCACCCGGCCGCCCCGGAGGTGAAGTTGAAGGGTTTTGATGCCTGCACCGGTTTCCAGGGTGATTATTTTTTTCTTCGTCAGCCCCTTTTCGTATACATATTTGCCGATGCAGCGGGAGGCGTTGCCGCACATGGAGGCTTCCGAGCCGTCGCGGTTGAAGATGCGCATGCGGAAGTCGGCTACGGAAGAGTGTCCGATCAAAACCAAACCGTCCGATCCGATGCCGGTATGCGGGGCGCTCCATTTCACGGCCAGTTCCCGGGGATGTTCCAAGGGGTAGGCGGCGGTGTTTACATAGATGTAGTCGTTGCCGGCTCCCTGCATCTTCGTGAATTTGATTTTGTTTGTCATTTTATCTTTTTTATTTTATTTATAATAACCTTTTGTTTTTGTATAATGCAAATATACGTCGTTTTGTCAATATAAAACCGTATTAAGGCGTTGTTTGTTTATTTATTCGGGAGAAGGCTTACGGTTTTATGCGAAGAGGCGGATGTTTGCTTATGATTCTTAAATAAATCTCCGGTTTTTCCTTCTATTGATAAGTCGAGGGATGGGGAAAGGACGGCCTGGGAGCATCCCGGGGATTTTTCGGGAAGGAAAAAGTCCTTTAAGGGGGGCAAAAAGAAACGAACAGGGCTGGTCGGACGGAGAAAAGACGGAGAAAAGATAGAGAGAGGACGGAGAAAGGACGGGGTTCGGCGAGGAGGAAAGAATCCATCGGCCGGGAGGAAAAAATCCATCGACAGGGAGGAAAAAAATCCATCGGCCGGGAGAAAAAGAAATCCATCGGTAGGAGAGGGGGGAAGCTCCTGCCGATGGATGGGTTGGGTAAAAAGCCGGGGTAAGCGTTTGGGCCGTCCGGGCCGGGCGGAAAAAGCCACAGCCCGGACGCTGCTATTCAATCGTCAGCGATACGCTTTTCAAATCTTTATCGGCCGAAGAGCTACCATATAAAATGGTATAGTCGCCCGGCCGGATTTCGAAGTCCTGCGTCCGGTCGTTGAACGATCGGAAGGCCGAGGGCGGCAAGGCAAACGTAATCTGCTCGACGGCCCCTGCCGGAAGGTGAACGCGCCGGTAAGCTTGCAAGGATTTGAGCGGGCCGTCCGGATCGTTGGGATTGCGCACATATACCTGGGCTACCTCGTCGCCGTCGAGCCGGCCGGTATTCGTCAGCTCGAAGCTGAAAAGCACCGGCTGCCCGGCACGCAGGCTGTCGGCGGAAATTTTGCCGAGGGCTGTTCCGGGCGTGGCCTGAGCTGTTTCGCCGGCTGCGCTTCCGGCCGCCAGCCGTCCGTCGGCATAACGGAAAGTGGTATAACTCAGGCCGTAACCGAAGGGATACAAGGGCTCTTGTTTCATATAGCGGTAGGTGCGTCCCTGCATGCTGTAATCTTCGAAATCAGGCAATTGGTCGGCCGAGCGGTAGAACGTTACCGGCAGGCGTCCGGCCGGATTGTAATCGCCGAACAACACGTCGGCCACCGCCGTGCCGCCCCCCTGGCCGCCGTACCAGGCATTCAGAATCGCATCCGCGTGGGCATCTTCCCAGGTCAGGGCCAGGGCGCTCCCCGCACAAACTACATACACCAGCGGTTTGCCCGTAGCTTCCAAGGCCTGCGCCATGCGGCGTTGAACGGCCGGAACCTCAATATCGGTGCGGTCGCCTTTGCGGAACCCGGGCGCGGCCACCGGCAATTCTTCCCCTTCCAGGCGGGGGGAAATGCCGCCCACGAAGATAATCACGTCGGCGTCTTTTACCTTTTCGGCCGTAGCCTGGTAGTCTACCGGCTTGCGTATGCCCACCGTGAAATTGAGGTCGGCGCTGCCGGCACGTTGCATATATTCGATTTTTACCGGATACTTTTTCCCTTTTTCAGCCGCCAGCAAATAGGTACGTTCCGCGCCGTATTCGTTTTCCCATACTTCCGCCACCTTTTCCTCTGCGATAAAAAGCCGGAAAGCATCGTTGCCGGAAAGCTTGAATTCCACTTCCCCGTCGACGGGCGATTCGAATTCGCCGCTGAAACGGGCCGTGAAGTTCGTCAGGTTCACATTCGGGGCGAACTGGGTGTTGCCGCCCGTGGTATAATGCAGTTCCTTGGCCAGACCCTCGTAGACGGGTTCGCCTTCGAACTCGGTATTGTTGAAAAATGCGGAAGCAAATCCCTGTCCGCGCTCGGAGCCGATGCGGTCGCCCAGGTCGTGCATCACGAAATCGGCCGTATGGTTGCACCCCAGCTCGTAGATTACCTCGGCATCCGGCAGTTTGCGGCGGATGCCCTCGAGGATGGTGACGGTATGCGAGGGATAACCGTTGTAGTTGGCCCACAACATGGTAGAGTCGGCGGCATTGGGGCCGACCACGGCCACTTTCCGGATGGATTTGCCGAGCGGCAGGATGCCGTTTTTATTTTTCAACAGCACCATGCTCTTGCGCGCCATATCGAGGGCCTTGGCTATATGCTCGGGCGATTCTACCACGCTATAGGGGATGCGGGCATAGGGCACCCGGTCGTCGGGATCGAACATGCCCAATTCGAACCGTCCTTTCAACAGCCGGCGCAACGATACGTCGAGATCGGATTCCTGTAGTTTTCCTTCGGCCAAAGCCTTTACGAGCGAACGATAGCTGCCGCCGCATTCCAGGTCGGTGCCGTTTAGTACCGCGTCGGCCGAGGCCGAAGCAGCGTCGGGGTGCGTTTCGTGCCGGGGAGTGTTTTTATCTTTCTGCCAGAAGTCGTCGATGGCTCCGCAATCGGAGAGGATAATGCGATCGTAGCCCCAACCGTTGCGCAGGATGTCGATCAGCAACTTGTCGCTCGAGCAGCAGGGCTTGCCCTCATACCGGTTGTAAGCGCACATCACTTCTTGTACATTTCCTTCTTTTACCACCGCCTCGAAAGCCGGCAGATAAGTCGTATGCAGATTGCGCGCCGTGGTAGACACGTCAAACTCGTGCCGGTTCCATTCCGGGCCGCTGTGGATGGCATAATGCTTGGCGCAGGCATGGGTTTTGAAATACTTGGGGTCGTCTCCCTGCAAGCCTTTCACCACGGCCACGCCCATGCGCGAGGTCAGCAAGGGGTCTTCCCCGTAAGTCTCCATGCCCCGGCCCCAGCGGGGATCGCGGAAGATATTGATATTGGGCGTCCAGAAGGTAAGCCCCTTGTAGCGGTCGTATTCTTTGGCTTTCTGGTAATGGTGATACTTGGCTCTGGCCTCGTCGCTGATGGCCGTAAAGGTTTGATACACATCCTCGTCGCTAAACGTGGCCGCCAGCGCGACAGCTTGCGGGAAGACGGTGGCGCGTCCGGCGCGGGCTACGCCGTGCAGGGCCTCGTTCCACCAGTCGTAGGGTGGTATGCCCAGCCGCTCCACGGCGGGGGTTTGGTTCATCATCTGACCTATTTTTTCTTCCGGGGTCAGCCGGCCCAGAAGGTCGTCGATGCGCCGGTCGATCGGGAGATCGGGGTTGCGGAAGGGATAGTGGTGTGTTTTTTCACTGCATGCCGTTGCCATCCAGAGGCAGAGGGCGGCGGCAGCCAGGTGTTTCATTTTCATATTATTAAAATTTAGATATTGTGTATATTACGTTATGGCTTATTGTAAATTATTTTATGATAGTGTTTTACGTGATATATTCCGGTTGCAAAGCTAGGATTTTCGAAGTATTTATTCAAGAAGTAAAGCTTAAATTTAGTTACTTTGGCAGTTATTGGTTTAAATATCTTATTTTTGCGATGTCGGAATTTTTAAATAGAATAGAAAATGAAGAAGTATGCAATTTTGTTGTTGA
This sequence comes from Tannerellaceae bacterium, assembly GCA_048465615.1. Taxonomy (GTDB): domain Bacteria; phylum Bacteroidota; class Bacteroidia; order Bacteroidales; family Tannerellaceae; genus Parabacteroides. The sequence goes on from DBFWLD010000037.1 coordinate 42,890, forward strand.
CGGCTCTTTTCGGATTGGCCTCGTGCGGAAGTGATGACAAGCCTTATGTAAAACCGTTGAACCGATTGACAAAAGTAACCTGTACGATGCAGGAGACAGGCCAGGCGATGTTTGCGGCGGATATTACGTATATGGCCGACGGCCGGGTTGCGTATATCCGGCTGGACGGCCGCAAGCAACAATTTATTTATGTAGGGAACACGCTCACCGTAAGCGGCGACGGCATGCCGGCAACAGTGAAATATACGTTGAGCGGAAATGCCATTACGGCCAAGGAAGTTTCGAAGAAGAATGAATATGCTCCGAATGTGGAGTACGTGAGCGATACCTATGCCTATCAGTATACCGGTTCGAACATGGATCGCGTCGACTGGACGGTGAGATGGCCCAATCCCGACGGGCTGACTTACGATGATAAACCGTACACAGAGCATCAGACATTTAAGTGGGAAAATGGCAACGTAACTGCTTTTATGGAGGAAAGAACCGTGTTGAAATACGAATACAGCGGCCGTCTGCGGCCGTCCAACCTGCCTTTCCGGGTGGTCGATACGTTCGCTCCGATCGGTTTCGAAGTCTTCTCGCCGGTGAATATGATGATGGGCGGCATGAACCGGGAGTTGCCGGAAAGGGCTTTTCGCTATAAGATACCCGACACGTCGGTGGTGGAAGCGGAATACGAGTTCGACTATACCGCCACCGTGGGCGACTACCTGACAGGCCTCACCATCAAAGAGAAAGAAGACGGCCGCGTGATAGGCACCTACGTCTATACGTTCGAATACAATTACGCGTCGAACTAGCCGTTATTCCAATAAATCGGGCCTCAGGCGCGCCGTACGCTCCTGGGCCTGTTGCAGCCGCCATTCCTCGATCTTGCGCTGGTGGCCCGACAGCAATACCTCGGGTACCTTCCATCCTTTGTAGTCGGCCGGCCGGGTATAGACCGGGGGGGCCAGCAGATTATCCTGAAACGAGTCGGAGAGGGCGCTTTGCTCGTCGCCGATCGCGCCGGGGATAAGGCGCACCACGGCGTCGGTAATGATAGCCGCCGCCAGTTCTCCCCCGGTAAGGACGTAGTCGCCTACGGAAATTTCCTTCGTAATCAGATGCTCGCGTATCCGGTAGTCGATCCCTTTGTAATGGCCGCAGAGGATAATCAGATTGTTCACCAGCGACAAGCTGTTGGCCATCGGTTGGTTGAAGGTTTCCCCGTCGGGCGAGGTATAAATCACTTCGTCGTACGCCCGCTCGCTTTTCAGCCGGCTTATCGCCCGGTCGATGGGTTCGATCTGCATCACCATGCCCGCTTCCCCGCCGAAGGGGTAATCGTCTACCCGCCGCCATTTGTTGGTGGTATAGTCGCGGAGGTTGTGCAGGTGAATTTCGGCCAGTCCTTTATCCTGGGCTCGCCTGACGATCGAGCAATTGATCATTCCGTCGATCATTTCCGGAAGAACGGTAAGTATGTCTATGCGCATCTTGGTGTATCTGAAATGGGTTTGAATGGAATTCAGGTTTTATCTGAATCGTATCCGAATTTTGTCTCAAAGGTAAGGATGTTCTCTTTTCCACGAAAGAAAACCAGGCAAAAATTAACGGTTTCGCCCCCGTGGCTGCCGTTTCCGGCTAGTTGCCGCCGGAAACTTTCCGGATTATCCCGGCAAACTTTGCTTTTACCCCGATGGGGGAGATGGCCGCTAAGGTAGCGGTTGGAAATAGCCGGGTAAGGATATTCGCCTTGATCATCCTCCTTAGGCTTGCTTTCGGATCGGAATCGGGAATAGGGATGCTTGACTTCATCCCCTGACAGGAGGGACCATTATCTTCCCCCTTCGTGACACTGGCAGGCCGTAGCGTGAAACCAACAGGCCGTAGCGCGAAACCGACAGGCCGTCCAATTGAAAATACGGGCCGCTTCCTAAAGAGCGGCCCGCATTTCAGTTTGTTCCTTACTGGAAAAAGTTAGTTTATCCCTTCCTTGGGATAAACATATTTATATAGATAAGTCTCGATGCGATCGAACTCTTTTTCCAGATCGATCGGGCCGTAGGATACCATACATACCTCTATCTTTTGGCCGTTTTTGTGGAAGGCCGGATGAAGATAGGGCCGGTCGTACAGGCGGAGGCCCATCCGCTCGTAAAATTTTACCCGGCGCGTTGTCAAATCGTCGGCCGGCCTTTCCACTTCTCCCACCACGGGAAGGGGAGCTTCGCTGACAAATTTGAAAAACGCTTGTTCGCCGATTCCTTTGTTGCGCAACTCTTTCTCGATACCGAAATGCTCGGCGTAAATAAAATCGTCGAACGTCCAGTAGGTAAGGAAGCCGGCGTACTGCCCATCGTGAAAGATGGCATACACGGTAGTAAGCGGGTTGTTTTCCGTCAGGTTTTCTACTTCCGCCATGTCGCGGCGTTCCTTGTAAGGGAAGGAGTCTTTGTACGTCTGTTGCATCCTTTTCAGCAACGGATCTTCTTTCTTGGTAATTCTTACAAATTCGATCATACTTAATTAATTTAGAAATGAGACTTGACCATCTCGCCTAAGACGCGGGAGGCGCGATTAATTTACCCTATACCTGATCATTTTTTAATGTTAGCCTTGTTTTCTTTTTTTCAAAAATCATGTTCTTTTCCCGGATCGGCTTTTTCCCGGATCGGCTTTTTCCCGGCCCGGCTTTCTACCGCCTTGGCTTTTTTCCAAGCCGTTTCTTTTTTCCAAGCCGCCCGGGTTGTGAATATAACCGTTCTTTTCATCCGGCCGTTCGTACCCCTCCGCCGCAGTTTGAAACAGGTTTTATTCAGCCGTTCTTTTGATTTTCTTCTGCTTATGAAACTACACATCTAATAACCCTTATCGGACTGCTCTCCCCCCCGGCAAGCCGGTCGGAAACGGAATGTTTGTTTGTTTGGCCGGCTCTCTTGCCCGGATTTCCCACGCTTCTGCATCGTGAATTAATTAAGTCGCAAATAAGGATGGCTAAATATAAGCAGGTAAATTTAATAGGCGGTTGCTTATTTTGAAGGAATGGTTGATTTTTCTGATATTCTCCGGTAAATTATTTTTGTTAGCCGGCTAATCGGTAAGCCGGATGGTAAGAAAAGAGGGATAAGCCGACTTGTTTCTTACTTTTTCGTCTGCCTCCATTGCAGCAGGAGAAAGAAGAGGCCGGGCAGGAAAACGATGCCGGCCGACACCAGCAAAGCCGTGCGGAGCGAATACATGTCGTTCAGCCAGCCGATAAAAGGAGCGACGGCGGCGAAGATAAGCCGGATAATGAAATTGCGGATGGAAAGTACGGTAGCTCGCATGTCGGAAAACGTCATTTGGTTGATATATCCTTTCAAAACAGGCGTGGCGAAACCGCGAACGACGTAAAATACCACGAGGACGGCCAGCCCCGCATAAGTCAGGTTGAAAGCCAGGGCCGCATATCCCCCGACGATTACCGCCAGAATGAGCAGGTTCATTTTGTGCATGCCCAAATAGCGGTCGACCCGGTCGGAATAGAGCGCGGCTATGCCCACGGTCAGGTTCAGGACGGTCCAGATAATCCCGTAATAAGAGGTCGGCGTGCGCAGATACATCAATACCGGTTGCACAAACCAGGCCATGGTGAGGGTAGCCGCTCCGATAATCCCCGAAAAGAAGATATTGTAACAAAGGGCCCGGTTGTCGATGAGCGAATAGCGGACGATGCGCCCGATTTCGGAGAGCGGACTTTGCAGGTTGCTTTTCACGCTGTATTCTTTCAACATGCACGCCGCCGGAATCCCGCTGAAAGCTACCACGGCCTGCGCGTAAAAGGGCAGCCGCAGCGAGTAAGCCGCCAGCAAGCCTCCGATAATGCCGGCCAGGGCTTCCGCGAAATTCCCGATCATCGTAATCCGCCCTTCGTACCGCAGGTAAAGCCCTTGCTTGCGGTAATGAACGGTAGTATCGTACAGCAAGGCCGAGTCGGCCCCGTTCACCAGCGTCTGGCCGATGCCCAGTAGAATTTCGGCTACCAGAAATGCCGCGAAGGTAGAGGTAAACGAATAGCAAAGATAGCCGCCGAAGAAAAGCACGCAACCCGCCAGGAGGCAACGTTTCCGCCCCCATACGTCGGCCAGGTAGCCGGAGGGAATTTCCAGCGCGACGGCTGCGATGGAATAAACGCTTTTCAGGATGAATACGTCTTGCAATCCCAATCCGTGCTTCTCGTAAAAAAGCACGATGATAGGCATCACCAAGGTAAACCATTTGGATAATTTAATCAGGTAAAGCGCCAGAATATTCCGCTGCATGTCCGTTCTTTTTTTTCTTTTTCCGATTTCCCGCCAGGGTTGTGCCGAGCAAAGATAGTGTGGGACCGAGTGCAGAAGCAAAACTTGTTTTTGATTCTGCCGAGGTGCCGCCTATCTTCGTTTCGATTCATTTGAAGCAAAGATAGCATGAGGCCGGGCGCAGAAGCAAAGCCCCTATTCGATTCCGCCCCGGGCGCCCCCCTATCTGGGTCTTGCTTGCGATAAACCGAGCAAAGATAAGCAGAAATAAACGCGTAATTAAAAAAAAGTTGTTACTTTGCGGCTGATTTAAACTTTAATACCATGATTTGGAACGAGACAATAGAATGTATGGGCCGCGACGAAATGCGGAAACTACAAAGCATACGACTCAAAAGGGTAGTGGAACACGTCTATCACAACTCCCCCTTTTACCGGAAAAAAATGCAGGAAATGGGGATTACCCCCGACGATATACAATCTATCAGCGATATTGCAAAACTCCCCTTTACCGTCAAACAAGACTTGCGCGACAACTACCCCTTCGGCCTGATGGCCGTCCCGATGTCGGAAATCGTCAGGCTGCACGCCTCGTCGGGCACTACAGGCAAGCCCATCGTGGTGGGCTACACCCGGCGCGACCTTTCGATCTGGTCGGAAGTAGTGGCCCGCTGCTTGACGGCCTACGGGCTGACGAAAAACGATTCCGTGCAGGTTTCCTACGGCTACGGCCTGTTTACCGGCGGCCTGGGAGCCCACTCGGGGGTAGAGAACATAGGCGGAACGGTTATCCCGATGAGCAGCGGCAACACCCAGAAACAAATTCAGTTGATGCACGATTTCGGCGCCAAAGGATTAGCCTGCACGCCTTCCTACGCGCTGTACCTGGCCGAAACCATCCATTCCTCGGGCATTCCCATTGAAGAATTCCAGCTTCGGGTAGGAGCCTTCGGCGCCGAGCCCTGGACGGAAAATATGCGCCGCGAGCTGGAAGAAAAACTACGTATCAAAGCCTACGACATTTACGGGCTCACCGAAATCTGCGGCCCCGGCGTAGGCGGCGAATGCGAATGCCAGAACGGCACCCACCTGTGGGAAGACCACTTCTTTCCCGAGATTGTCGATCCCGACACGCTCGAGCCCCTGGAAGAAGGCCGGATAGGCGAACTGGTCTTCACCACCCTTACCAAAGAAGGCATGCCGATGATACGCTACCGCACGCGCGACCTTACTTCGCTCACCTACGAGAAATGCGCCTGCGGCCGCACAGCCGTCCGGATGGGCCGCATTTTGGGCCGCAGCGACGATATGCTGATTATTCGCGGCGTAAATGTTTTCCCGTCTCAGGTAGAATCCGTAATTTTGGAAATGCCCGAGTTCGAAGCACATTACCTGATCGTGGTCGACCGCGTGAACAATACCGACACCTTCCAGGTGCAGGTGGAACTCCGCCCCGAATACTATTCCGACGAAATGAACAAGGTACTGGCGCTGAAGAAAAAAATAGCCGGCCGGATGCAAAGCGTCATCGGGCTTCAGCCCGACATCAAGATCGTCGAGCCGCGCAGCATCGAGCGCAGCATGGGCAAGGCCAAACACGTGGTGGATCACCGCAAATTAGTTTAACTTCTAAAATAAAAGAGTATGTTGATCAAACAATTATCTATCTTTCTGGAAAACAAGAAAGGACGTTTTACGGAAGTTGCCAAGATACTGGGCGAAGCAGGCGTGAACATGTCGGCTTTCACCGTGGCCGAGAATTCCGACTTCGGCATTCTGCGCCTGATCGTGTCGGATACCGACAAAGCCATCCGCGTGCTGCGGGAAAAACTCTACGCCGTAAGCGTGGCCGACGTGGTTTGCCTGCACTGCCCCAACCAGCCCGGAGCCCTGGCCAAAGCGATGGACATCATCACCTCGGCCGGCGTTTTCGTAGAATATATGTACGCGTTTTCGCAAGGCGACGCGGCCAACGTCATCATTCGCCCCGACAATATCGAGAAATGCGCCCAAGTGCTCAAAGAGAACAAACTGGAGCTGATTGCGGCCAGCGATTTATATAAGTTATAAATATTAACGTTTCGCGTTTCGTTTATTTGCCCGGAAGCACTAACTTTGCGCGCTAAAAGTATGCAGAGATGAAAAAGGTTGTATTTTTATGGATGATGATGGCTGTTTTGCTAGCCTCGTGCGGCGAGTATAATAAAGTATTGAAAAGTACGGATTACGAATTGAAATATTCCTACGCCAAGAAATATTTCAATGCCAAGCAATATGCCAAGGCTGCTACGATTTTGGACGAACTGGTTACGATCTTCAAGGGCACCGCCTATGCCGAAGAATCGTTGTATCTGCTGGCCCAGAGCTATTACGGCCAGAAAGACTACCAAACGGCTTCGCAATACTTCGAAACCTATTATACCACCTATCCCAAAGGCGAGTATACCGAACTGGCCCGTTACTATTCCGGTTACGGGCTGTATCTGGACTCGCCCGATCCGCGGCTCGACCAGGCCCAGACCTACAAAGCCCTCGAGCAATTGCAGCTTTACCTGGAATATTATCCGCAAAGCGAGCGCGCCGCCGAAGCCCAAAACATCCTGTTCGAGCTACAGGAAAAACTGGCTTACAAGGAATTGCTCGCTACCCGGTTGTACTACCACCTGGGCTCTTACCTGGGCAACAACTACCTTTCGTCGGTAATCACGGCCCAGAACGCGCTGAAAAATTACCCTTATTCCAAATACCGCGAAGAATTCATGTACCTTATCATCCATTCGAAATACGAGCTTTCGCTGGTCAGCGTGGAAGAAAAGCTGCAAGGCCGTTACCGCGACGTGGTTGACGAGTACTATAACTACATGAACGAATTTCCGGAAGGCAAATACGTAAAGCAAGTGAAGAAGTTTTACGACTACGCCAACCAGCGAATCAATAATGCTTATTAAATCAATCAATAAAACGTAGTATGGATTACAGAAAATCAAATGCTCCTTCGAATACGGTAACCCGCGACATGATGAAACTGTCGTCCGATACCGGCAACGTGTACGAAACCGTCATGGTCATTGCCAAGCGAGCTAACCAGATCAGTGTGGAAATGAAGCAAGACCTGGAAAAGAAACTACAGGAATTTGCTTCTTACAACGATAATCTGGAGGAGGTTTTTGAAAACCGCGAACAAATCGAAATCTCCCGTTATTACGAAAAGCTTCCCAAGTCGACGCTGATCGCGGCCGAGGAATACCAGGAAGGAAAGGTATATTACAAAAACCCGGCTAAGGAAAAAAACAACTTCTAATTCACCCAGACAGAATAAAGAAACAGCCCGGCAGCAAGGCGAGAGGCCGGTTTCCGGATGGAGAACATGCCCCGGAAACCATCCCTCCCTTTTTGTCGAACTGAGTCTGCCATCTATTGCCCGCTTGACATGTTACAGAGAATACAAACCATTTACTTGCTGATTATCGTGGCCCTGACGGTGGCCATGCTTTTTCTTCCCCTGGCCGTATTGGATGCCGGAGGAGTACTGTATGCCTTCGATGCCACCGGCGTGAGCACGATGGGCGCGCAACCGGAGCTGATCTACCCCACCTGGGGGTTGTTTGCGCTGGCCGCCGTTATCGCCCTGGTTGCCCTGCTTACCGTTTTCCTGTTCAGGAAACGGATTCTTCAAATACGCCTATGCGTCTTCAACGCGCTTTTGATGCTGGGTTTCTACGGGCTTTTCGGCTTTTTCCTCTGGACGGTGAAAGGCGAGCTGGCGGCAGGAATACACGTGAAAATAGCCTCCTGTTTCCTTTTGATCAACCTGATTCTGGATTACCTGGCTATCCGCAATATCGGAGCCGACGAGGCTTTGGTGCGCTCGCTCGACCGCTTGCGCTGACCGGCGGCTCCTTGCGCTGACTGCCGGCCCCTTGCGCAGGGGCCGAAAAACAACTTTGTTTATACCTTTTGTTTATGCCTATGGACGATTAATTACCATCGGATAAGGTCTGCACCTCGCAAAACCGGGCAGAAAATCTGCCGCCCAGGTTTTATACCGGCTGCCGGAAAGGTATACTGAAAATAAATTCGGGAACTAAAAGAAAGAGGGAAGAGGGATGACTACAGCCTTTTTAAAATCTCCGGGATACCTTACATCGTTATATCTCGCCGCTTTTCTGATACTGGCGTTGCCCTCTGCCCTGCAAGCCGAGGATAGCCCCGGGCGCGTGCTTAGGGTGGCGCTTCTGAGGATGGAAGGGCTGAGCGTGGCTACCCCCGAGGGCGGCTACCGCGGGGTGGTGATCGACTACCTGAACGAGATTGCCAAATATACCGGCTGGGAGTACGAATACGTAATGACCGACTATACGGAAATGGCCGAGGGGTTCCGCTCGGGCAAGTACGAACTTACCGGCGGCTGTTTCTATCTGCCTGCTCTTACCGGGCAATTCGCTTATCCCGAGTATCCCATCGGCTACAGCCGCGCCCAGCTCTTTTCCCGGCGTTCCGATCGCAGCATCCGCAATTCCGACCTGACGAGCCTGAACGGCAAAACCATCGGGGTGTATGAAGGCGCAACCGAAAACATCCGCTATTTGAAAGAATTTCTGAAAATGAAAGGGCTGAACTGTCCCTTGCGCTACCTTACCTACGCCGAAGGAAAAAACAAGGATTTCTACAAGTTTCTGGAAAGCGGCGAGATCGATTTGCTGCTGGGCAACCTGGCCGACCGTCCGGAAATTTTCCACGTCGTGCTTTCCTACGAAACCCAACCCTACTATATCGTCACCAACGCGGGCAACCGGCAGGTGCTGGAGAAGTTGAACAAGGCCCTGGAACGCATTGCAGACGCCAACCCGAATTTCGCCGCCGAGCGTTATGCCGCCAATTTCCCCGACCAATTGGTAGGGGTGCAGCTCAGCGACAGCGACCTGCGCTATATCGAGACAAAAAAGACCGTTACCGTGGCCGTTTCTCCCGGCTGGTCGCCCTTATACAACGCCCGGGCAGCCCAGGAAGGCTACGGCTCGATCGTAACCGACGTATTGGAAAAGGCGGAAGAATTTACCGGCCTGCGGTTTACCTATATAAAAGCCGAAAATTACCAGCAGGCCATCCGTCTGGTACAGCAGGGCCGGGCCGATATGCTGGGCTTTTTCCTGGGCAGCGAAGAAGACGCTTTTGCCCGGCAACTGGCTTTAACCGCCGGATATGTAAGCATGAACAACATCCTGGTCAGGCACAAAGCGGCCAGCTATCCCGATACCGGACTGGTGGCCGCCGTGGTAGCCGGCCAGCACTTGCCCGAGAAAATAGCGGCTGCCTCGGTGCATACGTATCCCACCCCCGTAGCCGCCTTGTCGGCCGTCAACCGCAAGGAGGCCGATTTTATTTACGGCCTCGCTTCCCAGCTAGAGCAAACCATCCAACGTCATTATTTCTCCAACCTGGTGCCGGTAACTTTAGTGAACGACCGGAGCAAGATCGGTTTTGCCCTGCGCTGGCCGGTCGATCCCGATCTGCTGGGCGTGATAAACAAATCCATTCACAACCTTTCCACCGCCGAAAGAGATGCCATCCTGAGCCGCAACCTGGTGTCTATCGGCATGAACAGGTTTTCTTTTACCGAATACGTCTATGCCAACCCTTGGCAATTTATCCTCGTGTTATGCTTCATAGTGCTTATTGTGGTCATAGCGATTCTCCTTATCGCCTGGGCGCGGGTAAAAGCGGCCGTCATCCGCAGCGATTGGGAGAAGGCCGAAGCTGCCAACCGGGCCAAGAGCGAATTCCTTTCCCGCATGAGCCACGATATACGTACGCCCATGAACGGCATTATCGGGATGAGCGTGATCGCCATGCAGCATGTGAACGATGCCGCTAAGGTGGCGGATTGTTTGAAGAAGGTAACGATGTCTTCCGAACATTTGCTCGCCCTGATCAATGATGTGCTCGATATGTCGAAGATCGAGAGCGGCAAGGTCGAGCTTAAACCGGCTCCTTTCGACTTCCGGATGTTTTTGCAGGAATTTGAAAACATATTTTCCGGACAGGCCGAAAGCAAGCGGATTAAGTATGAGACGGTTATAAGCGGTCCGGTCGACGTCGTGCTGGTGGGTGACTCCCTGCGCTTGCATCAGATTTTATCCAACCTGATGTCGAATGCGCTCAAGTTTACTCCCGAAGGGGGAAGGGTCGAGCTCCGGGTTTCGCCAACTTCGCGGGCGGACGACGTTTTGGTTCGTATGGAAGTAATCGATACGGGATGCGGCATTGCCGAGGAAAATTACGAAAAGATATTCGAATCTTTCGAACAGGAGAATGCCGACGTCTCGCATACCTACGGAGGCACCGGGCTGGGGCTTTCCATCGTCAAGCATTTTGCCGGGCTGATGGGAGGACGCGTGGAAGTAGCCAGCGTGGTAGGGGCGGGCAGTACCTTTACCGTGGAGTTGCCTTTCGGCAGGGCTGGCGGCGGCGCAGGTGTCGGGGCGGGTAGCGGCGCAGACGGCGAGGCGGGCGTCGAGGCGGGCAGCGATGCAGCCATCGGGGCGGAAGCTATCACCTTTTCCTCGCTCGGGCAACCGGCAGGCGATGGAAAAGCAAGCGATCCGTCGACCTACGATTTCAAGGGCAAACGGATCCTGCTGGCGGAAGACAATCTGCTGAACCGGGAAATAGCCGTCGAGTTGATTTCCGCTACGGGGGCGTCGATAGAAGAGGCCGAAGACGGCCTGGAAGCCGTTGAGAAATTCGAGCAATCGGCCGAAGGATATTACGATTTGATATTGATGGATATACAAATGCCTCGCCTGGGCGGTTACGAAGCAACGCAGCGCATCCGGAAGCTTTCGCGCCCCGACGCGCAAAGGGTCGTTATCTTTGCCATGACGGCCGATGCCTTTGCCGACGATATAGAGAAAAGCCGGAAAGCCGGGATGAACGGCCATATTTCCAAGCCGCTGGATGTAAAGGCGATGTACGAACAGTTGAATGCGGTTCTTTCCCGTTAGCAAGGGAATAGGCAATAGGCAATGACAATTGGCATCCGGCTGCGCCGGCAGAGAAAAACGTAGCCGGGCGAAGGGAAGATTCCGTAGCTTGTCGCTTGTTGCCTGTCGCTTGTCGCCTGCCGCCTGCCGCTTGATAGCCGTCCCCCGTCGCTTGCCGCCCGTTGCCACCCGCCTGTCGCCCCTTGCTTGCCGCCCGTCGCTTGATGGGTGGTCGTCACTCGTCACCCCGTCGCCTGATGCCGCCGCTTGCCGTCCGATGCCTGCGAATAAGGCCGAAAAGCCGGAGGCGGAGCCCGAAAAAAGGATAAACGCCGGGGGAGGGTTATTGTCATTTTTTTTCTTGCCTGCACAAAGGATCGGCATGCGATTCGGATTTCATAAGCAAGAAATAAAAAATGGATGCCGATGAAATTCCAATTCCATGCCGATGGAATTTTTCTTCCTTCGGCATGGAATTTTCGGCAAGGTCTATTAGGTTGATAATCAGGTAGATGTAAAAAGCCTCCCGGCAGAGGTTTCCGGGCGGCGACTTATTGTATTTTTTTTCCTTTTGTAAGCGCCTTTTCCCGCCTTCCGGCAGAGCCCGCCACTACCTCTCCCGCCGCCACGTCCCCGGCCTGAAAAGCGTAAGGAACCGGCGGCCATAAAATACTTTTTCCAGCCGGAAAGGCCTCTGAAACCGGCCTGGACGAGTTTGCCTCGCAGCGCATTTTGCAACGCTGCGGCTTCGTGGAAAAAGCCGGAAAGAAACAAGTTGGTGGCGACTGTAAATTTGTCTAACAAACGATTGGCCTCCGTATGAGGACCGAAATACCGCATAACTGCCGAAATACCTAGATAAGCAATAAAAAATCCCCATGCAAAACCCCTATCGAAAGGAGCTTTTTGCACGGAGATCCTATACGCAAGCCGGGAGCGGCCGATGCGCGGCCGACCGCCGGGCGGCCTTATTTTTTCAATAGAAATTGGTCGATCTGCTTGACGATTTCTTCTCTGGGAAGCGCCCCCTGCGCCATCTGCGGCTGACCGTTCATCGGCACGAAAAGAATCGAGGGAATACTCTGGATGCCGAAGGCTGAGGCCAGTTCCTTTTCCCGGTCGACATCTACCTTATAGATGATAATCTCGTTTTTATACGTGCCGGCCAATTCTTTCAAGATAGGAGCCACCTTTTTGCAAGGACCGCACCAATCGGCATAGAAATCGATAATACAAGGCTTGTTGCCTTCGTATACCCATTTGTCGCTATTTTTCTCGTAATTGAACACCTTGGCCAGAAATTCCGCTTTATCCAAAGCCACCACTTCCCCCGCGGCCGCCTCGTTGGTTTCCTTGGGGTCGGCCGAAGCCGCGCTATCCGATTTGGCCGCCATCGAACAACTTACCAGCAACAAAATCAGCGAAAGGCTAAGTAAATCTTTTAACTTTCTCATATAAACCTTTTTATGTATTGATTAATAATCTTTGCCGGCGAACGCCTCCTTTCCCCCGGGGGAACCGGAGCGTCGCGAAGCAAGCCGCCTGCCTGCCCATGCGCCGCCGCCCCGGGCTTGGCTTGAAAACCGCCAACGAGCCGGCCGGCAGCAAAAACAAATCCGTCTTCCGATGCCCGCAGGCAAGTTCATTCGTTTTTATTCCTACAAAGATAGTGCAAACCGAGCGCACAGGCAAACTTGTTTGTTTATGCCGAAGTGCCGCCTATCTTCGTTTTTGACATACAAATGTAACAATAAATAGGCACCCTGCGTTCATATCCCCCTTTAAAAGAATAATAATAAACGAAAAAGAAAAACATTCCCCCCTTCGCCCCCGCAGGCAAGCCACAACCCCATCGGGCATGCCGGGCTAAAAATCCACCCTCAAAATCTCTTCCTGAAAAGCCTCGCATCTGCCCAACACCTCGCCCTCAGGAGAAAGCACCGCCGAATCGCCGGCATAAGCCAGCCCCGCCGTATCGGTGCCCACGCAATTCACGCCCACCACATACGCCTTGTTCTCCAAAGCCCGTTCCCTGAGCAGCCTCTTCCAGTCGTCTTGCCGGGAAGCCGGCCAGGCAGCTATATAAAGGGCCGTATCGTACCTGCCGTCGTTGCGGCTCCAAGCCGGAAAACGCAAGTCGTAACAGATATAGGTAGCTATGCGATGCCCTTTCCAATGCAGCACCAATTGCCCTTGGCCGGGAGCGAAACTCCCTTTCTTGAAGCAGTTGTGCTTGTCGTAATGAAGGCAACGGCCGTCGGGGAATACGGCCAGCAACCGGTTGTAATAGTTTCCTTCGTGCCGGTACACGGTCGAGCCGATCACCAGGGCCTCGCTGGAGGCGGCCCAGCTTTTCATTTTCTCTACGATCTCTTCATACCGGGCGGCTATCGCTGCTTTCGGATCGCCGGCGTGGCCGGCCGGCTTTTTTTTCATATCGCACCCCGAGGCAAATAGTTCCGGCAACACAATCATATCGCACCCCCGGCAAGCCTGCACCCGCTTGCCGAAGGCTTCCAGGTTGGCATCCACGTCGCCCCAGGCCAGCCGAGCCTGCACAAGCGCGACTTTGCAGGAAGCGGGCTTGACGGCCCCAACCGGAGCAAGAAGAAAAAACAAACAAAGGAAATGACACAAACCGGCGCGCCGGAGGGCGGATGGCCGGTAGAAGTTTTGAATTGCACGCAGTTTCATACAGCAGAGGGCGGGAGGGAATAAGCAAACATCCCGGCCGGCGGCAAAGGTAAGGATTTCACCGCATACGGCGCGGAGGAGAAAAACAATTTTTTCCGTCCTCCCCCGCTTCTTTTCTTTCCCGCTGCCCCGGCTATAAAAGTTCGCTTTTTAGAAGGCTAGTCGTAAAATATTTGTATTTTTGCAAAAACAAGCGTCCTTCTCGGGGGACAAGTATTAATTAAACAGGTATGAAAACAGAAATGGACAACGAGCGTCCGGGCATGCTTACTTTTTTGATAGCGGAAGACGAAGACAGCAATTATCTGTTGTTGAAAACAATTTTGCAAAAACATGTAAATCTGGTACGGGCCAAAACGGGTAAAGAGGCTTTGCAATTATTTAAAGAGAAAAAAGTCGACTTGATTATGCTGGATATTAAAATGCCGGAAATGACAGGCATCGAAGCGCTGAAGGAAATCCGGAAATTATCGGACGATATTCCCGTCATCATGCAGTCGGCCTACGTGTTCGATTCGGATATGGAAGCGGCCCGCTCGGCCGGCGCTTCCGACTTTATCACCAAACCGATCAATTTGAAAATCCTCAAATCGACCATCAGCACCTACTGTCCTTCCATCGTTTGGTAGACCGGCCGTTATGGAATACGTGCACAAAATCAACAAGGTTGAAGTCCGTCCTTTGCAACTGACGGACTACAAGCAACTATCGCAATCCTTCCGGCGCGTCTACGCCGGCGGCTCCGACGTGTTCTGGACGCGCCAGCAAATAGAAAAGCTGATTGCCATTTTTCCCGAAGGCCAGGTCGTGACGGTGGTCGACGATAAGATAGTGGGATGTGCCTTGTCGATCATCGTAGGCTACGATATTGTCAAGAACGACCATACCTATGCCTCCGTCACCGGGCGGGAGACCTTCGATACGCATAATCCCAAGGGCAACATCCTCTATGGAATCGAAGTATTCATCCATCCCGATTACCGCGGTCTGCGCCTGGCGCGCCGGATGTACGATTACCGCAAGGAACTTTGCGAAAGCCTGAATCTGAAGGCCGTCATGTTCGGCGGACGCATTCCCAACTACCATAAACATGCCGACGAGCTGCGCCCCAAGGAATACATAGAGAAGGTAAGGAAGAAGGAAATTTACGATCCGGTGCTCACCTTCCAGCTCTCCAACGATTTTCACGTGCGCAAGGTAATGACCAATTACCTTCCCAACGACGAGGAATCCAAACATTATGCCACCCTCTTGCAATGGGATAATATCTATTACACCCCCAAGCCCGAAATCGTTGCCTCCAAAACGACGGTGCGGGTAGGACTGGTGCAATGGCAGATGCGTCCCTATAAAAGCCTGAACGACGTATTCGAGCAGGTGGAGTTTTTCGTCGACGCGGTGTCCGACTACAAAAGCGATTTCGTTTTGTTTCCCGAATACTTCAACGCCCCCTTGATGGCGAAGTTCAACCACCTGGGCGAGTCGGAGGCCATTCGCGAACTGGCCCGGTATACCAACGAAATACGCGAGCGATTCGTCAACCTGGCCATCAGCTACAACATCAACATCATTACCGGCAGCATGCCGCTGGTGAAAGAAGACGGGCTGTACAACGTAGGCTTCCTGTGCCGCCGCGACGGCAGCTACGAAACCTACGAGAAAATACATATTACGCCCGACGAAAGCAAGAGCTGGGGGCTTACGGGCGGATCGGCCGTGCGCACCTTCAATACCGATTGCGCCCGCATAGGCATCCTGATTTGTTACGATGTCGAATTTCCCGAATTATCCCGCATCATGGCCGACCAGGGAATGCAGATTCTGTTCGTCCCCTTCCTGACCGACACGCAAAACGGGTACTCCCGGGTGCGGGTCTGCGCCCAGGCCCGGGCTATTGAAAACGAGTGTTTCGTAGCCATAGCGGGTAGCGTGGGCAATCTGCCGCGGGTACATAATATGGACATCCAGTACGCCCAGTCGGGCGTGTTTACCCCTTGCGATTTCGCTTTCCCCACCGACGGAAAACGCGCGGAAGCTACCCCGAACACGGAAATGATCCTGGTATCGGATGTGGATTTGGATTTGCTGAACGAATTGCATACCTATGGCAGCGTGCGCAACCTGAAAGACCGCCGGCACGACCTGTATGAAGTGAAATTGAAGAAAAAATAAGCTTTTGGTTGGGCACTGGGCCTGCGTTAAGAACTTTTTTAACGAAATGTAGGGCTTTTTTCTATTAAAAATGCTATATTTGTAGACAAACGTCATTTTTCAGGTCTATACCTATATTATTTTTAATCTGTCAAACCCAACTGCGTATGATAAAAAGAGAACTTCCGGCTACTGATGTGTCCCAATGGAAACGAATTTTCGAACGAGATTTTCCCGCCTTGCAAACCCTGGCTGCCCAAAGCCCCACGGCCGGCAGCTTCAAAGACGCCCTGCGGCAATTTATAAGCTTGCAGCGGGAGCCTGGCGGCGAAGACCGTGAAATGCGCAGCGCGGCAGCCGGGCGGATTCTTTTTTTGATCGACCACGACGATACCCTCGTCGACGAGCTTTCTACCGGTGAGCGGCTGCCCATCCTCACCCTTACCTATTTCTGGCAATTTCTGCGCGGAGAATGCCCCGAGGCCCTTTCGCCCGACTTCCTGGCCGATCTTTATCACCAATTCGCCGCGTTGGAAAATCCCCTCCCCATCGCGCCCGACGCCGCCAGGCTCCGGCGGCATATGCACCGCTGGCCTTCGGGGCTGGACGAAGAAGTGCAAGCCGTGCGGGAGCAGAACAAAAAACGGATTATCGACTGCCTGATCCATAAAATAGAGCGTCATCATGCTTCTTCCTCCCGCTACCAGTTTGCCGCCGGCATGAGTTACGAAGAAAAATACGGCCGGATAGAGGCCTGGTGGAGCGAAGCCCGCTTCCATTTGTCGATGGCTGTCAAAAGCCCTACCGAGCTGAACGCCTTCCTGGGCAATACCCTCTCGGGCGAAACGATGAAGTTGCTGCTCAAAGGCAAGAAAAAAGGCATGCCCTTTTTCGTCACGCCCTATTATTTGTCGCTGCTGAATATCGCCCCGGGGGGGTACGACGATGCTGCCGTGCGTTCGTATATCCTTTATTCGGCCGAGCTTATCGATACCTACGGCCAGATCAAAGCCTGGGAGAGAGAAGATATTGTAGAGCCCGGCAAGCCCAACGCCGCCGGTTGGCTGTTGCCCGAGGGGCATAACATTCACCGCCGCTATCCGGAGGTGGCTATCCTGATTCCCGACTCGATGGGCCGGGCCTGCGGCGGTTTGTGCGCTTCGTGCCAACGGATGTACGATTTCCAGAGCGAACGGCTCAACTTCGACTTCGAAGCCTTGAAACCTAAGGAGACCTGGGATAAGAAACTTCGCCGGCTGATGCGTTATTTCGAAGAAGACGCTCAACTTCGCGATATTCTTATCACCGGCGGAGACGCCTTGATGAGCCAGAATGCCACCCTGCGCAAAATACTCGACGCCGTATATAAAATGGCGCTTCGCAAACGGGAAGCCAACCGCTGTCGGCCCGAAGGCCGGAAATATGCCGAGTTGCAGCGCGTGCGGCTGGGGTCGCGCCTGCCGGCCTACCTGCCGCTGCGCATTACCGACGAATTGGTCGGCATCCTGGGCGAGTTCCGCCGGAAAGCCCTCTCGGCGGGCATCAGCCAATTTTACATTCAAACCCATTTCCAGTCGCCGCTGGAGGTAACCCCCCAGGCCAAGCGGGCCGTCGAAGCGTTGCAGGCAGCCGGATGGACGGTGACCAACCAATTGGTTTATACCGTGGCAGCCTCGCGGCTGGGGCATACGGCCAAACTCCGCCAGGTGCTTAACTCGATCGGGGTGGTATGCTATTATACGTTCTCGGTAAAAGGATTTCGCGAGAATTACGCCGTGTTTGCGCCCAACAGCCGGTCGCTTCAGGAAACGCGCGAAGAAAAGGTGTTCGGCCATATCCCTGCCGAAAAACGGGCCGAGTTGTTGCAGCTTATCCGCCGCGAAGGCCCTATCGGCAAGCCGCTCATGCGCTTCCTTAAAGCCCTGCGCCTGCCCTTTGCCGCTACCGACCGCAATGTGTTGAACCTGCCCGCCATCGGCAAGAGCATGACCTTCCGCATGGCCGGGCTTACGGCCGACGGCCGGCGTATCTTGCGCTTCGACCACGACGGCAGTCGCCGGCACAGCCCCATCATCGACCGGATGGGAGAGGTCTATATTGTGGAAAACAAATCGATAGCCGCCTACCTGCGCCAGCTCAAGGCCATGGGCGAGCCGATCGACGAATACCGTACCATCTGGCAGTATGGCGAAGGGGAAACGGAGCCTCGATTCAGTTTGTACGATTACCCCGACTTCCCTTACGGCCTGACGGATGAAATGACGCATCTTCAGCTTGCAGAATAGCGGCCGGGCGTTTCGGGGTATGGAAAACTTTATGTAAGTTTGCCCCTGAAAAAGCTAAATTTGCCTTTATACCATAGAAAGAAAGATGATACAAAACGAACGCGAAATACGGCACCATCTGGCGGTGGAAGCTGCCCGGCGCATGATGACGGCCGCCCGTACGGCTCCGAAAGGAAAAGGAATCGATATTATCGAAATCGCCCTGCTGACGGGGGAAGACATCGCAAGGCTTTCGGGGGAAATGATCCGGTTGGCCGAAGAAACGGGGATGAAGTTTCTGTTGCGTGACGCCGGCAATATGGAACAGGCCGAGGCTGTGGTGATAATCGGCACGCGCCAACAGGTGCAGGGGCTTAACTGCGCGCATTGCGGATTCGCCACCTGCGCGGAGAAACCTGCCGAGGTGCCCTGCGCCATTAATTCGGTCGACGTGGGAATTGCCGTCGGTTCGGCTTGCGCCACGGCTGCCGACCTAAGGGTGGATACGCGGGTGATGTTCAGCGCGGGCCTGGCTGCCCAGCGTCTGGGATTGCTGGGCGAGAGCAAATGCGTGATGGCTATTCCGGTAAGCGCTTCTTCGAAAAATCCTTTTTTCGACAGGAAGCCTAAGGAACAGCCTGCCGGGTAAGGCGCAGTGGGCCGGGTAGGGGATAGTCTGCCCGGATAAGGGGTCGTGTGCCGGGTCAGGGAATAATCCGACCGGCCAAGGGCCTGCCGGATAAGGGAAAGCTTGCCCCGGGCGATCGTGAACAAGCGGCGTCTGTCCCCGGCGGGCGGAAGTAACTCCTCTCTCTCTCTCTCTCTCTGCGGAGGCGTCGATTCTTCAAACGAAATAAAATGATGAATAACTCGATGATAAAGTTTGCGAACAAATTGGAGTTGCGTTATTATTTTAACGACAAATCCACTTATATGGATGCTGTAGTAAAGCATAAATGCGAAAAAGAAGTATTGGCCTTCATCCGTTCGCTGGCCGATATGCTCGATGTAAAGCTGACGGTCTACAACGAACCTTTCCTGGGCGAGGGTTTCCGCGAAATATGGGGCGTAGCCGGCCAAGACAGCCGGTCGATCTCGATCGTGCTGAATCTTTGCATGCAGATCATGGTGCGCCCTTCCCTCTCGGTAGGAGGCAAGCCTGCGAAAGACCGTACGCCGGCCGACGACGAAAAGATGCAGCGGCAGTTGGCCCTGCTCAAACGGGAATTGAAACTGAAAAAGACCGGAGCCTCCATTCCCCCCGAACTGGTGGAATTATTGCACACCTTCCCCCGCTTTTGCAAGATGAAATCCAACTTTTACGAAGCCATTAAAGGCTATCCGAAAGTAACGAAGATCACCTTGCGCGAATTGAACGAACATAACCGGAGCCGTTCGGGTTCGCTGGAAGTAAAGCGCGAACAATTCGATTATTTTATCCTCCGCAGCGACGACCTCCCGCCCCGCATCGATAATAAGGCCGTCATCGAAATTATCTCTCCCGTCTTGAAAGACAGCAAATTCCGCTGGAAAGGCATTTACAACAAAGGCGGCGAAGTGATCGATTTTTATATGCAGGACGAAGACTTCAAAAAGCAGATGTTCGAAGATAAAATATCTTTTGCCAGCGGCATGTGCATCGACTGCGTATTGGAAATAGGGCGCCGGTTGTCGGAACTGGGCGAAACCATTCACGTAAGCTATACGGTAACTACCGTAATCCGCACCCGTTTCGACAAGCTCGAGATACTCACCCCCCAGGGCAAACGCCACTTACGCAAACTGGAAGCGGAAAAGAAACAATTGACGTTGGATTTGTTCGGCTAAGTCTCCCGCCGCTTCCCTCGCCATTCTGTTAACCCCATGTGGGCTTGTTCGGATGCTTTCCGCCGTTCGGCATGACCCAAGGATAGGCTTGCCGGGGATTTCGGACAAGGCCGGACGAGTCGGACGAGATCGGGGATTTCGGGCAAGGCTGAACAGGCCGGACAAGGCCGGGGATTTCGAACAAGGCCGGGGAGGAAAGCGGAGGGTAAAGCCAGGGGGAAAACTCCCCCCAAGCTTGCGTTGCCTTGCCTTTGCTTTTTGTCGCCGGGAAGAAGAGGGTGCTTCCCTGCGGCGCCTTATCCGCAGGGCAGGCATTTCCTTGTTCCTCCCCCTCGGCGAAGCGTTTGCTTACTCCGCCAAGCTTTTGTTGATTGCGTCGATATAATCGAGAATTTCATCCCGCCCTTCCTTTTTTTCCGAAGAAGAGAAAAGGATAGGGGGAAGCTCATCCCAGGTTTCCAGCAACTTCTGCGTATACTTCTCGGTATTTTCTTTCAGACGGCTTCGGCTGATCTTGTCGGTTTTGGTGAAAATAATCGAGAAGGGAATGCCGTTTTCGCCCAGCCATTCCATAAACTCCAGGTCGATTTTCTGCGCCTCGTGCCGGCAGTCGAGCAAAACGAAGAGGTTGGTGAGCTGCTCCCGCTCCAGGATGTAGTCTTCAATAATCCGGCGGATATTTTCGCGTCCCTCTTTGCCGCGCTGGGCGAAACCGTAGCCCGGCAGATCGACCAGATACCAGTCGTTATTAATCAGGAAATGGTTGATGAGTTGCGTCTTTCCGGGCTTTTGCGAAGTCATGGCCAGCCCTTTCCGGCTCGTCAGCATATTGATCAGGGAGGATTTGCCCACGTTGCTACGTCCGATAAAGGCATATTCCGGACGGTTGCCTTCGGGGCATTTCTCTACCTGGGTATTACTGATTACAAATTCCGCGCTTTTGATTTCCATATGTTTTGTTTTAAAAGTTATCCAATTCGTTTTTGCTTATTTTCCCTCGCCGGAGCGAGCTGATCCACAATCCGGCAAAGGTCAGGAACCCGTTTACCATCAGCATTTCGTAGCCGAAGGTATAGCCTGCGTGCCGTTTGGCTATGTAGTCGGCCGCCAGGCAGGCCAGCGGCGAGGCGATACATATATAAGGAACAATTTTGTCGGCCGGTTTTCTGCGCGTGAACAGCCCGAATACGAATAAACCCAGCAAGGGGCCGTAGGTATAGGAGGCGATCAGGTAGATGGCGTCGATTACGCTCCGGTTGTTGACGGCTTTGAACAGCAGTATGATGACGGCAAACAGAGCTGAAATGAGCAAATGTACTTTCAACCGGGTACGCTTGGCGCGGGCGGCTTCCTCTTTTTCCACTCCCAGTATGTCTACGCAAAACGAGGTGGTGAGAGCCGTCAGGGCCGAGTCGGCGCTGCTGAATGCCGCGGCGATGATGCCGATGGTGAAAAAAATCAGTATGCTGCTTCCCAGTAGTCCGGAGGTGCAGAACATGGGGAGAATATCGTCGCCTTGTGCCGGCAGGGCAATATGTTGTTGCCGGGCCAGCGTGAGCAGCAAGACGCCCAGCGAGAGGAAAAGGAAGTTTACCGGGGTGAAGGCAAAGCCGTAGGTATACATGTTTTTTTGGGCGTCTTTCAGGCTTTTGCAGGAGAGGTTTTTTTGCATCATGTCCTGGTCGAGTCCCGTCATGACGATGGTGATGAAGATGCCGCTGAAGAATTGTTTGAAGAAATTCTGCGTGCTGTGCCAGTCGCCGAATTCGAATATCCTGAAGTGCGGGCTGTGGCTGAGGGTGTGCCACATGCCGGGCATATCCAGGTTCAGGCGGTCTTTCACCTGCCAGATAATAACCACGAGCATGGCTACCAGGCAGAGTGCTTGCAGGGTATCGGTCCAGATAATGGTTTTGATGCCGCTGCGGTAGGTATATAGCCAGACCAGGAAAATACTCAGCATCACGGTGACGGCAAAAGGAATCTGCCAGGCGCTGAATACGTAGGTTTGCAGGATAAGCACCACCAGGTATAGCCGGGCCGCCGCGCCCACGATTTTGGAAAGCAGGAAGAAGGAGGCGCCGGTTTTATAGCTGCGCCGCCCGATGCGGTCGTCGAGATAGGTGTAGATGGAGGTCAGCCGCAGCTTGTAGTAAAGGGGCAGAAGCACGTGGGCGATCAGGATATAGCCCACGAAGAAGCCTAAGACGGTTTGCATATAGGTCATGTCGATATGGCGCACCATGCCGGGTACGGATACGAAGGTGACGCCTGAAAGCGAGGTGCCGACCATGCCGATGGAAACAATGTACCAGGGTGATTGGCGATTGCCGAGGAAAAAGGCTTCGTTGCCCGAATTTTTCCGTCCGGTTATCCATGCGATAAGTAACAAAACGGCAAAATAGGCCGCTATGATAAAGAGGATGATATAACTGTTCATTGCCCAACCGTTCTTTTGTTTTTTCGTATAAGCAAAAAGGGGCCGGCCGGATGCAAAACTACGTTTGCGCTTGCGTTGCCGGGGGGCCGTTTTCACTTGCCGTCCGGACAGGGGGAGGGCAGGCTCCAGGTAAGAGGCCGGTTTGTCGGCTAGCTGCCGGGCCGCTTCTTGTCTTCTTTTGCTTTTGGGGACAAAGATAGTGCAAACCGAGCGCAGAAGCAAACTTGTTTGTTTCTGCCGAGGTGCAGCCTATCTTGGGTTTGATTTTTTGAATCAAAGATAGTGCAAACCGGGCGCAGAAGCAAAGCCCCTCTTTGATTCTGCCGAGGTGCGGCCTATCTTCGATTTGATTCTCTGGAACAAAGATACGATAAATACTTCATAAATCGCTCGTTGCCGGGGGAACCTTCGTCGATAAAAAGGAAAGCTTCGTCGATTCTTTTTGGAGAAATTAAACCTTTTGTGTTATTTTGTGTCTCAAATAAAGCTCGTGAGAGTGCACTACCGGTTTTTCTAACCGGATTTTAGGTAAACATTAAGTAGTTATGCGTCATTTTGGGAAAGTCTATCTTTCTCGAAATGGCGCTTTCTTTTGTCCTTCAATGTATTATCATTTTTTTATCTGTCTTGGATGTAGGTTTCTCCGGTTAAAGAGAACTTTGTGTTTTACAAATGTTTTACGAAAAAGGATAAGTATAGGGCAACAATAGCCTGGGTAATCCTGTCCCCCCGAAGGCGGACGGAATCTATAACCCGAATCCGCATTACCCGCAAACGCACTAAGGGGTATCTTCCTACCCGGATTTTTACGCGCTTGGTTCGATTCAAGCACGGCGAGGCGTCCGGATCGACTGCCGGCGAAGCTCGGAAGATGCGCTAAACGACCCGGTGAAAGAAATCCGGAAGCTGCTTGACCGCTATGAAGTTCCAATTGACGCATGCGAAAACGCGCGGGGGGGAGGGAAGCGATAGCTTTCATCGATAAACGGAAGTAACGGAGTTTGTTTTTGAAAGGAAAAAAGCCGCCCTACGTATCTCCTAAGGCAGATAAGCGGAAAGAGCGGAGAAGGCAAGAAGGCTGATTTATAGCCTCTTCTTCCCCGTACTACTTTTGGTAAAAAGCGATAACTTCCCGTTGCCCAACGATGCTACTCTAAGAGGAACGCTATTTTCACGGATTGAAATGCTTAGTAACCTAGTCAGAGTAGGAACCGGACTAATGGGAAATACGTTGTATGGCATCTATTACCCCGTCTTTGGTATAGATATACATATTTTTATATACATACTGCGAGTGTGTTCCGAAGCTATATTCGCTTGTATTTACTGTTTCCGGTTGGCCTAGTATCATCCTGATACAAGGTTCCGGCATCCCGATAACAATTTCTTTCCTTTTGATATGTCCTTCCCATTTGCCGAATGTTTCACGCCATATCTTTTGGGATTTTGCTTCTTGTATTGAATCGGCTTTTTCCTTTTCTCTTTTTTCGGCTGCGAGTTTATTGGCTTTGATTTGAAATAAGGCTCCTATTTCTTCATTTACAAAAATGCAATTTTCTTTTAAACATCCTTTTATGTTTTTATATTCAACTTCATAGAAGGATTCTAATCCTTTCATTTCTTGATAGACGACAATAGGGGTTCCGGCCTTCAACTTTTTATTTTTCAAAAACTCTTTCCCATCGTAATCATATAGAAGATAACAATCTTTTGATGTGGTGGTTCCGATTTGAGCAAAGGTGAATGTCCCAATGCTTAAAAATAATAAGAGTAAAAAGTAGCGTGTCATATTTTTATTGTTAAGTGTTAGTACTATGTTTTATTTTTTTTCCAGTAAGGTCTTTATCATTTTCTCTTTTTCTTCGATGGAAGATTTTTGTAACTCGATCGTCATTTTCAGATGCTCGTTTTCCGCTTTCAGCCTTTCATTTTCATGCCTCAGCT
Source organism: Tannerellaceae bacterium (assembly GCA_048465615.1). Classification (GTDB taxonomy): domain Bacteria; phylum Bacteroidota; class Bacteroidia; order Bacteroidales; family Tannerellaceae; genus Parabacteroides. The sequence goes on from DBFWLD010000037.1 coordinate 67,461, forward strand.
TAACAGCTTCGATTTTCGCCTGAGCTAACTTAGGACCTTTAATTGCGGCTATCCTTTCCCGGGCACTTCCGCCCGTTGAAACGGCGTTATCCGTAATGGTATTTGTCGGCTCTGTAAATGTGCCCTGATAATTGGCGTGTTGTTCGGATTGCTGAAAGGCCTGGGGCCGATCGGCTTTCAACATAGGGCCTTCTCCGAGAAGAAGCCATCCGGGACTTAATTCCGGATATAGCAGGAGAATGACACAAATAAGTTGGGTCGGTATACTTTGGGCATTACTGAAGTAACCCTGTGGAACGCCTATGGATCTTTCAAAAAAATATATGCTGGTGTTCTTATATTCAATGAATTGGTTAATTCGATCTATTATTTTCATCTATTAAAAGTTAAGCCGGGTTTTGTTTGTGGATATATTCCTGTTTTTGTTTGGTTTTTCCGAATATATGCTACGTATTTACCTCCGTAATCAGTTCACAACGGATACAAGAGGGAATAAAAAGGTTGTTGCGACCGGGGCCGCGCTTACATTTACATATATCTTCAAAGGCAAATGTAGGGATTTCCTTTTTTCTTTCCAAGAAAAAACCTATAAATTTCTTAGGGAGAATTAACAGCGGGGTGCGTGGCTGCTGTCTGTGGATAGTATCCCCTGTTTTATCACTTCCGGAAAATAAAAATTTTACAATAAGCAGGGTATCCGGCCGTATGAAAAAGCCTCTCTTTTATAGTATTGATTGTCAGTATATTATCTTTTCAGTAAAAGGGGTGGGAAATTGCATGCCGGTGTAAAGGAAATTATATAAGCATGCAATTCGAATTCCATGCCGGTGTAATTCGGATTGCATCGGCATGGAATTTTCAGTATGAAAAAATAATTACAATAAGTACCCTCAGGGAAGACTGCCGCAGAGCCCTTTCGGAAAGACTGCCGCAGGCCCTTCCGGGAAGACTTCCGTAAACTTTTTCGGAAAGACTTCCGCATACTCTCTTCCGGAAAGGCTCCCGCAGACTTTCTCACAGGAAGATTCCCGCAAGCCCTCCGAGGGAAAACTTTCCCGAAAGTCTACCCCGGCCGGATAAGGCTTTTGCTGCGACTAATACCGCTTTTCCAGCACAGCAGCCGGAAAATAATGGGCCAGCATTTCGCGGTACGAATAACCTTGCTCGCCCATCACCGCGGCCCCGATCTGGCAAAGGCCCACGCCATGCCCCCAGCCGGCTCCCGTCAGCACGAAACGCCCCGGCACATCCAACCGCATATCCTCCCGGTCGACCACGAAAGCCGAGCTGTAAAGATGGGTTTCGGATAGTGTACGGCGAATTTCCAGTTCTTTGCCGATCGTAAACGTACGCCGCGTGCCTACAATTTTCAACCGGATGATACGGCCCGAACTACCCCTCTCCAACGGAATCAGATCGATGATTTGCCCGAAATCCATACCGCTTTTCCGATGAATCAGATCTGCCAGTTCCTGTTGCGAATAAGTTACCTTCCAACGGTAAAAGTCGGTCGTCTTCCGATCGTAATCGGTTAACACCTGGCTGAGAATCCGGCTATCGGCGGTATGGCAAAATGCTTCCGGAGCTGTTCGGATCCATCGGTCGGCTTCGGCTTCCTGCGTCAGGTCGGGCAGGGAGGGGGGGGCGGGGTTTTCCGTCAGTTCCCGGCTTGCGGTCGGGGACGCCGGCCCTTCGCTTGCGGTCGGGGGCACCGGGCTTGCCGGCAGTACTCGGCTTGCGGTCGGTGATGCGTCGTCGCGGACGGCCGTCAGGTAGGCGCGGGCGACGGGTTGCCAGCAATTTTCAAACTTTTCGGTGATGCCTCCGCAACATTTGGAAAAACGCGTATCGCATATCCGGTCGTCGTCGGTCAGAATTTCACCTCGCGTTTCCCTCACCGCTTCTTCCGCCCGGGGGGTGAAAGCACGGGTGATTCCTTGGTAACGTTGGCAATGGTCGTCGGCGCAAACATCGAAAAAAGTATGTTCCTCGCCGTCGTACCAACGGATAAGCTGCGTCTGGTCGCGGTAAGGATTGGGATAGCGGGGGCAGTCGGTTTGCCGTGTCCGGTTTTCTACTTGCGCTAACAGCCAGCTTCGCGAAATAACGGCATGCGCTTTGAGAAACTCCTTGGAAGCCGTAGCGCTCATTTCCGAAGAAATGACACTCGTCAGATAGGTTTCGGCATCTACTTGGTTGATGGCGATTATTTCCTCTTTGCCCACGATCAGGTTGAGCGCCCCCCGGAAACGTTGGTCTTCTTGCCGCTGCCAATGGAAATTTACGCCGATCGTTACCGCTTTCAAATCGAAAGAGGAATCGGACGTGGCAGGCTCGAAAAACAATTCGTTGAATAATTTTCCGTTGAATACGATTTTTCCGTTTACCAACAACGCGCGTTGCTCGCCTATCAGGAACGCGCCGGTTTCCACATGCACATACTCGGTGTTGAACACGAACGAGAGGGCTTTTTCGGATATGATTCCTACATTAATAACAGGTGCTTCCATTCATTGATCTAAAATTGAGGTGAATTGTATGCGGCTTTCCCGGGAAAAGGCACAAAAGAAGAAGAAGGGAGCGGCCGCTTCCCGGGGGAAACGCTCGCTTTGCCGGGAAACGGCCGCCCCCCGGGGAAACATTCGTTTCTTCCGGAAACACCTGCCTTGCCGGGAAACATCCGTCTCTTCCGGGAAACGCCAGCTTCTTGCGGAAACATCCGCCCCCTTTTTCCTCCTTTTTCACTTTTTTGCCGGTCAAGCCCGTTAATTTATTTTTTGGTTTTCAATGCGCTTAAAGCCAAGTAGACGATCAGCACAAGATACATCACGACGGCCAGTATCTCGGCCGCCTGCCCGGCCGCCCACTGCTCGTTCATCAGATTGATGCCGGCAAAACGCAAAGCCGCGCTCACTACGCCCATCAAAGCCCCCCCGGCGATAAAGCCCGAAGCAACCAACGTGCCTTTTTCCAGCCGGATACGGCTGAGGGCCTGATCCTGGCTGCGGCTGCCCACATACCAGTTGATAGCTCCCCCGATCAGAAGCGGCGTATTCAATTCCAGAGGAATAAACATCCCCAGCGCAAAAGCCAACGCAGGTATTTTGCAGAAATTCAAAACGATGGCCAGAACAGCTCCGATAGCATACAAGGCCCAGGGCGCGCCGGCCCCGCTCATCAGCGGTTCGATAACCGCGGCCATCGCATTCGCCTGCGGAGCAGCAAGTTGGCCGCTGGTGAAACCGTAAGTCTGGTTCAAAATCAGAATTACGCCTCCCACCGTAGCCGCCGATACCAGCGTGCCCAGAAACTTCCAGGTCTCCTGCTTGGCCGGCGTGCTACCCAGCCAGTAGCCGATTTTAAGGTCGGTTACGAAGCCGCCCGCCATCGACAAGGCCGTACACACCACGCCGCCAATAATCAACGCCGATACCATCCCGGCCGGTCCTTTCAGTCCCACGGCCACCAGAATAATGGAAGCCACGATCAGCGTCATCAGCGTCATTCCCGAAACAGGATTGGTTCCCACGATGGCGATCGCGTTTGCCGCCACGGTGGTGAAAAGGAAAGCGATAACGCCCACAATCAGCAGCCCGATAGCCGCGTGATACCAATTGCCCAGCACCCCGAAATGGAAAAACAGGTAGGTGACGGCCAACGTCAGGATGATTCCGATCGAAATGATTTTCATCGACAAATCTTTCTGGGTGCGGGCCACGTTTCCGCTTTCCGGCCGTTCCTTCCCTTTCAGTTCCTTGGCCGCCAGCCCTACGGCTCCGCGGATAATTCCCCAGGAATTGATAATGCCGATTACGCCCGCCGTGGCGATGCCGCCGATACCGATATGGCGGGCGTAGGTAGTGAAAATCTCTTCGGCGCTCATGCTACCCACCGTAGCGGTAATGGCATCGTTGCCGAAGGTAAGCACGTCGGAATGGAAAACAACCGACATGCCGGGAATGATAACCAGCCATACCAGGAAAGACCCGGCGCAGATAATCAGCGTATATTTCAACCCGATGATATAACCCAGCCCCAGCACGGCCGCGCCGGTATTTACTTTCAGCACGATTTTGGCTTTGTCGGCCAGCAATTCGCCCACGCCCACGATGCGGGTAGAAATCGTTTCGCTCCACCATCCGAAGGTAGCGACGATAAAATCGTAAAGCCCCCCGATCAAACCTGCAAAAACCAGCGGTTTGGCCTGATTGCCGCCTTTCTCGCCCGAGACCAGTACCTGGGTGGTAGCGGTAGCTTCGGGAAAGGGATATTTGCCGTGCATATCCGCCACGAAGTATTTCCGGAAGGGAATCAGCAACAGGATGCCCAGAATGCCGCCGAGCAGCGAGCTCATGAATACTTCGAAGAAATTGATGGTGATTTCCGGATATTTGTCTTGCAGGATATAGAGGGCGGGCAGGGTGAAGATGGCCCCGGCTACGATCACCCCGCTACAGGCCCCGATCGATTGGATAATGACGTTCTCGCCCAGGGCGTTTTTCCGTTTGAAACCGCTGGAAAGCCCCACCGCGATGATCGCGATCGGAATAGCGGCTTCGAACACCTGCCCCACTTTCAGCCCCAGGTAAGCTGCCGCCGCGCTGAAAATGACGGCCATAACCAGCCCCCACAGCACCGACCAGGGAGTGACTTCTTTATACGTTTTTCCGGGCGACATCAAGGGGTGGTAAGTCTCCCCTTCTCCCAGAGCGCGATAGGCGTTTTCAGGTAGCCCGCTTACCTTTTCTTCTTCTTCTTTCACAGTAATAGTATTAAAATGTTAGATAATCTCGTTTCGGCCGGCCTTCTCAACGGAGGCTTCGGTTACAAATTTATGATTTTTCCTTTAATGAAGGCTTATTTATTCATTTTTTTGTTTAACCTCCAATTTCTCGTCAAAGCTTTTATTCTTTCTTTAAGAATCTATTTGCTTGTATTTGTCTGAAGCCAATGTTAGAGTCGTACTTGATAATAGATTCTTATAGGTAGTACCCCCACTGAACGCATATGCTCTAACCATAATGGGTATATTTTCAACGCGCTATTCACTCAAAGATTTTTGTATTAACCTTGCGTTTTATACTCCCGCCCTGAGGGTACGATTGAAAAAAGTGCAGATGGAGATAAAAATATAGGAATTAATATTGTTTATTTAAAATAATATTGTATATTTACGACCATATGTAAACAACGAATTATGGAATGGAGTAAATATAATATAATGTTTAAGTCTCAAAGGTTTAACTGTTACTTGTTGTATAATAGCCTTTCGAATGCCTTAATTAAGCTGGACGAGTCTCTTTATCAGAAACTCTTGAAAATAAAGGAAATGCCGGAGAGTCTTACAGATGGTGATTTAAAAAAGAATTTACAAGAATGTAAAATTTTGGTAGAAGATAATAGGCTGGAGTTTTACAAGTTTCATTTGTTAAAAAACACAAAAAGGTTTAATCGCAAATTATTATCGCTGACCATTGCTCCTACTTCCGATTGTAATTTTAGATGTCCTTATTGTTTTGAAAAAGGAGCTGTCCCATGCTATATGACAGATGATACGGAGTTAGAGTTAATACAATTCATTCGTATGCATAAAGAGACTGAGTTTTTGGATATAACATGGTATGGAGGAGAACCGCTGCTTGCTTACGAGCGTATAAAAAGTATTACTTCACGGTTAGAAAAACTTTCTATTCCTTTTATATCACGTATCGTTACTAACGGTTATGAGCTTAATGAAACTATAATAAAAGAATTGCCTCGCTTGCATTTCGAATCCGTTCATATTACACTCGATGGATTAAAAGATTGTCATAACATGCGCCGTCCTCATTATGAATATAAGGATAGTTTCGAGCAAATTATTCGTAATATAGGCTTGATTTCTTCTTTAACTCCAAAGATGAAAGTTATTATTCGTGTGAATATAGATAAAGAAAATAAAGAAGAATATCATAAGTTATATACTTATCTTAAAGAACGCTTTCCTGCTTCGATTCATAACATATACCCTGGTTTTGTAAAAAAGACATACGGTAGATGTAATGCTTCAGAGGTTAATTTATTGAGCAACGAGGAACAAACTGAATTTTTGATAAAGCAATATCAAAGATATAAGATAATGGACCATACACATTTTTTTCCTCGTTCCCATTATTCAGAATGTATAGCACGATGTATAAATGGGTATTTGATTTCTCCTGAAGGATATTTATATAAATGCTGGACCGATCTTGGAAATCCGAAAGAATCGGTGGGACATCTTTCGAATAAAGGAATGAATGCAGATAATTTGGCTAAGTATATGATGGGAGGTGATCCCTTCAGTGATCCTAAGTGTCGGCAATGTTACTTTTTACCGGTGTGTGGAGGAGGATGCCCGCATCAAAAGATAAAAAATATCTTTAGTGGTACTAAGACTAATTTATGTCATATTTCTAAAGCGCAGATTGAAAAATTTATAGAATTATATTATGAAAAGAATTTTATGCTTGATTAGTGTCTGGTTATCCATATTTTTTAGTGTATTTGCACAACCAATTTCTCTTTCTCGCACTGCGATGATAGAGGATTTGAATTATCTGACCAATCAACTTCGCGAAATACATCCCGATCCTTTTTACAGGACCTCTCAGTCAGAGTTCTTTAGGATAAAAGACAGCATAGTAACTGAATTGAAAGAGACAGAAGCCATTGATTCGTTCTATTTTAAAGCAGCCGGATTGGTAGCTACCTTAAAAGATGGTCATACCAGTCTTTTGCGTCCTACTTTTGCATCTTCCGAACGGTTAAAAAATGGCTCTGTTATTTTCCCGTTAAAAGTAATAATGAGAGAAGGACGTATGTATGCGGTGTATGATTACAAGAAGTCGGCGGCTTTAGATACTTTTCAAATAGTTTCCATTAATGGGCTAAATACGAAGTCTATAATGAAAAAAATGCTTAATGTATGCTCGTATGATAAATATGAAGATATTCAGTACTCGGTGCTTGAAGGAAAATTCATGGTGCTATTTAATGAACTATATGGTGCTGATGAATTCTATCAAATAGAAATGGAAATAAATGGACAAAAGAGAGTGAAGGAATGGGAAGGTATAACTTATCCGGATCTGGTAAGAGAAATGGAAAAACAAACATTTGTTAACTATGAAATGATGTTAAAAAAAAGTGAAAAAACTGCAAAGATCAGATTGGGCAATTTTTATCCTACACAGAAGCTCCTTCATTTTATGGATTCCGTTTTTACAGTTTTAAAAAAAGAAGATATAAAAGAACTGACAATCGATGTGCGGGGAAACTCGGGCGGAAGTTCTGTTATGGTTGATTCTTTACTGAATTATCTTACCGATAAACCCTATCGTTTATATACCCAAATCACCTTGAAAATAAGTGAACCACTAAAAGAAAAGTATCGACAAAGAGATTCCTCCTTTTATCATCGAATCCGAGAGTTGCCAATAGGCAGTCAATATGTTATCCAACCTTCTTTAACACTACCTGTACCTAAGGATAATTTATTTGAAGGTGTGATTAATATACTTTCCGATCGTCGTACTTATTCGGGTGCTTCCTCTTTTGTGCATTTAATAGAAAATAAACAGCTAGGAAAGGTAATGGGCGAAACGGGCGGAGATAAGATTTATTTTGGAGATTTTTTGCTTTTCAAGTTACCTTCTTCCCAACTTACCGTTGCGATTGCTACAAAAAAATTTACTGAATATACCATGGAGGAACCCGAAAATCCAGAGAGTAGGGATAACTAATAACAATAAAAATGAAAAAACTAAATGAGTTTCAGGTGCTTTGCAGTGCTAAGGACCTGGACAAAGCAGTTAATGGGGCTACAGATCCCTTTCTTTCCGACAAGGCTTTAAGAGAAATTACCGGCGGTACAATGGCTCAAGCTTGCGATGCTGTTTGTTTACCCGATGAAATGGGGGGATGTTCTTGCCATTCAGGTATTTTAGCTTGAAAAGCGAGGTGAATAGTAAAATTATTTTCATCATTTTAGCTTGTAGGGGGTAGCAATACCCCCTACATTTCCAACTATATGAAAAAGTATAAACAATTGGCACCGCAAGATACCATTTTTCGAATCAAAAAAATCTTAATGGAATTAGGAATTTTATTGAAAGAACAATATTTTGAAAATGGTACATTTTATTCCTGTCGTCTTAGCTTAGCTAATGCTGAGGTTAATGGGCTTGATATAGGTACAAACGGTAAGGGTAATAATTTTGAATATGCTTTAGCTAGTGGATATGCTGAGTTTATGGAACGGCTTCAAAATAAAATTTTATTAAACAAAAGAATATATGCTTATCGGAAATATGTGAATGCGTTACCCCCTGAGAGTCTTTTTGTTAAAAAATTGAAACAAGAAGATTTGATCTTCGATTATAAATATGATAAAAACGAGGAAGTATGGGAAATAGAGAGGGTGATAGAAGAGTGTAAAGAGGATTTAAAGAAATTGTTTCAAATAGAATCGGATGAAGAACTGGTTTCTTTTTTATATTGCGAGTTTAAAGATGAAGATGTAACTATGGTTCCATTTTATTCGGTGTTTTCAAAAAAAATTAAGTTTTTACCTATTTCTATAATATCCTCTCTTGTCGGATCTAATGGTATGGCTGCCGGAAATACATGTCAGGAAGCTGTCCTGCAAGGACTATGTGAGATCTTTGAAAGATATGCGGTGTTTCAAATATATTTGAATAAAATAACGCCTCCTACTATTGATAGGGAATATTTTCGAGGTACGGAAATTTATGAAAAAATTGAACAATTAGAAAAAAAATATCATCTCGTTATTATCCTAAAAGATTGTTCATTAAATAAGGGATTGCCAGTAATCGGGGCATTGATTATAGATAGAGAAAATCATACATATAGCTTTAAGTTAGGAGCTGATTTTGTACCTTTTCGAGCCTTGGAACGTTGTTTGAACGAAGTATATCAGGGTACTGTAGGTTTTAAGGGCATGCCTATCGGAATTTTTGATCTCAGCGAAGGTGAACGATGGAAGTTTTCTATTGAAGACTATAAGTATTATAATTTAAATCGGATATTTATTAATGGATCTGGATTTTGGCCGGAAAGCATTTTTTCTGAGAATTATTCGTATTCTTTCCAAGGTTTCAATCCTAACTGGGGAGTGTCTGATAAAGAAGATTTAAACTATGGATTTAAGTTGGTCAAGCAATTAGGCTATGAGGTGTATATACGGGATAATTCAGTGTTAGGTTTTCCTTCTTATTATATTGTAATTCCTGGAATGAGTCAACATGTAGATACAAAAGAGCATTTTCATTTGTATAAAAAGTCTTTTTCAAAACTCGATTTAATTGCTAAAATGGGTTGTCTATTGAAAGAGGAGGCTGTTGCTTTAGCAGATGCTATAGAGGAAAATTACTGGTTGATGAAATATCGTAGCTTTAATTATACACAACAATATTTATATAACATAGATTTTGATTTACTTAATCTCCCACTTGAATTATTCATGTTTATGCTTTGCTATTATATAGGACGTGAAGAAAACGCGAAGACGTATTTGGACCGATTTTTGCTGGGAAAAGATAGAAGAAACTTTAGTTATTTTTATGCTTTGTCTGATTTTTTGTCAATGAAAATGCAGAAGGAGTTTGATGAAAAGGAGATTATAAGTTTATTGAGCAAATGGTATGGACTTTCTAGAGCGGAAGAAGTAGTATCCGATATGCAATATCCGGAACGTATTTTCCAATATTACAATTTCCCTACATGTTTTGCCTGCGAAATATGCAAAGTAGCTAGTAGCTGTCGTTTCTTTGAATTACTAAAGATTGAGAAAAAATTGAATGCGCATACAGTTGATCAGAGACGGCTAGAAGTGGAGTTTGAAGTATAAATTGTGTGGTAGGACAGGGTAAGCAGGTTCGGCAGTGGGAACTGAATGGAGAAAACAATCATCCTTTTTTAGATTTTCGGTTATGTTTTCGGGTGGAAAGTTTTGTAAGTCCGCATAATTGCCTATCTTTGCACCCGCTAATACAAACAGCTTAAATTATTATTCAAACATGGCAACAAAAATTAGATTGCAAAGACACGGTCGGAAAGGATATGCTTTTTACCAGATCGTAGTTGCAGACAGCAGGGCTCCACGTGATGGAAGATTTATTGAAAGGATAGGTTCTTATAATCCGAACACTAATCCTGCTACAATAGATTTGAATTTCGAAAGAGCTTTGTATTGGTTACAGGTAGGTGCTCAGCCTACGGATACGACGCGCAATATTCTTTCGCGCGAAGGCGTTTGCTTGAAAAAGCATTTGCTGGAAGGCGTAAAGAAGGGTGCTTTCGACGAAGCTGCCGCGGAAGATAAATTCCAGGCTTGGTTGAAAAACAAACAAGCTGCCGTTCAGGCTGTAAAAGAAAAGGATAGCGAAGCTGCCCGCGAGGCTGCCAAAGCTCGTCTGGAAGCCGAAAAAGAAGCGAATAAGGCAAAAGCCGAAGAAGTGGCCAAGAAAAAAGCCGAACTTGCTGCTGCCGAAGCTGCCAAGCAGGCTGAAGAAGCCGCCGCCGCCGCTCCTGCTGAAGCTGAAGCTCCTGCTGCTGAAAGCGCTGAGTAAACACTGGCCTGCCCAGAAAAAAATATGGTTGGTAAAAACTCCTCCCCAGGCGTTTTACCAACCATTTTTATATCCGGCAAAACCATTTTATATATGGCAGGAGCGTTTTTATATGTGCCAGAAGTACTGTGCATAAGACTTTTGTCTACAACAGAAGCGGATAGGAGCGTTTAGCAGGCCGTCATCACCTTGCCCGGCCCCCTTTCTCCTACCAAGTCCGCCCCCTGAACGAATCATAAATTTCCCCCCCATTTCTTGCAAACGCATTTTCAGAACTCGCCCCACCCCTGAAACCAAGCCCCCGAAAAGTGTTAAAGCTAAGCCTCCAAACCCTGAAACTAAGCCTTCCGAAAAGTAATGAAGCCAGCTCTTCCCATCCTTATCCTCACCTAAAAATAAGATGTAATATCATAGCAAATAGTGTCGCGAACCTCCTTGCAAAGCTATCCCCAAAACTACCTTCACCCAAACCACAACCGGTATCGGCCATCCCCCCAGAAAGCGAAGCTTTCTACTAAGGCCCTAAGCGAAAGGGCGTGAAGCGGAGGGTAAATTTTGAGCGCCCGGAGCCGTCCCTGTCTGAGCGAAGCGAGTTTGGACGGTGACAGCTCAAAATTTGCCCGGAGTAGCCCTGGAGGTTCAGGCCTTGATCTTTTGTTACTTTTGGATC
>DBFWLD010000038.1:0-10975 GCA_048465615.1 Tannerellaceae bacterium
TCAATGCTCTGAGAGCCAAGATTGTGGCGCGAATGTTTGCTGTGATCAAAAAAAATGATTTCTATCAGCCTTTTTTTTCTGCCTAATAGTTGCAAAAATCATAATAATATGTAATTTCATTTTCATGCCGGTGTAATTTTGATTTCTTGCCTATAAAATCCGGATTTCTTGCCGATCCCTTATTTTTCAAGTAAAAAAAATGACAATAAGCCCCTCCCCGCTTATCCTTTTTCGAAAGACGGCCGTCTCGCTTCCGGGGCTGGTACGCCACCAGGCCTGCGGGAGCCTCGTCGCACAAAAAAACTCCCCCTTCCCGGTTCTTCCCGCAAAGGAAGCAAACCCGGAAGGGGGAGTTTGTACAGATCTATATCGATAGCCCGGTACAAACCGGGCATTTCGGAAAATTCTTTTATTTGGCGGGAGAAGAATAGTTTTTATTCAGATAGTCGATCAGTTCGCGGGTAATATCATAACTATCGCCGGCAAACAGAATGTTGTCGCCCATCGTATTGCTGAATACCACCTGGAAACCCTTACCCTGGTTGAAAGCTTTGAGCTGGGCCACTACCGTATCGCGCAATTGTTCGTTCAGTTTCTGTTGTTCCTGCATCAACTCCTGGGCCAACTGGTTGTCCAGATTCTGCAATTCCTGCTGTTTGTTAAGCAACCGTTGTTGTTCCTGTTCGGCTCTTTCGCGCGTCAGGAAAGCGTTGTTTTCCACTTTACGCTGAAAATCCTGCATTTCGCCCTGCAACGTACGGGCTTTCTGGGTGATATTGGCGCGCGAATTTTCCTGCTTTTTCAGGATAATCTCGTTCAGATCTTTCGAGTAATTGTAATTCTGTAAAAGCGAATCGACATTGACATAGGCTATCGGAAGCACGCCGGCAGTGGTTGTATCTTCCCCGTTTGTAAATGTTCTCGTAACGCTTGATTCCTTCTTGCCGGTAAATTGCATAACAAACAAAATCACGACAGCCACAGCGAGCACACCGTTAATCACGTAGTTAATGTTCTTCATAAAGTGTAAATTAAATCTTTATTCATTTTTTGTTTTTTCAATCCTCTCATAGAGATTCTTTTTCCGCGCCTCTTCCCGGTCTTGCCGACGGGCACAATGAATGCCCTTTTTGCCCAGCGCCTTGTTTCCGTCGATATGCGTATTGGGAAACCTTCCCCCTTTTTTCAACAGCACTTTTACCGAAAGCAACACCACACAAATAACAAGAATTATGACCGTAAATAATAAGGTTGTAAGCATTTTCTCTATATTTGTAGACGCGAAGACGATGCAAATCGAGGGTTGGAAGCAAACCTGTTTGTTGTTTGTCCGGGCCCGGGCACCGCCTATCTTCGCTTTGTGGACGCAAATATAAGAGTTTAACTGATTACAAAGTACCTTTTTGGTATTTTATTCTAGTTTTTTTCGAACCCGACACCAAACAACGTATCATTATTAACTATAGAGTAACATCTATAATATATTCTAACATTATGAAGATTACAGATTTAAAACCCACCGTAGTGTGGAAGTTCTTCCATGAAGTAACCCAGGTGCCCCGTCCTTCCAAAAAGGAAGGGAAAATGATCGAGTATCTGGAATCGTTTGCCAAAACGTATCAGATAGCTATCAAAAAAGACGCGGCCGGCAACATCCTGATGTCGAAACCGGCCACGCCGGGCATGGAAGACCGTCCGGTGGTTGTGTTACAATCGCATATGGATATGGTGTGCGAAAAGAATAACGACACGAAGCACGATTTCGACAACGATCCCATCGAAACCTTCGTCGACGGCGATTGGCTACGCGCCCGCGGAACTACGCTCGGAGCCGACAATGGCATCGGGGTGGCGGCTGAGCTGGCTATCCTGGCCTCGGACGATATTCAGCACGGCCCTATCGAATGCCTCTTCACCGTGGATGAAGAAACCGGGCTGACCGGCGCCAAAGCGCTCGAAAAAGGATTTATGACGGGGGAAATTCTGCTCAACCTCGATAGCGAAGACGAAGGAGAGATTTTTATGGGATGCGCCGGTGGGAAAGATACCCAGGCTGTTTTCCATTACGAAGCCCGGGCCACCGATCCGGCTCAAGCTTATTTCCGCATCGATATAAAAGGATTGAACGGCGGCCATTCGGGAGGCGAAATTCACAAGGGACTGGGCAACGCCAACAAAATCCTGGTTCGCTTCCTTTACCTGTTGAACGAGCAAACCGATTTTACCCTTTGCGCCATCCAGGGAGGCAACCTGAGAAATGCCATCGCCCGGGAAGCACATGCCGTGATCGGCATTCGCCCCGACGACAAAGAAAAGGTACGCGTGTTGCTGAATCATTTTACCGCCGATATTGAAAACGAATTGAAGCATGTCGATCCGAATGTCTGCATTTCGATGGAATCGGCCGATCGCCCGGCTACTTGCCTGGATCACGACCAGATGCTGAAAGTGATCTACGCGCTGCATGCCTGTCCGCACGGCGTAATCGGCATGAGCCACGACATCGAAGGGCTGGTGGAAACATCCACCAATCTGGCTTCGGTCAAAATGGAGTCTACCCCTCAGATGGAAGGAGAAAGCAGCCGGATTATCGTAGGCACCAGCCAACGAAGCTCCATCGAATCGTGCAAAATAGCGGTGGCCAACCAGGTGGCTTCCGTCTTCAAACTGGCGGGCGCCGTGGTTACGCAAGGCGACGGTTATCCCGGATGGGCGCCCAACCCGGATTCCAAAATCCTGAAGATAGCGCAAGACAGCTACCGCCGCCTCTTCAATAAAGAGGCCAAAATCATGGCGATTCATGCCGGATTGGAATGCGGGCTTTTCCTGGAAAAATATCCTACGCTGGATATGATCTCGTTCGGGCCTACGCTCAGGGATGTGCATTCGCCCAACGAACGCATCCGGATCGATACGGTAGGTTTGTGGTGGACTCATTTGCTGGATCTGCTCAAAAGCATACCCGCCAAGTAAGGGGAAGTCAATGCCGACAGGTAAAAATCGGGCCGCGCCGGCAAAATAAATCCGGCCGGCCTACGTTATAAAAAGAGGAAGAATCTTTCTACCGGGATTCGTCCTCTTTTTTTATGGAAATATCCGAAAACTTTTTTTATGATAATTTTGTTTATCCTATACAACAAAAAGCACAACGGATACCGATTAAATAATACGACGGAAATGAAAAAAATTGCAATACCTTTTCTGATAGGCCTCACGCTCGTCCTCAATTTGCTTACCGCATGCGAGGGGATGGACGACAACTATTCGAGCAATCCGAACCTTCGCTTGAATTTCTCGACCGATACGCTTTCCTTCGACACCGTGTTTACCACGGTCGGATCGACCACCCGCCAATTGATGATCTATAATCGCAATAATGAGCCGCTTAATATCGAATCGATCCTGCTGGCCAGCGGGGGAAACACCGGTTTCAGACTGAATGTAGACGGGAGGAAAGGCGACTCGTTCAACCGGATCGGCATCCTGGAAAAAGACAGCTTGTATGTATTCGTGGAAGTGACCGTCGATCCTAACGAGGCCGACCAGCCCCTGTTGCTGGAAGACTCGATCGTCTTTACCGTAAACGGCATTCAGCAATCGGTGGTATTGGAAGCCTACGGACAAAATGTTAATCTTTTCAAAGGCGGCCATACTTTCGAAAAGGATACTCGCCTGACGGCCCAACGACCTTACCTGGTTTACGATAGCCTGGTGATCGCTCCGGGCGTTACCCTGTCGATTGATCCGGGCGCTACCTTTTATATGCACGATAAAGCCAATCTGGTAGTATACGGCACCTTGAAATCGGGAGGTACCCGCGAAGCTCCCGTGACATTCCGCGGCGACCGGCTCGATTTTATCCTCCACGATATTTTGCCTTACGACCGTACGCCGGGCCAATGGGGCGGCATTTTCTTCAAATCGGAAAGTTTCGACAATGTAATGGAGCATACCATCGTGCGCAACGGCACGACCGGCCTCACCTTCCTGACCTCTACCCCGGGCCGGCCGAAACTCGCGATGACCAATTCCCAAATCACCAATATGGACGGCAACCTGTTCAGCGCCATCAATTGCGCTATTGAGGTGACGAATACGGAACTGAGCAACGCAACCGGCGCCGTAGCGGCCCTGATCGGCGGAGACTACCGGTTTACCCATTGCACGCTGGCTAATTATATGACGCTCCGTCCGCGCAACGATACGATTCACAGCCTGGTGATGTCGAACGTATTGCCCGACAAGCAACCTTGCGGATTGAAGGTAGTTTTCGAAAACTCCATTATCGACGGAAGTTATAAAGACGAGTTGCTTCTTTCGCCCGATGCGGGAGCGGCATTCGATTATCTTTTTAATGCTTGCGTGGTGAAAACGAAAGAAAAGGAAGACAGCCATTATACGCAGTCGTTCCTGGTGGAAAAAAGCCCTTCTTTCCGCCAGACCGGCGGGAAAGCCAATAAGTATTGTTTCGATTTCCGCCCGGATTCCGCCATCACAGTGGGCGTGGGCAAAGCGGATTTGTCTATAAGCCGGCAGTATCCGGTCGACCGGCTGGGCGTAGACCGGCTTTCCGGCAACGGGCCCAGTATCGGAGCCTATGAGTTTGTTCCCCACGACGAGGAAGAATAAGATAGGTTTCAGTCCTACATCCCCAACCGAGAATTACAACCTGACAAATGGCCCCAAAACCTTCCTATTATGAAAGCATTTTCCCTTACGGCCGTATATGCGGTCGTTATTTTGCTGATTTTTCCGGACACCCTCCCGGCTCAAACTACCTTCCGGGCGATGAGTTATAATCTGGAAAACCTCTTCGACACCCGGGCTAATCCGGCTAAAGACGACGGAGAGTTTCTGCCCTCCGGCAACCGCCGCTGGACACCGAAACGCTACTACCACAAGCTTCGCCAGTTGGCTCGGGTGATTGCGGCCGCCGGCGAATGGGATACGCCGGCTCTGATCGGCTTATGCGAGGTCGAGAACGATTCGGTGGTACACCATTTGCTTTATCGTACCCCGCTCAAACGCCAGGCTTATCGCTATTGCCTCACCCATCGTTCCGACCGCCGGGGCCTTCAGGTAGCTCTTTTATATCAACGCGACCGGTTTGCTTATCTGGGCCATACGTCGACAAGCGTGCGGTTTTCCGGAAAAACGCATAAAAGCACCCGCGACATCCTGCATGTATGGGGCCGCATTCTTACCGGCGATACGCTCGACGTGATGGTATGCCATTTTCCTTCTCGCTACGGAGGAGAGAAGGAAAGCGAACGCGACCGGCTGGACGCGGCTCTTACGCTGCGCCGGTTAACGGATTCGCTTTATGCCTGCCGCCGATCGCCCCGTTTCATTTTGATGGGAGATTTCAACGATACTCCTGCCAACCGGAGCCTGCGCGAACAACTGAAAGCCCAGCCTTACGCGGAAAAGACGGCCGGGGCTGAGAAGCCGGGGTATCTTCTCTCCGATACCTTACGGCTATACAACTTGTTCGACCGGCCTCGTCCTTTCCCTCCCGGCGGAAGCCATAAATATCAGGGAGAATGGAGCCAGTTGGATCAGATGCTGGTAAACGAATCCCTTCTCGACGGACGTTGTTCTTTGCAAGTCGTACCGGAAAGCAGCCGGGTGTTTGCTCCCTCCTTCCTGCTGATCCCCGACAAAACCTGGCGGGGCGTACGTCCCTTCCGTACTTATTACGGATTCAAATATGAAGGCGGTTATAGCGACCATCTCCCTATCTTAGCCGACTTCCGGATGGAAATGTCGCCGCCAGACAGTCGCGAGCCGCAGGCTCCGCCATCTCCTGCCGACTGAATAAAATCAAGCTTTATCCTTCTTTCGCCAGGGGGCAAGCGGGGGACGGTTATGCTCCGGCAGGTACCGGGCGGGTTTGCGGATATGCTTAGTTTGCACTATCTTTGATTCAAAGAACCAAATCGAAGATAGCCGGCACCTCGGCAAAGACAAACGGATTTGCCTTTGCGCTCGGTTTGCATTATCTTTGTTTCAAATAATTAAAACGAAGAGAGGCGGCGACACGACCTAAACAAACCTGTTTGCTTTCCGGCCCGGGCGCGTCGTCCGGACACGGCATACAGGCTCTTATCACTCGTTTAAACAAAAAAACTATGTACAGAATACTTTTGCTGCTGCTGCTCGGCAGCTTTTCCTATCTTTCGAGCCAGACGCTCCGCTCGCCGCTCGATCTGCCTATCCTGCTCAGCGGAAATTTCGGCGAACTGCGGAGCAATCATTTCCACTCCGGCATCGATTTCAAAACCGGAGGCAGCGAAGGCAAACCGGTACACGCCGTACAGGAAGGCTACGTGTCGCGCATCTCCGTCAGCCCCTGGGGATACGGCAACGGTCTATACCTTACCCACCCCGACGGCACCACGACCGTATACGGCCATCTGCAACGTTTCTCCCGGAAAATAGCCGAGTACGTCAAGCAACAGCAATATGCGGAAGAAAGTTTCACCGTCAACCTCTTCCTTACCCCCGACCAACTTCCGGTCGAAAAAGGCGAAGTTGTCGCCCTGAGCGGCAATACAGGAAGCTCGGGCGGCCCGCACCTGCATTTCGAAATACGCGATACCGAAACGGAAGAAGTACTCGACCCGCTGGAATACTACAAAGACCGCACGACCGATACCCGCCCTCCCCTGCTGAAAGGATTGATGATTTACCCCGTGGAAGGAAAAGGCGTCGTGGGCGGCAGCAGCCGGAAACGAGAATTGAAATACCACACGCCTCCTACCACCGATCTAACCTTTACCGCCCCGGTCGAAGCCTGGGGAGAAGTCGGCCTGGCCGTCAAAGCCTACGATTATATGGATAATACGAGCAATATTTACGGGGTAAAAGAGATTACCCTCTTGGCCGACAGCCAGGTTATTTACCATAGCCGCCTGGATCGGTTCGGCTTCGACGAAACCCGCTACCTGAACAGCTTCACCGATTACGAAGAATGGAAAGATCGCCGTTCCTTTTATATGCGAAGTTTCGTAGAACCCGGCAACAAATTGCGGTTTATCGAAACCGTCGGCCGGGGCATTCTCCGTATCGACGAGCCTCGCACCTATCACCTTACCTACCTGCTGACGGATGCCGCCGGCAATACCAGCCGCTACCGTTTCCGGATCGAAGGAAAAGAGCAGCCCATTCCCCAGCCTTCCACCGAGGGCACCCAGTTATTTCATTGGGGAAGCGACAACCGCTTCGGCGCCAAAGGCGTCCGTCTGTTCATCCCTCGCGGCAACCTGTACGACGACTTGGCTTTCCGCTATACCGTACACCACGACAGCATGAAGACAGCAGCCGTCCATACATTGCACAACCGGCCTGCCCCCTTACACCGCGCCGCCGAGCTTTCGCTCCGTTTGCAACACGATACGCTGGCCGAAAAGCGGCAATACGGTATCGTGCAGCTCGCAAAAGGACGCCGCTCCTGGATCGGGGGAAGCTACCGCGACGGATGGATAGACGGCAACATCAAAGAACTAGGCACTTATACCGTAGAGCAGGATACCCAGGCGCCGGTCATTACCCCTATTCAACCGGCCGGCTGGATACAGAAGCAAAAATTCGTTTTCCGCCTTACCGACAACCTGAGCGGGGTAAAGACTTACCGAGGCGAAATAGACGGTCGATTCGTGCTTTTCGAAATGGACAGCAAATCGGTTATCACCTATCGCTTCGACCCCGCAAGGCTTTCCAGAGGCCCGCATACGCTCAAGCTGACCGTCGTCGACGCGGCCGGCAATACCTCGGTTTATACCCGTTCCTTCCGCTGGGAACACGCACAACCGGCCGCCGCCAAACAGAAAACGACAGGCAAACAAGCTGCGGCGGCCAAACGACAGCCAGCCGCCAAGCAAAAAACCGCCGGTAAACGACAGACTACCGGCAAACCAAAAGCAACCAACAAGCAGCAAACTTCCGGCAAGCAGCAAGCCAGAAGCAACTAAAAGATGGAGGCGGCCGTTCTTCGCCTCTCCGCTCCTCCCGGTCAATCCTTCACAAGCCGTTCCAAGCCGGAGACGGCTGCCCGGGGAGCGGGCTGAATTTTATTGTACGGCAAAGAAATGCAAGCCTTTTCGCCGAAAATAACCGGCCGAACATTTGTTTGGAATAATAAATTCGTATATTTGTTTTCGTTACACCATCTGGTTTATCAGCAACATTAAACACAATAATATATTGGAAACATGGAAAACAACGAATTAGTAGAAATGGTAAGAAGTAAAGCCCAGACCTGGCTTTCGAAAAGTTATGATGCAGAAACCCGCGCCCAGGTGCAAGCCCTGTTGGATAACGAAGATCCGACCGAGCTGATCGAAAGTTTCTACAAAGACCTTGAATTCGGAACAGGCGGTCTTCGCGGCATTATGGGTGTAGGAACCAACCGGATAAATATCTACACCGTAGGCGCCGCCACGCAAGGCTTATCCAATTACCTGAAAAAAGAATTCGCCTCGCTGGATCAAATCAAAGTAGTGATCGGACACGACTGCCGCAACAACAGCCGGAAATTTGCCGAAATTTCGGCCGACATCTTCTCCGCCAACGGCATCAAGGTCTATCTTTTCGAAGACCTGCGTCCTACGCCCGAAATGTCGTACGCCATCCGCAAACTGGGCTGCCAGAGCGGTATTATCCTGACGGCTTCCCACAACCCCAAAGAATACAACGGTTACAAAGCCTATTGGGACGACGGCGCGCAGATGATCGCCCCCCACGATAAAAACACCATCGCCGAAGTAAATAAAATCCGCAACGCCAGCGAAATCAAATTCAAAGGCAATAAGGAACTGATCGAAATCATCGGCCAGGAAATCGACGACCAATATATCAAAGATCTGACGACGATCTCCCTCTCACCGGAAGCCATCGCCCGCCATAAAGACATGAAGATCGTCTACACCCCGATTCACGGAACAGGCGTGAAACTGGTACCGGAAGCCCTGAAAGCCTTCGGATTCACCAACATCATCCATGTACCCGAGCAAGACGTGGTAAGCGGCGACTTCCCCACCGTGATCTCTCCCAATCCCGAAGAACCCGCCGCCCTGGCGATGGCCGTGGAAAAAGCCAAGGAAACCGACGCCGAACTGGTGATGGCCTCCGACCCGGATGCCGACCGCGTAGGCGCCGCCGTAAAGAACAACGAAGGCGAATGGGTATTGCTGAACGGCAACCAGACCGCCCTGATGTTCGTCTACTACCTTATCACCCGCTGGAAAGAACTGGGTAAGATCGACGGCAAAGAATATATCGTAAAAACCATCGTTACCACGGAAACCATCCGCACCATCGCCGAACGCAATGGCGTGGAAGTATACGACGTATACACCGGCTTCAAATGGATTGCCGACATCATGCGCAAAAACGAAGGCAAAAAGAACTACATCGGCGGCGGCGAAGAAAGCTACGGCTTCCTGTGCGAAGATTTCGTACGCGATAAAGACGCCGTTTCGGCTTGCGTGATCCTGGCCGAAATCGCAGCCTGGGCCAAAGACCAGGGCCTGAGCCTGTATCAATTGCTGGAAAAGATCTACGTGGAATACGGCTTCTCGAAAGAAAAAGGCATTTCCGTAGTAAAGAAAGGCAAGAGCGGCGCCGAAGAAATCGAAGCGATGATGAAACAATTCCGCGAAAACCCGTTGAAAGAAATCGCCGGTTCGAAAGTAACCTATTTCTACGACTACGCTTCGCTGAAAGGCATCGACTATGCCGAAAACGAAACGATTACCCTCGACATGCCGACCACTTCCAACGTGCTGCAATACTTTACGGAAGACAATACGAAAGTCTCCATCCGTCCTTCCGGCACGGAACCGAAAATTAAATTCTACTGCGAAGTACATTCGAAAGTGAAGAGCGTCGACGAACTGCCCGCAGCCGAAAAAGCCGCGGAAGAAAAGATCAACCAGATCAAGGCGTCGCTGGGCATCTGATAAAACAACTTGGAAAATCCCTTTAAGCAACCGTTTACCTTCAGCGGAAGCACCTAAAGGAAGCATAAAAAAGAGAGAGGCCGCCATCACTCTCCGTGAAGCGGCCCTCTCTTTTTATCTTTATCAATCGGCAGTTTCCGTCTACCGCCAGCTATCCGGTTTATAACCAATAAAAAGATTTGTATAAGCATGCGGGGGGATACCCCATGAGAGATAGAAAAAGCAAACATGCGCAAGCCGGCCCGGAGGGTCCTTGTTTTCGCTCTTTCCCTACGGGACTTCACGCTTGCCGAATCTCCCTCTGTTTTCTCCGGAAAAAATAAAAACAACTTCAGGGAATATACATTCCCTCTTCAATCCGATAAACCCGCCATGAAAACCCCATACATCACCCTTACCCCCGAGACGATCGATACGGAACATATCTGTTGCGCCTTCTCCGACAAAAAATGCAAAGAAGGCTATGCACAGAAAAAAGCCTGGTTGAAAAAAGAATTTGCCAACGGATACGTGTTCCGGCGATTGAACGAACGCGCCAAAGTTTTTCTGGAATACGTACCGGCCGAAAAAGCCTGGATACCGGTAGACGCTTCGGGCTACCTGATGTTGAACTGTTTCTGGGTATCGGGCCAATACAAAGGCCAAGGCCATGCCAAAGCCTTGCTGCAAGCGGCGATAGACGACGCCCGGGCAAGCGGCAAACACGGCCTGGCCACCGTAGTAGGCACCAAGAAGTTCCACTTTATGAGCGATACCAAATGGCTGCTCCGGCAAGGATTCGAAACCGTAGAGCAACTTCCCCACGGCTTCTCTCTGCTGGCCCTCAAGCTAAATGCCGCAGCCCCCGAACCGGCCTTCAAAACATGTGTAAAAGGCGGCGGATGCCCCCATACCGAGCTACTCTTTCTACACATCTCCATTAACAAGTTTGAATAATTTAAAATGTGTCCAGAACTGTTTGATTCCATTCTTGAAGGTGATATATCCCGGTGGCCCCTGACTGGCGTATCCAT
>DBFWLD010000039.1:0-10594 GCA_048465615.1 Tannerellaceae bacterium
CCAAACTCGCTTCGCTCAAACAGGGACGGCTCCGGGCGCTCAAAATTCACCCTCCGCTTTACGCCCTTTCGCTTAGGGCCTTTCGAGAAAGCTGACGCTTTCTTTGGGGATGGCCGATAACGATAGTTTTTATAATAACTTCACCATGCTAATATGCGTTAGCTTATTTTTTGTGCACGCTCAATAATAGAAATGCTTAGCTCCACAATGCTTAGCTCCACAACTTTCAGGGGTGATCCCGTATTTCCTGGAGAAAGAGGGATTCTCTGAAAAAGGCGTATTTACTGAAAAAAGAGAAGTTCCCCGGTAGAAAGCCGTAGGTTCGGCTGCCGGGGAACTTCTTTTTTTCAGGAAAAGCCTATGCGCTACCGGCCGGGGCCGGGCGTGAGAAAGGTTGCTGAAATAGCGGGGAAATCTTACTTCTCTTTTTGTACTTCTCTTTTTGTACTTCTCTTTTTACTCTTCTTTTTGTACTTTTTTCTTATTTCCCTTCTTTTACTTCTCGAAGTATACGAACCTTCGCATACTTTCACTTCTTATTCCCTTTCTGTACTTCTCTTCGTGAACTTCTCTTTCGTATATTTCTTTTTTGTATTTCTCTCCTTGCGCCCCTCTTCTTACTTCTCCTCTTCCTTCAATTCCACCTTCAGGTTAAGTTCGTCGAGCTGGGCATCGTCGATGACGGAAGGAGCGCCGAGCATGACGTCGCGGCCGGAGTTGTTTTTGGGGAAGGCGATGCAGTCGCGAATCGAGTCGAGGCCGGCGAAGAGGGATACCCAACGGTCGAGGCCGTAAGCCAGGCCGCCGTGGGGAGGCGCGCCGTACTTGAAGGCGTTCATCAGGAAGCCGAATTGCGCCTGAGCCTGTTCTTCGGTGAAGCCCAGCAAACGCAGCATCTTGTCTTGCAACGCGCTGTCGTGGATACGGATGGAGCCGCCCCCTACTTCCACGCCGTTGATGACCATATCGTAGGCATTCGCCCGCACGGCTCCCGGATCGGTGTCGAGCAGCGGGATGTCTTCGGGCTTGGGCGAAGTGAAGGGATGGTGCATGGCGTAGAAACGCCCGTCTTCTGCGCTCCATTCGAAAAGCGGGAAGTCTACCACCCACAGACAGGCGAACCGGTCTTTGTCGCGAAGGCCGAGCCGGCTGCCCATTTCGAGGCGAAGCTCAGAGAGCTGGCGGCGGGTTTTCATCGCGTCGTCGCCCGAGAGAATCAGGATAAGGTCGCCCGGCTTGGCGCCGAAGGCTTCTTTCATCTGCTGCAATACCTCTTGGCTGTAGAACTTGTCGACGCTCGATTTCACGTTGCCGTCCTCTTCTACCCGGGCGTATACCAGGCCCTTGGCGCCGATCTGCGGGCGTTTCACGAAGTCGGTAAGCTGGTCGAGCTGGCGGCGGGTGTAGCTGGCGGCTCCCTCGGCCAGGATACCGCCGATATAGGCGGCGCCGTCGAATACGGGGAAGCCGTGGCCCTGAAGGACGTCCATCAGCTCGACGAAGGGCATGCCGAAGCGCAGGTCGGGCTTGTCGCTGCCGTAGTATTTCATGGCGTCGTGCCACGAGATGCGGGGGAAGGCTTCTTCGATCTCGACGCCGCGGATGCTTTTAAAGAGATGTTTGGCCATGCCTTCGAACAGGCTGAGGATGTCTTCCTGCTCGACGAAGCTCATTTCGCAGTCGATCTGGGTAAATTCGGGCTGGCGGTCGGCGCGCAGGTCTTCGTCGCGGAAGCATTTCACGATCTGGAAATAGCGGTCGAAGCCGGCTACCATCAAGAGTTGCTTGAGGGTTTGGGGCGACTGGGGCAGGGCGTAGAACTGGCCGGGGTTCATGCGCGAGGGCACTACGAAGTCGCGGGCGCCTTCGGGGGTGGAGTTCACCAAGACGGGGGTTTCCACTTCCAGGAATCCTTGTTCGTCCAGATAGCGGCGCACTTCGAAGGCCATCTTGTGGCGCAGCTCGAGGTTGGCGCGTACCACGGGGCGGCGCAAATCCAGATAGCGGTATTTCATGCGCAGGTCGTCGCCCCCGTCGGTTTCGTCTTCGATGGTGAAGGGGGGGACGGCCGAGGTAGTAAGCACGGAGAGCTCGCTGGCGATCAGCTCGATCTCGCCGGTGGGGATATGGGTGTTTTTGTTCGAGCGCTCGCCCACCAGGCCGCTTACCTGAACGACGTATTCGCGTCCCAGCTTATTGGCTTTTTCACACAGGGAGGCGTCGACTTCCTGGTTGAAGACGAGTTGGGTGATGCCGTAGCGGTCGCGCAAGTCGACGAAGGTCATCCCGCCCATCTTGCGGATTTTTTGTACCCAGCCGGCCAGCGTTACCCGGCTGCCCTGGTCTTGAAGGCGAAGCTCGCCGCATGTTTTTGTTCTATACATCTTATGTTCGTTTTAACAAGTTTGATCGTTTTTCCGCTCCCCTCTCCCCCCCCGCTCCGGGGCCGCCCGGCTACGGGAATATCGCCAAGGAAGGGCCCGGCGCCGGCAAGGCGGGGACATTCGAGGGGCAAAGATAGGAAACTTTTCTTTTCGGTTTTTATGGTTTGGTTAAACATTTTTGCAAAGTCGCTATCGCGCCCGGCCTTTGAAGAAGCGAGCGGAGATTTTGCTAACGACTATATCTTCCATTTTCCATCGTCTCGAACCAGATTCTGGAAACGAGCATATCGGCGGCGGCTTCCACCCGGCTGATGACAGGATGGGTGATGGCAATAAATGCCGGGTCGCCGACAACAATAATTCTCCCTCCCAGGGCCTTGTCGGAGCCTAGTTGCGCATATTTGGTCAAACTTTCCACGATAATGAAATTAGGACAGCCGGGAGGAACCATAGCTTTGGCCTCGTCTAAGGGGGTGGCGGTGGCGTCGAGCACAGGGACAAGGCCGGGGGCTTCCTCAAATGCACGCGCTAGGCCCTCCCTTACCGCCTCTTGGGATTGTTCTTCCGGCGTAGCTTTCGTATCCACCGGGGACAGGTCGGCTATAATCGTTTCCGGGGATAAAGTTGCATGGAATCCGGCTGCCGCGGCTGTTTGGTCTTTCATTTCAAAATAGGGATGCAAGGGTATAAATCCGGCTTTCCTCCCTGGGGGTACAGGCGAGGACGAGGAACTGCTCCCATCCGCTTCCTCACCGGGGAGCGTCCCCGTTTCCATACGTCTTCTAAAATCAACGGCTGCCATGGCTGCGGTAGTAAGGGCCTGCATGCCGCTTTCCACGTAATAAACGGCTACGTTTCTTTCCTCTTCTGCAAAGAGATGAGTTACATATGCCAAGAAAGCGCCGGGTTGCAACAGGGGGGCAAGCCTTGTTTCAGCGTCGGCTTTAGTGGGGGCCTCGCCGGTGGCTTCCCGCACGATGGCCGTCAACAACAGATGGGTGGATTCGTTCAGGTTTTCGAGCACCAGAGCGGTTTTGACAAAATCGTTTTCAAGCCACCGCAAATAAATATCCGGATTATCCGGATCAGAAGAGATAGGTGTGGAAAGAATGATTTGCGCTTTTCGCAAATTGATGATAAGCCGGTTTTTCGCAAATTCTTTTATTCTTTCCATCTTGGTCGGAGGGGCCGAGGTGGAGGAAGTCGAGGAAGCCGAGGGGTGCATGCCAGGGGCGGAAGCAAAGACGGCGGTAATAATCTGCAAAGCATGTTGCACAGCCACGTCCAATGCTTCCCTGTGCATAAAATCTTCTCTAGGATCGATGGGCGGAAAAGCGAACGGATTGACGCGGAGGGCAGTGCCTACGCCTATTCGCAACAGGCTCATAGGGTATAGGCCGGGGTTTATCCTTACCCTTCCGTCGGCCAGCGGCGATACCGACGGCCGGTGGTGTCCAAAGCTTCCCCTTACCTGAAGGCTCGTGGCTAACCTGCTTGTTTCCCAGCGATGATGAAGTTCCTGTACTCCCTCGTCTTCTTTCCCTCTCCATGCCCCTTTTTCGAGGATAAGATTAGGATGGGCGTCGCCTCCCTTATCGGTAACGCCGACTCCCATTCCCTCTTCCGCGCCTGGAAAAAGATGAGATAAATGCACGTTGCGCCTATTTCTAAGCAGACGTTCGGCAAAAGGGCGGTCGGCCGGCCGGCGGCGGGGAACCGGTCTCAAGGTTGCCAACGGGCGCAAGTCGGTGGCACGGGGCAGCGGCGGGGTTTCCCTGTGCAGCGGCGGGGTTTCTGGATATTCTCTACAGAAGTCCCAGCAATGCCGGAGACTCTCCATCTTATTTTCCGCTTTTTTTATTCTTTTGGGAAGGGGAGTAAGGCCTTTATTGAGTTGTTTTATCTGTTCAAGAATTTCCTTTTCCTCATTAGCTAATTCCCGTATTCGAAGTCCTCTCTCCCTTCTATCTTCGGATAGGCTATTCTGTTGACTTTTTAATGCAGCCTTCTCTTCCTCTAATGCAGCCTTCTGCCTCCCTAATGCAGCCCTGGCTTTCTCTAATTCAGCCTTTTGCCCATACAATTTCCCTATCTTCCTATCTTTCATATCTATCTGTCTTTCAATATCCTCCAGTGAAAACGGTGCACGCAAAGCAGCAGCCCTTAGCCGGGCAGTGTGGCGCGCCATGGCTTCATTGCCGATAACGGCGCCGGGGCCTCTAGCTATTCGATCAGGATGTTCCGTTCTCCATACCGGTATTTCTTCCGATAGGTCATCTGGCTGGCTGTTGTCCATATTCCCGATACCCATGATAAGCCGGGCATTTTCCGCCCAGCCCGGATTGACCGGCTGCGTGGTTACGTTTTCTTCATAGAGGCCTAGAATCCGCTGGTATTCTTCATACGCCTGATGCGAGGGGTGCCCCACGCTGGTACGGAAGTATTCTCCTTCTTGCTCGTAACCCGGGTGGCGATCCTTTCCCTCCTGTGGGTATCCGGGTATCCAGGGAGCCACGTGCCTCATATGCTGTTCGATCGTTTCCAATACGGGAATCATATCCGGATCTGCTGCATGGCGACGCATTTCTGTACCTATCTCGTCGATTTCGCAATCGAAAGCCGCTGCTAAAAGTTTGGCATGTTTCAAGTCGGCTGTGCTTTTCTTTCTACTGTTTAGCGATCTGGGATACCAGGGCTCCTCCTCGCCAACTGTATCGTTCTTTTCATCGCGTGGCTCTGTAGATTGCCGTGGTTTCTTTCCGTATTCAATTTCCTCTAACCGGCTGCGCGTGCTTTCATCGACACACAGAAGAAGGGAATCGCGGCTACTGGGTATGTCGGTTCCTCCTTCGAAGGTGTCATCCCGGATATACAGACCGTCCTCGCTCACAACCTCATTTTCTACCTCGAGTACTTTTACCCAACGGTAGATATGATCATTCCAGACATCCTGCTCTCTGAAAATCTCTTGGTTGGGGCCACGTCGGGATCGTATTCTATGGGATGTTTCCACCGTGATTCGAGTTCCGTCCGTCAACTCCCTTTCTTCCTCCCCCCTATAAATAGAGCGGCCGTTTATGCGAACCAAATGGGTAAGGCCGTTTACGGTGCTGGTGAGGGGCATTCGCTGTATCGCGCCCGGATGAAGGCCCGCCGCCGGCAGATTATAGGCAAGGGGAGCAAAAGGGGGAGCTTCTGCTTTTGTTGCGCCGGCTTCTTTTTCAAGTACTTTGCTTCGGGGCTTGTTTATTTCCTGTGCCGGTATTTCTTTATCCTCTGGTTTTTCGTTCGGTATGGCTCTGCTGCCTAAGGGTTCATTCGCATAGGCCTGCAACATATCCACTATGGATTTTTGTCTGGATGCGCTAGACTGGTATTCCAGGGTACGCGATACGTTTTCGTTTTTGGGGACAAATTCTTTCATACTCGTTTGTTGTTATAAGATAGTAGGACGAGGCGATTTCTTTTTCTCGGATCCGGCGTCTTTTCTCTCGCTTGGAAACGGTTACAATATAGGGAATAGGATTTGTTTTTACGAGATGGGAAGAAGAAATAGTTCATTTTTGCTTCAAAAAGGCGAAGATAGGCGGCACCTGGGCATAATCAAAGGGGGGCTTTGCTTCTGCCTTGGGTTTGCATTATCTTTTCATCGGGAAGGAGGAAAGGAGCTCGAGCGGTCTATTTTATTTTCACGTTCTTGTATGGCAGGCGGCAGTTACCGATGGGGCTATAGCTATCGGAAAGGGCCTCCCCCTCTTTCCTGCGTCCGGCCGGCAGGGAAGAGGGGGAAAAGGCTTGTGTTAGTTGAACTGGGTGATTTTTACCCAATCTACTTCCATGCGGGCGGGGAGCTGGGCGTCGGTGATGGGGCCGGGCCAGGTTCCGGGGCCGCCGAGGGCTTGGTTGAGGATGAGGTAGAAGGGGGCGTCGAAGGGCCATTGTTTTTGCTGGGCTTCGTCGGCGAGGCGAAGGTTGGGATAGGTGAGGCGGATGACGCCGTTGACGGAGAAGATAAGTGCGTCGGCTGTCCAGTCGATGGCGTAGACGTTGAATTGGCCGGTGTTGTAGCCGGTGGTGGCGGTGTGCGCGGGGGTGTTGTGGCCCAGCACGTCGCGGTAGTGGGTGTGGATGGTTTGCCAGACGTAGGTGTCGTGATTCAGTTGTTCCATGATGTCGATTTCACCGCAGTCGGGCCAGCCGGGGTATGTCGGGCGGGCGGGCATCATCCAGATGGCGGGCCAGCCGCCTTGGGCGGAGTCGGTGAAGCGGGCGCATACTTCTACTTTGCCGTAGGTGAAGTCTACTTTGCCGAGGGTTTGGATGCCTCCGGTTTTGTACTGGCCGTCGATTTTTTCGCCTATCAGCACGAGGTGGCCGTCTTTCAGGTAGGCTTGGTCGTAGCTTTCGGACAGGTAGCGGGCCCAGGCGGGGGATTGGTTGGGGCAGAGGCTCCACGCGGTGGTGTCGGGGATGCTGCCGGGTCCGTCGAAGTTGTCTTCAAAAATGATTTGGGCCGTGGCGGCGGATTTGGTAAGGGCGGTGCCGGTGGTGTTTTCCAGGTCGGCATCGGCGGTGCATCCGGCCAGGGTGAGGCTGGTCAGGATGGCGGTGGCGAAGATACTTAGGCTTTTTTTCATAAGGATGTTGTTTTAATGAGGTTAATTTATGTGATATAAGCCGGCTTTCTTCTGTCGGGAGCGTAACGGGACGAAAAACGATAGGCGGCGCGGGGTGCGGCACAAGACGTGACGCGGGGTGCAACACGGACGCGGCGCGGGGCGAAGCGGAGCGCTGCTGCATTCGAAGTAGAATGTAGCGGAGCGCGGGCGCAGGCTCAACGGAAGCGGGCGGGGCGTACCGGGGCGAAATCATAGGCAACGGTACGCGGCGGAAACGCAGGCGGAACACCGTAAGAGCGAAGCGGAACGCGGGCGTCGGCAAAGCGGAAACGCCAGAGATGCGAAGTGGAGGCAGGCGGACCATACCGGAAGCGAGCGGGTCGGCGCGCCGGCAGAGAGGGCCGGAGGGCCGAGCGGACAACAGGCTGCCGGGGGTTCCGGAGGCTTGGTTTCGCGGGTTGTCTCGTTATTTTTAAAACAGAGGAAAGGTAAGAAAAGTTTTTGAATTTTGGTTTATTTTGGGTGGTTTTTTCTGTTTTTTTAAAGATAAAAAAACCGCCGGAGGGTTTTCCCGGTTGAGTGGTTTTTTCAATGAGGCTTTGGTTATGTAAGCTATACTGCTTGCTTATTTTCTTTACCTGTTCATTAGGGATAGGAGAAGGGGGAAGAGAAGCTGGGTGGCAGGTATTTATCGGAGAGGGGGGGGAACGCGGCACGTGGAGGGGGGATGATTCTATTTCCTGCTCTTTTCGGGAATATCTCCCAGGGGTTTAGAAGAAGGGTGTGACGGACTGGCTTGCTGCATGGAGGGGGGAATGTTATCACCAAAACGGTGACACACCCCCTGCCCCTCTCCAGAGGGGAATAGGATACTTCCGGATGCCAGGGGGAGAAGAGAGAAAGAGGGAAGTAACTCTTTCTCTCTATTCGTCTTCGATCTGGCGGCTTTTTGATTTGGTGTTTTTTTGATCTGGTGTTTCTTTCGGCCTGGCATTTTCCTCGACCTGGCGTTTCCTTCGGCCTAACATTTTCTTAGATCCGGTATCTTCTTCGATCTGGCGACTTTTGGATTTGGTGTCTTTTTGATCTGGCATTTCCTTCGCTATGGCGTCTTTTTCGTTATTTTCGGAAAATCGGGATGTAAATGGAGAATTGCAAATCGCGGACACGCGTTTTCCGAATGGAGGGAAGGCCTTTCATCAGGTCGGTGAAACCGTTTTTACAGGCCAGCGAAACGGCGAACCAAGGAAAAACGAATAAGCCAGTTTTTTAGGATAAGCTTTAGAGGGAACTCTAAGGCAGGTTTCAAGTAAAGTTTCATGTTAGGTTGTCAATCGGATTTCAAGTAACTAGTCAGGGGGCGAATGTAGGTATTGTGTTTCAGATCGATCGCATGTTTTAAATCTTATACCTTAGGAAAGCACATCCGGGAAGGCTTATCATAAATTTCCCGGATGCGCCGGATGCTTTTTTAGTGCAGGCAGCTAAGCATACCTATTTTTGAGTCTATATACATAGATGCTAAGAAACTAAGAAATTAAGAAGGGACTGAAAAGGCCGAGCCAAAGCCAAAGCCAAAACCCAAGCCCAAACTCAAACCCCAGCCCAAACCCGAGTCCAAGCCCCAGCCCAAACTCAAACCCAGACCCAAACCCAGACCCAAACCCAAGTCCCCAACCCAGACCCAAACCCGAGCCCAAGTCCCAAGCCCAGCCCGAGGCCAAGAAAGCGGATTACTGCCGGCCGGGGGCCTCGCTCATGCGGATCATTTCGCTTACGGTGGGGTTGTGGATGGTCAGTCCGCCGTCGGCCACGAGGGTTTGGCCGGTTATATAGCGGGCGTCGTCCGAGGCCAGGAAGGCGATGGCGGCGGCTATATCTTCGGGCTGTCCCAGGTAGGGAGTCGACGATTCGCGCAGAAACAGGGCGCGTACTTGCTCGGGCAAGTTCCTCAGGGCGGCCGGCGTCAATACCAAGCCGGGGGCGACGGCGTTGCAGCGGATGCCTTGGTGACCCATCTGCGAGGCTACGTAGCGGGTGAAGTTGATAACCGCCGCCTTGCTCGCGCCGTAGAGGGTACCCCGGAAATCGGCCGTCAGCCCGCTGATGGAAGCTACGTTTACGATGGCTCCGGCGCCGCGCTGCGTCATCGAAGGCAACACCAGTTGCGTCAGGTAGATACCGCAGCGCAGGTTCAGGTGGAACAATTCGTCGAAGTAACCGATGTCGAGGCGGGCTACATCGAGGTCTTTTTTCAAATCTTCGCCGCCCACGTTATTTACCAGCACATCGATTCCTCCGTAGGTAGCAAGTGCGAAATCAGCCAAGGCTTTGCAACTGTTCAGGTCGGCCGCCGAGAAATAATGCCCCTCCGCCTGCGCGCCTTCCTCACGAAGGGAATAAGCCAGTTCCATAGCGCGTTCGGCTTGGTAATCGCCGATAACAACGCGGGCACCTTCGGCCGTCAAACGGCGTACGGTAGCTTCACCTATGCCGCCGGCGCCACCGGTGACGAGGGCTGTTTTGTTTTCAAATCGTTTCATCATTCTTATTTTTAGGGGGAAGCAAAGAGGGGGGAGATAAACGGGCCGCCCGTTTTTGCTTCCGCTGGTTATACTTGCCCCACGCTTGTTTGCAGCGAGGTTGCTTCTCGCCAGAAAAGGACGTCGGCGGGTAGGGCCGCCCCCTCCCCCGCGGGCTTTCTTAACAACAATGCGAGGGGCGTCGGGGGTTGAAGAAAAGTGGTTAAAGATGCTTATCGCATGCCGGGAAGGGCGAGGTGCAAGACAGAGATATATTCTTAAAAAGGGAGGTAAGAAGCACAGGAATTTTTCCTATAGGAGAATATACGGAGCGTGAAGAGGCGGAAGCTTATTGTATTTTTTTTCTTCTTGCGAAAAATACATGCCGGTGTAATTTCAATTCCATGCCGATGAAATTCGAAATGGATGCCGATGAAATTCCCGCCGCATCGGCATCCGCTTCCGAGACCTCCGCCGAGCGCCTATAACATGCTATAAATCAACATCATACAAATACCCTTTTTCTTTCTTTCCGAAAACCGTACTTATTGTATTTTTTTTCTTCTGAAAAAGAAAAAAATCCCCCCGCCCCAACCTCCTTTTCCCAAGCCGGCGAAGATTACCGCAGGTACGAAAGAAAAGCGTCGGTTTTCCCATACGAAGACTTGCATTTTCACCCCAGAAAATGATATGTACCCTCTATAAATAGCATGCATTCTCACATAAAAAGCTTATATTTTCACGCAAGAAAGGTTTGTCTTAGCTGAACAACTTGCGCTTATCCCATAAAAGACCTGCGCTTGCCCGGAAAAGACTTGCGTTTGCTCGCAAAAGACTTCCGCTTGCCCGGAAAAAGGTATATCTATCCTAAACAGAAAACTTTCATTTTCACGTAAAGAGCTTCTATTCCCCCCTCCTTATAAAGCCTGCCTTTTTATAAAGCCCCTCGGTATCGGCCATCCCCAAAGAAAGCGTCAGCTTTCTCGAAAGGCCCTAAGCGAAAGGGCGTAAAGCGGAGGGTGAATTTTGAGCGCCCGGAGCCGTCCCTGTTTGAGCGAAGCGAGTTTGG
>DBFWLD010000040.1:0-107282 GCA_048465615.1 Tannerellaceae bacterium
AAATACTACGTGTTAAGTTCTCACTGATGGTTTTGCTCCTGGCAGGGGGATTGGTAAGCCTGTATATGGTGTATAAAAGTCTGGAGGAAACTTCGCTCGATCTTTACAGCCGGGCGGAAGCACTTTTCCATACCGCCGTGGCGTTGGACAAACAAATCCGTGAAGGGGAAATATCGGCCTACCGCAAGATTTATATAGCCGACGAAGGGGGAGAAGCGGGCAGGCAGGAGCCGCAAACGATTACCATACGCTCGGCGGATACCTTGCTCGCTTTTGAGAATACAAAGGAATTTCAAGAGAAACTACGGCAAGAAAAAGAATTTGTTATCGATCAGATTTATCTGTTGCACCATAATCCCCTCCGCCTTGCCCGGCTCGATAGTCTTTATCAATCCGCTTTATCGCAAGCCGGGCTTCCGCTAGCGCAGGGGATCGTCTATGAAACGAAGCAAGGAAAAACCTATAGCCGTGCCGATTCGGGTTTCTATCGAAGAGCTCATGCTTTGGCAGAATATGCCGTGGGCGTGAATCGCGAAATCGTTTTGCAAGCCTATGTGCAGTTTCCCCCGGGCTATGTTTTCCGACAGTCGTGGCCTGCTGGTTCGCTCTGTCTGATCGTATGGGCGGTTTGCCTGGGATTGGGAATAAATCTCTATCGGGAAAAGAAACGCCTGTGGTTTGGGGTGGCTCCTTTGCCGCCGGCATCGTCTTGCCTGGTCGGAATTGCCGAGGATCTGTTGTGGGACGAGTCAAACGGTATTTTATTTTATAAAGAGCAGAGGATAGAGTTGGTGAATTACCGCCGGCGGTTGTTTGTGGTATTGCTCGGGCATCGGGAAGAATATCTTTCTTCGGAGGAGTTGCGAGGTTTGGTTTGGGAAGACCGCCTATCGGGAAAAGACGCCCTGGCGCAGACGGTAAAACGACTGCGCGACGATCTGTGGTGTATCCCTTCGATCCGGATCGACACGGTGCGAGGAAAGGGATATTGCCTGAGGATTAAGTCGGCGGCCGGTGTCGAAGGGGCGCGCTTACCGGGGTAGAATAGCGCCCCCCTTATTGTATTTTTTTTCGATAAGTAAAAAATACATGCCGATGTAGTTGCAAATCCATCGGCATGAAAATAAAATTTCATCGGCATCCATTTGGGATTACACCGGCATAAAATGGGAAGGGGCTGCGGATGGTTTTGTAAACACCTGTATTTCAAACAAATACAGCTTTGTTTCGGAGGTATTGTTTCAAGCCTTACTTATTGTCATATTTTTAGGTTGAAAAGAGGGGGATGGAAGGGGATGGAGGTTCCCCAAAAATGCCTCTTCTTTTTTCTTCTTTCCGCTTTGCTGCATCTCGGCAAAAACAAACAAGTTTGCTTCTGCCCTCGATTTGCACTATCTTTGCCTCCCGAAAGCGAAAGGGGGGCTGCGCGGGATAATTTTCTCCTAAACGGGTTTCTATTTGCAAGCGCCCATCCACTTCGCCGATACATGGAATTTAAAAAATACTAGAAATGGAAACAGTTGTGAGCGGTATCCGGCCGACCGGTAATCTGCACTTGGGAAATTACTTCGGGGCGGTGAAAAGTTTTCTGCAGATGCAGAATGAATATAATTGCTATTTCTTTATTGCCGATTGGCATTCGTTGACGACACATCCGCATCCGGAAAACATCCGCCGGAGCGTGCGCACGATTCTGGCAGAGTATCTGGCTTCGGGCATCGATCCGGAAAAAGCTACCATCTACATCCAAAGCGACGTGAGGGAAGTAGCCGAACTCTATCTCTATCTGAACATGAATGCCGGAATCGGCGAGCTGATGCGTACGGCCTCATTCAAAGATAAAGCCCGCAAGCAACTCCACGTCAATCAGGAGGAAAGCGACAACGCCGTAGAAAAAGAAATATTCAATGAAAGCAACAAACATAGCGTGAGCGCCGGTTTGCTGACCTATCCTACCCTGATGGCGGCCGATATTATTATCCATAAAGCCGTGAAAGTGCCGGTAGGAAAAGACCAGGAGCAAAATATGGAAATGGCCCGCCGGTTTGCCCGCCGCTTCAACTCCACCTACGGCGTGGAATTTTTCCCTGAGCCGGCTTCGTTTCATCTGACCCGGAAGGCCGTAAAAGTACCGGGCCTCGACGGATCGGGCAAAATGGGCAAAAGCGAAGGAAACGCCATTTACCTGGTAGACGATGAAAAGACCATCCGCAAAAAAGTGATGAAAGCGGTTACCGACGCAGGCCCCACCGAGCCGAACAGCATAAAGCCGGAGCCGATAGCCAATTTGTTTACCATGATGGAAATCGTGTCGAGCCCCGATACCTATAAGCATTTTAACGAGAAATACAATAACTGCGAAATCCGCTACGGCGATATGAAGAAACAATTGGCCGAAGATATTAACCTGTTCTGCGCGCCGATACGCGAACGGATTCTCGATATAATGGCCGATGAAGCCTATATGGAAAAGGTAGCGCGCCTGGGAGCTGAAAAAGCCAGTGAAAGCGCAGCCCGTACATTGCGGGAAATACGCGAGATTATCGGGTTCAGAGGATAAAGCAGTCGTTCTCTGCCTGGCTTGCAAATGGCGTATGCTTCCTTGCCGGAGAAAGAGAAGCATGCGCCGTTCTCCCTCTTCGCCGTGTTTACAGGAAAACGAGCGATGAAAACCGGTAAAAACAAAATTTCCCTAAGGAATTGCTAATAAAAATTAGTTAGCAGCCAGACAAAGCCGCTTCCCCGGGGAGCGGCTTTTTGATAGGTATCTGGCTTGTTTTTCCTTCTTTCCACCGCCCCGTTCGGTTCCCTACGATTTGATAACGAATAATAAAGAACCTGAAAACCCGTTTGTGATACTGAAAAGTGGTTTACTTTGCGGTGAATAGTGAACAGATAACAAACGTATGGCAGCTTTTACCCCTGAAGAGTTTGAACGGAATTTCAAGAGCTTATACAAGCCCTTGTGCCTGTTTGCGCTCCGTTTTATAGGCCGCGTCGACGATGCCGAAGACGTGGTACAGCAAGCCTTTGCCGATATCTGGGATAAAAACCGCGAGGGGGCGGCAATCGACAATCTGAAAGCTTATTTGTTTCGGGCGGTTCGCAACCGGTCGCTCTCGTGGGTGACCGCGGCGGGATATGTGGAAGCCGGGACGGAGCTGCCCGATGCGGAGGATACTTCGGAAGAAGAGCGCGTGCAGGCGGCTGAACGGGACGCCCGTTTATGGGAAGCCATCGACGGTCTGCCACCCGAACGCAAAAAGATCTTCTTGCTGGCCAAACGCGACGGGTTGAAATACCAGGAAATTGCCGACGAGTTGCATCTATCGGTAAAAACCGTGGAAAACCAGATGGGGAAAGCTTTGAAAGCGCTCAGGGAAAGGGCTTTGAAAATCTATCTGTTCTTTTTCGGCTGAAAAAAGCGGCGGGTATCCCAAGCCCGGGCAAAGATTTTCCTCCGCTCGGGTAGGGGTTTTTCTTTTTCTTTTGTCTTAGCAGTAAAGAAAATAATTACTGATTAAAGCAAATGAAGATGAAAAAGTTAATTTTGTCGGCCGTCTGTTTAATGGCCAGCCTGACGATGCACGCGCAGTGGAAATTTACCCCGGAAGCGGGTGTGAATGTGACGAAAGAAAATGGTCCGGGGACGGCCCGTATGGGGTTTAAAGCCGGTATGGGAGTAACCTACGAATTGAAGTCTTCCTTCGGAATCAAGTCGGGGCTTTATTTCGTACAGCGCAATACGGGATGGTACAGTGCCTGGATGAATACCGAGAAATTTTCCGACGATCGCAGGCGGGTTACTTTTTGTACAAATTACGGCAAAGAGCATAAAACCTATATTCAATTGCCTGTGATGGCTCAATGGAGTTGGCAGGTGGCGCCCGGGGTGCGGGTGAATGCCGGTTTAGGGCCCTATATCGCTTTGGGAGTGAAAGGAAAGATAAAAGGCCAGTATAGCAACGTTTATAATTATACGATGGCGCCTGACGGCCAAGTGGAAACTCCGTATGGAGAGACGATGTGTGTGGATGGTATCTATCGTCCCTACGGGATGTCGGACGGCTTGGACGCGCATTACGACGATGCCCAGTATGATCCGTTTAAAGACCGGGGCGAAGGGGCGAGCCGGATGAAAGGCGATCCCCGTTTTGATTGGGGCGGTACGGCAGCCTTGGGCATCCAGGTTAAAAAGGTATCTTTTGCCGTGGGTTACGATCTGAATCTGGGCAAAGGCTGGTCTGGCCAGAACGACTTGCGCTTGCGCAGCCATACGGTCAACTTTACGTTCGGATATACCTTATAAAAATAGAAAAGTATAAAAGCAATCGATCAATCGGATGAACGACGAGCGACAAGATAAATTCGACCGAGAGGTTCGTTTCGTAGCGAAACACTACCGCCGGGGAGCTTTCGATGCCGACAGGGCATGGAAGCGGTTTGCCGCCGCCCGCCCGGTGAGGCGGGCAAGCTTGGTGAGGCGGTACGGGCTTGGCGCGGCGGCCGTCTTGTTGGTGCTGGTGGGAATAGGCGTCGGCCTTATGATGGAGCGCAAGCGGCCCGACTGGGTGGCCGTGGCTACTGCCGCGGGCGAAACGAAAGAGGTTTTCCTGCCCGACAGCACGCAGGTGACGCTGGCCGGCCGTTCGGAAATCCGGTACGATCGAAAAAAATATGGAAAGGAAAGACGTGCCGTGCAGATGAGAGGAAAAGCTTTTTTCCGGGTGAAGCGGGAACAGGCACGTCCCTTTTCCGTTTCTACGCCTGAAACGGTGATTACCGTATTGGGAACCAGTTTTCAGGTAGAAGAAAACCAGACGCTCACCGAGGTGTATGTGGCCACCGGCAAAGTGCGTTTCGCCGCTGCCGACGGGCACGAAGAAGTGGTGCTGACCTCCGGCATGTCGGCCGGTTATTCCGCCCGAAGCAAAGAAATAGCCGTATCGGAAGAAGAGGATGAAAATACGCTGGCGTGGAAAACGGGGCGGTTGCAGTTTACCAATACGCCGCTGGAAAAAGTAATCGAGGATTTGAATGCGTATTATCAGGTGCAGATCCGCAGCAAAGCCCCCGCAGCTCCCGGGCTGAAACTGACGGCTACTTTCGACCGGCTTCCCCTGGGGGAAGTCCTGATGGTGATTAACCAAACCTTGGATACGCAGTTGGTTCCTTCCGCCGGAGAATAGACTCTGCCGGGTATTAAAAGCGAAAATGTGGTATGCCGTTTCTACTTGTATGTTTGATAAGTATCTTTTGCCTTTCCGCCCCGCCGGCCTATGCTTTTGCCAGCGAGGGAGAGCCGGTCGTCACGCTCGACGTGCGGCAAAGGCCGCTCGCCGAAGTGCTGAAAGAAATCGAGAGGCAGACAGGCATTTTCTTTTCTTACGAGTCGGATTGGGTGGCCACGCTTCCGGCCGTTTCGCTGCATGTGTGCGAGGAACCTTTATCGGTTTGCCTCAAACGCTTGTTCGCGTCGCTTCCGGTTGTCTACCGCCTGACCAGCCGGTATATTATTTTAAAGAAAAAACAACGCTATTATACCATCAGCGGGTTTGTACGCGATTCGGTTTCCGACGAATGCCTGATCAATGCTTCCGTGTTCGACCGCCGGTCGGGAAAAGGGGGAGTAACCAATAACTACGGGTTTTACAGCCTGACCTTGCCGCCAGGCATGGTGACGATCTGTACCTCGTATGTGGGCTACGGCCCGATAGAGCAAACCTTTGTGCTGGAAGGAGATACACTGGTCGATCTTTTGCTTTCCCCCCGCAGCCGGCTGAGCGAGATCGTGGTGGAAGCCGGCGATCCGCATAACTTGGTCTCGGATGCCCAACTGGGAAAAATGATACTCACGCCCAAGGAAATCCGCCAGGTACCGGCTCTGCTGGGAGAGCCAGATCTGGTGAAAACATTGCAGATGACGCCGGGGGTGGCGATGGGAACGGAGGCGATGTCTTCCCTGTATGTGCGCGGAGGCAATGCCGACGAAAACTTAGTATTGGTCGACGGGAACCCGATCTATCAGATCGGACACCTGGGCGGCCTTTTTTCGGCTTTCAACCCGGATGCGGTGAAGTTGGCGGGGTTTTACAAGGGGAGTATTCCGGCTCGTTACGGCGAACGTCTGTCGTCGGTAGTCGACGTGCATACCCGCCAGGGCGACATGTATCATTATCACGGAAGCGCTTCCATCGGATTGATTGCGGGGAAACTGAACCTCTCCGGCCCTTTGGTC
Source organism: Tannerellaceae bacterium (assembly GCA_048465615.1). Classification (GTDB taxonomy): domain Bacteria; phylum Bacteroidota; class Bacteroidia; order Bacteroidales; family Tannerellaceae; genus Parabacteroides. The sequence continues at coordinate 6,239 of DBFWLD010000040.1, forward strand.
AAAGGGCGCACTTCGTTCAATATCGCCCTGAGGCGCACCTGGTTCGACGTGCTTTCGGGGCCTGCTTTCGCTTTGGCTAACGCCTTCGGCACTACGCACAACGATATACGGATGCGCTATGCTTTTCACGATCTGAATGTGAAGCTCAATCATTTGCTTTCCTCGCGGAGCCGGTTGGAAGCGGGGCTTTATTACGGCGACGATTTTCTGAAAGTGCATAATATCTACGACGATTTTGAAGCCGATCCCTCTCATCCGGCCCGCGAGAGCGACCGTTTTAAATGGCGGTGGGGAAATCTGGCCTCTTCCTTGACCTGGAACTACCGGATGAATTATAAATTGTTTACCAACCTGTCTGTATTTTATTCCCGCTACCGGTCGAAGGCGGACACGGAAAAAGAGAAGCTATGGGGAAAGGATACGGCCGGCGAATGGGTGAACCAGTCGATAAAGGAACAGCAGAACCGGTCGCGTATCGAGGATGCCGGGCTTCGGTTTCAGCTGGATTATGTTCCCTCGGCTCGCCATCATTGGAAGATGGGGAGCGAGTATACCTTGCATGCCTACCGGCCCGAATCGCAGAAGAGATATGCCGCTTACCGGGATGAAATCGTGCAATCTATCCGGAAGGAAGACTATGCCGGCGGCGACAATCGCGGTCATGAGCTGGCGGTATATGCGGAAGACGATTGGTCGGTGTCGTCGCGGGTAAAAATGAATCTGGGATTGCGTTTTACCTATTTTCAGTCCGAGGGAAAGGGATATGCCGCTTTGCGTCCGCGTGTGGCCTTGAGTTATCGTTTTGCTCCTTCTTTTTCCGTGAAAGCATCGTATGCGGAAATGAATCAATATGTACATTTGCTGAGCGAAACCTATCTGTCTATTCCCGGCGATTTATGGCTTTCGGCCGGAAAGCGTATTCGGCCCATGATGTCGCGCATCGCTTCGGCCGGTATTTATACCGACCGGCTGGAAGGGTTCGACTGCTCGCTGGAAGGATATTATAAAAAGATGGATCATTTGCTGGAATATCGCGACAATACCTATCTTCTTCCGGCTGCCTCTAGCTGGGAAGATTATGTAACCGAAGGCTCCGGACGCAGCTACGGGCTGGAAGCGATGGTGAAAAAACGCTCCGGCCGGTTGACGGGATGGATAGGGTATACCTTGTCGTGGAGCGATCGGTTGTTTCCCGCCCTCAACGGCGGGTGCCGTTATCCTTCACGTTTCGACAACCGGCATAAGCTGAATATCGTGGGCGCTTATAAAGTGAACCGGAAAATCGAACTCACCGCTTCGTGGACCTATGCTTCGGGCAATTGGCAGACGGTTCCGGTGGAAGAATATTATCCCAGTCAAAAAAGCGGGCTGAACTACGGCTGGGCATATGAATACGATTACGGCTTGGCGGCGACCGGGTTTTATACCGATAGCCGCAATAACGTGCAATTGCCGGCTTACCACAGGCTGGATGTAGGCGTAAGCTTGTATTGTCCCAAGAAAAACGGACGGATGGGCATTTGGAATTTCAGTTTATATAATGCGTACTGCCGGATGAATCCGGTGTCTGTCCGTTTGGCTCATAGCGGCCCGGATGCTGAAGGCGGCAACGCTTGGGAAGTGCAGACCTTCTCGTTGCTACCGGTGATTCCTTCGTTTAGTTATACCTATAAATTCTGAAAATGTATGAAATGCCTCCGACTATATTTTTATTTTATTGCGCTGGCCGCAGGCTTGGCGGGATGTTATGCCGATTTCGACCTGAAGGTGAAGAACCCGGTTTCCCGTTTGGTCGTGCATTCGTTCGTTACCTCCGATTCGCTGGTCGTTGCCGAGGTTTCCCATAGTTGGATAGCGGGCCAAAAGCCGGCTCCTGCCGCGCTTGCCGGCGCGCGGGCGGCCTTGTCGGTCAACGGCGAATTTAAGGAATGGTTGCAGTGGCGCATCTCGTCCTCGCCCTACGATAGCTTGCTGGGAAGAGGATTGTATTATTCTACGATACGCCCCCGCGAAGGCGACCGGGTGGAGCTGAAGGTAGAGGCCGATGGCTTCCATCCGGCGCAGGCGGAAGACCGGATTCCCGAAAAAGCCGGTATCGAAACTATCCGGGTGGCATTGGCAGGCGGCACTTCCGGCTATAAGCAACTGAAAATGTATATTACCTTTCAGGATAAGCCGGGCCGGCGGGATTATTACGGGTTGAAGGCTTACCGGACGTTTTATAGAGAAGAGGGGGATGGAGAGATGAGCCTTTATTCCACCGAAGAGGTGATATTGGATTATAGCGAAGAACCGCTTTTCAGCCGTACCGGTACTATTTTCGACGATTTGTTTGCTTCGGAAACCTATGTCTACGGGCTGCTTTACCCCTTTAGCGACGAAGGGATCGACGGAGAACGCTATACGTTGAAAGTATCCTCTCCGGTGGGTTCGGAACTAGACCGCCTCGACGGTGCGACACTGCGCTATACCGTTTGCTTGTATGCTTTTTCGGAAGATTATTACCGCTATATCCTCTCGCTTACCCGCCAGGGGGCCACTTCGCTTTCCGATTACGGGTTGGCCGATCCGGCCTTGCTGTATCATAATGTGACGGGCGGAATCGGGCTGGTGGGAACATACCGGATCGATTCCAGCACCTTCGACCCTCAGGCGTTGTTGGAAACTGCCGATTTATGAAACCTGTTTTATTACTCAGATCGAAAAATATATGTCCGTTTGCAAACTTTATCTGATCGTCTTTCTCTGCCTGAGCGCCGTCTGTCTTTCCGGACAAACACGCGCTCCCCGGCTGCGCCTTCATCTGGCGCAAAAGCCGCTGACGCTGGTATTGGATTCGATCGAGCGCCAGTCGGGGTATATCTTTTCGTACGAATCGTCGTTGCTGACCGGGCTTCCCCCGGTTTCCTTGCATGCTCCGGGCGAGGAATTGTCCGTCTGTCTGGGCCGGTTGTTTGCTCCGCTGGCTATTTCTTATACCTTGGCGGGAAAGTATATTATTCTCAAACGCAAGCCTCCGCTGTATACCGTCAGCGGCTTTGTCCGCGATTCGGCCTCTTTCGAAAGCCTTATCAGCGCTACTCTTCACGACGTACTCTCGGGCAAGGGAACGCTGACGAACAATTACGGCTTCTACAGCCTCACGCTTCCTCCCGGGCCGGTGCGGCTGCGTACTTCTTATGTGGGCTATAAATCAACCGAATATTGTTTTGACCTGCAAAGAGATACCGTGCTCGATTTTTCCCCGGCCGCGTCGGCTCTGTTGAAAGAGGTTGTGGTGGAAGGACGTGCCTTGCCGTCGGAACTGCTGAGCAGCCGGACGGGCAGCCTGGAATTTTCTTCGCGTACCATCCGCGAAGTGCCCTCCTTATTCGGAGAACCCGACTTGTTCCGCACCTTGCAGCATATACCCGGCGTATCACCGGGCACAGAGGGCTTGACCGGTCTCTTGGTAAGGGGCGGCAATGCCGATGAAAACCTCTTTCTGATCGACGGTAATCCGGTATATCATGTAAACCACGTGGGCGGTTTGTTTTCAACCTTCAATCCCGACGCCGTGAAAAACGTAGCGTTTTATAAAGGGAATTTCCCGGCCCGGTACGGCGGCCGGTTATCGTCGGTTGTCGACGTGCGGATGAAAGACGGGGATATGCAAACCTACCACGGCGGTATTTCCGTCGGGCTATTGTCAGCTACGGCCTATCTGGAGGGGCCTCTTATCCGGAAAAAAACTTCTTTTTATCTGGCGTTCCGCCGTACCTGGATGGACCTGATTACGGCTCCTACTATTGCCATTCTGAATAAGATACATAAAGAGAGAGACAAGGCCGGCTATTCCTTTTACGACTTGAACGGAAAGATCAATCATATTTTTTCCGGTCGAAGCCGCATTTCGGTGGGGGTATATGCCGGACAAGACCGGGTGCGCTGGGGAGGAAAAATGGATTCGGTATCTTTCTCCGACCTGAAATGGCGCTGGGGAAATTTCGTAGGGTCGGTCAACTGGAATTATGTCTTTCATCCCAAGTTGTTTATGAACGTAACGGGAAGTTATTCCCGTTTCCAGGCCCGGATGTGGGAAATCGAAGAGAAATACGACGATGCGAAATGGCATCGGCTGAGCTTGGGAAAAAATACGGTAAGGGGTTCGTATATACACGATATAGGCAACCGTGTCGATTTCGATTTCCTGCCTTCGGCCGCTCACCGCGTGCGGTTCGGCTCCGATTATTTATATCATCAATACCGTCCGGAGCAACATTGGACTACAAAAACCTTTACCGACGGCGCCGGCAATTCCTCCGAGCAGCAGGAAATATATGCCAATCAATGGCTGGACGCTCACGAGGGAGCTGTGTATGCCGAAGACGACTGGCAGATTTCCGGGCGATGGAAGGCGAACGCGGGGCTTCGGCTGGCTATCTATCAGGTGCAGGGGCGTACCTATTTTTCGTTGCAACCCCGCCTTTCCGCGCGCTATTTGATTCGTGGGGATTTGGCGGCGAAATTGTCGTACAGCAAAATGGACCAGTATGTGCATCAGCTTTCGAATGCTTACCTGAACCTGCCTTCGGATATATGGGTGCCGGTGACGGAAAAGATTCGCCCCATGGTTTCGCACCAGGTATGCGGCGGCATATACTATCAATTTCGCAAGACGTTGGATGTTACGTTGGAGGGCTATTACAAGAAAATGAACAACCTGATCGAATATCGCGACGGGGCTTCTCTTTTTCCTAAATATGTGCATTGGGATGAAAAGGTATCGATGGGAGAGGGCCGTTCGTACGGGATGGAAGCGATGGTGCGCAAACCCGGCGGCCGGGTATCGGGCTGGATAGGCTACACCTTGGCCTGGGCCGACCGCCATTTCCAGGACGGAATGGTAAACTCCGGAATACGTTTTCCCGCGAAATATGACAATCGCCATAAACTGAACATTGCCTTGGTATACCATATCAGCCGCAAGGTAGAGCTCAGCGCGGCCTGGACTTATCTGTCGGGCAACCGGGTGACGGTTGCGCTCGACTCCTATCCGGTACCTGATCCCGGCGATGTGCCATCTTTTTATCCCGGCGCAGATACGGGGTGGCAAAACGAACCGATTTTCCGCCGGAATGCCGTCAAGCTGGGCGATTATCACCGGCTCGACCTGGGCCTGAATATCTACCGGCATACCAAGAAAGGGCATCTGGGTATCTGGAATATCAGTTTGTATAATGCCTACTGCCGGTTGAACCCGTTCCGTATCGAATCGCTGGAGAAAAATGCCGACGGAAGCTGGCGGGCGATTCAAGAAGGATACGTGCCCCTTATCCCTTCTTTTTCGTATACCTATAAATTTTAAGATGAAAATGAACTGGAAAATAGCGTGTATACTAAGCTGGGTAGCCGGATGCGTTTCCTGTTATCATGCTACGGATATACGTATCGAGCCGCCTGCGCCGCAGGCCGTGTTGAATGCCTTGGTCTGTCCCGACTCGGTATTGCGGGTAAACCTTTCCCGTCCGGAGAGCGAGACCAAAAGAGAAAGCTCCGAACCGGAACAAATGCCTGGCTTTATCGACGAGGCCGAAGTATATCTTTCGGTGAACGGGCAGCCGCGGGGAAGGCTGGATAAAGAAACCAAAGCAGGTTGGTACCGGATGGAGAGTTATCGGCCCCGAGTAGGCGACCGGTTGGAAATTTCGGCCCGTACGGCTGATTACGGCATGGTGGGAGGGGAAACCGAGATTCCCGGCAAAACGGCTATTCTGTCGGTAGATACCGCCGGCCGCCACGTGGTCGGACGGTATGGGTATGAATGGGACGACCTGGAAATATCCCTTGGGATGCAGGATATACCGGGCGAGCGCAATTTTTATCTGCTGACGGTTTCTCCGAAACGTATCTGGCGGAAGGGCGGCCGCGTGGTGAATGCCGATACCTTGGCCTACGGATATTGGCCTTGGACGAAAGTCGTGCCCGATGAAAGTTCCTCGTTGGAGAACGGGGATATGTATGGCTCCCGATTTATCAATAACTTTTACCGGGGATTTCTCCTTACCGACGAAGGGCGGGATGGTAAGGAACTGACGTTGAAATTTACCCTCTCGGGGCTGGAATATTCTTATCGCGACGACCAAATCGAATGCCGGAGTAGTTGCCGTATTTCGCTCAGCTCGATCTCGAAATCGTATTATATGTATCGTCGGTCGAAAGCATTGCAAAAAGAGCAAAACGATATTCTGGGAGAAGCGGGCCTTAGGGAGCCGATCCCTACGTATAGCAACGTGCGCAACGGCTACGGGTTGGTCGCTTCCCGCCAGGAAGTAGTCTATGAACTCGTATTTCCCTATCAGGCCACCCGGCCGCCTTACGGAAATCCTTTTGCCTATCGGTAAAACCGGACGCGGTAGCCTATCGAGGGGTTACCGTTGCCGTTCAGGGCAGCCGTATCTCGACACTTACCGGGTAATGGTCGGAAATGGTATCGGTATCGGCCCCGTTATGTACGTGGGCTCCTGTGCAACGGGAAACCAGCGCCGGGGAAACAAGGATGAAATCGAGCCTTTCCTGATAATCGAGGAGCCGTTTGTCGCCCCAAGTCCACTGGTACGACCAGGCCGTAGGATAACTCATGCGTCGTGCAGCGGGCACATAGCGCGCAAGGATGTCGGTAAAACCGGCTGCCAGGAACTGCGATAGGACGGAATAATCGAAATGATTTTCCCGCAAATTGCCATACTCCGGATGAGCTTTGTCCCACCTTTGCATGTTCTTCTTCAAGGCATCGTGCGTTTCCACTTCGCCGGCATCGAAAGGCGAGTAAGCGTTCATATCGCCCATGACCAGGCAACTGTCGAGCTTGTTCGTTTCCACGTAGCGTACGATAGCCTCTGCTTCTTTCCGGCGGAATTTCCAATCGAAGGGGCTGAGGTGGGTGACGATCAGGTCGAGTCCGGCCGTCCGGGCGTGCAGCATCCCGTGCCAGAACCCTTCCACCTGTTTGTTTACCACGGCAATGGGATGCTTGGAAGTCAGCCCTACCGGATAACCTTCCTCTTTGACAATGGCCACATAGGGATGCCCGTACGACTCGGCCAGGGCTTGTAAATCTTTTTCGGTAAAGCCGACTAACTCGTTCAAAGCGACTACATCAGGACGCTCGCGGCGCATAAACCGGACAAAGCGTTCGCGCCGCGAGCTATCCTGTTGCTGTTCAAAACCATCGAGTATGTTGTATGAAAAGATCGTGCAAACCGAACCGGGAGGCAGAGCTTGCTTGTCTCGGCCCAGGTACAGCCTATCTTCGCTTGGATCGTTTGAAGCAAAGTTGCGGAGAGGCTCCCTTTCGGAAACCTGCCCCGCAACTTTTCCCGATAAGAAAAACAGAAACAAAAATAAATAGTAGACCTGAGTTTTCTTCATAGCGACTTATACTGTTCATTCTTATCGATCAATGCGTTGATACCGGCTACCGAGGCGGCCGAGCGCAGGCCGTCGGCCGGGGTGTTCAGGCAATAATCTACCAATAGATCGAGGGTCGATTCGGCCACGTGCATCCGGGTATCGCTGGAGGCGTAATAGATCAATACCCGTCCGTCGTCATCGGCAATCCATCCGTTGGAGAACAACACGTTCGATACGTCGCCTACGCGCTCTTCTCCGTCGGGCGCCAGGAAATACCCTCCCGGCTGGGCGATTATCCGCGTGGGGTCGTCGAGCGCGGTCATATAAAGGTATAGCACATACCTCAGCCCGGCCGCGCACCCTCTGACACCGTGGGCCAGATGCAACCAGCCCCGGGGTGTCTTGAGGGGGTGAGGGCCTTCCCCGTTTTTCACCTCCTTGATGGTATGATAGTGGCGTTTGTCTATAATGAGCTCAGAGAGAACTTCAGCCCGCGTCATGTCGTCGACGAGCGCCCAACCGATGCCGCCCCCCTTGCCGGTGTCGATAAAACCGTCTTGCGGGCGGGTGTACAGGGCGTATTTCCCGTCTACAAATTCCGGATGCAAGACCACGTTCCGTTGCTGGCTGGCCGACACCAGGTCGGGTAAGCGTTGCCAATGCACCAGGTCGCGGGTGCGGACTATGCCCGCCTTGGCTACGGCCGACGACAGATCGCCCGGAGCCGCCGCAGGGTCATGACGCTCGCTGCAAAAAATACCGTATACCCAACCGTCTTCATGCGCCGTCAGCCGCATGTCGTACACGTTGGTTTCGGCCGGGTCGAGGTCGGGCAAATCGACGGGACGCTCCCAAAACCGGAACCCGTCGACCCCGTTGGGGCTTTCGGCGATGGCGAAAAACGATTTCCGGTCGGCGCCTTCCACCCGCGCTACCAGCAGGTATTTGCCTTTCCACCTGATTGCGCCTGCGTTCATCACGGCATTCACGCCGATGCGTTCCAGCAGATAGGGGTTTGTGTTCGGGTTCAGATCGTACCGCCATTCCAGGGGAATATGCCGGCGGGTAAGCACCGGATACTTATATCGACAAACAATACCGTTTTCTTCCTCCACACCTATGTTCTTCCGGCCGAGCAGGCTTTCCTGCGCTGTCCGGAGCTGCTCCCAACGTTGTTTGAAATGATTATGATTCATGTTTAGTAGATAAATATGCTTGAGAATTATAAATTATCCGGATATAAAGCTATGCGCGAGGCGCGGTGGAAGGCCATGTAAGCAGTGGTCAACACTTCCAGCTCGTAGACCACTTCGTTGGAAACCGGGTCGATTTCGATCACCCGGCCCCCCGCAAGGCCCCCCTGAAACTGCTGTCCGGTGGAAGGACAAAACAGCCGGTTGCCGGTTTGAGGTAGATACTGTACCCCCGAGGTGGCCGCCGCATAGCAGGGCAAACCCCTTTCGCGGCCGTAACTCCACACCTGCTGAATAGTCATGTCGCGTTCGTTGATCTTATATTCCACCGCCCGGCTATACGAAAGCGGGTCGTTGGCTTGACGGGCCACATAATTCCGGCAATAGCCGTTGTCGAACACCAGCACGTTGCCGTTGGGCAATCCTTTCGGACAATGTACGCCCCATACCCAATCGAAATCCGGATGCGTCTTCCGGCCTTCCAATACGTCGGGGTCGGTAATCGGCACGCCGCTCTTGTCGAGTGGCTGCAACAAATATTTTTTATATTCCGGCCGCCAGTTGGCATGCGGGGAAATAATCCATTTCAAGTCGCCTCCGCGCGAGAAAAGAAATACCCCCTGCCAGCGGGCCGTCGCGAGAAGCTGGCCGTTCCTTTCGGCTATTCCGTTATTGTGAAGCCAATTGGATGCGCTTTGCCCGTAATATTCGGCTCCGGGAATATCCTGATCCACCCGTCCGTACCGGGCCGTATCCAACAATGCGGCCATATCCCATTCAGTGGCCACCGTTCCGGTGGCCGGATCGAATTCGATTATATGATCCAGCATTCGGCTCGAACCGTCTTGCAATTTGGCGTCGTTTTTGGAAACGGCCACCAGCCATTTCCCGCCGGTTTCCACAAATACTTCATGGTGGAAACTATATCCTTTTCCTTTCAGGTCGCAGCGGTTGACGACATTTCCCAATACATCCACCTCGGCCAGTTGGTTGTTGTTGAAATCGCCCACGGCGAAATGTCCGTTTTCCATCCGGCTGAGTCCGCATTGAGCGCCGATATGCAGCAATTCTTTCGAGTTCTGCCAGTCCAGTACCCACCTTACTTCTCCGTCGGCATCGACCATATAGGGCAGCGAAGTATCCATTTCGCTTTCGCCGGGACAGGCAACCAAGGTCATTCCCGGCTCCATCCGGCCGGCTTTCTTAACTACCGTGTGATGCCGCGGCAATCGTTTTATGTTGAGCGGGGCGGTGCGGATTTCTACCGCCGTGCGCCCTCTTTCGTTTCCTTCTTTATCGGTAAAAATCAGGTCGACCTGATTGGTATAATCGGCATAAAGCCCCAGCACCACCACCTCTTGCGTATACTTGTCGGCAAAGGCGAAAGTATGCTCTACGTCCGGCGCTGCGGCTCCCGGTTTGGCATGCACTTTGATTTTGAAGCAGCCTTTTATAGGCAAATCCATGCGGACGGTAGCTGCCAGGGGACAGAACCCCGAAGGATTTACCGTAATTTCTTTTACAAACCCCTCGAGCGATTCGCCCTGGGTAGGTATGCTGTATTCTTGGTTGTTGGTAAAGGTAAAGACCGTCATCCATTTTTCGGCCTTGTATTCCACCCGCGCGATCCGGTCGGCAGGCAATTGCATCGTGGTTTGGTTTTCAAACGTAAGGGTGTAATGGCCGCTTTCTTCCACGCAGGTTTTCAGCAACACTCCTTCTTTGATGTAGGTGTCGATACGATCCAGCCCTTCGGGGCGTATCCAGGGGGCCTCTTCATCTTCGCCGCAACCGCCGAGCAAGAGGCTCGAAAGCAAACCGCAGCACATAATCATCCATGAAAATATCCGGCACATCTTTGTCATAATCAGTTTATTTTTAAGGTGTAAAGGGTAGAGGCATCCCCAAGCAGGATGCCTCTGCAAAGAGTTAACGGCAGCGTATTACTTCCACAATTCGCTTTGTTCAGCCATCGGGTTGGTATTGATTTCGCCTTGCGGAATGGGCAGATACATATGCTTTTCCATAAAGTTGGCCACGTTCTGGCCTGCGTCTTTGCGAGCCACCAGCAGGGCTTTCAATTCCGGATACGAGTACCAGCGCGTCAGATAGAACCAGCGGTGACATTCGCCGGCCAGTTCCAGCAGGTTCTGATGCCGGATTTCCTCCGTCAACGCCGCTTTGTCGGTAAAGTTCTTTGTCGGCAGTCCGGCCCGGTTGCGGATACGTTGCAGGTCGGCATTGGCGCCAGCCAGATCGCCCGTTTCCACAGCACATTCGGCATGCAGCAGCAGCACTTCGGCAAAGCGCATGAGGCGGAAATTATTCACCCGGCCTCCGGGATTGCTATACATCGTACATCCCTTTTGGTTCCACCAACACGAGAATTTTTTCCAGATAAAGCGGCCTTCTTTTCCACCGATTTCGGGATAAGCCGGATGTCCGTCTTTCATTTTTCCGTCTACGTTGATCTGCCAGAAATCGTTGAAATCTACGCCGTTGAACCAGGTTTCGTCGGCTTTCGTATCGTTGTAGTCGGAATATTTGAAGAAACAGTTGGTGTATAAGCGCTTGTCCCAACGCGAGTCGGCGCCGTCCGGGCGCGGTTCGGAAATGAACTCTTTCACCAGCCAGGGAGAAGGTTGCATTTTGTACCAGCCGCCGCCTTCGGGAAGCTGCGGGCCGAAATAGTGAGCCAATACATTCCCCATATATTGGTTGGCGCCGATATTGCTGCCCCAGCTATCGCCTTCGTTGCCGTAATTGGCATAGTTGATTTCCCAGATCGATTCCTGGTTGAATTCATGGTCGTCGCGGAAATTATCTTCATAATTTTCCATCAACTCGTACCGGCCCATGATCGATTCGAATTCCGCTTTCGCTTCGGCGAATTTCTGCTGCCATACATAGGCTTTTCCCAGCATAGCTATCGCCGCTCCCTGGGTGATACGGCCCAGTTCGCCTTCCGGGCGGGTGTCGGGCAATACCCCTTTGGCTGCCTGGAAATCCGTAACGGCCTGCGCCAGCACCTCTTCGCCCGAAGAGAGGGGCATAAACGCATCCCCCGCTTCCAAACCGGTAGGCTGGGTGTGAATAATTCCCCGGCCGAAGTTGCAATAAATCAGGAAATAGCAATAGCCGCGCATGAACTGGGCTTCGCCTTTCATCTGGGCCATCTTGGAAGCATCCATTTCTACCTTATCCACGTTATACAGGAAGGTATTGGCCAACTGGATAATTTTATACAATTGTCCCCATACGTTGTATCCGTCGCTGGTGTTGTTGAAAGAAAGTACGGCCCAGGTAGCGGGTTCCTCCCCGCGGGTAGGGAACAGGTCGTCGGAACGCATCTGAAGATGCGTATATCCTTCGTAGCCGCTAAAATATCCGTAGTTTTTCTCGGCTAGCTGGTTATATACTGCCGCCAGGCCTTTGCTGGCATCTCCCTCGTTTTTCCAAAAGGTCAGATCAGAAGGATTATTCTGGTTTATTTCGGTCAGGAAGTCGGATTCGTTGCAAGAGGCGAGACATAACGATCCCATTGCCAGACCTACCATGTATGTTTTGAATGATACTTTCATTTTGTTAGTCTTTTTACGTGATTAGATTAGAAATTAACCTGCAAGCCGAAGGTAAAGGCGCGCGCCGTGGGATAACGTCCGTCGTCGCAACCGCGTGTCATCGTGGTGGAAGAAGAAGTCTGTCCGGTAGCGCCGTCGCCGTCGTTGACACCCAGGTCGGGAGTGTATCCTTTGTAACCGGTAATGGTAAACAAGTTGTCCATGGCCGTGTAGATACGTACGCTCTGCAACAAGGCCTTGCTTGTCCAGGCTTTGGGCAGCGTATAACCCAGTTCCAAGGTTTTCAGGCGGAAGAACGAACCGTTTTCCAGCCAGCGGTCGGTAATGGCCCAGTTGGTATTATTCAGGTCGTTGCCGGTTACGTAGCGGGGCACGTCGGTATTGGTATGATTGGAAGTCCAGGCATCCAGCATCTCGGACGAGAGGTTCTGCAATCCGCCGTCCATATAGCTGGTATAATACCGTACCGCATTATAAACTTTGCCTCCGAAGTTGCCGTCGAAGAAGAGGTTCAGATCGATTCCTTTGTATTCCAGTCCCATGCTCAGACCCATCGTCAGTTTGGGGAAGGGACTGCCGCAATACTGCTGGTCTTGGTTGTCGATATTGCCGTCGCCGTCGAAATCGACGAATTTCAGGTCGCCCGGCACGGCATGTGGCTGGATCTTTTCGCCCTCGGCATTTACATAAGCGTCGATTTCAGCCTGGTTCTGGAAAATACCGTCGGTTTTTACCAAATAGAACGAACCGATGGGCTTGCCTACCTTGGCCCAGGTAATATCGCCTTTGCCGTGGGGGTTGAAGCCGGTAAATTCCTGCTTGGTGGGAGTCGTGATTTCGTTCAGCTTGTTTTTAATAGCCGATAAGTTCACGCCTACATGGTAGTAAAGTTCTCCTACCGTGTTGCGGTGGTTCAGAGAGATTTCCAACCCTTTGTTGTCGACCACGGCCGCGTTGTAAGTCGGCGTGCCGCCCATGCCCGAACTGCTCGGCTGGTTGATGCCCAGCAACAAACCGTCGGTACGTTGCACGAAGTAGTCTGCGCTCAGGCTCAGCCGGTTTTCCCACAAAGCCACGTCGGCTCCCACGTTGAAGGTCTTTGTCTTTTCCCAGGTAATTTCTGCCGGCGACACCCATTCCGCCCCGGTGGTGGCACCCATCCACCAGCTATTTCCCTGCACGGCGTTATAGCCGGAATTCACGGTGCTTTGCGTAGCATAATTGCCCACGCCGTTCAGGTTACCCAACGTACCGTAGCTCAGGCGGAGTTTCAGCTCGTTGACGGTTTGTTTGGCGTTTTCGAAGAATTGTTCGTTCATGATATTCCAACCTACCGAGGCCGAGGGGAATACGCCGTAGCGGTGGCCGTCGGCGAATTTGGACGAACCGTCGCGACGTACCGAAGCGGTTACCATGTAGCGGCTGTCGAAGCTATACATGCCGCGGGCGAAGAGGGAAACCAAAGTGTTGGCTCCGGCGGAACCGCCGTTGGTGGAAGTGTCGGAAAGCCCGTTGTCGAGTACGTAAATGCCGTCGGTCAGTCCCTTGCGGCCTGCATTGAAGTTGCGATAGTTGTAGCGTTGGGCGGAATAACCTACCAACCCCGATACGGTATGTTTGCCGAAGGAGTGGTCGTAATTCACCGTGTTTTCAATCAACCAGGTAGAGTCCCAGCTCGTGTCTTCGGTCAGTTCGTTTTGCGTAAGCTGCGAATACGGCCCGAAGTAGAAGGGAGTGGCATGCCTGAATCCTCTGCGTTGCAGGCGTTCGGCTCCGACGTTGAGTTTGTATTTCAATCCTTCCAGGCCTAAGTCTACTTCGGCGTAGCCGTTCAGCAAGACGTCTACCCCGTGCTTCTGGTTGTCGTGCGATTCTACCCAACCTACCGGGTTGTCGGCGCCTTTCCCCCAGCTCGGTACATAGCCCCAATGGCCGTAAAACGGGTTTTCCGTGTCGTATACCGGCACCATCGTCAGGTTGCGCAGGGCGGAGGTATAACTCAGGTCGTCGTAATCTTTATCCCACATTTTCAGCAAAAGGGTGGAACCGATGCGTACATGGTCGTTCAGCAGGGAAAAGGTGTTTTTGGCGCGGATATTCCAGGCTTCGTATCCGGTGGTTTTCACGATACCTTGCTGGTTGAGGTAGCTGCCGGATACATTGTAGGTAGAAGTCTTGTTGCCGCCGGATACGTTGAGGCTTACCTTGCTTACCACAGCCGTGCGGAAGGTTTCTTTCTGCCAGTCGGTATCGATGCCGTTGCCGTTGGTGAACTCGGCCACGCTCTGCCCGATTCCGTACTGTTTGCAAAAGCCCAGGTACTCGGAGGTATTCATCACGTCGAGGGTTTTGGCCACGGTCTGCACCCCGCTGTACGCATTTACTTCTACCCGCGTGGGCATTTCCCGGTGGCCGCCCTTGGTCGTGATCAGCACCACGCCGTTGGCTGCGCGCGAGCCGTAGATGGCTGCCGCCGAAGCGTCTTTCAATACTTCGATCGACTGGATGTCGGAAGGATCGACCATGTTGATGTCGCCGTACATGCCGTCGATAACATAGAGCGGGTTGGTCGAGCTGAGCGAGCTGACGCCGCGGATATTAATGTTCATGGCCTGTCCCGGCTGTCCGGTGGCCGAAGAAACGGATACGCCGGCTACGCGTCCTTGCAGAGCCGACGAGGCGCTGCGGGCCACATTGGCTTGCAGTTCTTTGCCCGAAACGGAGGAAACGGCGCCGGTCAGGTTGCTTTTCTTTACCGTACCGTAGCCGATCACGATCACTTCATCCAATTGTTCGCCGGCCGCCATCGTAATATTGATGACGTTTTTGCCGCCTACGGTAACTTCGGATTTCTGTAGTCCTACATACGAAAATTCAAGGATTTTTCCCTGGGGGACGGTAATGGTGTAATTCCCGTCGATGTCGGTAGTCGTCCCTTGCGTAGTTCCTTTTACCAGGACGGTGGCTCCGATGACCGGGTTGTTTTCCGCGTCCTTTACCGTACCTTTTACGGTCATTGTTTGCTGCGCCCAGCCCGAAAGCGTGAAAGCGCCCAGCAATAATGAGAAAGCTAGTTTTTTATTCATAATATTTGATTAAAGATTTGATGCTTTTTATCTGTCTGCAAAGTTATAGGTAGCCCGAGGCTGAAATCAAGTAGAATTTTTGCAGGTATTAATGATTCTTTATCAATTTCGCGGACGCTTGAAAAGCCTGCGGATGGCCTCCGGCGTACGGTACCGGCCGGAAACAGGCTTATCCCCCAGCCTGCCAAGCAAGCAAGTAGAATTTGGTAAAGCAAAAATTCTATCAGTTTAGGGTAAATTTTCATTGTGTTATAAAACATATGTTAACGAATAGCGCCTCTTGTGGAGGCGAACCGGGCGTACTTATTGTCTATTTTTTTCTCTCTTTTCCCGGCCGTTACAAATTCCGTCGGCATGCAATCCGAATTTCATCGGCATGCAATTCGAATTACACTGCGATGAAATCCGAATTGCATCGCAGTGTAATTTAAGGCGATAAGAACAGGATTGATAATCAGATAGTTATCGATACGGCCGAAAAGGCGGCTTTTCTGCATGTACTTATTGTATATTTTTTCAGGTAGCGCGCTGCTCGTAACGGGCCGCTGCGGCCGCTACGGGAAGAAGAAAAATAAGCGCTGGTTCGTGGCATTTGCCTTGTAAAATCCCTTTTTATTGGTCGTAAAGTTTGCGTATGTCGGTCGCGTCGAAAGGCACGGGGCTGGCCGAAAGCTCCGGAATATTATAGGATTTAAGCGTGTTGTCGTAATGTTCCGGATCTTGCTGGGGAAGAGCGAAAGGTTTGCGGGCTTTTCCTTCCCGGTCGATATAGGCGAAGTAAGGCTTGCCGTATTGCCCGTCGTCGCGTTTGCTGGCAAATACGAACCAGCGGCTGTTGGACGACCAGCTATGGTAAGTGTCCGACAGAGCGGAATTGACTGCTGCCAGGGAATCGGTTTGCCCGGTGGCCAGGTCGAGCAAGTGCAGGTCGGTTTCCCGGTGCCAGATAGGGAAGGTGCCGTAATCGGCTACCGAATAAAGCAGATACTTCCCGTCGGGCGAGGCTTTGGGAAAACAAACCGAGCCTCCTTGCCGGTCGGCGTTCCAGAGGGTGTCGATCCGGTTTCCCCAGGTTGCGTTTTCCGCATCGAAGGCAATCCGGCAAAGGGAATATCGCAGGCTGCGGATGCTGTCGGGCAGCGGCAGGGCCGGGGCAGCGCAGTAATACACCCATTTGCCGTCGGCCGAGAAGGTGGGGAAGGTTTCGAGTACCTCTGTACGGGAAGTAAGCGGAGAAAGGTGCAGGGTGTGGCGATCGAAATCGGCCACCATCAGATCGGAAGCGGAATCGTATACTTCCAGCCGCCGGCTGCCTTGGGCGTGAAAGGCGGGGATGATGATATTGGTGGAGAATACCCCGTACCGGCCGTCCGGATGAAAATCGCCGTAAACGGCTCCCGAAAGGGTTTGTTCGTTTTTCAGCGCGAGTTTTTGCAGATGGCCGTTGCGGTTGAGGACGGTTCCTCCTTTTTCTCCCCGCAGGTGAAACATCGACAGGCTTCCCCGGTGGCCGCCGTAGATATGGCAATTCATGCAGTTGCCATCCGTCAGGTTATTGTCGGCGAGTATTTTTTCTTCGAAATTTTCCAGGTTCCGTTCGCAGAGTTGAATCCGGTTCCATACCTCGTAACCCGGTTCGATCAGCCGGTAGCTGAGGTATGCGTCTATCTTGTCGGGGGCGATGTGCCAGCTAAAGGCAGGGTAGCGAAACCATTGCCCGTCGATCCGGGCCGTTACTACCACGGCTAGCGTGTTTCCTTTTTCGGTTTCCAGCAGGCGTCGCCACTTTTTCGCAGGGAAGCTTATTTTTTGTTTTCCGGTAGCCCTCAGGCTGTCGTGGCGTCCGCTGACGGTGACAGCGAGCGCGGAGGCTTCTTCGCGCAGCAGGAAATTAAGAGGGGCTATGTTGTAAGGTATCGTTACGTTGCGGTAGTCGGGATAGATAGGGGCTGCGGCCAAGGTATCTTCTATGTTTTCCGGCTGGGGGCGGCAAGCGGTGCATGCGGCCAGCCCTACGAGGACGACGGCTTGTATGAATTTGTTTTTCATCTTCTTTTTTCTACAATTGAGCTTGGTGGAAATAATACCAATAGGTTTTGCCGAACCGGGGAAACAAGGCGGAGGGGTTGCCTTGAAATTGCCGGTGCATCCGGTTGTATGCTTTGAATTCTTCCATGATGCGGGCGTCTACGATCGTTTCCTTTATTTCGCTGGCGGGGGCTTTGCGGCGCACCAGGTCGATCAGCAACGCTTCGGCGTAAAGGCGTTTGGGCGCTACTGTCGGGCTGGCTACGTAGTCTTCCAGGAAACCCGGTATATTTTTGGCCAGCAAGTGGGAGCAAAGCAGGTAGTCGCGCGCCGGTTGGTTGTGCGGGTTGGCCCGCAGCAGATGACGGAGCGATTTGACCACATCGGTGGTAGAAAGACGGAGCGTATCCGCCTGGGGAAGGTGTTGCCGCCGGGCGGCCAGCCATTGCTTTACCGGCTCGCTTTCCCGGCCGGGGATTCGCTCGGCGGCCCAGGGGCGGTAGAAAAGGGTTTTGGAGAGGATGCGCAGGTATTTCAGGGCGGCAGCCTCGTCGCCGTTGATCAGATTGATTTCCGCCAAGCGTTTCACCATGCGCGAGCCCCGGTGGCCGGGCGAAAAAATCATGCCGAGCAAGGTGGCGTGCTCGGCCATCGTCATATCTCCCAATTCAAACCAGCTTTCGCCCGCGAAGAGGGTGGAAAGATAAGAGGATTGCGAGCTGACTGGCAGCAGCAGCCCTTGTATATCCGGTTTTTCTCCTTGCAGCAACGCTTCCGGTAAACGGCCTTCTACGGCATGGGCCAGGTTGTAATAATAGGCGGCCGCCGGGATGGCAGTATGGGCGCGGCTTAGCTGCTTTACCTTTTTCCAGTTTCCCCGGTAGGCTTCCGTATCCATTGCCAGCAGGCGTTCGTGGGTTAAATCGGGTGTGTCCCACCAGGCGGTGGCAGGGTATCGATAGGCTTGGGCAGGGGTAAGTCCTTGGCTTGCGCCGGCCAAGAGAGGCAGGGCAATCGCGATCAGGAGCATCAGAAGGGCTTCCGGATAGCCTTTTTTCGCGATCAGCGTCTCCACCAGGGCGAAAAGCAGGAAAACGAATACGCCGTAGCCGAACAGATAATAGCCGGCCACGGCGAAGACGGGAGCCGCCGCGAGATGCCATTTTCTGCTTGGGACGGCCCGGTAGAGCAGGCCGAGGGCCAAGCCGCCCAAAAGGGAAAGGGTGGAGGCCAGCGGATAGGTCAGCCCCGAGGCGCGCAGCATTTCCCAATTCGCTATCAGCAGGGCTGCGGCTGCGGCAATTCCCGCCGGAAGCCACGAGCGGAGCAGCCGGTAGGCGAGCCATCCGGCGGTCGCGGCGGCAAGGCCGAGTATCAGAGAGGCTACCGGGGCATAGAGGTAGAACTGCGTCAGGAAGTCGCCGGCCAGGCAGGAAAGCAGGGCCGGTTTGCCGGTATAGGCAGAAAGGGCATCGGCCGCATACAGGAAAAGCAGGGTTTGCTCTTTATGAAACTGATGGTAGGGGTAGATGACGTAAAAGAATATAAACCAGGCTATTCCGGTTAAACCGCATAGGCCGGCCGCTATCGGCGGAAAGGTGTATTTCATGGGTGTGTATGTGTTTTTTCGGTGAAAGCGGGAAGCTGTAGGGAAGAGGATTTTATACGATTACTTTCTTTTTTCGATAATTCTCTCTGAACTCCGTGGGCGGCATTCCTTTTTTCTTTTTGAAGATTCGATTGAAATTGGACAGATTGTTGAAGCCGCAGGCGTATCCTATTTCGGCTACCGATTGGGTAGAGTCGATCAACAGGCGGATGGCGTATCCCAGGCGGATGTCGGTCAGGAAATCGACGAAGCTTTTGCTGGTGCGTTGTTTGATAAACCGGCAGAAGGAGGGTTCGCTCATGTTGATCAGGGCGGCTATATCCGACAGGCGGACCTGTTGCTGGTAGTTTTTCCGCAGGTATTCCATCACCTTGTTGATGCGCGGGTCTTCTTCCAGGGGCTTGTTGGGGCTGATGAAGGAATGGCTGGCCAGCGTGCGCATGTCTTCCGCCAAAGAGAGCTCGTGCAGGATCATCAGAAGTTTCAATACCGAGTAGAATCCGTCGGTTTCGCAGGTGATGGTGCGCAGCAGCGGACGGACTTTTCCGATGGACCCGGCGCCGAATACCACGCCTTTTTGCGCTTTTTCCAGGAGCCGTTTGATGCTTTGGAACTGGTTTTTTTCCAGCAAATCGGCAGGAATCGACGAGGCGTGAAACTGGATGGTGATTTCGTGGATATTTTGCGATTTGCATTCGTGGTTCATCCAGGCGTGTTCCAGGCGGGGGTTGGTAATCAGAACCAGGTCTTCTTCGCCTATCGTCTCTACCGAGTCGCCTACGATGCGTTGGGCCCCGCGGGCGTGTTCGATAAAGTTAATTTCGCATTCGGGATGGATATGGATGGGAAAGTTAAAGGTGGATTTCAGTCTTTCCATCACAATGAAACAATCTTTGTCGGACAAGGGCGATACTTCTTTAAATAATTCTGTCGTTATCATTCGGCCTTTGTTTGGTGTCGGACAAAGATATTTATTTCTTTGGATACGTTGATTATTTTTGTGTAAAATTTATATTTCCATTTATGGCGACGCAGGTTGCGAACCGAGTTATAAACAAGGTTTTCAACAGGGTTTTCAACAACAGGCAAGGGCGCGTTACCATCCGATCCGGATATTGCGGCTGCGGAAAATAGGATAAATCAGGTATTGCGGTTCCATTTTTCGCCGCATGGGGTTGTATTCGTAATTCACCCCTGCGCCGATCCCGAAGTTTTCGTTGAACTTGAACTCCATGGCGCCCCCTACCGAGGTATGGTTGTAGAAAGGATTCAGCAACATATGCGGATTTTCGTCTTCGTTGCCGTATGTGGCATATTGTCCCCATACGCGCAGGGCCAGCCAGTCGGTGGCGTCGTATTTTATCTGGGCATTCACGCCTCCCATCAGTTTGGGGCTGACGTTGAAGGGGGTATAAAACTTACCGCCGAAGGCGCCCGCGCTCAGTGTCCATCGTCCGGTTCGCCAGGCCAGGGAGGGCTCGATCACGGTAAGGCCGCCGGCGCCGGGCCAGGTGTATTGCCGGCCGTTGGTCAGGAAATACAACTTGTCGTTGATGGTAACCACGGTGGTTTCGTTGAAGTCGAGCGCCATTGGGGATACCTGCTGAAGCATGGGGGTGAACACGTCGAAGTAAGGACGGTAGGCCGCCGATTGTACTTGCATGTCCATCGGGCGTTCGTCGGACGCGGAGGGTATATCGGGCACGAATTCGCGAAGCTTCGATTCGATTTCGCGAGTCGACGAAGGCGTATACGATTTGTACGACCACGGCGGTATATTAAGCTCGTAGTGATTTTGGCGGGGAATAGCTATAATCTTCCCCTCTTTGTTCATCGTCAAGACCAGGTCCGATTGGGCACGGACGGAAGTGCAAAGAGTAAGTCCCGACATTATCAACATCAATCCTAGTAAATTTCTTCGTTTCATAGGCTCCTCCTCTTTTATAAGGAGCCAAATTACGTTTTTTTTATAAGTTGTGCAACTATCCGGGGGGTGTTTTCATCCTTCTGGTAGAGAGCTCTATCTAATATATGGATGAAGAAATGTTAATCGCCGGTCTCCGACGCGGCGATCCGTCTGCCCGGAAAAAGGTGTACGAGTTGTACGGGCCTTTGATGATGAGCGTCTGTATGCGCTATGTAGGCAACCGGGAGACGGCTCGCGATTTGTTGCAGGACGGATTTATAAAAGTGTTTACGAAGATACGTACGTACGCCGCTACCGGGGCGTTCGGAGGGTGGATACGCCGCATATTCGTTACCACGGCGCTGGAATACCTGCGCCGGGAGCAGTTGCATCCCGACGATGCGGTGGAGGGGTATGAAGATACCTTGGAGGATGTGAATTATTCCGCGCTCGACAAATTGTCGGCCGACGAGTTGCAGGCTTGCATAGCCCGGCTGCCCTCGGGTTATCGTACCGTCTTCAATCTGTATGCTATCGAAGGGTATTCGCATGGCGAAATCGCCGCGATGCTGCATATCCGCGAGGTTACTTCGCGTACGCAGTTTATCCGGGCCCGGAATACCCTTCAAAAATATGTACAATCTTTAATCGCGCCTGAAAATGCAAGCAAAGACAGGAAATAACGAACAAACGGATCGGCTGGCCGCCTATATGCAAGAGCGGCTGGGGACGCACCGGTTGCCGGTGGATGAGGTTTGCTGGGAGGAGATAGAGCAGCGATTGGAGGCTTCGGCGGCTCCTTTCCGCTCGTACCGGAGGTGGGGGCGGGCTTTGGCGGCTGCCGCGCTTTTCGGTGGGCTGGTCGGGTTGTTTTTTCTGCCTGACGTGCGCCGTCCGGAGCAGACGGCTGTGGTGTTGGAGAAAGGAATCGAAGAGGATACGCCGGCCGAGAAGCATTTGTCCGAGGCAGACAGACTGCGGGAAAGAGGACGTGAAAGAGCGGAGGGAGAAAGGAATGAACGGTTGGAAACGGATAGGTTTGCATCCGCGACTCCGGGGGGCGGTACGGCCGGCAAGGAGCTTGCTTCTGCTCGCCAAACGGCCGAGGCCGGCCCGGTTTCTGCCGGGAAGGCGGTTGAGGCCGGACACGCTTTTTCCGCCAGGCGGTCTTCTTCCCCCGGTCGGTCTTCTTCCCCCGGTCGGACGGATACGGTCGCGGTGCAGGCATCCGGAGCCGTGTCGGATTCCTCGGTTGCTTCGGTGGCCGCTCCGGTACAGCCGAAAGCGAAGAAAAAGGCGGTTGTTTCGGGGCCCGAAGAGGCGTCGGGGGGGCGTTTGGCCGGAATAAGTTTGGAAAAGCATTCCGCTACGGCCGCATCGCGCCAGTGGATGTTGGCGGTAGCAGGGGGAGCGGGCGTAGGCTCGGCGGGCGGTGCGGCCTCTGCCGGTGGAGGGAGCGGTACGCAGAATGGGATAGTCAACGACCCTACGGCGGGCTCCGATTATCAACCTTTGCCGCCGGCCGTGGTTCCCGACGAGTCGTTTTCCCCGGAAGATTATTCCGAAGCCGATTATGCGTTGCCCCTCTCGTTCGGGGTGATGGCGCGCAAGAATGTGAGCGATCGCCTGGCGGTGGAAAGCGGGTTGGTCTATACCTATCTTTCGTCGCGCTTTGCCGCTTCCGGCGCGCTTAGCCGCAGGGCGCGGTTGGAGTTGCACTATCTCGGCGTCCCGCTCAACCTGGTGGTCTATGCCTGGAATCATCCCAAGTGGAATGTCTATTTCACGGCCGGAGGAATGGTAGAAAAGGGATTGAAGTCGCTTTATACCCAGCAGGTCGGTCGCGAGGGAGAACAGGCCGTTTTGTCCCGGAGCGAAGGCATCGGAGGGCTACAGTGGTCGGTCCACTTTTCGGCCGGAGCGGAGTATCGGTTTTACAAGGCTTGGAGCGTGTATCTGGAGCCCGGCCTGTCGCGTTATTTCGACAACGGCCAACCGGCCAGTTATCGTACGGCCCATAGGTGGAGCGTGGGCCTGGAGGGAGGTATCCGGTATGAATTTTAAGCCGGAAGATAAAAGAGGAATATTCATTTTAAATAGTTTGTCCTATGAAAAAACTAAATGGTCTGTGGTATTTATTTTTCCTATGTTTGATGTGTGCTTGTCTGCATGACAAGGAAGACGAATATACGGAAGAAACCGTTACGTATGAAATTAACGAGCCTGTTTTGCGTGCGGTGGCAGAGATTCGCCAGGCAGGACAGCCTGCCGGGCCGAGGAAAATAACGGAAGTGGGCAAAATGTGTTTTTACAACGGGTATCTCTATATTTCCGCTCCCGGTCAGGGAATCCATATTGTAGATAATCGCAAGCCTTCCGCCCCTCGTCAGGCGGGATTCATCGAGTTGCCGGGCACGTATGAGCTGGCTATCCGGGAAAATCGTTTGTATGCCGATTCGTATATCGATCTGGTGTGGTTCGATCTGTCCGACCCCGAGCGTCCCGGGGTGAAAGGACGGGTGGAAAATGTGTTCGAACAGGTTTTACCGCCTACCGGCAACGAGCACGGTTACGATTATGATCGCTGCTATGCGGTGGCGGAAAGAGCGGATAGCGTAGTGGCGGGGTGGAAGCTGGCTACCCGTACGCAAACCATTCGCCGCTATCCGTGGTATGTGAATTGCGGCGACGGCGTAGTCAATAGCGGCCAGACGAGCCAGGGATTGAACGGTTCTATGTCGCGTTTCGGTTTGTATCAATCTTATTTGTATGTGCTCGGAATGGCTCGCATGCACATTTTCGATCTGGCGGGCGAAGTGCCGGCCCGGGTAGGAACCGATATAGAACTGAAAGGGTTGGCCGAAACGATCTTTCCTTATAAAGACTGTTTGTTTATGGGTACGCCGTCGGGGATGCTGATTTATTCCTTGAAAAATCCGTTCGCGCCCGAATATTGCTCGACGGTACGGCATATTTACGGTTGCGACCCGGTGGTGGTGGAAAACGACCGGGCGTATGTGACGATTCGTGCGGGAAATGCGTGCGGGCAATCGGGCAACCTTTTGCAGGTGATCGATGTGAGCGATGTGAAATGGCCGGTAGAAATCGTCTCGTATGCGATGACCGGGCCTAAAGGATTAGGAATCGACCGGGGCACGTTGTTTGTATGCGACGACGGGTTGAAGGTGTATCGTACCGACGATCCGCAGCAACTGATGGCGAATTGCCTGTTGCACGCGCCCGATATAAAGGGGTACGACGTAATCCCCGCGGGCCAGGTGCTGATGGTGATGGCGGAAGACGGATTATACCAATATGATTATACCGATTTGAACCGGATTACTTTCTTGAGTAAGTTGCCGGTCGGCGAATAGGTATCGTTTTCCCGCACAGGGGGGATTTGCTTGTTTTATCAACTATCTTTTCCGGAAATATCAACCGTTTTTCCAGACTTTCCGACAGTTTTTCCGGAGTTATTCACCGTTTAAGGGGAATAACTCCGGAATTTTTCTTTGTTTCCACTTACTTATCAACAGGGCACTTCGCGTCTTTACCGGATGTTTTCGTACCTTCGCGCTCCCGCCGCGGAAAAGCAGGAGGGGACAATAGCTGTAGTCAAAGCCTGGGAAAGCCGGTGGATAGCGTTTTGAACGGTCTGTTTATATCTATTTATTTGTATTGGAAACCAGTTTCTTAAACTGTTGATAACTTTGTGGATAAGCCGGGGATTCGTTTCATGCCGGCAGGGAGGTCGCGGCAGTGTTGCGGCAATCTTTATCCACGGCAAGCAGAAGCAGGAAGCGGCCGGGGAAATGGTCGGAAAATACCCGGAGGGCTTTTTCTTTGTCCGAACTAAAAAAGAAAACCCGGAGGTCGAAGAGAGCGCACAAGGAAGGTGTCCCGATTTTTAAATCTCGCTCGG
Organism: Tannerellaceae bacterium; assembly: GCA_048465615.1. GTDB lineage: Bacteria > Bacteroidota > Bacteroidia > Bacteroidales > Tannerellaceae > Parabacteroides. Next base: position 30,956 of record DBFWLD010000040.1, read on the forward strand.
GTAGATGGGGGCGGCAAGGAAAAGCCGAGGGGCGGCGTTCTGGGAGCGACCGGTTTAAAATGTTTTCCGCATCTTTGTTAAAAACCTTGTTTTTTTCTTCTTATCTTTTGTAAATCTGGAAATTGTCTTGTTGAAAACCCTGTTGATAAACGAGTTGAAAACCAAATCGGGCGGTGAAAAAACCGGCTGCTTACGGTGAGTATTCCGTCGGCAGCCGGTTTCGTAGGCTTGTTTTTTCCTTCTTATTTATTCATATCCTAATTCAAAAGGCTGATCGACTGCCAGCACGCCGTCCGACATCCATTTCGGCATGGGCTGTTTTTTCAGATAATGGTTGAAGAATTGAGCCATGCGTTTTTGGAAATCGATGCGGTTCGCCATGCGCATCGGCCAGTGCGGCTCGCCGGGATAGTTGAGCAGCCAGGTGGGCTTTTGCAGGCGTTTGAGGGCGATAAAATATTCGATGCCCTGATACCAGGGGACATGCCCGTCGGCGTCGTTGTGCATGATCAGAATAGGGGTTTGCACTTTGTTCATATTGAACAAGGGGGAGTTTTCCAGGTATTGCAGGGGGGCCGACCAAAGTGTCCCCCCGATGCGGCTTTGCCCGTGTTCGTATTGAAACGACCGGTTGAGTCCTGATCCCCAGCGAATACCTCCGTATGCGCTAAACATATTCACCACCGGCGCGCCCGATTCGATGGCGGCAAACAGGCGGGTGCGGGTGGCCAGATAAGCTACCTGGTAGCCTCCCCAGCTATGGCCTTGCGCGCCGATGGCTTTTTCGTCGATATAGCCTTGGGCAAGCAGGGCGGTGATGCCGGGCATCACGCAATTGAAACAGCTTTCGCCGGGATAGCCGTCGACATAGCGTACGTCGGGGTTGAAAATAATGTATTCGTTGCTGTTGTAAAAATGGTAATCGATGGTAGAGCGATGGGGTTCGGGCATGCGGTAGTTATACAAGGTTTCCGCGTTTCGTTCATAGAAATTCACGATAAGCGGGTATTTTTTGCGGGGGTCGAAGTTGGCCGGTTTGTATATTACGCCTTCCAGGGGCTGCCCGTCGAGCGAGAGCCAGTTGACGAGTTCGGCTGTGCCCCAAAGGAAGCCTTCTTGCTGGCGGTAGCCGTCGGTCAGCCGTATGCTGTGGCGGAAACGCAGGTCGGACAGGCGTACGTCGGGGTATTGTTCGAAGGTTTGGGAGCTGTAGAGCACGACGTCGGCGTTTTTCGCTTTCAGGGGCGGTTGCAATTTGAAGTTGCCTGCCAGCAAGGCTTGCGGCGGGGCGGGAGCGGCGAAACGGGCAAGGTAGTAGCCCGATCCTTTGGTTGTTTCGTCGAAGGCTTGCAGGTATTGAGGTTGTTTCAGGTCGATAAACCGGCTTTCCTTGTCGAGCCGGAGCAGTCGGTAGGAGCGTTTTTCTTTCCGGCCGTCGAGGGTAAGGTTGACGGGTTGGGTGGCGGCGCGGGGATCGAATTTCCAAATATCGTACCGATCCTGTAAAAGTAGGTATTTGTCGTCGGTAGTCCATCCGGCTGCTCCGTGGGAAGCGGGGTAGTCGGGCACGTCGTTGTCTTCGTCCCAGGCGGCGAAGGTCTGCGGGGTGGTCAGCCGGTAGAGCTCGCGGTCGGCTAGCGAAAGGGTATACCAGCTACTGTCGGTTTCGGCATAGCCGTAGGCATAGGTGCCGCCGGGCGAGAGACGGTACGAGGTGTAGACGGCTTGCTGGAGCAGGGCACGCTCGCCGGTTTCGAGCGAAACCACGTAATAGTCGCTCCGGGTACGTCCTTCCCACATGGAGGAAACCGAGTAAGGGCGGGAGGTGGAGAGCAAGGCGAGCGAAGCATTGCCTTTGTCGCCTAGCTGGAGATCGGGAAGCGACTCGTCGGCCAATTGGACAACCCGGCGGCTTTCCAGGTTGTAGACGGCCGGATAGCTTCTTTTCATTTCATTCGTTTTGTTGTAAGCTTGCACGGTATATTGTACGGGCTCGTCCCAACTCCATATCTGTACGTCCGGACGGTATTCGGCCAGTTGCGTGGTATCCGGCTGCCGGGGTTGGGGAGCTGTGGCGAAAAAGAGACGCGAGCCGTTTTCGGAAAATGTCAGCGGGCCGTGTTCGCTGATTACCCATCCGGCCGGGAAGGCCTTGTCGGCGCGTCCGGCTACCGGGCGGGCTTCCGCGCTGTTTTCGGATAGCCAGAGTTCGAGCGATTTATAAGCCGAGTCTTTTTCGGCACAGTATAGAAAGGCCAGGCGGTTGCCTTGTTCGCTAAGCACGGTTTGCCGGAAAACTCCTTTTCCTTCTTTTACCAAAAGAGAAGTTCCTTTTTCCGGATCGAAAAGGTAGAGGCCGGGAGCAACTTTTCCCGAATCGCCTGCCGATACATAGTATAATTGGCTGCTTTTTTTCGCAAAGCCGAATGCGCTGACAGCCGGAAAAGAAGAAGTGCGGCTGCCGTCGAGCGAGCGGACGTGAAGCGTGGAATCTTTCCGGCCCGATTGATAGGCGATATAATCTGCTGTTTCGGCCAGCCGGTAGGTTTTTACCGAATCGATCCATTCCGAGGTAGCGGCGAGCGGGCAGATTGCCAACCGGTTCATCGGCATTTTATCAGCTTTGGTCTTATTCAATTTGAGTGAGTCGGCCAGTTGTTTCGAGGGCGATTGTTCTACAACCAGATAGCGGGAGGAAGCCGAGAAGGCAAAGGCGGCGGCCGGTTCGAAGCGGGTCACTTCTTCGCCGGAAGCTTTGTACAAGGTGACGGTTGCATCGCCTACCCAAGGCGACGATTCGCAGGCGGCCCACCGGCCATCGTCGGAAATAGCTTGTCGGGTAATGCGTTTCCAGGCCGCCAGATCGTCGACGGTAAGGGGCTTGTCGGTGGTTTGCGCTATGCTTGGCGTAAAAGCGCCCAGGCATACGAGCCAGAAGATTTGTTTTACAAATTTCATACGAATTGGGTTTAGTAAGATCGGATAACTAATGTTGTGAGCAGCCGGGAACATCCGGCGATGTTACAATATTACAAACTTTTCTTTAGAAATCGTAATTTTTGGCGGGCGAGTCGAGTTTCGTTTTCGGCAAGCCGTTGTTTCGCTGCCGCTCAGCATATCCCTCAGCCGCAGGCGAACCGCAAAGCCGGGCGCGATATATGCCTGTTTTGATTTTTGCGCGGATATAGCCGCCTGCAGGAAAAAACTCAAACGAATTGTTTCCGCGGAGCCGGAAGTCTTTTAACTTTGCAGCGGATTAAAACAACCTATTCGTATGGAAACCGAACAGCCTTCGTATGCTTGGTTCATATTTTATGAAGACCGGCTTTTACTTCGGAAAAACAAAGGTGTCTATCAAGTTCCTACAGGGCTTTACCCTCCTGTGGACGTAGAGGAATATGTATCGGTTGACAACGCCGGCGACTTTCCGGCACGGACGGCTTCCGTCACTATTCCCGGCTCGGAAAAAGAGGGATGGGAGTGGATAGGTTTGCGGGCCTCGTGGGATCTTCTCGATACGGAGGTTTACCGGCAAGCCGGCAAGGCATTCGAACTGGTACATTGGGACCGGCATAGTCGCTATTGCAGCGCGTGCGGACAACGTATGGCGCAGGCTACGGCCATCAGCAAACGCTGCCCGGGATGTGGAAAGGAAGATTATCCACATATTTCGGCGGCCGTTCTGGTACTTGTGCGGAAAGGCGATAAGCTTCTGCTGGTGCATGCGCGCAATTTCAAAGGCTGCTTTCATAGCTTGGTGGCCGGTTTTCTCGAAACGGGTGAAACCCTCGAAGAATGCGTAGCCCGCGAGGTAAAGGAAGAAACCGGGCTGGATGTGAAAAATATTACCTATTGGGGCAGCCAGCCCTGGCCCTATCCGAGCGGCCTGATGGTGGGTTTCGTTGCCGATTATGCCGGGGGCGAAATTCGTTTGCAGGACGAAGAACTGAGCGCGGGCGCTTTTTACACGAAAGACGAATTGCCCGAACTGCCGCGCCGGTTGAGCCTGGCACGAAAAATGATCGACTGGTGGTTGGCCGCGCAGTAAACTGCGCCGTTTTGCCCGGGCGATGTGGCCCGGAACTTTCCCTTGCATGTTCACCTTCTAAATCTGATATGTCATGAAAAAAGGATTACTATTTGTATTGATCGGCCTTTGCTTTTTCCTTCCCCAAGCCGAGGCTTGCACTTCCATTATTATTTCCGGGAAAGCCACGCCCGACGGACGTCCCCTGATGTGGAAACACCGGGATACCGGCGCGCCTTACAACCATATGGTCTATGTAGACGAGGGCGGTTACCGATTTCTGGGGCTTGTGAACAGCGACGAACCCGAAGGAGCCGTTTGGACGGGAAGCAACGAAACCGGCTTTTCGATTATGAATACGGCTTCCTACAATTTGAAGGACGACGATGTAAAAGAGATGGACCATGAAGGGCTTGTGATGCGACAAGCGTTGAAAGTATGCCGTACGGTAACCGACTTTGAACACTTTCTCGATACCTTGCCTCGCCCGATGCGGGTGGAAGCCAATTTCGGCGTGATCGATGCCTTTGGCGGGGCGGCCTATTTTGAAACCAACAACCGGCAGTATTGGAAAAAAGACGTAAATGATGCCGCTTTAGCCCCCGAAGGCTATCTGATCTATACCAATTTCTCGTTTGAGGGCCGCCCGGACGAAGGCAAAGGATACATCCGTTACGACAATGCTTCCCGTATATTCAAAACCATGCAGGCGGAAGGGTTTACGCCTCGGCGGATTTTCCGGGAAGCTTCCCGCTCGTTTTACAATAGTTTGCTCGACGTCGATTTGATAAACGGAAAGCCTAGCCCGGCTTTTCCCAGCGGCTGGTTTGTCGAACAGGATTTTATCCCCCGATTCGAAAGCACCGCATCGATCGTGATTCAAGGGGTTAAACCCGGTATGTCGCCCGAGCTAACCACCCTTTGGACGGCCTTGGGTTATCCTCCTACTGCCGTCGTTCTTCCGCTTTGGGTGAAGATGGGCAACCGGCAACCGGCGTTGGTGGGTTATCAGGAAGCAATGCAAACAGCTCCTCTTTGCTCGTATGCTTCCCGGCTGAAACATCAGCTTTATTCCGTGCGGCGCGGTAACGGACAAAAATACCTGCATTGGGAATTGCTTTGGAATAAAGACGGTACGGGGTATATGCAGCAACTCGAGCCGGTAGAAGCTGACGTGTTCCGTTTGTTCGAAGCCCATACAACAGAGTGGGAAAAGAAAGGTCTTGATACGAAAGCCGTGGCCGAATTGTACGAAAAAGCCGGCCGGCTGATCACTACGGCCTACCAGCCATTGCTGCTTCCGTCGGCGGACCGATAAAGGGCGCGCGTTTAGGCGCGAGCGTATCCCGGGCGGCCGAATCCGGCTTGAGTATCCGCTCGGGATGGGCCGCGCGGTAAGCTTTTTGCTTGCTATGCGTTTCGGGCGTAGGCAGCGAATTGTAGGTTTTCCAGGCTGTTGCATGCTTTTTGTTTTTTTGCAATTGCCGGTAGTGGGGGCTGAAAGCCGTGAAAAGAAGCCCCATAAAATCTTGGTTGCCTACCAATGAGCCGGATCCGCCTCCGCCCATATGCCCGTAAGGCGTAAATGCTCCGGGATGTATCCCGTTGAAAGGTAAGGGCTTGCCAAGGCCGTAACGCATAAAAACCGCTGGAGGCAGGTCTTTCAGCGCCACTTTGGCGGAAACGGCCGTATCGGGATCTTCCAGATAGGCCGAGAAATCGCGGGTAATGAGTAGGGGAGCCGGCGCCATGCGCATATCGCCCGCCGGCTGGTCGAGATTGAGCAGCGTTCCGCTGCGGATAGCTTTTTGGAATTCCGGATTGATATGCACACTGTCTTTCCCTGCCAATAGATTGGCCAGCCATACGGAATCGGCTTTGCTCCAGGTTTGGGCCAGGATGAATTCCGTATGCAGGCAAAAGATAATCCCTACCCAGAGCGGTTTTTTCATTTTGCAGGATATGCGTATAAGTATCCGAAGCATAGTTTTTCGTGTTAATCCGCGATAAATGTAAGTAGGATTTCTAAATAGAAGTCCCTAAATTAATGTAATATCGCTGTACTATATTATAATGTTAATTTTTTTTGAGTTGCGTTAGCACATTTCCGGCCTTTTGTTAACAATTTCTTCCACTATTCTCCTCTCATCCGCTTCTAGGTCCTGCTTTTTACAGGCACCTTCGCGCTTCGTTCTTTGAAAATAAAGACTTGTAAGATTTTTGGAAAAACATCTTACCTGCGTTAGGATAATGAGGCAAAAAAGAACCGGCCGTTTTTCGCCCCTCTTCGGCTGCGTAAGCGAATGGCTTTCTCCGTTGCCGGTTTTCGGCTGCGGCCTTTCGCGATTTATTCTTTCAAATAAGTATGGATAGCTTTTTTTAATTCGGCAGGTTTAATCGGTTTGGATACATAAGCATTGAAGCCGCTTTGCTGTACGCGTTGTTCGTCTTCGGCAAAGGCGAAAGCGGTTACGGCAATGATAGGAATCGCAGGATCTTCTTGGCGGATTATGCCCGTTGCTTGGTAACCGTCCATTTCCGGCATTTTCAGATCCATCAGAATCAAATCCGGATGATAACGGCGGTAAAGCTCGACAGCCTCCCGGCCGTTGCGGGCATGAAGAAGGTTAAACTCTTTGAGAATAACCTGAAATAACGTATAATTGCTTTCATTGTCTTCGGCCACCAGCAAGGTAGCTTTCCGGTTGAAGGTGTGAGAAGAAGTATCCGATGGACGGTCGGCTTCTTCTTTTTCGGGCACGGCTTCGAGCAGACTGTCGGGCAGCGTAAACCAGAAAGTCGATCCTTTGCCGTAGTCGGACTCTACGCCGATCTCTCCCTGCAACTTCTTGATGATCATCTGGCAAATGGAAAGGCCTAGCCCCGTACCCTGAGCAAAACTATTTAGTTTGACAAACCGGTTGAATACCCGGTTTACCTCTTCGGGGGTAATGCCGCATCCCGTATCGCTGACATAGAAGTACAACTGGTTTCCCTGCTGGCGATAACCGAACCGGATACTTCCTTCTTGCGTAAACTTGATGGCGTTGTTGATGAAGTTGGTAACGACTTGCGACAACCGGTTCTTATCGATATAAAGTGTGCAATGCGGCATTTTTTCGACAAAGGAAACCTCTACGCCTTCGGCCGCTTTAAGCCGCGACGTTTGTTCGATGTCGGAAAAGAGCTGATTGACATCCACGTCGGAGCTGACAAATTCCAGCGTGCCGGCTTCGATTTTGGCCAGATCGAGAATATCGTTGATCAATTGCAGCAATAAATCGTTATTGCTATTGATGATATTGATGTATTCGTCGCGCTCTTCCGGGTTGTCTGTCAGGGCCAGCAAACCTGAGAAGCCCACGATGGCGTTGAGCGGTGTCCGGATTTCGTGGCTCATATTGGCCAGGAAGGCCGATTTCAGCCGGTCTGATTCTTCTGCTTTTTCCTTGGCGATACGAAGCTCGTTTTCTGCAATTTTCTGTTTGGTGACGTCTTCTTTTTTCAAAACGATGCCGATCAGTTCGCCCTCGTCGCCCAGTACTGGATTGGCCAGAATATGCAAATACAGGTTGGGCTGGCATTCCTTGATGATTTCTACGGGCTTACGACTTTCCATCGCCGAAATGACCGTACAGTTTTTACAATAGGGTTTTTTTCCGTTTTTCACCAGGAAGCAATGGTCTGCTCCGTTTTCGGGGGTGCAGGGGTAATGTATCTGGTTGGCCCATTTAACGCTGTAGTCGGGATTGATAAACTGGATCGATACTTGCATGTTGTTCATAATGATTACATTATCTTTCTGCAAATCCATCAGTTTATCTTTGAGCTTGTTGGTGCGGATAAGGAAATAAAGGACGGTGATAAGAAAAATCAACAGAAAGGATACGACCGAAAGCAGGATTTCTATTTTATATTTTTCCAGCAGGTTGGTATCTTCGTTAATCATGACGGCTCCGTCGGGAAGTTGTTTGGGATTAATGGCATATTGGCGGAGCTTCTGCAGATCGAAGGTATAATAATTCGGAATAAATTCAGCGGCTATATCGTTGGTTTCCGGTTTTTCGTCGAGTATGTGCACCGCCTTTCGGGCCAGGTCTTTCCCCACGCTGCGGTATCTGGGAATATATCCTCCGATAGCCCAATGGCTCAGCCCGACTGAAGTAAGCGTAAAAGCCGGCAGCGAAGGATTGGCGGTCATCATCGTATAAGTGGCGTTGCTTACGTAGTAACCGTCGTTGACGTCGACGCGCCAGGTACCCATCAGAATGGCTGTTTTTTTCGGCAGTTCTTTGATTTGTTGGACGATGGTATAAATATTATTTCTTCGTCCGTCGAGAAAAATGAGGTTCAACTCGGGAAATTTTTTCATCTCTTCTTTTACGAAAGTCTGAAGAGCGATGCCTCCGTAAGTATTATCGGTGATTAAAGCGATGTTTTCCGTATTCGGATAAAGTTTCAATGCAAGTTGCACATTCTTTTCCACATCGTATGAATAGAAAAAACCCGATACCTTGTAACCTTTGTCGATATAACTCTGCATATCGATATACTGAGGTTCCCATTCGGGAATAATGGCCGAGGAATCGGGTAACAAGATGGCATTCCGGCTGATCATGCCGCACAGGATCGGCACATCGGCGGTTTCCAGGCTGTCTTGCGAGATGTAGGAAGCCCAGGCTTCCTGTCCGAGCACCATAATCAGCCGCGGATGATAGTCGCCGCGATATTTGCCGAGAATGCCCTTCATGCGGTCTTTCCATAGGGGGGCTTCGGGCAAGCTCTTGCAGTTCATGTTCTCGATAATCACCGAAGCGCTTCCTCCCAACCGTTTGTATTCCTCCATGAATTCGGAGATGTTGGAAGTCGTGTTGCGGGTATCGGGGTTGTAGGAGCTGATGATCAGGATAGGATGAGTATCGTCTGCGGAAGCGAATCTCGTCAGAGACAGACCGATGATAATCAGTATGAGTCGTACGAACATTCTTGCTTTTATTTGCCGCAACAGGCTGTTGTTTGCCATAGAATAATCTTCTACTTTGTTCTTACGAACAAATTAAATGCAAATTTAAGTATTATTTATGATGTTCCCATGAAAATGAAGGAGAAAAAGTACGATTCTTCCTTTCGGGCCGGCCCACGTTTTCTTTTACGGGCAGAATCTGTTATCTTTGCCGCGCCTTTCAGGGCAGCTATGCCGGAAGAATTTCCGGAGAAAATGAATAGGAGCTTACGCAGAGGATGGAAAGAGAATTGCAATTTACTGCCGACGGCAGCCATACGCTATTTGTGCCTTCGTTGAACGAACATTATCATTCGGTAAACGGAGCGGTTCAGGAATCTTTACATATTTTTATCGGCGCCGGCTTGCATAGGGTAGACAAGGAAGAGGTTCGTTTGCTGGAAATCGGCTTTGGCACAGGGTTGAACGCATTCCTGACGCTTTGCGACGTGTTGCGGCCGCACGAGGGGGAGCATCCACGTCGACATATCGATTATTATGCGGTGGAATTATATCCGCTCGGGCCGGAGATTACCGGAAAGTTGAATTATGCCGCCGGGAAAGAAGCTGAGCAGGCAGTATTATTCCGCCAACTTCACGCAGCGCCTTGGAATAGGGCGGTAGAGATAAACGACCGGTTTACCTTGCATAAACTAGCCGGCGACAGTCGTACCTGCGTGTTTCCGCAACATATCGATCTGATTTATTTCGATGCGTTTGCGCCCGATAAACAGCCGCAGCTATGGGAGGCCGGGATGTTCGAACGGCTATATGCTTGTGCCGCTCCGGGAAGCCGCATCGTGACGTATTGCGCCAAAGGAGAGGTGCGCCGCCGCATGCAGGCGGCCGGATTCCGGATGGAGCGTTTGCCGGGGCCTCCGGGCAAACGGCATATCCTTTCGGGGGTGAAGGAGTAAGCTTGTTTCAAACGTGATCCGTCCGGCCTTTTTTTAAGAACCGCATAAGGAGTTTTCTTTCCGAAAGATGAAAAAAGAGAGTACCTAACCCTCGTTAGCTACTCTCTTTCCTATAAGCTGCTTATTTTATTCTACCGTGCGGCGGCCGGGAAGCTTCGCACCACGGAGTTTTTATTTCAACAGGGCTTCGATTTTCTCAATGAACTTCTCTTTGGAAGTAGCCCCTACCACTTTGTCGACCACTTTTCCGTCTTTGAAAAACAATACCGTAGGGATATTGCGGATACCGAATTGCCCCACTACGTCGTTGTTGCTGTCTACGTCCATTTTACCGATCGTTACGCGGCCTTCGTAGGCCACGGCCAGTTCGTCGATGATGGGAGCGACCATGCGGCAAGGGCCGCACCATTCCGCCCAAAAATCCAAAACCATAGGCTTGCCGGCATTTGCCAGCTCTTCGAAATTTGCATCTGTTACTTGTAGTGCCATATTATTTAAGTTTTTAATAAATCGTTCGTTACCTTTCAACTCAGTTGCCAAAAGTAGTAAATCTTTCTGCTTTTAGCCAATATTAGCCGTTAATTTTGAAGTCGATGTTTTCATTCTCCTGTAAAAACTCGATCAGTTCGCGGGTGACGTTGAGCCGGATGTTTTGCGAGAACAGATTGAGCGAAATATTATGTTCGCCGTCGATTACTTTAAAATACAACAGACTGTGTCCCGGATTGGTTTTAATCAATACCGAAAGTTCGTTGATGGTAGGCTCGTCGAGATCGTGAATCGGCACGGTAATGCTTATTCTTTCGATCAGCCGGTCTTTTTCATCTTGCAGCAACCTGACGGAGGCGATTTTGAAATCCAGTTCGTCTTCTTTCCAGCGGCGCGGTTCCACGCGGGCCGTAATGAGCAGATACATTCCCACTTTGCCGTATTTTCCGTATTCGATATAATCGTTACCGAAAAGGGCGATCTCGCCGCTGCCGGTGAAATCTTCTATTTTCAGAATCCCGTAAGGCTTGCCCATCTTCGTCATCCCTTCGCGGAATCCGGTCACGATGCCGCCCAGCAACATTTCGCGGCCGCGCAGCGCTTCCCGGTCGGCGATTTCCGCCATGCCCGTATTGCATACGTAGGTCAGTATGATACGGTACTCGTCCAGCGGATGGGCCGATAAGTAAATACCGACCAATTCCTTTTCTTTATTGAGTTTTTCCAGATCGCTCCACCGTTCGCAAGGCGGAATTTCCGGTTTGGCGATAGCCACGAAATTGTCGTCGCCGAACAGCGAATTGGCCGCCGTACTGCGGTCGGTCTGGTATTTGTTGCCGTAGCGCACCAGGGTTTCCAGGAAAATCTCGCCTTTTCCGGTTTCGGCGAAGAATTGTTCGCGTTGGATACCGAAATTATCGAAAGCGCCGGCCAGCGCCAGCGATTCGATGTTCTTTTTGTTGCAAGCCGTCAGGTTCACCCGCTCCACAAAATCGAATATGTTTTTGTACGGGCCGTTTTTCCGTTCGTCGATAATGTTCTGCACAGCCGCTTCGCCTACTCCTTTGACGGCGCCCAGGCCGAAGCGGATGTTCTTGTTTTTATCGACGCTGAACTTGAGGATCGACTCGTTCACGTCGGGACCTAATACCTGGATGCCCATCGCCCTGCATTCATCCATGAATTTGGTAATATCGACGATGTTGGACAAACTTCGGCTCAGCACGGCTGCCATATATTCCGACGGATAGTTGGCTTTCAGGAAAGCCGTCTGGTAGGCTACCCACGAGTAGCAGGTGGCGTGGCTCTTGTTGAAGGCGTAGGACGCGAACTTTTCCCAGTCGGACCAGATTTTATTCAGCGTATCTTCTTTGTATCCGTTGGCTTTCCCGCCACTGAGGAATTTTTCTTTCAGGGCGTTCATCTTGTCGATCAGCTTTTTACCCATCGCCTTGCGCAGGGCGTCGCTTTCGCCGCGGGTGAAATTGGCCAACAGGCGCGACAGAAGCATGACCTGTTCCTGGTAGACGGTAATCCCGTAGGTGTCTTCCAGGTAGCGTTCCATCACCGGAATATCGTATTTGATTTCTTCCTTTCCGTGTTTGCGGGCGATGAAGGAAGGAATATAGTCCATAGGCCCGGGGCGATAAAGGGCATTCATCGCAATCAGGTCTTCGAATTTGGAGGGTTGCAGCTCCTTGAGGTATTTCTGCATCCCGGCCGACTCGAACTGGAACGTGCCGGTAGTTTTTCCGGCGCAATAGAGTTCGTAAGTCCTGGGGTCTTCCAGGCTGATATGGTCGATGTCGAGTTCGGTTCCGGTAGTCAGCCGGATGTTTTCGATGGCTTCCTTGATGATGGAAAGGGTTTTCAATCCCAGGAAGTCCATCTTTATCAGGCCGGTTTCTTCAATCACCGATCCTTCGTATTGGGTAACAAGCATTTCTTCGCCTGTATCTTTATCTTTGGCGGTGCTCACCGGCACGACGTCGGAAATGTCGTATCGTCCGATAATGACGCCGCAGGCGTGCACGCCGATGTTGCGCACGTTGCCTTCCAGCATCTGGGCGTACTTCAAGGTGTCTCGGGCCAGCGGATCGCTGCCGGTAGCGGCTTCTTTCAGCTCGGGCACATAGTTGATGGCATCTTTCAGCTTGAACTTCTTCATATCCGGAATCTTGTCCGGCACGAGCTTGGCCAGCCGGTTGGATTCCGAAAGGGGGAGCTTCTGTACGCGGGCTACGTCTTTAATGGCCGATTTGGTGGCCATTGTGCCGTAGGTAATGATATGGGCCACCCGCTCGGCACCGTATTTGTCTGTTACCCAACGAAGTACTTCCCCGCGACCGTCATCGTCGAAGTCGGTGTCTATATCGGGCAGCGAGATACGGTCGGGGTTGAGGAAACGTTCGAACAGCAGGTCGTACTTGATGGGGTCGATGCGGGTGATGCCCAGGCAATAGGCTACGGCCGATCCGGCGGCCGATCCGCGGCCGGGGCCTACCGAAACGCCAAGTTGTTCGCGCGCGGCTCCGATAAAGTCTTGCACGATAAGGAAGTAACCGGGAAACCCCATCGTCTTCATGATGTGGAGTTCGAAGTTTAGCCGTTCTTTTACTTCGTCGCTGAGGTTGTCGCCATAGCATAGTTTGGCTCCGTCGTAGGTTAGCTTTTTCAGGTAATCGGCTTCCAGCTTGATGCGGTAGAGTTTGTCGTATCCGCCCAGTTTACTGATTTTGTCGTGCGCCTCTTCTTCGCTGAGCACGACCTGGCCGTTTTCGTCGCGGGTAAATTCTTCGAACAGGTCTTGCTCGGTGAATTTCCGGCGATAAGATTCTTCCGTTCCGAATGCTTCGGGAATGGCGAAGGTGGGCATGATGGGGCCGTGGTCGATGGAGTAGAATTCCACTTTGTCGGCGATTTCGAGCGTGTTCGAAAGGGCTTCGGGCAGGTCGGCGAAGATAGCGTTCATTTCGGCTGTTGTCTTCATCCATTCCTGTTTGGAGTAGCGCATGCGGGTAGGATCGTCGAGGTCTTTGCCGGTGCTCAGGCAGATCAGCCGGTCGTGGGCTTCGGCGTCTTCTTGGTTGACGAAGTGCACGTCGTTGGTGGCGATGATTTTGATCTGGTGCTTGCGGGCCAGTTCAACCAGCACTTTGTTTACTTCCTGTTGTTTGGGGAAGGTGGTGCAGTCGGCGTTCGGATCGTGGGTTTCGTGCCGTTGCAATTCGAGGTAGTAATCCTCTCCGAAAAGGTTTTTGAACCATCGGATGGATTCTTCGGCTTTGTCGATCCGGTCTTTCATGATGTGCTGGGGTATTTCTCCCCCCAGGCAGGCCGAGCAGACAATCAGGTCTTCATGGTATTTTTCCAGAAGTTCCTTGTCGATACGCGGACGGCCGTAGAATCCTTCCGTCCACGAAAGGGAGACCATTTTGATAAGGTTTTTATAGCCGTTCAGGTTTTTGGCCAGTACGATCAGGTGCCAGCCGCTCCGGTCTTCTTTGTCGGTTTTGCGGGCGCGTCCGTTGCGGGCGCAATAGCATTCGCAGCCGATGATGGGTTTGAAGAGGGAGGCCTGGGCCTGGGCGATCCGGGTTTCCAGTTCGGCGGCTTTCTGTTTTTCTTCTTCGGTGCGGTTCTTGGGCGCGGGCAGGGCTTTGAGGGCTTTGGCCGCTTCTTTTGCGATGCCTTGGTATTTGCTGTTTTTCTTAGTTACTTTGTTGAAAAACTCTTTGATTCCGAACATATTGCCGTGGTCGGTCACGGCGATGGCGGGCATTTTGTCTTGCTGTGCCTTTTCGATCAATGACTCGATAGAGGCTTGCCCGTCGAGCAGGGAGTATTGGGTATGGACGTGCAGGTGTATGAACGGTTGCATAAGTGTATTTTTACTTTCAATTTCGGGTAGTAAAGATAGGCATTTTTTTGTTTGGTTGCGCTATCGGCTTACGTTTATATAGGCCGTAATTGCTCTCCCCCCTAACCTGCCAGGGCCGAGAGAGGGCGACAGGCGGCCGCCGTTTATCGATCGAGCTTTCGGGAGAAAGAGAAATAGCCGGTTGTCGATTTTCTTCGGTCACGGCCTTGCCGGGCTATCATTGGATAGGTTGGAATATATTTCTTTTATTTAAGCAACATTCCTAATTTAGCAAAAGAGTAATTCGACTGTTCGAAGTAGACCGAATCTATTCGGATATAGTCGCTTAGGTTGATAGTTTGAGTTTCTTGAAAAAACTGGAATAGCTTATCTTCGATTTCCTGGACCCGTGGTAACGCTTTAAGAGGAACCCGATAGTGGCAGTAGTAGATTCTAAGGTTTTTTCGAAATACGCTTTTGTACTCAATCGAGTCCAATAACTGAATAAGGGAAGTATCCGGCTTGGGAAAAACAGCTTGTAGACATTTTTTATATTCGTTCGTTAGTCCTGTCTGATTTTTAACGCCGTACATATTGTATTCATTTCGAGGTTGAATGGGCAAAAGAACATGGTTCTTGGGGATAAGGAGGGCGGTGTACTTTAATGTCTCCACATCGAAGTAACGGAAGGTTTGTGCATTACTCTGTAATCCAACTGCTAAACAAATAATAATTAAAATAGAATTGAATATTTTCATAAAATTTATATTATTATATATTTTTACTGATGATCCACAGGAGGTTTACTGAAAAAACGAAGTAAAAGTTGCGGCCTGAAGTTGGGATTGTAATTTCCTCCGTATCCTTGCCATTCATTGCAAAGATAGTTGAAATAGGATTGATCGCTTGCGGTAAAACACTTTTTTTGTTCAAGTTCGTCTAACCATGTGCGATAGGACTTTCCAAATTCAGGCCTTTCATCGGTAATCAGGGGAAATTCGGAAAATCCTGTGTATGTATAAAACTTATATACTAAATCCTGAAAAACTTTAGCCTCGAATTCACAATTCTTGTGTGCCGGCTCCATTTGTTCCTGATAGAAACATAAATCCTGAACGGCATGCAGAAGTTCTTCTGTTAATTGAAACAATTCAAGCGCTTTTATATTTTTAATAGTAAGAACTTTATTTAGATAGTGAGCTGGATATTTGCAATTAGGATCGATAACAAATTTAATTTTTACTTTGGTACTTAGTAGAAGGTTGTACACTTCCGGATAAACTACACAAGATGCTTTAAAGGCATTTATCATGCTGTTCAAGGCCTCTTTTTCCGCCATATTCAGATTCGAGCCTATCCCGTATAACTCCTGCAACCGGTCGAAGGTGTAATGAGATTTGTTTTCCGTCGTGGCATTCCCCACATTAAAATTTCCCGGATCATACTCTCCGCCCGTATAATAATCGCCTGTTCCTCCTCCGCCTATGGGATAATATTCATTCCAGCAATAGGTGTCTTTATATACCGAGTAATTGCCTACCGTCACATAATAATCTACACATTTGGAGATGCAGACCATCGTGCGCATGGGGACGTCGAGCGAAGAGGAAGTTTGTTTGACAGGTTCTTCCTCCCATTCCTCGAAGGAACTACAGCTACAAAGCAAAAAAACAAGGTAGACTGTGGATAATAAACGAATGCCCTTATTGATTGACATAGCAGGCGGATTTAAGATAACAAGGATATTTGATGCCGGTATATCTACCGATCGAATCTAGTGTTCTCTCACAAACGAATCGGCGTATTTCCCGATCGTTTCCAAGATGGCCGGCGTGGCTTCCGCTAAGGAAGAGGTGGCAAGAAAGCGGCCGAGCGTTTCGTTGGCAGCTATTTCAGCCGTGAAAGGCGCATAGGGGGCTGTCTGGAGAAGCTTGCCGATAAAATACCAACTTACCGCACGAAAGGCCGACGAACGATTCGGGTCGGTTTGCCTCAACTTGTCTTTCTCGCGGGCTGCCAGTATCAGTTCTTTTCTTTCGGCTATCGTCAGTTGCGGCAGCAAACCGTCGGAGGTGAGGAAGGCTTCGAAAGCCAAAGTATGGAAAAGCGGGTCGGAAAGTGCGTCCATCGCCCGGTAACAGGTCACGAGACAGGTCGTATTGTCTTTTCGTTCAAGCAGTTCCCGGTATGCGTTAAGGGCTTGAAGAGCGGCAGAGTTGGCAACGGCCTGAGCTGAACAGGTCGAACTGCTTGCAACCAAAGGTTCGGCAAAGAAAGGATACTCCCAAAGGTCCCATATGAGGGCCGCGGTGGATTGCGCGCGTATTACGCCAAGGGGTATTTGGCAAGCGTTCTCCCTTTCCTGGCTGCTGGCGAGCGTAGCCCAGGCAGCCATCCCCGGGTAAACGGGATAAGTGTAGGCATCGGCGGGGCGGGGCAGGTTCATACATTTTACCAGGGGCGCAATCAGAGCGGCATATTCCGGCGAATCGCCGGGCGCCGGGGTACCAAGTTCGGGTTGGTCGGGGAATACTCCGAAGTTATCTGTTTCTTGACAACCCGATAAACAGCCCAGCAGGCAAAATCCCAAGGCAGAACATACAAAGAATCGGAAAAGTACGGTGGCTTTCATAAGGCGACAGGTGTTTAAAAGGTTGAATCTTTACAAAGATGTTGCAAACCGAGCGCATAAGCAAACTTGGTTTGGTTATGTCGAGGTGCAGCCTGTCTTCGATTTGATCTTTTGAAACAAAGATAAGGAATTCATTTTAAATTAGATATAAAAATAGATGGTTTTTTCGAGGTAAATAGCTGAAATGCCGGGGAAGAGGGGACGGTAGATATTCTAGCGGCGCGGGTTAAAATCCTGCCGGCTCTCGTTCAAAACCTGCTTGCCTTCTTTTTCGCCAGAGTATTAAAAAATGCTTATCTCTCTTTGCATAATCAGAAATATGTATCTTTGTTTCAAAATTAAAATGGAGATAGGCTGCCCTTAGGCAGAACCAAAGAGGGGCTTTGCTTCTGCGCTCGGTTTGTACTATCTTTGCCTGATCATAAAAAGAAAAAGCGATGAAGAATTTAACCAGAAAAATCGGAATTCTGGCAGTGGCCGTGCTGCTTACGGGCCTGCCTGCCGCAGCAAAGATAACCTATGGCGTGCGTGTGGGAGGCGCTTATTCTTCATTAATCCAGAAGGTAGCGGGCGAATCCGAGGCGGGGGCGCGGTTCGGATTCAGCGTAGCCGGACTGGCCGAGATTCCTTTGCCCAAGCGATGGTCTATCCGACCGGAAATAGCCTTTGTGAACCAAGGGGGCGCCTACTATTCGGGGCCTCAGATGGACGGCATGGCCCTTCATAACAAATGTTGGTATTATTCCTTGCAGATACCGGTGAACGTAGCCTATACGTTTGTCTTTACCGATGTAAGCCTGAGCGTGTTTGCCGGGCCGGCCTTCGACTGGGCGTTGTTCGGGAAAATGAAAAGCCGGGAAACCGATCCCGATATACATTTCGGGGTAAGCGAAGAGAAAGACCTGAAGCCTTGCGATCTGGGCGTGAACGTAGGCCTGGGCGTGGAATACAGTAACTTTTTCTTTTCCATCAGCGCCCTTTGCGGCACGATCGACCGTCGGGCCGTCAAGCGGGAAGGAGAGACATCGGTTTATCAGAATAACGTGACGTTATCGCTGGGGTATTATTTCCGGTAGCCTCCGCCGTAACCGGGAAGCGTGTTTTGCAAAGAAGGGGCGCGCGTTGGTCTGTCCAAGCCTCCAGGCCGGGAATAAAAGTGAAAGAAGTGCGGTTAAATTTGCTCTGTTAAAAAATTAAAATATTACAATAAGCCCCTCCCCGGTTTAACGGTGTGGAGGGGCTTATTGCATACTATTGATTATCAGCATCTTATAAACTCGTAAAAAATACATGCTTATGGAATGGAAATTTCATGCCGGTGCAATGAAAATTTCATCGGCATGTATTTCGGATTCCATAAGCATACAATGGAAAACGGATCGTTAAGGGGGCCCTTTTAGAAAGAAAAAAATAACACTATCTATGCTGCTTTCCGGCCTTCTTTGGCCGCCGCAAGGAGCCTTCCGGCCCGTCCTCTCTTTTTCAGAATTCCGCTACCACCAGCACGGGGAAATGGTCGGAAGGCGTCCGGCCGTACAGCGTATGGGTCAATACCCCGTATTTATCGATCCGGATGGTTTTTGTTACCCATACATAGTCGATCCGTTCCTCCGTGTTTACCGTACTATCGTATCCGTGATAGGTGCAGACCGGGCCGAAGGGCGGTTGCTCGGTTATTTTGTAGGCGTCTTTCAGCAGTCCGCTTTCTTCCAATATCCGGATAGGTTCGTCGGTGGGGTTGGCGTTGAAGTCGCCTGTCAGGAAAACCGGCCGGTCGCCGGCGATACGGCGGATGCGGTCGATCATCAGGCGGGCCGATTCCCGGCGGGCTACTACTCCTTCGTGGTCGAAATGAACGTTAAAGAAATAAAACTGTTTGCCGCTTTTCCGATCTTCGAATTTTCCCCACGAGCAAATCCGGTTGCAGCAAGTAGCGTCCCAGCCCAGGCCGGGTTTTTCGGGTGTTTCCGATAGCCAGAAATTTCCTTCTTCCAATACGTCGAAGCGGTCGGCACGGTAAAAAATGGCCGAGTGCTCGCCTGCTTGCTGCCCGTCGTCGCGTCCGGCGCCGATGTAGCGGTACGTGCCCAGCTCCAGAATACCGTCAAGCTGATGGGTAAATCCTTCTTGCGTGCCGAACAGGTCGTAATCGTAAAAGCGCAGCAAGTCTTTTACCAACTCTTTCCGATGCGACCAGGCATTTTCGCCGTCGGCGGGGGTATCCATCCTCAGGTTGAAGGTGCCTACTTTAAGCACCTCTTTTTTTTCGCCTTTTTCCGCGGCCCGGGCGAAGGCCGTTCCTGCAAAAAGCAGGGAAATCAATAGGATAATTCTTTTCATATCTATCTATGTTAAGTCTGCGACTATAGGCCCCGCCGCTATGCGGGGCAAACTTCGATTTGTTTTAAGCTTCGGTCGGGTAAAAAGCCTTCCCGACACGTACCGGTGTAATCCGGCCGGCCCGGCAATCGTAGTTCCGGGCCGGCTGCAAGCTGTTACCAGCCCGGATTTTGTTTCAGGTTCGGATTCATAATAATATCCATTTCCGGGATGGGATACAAATAATGTTTGCCTTCCCATACGCGGGGAATATTATTCAGCCACGTCAATTCTCCCTTCGTATTTCCCGAAAGTCGCTGCGGGTTCACTTTCCCCGCTTTGGTTTCCGATACCACTACATAGGTGACGCCCGACACCGGATTCTCTACATTTTCATTCATCGTAAAGCAAACGTCGGGCGTGCCGTCTTCGTTCAGGTCTATCAACCGGTCTAGCTCGGGTACGTAAAAACCGTTCCAGGGCATCGTCATCAGCTCGCCTTTTTTCCAGCGTAGCAAATCGCTGAACCGGAAGCCTTCAAATACCAGCTCGATTCCCCGCTCGCGCCTGATTTCCAGAAGTGCCGGGTCGGCTATCTCCGGAAAATAATGCGCTTGCAGGTAGCCGTCGGCTCGCGTCGGCTTGGCGTCGAGACCGCCGGTGATTCCCGCCCTGCTTCGGAGCGCGCCGATCGTGTGGGCCCAGTCGGTATCGCTTAGGGTACCCAGCTCGGCTTTCGCTTCGGCGTAATTCAGCAGCACTTCGGCATAGCGGATAAGCGGAATCGAATTGTCGTTGTTCGCCCCGCTATCGTAAAAAACGTCGTCGAGGCAGTATTTGATCGGCTGGTAGCCGGTATAGGTATACGAGAAAACAGCAGGGGCCGGCGTTTCCGCTCCGCCGTCTATCCGTTTGTAACCGGGCGTGCGGATGGTTTGCTGCAAACGCTTGTCGCGATGCTTTACTTCCTCTGTAAAAACGAGGGTTTCATACCCTTTGCGGTCGGTAAATGGCGTCCCGTCCGTCATCAGGTAGGTATTCACGAAGGTGCGTATCAGGTTCAGCCGCGGGCCGTAGGTGGCGCTTGTCCAGTACCAGTTGGCATCGTTCAGCACGCTGAGCGATTGGTCGCATACGGCGGCCAGCATCACTTCCGCAGCCACGGGTTTCTGGCTGATAAACAGGTCGCGGTACGATTTCTCGTCGCCGGCAGAAGTATAGAGTTTATAGCCGGAATGGTTCATCACTTCCTCTGCCGCGCGGGCCGCTTCGTTCAGCCATTCGGCGGCCGACTGCTGCAAATTGTATTCCGTATGGTATTTGCGGAAAGTCCCTTCAAACAGGCATACCCTCGATTTGAAAGCCAGGGCCACATACTTGGTCACGAGCGAGCAGGTCGGATCGTTGGCCAGGCTGATATGTTCGGCGGCGAAATCCAGATCGGCCCGTACCGAATCCATCACCAGGGTGCGCGCGTCGCGTCCGGCGTACAGGTCGGGATCGTCTACTTCCATCGCTTTGTTAATCCAGGGCACGTCGCCGAAGCGTTTTACCTTGTCGAAGTAAAACCAGGCGCGAAAGAAGCGGGCCAGGCCGATGTAGTTCAGCCGGGTGGCTTCGGGGACGCGCTCGTCGGCGCAGTGTTGGATGAAGTAGTTCACGTTGCGCAGCTTTTCCCACTCCCATCCGTCGCTTTGCTGGGGGCCGTAATTGTCTTGCAAGATGAAGGCGGGCACCAGGGCGCGGGCGGCGTAGTCGCACATATTGTCGCCCTGATGGGCGGCCGAGGGGGTAGGCAGAATGTCGTAAAAAGAGTTGGCATACAATTCCAGCCCGTTTTCCGTGCTGAATACCGGCCCTTTGGAGACTTCCGATACGGGTATCTCGTCGAGATCGCAGGAGAAAAGCAGGGTGGTTGCCGCAAGGCAAGCTAGTATTTTTTTCATAATGTATCGCATTTTAGAAGGTGACTGATAAACCTAAACTTACACTTTTCAGAATCGGATAGTTGTAGCCGTTGCCCGAGGTGCCTTCCGTCAGGTCGCGGTCGGAACCCCTTACGGCTTCCACGTCGAGGTCTTTCGAATGTTTGTACAGCGGCGACCAACTCCACAGATTTTCGCCCGAGAGATAGATCTTGGCGTTTTGCATCCGGATTTTCGAAATCCAAGCTGCGGGCAGGATATAGCCGACCTGGATGTTTTTCATCCGGATATAGGCAATGTTCTGCAAATAGCGCGTCTGTTTCAGATTGAGCTCGGCATAGGGCTCTTCCGAGGAATACCCTCTGAGGCGGGGGAAATAGGTGTTGGGGTTCTCTTCGCTCCAGATATTGCCCAGATGAGATTTCGGCATGTCGTTGTAAGGCCGGTTGTACATCCCCCAGAAGTACGAAGCTTCCGAGCCGGGCCACCAGTCTTGTTTGCCTACGCCTTGGAAAAAGGCCGATACGAAGAAATTATTCCAATCGCCGCTCAGGTTGAAGCTGTAGATAAAGCGGGGTTCGCTGTTGCCGATAATCCGCTGGTCGCCCGGGTTGTCGACGGTATTGTTGCCGTAATCGATTACCTTGTCGTTGTTCAGGTCTTTGAACTTGATGTCGCCCGGCAGCCACTGTCCGGCGGTAGCGCCGGCGTAGAAATAGGGTTGTTTGGCGTGGTTGGCAATATCGGCTTCGGAAGTGAAGAAACCTTCGGTTTCATAACCCCAGATTTCGCCTACCTTCATGCCCTCGTAATAGTAATCGTCGCCCAGTTTCTTTTCGGGATTGTTGTATTTGTCGATGGTCGACTGGTAGTCGGCCAGGGTAAACCGGATTTCGTAGTTGAAGGGTTTGCCGGCCAGTTGGAACCTCTCTTGCCAGCTCAAGCTGAGTTCGAAGCCTTTGGTGGTCAGGTCGGCATAGTTACCTTTGGGCACGTCGGTTCCGAATACGCCCGGAAGCGACATGCCGACCGTAAACATATCGGTAGTCTTGCGCTGGTAGATGTCGCCCGAAAAACGAAGCCGGCCGGAGAGGAACGACATATCGAGCCCCAGGTTGAGCGTGGTCGATTTTTCCCAGGTGAGGCCCAGCGGGATCACAGCCGGCTGGCCGGTGTATTGCGGACGGATGCCGTTCAATATGCGGTCGGATTGCTTTATTTTGAAAAGTTCCTGAAAAGAATAAGGATCGATATTGCCGTTTCCCAGCGATCCGTAGGAGGCGCGGATTTTTAGATCGGAGAAAATCTCTTCCGGTATTTTCCAAAAGGCTTCTTGCGAGGCGCGCCAACCGGCCGATACCGAGGGGAAAAAGGCGTACTGCGAATCGGAAGGGAATTTGGAAGATCCGTCCAGCCGGCCGTTTACTTCCACCAGGTAGCGGTTGTCGAATACATAGTTCAGCCGGAAGAAGCCGCCTGAGAGCCGCCATTTCGAATAGCCGCCTTCGGTATTGATAGTCTGGCCCAGCGCCATGTTCATATCTTCGGCGTCGTCGAATATCAGGCCGTTGCGGAGCACTTGTATGTTTTTCATCCTCGATTGTTCGTAGTTGTATCCCAGCATGGCTTTGAAGTAATGTTTTTCTTTGAAGGTTTCTTCAAATTCGCCGTAGATGTTGCTGGCCAGGTAGGTGGTGGTCTTGTTGGTATTCCGGATGTCGTTTTTCGACGAGCCTACATATTCGATCACTCCCGGGCGGCGGCTGAAGGGAACCGGCACGCGGATACGTGTCTGGTCGTTGTCGGTATTCTGAAAGGTGAAGTCGCCTTTTACGCGCAACCGGTTTTTGAAGAAGCTGGCCGTGGCGCTTACGGTGTTTTTCAGCAGCCGCTGGTCGGTGTCGATGCCGTTTTTGCCGTACCACATATCGCCCACCGTGTAGGCGGCCGAATGGGTAAGCGTGCCGTCGGGATTGAACATGGGGGCCAGGATATGGCCTTCGTCGGCAATGTTGCGCCAGATGCCTCCGCCTTCGCCCACATTCAAGGGGTTGTGGTAGTTCATGCTGGAATATTCCAGGTTGTCTTCCACTTTCAGCCAGTCGAACACCTGTATGGCGCCTTTGGCGCGGAGGTTGAAGAGCCGGTAATCGTCGGTATTGTAGCGGAACAGGCCGTCTTGGCCGAAATAGCGGCCGGTTACGTAGAAACTGGTTTTTCCGCTGCTGCCCGAAACCGAGATGTTATGATCGGTAGCGAAGGTGGATTTTTTGTATAATTCTTTATACCAGTCGGTATTTCCGTAGTAAACGTATTCGCCCCCGGGTCCTACTTCCACTTCGGGCAAACCGGGCGTTTCACTGCGACGTTTGAGCTCTTCGAGGTATTCCTGCGAGAATTTGAGGGTTTTGTTGATATTCTGCGGCGTTTGCGAATAGTCGTAATAGGCGCTCCAGGCTTCGTTGAAGTAGCGGGCGTAGGTATATCCGTCGGTCACGACGTCGGGTACCACGGTGGGCGATTTCAGCGTAAAGTTGCCGGAATAAGTCACCGACGTTTTGTCTTTCGACGGGTTTTTGGTCGAGATCAATACCACGCCGAAGGCCCCGCGGGCCCCGTAGATGGCAGCCGAAGCCGCATCCTTCAATACCGAGATGCTGGCGATGTCGTTTGGATTGAGCATGCCCGGATCGCCTTCTACGCCGTCGATCAGCACAAGGGCGCTTCCTTTCTGCCCGATCGACGTGGTACCGCGTATATTGTATTCGGCAGTGCGGGTGGGTTTGCCGTCCGTCATGCTGATGTTGAGGTTGGGGATGGTTCCTTGCAGGGCTTGGGTGACGTTGGAAATGGAGCGGTTGTCGAAGACTTCGCTGGTGACTTGCTCGACGGCGCCGGTCAGGTTTACCTTCTTTTGCGTGCCGTAGCCTACTACCACCACTTCGTCGAGCTTTTGGGTGTCTTCCCGAATCGTAACGGCGATTTCCTTTTTGCCCCCCAGCGAAATGTCCTGAGCCAGATAGCCGATAAAGGATACCTGCAAGATGTCGTTGTCGGCCGCCTCGATCGAGAAATGGCCGTCGATGTCGGTAATCGTCCCGTTGGAAGTGCCTTTTACTACCACGTTGGCGCCGATGATCGGGTCGCCCAGCGCGTCGCGTACCGTACCGGTTACTTTATGGGGCGTTTGCCGGGCGGCAGGCGTTGCTTGGGGCAGGGGGAAAAGAGCGATTTGCCGGTTGGTGATTTCGAATCCGAGCCGGGTGTTTTTCAACATGGCCCGGACGGCAGCTTCTATGGGCAAATCGTGGGCCGTGAGGCTGACCTTTTGGGTAAGGTCGGTTTTATGCGCATCGTAAAAAAAGGTGTAACCGCTGGCTGCTTCTACTTCTCTGATGGCTTCTTTGAGCGACAGGTTCGAAAAGGAAAGGGTGATCTTCTTTTCCGCGGCTTCGGCGGCTAACAAGCGGAAAGAAAAGCACATAAGGAGGAATACAACAGATAAACTATTCCTTCCGTTGATGAATTGTTGTTTATTCTTCATATCTTTGCTTCAGTTAAGCGAAGACAGGCCGACCGCTGGAGCAAAACTCCCCTACACCGGCTCCTTTCGCAGGCTTGTTGCGTATCCGCTTGAATTAAGCGAAGTCAGGCTGTGCCTGGGGCATACGCGGAGCAAGGTTGCTTTTGCTTGCGGGCTTGCGCTATCTTGGCATACATTTAAGGTTAATTTCATTTCGCGGCCCGATGCAAACGGCCAAATTTGAATGACGGGCAGGAAATGAGTTAATGAAATGTGGGACAAACGTCCCCTTAAAAGGCCCCAAGTATATGCTCGGGCCTTTTTTGTGATGGTGTTTTTCAAGGTATTACTTCATAGGCATGCGTTTTTTGGAAGGTTCGACTTGGGTTATTTTCACCTGATCGTTCTCGTCGAACGTATAAGCGATCGGATTGATGCGCGCCATAAGCCGGAGAATAACTTCCAGCGATTCGTCTTTTACCGTAAACGTATACCCTTGGCTGTCGGGTACCGACGGGTCGACTTCGATGTTTACATGATACCATTTTTCCAGATACCGTGCAATGTGACGTAGCGATTTGGCTTCGAAGCGCAAGCTTTCACGCGCCCAGCAGGATTCGAAAGAAAGATCGGCCGGGGTAATGTCGAGCGTTTGGTTCTGCTTATTCAACAGAGCGGTCTCTCCCGGCTGCAAATAGGCTTCCCGGCCGGCCGCCTCTACCGATACCGATCCCCGGAACAGGGTGACTTTCACGTTGTTCTCCTTAGGATAAGAATTAATATTAAAGCGGGTGCCATGTACTTTTACCCGCATGCCCGAAGCCGATACCACAAAGGGATGGCCGGCGTCTTTGGCCACCTCGAACAATGCTTCTCCGTTCAGAGCCACCGTGCGGTGATTCCGGAAATCGGTATCGTATTCAAGGGTGGAGCCGGCGTTGAGCCAGACTACGCTGCTATCGGGCAGCAATAGTTTCGATTTCCCGCTCAGAGCCGTGTAAAAAGAGGTATGGGGCGCCGGGCGTTGGCCGGCTTTCTTGCCGTACAAAAAGCCAAGGGCCAGGGCAACGGCCAGCAAAACCGAGGCGGCGGCTATGCCCATGCGGAACCGCCGCAGGGAAACGACCGGTTGTTTCCTTTCTTTTTCATTCATCCGGCTTTCCAATTGTTGCCAATAATAGGCGGTATCGGGGGTATAACCGGAAGCTTTTTCCTGTATCTCTTCCCATAAAGCGGCTAATTCCCGATATAAGTGAGCATTTTCCTCCACGAGAATCCATCTTTCGAATCGTTTTTCTTCCTCCCGGTCGAGTTCGTTTTTCAGCCGGGAGATAATCAGGGGCCACGGAATGTGTTTGTCCATAAGTCGACGTTGTTTGAAAGTGTGACACATTAACTGGCCGTAGCCCTATATCGGAAAGCGATTTTTTTTCTTCCTGCGTTATTTGTTTTCCAAACTTCCAGGCAAGGGGGCGCATATCTCTCCCTATTCTTTTAAAATCCACCTATTTTTTTAACTATTAAGTTGCTGTATTTTATTCTATTATTTTCTTTATTTGCATTTCGGGGGAGACGCGCGAAAAAACCGATAAGGGGAATAGGGTTTTTATTTTACAAACAACAAGCGAATCAAGAAAAGAAATGAAAAAAATGTTATTTCTATGGGCCGTGTTGTTCTGCATCGGAACAACCGCCTACGGCTATCCGTCCGTAACATCCGATAACGGGAATGAACTGAGCGACGGCGTACATACCTTTACCGGTACGCTGTCGGTTACCGCGCTGAACGGTATAACTACTTCGTATACGGGAAAATCTCTGGAAGCCTCCGTGAGGGGCAACCAGGTCGAGTTTACCCTGGTAAGAGTTCCTTTGACGACTGCCTCCCTTACGTTGCGCATACCGGGCGTAACGGTCGATCAAGCCACCGGTGTGATTCCCGGCATACAGAGGGTAGGTGTCATTGCTATCTTGTCCGGCATTCCGGGCAATGTGTATGGAAATACGCTGACCGATCAGACCTGCGATTTTGAATTCGATGTGCTGGGTACAGGAACAAGCGACTTTATCCGTATCCGCTATGTCGGTACTCCGGCTGATTAAGTTAGCCTTTTGCGGTCGGGCTTCTTCCCCTCGCTCCGCCGCTTTCTCTTTCCTTTCTTAACAAAAGAACGGTTCGTACGTCTCCCTTCCGGTTATCCCGCCGCCGGTTCTTGGCCGATAGCAAGCAAGCAAGGTCGCGGCCAAAGCAAAATCTTTCTGTTTGAGTTGTTATTCCGCCTGCTTGAACTGTTTTTTTGGATGATAGGCGAAAAACGTGCGGAACCTTTCTCTCCATTTACCATAAATAAGTATACGTATCTCCCAGGTAGCGACGGATTTGTTTGAGCGCTCGCGTGATCTGTGCCTCCACCGCTTTCACGCTGATCTGCAATTGAAGGGCGATTTCTTTATTCGACAGGTTATCGGTGCGGCTTTTCCGGAAAATCTCCCGGCATTTAGGGGGAAGACTGCTCACGGCTTCTTCGATGAGCCGCTGCAATTCGCGTATTTCCAAGCTCTCGTCGTTTTCAAAATGGTCGAAAGCGGAAAAGTCGCCGGTCGTTACGAAACGCTCGTTATCGCGCAGGTAATTGAAAGCCCGGTTGCGCGCCGCCTGAAACAGATAGGCCTTGATACTGACCAGGATTTGCCAGTTTTCCCTTTTTTCCCATATCCCGGCGAATATATCCAACACCAGATCTTCCGCCACTTTAGGCTGAGGAACATACAGATGGACAAAACGGCAAAGCGACACGAAATAGAGTTCGAACAAATACTTGAAAGCCAACTGGTCGCCGGCTTTTATCAGGTTCAGTATCAACAAATCGTCGGTGTGTTTCTCCATCTCTCTATGCTCACTCCTTTCTTTAAACAGATGCAAACATAGATATAAATTATGGACTGGAAAGATAAAAATATTATCTAATTATAAAATGAATGGGAAAAAATAAATAAAGTATTTCCTCCAAATTCTGCTGTGGAATTTGGAGGAAAGTTGATTGGAAATTAGAACATTTTGAAAGGGGCAATTTCTATTTTATACCAACCACCATAGTAGGTGTTGTTATAGGCTGGTTCCCAATTTGTTTGGTATCCTAAACGAGGATCTGCTTCTGCCTGATTTTGAGAGTTTATAATGATCGGATCTCCGAATTGGATATATACGTCGCCAAGTATATCAGATCCTTCTGTGGTTGTAATTTTGAATCCAATATCTTTTTTGTATTTAACGGAGGATCCAAATTTCATACCTAGTTTTTCAAAAATTCCTAAAGTAGGGTTGAATTCAAAGTTGGCGGCATATTCGACTGAAGTATTGATAGACTGTTCTTTAACTTGATCGGAGTCTATCTCTTCAATAGAAAGTTGCATAGCAGGACTATGTTGCTCTAAATCCCATGCAAATAAAGGAATATTGACATTCATTTTTCTTATACTTAAACTGTTATAACCATACCATCCTCCACCAATACTTTTGTAGTTAATGTTAAAAAGGTCGTCTCCTGTTGCTCTAAAATATACTGAAGTCTGAGATCCGACCTGCTGTCCTGAAAGTATTTTAATTTGAAACTCAAATTCTCCTTCTAGCCACCCTCTGTTGGCATGGGGAAGTGAACGGGGGCTCCATGTCCAATCATAATCGGGTTCTGGGTCTTTATCTTGGTTGGATATTTTCTCAAAAGCTCCTTGGGCAGTCGGCTTTTCTATCATTTGGAAAGAGACAATACATTCTTTAAAATTAGGATGAATATTTCCGCGTGTATGCTCAGGGGTGATGTTATAATATACATAATCTCTTTGCCATCCAATATTAGATGTTCCATATATATTGAATGCTTCATATACTTTTGTTAAATTATCTGGAATAGTAGCTGGAGGGATTGCTGCTACTAAAGTATTATCATCAGTAGATTGTATGTCGTCCGTATTGGAATTACTTTTTGATAGAGGACTGTAGGCTGAAGTGTTGTCAAAGGCACTATCGATGAAAGTCAAAGATATACCTGATAAAGTTTTAGTAAAAGGTGAAGACGTTTTATTTGCTACGATTCGTTCATTTATTTTAATTCCTATAACAGCGAACCCTGGTATTTTGTTAGGCTCAGTAACTGTTTCATTTCCTTCACTATTTACAAATACTATTTTATCATATCGGTTATATGCTACCAGAGGTATTTCGTTATCTATATCCCACAATTCGGCAGAAAATGAATTTTCCGGTAGTTTAGGGATGAAGAAGGTTAAGGTAGGAAGTGTTTTTTAATAGCTAATAACCTACTTTTATCTATATATTTACTTAGATAAGATTCTACTGTCGTCCCATTTGGGAGAGGTTGATCTTTTATCAAGAGATAGAGAACATCATAGTCAAAATCGATTTTTTTTAATGCTTCTTTTTTGAGTAGCATTCTTACATCGGGACTTTCTTTTAAAACTTTAGCCATAGCTTCACTAAATTCTTTGGTTAGTGATAAAGCTGTGGGTTCTTCTGTTTGTGATCGGGTTACTAGCTTCCTGCTTTCTACCATATCCTCTTCCGTACATGCAAATTGAAACAGAGAAAAAACTAAAATCAATAATAAGGTTGTTTTCATGGCTGTATGTTTTATGAGTGTTTAGATGATGATTGATAATTTTCAAATATATTAAAATTATTTGTGTGTTTATATCCTTATAAGTTAATTTATGTTGCAGATTCATTGATTTGATCTTTTTTAACCAAAAGGATGTTTATGATTCCTGATGAATCTTCCTTACTTTTCTTGCACTATTAAGAGTAAATTTCTATCTTTGGAAAAATCATAGGTAATTCTAAAATTTGAAGATATGAAAAGAGTTTGTTTGTGTTTTTTTCTTTTGAGTCTTCTATTTGGCTGTAACCAAGATCCGGTGGATATTTCTGAAGAGAAAAAAGAGGAGGCTTTGTTATCTTATCATATTGTTTACTTGACAAAAGAAGGGGAAGAAACGGAGTATCCGGATGCCGGAGCTCGTTTATATTTATATTATGGGTTGGAGGCACATGAATTCACTGGAATCTCCTGGGAGGGAGAAGGCGTATTGATGCAGGGAGATAGTTTGGCGATTTATCCCGATGTGGAACAAACGGCCGATGAAGAAGGAAATGCCGCCTTTTATATTCCACCCCGGGATTTTAATCGTCCTTTTTGTATTTTTGTAGAGTCAAATTATTATAAGGAAATTCACCAGCCTACTGTTTCCTATTATCCTGGTTGGCAAACCAGTCGCTCTACCCACTTGATTTTTACGGTGCCTACAACAATCCGCCAATAGTTTCCTGTGGGGAATTTCCAGGCACCTGTTCTTTCCTTCAAAAGGGAGTGAAACAAGAGGCTTCTATATGCTTAGGAAGGGACGGAAAGGGGGGAAGGGAGATCTTTCTGGAATCCCTATTCACTGATTTTTCTTTTTCTCTGTGGAAAAAGAAGCGTCATTCGCTGGGATCAAACTGGAAAAGGCCGGAAAAGCGATTTTCTCCCTCTGTTCTTCGCGTCCCGTAAAAAGACACCTAAATATTTGGTAATTCGCTAAAAAGCCGTACCTTTGCAAGCCGATTATTATCTAAATGTACTAAGAGTTTAGTTTTTAGCGCGTTGTTGCTTCTTGTGTCCGTAGCGGCAGCGTGGCTGAGGCTAGTTTTTTCGAGTTATTAATTAATTTAATTTTTAAGCAGTGGATACTTTAAGTTTTAAGACCATTTCTGCAAACAAAGCAACTGTGAACAAAGAATGGGTTGTAGTCGATGCAACCGGACAATCTTTGGGCCGCCTGGGTGCAAAAGTAGCGAAGCTTTTGCGCGGGAAGTACAAACCCAACTTTACTCCGCACGTTGATTGTGGTGATAATGTGATTATCATCAATGCAGACAAAGTCGTTCTGACCGGTAACAAGTGGAACGACCGTATTTATTTGAGATATACCGGTTATCCCGGCGGACAGATCGCTTACACGCCGAGCGATTTGATGAAAAAAAGTCCGGATCGTTTGCTTCGGAAAGTAGTAAAGGGCATGTTGCCTAAAAACCGTCTGGGTGCCAAGTTGCTGGGCAACTTGTATGTTTACGCCGGCAGCGAGCACAAACACGAAGCTCAGCAGCCCAAATCAATCGATATAAACGCATATAAATAATCACAATGGAAGTAGTAAATGCAATAGGAAGACGCAAAGCCGCAGTGGCTCGCGTATTCGTAAGCGAAGGTACGGGAAAGATTACGATCAACAAACGGGATCTGGCTAATTACTTTCCTTCTTCAATCCTGCAGTTCATCGTTAAACAGCCGCTTACCAAACTGAACGTTGCCGAACAATATGATATTCGTATCAACCTCGACGGCGGCGGTTTCAAAGGACAGTCGGAAGCAGCCCGTCTGGCTATCGCCCGCGCGCTGATCAAGATCAATCCGGAAGACAAACCGGCCCTGAGAGCCGAAGGCTTCGTAACCCGCGACCCGCGTGCGGTGGAACGTAAGAAACCGGGACGTCCGAAAGCTCGTAAGAGATTCCAGTTCAGTAAACGTTAACCCTTTATTTGTGAGCCTCTTACAAGTATAGACAAGCGTTTAGTATCTAAATTGTCGGGATTTCTTTTGCACGCCGATGTGTGGGGGAACTACCTGGTGATTGAGTTAAACCAAGAAAGTAAACGATTTTTAAAAAGAAAACAATGTCAAGAGTTAATTTTGATCAGTTATTAGAAGCCGGTGTACACTTCGGACACTTAAAAAGAAAGTGGAACCCCGCTATGGCTCCTTATATCTTCATGGAGCGCAATGGTATTCATATCATCGACTTATATAAGACAGTTGCTAAAGTTGACGAAGCAGCCGAAGTAATGAAGAACCTGGCCAAACAGGGCAAGAAAGTGCTGTTCGTCGCAACCAAAAAACAAGCCAAACAAGTTGTCGCCGACAAGGCTTCGGCCGTAGGCATGCCTTACGTAATCGAACGGTGGCCGGGCGGTATGCTCACCAACTTCCCCACGATTCGTAAAGCCATCAAGAAGATGACTACGATCGACAAGATGACAAAAGACGGTACATTTGATAATCTGTCGAAAAGAGAAAAACTGCAAATCACCCGCCAGCGCGCGAAACTGGAAAAGACCTTAGGTTCGATTGTCGACCTTACCCGTCTGCCTTCGGCTCTGTTCGTTGTCGACGTGATGAAAGAACATATCGCCGTTCGCGAAGCCAACCGTCTGGGTATCCCCGTATTCGGTATGGTCGATACGAACTCCGACCCGAACAACATCGACTACGTGATTCCGGCTAACGACGACGCTACCAAATCGGTAGAAATCATCCTGGGCGCTATCTGCGAAGCCATGAACGAAGGCTTGCAGGAACGCAAAGCCGAAAAGATCGACACGGAAGCTGCCGGCGAAGGCGAAGCCCCCCGCCGCGAACGCAAAGCGAAAGCAGCCGTGAAGAAAGAACGCACCAAGAAAGAAGACGAAGAAGCGTTGAACGCTAAGGTTGTCGACAAGTTCACCAAAGATATAGAAGAATAATATATCCGTTTCAAACGGTGTGTCGGTGTGAACGGTCGATGGTTATTCATTGAACGTGACGCCGGTACACCGTTTTTTTTAATCGATACAAAGTAGAAACATTACAATAAAGAAAGAAGAAGATTATGGCAGTGACAATGGCTGATATTTCGCACCTGCGCAAAATGAGCGGTGCCGGAATGATGGATTGCAAAAAGGCGCTGGAAGAAGCCGGCGGCGATTTCGACAAAGCAATGGAAATTATCCGTAAAAAAGGACAGGCTGTAGCCGCTAAGCGTTCAGACCGCGAAGCTTCCGAAGGTTGCGTGCTGGCCGCCGACAAGGGTGAATTTGCCGCGTTGGTAGCTCTGAAATGCGAAACCGACTTCGTAGCCAAGAACAGCGAATTTGTAGCCTTGACGCAGGAAATCCTGAATGTGGCTATGGACAAGAAACCGGCTACGATGGAAGAACTGTTGGCTGCTCCGCTGGCCGACGGCCGTTCCATTCAGGAACACATCACCGACCGCATCGGCGTAACGGGCGAGAAAATGGAGCTGGGCGCTTACGAATTCGTAAACGGCGCTTCCGCTATTTCTTATATCCACCCGGGCAACAAGCTGGCTACGGTGGTTGCTTTCAACCAAGCCGACGTAGAACACCAGATGGCCCGCGACATCGCCATGCAGGTGGCCGCTATGAATCCGGTTTCCGTACGTCCGGAAGAAGTACCCGCCAACATCATCGAGCAGGAACTGGAAATTGCCCGCGACAAGGCCCGTCAGGCCGGCAAACCGGAAAACTTGCTGGATCGCATCGCCCAGGGCGCTTTGCAGAAATATTATAAGGAAAACACGCTGTTGCAGCAGGAATTCGTAAAAGACGCCAAGCTGTCGATCGAACAGTATCTGCACACGGCAAACAAAGAACTTACGGTAGTTGCTTTCAAGCGCTTTACGCTGAACGTAGACTAACCCTCGGTTCCCTACTGAAAAAAGAAAGCTGCCCGGAGCAATCCGCGGCAGCTTTTCTTTTTTTACAGGCATTTTTTGAAAGTTTCCGAAGGGAAAAAAGAGGGGAAAAAGACAGCTCGGATAACCCGGATGGAAAAGAAAAAAACGACAATAAGGTAGTCGCCGGAAAGCTGGAAAAACCGGTTTTTATATCTTATTGATAATTAAGCGTTTGGAAAAATTGAAAAATACATGCCGATGAAATTGGAAATGGATGCCGATGAAAAAAAAATTTCATGCCGGTGAAATTCCGGTTCCACCGGCATCCGTTCGGATTTGGATGGGCATATGCGTTTTCGCATGCAAAAAAAATGACAATAAGTACCCTTCTTTCCCGGCGATTTTCCGGGGTTAACGAAAAAGCCGTTTCCAACGTTCCTTTCGAAACGCTGAAAACGGCTTTTTCTATAAAGGCCGAGGCTTTGCCACCCCGCCGGCTTATTTCAAAGCGGCCAAAGCTTCTTTGATGCGGCGCATGGCTTCCACCAGGTTTTCGTCGGAAGTAGCATACGAGAAACGCAGGCACTCGGGCGCGCCGAAAGCCTTTCCGCCTACCGTAGCCACGTGGCCGACTTCCAGCAGATACATCGCCAGGTCGGCCGCGTCGTTAATCTTCCTGTCGCCCGCGCTTTTGCCATAGTAAGAACTTACTTCGGGGAAAAGATAAAAGGCGCCCTGAGGCACATTGATCTTCATGCCCGGAATCTGTTTGCAGAGGTCGATAACCAGGTCGCGGCGGCGCAGGAAAGCATCCCGCATCTCTTTCACGCAGGTCTGGTCGCCTTCGAAAGCGGCTACGGCGGCTTTCTGCGCGATAGAGCTGGCCCCTGACGTATACTGTCCTTGCAATTTGTTGCAAGCCTTGGCAATCCAGAGCGGCGCGGCGATAAAGCCGATACGCCAGCCCGTCATGGCATACGCTTTCGATACGCCGTTCACCACTACCACGCGGTCTTTGATCTCCGGAAACTGGGCGATGCTCTGATGCGCGCCGATATAATTAATATGTTCGTAAATTTCGTCGGCTATCACGATGATGTTCGGATGGCGGGCGATTACCGCGGCCAGGCTTTCCAATTCTTCGCGGCTGTATACGCTGCCCGTGGGGTTCGACGGCGAGCAGAGAATCAACGCTTTGGTTTTCGGTGTGACGGCCGCTTCCAACTGATCGGCGGTGATCTTGAAATCCTGGTCGATGCCGGCCGTTACAACCACGTTCGTGCCTTCGGCCAGTTTCACCATTTCTACGTAGCTTACCCAATAAGGGGCGGGCACGATCACTTCGTCGCCCTCTCCGATAATACTCATCAAGACGTTGCAGACCGATTGCTTGGCGCCGTTGGAGACGATGATCTGCTCGGGCGTATAATCCAGTCCGTTTTCATTTTTCAGCTTGGCTACGATGGCTTTGCGCAAATCCATATAGCCCGGCACGGGAGAGTAGAAAGAGAAGTTGTCGTCGATGGCCTTCTTGGCGGCTTCCTTGATGTGGTCGGGGGTATAGAAATCGGGTTCGCCCACGCTCAAATTGATTACATCGATACCCTGAGCTTTAAGCTCGTTGCTCTTTTGCGACATCGCCAGCGTTTCGGAAGGCGACAAACTTGCTAAACGGTCTGAAACTTGTGTCATGATAGTATGAATATGTGAGTTATTTGATGTTGTGTAAGATATGGCCCATCCGTTCCTTTTTCGTTTTCATGTAAAACTCGTTGTAAGGATTGGGGGTGATCTCGATGGGTACGTTTTCCACCACCGTAATGCCGTAGGCTTCCAGCCCGACGCGCTTGACGGGATTGTTCGACATCAGGCGCATTTTCGTCACCCCGATATGCTGTAGGATCTGGGCGCCTACGCCGTAATCGCGTTCGTCTACTTTATGGCCCAGATGGAGGTTGGCGTCGACCGTATCCAAGCCGTCTTCCTGTAGTTTATAAGCTTTCATCTTATCCATCAGCCCGATGCCCCGGCCTTCCTGGTTCAGATACACGATGGCTCCTTTGCCCTCGGCCTCGATCATGCGCATGGCCGTGTGGAGCTGCTCGCCGCATTCGCAGCGCATCGATCCGAAAATATCGCCCGTGGCGCACGAGGAATGTACCCGTACCAAGACCGGCTCGTCTCCTTTGAGTTCGCCTTTTATCAGGGCGATATGTTCAAGCCCGTTGCTTTTCTGGCGGAAGGGAATCAAACGGAAATGGCCGTATTGGGTGGGCATATCCACTTCCACGCCTTTTTCCACGATCGATTCGGTTTTCAGCCGGTAGGCGATCAGGTCTTTAATGCTGATGATTTTCAGATCGAACCGGCGAGCTACTTCCATCAATTGGGGCAGTCGGGCCATCGTGCCGTCTTCGTTGATGATTTCGATCAACGCTCCGGCCGGGTAAAGGCCTGCCAGCCGGGCCATATCTACCGTAGCTTCCGTATGGCCGGCCCGGCGCAATACGCCGCGCGAGCGGGCCCGGAGCGGGTTCACGTGGCCGGGACGTCCCAGGTCGGCCGGCTTGGTGGCCGGATCGGCCAGGGCCTGAATGGTCTGGGCCCGGTCGAACATCGATACGCCCGTGGTGCATCCTCCGCCCAGTTTATCCACCGTTACGGTGAAAGGAGTTTCCAGCAACGAGGTATTGTTGGCTACCTGCATCTCCAGTTCCAGTTCTTTGCAACGTTCTTCCGTGATGGGGGCGCATAAGACGCCGCGGCCGTGGGTGAGCATGAAGTTTACCTTTTCGGGGGTGATCTTCTCGGCGGCAATGATGAAGTCGCCTTCGTTTTCACGGTCTTCGTCGTCTACTACGATGATGAATTTGCCTTCGCGGAAGTCTTCGATAGCTTCTTCTATGGTGTTTAGTTTAATCTCGCTCATGTCTCGTGTTGTCTCTCTATGTTATTTTGCATCAAAAGTAATCATTTTTCAATCATATCCACCAGCTCAAGGCTTGTTTTATAAACCATTTGTATATCGTGGCGCACTAATTTGCGTTGGTAGGTAGCCACCAGGTAAATAGGAAGGCCCAAGGGGAAGAAAAGTCCGAGCACAAGCCCTGTTTTTCCGCCCAACCGGTTGCCCAGCCGGTTGTATCCGCCGATTACCGGGTAGTCCATCAGCTTGTTCAGAACCAGGTTCTGGTCGGAATTGGCCAGCTCTTCTACGATGTTTTCCATCTCGGCTGCCAAAAGGGTCACAGCGTTGTCTTTGCCGCCGTTTTTCCAGAACCGGAAGTAGTTCTGCCAGCGTTTATGGCCGGCCAGGTATTGCTTGCATTCGGCAGCCAGCCGGTTCAACCGGGGCACCAGGGCGGCATAATCGGGCGTATAGATAATGACCTCTTTTTTCTCGATCTTGCGTCCGGCTCGTTTGCCGACCAGGTTTTTGAGCGCATTCAAATAGGTGTCCGCATTCAGAATCACCGAGTCGTTCACGGCTTTGTAGGTAAGGAAAATACCCAGCGGGGTGAGTACCGCCGAGCTGAGCCACATCCCTTCCCAGGCTTCCCAGACGCCGTCGCGGGCCATCTTGAAACCGATATTGTCGATAATATAGTAAAAAATAAAGAGGATGACGG
Organism: Tannerellaceae bacterium; assembly: GCA_048465615.1. Lineage (GTDB taxonomy): Bacteria > Bacteroidota > Bacteroidia > Bacteroidales > Tannerellaceae > Parabacteroides. Next base: position 67,783 of record DBFWLD010000040.1, read on the forward strand.
AAATAATAACCGGCATGCCCAATCCCCCTTTGCGGATAATCGCTCCTAAAGGAGCGCCGATAAAGAAGAAGACCAGACAGGCAAACGAAAGAGTGAATTTCTTATGCCATTCGGTCAGGTGGCGGCGCACTTTGTAGGCTTCGTCGCCGATGGTGGCGGCCCGGAAATAATAATCGGTACGCAAGTTCTCTACATTCGATTTGGCCCGGGCGAGCAAAGCTGCTTTTCCTCCCGGCGTCTGGATTTGATAAAGGCTGTCGAACGACAGGGGGGCCGCGGAAGGCGCCGGGGTGCCGGGTTCCTCAGGTTCGCCGGATGCCCCTTTCCGCCGGGCGTCGGGCTTGTTTTTTTCCGGAAGGGCAGCCTTGGGGCGGCCCGGAGCCGGCTGGTCGGAAAAGGTCTTCCGGTAAGAAAGGGCATATAGATTGCTGGCGTTCACCTGCTTGATGCTGTCCAGGCGCACCGTCATGGAGTCGATCGAGACTTGGAGATCTTTCAGTTTTTTCCCCATATATTGGTTTTGCATGAACGATTCGTCGGTGCGGGTGAAATTGGCGTCGAATTCGATCAGAATGTCTTTGGTGGTGAAGCTTTCCCGGCGGTAGGGAACGGCTACTTTGGCTTGGGCCGCGCCCGTCTGGCTTTTCAGGTTTTCGAACGATTCGCCGTTGAACAGCGAAAGTACCAGAAACAGTTTGTCTTCCGAGGTTTTCAACCTTCCGGAGTCGGCTACGATCACGCTGGCGTTGTTGAAGCCTTCCGAATAGTCGTAAATCATCAGGTCTTTCAACAACCCCGTCTGGTTGTCTTTCTTTTTTACGTATACGTTGAAGCCCGTAATCTCCTTGTAAAATACGCCTTCGGGTATATCCAGCTCCGGCGATTTCTGCCGCATGGAGTAGAGCAGGGTATAGAGTTTTACCTGTACCACCGGCATGACGTTGTTTTGGAAGAAGAAAGCGCCCACGCATACGAAGCAAAGCGTGACGATAAGCGGGCGCATGATATGGATAAGCGATACGCCGGCCGATTTCATGGCTAGCAGTTCCAGTCGTTCGCCCAAGTTGCCGAACGTCATCAGCGAGGCCAGGAGAATGGCCAGCGGGAGCGCCGTGGGTACGAGAAAGAGGGCGGCATAGAAGAACATTTCCGCCAGTACGGCCATTCCCAAGCCCTTACCGACCATGTCGTCGATATAACGCCAGAGGAATTGCATTAGCACGATAAACAGACAGATGCCGAAGGTCATGAAGAACAACGGCAGGAAAGTCTGTAGCATAAAAGTATATAATCGTTTTATTCTCAACATTGCCATCTCCGCTTGAAAGGGCAAAAGTAGTGTAAAAAACGATAGGTACGCATAGTTTCCGAAAAAACTGCCCTAAATACGTGGCCGGGAGAACCTGTTCGTATCGGGAGCCTGGCGATGGGCCGCGGCGGGCTTATATGCCTAACGTGCGTTTGAGTTCTTCCACTTGGGTATCCCACAAATCGATCGAGTCTTTCTTTTCCCCGGGATCGGCAAAATCGGTAATTTCCAGGGCGGTTGCGCCCGTGAGTTCCACCGAGTGGATGATGAATTCGAAGTATGCGTGTTCGCTTTCTTCGTCCCGCCAGCGGTAGCGCACGCTTGTCTCGGGCTTGAATTCTATTACTTCGGCCTCCTGTTCGTCTTTATCCCAGCGGAAAGTGTATACTTTGTCGTCGATCGCGACATGGTCGGCAAACCAGGCGGAGAGGCCCGGGGGAGTGGTGAGGTGATTCCACAAGCTTCGTCTGGAAACTTTATCAAAAATGTATTCGATATGAAATTTCTCTTTCTGCATCGGTCCTTTTTTTGTTTATTGCGCAGCAAGGTACATAGAATATTCCAAAACTACTACTTATTTTTTGCAAAAAAACTTCTCAAACTTAACCGGTTAGCCTGGAGGGCTTGATTTTTCGTCATTTTTTTTTCGGAAAAATGTTGCACAATATAAAAATTACCTCTACTTTTGCAGCGTCAATCAGGAAAATGATGGCGAGATAGCTCAGCTGGTTAGAGCGCATGATTCATAATCATGAGGTCCCCGGTTCAATCCCGGGTCTCGCTACACCGAAAGGACGCTTCTGCAATTTCGCAGGAGCGTTTTTTTATTTCCTTTTCCCTGCTTTCCGGGGCAGGATGCAAAAAAACACCTGAACAAACAGGTTCCTTCTGATTGAAAGGAAAACTGATTGTCCAGGCATCCTATATTAATTATGTAACCTCACGGTTATATTAATTAAGTTTGCTAAGTCTATTATTAGGGGTAATAATATCTAGCAGGGTCATAGGGTAAAATTTTACAATTTAGTCGTTTGGTTTTGTACTTGCAAATATAGGCCGTTCTCTCTTTGGCTCCGGCAGGTATTTGTGTCATTTTATACCGTTATTCCTCTCAACCGGTCGTTTTTCGCCTCCCGGCTTTTATCGGCGGCAGTCTCTGCTTTCCCCTTCAAACGGGTATTCCTGTCAGCACACGATGTATTTCTGTCAAAAAAAACAAAGAATGAAAATCTTGATTTTCCGCCGGCAAAATCCGTCCGGAAATTTGTTAATCGATATATTTTTTAGAACTTTGTAAAATTAACGAGAGTGGGATCCTTAAAATAGATAAGCGGGAATGGTGGTAAGTTGGGTTGTCTATATTGTAAAAGGCGTGTTGCAAGTGCCTTTGGCACACATACAAAACGAAAGTGCCAGGGAAGTATGGCCTGCCGTGCCGTGTTGCTTGCTTGCCGCCTTTCTTTTTTTGGCAACGGTCGGCCTTTGGCTCTTTTTCCGACGTTTGAAGAGCCGTTACCTTGCGGAAAAAGAGCGACTTGACGCCGAGAACCGCACGCTTCGCGAAAATGTCGATTCCCTGGCACGGAAAAATCGCGAACTCAGCCACTTGCTTATTGAAAAAGTAAAGGAAACCGATACCTGGAATCGCAAAAAGGAGGAAAAGCATCAGGAAACCGTCCGGAATTTCGAAGAAAAGGAAAAACGGCATAATTCTTTTTTCAAGGAAGTGATTCACGAGATGCGTACTCCCTTGTCGCTTATTTTAGGATCTATCAGTGAAATTGTCCGGCAAAATACCTTTCAAGGCGATGTGTCCGTTCAGCTTCTTTCGGCTTACCGCAATACGCTTGCTCTGCAAGATTTAAGTCTTCAACTGCGTTCCGCCCGGTTGGGAGAGGACGTGGCCGATCATTTGCGGGTGGCCCGGTATGATATGATTGACATCACCCGTCAAATCTGCGATCTTTTTGCCGATTGGATCGCGATGAATAATGTCGATTTCCGAATCAATACGCAAGTGCCTGCGCTATGGGTGTGGATCGATCGGCGAAAATGGGAATTCGCGCTGCGGATGTTGCTTACCAACGCCATGAAAAATACTTTTATGTATGGGCGGATCGTCATCGATATTGCGATTGCGCGGCTGGGGGATGAAAAAGCAAAGGAAAGAAGGTATTGCCGTTTTTGCATTTCCGACGAAGGGCTCGACGAAACGGATACCGCCAGGCTGGGGTTGAAGCAGATTGCCGATATGGCTGCTGCTGCGGGCGTTACCTTCTGCAAAGGGAAAACGCCGGCCGAAGGGGGAACCTGCTATGTTTTGTTCATACCGCTGGGTAAACATTATTTGATGGAGCGTCCGGTCGAATTTGTAGAACCCGACGGCGATTTGCTTATTTTTAACGAGCAACAGAAAGAAGAAATCGCCGAGTTGATCCGGGTGATTCCGGAAAAAATCGTCACCGGAAAAAAACTTCTTGTGGTAGACGATAGCGAACAGATCCGTTGGTTTCTGAAACATGTTTTTTATAAGGAATATGAGGTGCTGGAGGCTTGCAACGGCGAGCAAGGGTTGGAGCTGGCCCGCAAGGAACAACCCGATATGGTGCTTTGCGACGTGATGATGCCCGTAAAAGACGGCCTGGCTGTTTGCCGCGAGCTTAAAGCCGATCCCGATACCCGGCATATTCCCATTATTATGCTGACTGCCAAGATTGAAAGCGAGGATGTGATTGCCGGTATCGAATGCGGGGCCGACGATTATATGACCAAGCCTTTCGACGTGGCTATCTTGCGCAGCAAAATACTGAGCGTGCTCAAACGGCAGGAGGAAGTGAAGCAATATCGTCAGCGCCAGCTTGCGGAACCGTTGCCGGCCGAACCGGCCGGAAAAGTTGTTGAGGCGCGTGATGGGCATCCGGTAGAAGAATTGCCTGACACCCCGGGCAGTTTGTTTATGGAAGCGGTGATAAAAACCATCGAGCAGCATATCGGCGATCCGGGTTTTGAAGCCAAGGTGCTGGCCGATTCGTTGCATGTCAGCCTGCCTACTTTGTATCGTAAAATCAAGCTCTATTCCGATTATAGCGTGCTCGAGATCACGCGTACCGTCCGGCTCAAAAAGGCTGCCGAGCTTATCGGCAAGCAACGTTATTCCATTCAGGAGGTAGCCGAAATGGTCGGCTTCAACGATCCGGCTACGTTCCGCAAGCGTTTTACCGAGCAATACGGGGTTACTCCTTCCGCTTATCTTTCGTCGGTTGCCGGCAAACAAGGGTAGTTTTTCCTCTTTCGGAAGGAATGAAGCGAAAAGGCGATCTTGTAAACCGATAGGCCCGATACGTTCGCCAACCTTTTTATTTGTGATATTTTCTGCCCTATAATCCTTGTAAACTGCCGGTTTGATACTTTTACCATGCAAAAATGAGAGAAATAACACGTTTGTTTCGGCCGGGGAAAACTTATATTTGTGGCAAACCATAAGGAAATGTTCAGGAAAGGAGGAACAGGTATGAAAACGGTATCGAAAGTAGAAAGTGTATTATCCAAAGAAGCGAATAATCCCGACAGCGTGTATTTATATCGCGAAGGCGACGTATGGTGTGCCTATGAGCGTTCGGCTTATTATCTGGCCCGACTGGCTTCGCCGCTTCAGTTGGCAAAAGAAATCATAGGGGGCGGTTACGATGTGGTTTTGCTCAAAGCTGTTTTTCATTTCGACGATATGGGCAGCCTTTCCTCTCCTTTTATCCAACTCAAACGGGTTTCGCGCAATAAAATGCTGCTTCGCCTGCAATCGTGCGCCGAGGGCTTCCGGGAATGGAAGGAAAAACAATTACGTCATCTTTCCGCCTGAAACCGGTAGGGCTATTTTTCGGCGGTTGTGTGTGTTTCCGTCGGAAACAGGCGGTATACGAGGATGCGCGCTTCGGCAGATAGCGTGAGGGTGAACTCGTTTCCGAGCGCTTCGTTCAGCGTTCCCTGCCACCAGGCTGTGAGGCGACGCCGGCAGAGGGGCCATTTTAATCCTTCGGTGGTTATTTCTCCTGCCGGTACCAGCGAGAAAAGAGATACTTGTTGCCCCGGTATGCTTTCCAGGGTGGCGGAGGCGGCCAGGGGTGTGAACCGGCCGTAGTCGGATACCATTTCCACTCGCCGGAACCATCCGGCGTATTCCATCAACAACGAAATGTTTCCCAGCGTATGATCTTCCCGGAGCCCGGTTGCTCCCAGGATGAGCACTTCCCGGTGCCCGGCCTGGCGTGCGAAACGGACGGCTTTGGTCAGGTCGTTGATTTCCTGGTCGGCTACGCGATGGAGGCGATCTGCATACAGACGGCTCAGGCGCGGGGGGAAGCTGTCGAGGTCGCCGACAATGGCGTGGGGCGCAAACCCGTGCTTGTGGAGGGTCTGGGCGGCGCCGTCGCAGGCAATGATAACCTTCGCTTCCCGCAGCAATGCCAGGGGAAGCGGGGCCGTGGGAAAGCTTCCGTTGGCTACTACAATACAATCATAAGGTGCGATCATCTGTTCGAACTCCTTTCTTTTTCCAGGTATAATATCCGATCACGGCCAGCACGGCATAACAGACGTACAAGCCCATTGTCGGATAAAGTTCCCTAAGGTAATAAAGATAAACCGAAACGACATTCACTACCACCCAGCAAATCCAATGTTCGATAATCCGCCGGGCCAGCATCCACGTGGCTACGATGCCCACGGCTGTGGTAAAGGCGTCGCCGGCCGGTATGGGCGAATCGGTGAAGGTGGCGAGAAAATAATAAATACTGCCGTAAATCAAGCTCCAGATCGCGGCCAGGACAAGGCCCGACCGAAGGTCGAGGCGGCGATAAAGGATGGGGGCGGGGCTTGGCGCCGGCTTTGCTGTTTCCGTATCTCCGGACAGGCCTGCGCAGGCATTTGCTTTCCGGCGTGCGGTTTGCAGGCGTGTGCGGCTCCATTGCCAGAATCCGTATACGCTGATGCCTACATAATAAGCGTTCAGCCCCATATCGGCGTAGATTTTCGCTTCGAAAAAAACGAATACGTATACCAGCGAGGTGAAGAAGCCTACTATCCACATCGCCCGGTGTTGCCGGATCTCCAGTATCAAGTAGAGCAGGCCGGTGGCTACGCCGAAATATTCCAAGAATTGTTCCATTGTTTGTCTTTTTTTGTCAGAACCGGAATGTGGCTCGGGCCATCGCATGGGTGCCGGCCTGCGTGAAATAACCGTCTTCGGTATATCGTTCGCCGGCTACGAGGGCCGAGTATACCCACCCGCCGGTTTCGTATTTTTCATTAAACAAATTATTCACTGTTATGTCGACGGCTATTTCTTTGATGAATTTGGGCCGGAAAAGGTAGCCGACGCGCAGGTTGTTGACAAAATAAGGGGCGATCGACCGCGATTTGTCCGAAGTATTGTCCAGATACTGGCGGCTTACATACTGCGAATGGAAGCTGGCCGACCATCCTTTCAAGTTCAGATCGAACATGCTGTTGGCGATCCAGTCGGGCGAAAAAGCAATTCGCGTCGTGCCCAGATAAAATTCTTTCAAACCGTCGCCCACGGGGTTCCAGCCGGCATCGTAATTGGCTACGGTTTCGGTGAAATGCCGAATCCGGTTGCGGCTCCAGGTGGCGTTGCCGTTCCATTGCAGCCAGGAAGCGAGCGTAACGCCCAGGGTCATCTCTATTCCCATCCGGTAACTATCCTTGATATTGGAGGTCAGCGCTTCTCCGATTTCGCTGATTTTTCCTGTCAGGATCAATTGGTTGTGGTAATCCATCCAATAGAGGTTCATGCCGGCGCGCAGGCGCGGCAGTGTCAGGCCGTAGCCGGCTTCGTAGTCGAACATTCGTTCGCTTTCGGGGCGTTCCAGGGGGCCGGCTTCCGTGAAATTGTCCCGGTTCGGCTCGCGGTGGGCTACCGAGAAAGAGGCAAAGGCCGTATGGGCGCCCCGGCTGAAATTCAAGCCTGCTTTCGGGTTGAAGAAATCCCAGTGTTTGGCTACCCGTAATTGGTCGCCTGCTTTATCGTCGCTGCCTTTGATGGTATAGTCGATTCCCCGATATTGCAAATCGAGGTAGGCATGGAAGTAACGCCCCAACCGGTAATTGGCTTTGGCATAGGCGTTATAATCGGTTTTACCTCCCCGGTTGCGGTAATATTCATAGTCGGGGCCGGGAAGGCCGCCGGTTTGTTTGGCCCATATCACCCGCCCGAAATGGTCGCCTAGGTAACGGTTGGCCGCTGCGCCCAGGCTGAGTTGCAAGCCGTTTTCCGTGCGCAGGTTCGCTTGGTATACCGCGCCGTAAAAATCGTTCTCCAGCCATTTGCGCCGTATCAGGTTGGTCTTTTTTATCTGCTTGCCATCGGCGTCGATGTAGTCGGGCAAATGGTAATCGGCATAGCGGGCGCCTGCCTTGTAATCTTCATAATACCCCTGACCGTCGGTATAATGGAGGGTGAGTGCCATATCCCAGCCGCCTTCCAGCCGTTGGGTGGCCGTCAGATGATAATGGTGTTGCCTATAGTGGTCGGTTTGATTTTTATAATATTTCGTTATGCCGTCTTCTTCGTATTCTCCGCACGGGTTATAGGTGCGGTCGGTGTCCAGCTTCGCCGAGGGCACGCCTGTCCATGCCTGGTAGGTGGTTTCGCTATTGCCGAAGGCTTGGAACTTAATCATGGTATTGGCCTGGTAGAAAGCAGCCGACGCATAATACGACGACATCCGGGCTGTTGCCCGGTCGATATACCCGTCGCTCCGGATGTCGGAGTAGCGGGCGTCGAAGGCGAAATGATCGTATAGCAGTCCGGTTCCTCCTTTCACCGTATGTTTTACCGTGCCGAACGATCCGGCCGAAACGCTGTATTCGGCCGAGGGTTGCAAAGCCGGCTTTTCGGTTTGCATGGCTACGGTGGCTCCGAAGGCGGCCGCTCCGTTGGTGGATGTGCCTGCGCCGCGCTGAATCTGGATGCTTTCCAGCGACGAAGCGATGTCGGCCATATTGGCCCAAAACACCGTATGCGATTCGGAATCGTTTACCGGTACGCCGTTCAGGGTGATATTGATGCGGTTGGCGTCGGTGCCCCGTATCCGGAAGCCGGCATATCCGATGCCTGTGCCTGCGTCGGAGGTCATGATCACAGAGGGCGATTGGGAAATAAGGAAGGGAATGCCTTGGCCGTCGTTTTTGCGTTGCAATTCTTCTTTCGCCAGGTCGCTATAAGCTACGGGCGTTTCTTTCGAGGCCCGGGTGGCGGTGATTACGATTTCGTCGAGGGAAATGTCTTTGAGGGAAAGTTTGGTAGTGTCGGCCGGTTGGTCTTCCTTTGCCCCGGCAGAAGCTGCCAGCATCGCGCCGGCACATACAATCCAGATACGTTTCATCTTTTTAGCTTTTTGTTTTAAAAACGATGGAAACGAATAAAAGGGGGAGTGGAATAAGCGTATAAATCCCTGCGCCGGCATTACCCGTATCAGGTTCTATGGGTCTGTTCTCAGCCTTGCGCCGGTTTTTCTTTTATTGAGAAAAGCAAACGCAAAGCACCCCGTTGGTATTCGTGCGGGGCAAAGGTAAGCGAAGTTAAGGAATTGTGCAAATGGAAAGGGCATAGGCTACCCAGCGGGCTACGCTTAGAGGGTCTTCCATGCGGACGGATTGCTCCTGATAGAAAGCTTGCAAGGTGTCTTTATGCGCCTGAGGAAAAAGTTTGAGGAAAGATTTGGGCGAGGTGAATTGTTTAGATTTTCCGTCGAGCGAAAAAAAGTAGGTGTTGGTGTATTTTACGATGTTCACATCGTTGCTGGTACGGTCGTGGCCTCGATTTTGCATTTGCCCTACATCCATTTTTTCAATTCCTCCGGCCTGGCTGACGAATCCCATGGCTCCCTTTTTTCCTTGGTTATATATTTTCGCTTTCCAGTCTACCAGGAGTACGGTGCTTCCGGCCGGTATACATTCCAGGAAACGGGTTTGGCGGGGGATGAATTTGCGCTCTCCGATATAGAGCGTATCGATCGTGGCGGTGTTTTCGAGGATCATCTCTTGGTTGCGATCCATAAAATGGAGTTGTTGCCGCACGCAATCGTAATTGAAAAGCGCTCGGGTGGCAAGTTTGTTTTTCATTACGACTTTGCCTTGGGTGAACGTATCGAAAAGGAAGGTGCCTCCGGGAAGGTTTGTTTTTTCCTGTGCGGCCACAATTTCCAGTGTAAGCCAGGCAAAGCAGCAGAGCGAATAAATAAAAGGTTTCATATGAAAAGTAGTATGGAGTTCAAATCGATTCATTTACGTTATGTATGGGTTCGTTCCGATCGCTGCTGCTGTTTGCCGGCGGCCGATATTGCTTGCCGCTAATAGTGAATGCGGATATAGCAGTTGTATTTCTGATCGTTTTTCTTTACGACAATCGGCAGGTCGTAATAGGTCATACCCGGTTTCTTGCAATATTCTATGAAATGATCATATCCAATATATAAATAGCGGATTTGACTGTCGTAAAACCCAACGCTTACAAACGGAAGATTGTAAGGAAGCCCTACAACAGGGCAATTGTCGAAATCGCAATAGTAAGTGAACTGGTCCGAGAAGTCGTAGGTGACTTGGTCGAGAATGGCCCCTTCGTAAACATTGACATACTTGGCGGATAATGAATGGATTATCAGCATGAACGAAAAAATAAAAAAGATCTTTTTCATGGCAATAAGTATTAATTATTAATAATAGAAGAATAGCCTGATGTTTCTTATTGTTCCGCCGGTCGGGGCTTTTTAAGACCTAAGGCATTTAAGCGATTGGTTTTTTCCGGCCGGCGCGTCGTTGTTTTTCGTTTGAGGCGAATATACTAAAAATAATTATACCTGCTGGCAGAAGTGCAATAATTTTCGGATAGGGCGTATCCGGCAAACGTATATTTCCCGTATCCGATCACCTGCTTGAGTGCATGCGCATCCGGCTAATCCACCAAATGAAATGAGTTTCTTCCGGTTTCCCCGCCTAAAAAAAACCGCCCCGAAGAAATTCGGGACGGTTTCCTAAACTTACACTTTGCCATCAGTTATGTAGCGTAATTTGTGTAATCAGGTTTTATTGGAAATAAACTCGGAGAATGCCCATGCGCGACATGCCGTATGCTCCGAAATCGATATAGAAATCGAAATAGGAATTCGGATTATCTTTCACCAGCCACCATTCGAAGTCTTCTTGCGAAATAGTGAATTCCAGATGGTTGCCCGAGATATAGAAATGGGAAGCAAAAGGAATATTGAAGTCTCGGATCTTATCCTTGAAATCGTAGCTGAAGCTAAATTCCGGATCGCTTAAATTGTAACGCGCTGTGGCCACGATGGGAGCATCGCTGGCTGCCACGCTCTCTGCCGGAGCCGTTTCGACCAGGTTGGCATTCACTGTGCCGGGAACCATAACGGCTGCCCCTGCCACTAATAAAAAAGAAGCTAGGATGTTATTCATAATTTTATGGATTTAAAGAAGCCGCCGGGAAAAATAAACTTGGTTTTTTCTCAAACCGGCGGTTCTTGGGTTATACATTTATTTTGCCCAGAATACTTTCGTATAATAGGTGTCGATGCTGCTCATTTCCCCGTAGTGCGGATTGTTGTCGCGTTCGGTAGTCGGATAGCGCAGACGGTTGGGGATGTCTTTGCAAATAGACGAAGTAGGGTCGGTGGCGAAGTAGAGAGAGGGGATGCCTGTACGGCGTATTTCGGCCCAGGCTTGTACGGGCTGGAAGAAGCCGAAGCTAATCCATTTTTGCGTAAGGATTACCTCTTGTTTGTCGGCGGCGGTCGTCCACAATGTTTCTGCGTAAGTGCCGATTTCCGCATCCGAAGGGCGTGCCACTGCCGGACGGTACGTGCCGATGGTATTCAGGTCGTAACAGAAATTTACGGCCGATTCCACGCCACGGGCAAAGGCGGCTTTCGCATCTCCCCGGGCATATCCTTTGTGGTAGGCTTCGGCTTTCAGGAAAGCTGTTTCGGAAGGCATGAAGATAATGCCGGGATATTCTTCATTCCGGCTGATGGTAGCCGAGTCGACCGGAGAATAATAGGAACCGCCCTGGGCTAACGGACGTTCGAGCAGGGGCTGTTGTACACCGTAGTCTTCTCGTGTATCCAGGCCTGCATACAGTCCTTCCGCGTTCTTTTCGTACAGGATTTCCAGACGGGGGTCGTCGGTGAGTTTGTGAATCATTTCCGACGAAGCATAACCCCGGTAAGAGGTTTCGAAACCGTTGCGTATATCGTCTTTGAATTTGAAACCGTCTTCGTCGGCGCTGGTATGAATAAAGTCGTCGGCTGTTTCTACCAGCGGGTAGGTAGCAGCATCCGACAAGATTTCCTGGATGGCCGCTTTTCCCTGGGATGCCAATTCTCCTTGGTCGGCGACGCGCATGGCCATACGCAAGCGCAGCGAGTTGGCATATTTTCTCCACAGCAGCAAGTCGCCCTTGTTGATGTAGTCCTGCGCAGTCAGATAGGTGCTTGTCAGCGACGACAGGTTGATCATGCCGGCCAGTTGGCTGTTGATGGTTTTCAGATCGTCCAACATGGTCTGGTATAAGACGGTGGCCTTGTCGTAATGAGGATAAGCGCTCTGCACGTCGCCCGTAATGCCCAGGTAGCCGGCTTCCGAATAAGGGATGTCTCCCCACATGTCGATCAGTTGTTGCATATGGTCGTACAGGTGAATGCGAGACAGGAGTTTGAATACTTCGTAATCGGGTTTTTCTTCTTCCGCCAGCTCGTCGAACGTCTTTTCCAACAGGCGGTATTGAGCCAGTACCTTATAGAAATTGTCCCAACGGTCGCTGATGTAGCTGTCTCCGGCTACGTACCGGCCGTCGCCATTGGTGAAGCCTACGGTTTGGGCATAGCGGCCGATCAGGCCGTTGTCGAAAGTCCAAAGGCGGTAATAGCGCGGGGAAGTGTAGTCGTCGGCTGTCTTGAATACGCCGGTCATTAATTTTTCGCACGTCACGGTTGTCGTTTTCGACGGGTCTTCGTAACGCTGCGTAAAATCGGAATCGCTACAAGCCGCCAGGCCCAGTAAGGCGGTACATCCTGCTACTATAGATGCTATATGTTTCATTGTCTGTAATGTTTAGTTTGTTTGATAGTATTTAGAAGCTTGCACGTAAAGAGACGCCGAACGAACGGGTGGTTGCCGTCGAACCGCCGATACATGCCTGCGATGTCCACTTGGTTCCGTCGGTTGCTTCTGCGTCGAAAGCCGGCAGGTTCTTGTAAATGTAGAACAGGTTGCGTCCGAACACGGATAGGCTCAGGTTGCGGCAGGCGAATTTTTCCGTCAGTGCCCTGGGGAAGGTGTAGCCTAGCGATAATTCGCGCACTTTTATATACGTATTGTCGAAAACGGAATGAGAGTAATAGGTCGGCGCGTCTGCTCCCCAATTGTAAGTCTGGTTGTAGAATTTGTCGGCCGGCACGATGATGTCGTTTTTCGAACCGTCGGATTTTACGCCGCCCAGAATCATGCCGTTGTCATACACGCGTTCGCCGTTCGGGCCGGAAGTCGAGGTGGTAGGGATACATTTGCCGGCTACATTGTCGTTGTTTTCAAAATAATAGCTCAAGCCGCCGTGTTCCGCATCGCGGTATTCCATCGATTCCACCAGGTTGCCGCGTCCCATCATAAACTGGTACGGCTGGTTGAGCACGGCGCCCCCGATCCGGAAGTCGAACGTGGCATCCAGGAATAAGTTTTTGTAAGACACGGAAGTGCTGACGCCGCCGGTTACTTTGGGCATCGCATTCCCAACCTTTACGCGTTCGGAGGTGAGCACATACATGCCGTCGTCACCTATAAGGGCATTGCCGTTGGCGTCTTCCTGGGGAGCAAAGGCGTAAATATCGCCCATCGGTTCGCCTACGTGCGATTCCAAACGGGCCGCGCCGCCGTCCCAGCCGTTGTTGTGCAATAAGACATCCAGGCCGTCCATCAGTTTGGTCACTTTGTTGCGGTTGAGGGAAATGTTGGCGCGTACGTCCCAACGCCAGTCTTTGTTTTCGATAGGCGTTCCGTATATGGAGGCTTCAAAACCTTTGTTTTGCAGTTCGCCTACATTTTGCAGAATGGATACCCCGCCGGCCGATTGGGGCGTGGTGGCTTGCAGGATCTGGTCTTTTACCGTATTGGTGTAATAAGAAAGTTCGAAACCTAACCGGTTCTGGAAGAATTTACTTTCCAGGCCGAATTCGATTTCATGCTTTTCTTCCGGACGGATATTGTTATTACCTAATTCCTTATCGATCGTGTTATACAAATAGCCGCTCAGATTGCCTTGTTGGTAAGCCTGGATGGCTTTATATACTTCCGGCGCGTTACCTACAATACCCCAGGAAGCACGGATTTTACCAAAGTCATACCAATCGGGACGTTTGTCGCCCCAAAGTTCGGTAAATACCAAGCTACCGTTGACGGAGGGGTAGAAGAAAGAGTTGTTTCCTTTGTGCAGGGTCGAGGTCTTTTCCTGGCGGAACGTGGCTTCCAGAAAAGCAAAGCTGCCGTACGAAACGCTGGCGGTGGCCAGGAAAGCTGTTTTCAGGAAGTCTGTTTTCTTCATGTTGGTCGTGGCTTTGTTCTTGCTGGCATTGATATGAAACCAGTTTTCCGTGGCCAGACCGCCGTCGGTCGTTACGCCCGAGTTGAACACGCTTTCCTGGCGTGCCTGATAACCGATATTGGCATTTACGCCCCATTTTTCGGCAAAGGTACGGTCGAACATCAACATGATGTCGGCGTAGTAAATCTCATACCGTTTGTTCGTCAAACCGTACGAGCCTGTATAGTCGCCGAAAACGATCGGCTTTCTGGTCCTTTCCGTGTTTTCTATTTTTTCTATGGTCAGGTCGGTCGACGCACGTCCTTGCAATGTCAAGCCGTCGATGATTTTCCAACTCGGAGTTACGCTCGCAATCAAACGGTTGTTTTTCTCTAATTGCTCTTTGCCTAGGATATTCCAGAAATACTGATCCAGCAAACCTTCGTAGGAAGCTTGTTGCCAGGCATACGATTCATCCGGCGTCAAACTTTTTTCCGTGCTGGGCACGTTCAGGTAGCCCATGCTGGAGAACGTGGTTTTGCGCATCAGCTCGACATCCTCGAACGAACCGAACATACCGCTAAAGTTGTTGGTCAGGCGGCTGATACGATAAGGACGGTTTTTGATATTCTGTAAAATGTAGTTTACCGAATAATTCAATTTGATCGTATTGGTAATCGACTGGCTGCCGGTCAGACTGAAGTTGTGTTTGTTGTACGTACTGTTATACTGGGTCGGCGTATTGTCTACATACGTATAAGAGAAACGCATATTGCCTTTTTCCGTGCCGTTGGTAATGGCCAGATTGTAGGTCTGGTTGAAACCGGTGCGGAAAATATCTTTCCAGGGGTTGGAGGAAATAGCGCTATACGGGCGCATTTTTCCATCCCAATAATATACTTCGCTGCCGTCGTATTTCGGCCCGAATTGAGCCGTGGTGTTGCGGACGCTCTTTACGGTATTACCGTTCGCATCGGTACGTTGCCAGAAGCCGCCGCTTTCTACTTCATAACCCGCCGTACGGCTGGTGACGGCCACGCCGGGGCCGAAAGTAGTTTGCATTTCAGGCATATAAGCTACCCAGTCGCCGCTCAGCGTCGCGCTGAAATCTACGCCTACTCCTTTGGTTCCCTTGCCGCTTTTGGTTGTAATCATCACCACCCCGTTGGCGGCTTCCGAACCGTACAGGGCAGAGGCGGAAGCCCCTTTCAGAATGGAGAGATTTTCTATATCTTCGGGGTTGATGTCTACCAAGCCGTTGCTTTCTACCCGTTGATTTCCCCAATAATCGCCGTCGGTATTGGCATCGCCGTTTCTAACGGGCACGCCGTCGATGATGACCAGGGGCTGCGTGCTACCTGTAATGGAGCTCATCCCGCGCACGTTGATCGATACCGAAGAAGCGCTACCGCCGGGTGCAGCCTGGATACGTACGCCCGAAGCTTTACCGTACAGCGAAGTGGCGAAGTTGGGAGTACCTGTCTTTACCAGTTCGCCCGCGTCGATCGTGCTGACGGCGTAACCCAGTTTCTTGGCATCTTTCTTGATACCCAGAGCAGTTACCACTACTTCGTCCAGCTTTTGCGTGTCTTCGTTCAATTGGATGTTGAGGGAAGGTTGGCCTTCATACTTCACCTCTTGCGTAGTATAACCGATAAAAGAGACGAGAATAACATCCCCGTTTTTAACCCCGTCGAGCGTAAAGTTACCGTCCATATCGGTAATCGTACCGTTGGTGGTTCCTTTCACTACAACTGAAGCTCCGGCTACCGGGCCGAAAGTATCTTCTACGATACCCGTTACTTTCTTGCTTTGTTGAGTAATGGCAGTGTTTGTTTTCTCAGCAGTACCCGCAGCGTATATGTTCCCGGAAGAACATAGGGCGGCAGTCAGTAAGACCAGACTGACTGGTTTGATTTTTTTTAGCATAACAAATGGTTTTTTAGTTTAACATAACAGATGGTTTTGAAGCGTCTATTTTTTACTTTTTAATACATATGTTTACTGTTTCGACGGAGGCAAAGCTAGAAAATGGCGATTTTGTGGTCTATATGAATTGTTTTTTTTATATTATTCATTAGTTTTGCGTACGATTTGGCAATATATCTGTACGATTTTAGGATTGCCAAGAAGTGATTGCAAGGTTGAATTGACATTTTTTATATGTATTGTATGAAAAAACTGCTCGTTCTTATTCTGCTCCTTGGATATATATCTACCGTGGCGGCTAGTAACTTCTACTTTCAGAGAGTAGGTTGTATGCACGGGTTATCTCAGCCTTCGGCTGTTTCCATCTGGCAAGACCGGTTGGGCAGAATGTGGTTCGGCAACGATGCTTTGAACTGTTTCGACGGCGAGCGAACCCACATTCACCGTATATCCGAACATCTGGAAGGCTTGGAAGACGGGAATATCCACGCGATTTGCGGTAACGACTCTGCCTTGTATTGCCTGGCCGAAGATCAACTGGTCAGGTTAGATCTGATCACCGAGAAACTTTCGTTGCCGGGTATCCGCACGCAAGCTATTTGCTGCACCGACACCGGCTTATATTATATGAAGGAAGGCCTCTTATGCCTTTACCGGGAAGCTGAAAACCGTAGTACCGTGGTTTTACCTTTGCCGGGCCGCCCCCTTTCTGCCCGTTCCATCCTCTCCGTTTCTCCTACGCGCCTTTTGATCGGTACCGCTTCGGGAATTTACACCGTCAATCCCAAGGAAAAAAGCGTAGTTCTTGAGGAACTCATTCAGTTCATAATCCCTTACTCTGAGGCGTAATTGGTTTTGCTCCATTTTCCGGAAATCCAGCAGTTCGGAAATAAGGTTTTGCAATCGTACGGCTTGTTTGCGTATTTTATCCGCTTTGTTTCTGGCCGAAGGCGACAAATCCGCGTACAACCTGTCCAGTTGATTGATGATAAGAGTAAGAGGAGTACGGAATTCATTGGAAATATTGGTGAAGAATTTTAATTTGTTTTGATTCCCTTCTTCTATCCGCATGGTTTCTCTTCGTTCCAGTTCGAGCGTAGTTTGAAGGAGCGTCTTACTTTTTTGAAATCGGAATATTTTCCATAAAATCCAAGCTGTCAGCAATAGATAGCAAATAAAAGCCGGCCACGATTTCCAAAAAGGCGGCTGAATAAGGCAAATCAATTCTGCTTTGCGAAAAGGCTTCTGTACCTCCCGCACCGTCAGTTTATACTTGCCGGGACGTAAAGAAGTATACGTAATCGTTTTATATTCCGTTGTTGTCCAGATATGGTCCAAACCCTCTAATTTATATTCATATAAAACCGGCGAATAATTCACATAATCGGAAGACGCGAAAGAGAGGCTGAACGTATTCTGAGGATAAGGCAAAACCAATTCTTCGGTTTCCGGTAAACTTTGCGGTAAAACAGGCGCTCCGGCAAATACTCTTTCATTGTTTACCTGCAAGGAAGAAAAATAGACGGGATAATCGCTTTCGGCCAATCTCTTCACTTCTTCAGGAAGCACCAATAAACCGTATAAACCGCCCACATATATTCGTCCGTCGCTCGAAGAGACGTGCAGCCCGCAATCCGCGCTTAATCCCTTTAAAGGAAAAGAAGGGGTTAACTGGAAATGATTTGTCGAAAGGACGGCTTTCTTGGGCGATAAATCCAGGAAAGAAATGCCTTTATTGGAGGTAACGATCAATTTACCTTGTCGGGAAAAGGCGATATTATAGCATATATCGCTCAGTAAGTGAGCGTTTTTCTCGGAAAAACATACAAAGGTATCGGTGTCGAACCGGTAATTAAGCACACCGGATTTAAGCGTGGCGAAAAACAACCCTTGCCGGGCGTTCCCGCATATATCGACAATCGCGCTGGGAATCGTGCTTTCCCGGCTTAGCCCGTCTCCGTAAAAATTTAACGGATGCTTGTTTTTCAGATCTATTGTAAACAAACCTTTTTCATACGAAGAGACCCATAGCACGTCGCGGTTATCGACATAAATTGTACGGATAATACCTGTACACAGGCTTTTTAATTCTTCCTGTTCGAACAAAGAAGATACTTGTAGCGTTTGTCGATCCATTTTGAACAGGCCTTCCTGGGTCAGCAAGATCAGTTGATTTTGGTAGGGAATCATCTTCTCCACAATCTTAGCATGCGGAGAAGACATGACATCTTCTTTCACTTTATGCGTCTTTCCGGTAGGTAAATCGATATAGTAGAGACCTTTCATATATGGCCCCATGTATAACCGGTCATATTCAGGGTCAAACCAGAGCGAACGAATTTTGTTATGAGGTATTTTGCCGTTTTCCACAGTAAGGTGCTCGATATGTTCGTTTCCCGGGCGCAAGATATTCATGCCGCTTCCTTCCGTGGCAATGTAAAAGACGCCTTGTTTGTCTTCGGCAATATGCCCTTGCACCGCTCCGTGTAACCGGAAAGGTACTTGCTCGTCGGCCTTATAAAATTCATAATCATTAATTTGCGGATTAAAGTAACGAACATCCCCATAATACGGGCCTACCCAAAGTAGCCCCTGCCGATCGGAAAAAAGAGCGAAGATGGTGGATTCGGGAAAAATATGTTCCTGCATGCTAAGGATATAAGGCTCTTCTTTTCTTTCATCCAATTGATAGGCGCCGTTTAATGTTCCTATCCAGAGGTTGTTTTCCAGATCGTTTTCCAGACAAAATATATCGCCGGTCGACAAAGCCCCTCCTGTTGCGGTTCGCATTTCCACCCGCATAAAAGCTCCTTCCTGACGGCTCACGTATAAAGTATTCGGCTCGCAAGCGGCCCATACGTTTCCCCGGCGATCGCGATGCAGGATACGTACATTTTCCCGTGAAAGTTCCTCAAGGACTTATGTGAAACTTATAACGAGTATGCGGTTGAAAAAGGGATTCATTATAAATGGGTGCCGGCGGCGGAACCGTTGCGGGTGTGGTTCGATAGGGAACAGATGCAGAAAGTCTTTTATAATTTGTTATCGTTTGTGTTCAGGGGAGCTCAGCCAGGGGATGAGGTACAGTTGAGTTGGGGATGGAAAAATGCCTCGGTGGAAATACATATCCGTACCACGGGAAAGATAAAAGACGAGAAAGTATGGGCTGAAGTAGATGCTATGATTAATTCCGACGCCTCGGGCGAGTGGGCCTCGTTGCCCGATAGCGGGATCGGTCTGGCTTTTAGCCGGGGCATCGTACGCTTGCACGGAGGTACGATGCAAGCAAGACGGGAAGACGGTGCCATGCGGTTCATCCTCCGGCTTTTGCAAGGCAAGTCTCATTTTTCGGAAACTGATTGTATGGAAATCCCGGAGGGCGGAATTTTGGTAGAATCCTCCGCGAGCACCGTAGTACTGCCGGCCGCGGCCCCGGAACCGTTTACCCTACAGGCTGCGGTCGCTTCCGAAGGAGAATTGCCCGAATTTTTCCCGGCGACAGGCTCCCCGCTAGGAAAAAGCGCTTTCCCGGAGGGAACCGGCCCCACCTACCGCATGCTGCTGGTGGGAAACAACGACGAACTGCGTTCTCTTCTCAAAGATACCTTTTTGTTTCTTTACCAGGTAGAAACCGTCGATAATGGTTCGGCCGGTTATGCTTATGCCGTAAAGGAACAACCCGATATTATCCTGAGCGATGTCAATATTCCCGAAATATCCGGTATCGAAATGTGCAATATGTTAAAATCAAATGTCCGTACCCTCCATATTCCGGTAATTCTGCTTACCGCTCACCCTTCCCCTCTACAAGAAACGGAAAGCATCCGTTGCGGAGCATCCGACTATATCGTAGCTCCCTTCCATATGGAAAAACTTCTTCTTCGCTGCAATTCCTTGGTAAAAAACCAGGAAAAAATCTTATTCAAATACACCAAAGAAATCCATCCGGAAAAAAACGAAATGGCCACCAACGCCCAGGATCTGGAATTTCTGGCTGCCGCCGATCGCATCTTGGAAATGCACCGCGATAAAGCCGATTTCGATATTGCCGCCTGGGGAAAAGAACTAGGTATAGGCCGTACCCGCCTGTTCAACAAAATCAAAGCTATTACCGGGCTCACTCCGAACGAATATATCTTGCGGATGAAAATGAAAAAAAGCCTTCTCCTTCTCACCGCAGAAGAGCGCCTCACTATTGCGGAAATAGCCTACCGGCTGGGATTTTCCAACCCTGCCTATTTCAGCAAATGCTTTAAAAAACAATTCGGGGTGACTCCCCAGGAATACCGCAGAAACTAAAAACGAACCTGGCGTCCGGCAAAAAGCAAGAAAAGGGCCCCCGCAAACCATCGTAGGCCTTATTCCCGAAAGTGAAGTGGTTTTCTTTCCGAAGCAACATGCTTTTTAACGATATGACTGGAAGGATAAGAAGGAAAAAGGCCCGAAAGACTTAAAAAACTCCTTACGGTTCGTAAAGAAATCTCATTTCTTCCGATTTTGCGATAAAAAGATCGCAATTATTTGAAAACTCGCTGATATTTTGTATATTTGCACGCGATTAAGCGAAGATGAGGAGGGGGCGGGCAGTCCCCTCCTTTTGTTCTTAACTGTATGTATATGATTGAAAAGAATGTGGTAAGCAAACTGGCAGAGGAAAAACTCGCCTCTTCCGACAACTATTTAGTAGACGTAGTCATCAAACCCGGAAATCTGATAATTGTTGAAATCGACAACGACGAAGCCGTCTCGATCGACGATTGCGCCGAACTCAGCCGCTATATAGAAGAACATCTCGACAGGGAAGCGGAAGACTACGAACTCGAGGTAGGCTCGGCCGGCATCACTTCTCCTTTCAAAATCCTCCGGCAGTACCGGAAAAACATCGGCAACGAGGTGGAAATGCAACTCAAGAACGGCACCAAGCTGGCCGGTATCCTGAAAGACGCCTCGGAAGAAGGCGCGGTCATTACCGTAACCCGGCAGGTAAAGGTAGAAGGCGCAAAACGGAAAACGACCGTGGAAGAAGATCAATCCTATACGTTCGACGAAATAAAATATACAAAATACCTAATAAGATTCAAGTAGATTATGGCCAAGAAAGAGGAAACGATCAGCATGATCGACACCCTTGCGGAGTTCAAGGAACTAAAAAATATAGATAAAGATACGATGATAAGCGTGCTGGAAGACTCCTTCCGCAACGTGATAGCCAAGATGTTCGGCACGGATGAAAATTACGACGTGATTATCAACCCCGAAAAAGGCGACTTCGAAATCTGGCGCAACCGTACGGTAGTAGCCGACGACGAATTGGAAGACACCAACCTGCAACTGACTCTTACGGAAGCCCGCAAAATCGACGCCGACTGCGAAGTAGGCGAAGAAGTGACCGACGAAGTGCATTTCGCCGACTTCGGCCGCCGCGCCATCCTGAACCTGCGCCAGACCCTGGCCTCGAAAATACTTGAATTGCAAAAAGACAATCTGTACGCCAAGTATAAGGACAAAATCGGCAACATCATCGCCGCCGACGTATACCAGGTATGGAAAAAAGAAATCCTGCTGCTCGACGACGAAGGCAATGAATTGCTGCTTCCCAAATCTGAGCAGATCCCGACCGACTTCTACCGGAAAGGCGAAACGGTACGCGCCGTCGTACAACGGGTAGACAACTACAACAACAACCCCAAGATCATCCTTTCCCGTACCGACAAGATGTTTCTTCAACGCCTCTTCGAACTGGAAGTGCCCGAAATCAACGACGGTTTGATTACGATCAAAGCCATCGCCCGCATTCCCGGCGAACGGGCTAAAGTGGCCGTCGAATCGTATGACGACCGCATCGACCCGGTAGGCGCCTGCGTAGGCATGAAAGGTTCCCGCATCCACGGCATCGTACGCGAGTTGCGCAACGAAAACATCGACGTGATCAATTATACGGCCAACGCTTCGCTGTTTATCCAGCGTGCCCTGAGCCCGGCCAAAATTTCATCTATCCGCGTGAACGAAGAAGAGAAAAAGGCAGAAGTCTATCTTCGTCCGGAAGAAGTGTCGCTGGCCATCGGAAAAGGCGGACTCAACATCAAACTGGCCTGTATGCTGACGGAATATACCATCGACGTATTCCGCGACATCGAAGGCGCCGACGAAGAAGACATCTACCTGGATGAATTTACCGACGAAATCGACGGTTGGGTAATCGACGCGCTCAAGAACATCGGATGCTATACCGCCAAAGGCGCGCTGGCCCTCACCCGCGAAGAAATCATTGAACGTGCCGACCTCGAAGAACAAACCGTCGACGAGGTACTTGCTATTTTATCTGCCGAATTTGAAGAGGAAGACAACGAATAAGTATTACGACAAAGTTAGATATGCCTATAAAATTAATTCAAGTACAAAGAAAATTAAACGTGGGAATCAACACGGTTGTTGAATTCCTCCACAAAAAAGGATACACGGTAGAGGACAACCCCAATACCCGTATCAGTGACGAACAGTATGCTTTGCTCGTAAAAGAGTTTGGAAAAGACCTGGCCGAACGAGATCGTCAGATCCCTCCCTCGGCCCGCTCCCAGAAGGAACCCCCTTCCCGCAACGAAGGAAAAACAGCGGAAATCAAAACAGTCGTTCCCGAAGAATACCGCCCGCGGATCGTTACCAAAGGCCGTATCGACCTGAACAGACAGCATAAAAAACAACAGGAAGAACCGGTCGTGAAAACGATGCCCCGCGAGGCCGCGCGCCCGGAGGTTGCTCCCTCGCGTGCGACAGAGCCTACCGTGAAGGCGGCTCCCCGTCCTCAGGCCCCGGCGGAACAACCTGTCGAGATAAAAGAAGAAAAAGTGACAGTGGTGGAAAAGGAAAAAACCGAAGTGAAACAACCCCAGGCGGTTGCAACGAAAGGAGTCGAACCTGTAGCCCCGGAAAAAGAAGCCGACAAAGCCCCCGAGGCCGCCGCTTCCGCATCGGCCGGCGAAGACGTGTTCCGGTTGGATACTCCGAAATTCGAATCGAAAATCAAGGTAACGGGTAAAATCGACCTCAATGCGTTGAACCAATCCACCCGCCCTAAGAAAAAGAGCAAAGAAGAAAGACGCAAGGAACGCGACGAAAAACAACGCTCGGGCGGCGCTAACCGTCCCGGCGCTGCCAGAGGCCCGCAAGGAGCCCAGCCCGGCAGCCGTCCCATACCTGCAGGCAGCAAACCGGCTACCGCCGGCAGCACCCCGGCCAAGCCCGGCGAAGAAGGCGACGCCAAAAAGAAACGCAAGCGCATCAAGAAAGACCGCGTCGACGTAAATAACACGCCGGGCACGAACGCCGCCCGTCCGGTACGCGACGACCGCAAGCCGCGTTTGAAAAAGCCGGTGAAAGCCGAAGTGAGCGAAGAAGACGTACAGAAACAGATCAAGGAAACCCTGGCCCGGTTGACCAGCAAAGGCAACAAAAGCAGCAAGGGAGCCAAATACCGCCGCGACAAGCGCGACGCCGCCGTCAAACGCGAACACGAATTGCAAGAACTGGAAGAACAGGAAAGCAAAGTGCTCAAACTGACGGAATTCGTAACGGCCAACGACCTGGCCAACATGATGGACGTGCCCGTCACGCGGGTAATCGGTACCTGCATGAGCATCGGCATCATGGTCTCCATCAACCAGCGTCTGGACGCCGAAACCATCAATATCGTAGCCGATGAATTCGGATACAAAACCGAATACGTCAGTGCCGAAGTGGTAGAAGCCATCAAAGCCGACGAAGAACTGGACAACGAAGAAGACTGGGTAGCCCGTCCGCCCATCGTTACGGTGATGGGCCACGTCGACCACGGGAAAACCTCGCTGCTCGACAACATCCGCAATGCCAACGTCATTGCCGGGGAAGCCGGGGGAATCACCCAGCATATCGGCGCCTACAATGTGAAGCTGGCCAGCGGCCGTCGCATCACCTTCCTCGATACCCCGGGCCACGAAGCCTTCACCGCCATGCGTGCCCGCGGAGCCAAAGTAACCGACATCGCGATTATCATTGTAGCGGCCGACGACAATGTGATGCCCCAGACCATCGAAGCGATCAACCATGCTTCGGCGGCCGGCGTACCCATCGTGTTTGCCATCAACAAGATCGACAAGCCGCACGCCAATCCGGAAAAGATCAAGGAAGAACTGGCCAATATGAACTACCTGGTAGAAGACTGGGGCGGCAAATACCAGAGCCAGGAAATCTCGGCCAAGAAAGGCATCGGCGTAGAAGAACTGCTGGAAAAAGTACTGCTCGAAGCCGACCTGCTCGACCTCAAAGCCAACCCCAAACGCCGCGCCGTAGGTTCCATCATCGAATCCTCGCTCGACAAGGGCCGCGGTTATGTCTCGACCGTACTGGTAGAAAACGGCACCCTGAAAATGGGCGACATCGTGCTGGCCGGTACCCATTACGGCCGCGTGAAAGCCATGTTCAACGAGCGTAACGGCCGGGTGGAAAAAGCCGGTCCGTCCGAACCGGTACTCATCCTGGGCCTCAACGGAGCGCCCCAGGCCGGCGATACCTTCAACGTGCTGGAAACCGACCAGGAAGCCCGCGAAATAGCCGGCCGCCGCGAACAACTCCAGCGCGAACTGGGCTTGCGCACGCAGAAGATGCTGACGCTCGACGATATAGGCCGCCGCATCGCCGTGGGCAACTTCCAGGAACTGAACGTGATTGTGAAAGGCGACGTCGACGGCTCGGTAGAAGCCCTGTCCGACTCGCTCATCCGTCTGTCGACCGAAGAAATCCAGGTGAATGTCATCCATAAAGCCGTAGGCCAGATCTCCGAATCGGATGTCGTGCTGGCCGCCGCCTCGAATGCCATCATTATCGGCTTCCAGGTGCGTCCTTCCATGGCCGCCCGCCGGAATGCCGAAAAAGAAGGTGTCGAAATCCGTCTCTACTCCATTATCTACGACGCCATCGAAGAAGTAAAGAGCGCGATGGAAGGCATGCTTTCGCCCGAGATCAAGGAAGAAATCACGGCCAACGTCGAAGTGCTCCAGGTATTCAAGATTTCGAAAGTCGGTACCATAGCCGGATGTATAGTGAAGGAAGGCAAGATCAAGCGCACCAACAAAGTACGTGTCGTCCGCGACGGCATCGTGATCCACGCCGGCGAGCTAGATTCGCTCAAACGCTTCAAGGACGATGTGAAAGAAGTCGTCTCGGGGCAGGATTGCGGTTTGAATATCACGAATTTCAACGATATTCAGGTGGGCGACATCATTGAAGCTTACGAAGAAACGGAAATCAAGAAGACGTTATAAACATGAACTGGTTGGACATCACATTGCTGTGTCTGGCAGGGATAGGATTTGCGAAAGGCCTGTTTGATGGAATCATCAAACAGGTTGTTTCGCTTATAGCCCTCCTGGCCGGCATTTTTTTCTGCGCCCGTGCCGCCGGATGGGTAAGAGGCTATATTATTTCGCTCGACTGGTTTCCCCCCGAAGGCGTCACCATCCTGAGTTACGTAGCCGGATTTCTGCTGATCGTCGGGCTGCTGACGCTGGCCGGCGAAGTGGTACACCGGGTGGTGGGAGCTACCCCTCTAAGCCTGATCAACCATATCGTGGGCGGATTCTTCGGGCTGGCCCTGATCACGCTTTTCGTCAGCCTGACGCTCAATATGCTGGAAATCGTCGACCGCGGCGGCGTGCTGATTTCCCGGCAAACCAAAGTGGAATCCCGCTTTTATTATTCCGTGAAAGAAATCGTGCCAACCATTTTCCCTACCCATTTGTTTTTCATGGGAGAATGATTGGCTTTTTTAATTATAACATACCCCTATGCAGGATTCGAATCATATTCTAAACGAGGTAACGACAGGCGATTACAAATACGGCTTCGTCACCGACATCGATACCGAAACGATCCACCGCGGCCTCGACGAGGAAACGGTGCGCATCATTTCGGCCAAAAAGAACGAGCCCGGCTGGTTGTTGGAATTCCGCCTCAAGGCATTCCGCTACTGGCAGACGCTCGAAATGCCCCGGTGGGCCCATCTGGATATTCCCCCCATCGACTACCAGGACATCATCTACTACGCAGCCCCCAAGAAAAAAGAGGGGCCGAAAAGCCTCGACGAAGTCGACCCGGAACTGCTGAAAACCTTCGACAAGCTGGGCATACCCCTCGAAGAGCAAAAGCACCTGAGCGGGATGGCCGTCGACGCCGTGATGGACAGCGTATCGGTGAAAACCACTTTCAAGGAAACGCTGGCCGAAAAAGGCATTATCTTCTGCTCCTTCAGCGAGGCCGTGCAGCACCATCCCGACCTGGTACAACAATACCTGGGCAGCGTGGTAAGCTACCGCGACAACTTCTTCGCCGCGCTCAATTCGGCTGTCTTTTCCGACGGCTCGTTCGTCTACATTCCCAAAGGCGTACGTTGCCCGATGGAACTGAGCACCTATTTCCGGATCAACGCCGCCAATACCGGCCAGTTCGAACGCACCCTTATCGTGGCCGACGACGAATCGTACGTAAGCTACCTGGAAGGATGCACCGCTCCGATGCGCGACGAAAACCAGCTCCATGCCGCCATTGTGGAAATTGTAGCCAAGGAACGCGCCGAAGTGAAATATTCCACGGTGCAAAACTGGTATCCGGGCGACAAAGAAGGAAAAGGCGGCATTTACAACTTCGTCACCAAACGCGGCCTCTGCAAAGGCGAAGCAAGCAAAATTTCGTGGACGCAAGTGGAAACCGGTTCGGCCATCACCTGGAAATACCCCAGTTGCATCCTGGCCGGCGACAATTCGGTAGGCGAATTTTATTCGGTAGCCGTTACCAACAACTACCAGCAAGCCGATACGGGCACGAAGATGATCCATTTGGGCAAGAACACGAAAAGCCGGATCGTCTCGAAAGGCATTTCCGCCGGTCATAGCCAGAACAGCTACCGCGGGCTGGTGAAAGTATCCCCCCGCGCCGAAGGAGCGCGCAACCATAGCCAGTGCGACAGCCTGCTGCTGAGCTCCACCAGCGGGGCCCACACCTTCCCCTACGCCGATATTCAGAACGAGACGGCCGTGGTGGAACACGAGGCTACCACCAGCAAGATCAGCGAAGAGCAGCTTTTCTACTGCCAGCAGCGAGGCATCTCGGTAGAGGAAGCCGTGGGGCTGATCGTGAACGGATACGCCCGCGAGGTAATGAACAAACTTCCCATGGAATTTGCCGTCGAGGCGCAAAAGCTGCTTGCCATTTCGTTGGAAGGGAGCGTAGGTTAAAGTACGTAGCATTGTCAATCATAAAATTATGTTAGAAATAAAGAATTTACATGCCAATGTAAACGGCAAAGAGATATTGAAAGGAATCGACCTTTCCGTCAGGGCAGGCGAAGTACATGCCATCATGGGGCCCAACGGCTCGGGAAAAAGCACCCTCAGCAGCGTGCTGGTAGGCAATCCGGCTTTCGAAGTGAGCGAAGGCCAGATAAGCTTCCTCGGCAAAGACCTGCTCGATCTTTCCCCCGAAGACCGCAGCCGCGAAGGTATCTTCCTCAGCTTCCAGTATCCGGTGGAAATACCCGGCGTCAGCATGGTAAACTTCATGCGGGCCGCCCTGAACGAACACCGCAAATACCAGGGCCTGCCCCCCGTATCGGCCACCGACTTCCTGAAACTGATGCGGGAAAAGCGCGCCATCGTCGAACTGGATAATAAGCTGGCCAGCCGTAGCGTGAACGAAGGCTTTTCGGGCGGCGAGAAAAAACGCAACGAAATTTTCCAGATGGCCATGCTCGAGCCCAAGCTTGCCATCCTCGACGAAACCGATTCGGGCCTCGACATCGACGCCCTCAGGATCGTGGCCAAGGGAGTAAATCAGCTTCGCACACCCGAGAACGCAGCCATCGTCATCACCCACTACCAACGGTTGCTGGATTATATCAAACCCGACGTGGTGCACGTATTATATAAAGGCCGCATCGTGAAAACGGCAGGCCCCGAACTGGCACTGGAACTGGAAGAAAAAGGATACGACTGGATTAAGAAAGAAATGGGAGACGAGTAGCCGTATGAGAGCAGAACAACAATATATCGATCTTTTCGCCCGCTACAACCAGCTGATCGCCCGGCATAGTTCGCCGGTGATGAACAGTTTGAGGGAAAAGGCCGCGGCCGATTTCGAGCGGCTGGGCTTCCCGTCGGCGAAAGGAGAAGATTACAAATATACCGACGTGGCGCAGGCTTTTACGCCCGACTACGGCTTGAACCTGAACCGGGTAGCCATCCCGGTGAATCCCTACGACGTATTCCGTTGCGACGTGCCGAACATGAGCTCTTCGCTTTACTTTATCGTCAACGACACCTTCTACGACCGCGAACTCCCCAAAGCTCATCTGCCCGAAGGCGTTTACGCGGGCGGGCTGAGAGCTTTTACCGAAAAATACCCCGAAGTAGCCGCCCGGTATTACGGCCAGGCCGCGCCGAGCGATCACGACGGGCTGGTCGCCCTCAACACGATGCTGGTGGAAGACGGGTTCGTGCTCTATGTGCCCCGCGGCGTAAAAGTGGAACGCCCCATCCAACTGGTGAATATTTTCCGTAGCGATGTCGATACGATGGCCAACCGCCGCTTGTTGGTCATTATGGAACCTTCCTCCCAAGCCAAACTTCTGGTGTGCGACCATAGCATCGACGACGTGAACTTTCTCTCTACCCAGGTCGTGGAAATTTTCGCCGGCGAAGGCGCCTATTTCGATTATTACGATCTGGAAGAAAGCAGCGAGCAAACTTCCCGTTTTTGCTCGGTACATGTCCGGCAAGCCGCCTCGTCGAACGTGCTGGTCGACGGCATTACGCTCACCAACGGTTTGACGCGCAATAATTATTATATCCACCTCGGCGGCGAGCACGCCGAGTCGACTTTGTGCGGGATGGCCATTCTCGATAAAAAACAGCAGGTAGACACCTATAGCCTGATAACGCATGCCGTACCCTTCTGCACCAGCAACGAATTGTTCAAGAATGTGCTCAACGGCGAATCGGTAGGGGCTTTCAGCGGACGTATCCTGGTGAAAGAAGGCGCGCAGAAAACGGCGGCCTATCAGACCAACCGGAATCTTTGCGCTACCCGCCAGGCACGCATGTACAGCAAGCCTCAACTGGAAATTTATGCCGACGACGTGAAATGCTCGCACGGCATGACCACCGGCCAGCTCGACGAAAACGCTTTGTTTTACATGCAGACCCGCGGCATTCCCCTCGACGAGGCCCGGATGTTGCTCAGCGTGGCCTTTACCGCCGACGTGATCGACCATGTGCGGCTGGACGCCCTGAAAGACCGGCTACATAAACTGGTGGAAAAACGTTTCCGGGGCGAGTTGGCCAAATGCGCCGGATGCCGCATCTGCAAATAGCCCCTTCCCCCCATGAGCGAGACGAGAGAGTTTGCCGATAGGGCGAGTTTCAGGGAGTGGCTGAACCGGAATTGCCTGTCGAGTACCGGCATCTGGCTGCTGCTAGGCAAGGCCGGGGGCCCGAAAACGATAACTGCCGGCGAAGCATTGGAAGAAGCCCTTTGTTTCGGCTGGATCGACGGCCAAATGAAGCGTATCGACGATACCGCCTATAAAAAGTATTTTTCGTTGCGAAGGGAAAACAGCCGGTGGTCGGATAAAAACAAGGCCTTGGCGGAAAAGCTCGAGAAGCAGGGAAGGATGACCGATTACGGGCGGAAGAAGATAGAAGAAGCCCGCAGCGACGGCCGATGGGATGCTCCCGGGCCGCCGGCCGTTACCGAAGAGCAAATTCTCTCTTTGACGGCGCTTCTGAAAGGCCATGAACCGGCTTATACCCATTTTCTGTCGATGCCGTTGTCGGTAAAGAAGACCTATGCCCGGGCCTATCTGGATGCGAAAACCGAGGCGGGGCGTGCCAAACGCCTGGCCTGGATGCTCGAACGGCTTCATAAGAATTTGAAACCCATGTAAACAGGATGCCGGCTTGAGGAAACGAAAAGCCGGCATTCCTTTGTAGGCCGTTTTCCGGCCCGTCCCGGTTGCCTGTCCTCTTCCTCGCCTTCCCTCTCTTCCTTGCTTGCCCGCTTTCCTACCCCGCCGGGCCAGGCGTTTTTCTTCTCTCCTTCTTATCAAGCATCTCAATAAAAATAGTACCTTAGCACTTTTAAGGAAATGTTTATTTCCCGCAAACGATTATTCATCATTATTTCGTAAACCTATGCAATTAACACATGTCGCCCTGTGGACGAGCCGCCTGGAGCGGTTGCGCAATTTCTACGTTACTTATTTCGACGGAAAGAGCAACGAAAAATATATCAATCCCAAGAAAGGCTTTGCTTCCTACTTTGTCAGTTTCGAAGGCGGAGCGTCGCTGGAAATCATGCAAAGGGAAGATATTTCGGATGTATATACCGATAACCATATCGGGCTGGCCCATATCGCTTTTCTGGTCGCTTCCCGCGACGAAGTGCACCGCAAGATCGAACAGCTCCGCAGCGACGGCTATACCGTAAGCAGCGAACCCCGGCTCACGGGCGACGGCTATTACGAAGGGGCGGTGCTCGATCCCGACGGCACGCTGGTGGAAATCGTCGCCTATGGTGACATCGATATATCCCGCGCCTTATTCTATCCCTACGATCTCTTGCTCGATGCCGATCCCGACCGGGAGAAAGTCGAGACTTATCTTTCCTCGTCGGATTGCTATGTGGCGACGGCGGGAAATCATATCGTGGGCGTCGTCGTCGTACAAAAGCAGGGCGACGACGGGGCGGAAATCTGCAACCTGGCCGTGGCCGAAGCCTTTCGCCGGCGCGGAATCGCCCGTAAATTGCTTCGCTACGTAAGCGATCGTTGGGCTGCGGAACACGGGATAAAGCGTTTGAAAATCCGTACCGGCACTTCGGCTGTCGGCCCCCTGCAACTCTATCAGCAGGAAGGCTTCGACATCACCGCCTTCGATCACGATTATTTTGTAAGGGAGTATGCCGAACCGATCTGGGAAAACGGTATTCAGTGCCGGCACCAACTCGTCCTCGAAAAAACGCTTGCCGAGGCGGATTAAGTTGCCTCGCGACCGGAAGAAAGAACCCGGCATGACCGGCCTCGGGAGAATCGTATCGCGGGATTGGCAGAAGGGGGAGATGCAGATGATTCCGGTAAGGCGGCAAGCCGGGATTTGCTGAAAAAAAATACAATAAGCCCCTGCCGGAAAGCTCTTAGCGGAAGGATTTGTGTATTGCGCTTGTTATCAAGCAGATAAGCTCTTGAAAAAATGCCATGCCGAAGCAACGAAAATTCCATCGGCATGTAATTCGAATTTCATCGGCATGCAATTTTTATTTCTTGCTTATGTATTCCGGATTTCATGCCGATCCGTTTTTTCTCAAAGAAAAAAAATGACAATAACCCTCAGCCGGCATTCTTCCTTTGCCGGATTTTGATTTCACCGTTTTCCGGCCTTATTCGGCGGCAGGCGGTCGCCGCCTTTCTGTTTGTTTTACCAAGCAGCCCGCCCGGGGAAGGATCGGTTTCATCCTCCTTCCCCGGGCGGGCTGTTTTTCTTCGGGCGCGACTTACGCCCTTCCTGTCCCGGCAACGTCTATAATTCCAGCACCAGAATCCCTTTCGGTTCCAGTTTTACCGATTCTCCGAGCGAGATCGTCCGGCCGCTTACTACATCTTTGCCGCTTGCTTTTCCCTGTAGAATTTCCTGATACCGGTCTAGCGGCAGGTCGACGGCCTTGCGGCTGCCGTTGAGCATAACCACTACCTGCTTTCCGTCCAGGCTGCGCTGGTAAACATAAACACCTTGGTTCACCATGAAATGTTTCATTTTCCCCTTGGCGATCACTTCGTTGCCTTTGCGCCATTTCAGCAGTCGCTGCATAAAGTTCCACGCCTCGTTTTGCACCTCAGTCCGGCCCGAGGCCTCGAAGTGGTTTGCCGCGTCGCCCGGCCAACCGCCCGGCACGTCGAGGCGCACATAGCCGTCGCCCCGCTGCTTCGATCCGTTCATCAGCAGCTCCTGGCCGTAATACAGTTGCGGAATGCCCGGAATGGTCAGCAGGAAGGTGACCGCTTGCTTGAAAGCATACAAGCTATCTGCCGATTCGGGCATCGAGGGCAGGAAACGATCGGTATCGTGGTTTTCCAGAAAACGCAATACATGATAAATATCGGGGTATACGAAATCGTAGCACATATGCTCGAATATCGTATGCAGGCCGCCCGACCAGCCCGTTTCTTCGTGAAAAGCCTGGCTGGCCGATCCCATCAGCTTGAAGTCCATCACCGATTTGAGTTCGGTGTCTTTTCCGAAATTCAGCCGGCTGCCTTTCTGCCAGTAGGCCGAACCGATGGTATAATTCATCCAGGCTTCTCCCACGATATTATAAGCCGGATATTCGTTCGTCACCTCCAGGCACCAGTCGCGCATCATATCCACGTCGGCATAGGGATAGGTATCCTGCCGGATACCGTCTACGCCCGAGTATTCGATCCACCAGATGGAATTTTGAATCAGGTACTTCGCCACATGCGGGTTTTTCTGATTCAGATCGGGCATGGTTTCCACAAACCAGCCGTTCAGCATCCGGTCGCGGTCGTAGTCGGACGCATAGGGGTCGAAATAACATTCTTTGTCGTGGTTCGTCTGCACATACTTATCCAGATGATTGAACCAATCGCGACTCGGCATATCCTTCATCCAGGGATGGTCGCTTCCGCAATGGTTGAAAATCATGTCCATCACTACCCGCATTCCTTTCTGATGCGTTTGTTCAATCAGGTTTACATAATCTTCGTTCGTTCCGAAACGAGGATCGACCCGGTAATAATCGGTGGTGGCGTATCCGTGATACGAACCGCCCTCCATATCGTTTTCCAATACCGGGTTCAGCCAGATAGCCGTTACGCCCAGGTCGGCGATATAATCCAGATGTTGCCCGATGCCGGCCAGGTCGCCCCCGTGCCGGGCGTTCGGATCGTTGCGGTCTACCTTATATTTCGTGCGCATCGGCAGGTTGTCGTTGGCCGGGTTGCCGTTGGCGAAGCGGTCGGGCATAATGAGATAAAGTACGTCCGAGGAATCGAACCCTTTGATGTCGGCCGCCCCCGGCTTACGCTGTTTGAGTTCGTAGGGATAGGCGAACTGTTTTTTATCTTTGGTAAAGGTGATGTCGAACCGGCCGGGCTCGGCGCCGCTGACGTCGAGATAAATCAAAAGGTAGTTGGGGCTTTCCAGCGTTACGGCGCTTTTCAGATACACCCCCGGATAA
This sequence comes from Tannerellaceae bacterium, assembly GCA_048465615.1. Taxonomy (GTDB): domain Bacteria; phylum Bacteroidota; class Bacteroidia; order Bacteroidales; family Tannerellaceae; genus Parabacteroides. The sequence continues at coordinate 100,896 of DBFWLD010000040.1, forward strand.
TTTACCGTCGGGCGGTAGCCGGCAATGTCTTTGCCGTATACCATGAGTTGCAATTCGGGATTTTTCATTCCGCTCCACCAGAAAGCGGGTTCCACTTTCACATTTTCGGCATGGGTGATACCGGTAGCGAACAAAGCAAATAATAAACTGAGAAACAAAGGTCTGTTCATGATATGTATACTGTATTGATTAGATCCGGAAAAATCGAGGCTAACGACAACCGTCCGACAAGGCAAATATAAACGGTTTCCCGCGAATGAAACTTTCTGTGTCAACAAAATAGCGTAAAAAATGAACGCAATCGTTTGCAAACGAATCTGAAAATAAAACTACCTTTACGGCCGGATCTAAACTTAAAAAACAAATCATGAAAAATCTCTTCCTATCCGCTTGCCTGGCCGGAATTTCCTTCTTTGCCTCCGCCCAGCAGCCTTGTTTCTGGAAAGAAGACTTTGCCTCCGGACAGTTGCCGGCCGGTTGGCAGGTGGTCGATTCCACACGAACCGCCGGTTGCGAATGGATCGTTACCGACCAGCCTTATCCCGGTTCGTTTCAGTTCGAACAGCAGGCCCCGCCTATCGCCTCCGCCAGCCGGGGGTACCATATGCAATATCGTCCCGGCGTGTTCACCGGCGAGGAAATCACCAAATGGAACCAGCGCGGGGAGTACCCCAACGCCTATTTCCAGACCGCGGCGATCGACTGTTCGGCTCATAGCGACGTGGTACTGAAATTCCAGCATCTTTTCCGGTGGAACAATTGGTTTACCGGCCCCCGGGCAGGGCTGTGGGTAGGCGTCAGCAACGACGGCGAGACCTGGAAAGAATATAATGTGATCGGCAAAATTCCTGCGGCTACCTTGGTTCATACCCCGGTCGAGGAAGAGCTTACTATCAGCGAGGTAGCCGGCGGCCGGAAGGAAGTATACCTGCGTTTCTTCTGGCGGGATATTTTTTCCTGGTACTGGATGATCGACGATATTTGCCTTACCGAGCCTTATGCCGACGACCTTTCGTTGGAATCTCTTGTTTCTCATCCCGAAACGGGCAATACCTTCACCCGCGAGGAGGTGCTGAAAGTGAAAATTAAAAATGTGGGGGCTAACCCTGTCAATCAAGATTTTACCGTAACGGCTTCGCTTAACGACGGCCGGCGGCTCACCGCTTCGGTGGCAGCTTCGAAGGCTCCCGTCGGCAAGCAGGAAACGGTGGAAGTAGCCTTTCCGGCTACCGACCTGACGGAGATGGGCTCGTATAAGATCGATTTTGCCATCCATTATGCCGCCGACCGCAGGGAAGAAAACAATCGCTTGCATGCCAATTTGTATGCCGCGAAGATGAACCTGGGCAATCTGACGAAAATGAATAAGATAAGTTCTGCGGAATATGAATTTGTCTCGGGTTATGCCAAAGTAAAATTGATGTTTTACCGCGACGATATTTTCCGTATCTGGCTGGCTCCCGACGGCGAATACACCAATCCGGCGGCCAATTCCATTGTGGTGGATTACAGCGTGAAGAATCCCCGGGTGAGCATGAGCAATGCCGGCGATTATTATAAGTTCGCTACCCCCGAGTGCGTCGTGAGGGTGTATAAAAATCCGATTCGCTTTGCCTTGTATGCCGCCGACAACCGAACGGTTATCTGCGAAGAGGCCGAGCCGCTGGCTTTCGGTTTGAAAACCACGCAAACCCTGCGCCGCAGCGCCGACGAAGATTTCTACGGCGGAGGGATGCAGCAAGGCAACTTCTCGCATGCCGGCCGGGCGATCGATATTGCGGTGACCGGGTGGGACGAAGACCAGGCTTCGAATCCGGCCCCTTTCTATATGTCTACCAAAGGGTACGGCGTATTCCGGAATACCTTTGCTCCGGGACGTTATGCCTTCGACGGCTCGGCCGTGCTGCCGGGCGTATACGACGGAGGTTTCAAACTGACCGGTTTTACCAGCGCTTTGACGCATGATGAAAATCGGTTCGACGCCTTTTATTTTTACGGCCCGTCGCTGAAAAATATCTTGTCGGATTATACCGACCTCACCGGCAAGCCTTTTATGCCGGCTATGTGGATGCTCACAATGGGCGACGCCGATTGTTATAACAAGCCCGAGCAACGGGTGGGATGGAAGCAATCTACGCCCGACGTGATCAGTCAGGTAGCCGATAAGTATATCGAGCACGATATGCCCCGAGGCTGGATTTTGCCCAACGACGGCTACGGTTGCGGCTACGTGCAATTGGACTCGGTGGTCGAAGAACTCGGCAAGCGAGGATTCCATACCGGGCTGTGGACGGAAAACGGAGTCGATAAAATTGCTTACGAAGTAGGCCAGTGCGGCACGCGTCTGTGCAAACTCGACGTGGCCTGGGTAGGCGACGGTTACGAGTTTGCGCTCAACGGGTGCAAATCGGCTTTCGAGGGAATTGAAAACAATACCGACGAACGAGGCTTCGTTTGGTCGGTTTGCGGTTGGGCCGGCACGCAACGGTATTCCACCGTATGGAGCGGCGATCAGGTAAGCAACTGGGATTATATCCGTTATCATATTCCCACCGTTACCGGCGCGGGGCTTTCGGCCATGAATGCCGCCACCAGCGATATAGACGGTATTTTCGGCGGCTCGGCCCGTACCTATACCCGTGATTTGCAATGGAAGGTGTTCACCCCTATCGTGATGACGATGAGCGGCTGGGCCGACGTCGACCGGCAGCCTTGGAATTACGGGCATCCCTATACCGACATCAACCGCAACTACCTGAAACTGAAAATGCGGCTCAATCCTTACGCCTATACCTGTTGCATGGAGGCGCATCGTACGGGCGTGCCGATGGCCCGGGCGATGGTGTTGGAATTTCCCGACGATCCTTTGGTGCGCGACACGGCCACGCAGTATCAGTTTATGAGCGGCGAGTGGATGTTGGTAGCTCCCGTCTATAAACGCGGCAACCGGCGCGACAGCATTTATTTCCCGGCCGGCGAATGGTACGACTATTGGAACGGCCGGAAATACGAAGGAGGCCGCTGGCTCGACACCTATGAAGCCAAGCTCGACATTTGCCCTGTTTTTATTCGCGAAGGCGCGATTATCCCGATGTATCCGGATATGAATTATGTGGGCGAAAAACCGGCCGATGTGCTTACCTTGGATTTATATCCGAAAGGCAGTACGTCGTTTACCTTGTATGAAGACGACGGCCTGACGCGCGATTACCGGAAGGGAGAATTTGCCGAGACGCTGATTACGATGACGGCCGGCGCGGTTTCCGGCACCACCCGGGCTGCGGCCGTAACGGTAAAGGTGGCCAAGGCGAAGGGTGATTACAAAGGGCGTTATGCCGAGCGCGCTTATGTGCTGGATATGCGCTATAAAGCGGCTCCGCAACGTGTTACGCTCAACGGCGAATCGCTGCCGGCTCTTTCGGCCGAGGCCTATGCGGCCGGCCGGGACGGTTGGTATTTCGATGCCGCCGATCGCAGCGGCCGGTTGAAAGTACGTACGGCGAAGCTTTCCACCGATCGGGATCAAGTGGTCGGGGTGGCTCCTTGACGTCCGGCGCCTGGAGACAACCCTCTCCCAACAAAAAAGGTCATTCCCTGCCCATGCGGGGAATGACCTTTTTTGTTGGGAGAGGGAAGAGGCTTATAAAGTCTGTTCTTGGGAAGGAACGGTTTCCGGATTGAGTTCCTTGATCAGCGTTTTGCCCGGTTTGAATTTCACACTGTTGCGGGCGCGGATGGTACAGTCGACTCCGGTGCGGGGGTTTCTTCCTACGCGTTCGGTCTGGGGCCATACGGCAAACGAACCGAATCCCTGTAGCATAAGGGAATTGCCGTCTTTCAATTCTTCGGCCATAATATCGGTAAGGGTTTCCAGATAGCGCAGGCAGGATTTCTGGGATACTTGCATGCGCTTGGCCATTTTTTGAATTAGCATGGATTTGTTCATATTTCCTTTTTTTAGCTAGTTGAGAGTTTGTGTGTGTTTCGTAAATATTCATAAGAAAGCCCGGAGAGCGCGTCCGGGCTTTCTGTCAGGCTAGGCGATACGTCTTTGGAATGCGTATCTTACGGCGCCGGCGCCGGAGTGGCCGTAACGTCTATCGAAAGTCCGGGAGCTCCGCTGATGGCGTTTATCAAATTGATTGCTCCGGTTTCTCTTCCCTGGGACGTGTATCCCCCGGCTATTCTCAGACTGAGCGTGGTCGTGTGCATTCCGTCGTCGTTAACTACGTCGTTGGTCGTAGCCGTGAGCCAGGTTCGGGCTGCTTCGTCGAGGACTGCCGTTACCCCTTCGGGAGAAAGAATGTCGAGCGAGCACGCAGACGATGCTGTCACATCTTGGAAGGTGATATAAGCGTTGCTGTTTCCCGACGCGGCTGCAAAGATGTTCGTTCCGGTGCCTTCCGTGAAACTACCATTGTCAGGGGGCACGATATCAGGCACTCTCAAGCCGATGGTCACTTCTTTCTTTCCCCCGGCCGGCGTTTCGAAGGTTACGAGGGCAGTGGTAGCGGGCGACTCCTGCGTGCTTTGAATACGAATCGTGTGTTCCTTCTTCGAAGCCGAAACGATCGTCAGCCAGGAGGCCTCGGTAGAAGCCGTCACGTCCAGATCGGTGGTAAACGTGATTTCTTGGCCGGCGGCATTATACAGTATGGCCGTCGGGTCGATGTATTGGCTCGGATTGCCGGCCACTGTTTTCATCGTTACGATCGGATTGATAATCTGTTTCCCCGTTACTTCTATTTCCAGCGTGGTGTTGTCGATGCGGTTGGTCAGAGTGATCTTGCCGTCGGTCTTGTCGGCGGTAAAGACGGCTTCTTCGGCGATCGCCCCGGTCAGGGTGCATTGGTTCGTGCCGTTGGCTGCGGTCTTTTCGGCGGTTGTGGCCGTCAGCCAGTCTTCGCCTCCGCTTACAACGGCCTCTACGCCTTCGGGCGATTCCACCAACAGGGTAAAGCTATTGCCTTCGGCTCCCATCAGCACCACCTTGGGGATGCCGCCGGTGCCGCCTGTGGCTTCAAAGGTATTGTCGGCGCGATCCGAACGGAAGTTGGCTGCCGTGGGCGGGGTAATGGCCGGGTCTTTCAGCTTCACCGTTACTTTCGACGTTCCCTTCGAAGCAGTGGCGGCAAAGACGTAATATCCGGCGTAATCGGCCGGAGCAGCCTGCGCGCTACCCAGCGTCAGGGTATAATCGGTTTCCGCCGTGGCGGCCGATGCCTGGTCGGCGGTAAAGCCGGTGGCATTCGTTACGTCGATGGTGCTTCCGGTGGTTTCCACGTCGCTGGCGTCCTTGCGGGTTTCGGCCACGGCGTGCAGGGTGATGTTCTGCCCGTCGGCGTTGTATACGGTAGCTATCATCGTCTTGGGGTCGAACTTGGCAAATCCGCTGTAGGACGCGGCCAGCGAGAGCGTGGGCCCGGGGGTGGGAATCACGCGGATGTCCTTTACGTTGCCGCTGGCGGGGTTGGTCAGGCGGATTGTCACCGGTTTCCAGTCGGCTGCCTGATCTATCAGCGTTTCATCCAGCTTGTAGGTATAGGTCTGGGTAAAGGCCGACATGCCGGCCTTGGTAACTACCGGCTCGGGCCGGGTGTCTTCTACCAGCCATTCGATGTCGTTTTCGTATACGATCTCTTCGGTAAGGGCGGTATTGGAACCCATATCGAAAGCGAATTTGCTGCCGGCGGCGGGCAGTACTTCCACCGTCCCATTGTCCGTTACGTAGGTTTCCACGCTCTCATAATCGGGATTATCGGTAAGCACGATGGTTTCGGAATCGAAATTGTTTTCCGGCTCGTAATCGTTGATCTCGCCGTCCATGTCAGTCCAGTCGCTTACCTTGAGGGTAAAGTCGAGCTTGTACTGGTCGGCGGCCGTAATGGCGATGGTGTAGCGATGGTTGTTTGCCACTTCGATATAGCTTCCGATGCCGTTCGTTACCTGCTGGAAGGGGATCTTGTAGGAAACATCCATCTGCTCGGTCTGGTTGACGGCATATTTGCCCTTGAGGGTCAGGAAGCCGTGGTCTTCCTGCAAGCTGGGCCAGGTATAAAAAGCCCCTTTGGTTTCGTTCAGAGGGGCTGCCTGCTGCGTTTCATCCGTCAGCGTGCGGGCAGGATAAGAAATCAGGTCTTCGTCGTCTTTGGTATCGTTCAGCACCTTGATGGGGAAGAATCCGGCTCCTTTTCGTCCGTTGCCCATCGATATTTCTTCGACGGTGAACTTGGAAAGGGCTGCATCGTTGATGATGTCGAATCGGGCTACCATGCGCGAGAGCTTGAAGCTGATCTGCGTGCGTGCCGAGATGGAGAAGTCGGTCAAGTCGAGCGGCGTGGTATACGATCCTACCATAGGCAGGGGCGTTTGCAGCACGTCGTCTTC
>DBFWLD010000041.1:0-46405 GCA_048465615.1 Tannerellaceae bacterium
CAATGCTCTGAGAGCCAAGATTGTGGCACGAATGTTTGCTGTGATCAAAAAAAATGATTTCTATCAGCCTTTTTTTTCTGCCTAATAGTTGCAAAAATCATAATAATATGTAATTCGAATTGCATGCCGATGAATTTTTTCTTCCTTCGCAGTAGATTTTTTCATTAATCCTATCCTGCTGATAACCAGGAATATGCAAAAAACTTCTCCCAAGAGGGTTTTCCGGAAGACTTATTGTATTTTTTGAAAGGTAAAACACCCCCCTACTTTTCCCTTTCGGAGTTCTTTCGGAGCTCTTTTCGAGTTCTTTCCGGACTCTTTTCGCAGCTTTTTCCGGAGGCTCCTTCCCAAGGCCTCTTCCTGCACCCTTTCCGGGTCCCTTTCAGCAAGGCCTACCTCCGCTAATCCAACATCAGGCTCATATAAGCCGTACGCTGGGGATAATCCAGCAGATGGCGGGTAAGCGTTTGAATATCCATCTCCTTCAAATCGCTTTTGGAAACGCCGCTATGTGGATGGGTGCCTATCCAGTCGCCGATAAGACGATCGGTATCGATAGCGCGCGCCATCCCGAACGGCATCGTTCCCGGCGGCGTGGGCAGCGTAACGTACGACGCCTCTGTTACGTTATTTTGCAAAGTAGCCTCCTGTAGCAGCAAATCTTTTACCTGGTTGTTGTCGTAAAGCAATTCCTTTACGAAAATCCGGTCTCCGTCGCGGTGAAGGAAAATCATGCCCACCGGTACCTGTTCGGGAGTAAGGGCGGTGAGCATCTGGCCGCCGCTAAGCTGAACATCGCGCAGAATGGTAACGAAATCGTCGTAAGTATGCAATATGCAGCAAGGACGCTGGCGCATTTTTTCGTTGAAATAGTCGTATAACCGCTGCATGGAGGGCGCCTCGGGGGGAACTACCGTGAGCAGAGGAGCCTGTACGGCCCGATCGGGCCGCACGTAGGTGTCGAGCGTATAATCGAAGGCTTCTGTAAAACCTTGTTCGCGGTAAAAATCGAACAGCCACGAATCGGCCGGCACGATCACGGCCATAGCCACCTTGCGCTGCCGCATCACCTCGAACGATTCCTCTATCAGTTGCCGCATCAAACCCTGGCCCTGATATTCCGGAGCGGTGCACGCGCCGTAGATGTAAGCCACCGAAATTTCCTTTCCGTAGAAAGTCATCGTATAAGGAAGCATTTGCAGGGAAGATACGATCTTTCCGTCGCGCTCGGCCACAAGGGCATTGTCGTCTTGATACACCCGGTCGAAAAACAAGTTGACGAATGCGTCGGAATCGGCGAAGCATTCGCGCCATAGGTTGATGATCTGCTGTTTTTTATCCATCGTCTTATCTTTTTAATGGTTTCTTGATTGCTGCGGATTTTTCAAGCAAGATAGTGGGATTATAAGATAACTTGGCTCGGCGCAGGCCTTCCACGCCCAGGTCTTCTTCGCGGTTCATATACAGGTAGGTTTCCGGAAGATGGGCCGCAAACTCCTGGTTGATAAGCGTGTAAGCTCCATCGTAACGCGTATCGGCCTTCTCTACCTGCACGTCGAACGTATCGTGGTTCACGGGGCCCCCGAAGGTAAAGGCAATCAGGTTGCCGTCTACCCGTATGGCGCCTCCGGTCAGCCCCAGGGCGTCGAAATGATGAAGGGCGTACGTCAGCGCGCGCCGTTCATCGGTGAGCTCTTCGGCATCTTCTTCGGTATGGTTGTCGCGATACCATTTGCATTCCAGTTGCAGGCACTCGGGTACCAGATCGGGCGTAATGGGCAGGTATTCGTAGGCGTATTGCTTCTTGAAATTGTTGATATGGTTGCGTTTCGACTGGTATTTTTTGCCTTTAAGCAATGCCAGGTTTTCACGCAGGTAAATATAGTCGAAATAATCCCGCTCGGGGATGTAAAAGAAATCTCCGGGCAAGACCTTTTCCAGCTCTTCCTTGGCATCGGGAGAAATGCCGAGCATACATAAAGGATGACCGGCTTCGAGCGAGTCGGCTTCCAACAGTTGCAGGGCGCGGGCCAGATCGCCCTGTCCGACCGGCATCATATAGGCTACGCGGCTTTTATCTTCAATCCAGAAACGGATCAGCAGAAAACCCTCCGCTACGGTATATTCGCTGTCGTACAGAAAACGCCAACTGCACATGTTGGCGAACGAAAAATCGCAATTGCGGTAATTGCCGGGGATGGTAAAGGAAGTAATAATAGCTTTATCCTCTATAGTGATCGGTTTAAACGGTAGACTCATCTTTTTATTCGGTTCTGTTTTTTTTACGTGCTTGCAAATATAAAACTAAATTGGCCAAGCGAATGTTTAAAAGAAAAAGAATATAGGGGCCTCCCGGCAGTCCGATCGATGAAAATTATGGCCTGATAGAAATCGTCTATCAGGAAAGCCGTACCGGCAAGGTCGCTTTTTACCGCCGTCGCCGGCTCTTTTTCCCCGCATCTTGCGGCCGCCAAACAGGCCTTGGAAGAGCCGGACTCTCTCTTGTAGCCGCTCTATCGGGAAGAATGGCCCTCTATGGGGGAAAAATAGCCCTTTTTCCGCCCCGAGGCAGCTTGTATTTTTGTAATCTGCTTCGTTAGCCGTAGCCGGATTTTTCAATCGCCGCGGGCGGAGCGGATGAGGAACATTTTTCCGAACAATAAGCTTAAACAGCGTGTTATTTTACTAATAAAAAATAGGAGAAAAGAAAGCATGGAAAAGTACGATGCGATTATCATTGGCTTTGGAAAAGCAGGAAAAACATTAGCCGCCGACCTGGGCAACCGGGGATGGAAGGTAGCCGTGGTGGAACGTTCGCCCTCTATGTACGGCGGCACGTGCATCAATATAGGATGTATTCCCACCAAAGCCTTGGTGCATGCCGCCCAGGTGGCTGTCTATCGCCGGCCTTCTACTTTCCAGGAACAGACCGAAGCTTACCGGAAAGCCGTGCAAGCGAAAAACGACCTGATTGCCGCTTTCAGGCGGAAAAATTACGACAAGCTCGATTCGGAACCTACCGTTACCATTTATACCGGCGAGGCTACTTTCCGTTCTCCCTATGAAATAGAAGTGAAAATGCCCGGCGAAACGCTCCGGCTGGAAAGTCCGAAAATTTTCATCAATACCGGGGCCGTCCCGGTGATGCCTGCTATTCCCGGCCTGGAAGGCAACCCCTACGTGTATACCAGCACCACGCTGATGGAACTGGAAAAACTACCCCGCCGGCTGGCGATTGTGGGCGGCGGCTATATCGGCCTGGAGTTCGCTTCGATGTATGCCGGTTTCGGTTCGGAAGTAATTGTGCTGGAAAGCGGCGACCGTTTTATTCCCCGCGAAGACCGGGATATAGCCGACGCGGTGAAAAGAGTATTGGAGAAAAAAGGCATCGCTATCCGGCTGAATGCCCGGGTGGAAGCTATAGGGCGGGAGGGAGACAGGGCTACCCTTCGTCTGCATGCCGCCGAAGGAGGCGAAACGGAAACGATCGAGGCCGAAGCCGTTTTGCTGGCTACCGGCCGGCGTCCGGATACCGCGGGGCTCAACCTGGAAGCCGCCGGGGTAAAGACTACCGGGCGCGGCGCGATCGAGGTCGACGCCCGGCTGCATACCAACGTGCCGCATATCTGGGCCATGGGCGACGTAAGAGGCGGGTTGCAATTTACCTATCTCTCGCTCGACGATTACCGCGTTATCCGCGACGAGCTTTTCGGCCCCGGCCATCGTACGGCCGAGGATCGGCAGGCGGTGCCGTATGCCGTTTTTATCGATCCCCCGCTGGCCAATGTGGGCCTGACGGAAGAAGCGGCCCGCAAAGCCGGCCGGCAGGTAAAGGTGGCTTCGGTAGATGTTTCTACCTTGCCCCGCGCCCGGACGATCGGCAAACCGGAAGGATTGCTCAAAGCGGTGGTCGATGCGGAAACCGGCCGGATACTGGGCTGTAGCCTGTTCTGCGCCGAAGCGAGCGAACTAATCAATACGGTGAGCCTGGCCATGCGCCAGGGAGTGCCGTACACGTATCTGCGCGACGGCATTTATACCCATCCTTCGATGAGCGAATCGTTGAACGATTTGTTCGGAGGGATACATTGACTGATTTTTTTAAATAGACTAATATATAGCACAGTATGAAAGCATCTGATATCGGGCTTATCGGCCTGGCCGTAATGGGCGAAAACCTGGCGCTCAATATGGAGAGCAAAGGGTTTCAGGTATCCGTATACAACCGGACGGCCCCGGGCGAGGAGGGAGTGGTCGACCGTTTTATGAACGGACGCGGAAAAGACAAGCGTTTTGTCGGCACGCATTCCATCGAGCAACTTGTCGCCTCGGTAGAGAGTCCGCGTAAAATTATGATGATGGTAAAAGCCGGCGCCCCGGTCGACGAGCTGATTGCCCAGTTGTTGCCTTACCTGGAGCCGGGCGACGTAATTATCGACGGGGGAAATTCCGACTTTCATGATACCGCCCGCCGGGTAAAGGAGCTGGAAGGCCGCGGAATTTATTTTGTAGGAACCGGCATCTCGGGCGGCGAGATCGGTGCTTTGTACGGCCCGTCCATCATGCCCGGGGGAAATCCGGCTGCCTGGCCCTTGGTGAAAGATATTTTGCAGCGCATCGCCGCCAAGCTCGACGACGGCACGCCTTGCTGCCAATGGATAGGCCCGGGCGGAGCGGGGCATTTCGTGAAAACGGTACACAACGGCATCGAGTACGGCGACATGCAACTTATCGCCGAGGCTTATTCCTTGCTCAAACACCGTCTCAAGCTGGATAACGAAGAAATGTCGCGCATCTTTGCCGATTGGAACAAAGGGGAGCTGGATAGCTTCCTGATCGGCATTACCTCCGATATTCTTCGCTTCCCGGCGGAAGACGGCAACGGCTACCTGCTCGACCAGATATTAGACGTGGCCGGGCAAAAAGGAACCGGCAAATGGAGCGTGATGGCCGCCTTGGATGAAAACGATCCTCTCACCCTGATTACCGAAGCCGTCTACGCCCGGCTGCTTTCGGCCATGCAGGCCGAACGCCAACGGGCCGCTTCCCTCTATCCCAAAAGCGGCGTGCTGGGCGTATCGCCGATTACCGTCGAGGCGGTAAAACAGGCCTTGTATGCTTCGAAGCTTATTTCGTACGCACAGGGATTCTCTCTGCTTCGCCAAGCATCCAAACGCTACGATTGGGGATTGGATTACGGCACCATCGCCATGATCTGGCGCAAAGGTTGCATCATCCGTTCGGTTTTCCTTCAGAAAATCACGGCTGCGTACGACCGGAATCCGGACTTGGAAAACCTGCTTTTCGACGATTTCTTCATTCGCAAGATTCACGAGTCTCTCCTGGCCTGGCGGCAGGTCGTGGCCGAAGGTGCGCTGCATGCCCTGGCGCTTCCCGCCATGAGTTCGGGCCTGGCTTATTTCGACGGGCTTTCTACCCGGCATTCGGCCGCCAACCTTTTGCAGGCCCAACGCGACTATTTCGGCGCGCATACCTATGAGCGTGTCGATTGGGAGCGGGGCAAGTTCTTCCATACCAACTGGACGGGCGAGGGAGGTAACACCGTTTCGGGAATTTATAACGCCTGACAAAAACCGTACGAATCATGAATAAAGCAGACAACCAAATGTTAGTGATATTCGGCGCATCGGGCGACCTGACCGGCCGCAAGCTGCTGCCTTCGCTTTTCGAGTTATACGTGCGCGGCTTGCTGCCCGAGCGGTTTTGCATTCTGGGCGCTTCCCGCACTTCGTATGCCGACGAGGAATACCGCGCGATGGAGCAAGAGCATATCACCGAGGCGGTAAAGGAAAAAAAATACGATCCCCAGGCATTGGACGCCTTTTTGCAGCAAGTATACTACCTTTCGTTCGATTCCACTTCTTCGGCCCAGTACGGCAAGCTGCGCGAACGGATCGACATGCTGCGCGGGCAATACCAACTGCCCGACAAGATTATTTACTACCTGGCCACCCCGCCGGTGATGTATGAAATCGTGCCCCGATGCCTCTTCGACAACGGCATGAACGTGCCGCACGAAGAAGGCGGCTGGCGGCGCATCATCGTAGAAAAGCCGTTCGGCACCAGCCTCGAGACGGCCCGCAAGCTGAATGAACACCTCACCCGTATTTTTCCCGAAGACGATATTTACCGGATCGACCATTACCTGGGCAAGGAAACGGTGCAGAATCTCCTGGTGCTGCGTTTTTCCAACGGCATATTCGAGCCGCTGTGGAACCATCATTATATCGATTCCATCGACATCAGCGCTACCGAAACCCTGGGAGTGGGCAACCGCGGGAAATATTACGATTCGGCCGGCGCCCTGCGCGACATGGTGCAAAACCACCTGATGCAACTGATGGCTTTCGTGGCTATGGAAGCGCCGGCTCAATTCGATCCGGAATCCATCCGCAACGAAATCGTGAAAGTATTCCGGTCGATCCGTCCCTATACCGACCGCGAAATCGATTCAATGGTAGTGCGCGGCCAATACATCGGCTACCGGGAAGAAAAAAACGTGGCTCCGGATTCCACTACCGAAACCTATGTGGCGATGAAATTCTTTATCGACAACTGGCGGTGGAGCGGCGTGCCCTTTTATTTTGTGACCGGCAAGGAGCTGCCGGAAAAATCGTCGGAGATCGTAATCCATTTCAAATCTACTCCCCATCAGCTTTTTGTAGGCCAATGCTCGGGAGGCTCGTGCAACAAACTGGTGATCCGCATCCAGCCCAATGAAGGCATTTCGCTCAAGTTCGGGCTTAAAATGCCGGGCGCGGGCTTTGTGGTGAAACAGGTCAGCATGGACTTCCGCTACGATTCGCTGGCGAAAAACTATTTCCTGCCCGATGCCTACGAACGGCTGCTACTCGACGCCATGCTGGGCGATTCTACCCTGTATGCGCGCAACGACGCCCTGGAGGCGAGCTGGCGGTTTGTCGATGTCATCCTCGACCACTGGAAAGCAGAGGGCGACAAAAATCTTTTCTTTTACAAACCGGGGCAAGACGGGCCGCCGGAAGTCGCACAACTGGGAATGGAGCCTAAAAACCGTTCCTGCCAAAGAGTATAGCCTATGATGATCGAACGATTTAAAGATGCCAAAGAGGCGCTACGCGCGTTGACGGATAAATTGATCCGCCTGATGAAAGAGAAAAAAGAACCGGTTCCCTTCAACCTGGCTCTCTCGGGCGGCGGAACGGCCAAGCGGATGTTCGCCCTGTGGAGGGAAGAATATAAAGACAAGATCGATTGGGACCGGCTTCGCTTTTTCTGGGTCGACGAGCGTTGCGTGCCTGCATCGGATGTAGAGAGCAATTTCGGCGAGGCCGACCGCTTGTTGTTTCAATGTTTGCATATCCCCGCCTCGCATATCCACCGTATCAAAGGAGAATGCGAACCGGGAGCCGAAGCGATGCGGTATGCCTGGGAGGTAAAAGAATTTCTGCCTCGGTTCAACCAACTGCCTACCTTCGATTGCATTATCCTGGGCGTAGGCGAAGACGCGCATACGGCCTCTATCTTTCCCTCCACCCTCGAATTGTTGTCCGACAGCCGGGTATATACCGTTTCCCGCCATCCCGTGAGCGGCCAGTACCGCATTACGATGACCGGGCCGCTTATCCTGAACGGATCGCCGCTGCTCGTGCCGATCCTGGGGAAAGAGAAAGAACCGGTAGTACGCCAACTGATGGAAGGTTATTCTCCGCTGCACCCCACGCCGGCGGCTTATATCCTTTCGCATGCCGTGGAAGCCACGATCTTTTTTGGGGAAGAGTAGCTGTGCCGGGCGCGGCGGTTGTTCCCGCTTATTCCTCAGGGCCGGCCCCCCGCCTGTTTCCGGGAAAACACGGCTCCTTTAGGTTGGGCGGAGCGTTGCAAAAAGAAAAAGCGGTAGCTTGAAAAAGATAAAAGAAGGCGTCGGAAAAGTACGTTTTGCCGGGGAAAGGCACAAGCCCCCCGCAAAAGTGCCTTTTCAGACGCCTTTTTCAGCTATAAAAACAAGAGGATAAAAATAATCGTCTATTTAAAACTCGCTTATACTGCAAAAGGCTGCAAAAATCAGTACCTTTGTGTGTCGTATTCAAAACCGGAATTCAATCCGCAATCGATTTTTGCATGATACAACACTATCTAATTGCCTTGCTGATACTATGCGCTGCTCTTTTTCCGACCGGCAGCCCGGCCGCAGCTTCTTCTGCCGCAAAGGAAAAGTATCAGGTGCTCTGTATCCTGTCGTCGGGTAATCCGCATGTGATACACCACAGGAGAACACTGATAGAGAAAGCCTTCCGCGAAGCCGATATTCCGGTAGAGCCCTATTTCCTTTTGCTCCGCACGCATGACGTGGAAGCTTCCTACAGCATGAAAATTCTGCTTGAGAACCTGGACGAGTATCGGAAAAATCCGCCCGACGTGCTGCTTGCCGTCAACGACGACGCCTTTAATTTCGTTATGGCATCCCATCATCCGGTGGTGCTTCAAACTCCTATTGTTTTTAGCAACGTCGTTCTTCCCCTTCCGCTGATGGAAGATTATCCCCAGCTTACCGGCCAATTGGAAACGATCGATTACCGGGAAGCCTACGAGTTGGGAAAGAAGTTGTTCGGCGAGGTAGACGAACTTCAGATAGCCTGTGGATTCCAGCGAGAGGAGTTCCTGCTGGAAGATACGGCGAAAGCCCAACTGAAAGAGATTCCGGAATTTACCTTCTTCCGCGATTATTTTACCCAAGGGCCGGAAAATGCTCCGGTCGATACCCTGCGCGATCCGGCCGCCGTTTCGCGTCCGCTTACGATCGGTTTCGACATGCCCACCGTTTGGAGACGCGACCAGTTTTACCGCTATTACCAACCCGCCGATTCCGTCTGCCGGTTCGGCATCAAAGCCCGCGGAGAGTATATCTATTCCGATTTCCTGAGTTACCAGTTGCAGCCCTTCATTGGAGTGACCAATTCTTACTTTTGCGATGAGGGGTTTCCCCGGTCGATGCCCCACGGCGTAATCGGTGGCTATTTCAATACCGTCGGGCGGCAGGTCGACAAAGCGGCCGGCACTTGCCTTCGCATCCTCAAAGGAGAACCGGCCGCTTCTATCCCCATCGATACGGGTTTGCGTACGCCTGTTTTCGACTGGGAATTATTGCAGCATTGGGGCATTCCGGAAAGCCGTTTGCCGGAAGGCAGCCGCATCGTGAATGAGCCTTTCCGCGTAAAATACGGAAAAGCGCTTCTTGCAGGCTCCACGGCCGGCGTGCTGCTGATTCTTTTTCTGGTTAGTTATCTGGTACGTGTGTCCAAAGAAATACGTTCGCGCAGAAACTCTTCGGCCAGGAAACTTCAGGAAGAACAGGAACGCATACGCGCCACGGTCAATGCGGTAAGCGATTGCATCATCTCGTTAGACTGCCGGGAAACGATCGTCTCCATCAATCCCGCAGCCCTGCAACTGCTGGGATTGGACGAAGAGGCGGTTTTGCTGAAAAACAAACATATTTCCGCCTTCCTGAAGCTCTCTCCCCGCTACACGCACGATCCGTTCTGGCTAGAGAAGCTGATAGCCCGGGCAGCCGCAACGCACGAAGAACAGCCCCTGCCGGAAGGCAGCCTGCTGGAATTGCATAACGGCGGCAGCTTGCAAATCAGCGGTATCATCCGTTCGCTCTATATTAATTCCACCCGTATCGGCACCCTCTTCGCTTTCCGCGATTGTACCGACAAGTTGCGACAGGCTCAATTCCTCGAATTCAGCATGGCGGCCGGCGATGTCTATACCTGGCAGATCGATAACGCTAAAAGGGAAATTATTTTTCATCCCTCCTTCTTCGTCAATGCCGGTCTCGACCGGGAAGTACCGGTAATGGGAAAAAAAGAGTTTCTAAGCCTGCTGCATCCCGACGACCGCCGGCGTTGGCTGCGCGGGCTGAATGAAGTAAGGGAAAATCCCCGCGCCGGCAAATACAAGGCGGAAGTCCGGTTGAAGCTCCCCAAAGGTTATAGCTGGTTCGAATTTCGTATCGCTTCGATGCCCGTGGTTAGCCAGGAACGCCGGAATATCCGCTTGTTCGGAATCTGCCTAAGCATCCAGAAATTGAAGGAAACCGAGTCGGTCATGCTGAAAGTATTGGAAGATGCCAAAGAGAGCAACCGGCTTAAACTGGAATTTCTGGCCAATATGAGCCACGAAATCCGTACGCCTCTGAATGCCATCGTAGGCTTCTCGACCATTATAAACGAAGTAGAGGAAGACGAAAAAGACAAGTTTCTGAACCTGATCGGCCAAAACTGCGATACCTTGCTGCAAACCATCAACGATATTCTGGATATTTCGCGGGTAGAAAGCGGTTATCCCTTTGAATATAAAGTATGCCACCTGAAAAAATGGCTGTCGGAAATCTGGGCGGAAGAGCAATCGCTGTTTGCCGGTACCCGGGTAGAGTTTTTCCTTGAGCTAGCCCAGGAAGAATGCCTGTTGGAAACCGATCCTTTCCGCCTCAAGCAATTGCTGGTGCAACTTCTTCGCAACGCCTTGCAGTTCACCGCCGAAGGTTCGGTAGCCTTGGGATACCGCTATCGAACGGACGAGGAACACGTCGAGATCTATGTGCGCGACACAGGCATCGGCATTGCGCCTGAAGACAGGGAAATCGTATTCGAACGCTTCTATAAGCTGGATAAGTTCACATCGGGCGGCGGGCTGGGGTTATCGCTCTGCAAAGAGATCGCCAAGCGATTCCACGGAACGATACGACTGACCGATGGCCTTCAGGGAAAAGGGACGTGCGTGGTGGTGATGCTGCCGGTACATCAGGTTCAACTAAAAAACGAATAAGCGGAAAAATGAAACTATCGATAATTAGTCTGATTTGCGTAGGGATCGGTTTGCTGCTTTTTGCCGTGAGGTGCGAACGATGGGTAAACGACGTGCCCTACGAGGTATGGGTAGTTCATTCGTACGAAAAGAATTGCCCGTGGATGGAGGAGATGAACCGGGGAATCGCCGACGCTTTTAAAGAAGAAAAAGTAAAGGTACGCCTGCGGACGGACTACCTCGGCTCGCAATACTCGAAACAACAATGCGCAGACACGGCGATAGCCTGGATGAACCGGATTGAAAGGCCGGATCTGATCCTGACGGTAAACGACCAGGCCACGGCGGCGGTAATAGGTTCCGACCATTCTTTCCTGAAAGAAGCCAACGCTTTGCCCGTCGTGTTCTGCGGAGTGGATTATCCGGATTCGCTGCCGCCGGCTCCGGGGGGAAGAGCGGCTGCAAGCGGCTTCACAACCCGCGTGAATTTCGACGAGGCGTTGAGCCTGGGAAAAATCATCAAAAGAACGCAGGTATATATGCCTCTGGCTTATCATAACATAGGCTATACGGCTGCCGGAGAAATCGTAGCGCAGATACAAAGGCTGAGTAACACGGTGGTAGATATAAAAATCGATACCATGCCGGAGCAAACCAGCTATCACGATATGTTTTACAAGATCGTGGAAAGACGCTTTCGTACCTTCGGCATTCTGCCGGAATGGGATCCGCTCGCGGCCAAGTTTATCAGCCATGCGGCTATCCCTTTTATTGCGCTCAATAACAAAGGATTCGGGCAAGGTATGCTGGGAGGTTATTTTGCCTCCTCTTACCAACTGGCTTACGACGGGGCGAAACGCGCAGCCAAAATGCTCAAGCATGAACCGGTCGGGATGAACCGGCAGGAAAGCGAAAGAAAGCTGTGGATAGACTGGGCCGTTTACAATGACCTGGAGTTGCCGTTCGACCGTTTGCCGGCAGATGCCGAATTCATCCATATGCCTTTTTCGGTAAGATATAAAACACAGTTGCAACTAGCAGCTGTCGGCGGTGTTTTCATGTTTGCCGTGCTGCTTGCTTTTGCCTTCTATAAACTAAAATCCTACCGCCGCGAGAAGCGGGAAAACGAATACCAACTGATTCAGCAACGCGATAATTTGCTGGTGGTAACCAATTCGATCGACGAAGGAATCGTAACGATCGACGAGCGCGGCCTGATACGCTCGGCCAATCTCCGGGCCCGGCAACTCCTTAGTCTCGGCGAGGACGAGAAGGATTACCTCGACACCCCCCTGGCGGCGTGGATACAGCTTATCGACCCGGCCCTCGGCAAAGAAACGGCAGAGGTATTCCGCCACGTATGCGCGAAGAGGCAATCCGTCTCGTTTTCCCCCGAAGCACGCATCCGATGCAAAAAAAGCGATCGCTATTTTCTGGCCACCGGCGAACTGGTGCCGATGATGCTCAAAGGAGAGATAAAAGGAGCTATCTGCATTTTCTCCGACCATACCGACGAATTTACCACCGCCGAATACTTATCGCTCACCACCGATGCCGGGCAATTGTTTTTCTGGTGGTTCGATTACCACACCAACCGTCTACTGTTCGATCCCGCTTTCTTCACCCAATGGGGCATACCCGACGACGGAACGCACAGCCTTTCGCTGGATACGTTTTTAAGCTTTGTTCATCCCCAAGACGCAGACGCCTGGCATAATTTTTATACCAAACAGCGTATCCGGCCGGATGTGCGCCTTACCCGCGAGATGCGGATGAACCTGAGCGGCCACGGCGAACAATACTGGGAGGTACGCATGTCGGGCCATCTGCACGGCGAAGACGCGTTGCCCGTCTTATACGGGCTTTGCATCCATATACAGGATTACAAGGACAAGCAAGCCCGGTTGCAGGAAGCGCGCGACAACGTATACCGGTCGGAACAGCTCAAATCGGCCTTCCTGTCGAATATGAGCCACGAGATTCGTACGCCCCTGAACGGCATCATCGGTTTTGCCAAACTAATCGCCGGCAGAGAAGCCTACGACGCCGGAGAGTACGAACTCTTTATTCATACCATCCAGTCGAATTGCGACCTGTTGCTCGGGCTGATCGACGATATACTCGACCTGGCGCGCATCGACTCGGACAGCATGGTATATACCGATACCGATTGCGATCTGACTAGTTTGATTGTGGAGGTGATGACCACCCAGCAGGTTATTTTGCAGAAGCCTTTGCAACTGATCCGGCAATTGCCCTCCGAACCGGTGCATATACGCGTAGATAAGTTAAGGCTGAACCAGGTAATTACCAACCTGGTGAACAATGCGGTGAAATTTACCGGCGAAGGAAGCATAACGGTGGGCTATACGTCTGACGGCGAGCAGGTCCATATCACCGTAGCCGACACCGGGATGGGAATCTCGCCCGAAGAGCAGAAGTTAATATTCGAGCGTTTTTACAAAAAACACAACGACATTCAAGGCGCCGGCATCGGGCTGAGCCTATGTAAGAATATTGTAGAGCATTACGGCGGCACGTTGTCGGTTGCTTCGAAGGTAGGAGAAGGAACCGTTTTTACCGTGAAACTGCCTTTGTCAAGCACAAAGACCGCCCGGCCGGTTTAATTTTGCCCGGCCCCAGGCGGTCTTCTTGGTTCCGGGTCTTTCCGCCGCCGGCCGAAAACCGAATCCGGCAGCGGAAGAACCCTCAGTCTGTCTATAAGGTTCTTTGGGGATAAAGCGCCTCCCACCATTCCGGCTCGTCCTTCAGCCATTTGGCAAACCAAGCATAAATGGTGTTCTGCCATTTGATTCGTTTGTTATACCCCACAATGCCGTGATTTTCGCCGTCTACCTGCACGAAGGCCACTTCGCGGCCCAATATTTTCAGCGCGGCAAACATCTGAATACTTTCTCCCACAGGCACGTTCGTATCCACATTGCCGTGCAGCAGCAAAAGCGGCGTATGAATCTTGTCGGCATTGAAGAGCGGGCTTTGCCGGGTGAAAAACTCCGGATCGGTCCAGGGATAAGTGCCCTTGTTGGCCACCGAGCAATACCCGTAGCCCCAATAGCCTTCGCCCCAGTAACTGCTCAGCGCGCTAATGCCCGCATGGCTGATCGCGGCGGCGAAAATATCGGTACGAGTCTGCAAATACTGCGTCATAAACCCTCCGTAACTAGCTCCTATACAGCCTATTTTCTTCGCATCCACAAAAGCGTGTTCGGCGGTGAAAAGCTTCGTGCCGCGTATAATCTCGTCGGCCGTCGTTTTCCCCCACGCATTCACGTGGCGGGCGGCAAACTCCTGGCCGAAGCCGGTCGTTCCGCTGGGATTGAGGGTGTAAACCACGTATCCGAGAGCGGCATACATGTGCATCGAATAGCGCATTTCGAGCATCCGGTTGGTAGGCGAAGTGCCTCCGTAATAGTATACGATCATCGGATACTTGCGCGCAGGATCGAAATGAGGAGGCAGGTAATACCGTCCCTGGATGGTGGTGCCGTCGTCCGATTTGAAATTCCAGTCGTGTACTTCCCCCAGCGCGATGTCTGTCAATTTATCGGCCGAGAGATCGTACAGCAGCCGGCTCTTGTCGCTCTTCAATTGATAGGCATACAAGCGGTTGGCATTCGACGCGCTCTGACCGTAGAAACACAGCAGCGGGGCATCGGCGGCAAACGCATAGCCGGTGATGACCGACTCGATAGCGGCAATCGGGCGGATTTTGCCGTTGGCGGGGTTGCAGGCGAAAATACGCTGGCAATCCTGATCTTCGGCTGTCAGGTAAATCAAGCCGTCGTAGCGGTTCCACACCGCGTCGGTTACGTTCGGGTCGAACTCCTTCGTCAGCGGACGGGCCCGGCGGGTGGAAAGATCGTACAAAAAGAGCTGGCCGTCGTAATCGTTGGCCTGCTGCCCGGGGCGGATATTAAGCCCCATCCCTTCGAAAGCGTCGCCGGTTCCAGCCACGAGCAGTTGCTTGCCGTCAGGCGAGAAGGCTGCCTGATTTACATAGCCGGCTTTTTCCCAGATCGTATCTACCGCCATCGTCTGCACGTCCAGCCGGTACATCGACTGGCGGCTATGGGGCAGGGAGGTATACGTCCGCTCGTAGGTGCTGAACAGCAGATAGCGGCTGTCGGCGCTTACATCGTTCAGCAGCGTGGAGGTATGGCCGAAGGTAAGCTGTTCGAACAAGCCGTTTTGCAGATCATAACGCCAGATGAACGAGCGGTCGCGGAAACCGGCTATCCGGTCGTTGGGCTCCAATACGCGGATCAGCTCGCTATCCTCTTTCGGCCCTTCTTCCTTTTGGGTGAAAAGCAGGTAGGATTCGTCGGGCGCAAAGGTAAATTCGCCCTTAGGCAGGTTCCGGGCAAGCACTTCTTCGCTCATCGTAGCCGGGTCGACCGTCACCAACTCGGTACCTTCCAACCCTTTGCGAGTGAAATAAAAACGATTGGAGCGAGGCATCCACCGGGCGGCGGCCAGGTAGCCGTTGTCTTGCAGCAACACCCGGCCCGTCGCGGCGTCGAGCAGTTGGCTGTAGGTTTCGGTTTTGCCTTCGGGAAAACGATTCACGTAGCCTACCAACACGTATTTCCCGTCGGGGGAAACGCCCAGATGGCGAAAATCCTTGCCTTCCATAATATCACGGAGCGTATACCGTTTTTCCGGGTTGAGCGAGGCAATGACTTCGGCCTCCTGCTCGCTTTTGAAAATACTTTTCAGCGAAGGAACAAAGGTATCGGCGGCAGCGGCCAGGTATTTCACGGTCACGGCGTAGCGGCGGGGCTCCAATACCAGTTCGGAAGTGGCCGCTACCGGCTTTTCGTCGACGAAGACTTCAAAGTTGCCCGGCCCCGACACTTCCAGGTTGCCTTTCACATAGCGGTCGCTGTTCAGGAAAAAAGAAAACTGATGAAGCGCGTATCCTTTTTCAGGCGCGGCAAAAGTAACCCTGCCCGCCGTATCGGCCTCGACGACGTCGCCCCGGGTAAACGCCAGTGAGAAAGGCAAGGTAGCCTTTAGCAAGTTCTTTACTTCAAACGGTTTCCCGTTTACATTCAAACTGTCGGCCAGAACCGGGCGGTTCACGGCGACGGGGCCGGCATGCTTGTACTGCATCACCTTTACCTCTTCCGCTCCATGCAGGGCGAAAGCGGCAAACAGCAGTGCCGGGAGTAGTGTTTTTTTAATCATACTATTAGAGAATAATGGATATAAATTGTTGAAAACTAGGAAAACGGCTCTTTGTTTAGCCGCGATATTCGCCCGATACCATATAAAGCTGGCGGGTATCTACCGTTGTTTCGATCCGGAAATAAGGCTCCAGCAACGTGGCCACTTCTGCGGCGGGCGGCAAGATGCGGGAAATTCCCTGGGCCGGCTGCCGGCTGTGATGGCGGTTGATTTCTTCCTTGCTTTCGCTATGGGCAATCACCAACCGGCCGCCCCCGCGCAGCAGCGAGGCTGCCTGACGGATCATTTTCCGGGGATCGGGAAAGTGGGGGTAGACGCTGTAAATCAGAATATAATCGAATAGTTCCTCCCTCAGGTCCATCAAATCCGCCAGGCGAAAACGGATGGTATCGGCCCGGGCCTGGTATTTTTGGCTTGCCTTGGCTAGCATGGCGGGAGAAATATCGATGCCGGTTATCCGGCGGGGCCGGTAAGGCAAAAGGTAATTTTCCAGGATACCCGTTCCACAGCCCACATCGAGGATGTCGGTGTTTTCGCGAATATCCGCCAAGGAAAGAATCACCCGGATTTTCTCCGGGTTGTGGCAGCAAATGGTATCCCATCGGGCGGCCAGGGTATCGAAAAATGCGGCTATTTGGTTCATGGTAATACTCCTTCCCATACAAAACAGCCGGGAAACAGCGATTGTTCGTTGAAATGCGTGGCTTCGGCGAAAAGACCGAATACCGACGAGCCCGAACCCGACATCGAGGCATAGAGGGCGCCGGCCTCGTAAAGTTTTTCCTTCAGCCGGCGAATTTCCGGAAACCGGGGAAAGACACTGGCTTCGAAATCGTTTACCATCGCCTCTTTCCAGCAGGACAGGGGCATGCGCACGATTTCCTTGAGCGAAAGAGCCGGAACGGCAGGAGTAACCCGGGCATAGGCCTCGGGGGTGGAAACGGCCACGTCGGGCTTGACCAGGCAGAGGTGGTAGCCACTGAGCGAAACATCGACGGGTTCGAACAGATTGCCCGTGCCGGTGGCGAACACCGGCCGGTTCCGGATAAAGAAAGGGCAGTCGGCGCCGATCCGGGCAGCCAGTTTTTCCAGGGTCGTTTCCCCAAGGCCCAGGCCGGCCAACCCGTCGATTAATTTGAGCATGCAAGCAGCGTCGGCCGAACCCCCTCCCAAGCCGGCCCCGAAGGGAATGGCTTTGAGCAAATGAATTTCCAAGGGTGGGATAGGAGCTATGGTTTCCATCAGGCGATAAGCCTTCATCACCAGGTTTTTCTCGGCCGGCGCGTCGAGGGCGATACCGGTTTGCGAGAAGGTGAGGGTGGGAGCGGCTACCGCTTCCAGAGCGTCTTTTACCGGGATAGGATAGAACACCGTTTCGATGTTATGATAACCGTCGGCCCGTTTGGAGACGATGTTCAACCCCAGGTTTATTTTGGCATTGGGAAAACAAATCATGGTGTACGTTTTTTCTGGTTTTCCGGCAAATGTACGGAATTCCGGCCGGTTTTCCACGTCTTAGGGGAGATGTTTCCTTAGGCGGGATTCGAAAAGAACGGGGGGCCGAAGAAGGAGGGCAGCCGGCTTTATCTGCGGCCGGCCGAAAGAGGAATTAACCGGCCTTGTCCGCGGAGAGGCGGCTTGTCCGGGGGAGGGCGAAAAGATAAAAAATTTTACAATAAGTCCGGCCGTGGAAAAATGGCTCCGCTTGTTTTTGTATATAGTTGATATTCTGATGCTTATAAGCATGCCGACAACGGCTTCCGATTACATGCCTGTCCAATGAAAATTCCATCGGCATGGAATTCGAATTACACCGGCATGAAATTCCGATCGGATGCCGGTGTATTTTCCGCAAAAATGAAAAATATACAATAAGGGGGGGCAAACAAAAGAAGCGCCTTCCTCCCGGCAGGGAGAAAAGCGCTTCCCGTCATTTTCCGCAAAGCGCGGTCAGCTTTTATTTTTTGATGTTGGGTTCTTCCAACCCGTATCCTTTCTTCTTATCTTCCGCTTTCAGCATCAGAGCCACCACCAGGGCCACTACGCCGAAGCCGGTAAAGATGGCCATGGGGATGGTATAATCGTAAGCCGGCCCGTCGCCTTCCAGTTTGCAGTATTTGTCGAGCACCCAACCTATCAAGAGGGGAACCATGCTAAGCCCGATGTTTTGCACCCAGAAAATCATGGCATAAGCCGTACCCAATTGCTTTTCGGGAATGATTTTCGGCACCGAAGGCCACATGGCCGAAGGTACCAGCGAGAAAGCTACCCCCAGAACGACCATCACGATGGTAGCAAACCACCATTCGTTCAGGAAAGGAAGCGTAAAGAGCAGATGCACGCCGATCAGCATGAAAGCGCCGTATATCATAATGGTAGCTCCCTTTCCTTTGCGGTCGTACAAATTACCGAAGAAAGGCGTCAGCAGAATCGTTCCGAAGGGAAGGATGGCCGGGATGTTTCCCGCCAGTTCCGGATCGACGCTGTATTTGTTCACCATCAGGTCGGTGGCATATTTCAGGAAGGGGAAAACCGCCGAGTAAAACAAGACGCAGAGCAGGGCGATCAACCAGAAGCCTTTGTTGGTGACAATGGCTAAAATATCTTTCGGCCGGAACGGGTCGGCGTCTTCCGCCTGTTCGATGGCATCCATCGAGTCTTCCAGCTTGCGATCCATCACGCAGAATACCAGGAAGGCAATCAAACCGATGCATAACATGATAAGACACAATAGGATAGGCGCCGAAATGCTGCCGAAATACGCAGCCGCCGGCACGGTAATGGAAAGGGCCAGCGCCGTGCCCAGGCGGGCGGTAGCCATTTCAAGCCCCATAGCCAGAGCCATTTCTTTGCCTTTGAACCAGCGGACGATAATTTTCGATACCGTGATGCCGGCCGTCTCTACCCCGACGCCGAAGATGGCGTATCCGATGGCCGCTACCATCACCTGGGCGTTCCAGCCGAAGAGGTCGCCTTGCATGGTAAAGTAGTCGGAAATAGCGTAATATTTAAGCGAACATCCGGCAATCATCAGGATACAGGCGCCTACGCCGGTGAACCGGACGCCCATTTTGTCGAGCACGATTCCCCCGATAATCAGCATGAAAAGGAAAACGTTGAACCAGCCGTACGCACTGGTGAAAAATCCGTATTCCGTGCTGTTCCATCCCATCTGCTGTTCAAGCATGGGTTTGAGCGGGGCCATAACGTCGGTCAGGAAGTACCCGCATAACATGGTGAAAGCCACCAGGGCCAGCACGCTCCAGCGGGCCACTTTCGAGTCGCTTAGTTTTTTTTGAATTTGTTTTGTCATGATATTTGTTGTTAGAATTATGTTAATTGTTTTCCGGGAAAAAGAGAGAGGGCTATTCGCCCGTTTTGAAAAGCGGCAAGGCGTCGGCCACCACAAAAGTGCTGCCGCCGATAAAAATCATATCATTGCTGCCGGCTGCCGCGAGCGCCCGGCGCACCGCATCCGCTACCGTAGGGCAAACCGTGCCTTGCAAGCCGTGCGCCCTGGCCTGCGCGGCAAAGGCTTCGGCCGGAAGCGACCGCTCTATCGAGGCTTGGGTGAAGAAGTAGGTAGCCCCCCGGGGCATCAGGGCCAGTACGCCGTTTATATCTTTGTCGTTTACCATGCCTGTTACCATATATAGGTGGGAATGACGGGTCGCTTCCTCTGCGAGCTGAGCCGAAAGGTATTCCCATCCCCCTACATTGTGGCCGGTGTCGGCTACTACCCGCGGCTTTTGTTGCAAGGTCTGCCAGCGACCTCTCAAACCGGTCAGCTCCGTCACCCGGCAGAATCCTTCCCGCACGGCTTCCGCCGGCAGAGAAAGGCCTTTTTCGGTTTCCAGCACATGCAGGGCGGTCAGCACGGTGCGGGCGTTCTGCTGCTGGGCGATCCCTCCCAGGCTGCCTTCTACCGGGCCGTAGGCCGCCGTTTCGAAATGCCAGCGGCCGTCGGCCTGCAACCGGGCTTCGCTCAGCAAACCGGCCGAAGCGGCAAAGGTGAGCGGGGCTCCCGCGCGGGCGGCTGTCTCGCTGAAAACGCGCGCTACGTCGGGCTGCCCGGCTTCGCCCACGACTACCGGAACGCCTTTTTTAATAATCCCGGCTTTCTCCGCAGCGATTTTCCCGACCGTATCGCCCAGAAACTGCGTATGGTCGAGGCTGATATTGGTGATGATGCTCAACACGGGGTCGATGATATTGGTACTGTCCAGCCGTCCCCCCAGACCGACTTCGATAAGGGCGAAATCGACCTTTTCGGCGCGGAAATAATCGAAGGCGAGACTGGACGTAAGTTCGAAAAACGAGGGGTGCAGGGTTTCGAAAAAAGGACGGTGGCGGGCTACGAAATCGGTTACATAGCTCTCGGAAATCATCTCTCCGTTTACCCGGATGCGTTCGCGAAAGTCTACCAGGTGGGGCGAGGTGTACAGGCCTACTTTATAGCCCGCTTGCCGGAGGATGGCCGCCAGCAGATGGCTGACCGAGCCTTTGCCGTTGGTGCCGGCTACGTGGATGGTAGCGTAGGCGCGGTGTGGATTGCCCAAATAGTCGTCGAGGGCGATGCTCGTGTCCAGCCCCGGTTTGTAAGCCGAAGCGCCTACGCGTTGGAAGGCGGGCATGCTGGTATATAGATAGTCGAGCGTTGCTTCGTATGTCATGTTTTTGTTTTTAAGAATGCGCAAAAGTAGTCAATTTTATTTATACCTTTGCATAAAAAAGCGAAGAGGAAAGATGGAAAAAGAACGGGTAGTTTACAAGCCTCAGGGCGGTGTATGTTCGAACTTGATGATTATCGATGCCGTCGGGGGCGTCATCAGCGAGGTGCAAATCGTGGGCGGTTGCCACGGCAACGGTCAAGGTATTTGCGCCTTGCTTAAAGGCATGCCGGTACAGGAGGCCATCCGGCGGATGGAAGGTATCGATTGCCACGGCCGCGGCACATCCTGCCCCGACCAATTGGCCCAGGCTTTGAAAAAATATCCGGTCGGATAAGAGGCCCGATCATCTTCTTGTCCGGTAAATAGGCCGGATAAATAGATACTTTTCCTCCCGGAGGGCAATTATTTCAAGGCGATGGCACGGCTATGTAAAAAGAGGGGCCCTGCCGGAGGTAGGCGGCGGATGGTTTTTATTCCGCCATGCTCTGTTTTGCGGAAAACCGTGCACGGCTGGCGCGTAAGAAACAGGGTACGCCAAAAAACGTACAAGGCGTACCGGTTTTTGTTTTTTTGCAATTAGCGGTTTCCCGTCCTCCTTACGGCACTTCATCGGATTCTCTGGGTGCCATTTCCGGCGTTTCGGGGCAAATTCCGTGGAAAAATTCTTCCAGACTGATATGAAAATAAGCGCATAGTTTGGCTATGGTCGTAATCTTTATGTTTTCTTTTCCCGTTTCCAACCGTCCTATATTGATTTCGGTATCATAATACATCAATCGTTGGGATATGCCGGTCCTCTCCCGCAATTCTTTGATCCTTTGCGCGATACATCCAATTAATATCTTCTCTTCCGTATTAAGCATACCGTTATAACAAAGAACCGAATGAAATTTTGCAGAAATAACGACGTATAAGTAGGTAAATTGAAAAAATATGTTTATTTTAGCGTTGCTATTGATAATATTTTTTGTATCGACCGGCTCATCCTTGAGCGACCGGTCTTTAAGGTGCTATGAAGGCTTCTGCTTGTGAAAGTAGGGGCCTTCTTCCGTATTTCCCTTGTATGGTCGCCGGTACACGTTTCGGCGCGTAACCGGCATCCTTGCCGCAGGTTGTAAAAGCTTTTGGTTAGGCCGGCTGAAGGTGCAGGGCGTTATTTTCCAAGGCAGAGGACGTTTAGGAAAGAAGCAGAGAAGTGAAAGTAGTTGGTTTAACACCAAAAAAGATTAGATTTCGAACCGTTCGTCTCGTTTTTTCCCTGTATATTTGTAGAAAGGCGGCGGCGGGAAAAGCCTGTGTTTTTCCGACCGGGGCTTGAAAATAAATGATCATTAAATCGAAAGACCATGGGAGTAAAGAAAAATTTCGTGTTAGACACCAATGTGATCCTGCACGACTACAAGTGTATTGAGAACTTTCAGGAAAATGACATCTATCTTCCGATCGTGGTATTGGAAGAACTGGACAAATTCAAAAAAGGAAGCGAGCAAATCAATTTCAACGCCCGCGAGTTTGTGCGCGAGCTGGATAGGCTCACCGATAAAGACCTTTTCCTCAAAGGCGCTTCTCTGGGCCCGGACAAAGGCACCCTCTATATTATTACCGGCGACAAGTATCAGGAAAAAATCGCCCAGTCTTTCCCCGAACATACCCCCGACCACCGGATTCTTTCGTGTGCGCTTTGGGTGGCCGAGAAAAGGCAGAAGATGCAAACCATTCTGGTGACGAAAGACATCAACTTGCGCATGAAGGCCCGTTCGCTCGGTATTCCGGTAGAAGATTATTTTACCGACAAGGTAATTAATGTGGATATTTTCGAACATGCGCAGGAGACGTATGAAAATATTGATCCCGACCTGATCGATAAAATATATGCCACGCCGGAGGGGATTCCTTCCGAGGCGTTGGAGATAAAATCCAAACTCGAGCCTAACGAATGTTTTATCCTCAAAAGCGTACGCAATTCGGTACTGGCCCGTTACAATCCTTTTACCGATAAGGTGAAAAAGGTGGAAAAGGGGTCTAACTACGGCATTCAACCCCGCAATGCCGAGCAAAGTTTTGCTTTCGAGGTGCTGAACGATCCGAATG
Organism: Tannerellaceae bacterium; assembly: GCA_048465615.1. GTDB lineage: Bacteria > Bacteroidota > Bacteroidia > Bacteroidales > Tannerellaceae > Parabacteroides. Next base: position 22,785 of record DBFWLD010000041.1, read on the forward strand.
TGAAGCTGGTAGGGCTTACCGGAAAGGCCGGAACCGGCAAGACGTTGCTCGCGCTGGCTTCCGCCCTTAAACAAGCCGGCGCCTACAAGCAAGTATTGCTGGCCCGTCCCATCGTGGCCCTGGCCAATAAAGACCTGGGGTTCCTGCCGGGCGACGAACAGCAAAAGGTGGCGCCTTATATGCAGCCGTTGTTCGACAACCTGAATGTAATCAAAGCGCAATTTCCTACCGGCAGCGCCGATGTGCGGCGGATCGAGGAGATGCGGAAAGAAAATCAGTTGGTGATCGAGGCCCTGGCTTTTATCCGCGGCCGGAGTTTGTCGGAAACGTTTTGTATCATCGACGAGGCTCAGAACCTGACGCCTCATGAAATCAAGACCATCATTACCCGCGCCGGAGAGGGTACCAAGATGATTTTTACCGGCGATATTCAGCAGATCGATTCGCCTTATCTCGATACGCAGAGTAACGGGTTGGCTTATATGATCGATAAGATGAAGGGGCAGGAGTTGTTTGCCCATATCAATCTGATAAAGGGAGAGCGGAGCCCCCTTTCGGAGCTGGCTTCGAATTTATTGTAGTTCTCATTTTAGTCCGGCCTGCCGCGGGGTTGTCCGCGAGGGGAATCGGATGCTTGGGGAAGCCCGGCGGGCGGGGTTGGTTTCACCCTGCGGCCGCCGGGTGGAAATAAGTTGAAGGAGACGGCTTCTTTCGGGACAATTTTTTATCTTTGCTTCAACGAATCAAAACGAAGATAGGCTGCGCCTCGGCAAAGACAAACAAGTTTGCCTCTGCTCTCGGCTTGCACTATCTTTGTTTCAACGAATCAAAATGAAGATAAGCGGCGCCGGGGAATAGACAAACAAGTTTGTTTTTACCTCCGGCAATGCTGTCCGGAATACTGTTTTAAACGAAAAACGATGCAAACCGAAGGTAGAGAGAAAGAAATTATGCGCGTTACGCTGATCGGATCGATCGGCAATTTCTTTTTGTTGGCGTTTAAATTTGCTGCGGGTATTTTAGGCCACAGTAGCGCGATGATTGCGGATGCGGTTCATTCGTTCTCCGATTTCGTTACCGATATTATCGTTTTGCTTTTTGTACATATTTCATCTAAACCGAAAGACGAAGGGCACGATTATGGACATGGTAAATTTGAAACCTTGGCCACATCGGTTATCGGGATTGTTTTGCTGGCGGTAGGAATCGGTTTATTCTGGGAAGGCCTCCGCAAAGTAATCGGTTTTTATTTTAGAGGCGAGGTGCTCGAAAGTCCCGGCAACATAGCCTTGTTTGCCGCGCTGATTTCCATTGTTATCAAAGAATTTTTATATAGGCTTACCCTGCGCGTAGGACGTCGCCGAAGCAGCCAGGCCGTTATCGCCAACGCTTGGCATCATCGTTCCGACGCTTTTTCGTCGATCGGCACGGCCTTGGGCATCGGAGGCGCTATCCTGCTCGGGCCTAAGTGGCGGGTGCTCGATCCGCTGGCAGCCGTCGTGGTGAGCGTCTTTATTATCAAGGTAGCGTTGCAGTTGGTGCTTCCGGCTATCAACGATTTGCTGGAAAAATCCTTGCCGAAAGAGATTGAAGACGAAATTCTGGCCATAATGACCGAAAACCCGGAAGTGAAAGATCCCCATAATCTGCGTACCCGCCGTATCGGCAACGATTTCGCCATCGAAGCGCATATCCGGGTAGACGGCCTTACCAGCGTAGAACGCGCCCACCTCCTGACACGCCAAATAGAAGCCCGGTTGCGGGAAAAGTTCGGCCGGGACACACACATCGCCTTGCATGTGGAGCCGTTGAAACAGGAGGGAGAGAAGGCATAAAAAAACCGGATGAAACAGTTTGCACTGTCTGATCCGGCTTTCGTGTACAGCCCCTCAGGCTGCACGTTTCGAAGGGAAATGCGAGCGTCGTTTATTCGTTTTCTTTCGGATAATTCGCTTCAAACCATTTTTGCGCTTTGTTGCGGAATTCCATAAACTTTTTCCGTTCGTCTTCATTTCTGTCTTTCGGCCTTTTCTGCTCGATAACAAGGTATTCTTCCTTCACGTCTTCGGCGGGCCGGCCGTGTTCGATGTACTTGTTTACCATGTTTTGTTTGACCACCAACGGCATGCGTTTGCCCATCTTTTCGGTTTTTTTACCGGAGGCTTTCCGCACCATCAGTTCGGTGATGTAAGCACTGACGTCTTTCAGATCTTCCAGACCAAGTTTGTTTAATTCCTGTTTAAGGTCGATGGTTTGCTCGTCCTGACCGTTAAAACTCGATTCAAACTCGCTGATGGCCGCGCTCAGGGCGGCCATTCTTTTTTTTAAAATTCCCAGTTCAGTCATAGTATATTTCCTTTCTTACAAATGGATAAAATGATTTGGCGCAAATATATAAATAAATTATGAAATAGAAAGCTATTTCGGATAATTGTTTTTATATTTAGGCATCCGGCCTCCTCTACATGCCATTTATAAATTCACATTTTGTTTAAGTACCACACAAAACCTATTTGTATAAATAACATCTCTTGCGGTAATTTGTTGCCATATGAAAGGGATTTTATCGGTCGGAAGAAAGGTACGTTTATTTTCGATTAAAATACGGGCATCGTATTGCGAATGGTTGTTACCCCGATAAGCCGATCGTAGCGTTCACCCATCGGACGATAATAAACATAGATGCTATACTGGTTTTGCGTCTGATAATAATTGCCCGCTATGGGACCGGTTTGTCCCACCGTTTGCCCGTCGGCTACGTAAAGGTATTGATAATTATAACTTCCTTGTTTCAGTAGCAACGATTTCTCGTATTGACCGCTCTGACGGTTATAAATCATCTGGCTGTTAGAATCGAATAAATTATTCACCAAGTCGCCGCTGAGGTATACATTTCCCCCCGCAAGCTCGTCGGCGGCCAGGGTGAAATGCACGATATAATAATCGGCTTCCGTCGCCGGATCGTTGCAATTGCTGCATCGGATAAAATACCGTCCGTCCTGATCCTGGTCGTACTGATAAGTCTGGCCGCTGCGAATATGGTCGGTCATTAACTCGACATGATAGTACGGATTATGATACGAGATATTTTCCACGTGCATGCCGTTGTACGTGGTGCTTAAAAACTCCATCCGGCGATATTCGTTGCCTGCGTCGAAAATAAGCTTTTGATTGTTGGTATAGGCAATCTGGTTTTGGAGGATGCTCATCGGCTGAAGCCCCGTCGCGGCATTATCGCGGCGGTTATTCTGGTAGACCCAAATGGTAAGGTCGCTCTGGGGATAGGTGATGGGAAAATTTTTATTGTTGATAACGAAACTCACTTGTTGGTGCGTCTGGTTGGTGTCGATGTCGGTATTGCCGCTTACGGTAGCCGCTACGCCTACCAAAGGTTCAACCACCGAAAAGCAGGCCGTCAGCACGGGCTCTTCAGGATTGCCCGAGGGATACACCCTGACGGCGTAGTTGCCCGACACCTTGAATTGCACATCTTCGTTGGGCAGCAAAAGCCGGTAATTGGTATAACTCACGGTAGTGCCCATCGAATTGGCGAAGTCTTCGATGCTCGATCCCTGGAACCCGCTCATGTATTCGATAGGCGAGAGCGAGGATTGCGTCCAGTCGGCATTGCAATGAATTACCGAATAAGCATAGCCTCCCGTATTCGTATCGAGGGCGTCGAAGTCGATCGCGATGCGCTCAGGCCCCGAAAGCGCCACATACGGGTTCGAAAAGGGTTCGCCGTCTACATTAACTTGCAGAGTCTTAATCTGTTTGCTGTTAACTTCGGTCGTATAGACCGTCTGCGCTTTTGCAACCTGCAAGGTCGTCGCAATCAGCCAGCATATCACACCAAATACTTTCATTTTCATAACTCTAACGTTTGAGCTGCAAAATTATGGAATTATTTCTCTATTTATTTGCCTTTCCTGACCGAAAGCATGAAAAAATGTGTACTTTTGCAGGAAAATTACATATAAACAATTTTAGTTGTATCATGGCAAATGTGATTAAGATTAAAAAGGGTTTAGACATCAATCTGAAGGGCAAAGCTTCGGACGTACTGTTGGAGGGAAGGAAGAGCGATTCATACGCTATCGTCCCTGATTATTATAACGGTATTCTACCCAAAGTTGTTGCGAAAGTAGGAGAGAAAGTCAAAGCCGGTTCCTGCCTGATGGTAGATAAGAACCGCCCCGAAATCAAGTTCGTTTCACCCGTCAGCGGTGAAGTAACTGCCGTAAACCGTGGAGAAAAGCGCAAGGTGCTGAGCATTGTCGTCAAGCCGGATGCCCAGGTAGAGTACGTGGATTTCGGCCGCAGGAAAGTCTCCTCGCTCAAAGGCGAAGAGGTGAAGGAAGCGTTGCTGGAGGGCGGTATGTGGCCTTTTATCAAACAACGTCCGTACGACATTGTGGCTACGCCTACCGATTTTCCGCGCGACATTTTCGTGTCGGCCTTTTATTCCGCCCCGCTGGCCCCGAACTTCGATTTTATCCTCAAAGGCCAGGAAGCCGATTTCCAGACAGGCCTCGACGCGCTTTCCAAACTGACCACCGGAAAGGTATACGTAGGAGTACGGAAAGGTTCGTCGGTGCGCCCCACGGGTGTTGAAGTAGTAGAAGTGGAAGGCCCGCATCCCGCGGCCAACGTAGGCGTGCAGATCAATCACATCAAACCGGTGAACAAAGGCGAAGTAGTCTGGACGGTGAATCCGGCCGACGTTATCGTGATAGGCCGCCTGTTCAACAAAGGCGTGGCCGATTTCAGCCGCATGGTAGTAATTACCGGTTCGGAAACTACCCAGCAGGGATATGTGAAAACCATCTCGGGCTGTACGATCGAAAGTCTGGTAGGCGGACGCCTGGCCAAAAAAGACGAACACATCCGTATCATCAGCGGCAACGTGCTGACGGGCACGGCGGTTCGCCCGGACGGCTACCTGGGGGCTTACGACAACCAGATCACTGCCATTCCCGAAGGCGACGAAGTGGCCGAATTCTTCGGTTGGGCGCTTCCCGGATGCAACAAGTATAGCGTCAACCATTCATATCCCGCCTGGCTGACGGGGAGCAAAAAAGAATACAATATCGATGCCCGTATCCGCGGCGGCAAACGTGCCATGATCATGTCGGGCGTATACGAAAAGGTGTTTCCGATGAGCATCCTGCCGGAATTTCTGCTCAAAGCGATTATCACCTTCGATATCGACAAGATGGAAAACCTGGGTATCTACGAAGTAGCTCCGGAAGATTTCGCCCTGTGCGAATTTGTCGACGTCTCGAAAATCGAAATTCAGAAAATCGTGCGCGACGGTTTGAATCTGCTATACAAGGAAATGAATTAATAAACACTTAAATAGAAAATACATTGAAAGCGTTAAGGAATTATCTCGACAAGATTAAGCCTAACTTTGAGGAAGGCGGAAAGCTGGCGATGTTCCACTCCGTCTTCGAAGGCGTCGAAACCTTTTTGTTCGTTCCGAGCGATACTTCGAAATCGGGCGTGCATATCCACGATGCCATGGATTCGAAGCGCGTGATGACCGTCGTTATTATCGCACTTCTGCCGGCTTTGCTTTTTGGCATGTACAATGTCGGTTATCAGCACAACCTGGCGGTTGGAGCCGAACCCGGCTTTTTGATGACCTTTATTTACGGCTTCCTGTCCGTACTGCCCAAGATTATCGTTTCGTACGGCGTAGGGCTGGGCATCGAATTTGCCATCGCCCAGGTAAAAAAAGAAGAAATCCAGGAAGGATTTCTGGTATCCGGTATCCTGATCCCGATGATCGTGCCCATCGATACGCCGCTGTGGATGATCGCCGTGGCTACCGCTTTTGCCGTGATCTTCGCCAAGGAAGTATTCGGCGGAACCGGTTATAACGTATTCAACGTCGCTCTGGTAACCCGCGCCTTCCTTTTCTTCGCCTATCCGGCAGCCATGTCTGGCGACCAGGTATGGGTGCGCACCTCGGATACGTTCGGTATCGGAGGCGGCCAGGTGGTAGACGGTTTCTCGGGCGCTACGCCGCTGGGACAGATCGCTATCGCCCCCAACGATATGGTAGGCCAGTTCCAGGCTTACGACGTGCTGGGCCACCCGCTTACGACCTGGGACGCCTTTATCGGCCTTATCCCCGGCTCGATCGGCGAAACGTCGGTACTGGCTATCCTGATCGGCGCAGTCATTCTGCTCGTTACGGGCGTGGCTAGTTGGCGCATCATTACCTCGGTGTTTGTAGGCGGCGCGGTAATGGCCCTTATTTTCAACCTGATCGGTTCGACGGTAGCTATGGCCGTTACGCCGTTCGACCACCTCTTGCTGGGCGGTTTCGCTTTCGGCGCCGTATTTATGGCTACCGACCCGGTTACGGGAGCCCGCACGGAAACAGGCAAATACATCTACGGCTTCCTGATAGGGGCTTTGGCTATTATCATCCGCGCGCTCAACCCCGGTTATCCCGAAGGAATGATGCTCGCTATCCTGCTGATGAACGTATTTGCTCCGCTGATCGACTACTATGTGGTGGAAAGTAATATCAACCGTCGTCTGAAGAGAGCTATCAAGTAACTTTTATAATAAAGAATAGTATGAATAGAGATAGTAATGTATATACCGTAGTCTACGCTTCGGTTATGGTCATTCTGGTGGCTGTGTTGCTGGCATTCACCTCGCAATCGCTCAGAAGCTACCAGAAACAGAATCAAGATAACGATAAACGCCAGCAGATCTTACGCTCGATCAACGTACAAGTACCGGCCAAAGATGCTGAAACGAAATACAACCAACTGATTAAGGAATCCTTCCTGGTGAATGCCGACGGACAGAAAGTGGAAGGCGACGCCTTTACCGCCGACATAGTCAGAGCCGCCGAAGAACATACCTATCCGGTATTCGTAGCGGATGTAGACGGACAAACCAAATACATCATGGCGATGCACGGAGCCGGCCTGTGGGGGCCGATCTGGGGCTATATCTCGGTCGACAGCGACAAGAACACCGTATTCGGCGCCGATTTCAGCCACCAGGGGGAAACGCCGGGGCTGGGCGCGGAAATCTCCAAACCGGCTTTCAGCCACGAATTCAAGGGCAAAAAGCTTTTCTGGGACGGAACGTTCAAATCGATTGCCGTGGTAAAGCCGGGCAAAAGCGTCGTCGGGCAAGACTATGTCGACGGCATTTCGGGCGGCACGATCACCAGCCAGGGCGTCAGCCAGATGCTGTACGACAGCTTGAGCGGTTATGTTAAATTTTTAACCTCACACAATTAAGTAGAAGATGGGATTATTAAGTGCAAAAAATAGTGAAGTGTTGTTAGGCCCGTTGAGCGTCAACAACCCGGTGATCGTGCAGATGCTGGGTATCTGCTCGGCGCTGGCTGTAACATCGAAACTGGAACCGGCCATCGTCATGGGTATTTCGGTGACGGCCGTCGTGGCTTTTGCCAACGTGATTATTTCGTTGCTCCGCAATTCGATTCCCAACCGTATCCGCATTATCGTGCAGTTGGTAGTGGTCGCCGCGCTGGTAACGATCGTGAGCGAAGTGCTGAAAGCCTTTGCCTACGATGTAAACAAACAGCTTTCGGTATTCGTAGGGCTGATTATTACGAACTGTATCCTGATGGGACGCCTCGAAGCTTTCGCTCTGGGCAACGGCCCGTGGGAATCCTTCCTCGACGGCGTAGGCAACGGATTGGGCTATGCCGTGATCCTGATCATCGTAGGGTTCTTCCGCGAACTGCTGGGTTCGGGTACGCTGTTGGGTTTCCCCGTGATTCCCGACGTATTCTACCAGTGGGGCTATGTGAACAACGGTTTGATGATTTTGCCGCCGATGGCGCTTATCGTGATTGCCGTCATCATTTGGGTTCACCGCGCGCGGAACAAAGAACTTCAGGAAAATTAATGCTAACCGATTAAAAGGAATAATAGAATGGAAGAATTATTAAGCATATTTGTCCGCTCCATTTTTGTCGACAACATGATTTTCGCATACTACTTGGGTATGTGTTCGTTCGTGGCCGTGTCCAAAAATGTAAAGACTGCTTTAGGATTAGGCATAGCGGTAACGTTCGTATTAGTTTGTACGTTGCCGATCAACTATATGCTTGAAAACTACGTACTCAGAGAAGGAGCGCTTAGCTGGCTGGGCGCCGAATACACCGGCGTGAACCTCAGCTTCCTCTCCTTTATCATCTTTATCGCCGTCATCGCCTCGTTCGTGCAACTGGTCGAGATGATCGTCGAGAGATTCACCCCCGCGCTCTACGCGTCGCTGGGCATCTTCCTGCCGCTGATTGCGGTGAACTGCGCCATCCTGGGCGGTTCGCTCTTCATGCAGCAGCGGGCTTTCCCCAACGTAGGGGTAGCTACCGTATACGGACTCGGTTCGGGTATCGGCTGGCTGCTGGCTATCGTGGGTATGGCCGCCATTCGCGAAAAGCTGGCCTACTCCGATATTCCCAAGCCGCTCAAAGGCCTTGGCATTACCTTTATCATTACCGGTCTGATGGGTATGGCCTTCATGTGTTTCTCGGGATTGAAGATTTAAGTATTAACGTGATTAAACAGTTATCAAGATGATTATAGTAATGTCGGGCGGACTGACGATCGGAGTGAGCGCGGTAGTATTCCTGCTGATTACGCTGATTCTGGTGTTGGCACTATTGTTCGCCAAAGCAAAATTGGTTCCCTCGGGCAATGTCGACCTGAAGGTAAACGGAGAAAAAGATATTCAGACTCCGATCGGAGGCACGTTGCTCGGCGCTCTGCAAAGCGGCGGTATTTTCCTTTCGTCGGCTTGCGGCGGCGGCGGCAAATGCGGCCAATGCCGTGCCCAGGTACTGGAAGGCGGCGGCGAAATTCTGCCCACCGAAAAAGGCTTCTTCTCCCGCAAACAGATTAAAGACCATTGGCGCCTGGCCTGCCAGTGCAAGGTGAAGGAAAATATGACGGTACAGGTACCCGAAGAAGTATTCGGCGTAAAAGAATGGGAATGCGAAGTGGTTTCGAACCACAACGTAGCCTCTTTCATCAAGGAATTCGTTGTAAAACTGCCCGCCGGCGAGCATATGGACTTCAAACCGGGTAGCTACGCCCAGATCAAGATCCCTACCTACGACATCAAGTTTGCCGATATGATCGTGGAAGACCGCTTCAAGGCGGAATGGGACAAATTCAAACTCTGGCCGCTCACCTGCAAGAACGACGAACCTACGGTACGCGCCTATTCGATGGCCAGTTACCCGGCCGAAGGCGATATTATCATGCTGAACGTACGTATCGCCACGCCGCCGTTCGACCGCCAGAAAGGCGGTTGGATGGACGTGAAGCCCGGTATCGGTTCCTCCTACATCTTCTCGCTCAAACCGGGCGACAAGGTGATGATGTCGGGCCCTTACGGCGATTTCCACATCCAGGAAACCCAGCGCGAAATGCTGTACATCGGCGGTGGCGCCGGTATGGCTCCGCTGCGCGCCCAGTTGCTTCACCTGTTCAAGACGGTGAAAACGAACCGGAAAGTTTCCTACTGGTACGGCGCCCGTTCGAAAAACGAAATTTTCTATGAAGAAGATTTCCGCGAAATCGAACGCGAATTTCCGAATTTCAAATTCAACATCGCGCTGTCCGACCCGCGTCCGGAAGACAACTGGACGGGCTATGTAGGCTTTATCCACCAAGTTATTTACGACAATTATCTGAAGGATCACGAAGCTCCGGAAGATATAGAATATTACATGTGTGGTCCGGGCCCGATGTCGAAAGCTGTGGAAGGTATGCTGGACAATCTGGGCGTACCCCGCGAAATGCTGCACTTCGACGATTTCGGAGCTTAAACCATCCGAACGTTATCTTGTTGAAACGGAGAAAGATACATATCTTTCTCCGTTTTTTTATGAGAAAAAAATCTTCCAAAGCCCCAGAGGCGCGCCCGAACCTGATGATGAAAAGGCAGAGAGGGAAAGAAATAAAGAAATAAAGAAATAAAGAATTTTGCCTTATTTTGTACTAACGTGCAGCGTTTGCCGTTTAAAAAACATCTAAGCTTATAGATCCATTAAAATTAAGTAGCGATGAAACCTTTGATATTATCATTTTTTGCCGTTATATTAGGCTATTCTCTCTTTGTAGATAAGGATGAAGAAAGCAAACAACCGGTTCGCGCCTATTCCGATACCAACCGTCAGGCCACCCCGCAACCGATTCAAAAAGCCGATTCCATCGATTTTTTTGCCAAAAAAACCGTGAAAATATACTAAAAAGAGAGGAAGATGCGCCAGAACGGCCCATTTTTCCCGCCTTTTTGCTTAAAAGTTTGTATCTTAAATATTTATTTTTATATTTGCCGTCACTCGCAATTTTGTTAATCGCGTACAAACCACTTTCGGCAAATGCAAAAACCTCATTTTTCTTCCCCTCCGCTTGTCTTCCGGCCTGAAAGAATCCTGGATATTCTGGTCGTGCTGCTTCGGTACATCTGTTCGTTAGCCTGGCGGAGCGACCCGCGCGGAAGCCGGGGGCGCAGGAAGACACTTTATACCTGCCGAGAAAAAAAGGTCCTATCCGGTTTTCGCCCGGCAGAAAAACACCGGTTCCCTTTAAAAACTTGGCAAAACGAAACTTGTCGAAGCAGCCCAAAGGTAAAAGCTGCTTATTCCTGTTATACCGGCCTATTGCCCCGCGGGCGTGCTTCTCCCTTTATAAGATGAACCCGGTATTTCTTTTCGTTTATTTTCCCTGTTCTTTCTTTTTTCAGGCCCGGTTGCCGGACGGAATTACGTTCTCCGCTTGATATGCCAAAGCGGTGCGGGAGGTATTGGCCTCGAGCGGAGCCCAGCCCCTGAAGCGGAAACGGCCATGACCGGAAAAAAGCGCGTTTCTCCTTGTCTGCGTGCCAGCTGCCGGTTTTTAACGAAACAGGCCGTCAAACCGGGAAAAAAAGGATAAAGAAAAAGCGGCCTTCAGCAGCGGAAAAAGCCGTGGATAAGAGCCGGGAAAAAGACAAAAATAATACACTAAGTAAAGCCGTCGGAGGCCTTTTTGTCCTCCTTCTTTATTTTGGTGATTTACAGGCTGTTGCGAGTTGTTCGCAAAAACCGTTTCATTCCATGCCGATGTAATTCGAATTTCATGCCGGTGAAATTTCCATTACATAAGCATGCAATTGGAATTGCATCGGCACGGAATTTTTTGTTCACCTAAAAAAAATACAATAAGCCGGAGCCGGACAGGGGCGACATCGGCGCGGCGTCAGAGCCGGGTTACTTGCCGGAAAGCCCCAACTCGCCGTAATCCGGAAACGCCTGCAGAAATGTATATCCCATCGTTTGGTAATCGATTTTGCAGCAGAAATGGCGCAGTCCGTTGCTCACCGCCAGGTATTCTACCCGGAGCGCCTGGTTATAACGGGCGATTTGGTCGAATACGGCCCTCGAAATCTCTACGGTGGGAGCTTTATATTCTACGATCATCAAAGGCGTCAGAAAACGATCGTACACTACCGTATCGCAACGTTTCGACGTATTGTGTAGCCTCAGGGCGATTTCGTTGCCCACCAGCGCGGAAGGATATCCTTTGTGATTTATCAGATAATTGACGAAATGCTGGCGCACCCATTCCTCGGGTGTCAAGGCGACGTACTTGCGTCGCACCGCATCGAAAATTACCGGTTTTCCCTCTTTCGAAATAACTTTGACTTCGAATGTTGGTAGATTTAAAGAGAGCATTTACTATATTTGCTAAATTATTCCTGCTTACAAAATATACCTCAAAGGTAGTTATTTATGAAAACAAAACAAGAAATCGTAGAAAATTGGCTGCCCCGCTATACCGAGCGCAGGCTGGAAGATTTTACCAAGTATATATTGCTCACCAATTTTACCCGGTATGTGGAAATTTTTGCCGAGCATTTCAACGTGCCTATACTGGGGTTGAAAAACTCCATGCCCAACGCCGCCGCTGCGGGCATGACCATTATCAATTTCGGCATGGGAAGCTCCAACGCCGCCACCATCATGGACCTTTTATCGGCCATTATGCCCAAGGCGGTTCTTTTTCTGGGGAAATGCGGAGGGCTGAAAAAAGCCAACAACCTGGGCGATTACGTGTTGCCTATCGCCGCTATCCGCGGAGAAGGCACTTCCGACGAATACCTCCCGCGCGAAGTTCCTTCGCTGCCGGCCTTCTCGATGCTGCGCGCCATTTCCTCGGCCGTGCGCGACCACGGCCGCGACTATTGGACGGGTACGATTTACACCACCAACCGCCGCGTCTGGGAATACGATACCGCTTTCAAAGAGTATCTGCGATCGACGCATGCCACGGGGGTGGATATGGAAACGGCCACGCTTTTCACCGCCGGCTTCGCCAATCAGATTCCCACAGGGGCGCTGTTGATGATTTCCGACAAACCGATGGAAGAAGACGGAGTGAAAACGGAAGAGAGCGATCGCCACGTAACCCGGCAATTCGTCGGCGAGCACGTGATGCTGGGCATCGAGGCCTTGCAACAAATCATCAACGGAAAGCGTACCATCCGGCATATCCGTTTCAGTTGGTAATCCTTCTCCTGGCACCTTTTGCAGAATTATGGCTAAAAAAGAAAATACATTCGAAGAAATCTGCCGCGACATCAAAGCGCGCAAATTTTCTCCCCTCTATGTGCTGATGGGCGACGAGCCCTTTTTCATGGATCGCATCACCGAGCTGCTGCTGGCCCATGTGCTGGAAGATTCCGAACGCGACTTCAATCAAATCATCCTGTACGGCGCCGATACCGACGCGTCCGCTATCCTGAATGCCGTGCGGCGTTTCCCGATGATGTCCGAATACCAGTTGGTCGTCGTCAGGGAAGCCCAGATGGTACGCGACATCGAGTTGCTGGCCCATTACGCCAAGAGCCCGCTCCGGTCGACGGTACTGGTGGTCAACTATAAATACAAAACCCTCGACCGCCGCAAAACCCTGGCCGCAGCCGTCGAGAAAAACGGCATCTTGTTCGAGTCGAAAAAAGTACCCGACTACAAAATGGCCGGGTTTATCACCTCGCTCTTGCAACAACGTTCCGTAGGAATCGATCCCAAGGCCGCTCAGATGCTCTCAGACTTCCTGGGAAACGATTTAAACCGTCTCGGCAAGGAATTAGACAAGCTGATGCTGATCTTGCCGGAAAACGCCCCGAAACGCGTCACGCCGGAGCTGGTGGAGCAAAATATAGGAATCAGCAAAGAATACAATAACTTCGAGCTGATAAAAGCCTTGTCTACGCGGGATGTGCTGAAGGCTAACCGGATTGCCCGATACTTCGAAAAGAACCCGAAAAGCAATCCCATCCAGACCACCCTTCCTGTATTATTTAACTATTTCTCCAACCTGCTGATTTGCTATTATGCCAAAGACCGGTCGGAGAGCGGGCTGATGGCTGCACTCGGATTGCGGATGGCCTATCAGGTAAAAGACTATCTGACGGGGATGAAAAATTACCCGGCCATGAAAGTTTTTCGTCTTATAGGCGACATCCGCCTGACCGACGCCCGGTCGAAAGGGGTAGACAATTCCTCTGCTTCCGACGCCGAGTTGCTCAAAGAACTACTTTATAAGATTCTTCACTAGTTTTTTCCTTTTACAGGGAACGAACCGCCCCGATAAGGCATTTTTCGCTGGAACGAATCCGTATTCAATCCTCGAAAAATGCCTTTTCTTTTTGATTTTTAATGAATTAAATCGTAATTAACTCTGCGAGAATTAAATATTTCTTTCTTTCCGGGCCTCTGCACGCAAATTTTCCCGGGATTTCCGCCTAAAAAGGGGAGTATACAAAAATTACCTTTTTCTTCCGGCATTTCTTCCGGCTGTCAGACGTTTTGACAGTATCCTTTTTTAACATTTACCGCTTCGTATAAGGAAGTATACATTGTACGTTTGTAAACAGTCTTGGGTGTTGATGAATGTGTACGGTTACATCCCTTCAATCTGCATACAAACGTAAACGGGTTTATGATGATACCCATGTAAACACATTCGGATACGAATATAAATCCCCCCTTTTCCGTACTTTCCCGCCTAGCGATAAAAATCGGGTTAAATCGTACTATGCCAGCTTTTTACATACAATTATCGATAGTTTACATTAAATATATCCCATAAAATGTATATAGAAGTGAACGGATAGGCTTGTTATAGCAAATAATTACCCTATTAACGTATTCTGTCTAAGTTGAATACTCAAATTGGTTAAAGTTTTGCTAGATGCGAAATCAAGGCATGTAACAAATGGAAACAGCGAGTAAGTATACATCCGTATATTCCGGTATACATAATTAACGGTTTATTGTTATAAAAATATATTGCACAAATGGAAATTATGATATATATTTGTATCGGATTACATTTGTGGAGATTTAGGAATGTGAACGGCCACTTTGGCAGTAAATTTGAAATAAACAGGTATTGAAATGATAATGAGAGAACGTATATTGAAAATAATAGAACGGGAAGGCTTAACTCCTTCCAAATTTGCCGAAATGATCGGGATTCAACGTTCAGGTATGTCGCATATCCTTTCGGGAAGAAACAACCCCAGCCTGGATGTGCTGATGAAGATACTCGAACGGTTTACTTATGTAGATTCCGACTGGCTCTTGTTCGGCAAGGGAGAAATGACGCGCGGCCAGGCGCCCGACTCCCCCGATTTGTTTACAAATACGCCCACTATTCAGCCCGAAATCCAACCGCAGCGCGAATATCGCCAGGAAATGAAGGCAGAGACACCTGTAAACACCCTTAAACAACCTGTGGTAGAGAAGATTATGTGTGAAAACAAACCATTGAAGAACGTTAGTAAAATAATGATTTTTTATTCCGACAATACGTTCGATACTTTTATCCCCGAGAAAAACAAGAAAGATTAGCATCTGCTTTGGGTGAAGCGAGGTATTGCGTATCTTTACACCCGTGAAAGCGAAAATACACGACGCCCAGGGCATAAATCCGGCAAACTTGTCTCTACGCCCCGTTTGTCTGACCCGGGTTTTCCGGAAGAAAGGCAGCGTGTACCTATTCCGGGTAAAAGCAAGCAGGTTTGTGTCGGGCCCGGTGTACGCTATTTGGAATCTGTCATCTCTCAGAGCAAACGTATATATGAAAAAGTACATTTTAGACATGAAGGTAACTGAAAATAAACGCCTTCATCCGAATTATTGCCTGTTGAAACTTACTGCGGAAGAAACACTCCCCGAGATGTTGCCCGGCCAATTCGTGGAGGTACGCGTGGATAATTCGCCTACGACTTTTCTGCGGCGTCCTATTTCCGTCAATTATGTAGATAAGGCTACAAACGAATTGTGGTTGCTTATTCAGCTCGTGGGCGACGGTACGCGGAAAATGGCCGAATATCGTCCGGGCGACCTGGTGAACATTTTGCTTCCGCTGGGTAACGGTTTTACGATTCCCGAGTCCGGAAAAGAGGATAAGCTCTTGCTGATCGGCGGCGGCGTGGGAACCGCCCCTATGCTCTATCTGGGCGCGCAGCTGAAAGCGGCCGGGTTTTCTCCCTCTTTCCTGTTGGGCGCCCGCTCGGCTGAGGACGTGTTGCAACTGGACCGGTTCCGGGAAATCGGCGAGGTTCATATCACCACGGAAGACGCTTCGTTGGGAGAAAAAGGATATGTAACCAATCATTCCATTCTTCGTACCGTCCGTTTCGACCGGATTTATACCTGTGGCCCCAAACCGATGATGGTAGCGGTGGCCAAGTATGCGGCTGCCGAATTGATAACATGCGAAGTATCGTTGGAAAACACTATGGCTTGCGGCATAGGCGCTTGCCTGTGTTGTGTGGAAAAAACAAAGGAAGGTCATCATGTATGCGTATGCACGGAGGGCCCCGTATTTAATATCGACAAACTGACATGGCTGAATTAAACGTAACTATAGGAAAGTTGGCCTTGAAGAACCCGGTGATGACGGCCTCGGGTACGTTCGGATACGGCATTGAATATGCCGATCTGATCGACATCGCCCGCCTGGGCGGTATCTTTGTGAAAGGAACTACTATCGGCCTGCGCGAAGGCAACCCTTATCCGCGTATGGCGGAAACGCCGGCGGGTATGTTGAACGCCGTAGGGCTTCAAAATAAAGGAGCCGATTATTTTGTGGAGCAGATTTATCCCGCGATCAAGGACATCGACACGCATATGATCGTGAACGTGAGCGGTTCTTCAGTGGAAACCTATGTGGCCTGTGCCGAAAAAATGGCCTCGCTCGAGAAAATACCGGCTATCGAATTGAATATCTCGTGCCCCAACGTCAAGCAAGGCGGCATGGCTTTCGGCGTCACCTGCGCCGGAGCGGCCGAGGTGGTACGGGCTGTCAGGAAGGTATATCCCAAGACACTTATTGTAAAACTTTCTCCCAACGTCACCGACATTACCGAGATAGCCAGAGCCGTGGAAGCCGAGGGCGCCGACGCGGTTTCCCTGATCAATACCATGCTCGGAATGGCGATCGACGCCGAGAAGCGCAAACCGATATTATCTACAATAACCGGCGGCTTGTCTGGCCCCTGCGTAAAACCTGTCGCCCTGCGGATGGTATGGCAAACGTACCGGGCCGTCAAGATACCTATCATCGGGTTGGGCGGCATTTCGGGTTGGAAAGACGCCGTAGAATTTATGTTGGCGGGAGCTACTGCCATCCAGATCGGGACTTACAATTTCGTCGATCCTACTGTTGCGATCAAGACGATCGAGGGAATCGAGGCGTACTGCGAGCGGCATGGTTTCCGACATGTTTCCGAGCTGACCGGAGCGTTGGAGGCATAGCGGCAGGGCATTTTAGGGGAAAACGATACGTTCCTATCCCTTATTTCAGTAAGCTTTAGGCTATCTTGCTTTTCTTCAAAAAAGAAAAATGAGCGTTTCCGGCAGGGGGATACCCCTTCGGAGACGCTCGTTCTTTTTCCAGCCGTAAATCCCTTACGGTTTATCTGTCAGGCATAACCCGATGCCTTTCACCGTCTTTAGTTGCACCCCTGCATCTTCAGCTAACAATTTCCTAAGGCGGCTGACAAAGACGTCGAGGCTACGCGAAGCAAAAAAGTCTTCTTCCGTATCCCATAAGCGGGAAAGAATAGCTTCCCGCCTGACCACTTCGTTTTTCTTCCGGCAAAGCATCTGAAGAAGTTTCGCCTCACGTTGCGTCAGCGTTTTCGACAGGCCTGACGGTAGTTTCAATACCGCATGGGTTGCGTCGAATACGTAATTCTTTCCTAGTTTATAGATTTCACTTTCATCCCTCGCAGCCGTTCCCCGTTTCATTTTCAGCAGGGCCCCGATGTGTGCATCCAGTTCCTCGGCCAGGAAAGGCTTCTTGATATAATTGTTTACGCCCAGTTCATAGCCCTTTACCACATCTTTCGGAGACACACGCCCCGAGGTAAAAAGAATAGGCGTATCGCCGTCGGTTTCGCGAATGCGGCGTACCATCTCATACCCGTCCATCCCGGGCATCTCGATGTCCGACACAATCACGTCCGGGCGTTGTTCTTTCCAGATGCTCAGCCCCTGTGCGCCGTCTGAAGCGGTCAGCACTTCGTAGCCGCCTATCATATCCTCCAATCCGCCACGGATAATGTAGCAAAGATTGGCGTCGTCTTCCACCAGCAATAATTTTATCGTCATCATCTTCTTTATTATTTGTGCGTTAGCCCCCGGCGGAGGCGGATTTTAGCCCGCTACCCTCTCTTTCCCCGGGCTTGCGGGCCAAACAAATTGTTATTCCGTTTCTTTTCCCGGCAAAAAAACAGTAAACTCGCTATAGGCCCCTTCGATACTTTCCACACTGACACTTCCGCCATGTGCCTCGGTGATGCGGAACACATAATTCAGTCCCAATCCGAAACCCGGAGCGCCTCCCTTGCGGCTGCGAGCGACAGCCGCGGCACGCTCGTATTTTTCGAAAATACGACGTTGATCTTTCAACGGAATGCCCAAGCCGTTATCCTTTACCCTAATCAGGTAAGAACCGTCGACATTTTGCCGCGACGAAATATGGATAGTTACCGATTCGCCGGAATATTTCACGGCATTATCGATCAGGTTGCTGATAGCCTCTTTCAGAAACTCCGCATCGGCATATACTTTTTCAGCCTCCAAATGGAGCGAGAAATGAACCGGCTTTATAGCTTTTACCGTAAACTTTTCGCAGAGATCTTCCAACAAGCCGCGCAACGCTACTTCTTCTTTGGCTAGCTTCAATTGGTGATTTTCCAATTTCGAGAGGGTTAAAACCTTGTTTGTCAACGTCAACAAATGTTCGCCTTCTTCTTTGAGGATGCGAAAATACCGGGCTCGCTTTTCCGGCAGGCCGTCCAGCTTGCCGCTTTCCAGGATTTGAGTACCCATCAGGATACTACTGAGCGGCGTTTTCATATCGTGGATCATGGCATACGAAAAGTCTTCACGCAGCCTGGCCATCTTATCCTGGCGGCCGATCATGCGAATCTGATAGACAATACACCAGATTACCGCTATCATGATCAGGAGCGTGGCGACCAGCAGCAGCGTCATCCGCCGGAATATCACCCAATAAGGATTCACGATAAAGGCTTGCAAATTCTCCTTACGCTCAAAGTCGATGGGGCGGAGCACCGTTTTCAGCAGGCCGTACGTGTCGGTTTTTAGCAGCTTCGAGCTTTCCAGTATCGTGCCCGACGAGTCGGTCAGGCAACAAACTACTTGGGCATGTATGCCTTCCGCCGCCAGATTCGACGTATAAAGGGAATCGAGCGTGGGCAAGGAAACCTTTAAGCTGAATTCTTTTACCGCTGCTTCCTGCATGGCAATCTGCATATTCGACATCATCCATTGGTTTACGTTCTCTACCGAATCCACTTCGCCGAAGGTTTCGGACAAATCGAGTCGGACGGAAGTCGTCGTATCGGCCCGGTTGCTTTTATCCAGCTTGTCGAAGCGAAGAAAGACTTCTTGCATCACCGCGTCTTTAAACACGATTTCGCTTTTGACCTGCACGCTCTCCTTCGTCAGTTGGTAGGTATTCACCAACCACACGTACTGCAAACTGACAATTGCCGTCAGCCCGAACAGGGCTATCCAACGGATATGTTTGATTTTGAGATACTTCTTGTTCATCTGCCTTCACGTTAACGTAACGTTAACCTGCCATTAACCTGGTATGGGAAAAAGCTTCTCTACTTTTGGTTTCGTCAAAGTTAACTAAAATATTAAAAACAATCGGATATGAAAAAGAAAATTCTCCTGGCTCTGGGATTCGTTTTATTTCCGGCCGGTCGTGCCGTCTGGGCGCAAAGCATCGCCGGAAAGGTAACGGATGCGAATACTTTCCCGGTGGAAGGTGCCACCGTGGTATTGCAAACGATCGATTCCGCCTTTGTCGACGCCGCGATTACCGATACGGCGGGATGTTTCCGGTTCGACCGGCAGTTGCCACGTTACCGCTTGATTTTCCAGCATCTTTTGTATGAAACCCGGTGGTTGGAATGTAGCGACAGCCTCCAGGCGGTTGTGGTATTAAAAAGCAAAAACCATGAGCTGAACGAAATCGTGGTGAAAGGAGAGCGTCCGCTGGTGAAAATAGAAGGGGGGAAGCTTTCCTATGACTTATCCTCACTGGCGGCCGTCAAAATAGTGAGCAATGCCTATGAATGTTTGCAACAACTGCCGGGAGTACAGGAAATAGACGGCCGTCTTTCGCTGGCAGGAGCGCATAGCCTCCACTTTATTTTAAATGGAAAACCCACCACCCTTGATGACGGGCAATTGGCCGGCCTGCTGAAGAATATGCCGGCATCGCGTGTGGACAAAGCCGAAATATGGTATAGCGCCCCGCCCCGGTACCAGGTAAGAGGGGCGGTGATCAACGTAATCCTGAAAGGCTACCGCCCGGGCGAAGGCGGATGGCAGGCCGAAATCAATGCCGGCTACCGGCATAATTACAAGCCGGGAGCAGAGGGAGGAATCAGTTCGCTCTACACGAGCCCGAAATGGAACATCGACTTTTTATACCATGCCCGCTACGAACAAAACAGGCAAACCACCCGCCTGGTTTCCCGTCATACCTTGCAGGATAAACTCTATAATGTTAGCCAGCAAAGCATTATCGACAAAAAAGGCCATACCCACGACGTCCGGCTAGGCGCGGAATATAAACTGAATGAGGAAAGCTGTCTGAGCGTGGCTTATACGGGAGCTTATACCCCTCGGCAGAAAAACCGTGTCTTTTCCGACGGGAATTTTGCCGCTTCCCACAATTCGACAAGAGGCAACAACCGGATGCACAACGCAGCGCTTGATTATATTTCCTCTTTCGGTTTGAAAGCGGGGGTTAATTATACTTCTTATTGCTCTGAAAGCAAGCAGGATTTCAGGAATGTGGACGGGGAAAACCAAACGAGCCGGTTTCAAACCGAAAGCAGTAAAAATATCGGTCGTTGGAAAGTCTATCTGGACCAATCGCACGAACCGGCGTCGGGTTTCACCCTGGAGTATGGCACGTCGCTAGCCTATGCCCGCGATCATAACACGCAATTTTATCATACGGTAGAAGGCCAGCAGATGAGCGCGCTAGATACCGACAATCGTTACGACGAATATACCTATACGCTCTATGCAGGATGCGGCAAAAGCTTTGGCGAACGTTTGTCTTTCCATATTTCCGTGACCGGAGAATATGACAAGATGACTCATTATCACGGCTGGTCGGTGTATCCGGCAGCCGAACTGACGTACGTGGCAAGCCCGGTGCATCTCTTTCAACTCGCTTTTACATCCGACAAGGCATATCCGGCTTATTGGGATTTAAGTGAAAGTACAGGGTACCTGAGCGGCTACGAAGAGATACAAGGCAATCCTCTGCTCAAGCCTTCGGCCGACTATTCGGTCAGTATGAACTATATATTCCGAAATAAATACATCTTCAATCTCTCTTACGATTACGAACCCGATCTATTCCGGCAATTAGCCTATCAAAGCCCCGAACGCTTGGCGTTGATTTATAAAACCCTCAACTGGGACTATCAGCAAAGTATTTCGGCCACGGCCATCATACCGCTACGGATCGGCAACCGGTTGGATAGCCGTCTTACTTTGCAGGCAGAACATCGGCGGGCCAAATGCGATCCTTTTTTCGATATTTCGTTCGACCACAGCAAATGGATAGGCTTGGGCATGCTTGAAAATACACTTACGCTTTCTACCCGGCCGGCGCTTCGCATGCAACTGACGGGACTCTATCTAAGCCCTTCGATACAGGGAAGTTACACATTAAGCAAGGTATGGGCTGTACATGCCGGATTGCGCTGGGATTTTGCCGGCGGAAAAGCAAGCCTGCAACTCAAAGCCAACGATATTTTCAATTCGATGGAGGGAAACATCGACGTAACTTTACGCAACCAAGGACAAAACATGGATATACATTCCAATAATTATTCGCGCAGCCTGTTGCTCTCCTTTGCTTACCGATGGGGCGGATACAAAGCCAAGCCGGTCAAACAGGTAGATACGTCTCGGTTCCGCTGAGTCAAAAAAGGCAGAGGAGAAGCAGTTTGCCCGCCGACGCTTCAGTCGTCGAGCACCAGCGCGGCCGGGCAATGGTCGGAATGCAGTGCGTCGGGAAGGATATACGCTTCCCGCACCTTGGGCCGCAACCCGTCGTCGACCATGCAATAATCGATGCGCCACCCTTTGTTGTTGGCCCGGGCGTTGAAGCGATAGCTCCACCAGGTATATTCCTGTCGTTCGGGGTGAAGGAAACGGAAGGTATCGGTAAATCCGGCCGAGAGGAAGCGCGTCATCCACTCCCTTTCCTCGGGCAGAAAACCGCTGTTTTTGGCGTTCCGTACCGGGTCGTGAATATCGATCGGTTCATGGCAAATATTGTAGTCTCCGCATAAAACCAAACCCGGGCGCGACTGCCGGAGGGTGGTTACATAGGCCTGGAAGTCTTCGAGCCATTCCATTTTAAAACCTTGCCTTTCCTCTCCGCTGGTGCCCGAGGGATGGTAGACGCTCACCACCGACAGAGGCCCGAAATCGGCCCGGAGGAACCGGCCTTCCTGATCATATTTTTCGATTCCCATCCCGTATTCCACATGGTCGGGTTGCTGTTTGGCGAGGATAGCCACTCCGCTATATCCCTTTTTGCGGGCGCTATGCAGGTAGCATCGGTAGCCCAACGCTTCGAATACCGAGGCGGGGAATTGCTCCGGTTGCAGTTTCGTTTCCTGGATGCAACATACATCGGGTTGCATATTAGCCAGCCAATCGGCCAATCCTTTGCCGACGGCAGCCCGGAGGCCGTTTACGTTATACGTGATAATTTTCAATTTATGTGCTTTTAAGTGTTTATAATCCGACTTTTCAAAGAGAGCAACCTTCGCCCGGCAGGAAACCGGAGGTGCGTAAAGAGGAGCCTTATCAGACAGGGTATCCGGTTTGGAGGCGGCTCGTCCTGTCTGCGCCTAAGTACTTCCCGGTTTGTTTTTGTGGTGTAAATATACGAATTTCCGCCGTTTTTTTATGCTATTCAAACCAAGGGCCTGATAGATAAATTCGATATATTTGCCTTTATCAAACGGTTGGCAACTATGTGGCAAGATCTGCAAGAAATACTGGCAAGTACTCAAATAAGCCCGTCGACGGTAGCCGTCAGGTTGGCTATCAGTTTTTTACTGGGTGCCGTAATAGGCGTGGAACGCCAGTTCCGGCGGCGCGATGCTGGGATGCGCACCTTTACCCTGATCTGCATGGGATCGACGGCGGCCATGCTGGTATCTATCTGGATTCCGCAGACGTATCCCGACTTCCTCAATGGCGACCCGGGCCGGATTGCCGCCCAGGTGCTTACCGGTATCGGTTTTCTGGGCGCCGGGGCGATTATCCAAAGCCACGGCAGCGTGCGGGGGCTGACTACGGCGGCCTGTATCTGGGTAATGGCCGTGATCGGCCTTTGCGTAGGAGCGGGGATGTATCTTACGGCCGGCATCACGACGCTATGTACGCTTTTTGTGTTGATCTCGCTCGAGCGGTTGGAGAAACGGATGTATCTGAACGGGGTCAACAAGATTCTGACGGTGGCTTGCTCTACGTCGACGCCTGACGGGGATGCGATCCGGAAGATACTGGAAGATAATAACATATTTATTACCAGCATTTCCTATGAGCATAATTACGATAAAGACAATACGGTGATTAATTATAAGGTAAATGTAAAATCCAAGTCTTCTCATACCCGGCTTTTTGCGGCTATAAGAAGCTTGGGGTATGTCTTGCAGATTCGCTTGCTGGATTAGGAAGGAGAGCGGGACGGCGAAAGTTGCTTTGAAGTGCGCTCCAAAAGTTAGAGACAAAACTTTTGGGGCGTACTTCACTTTTTTTAATAGACGGGAGGTTGTTTTGTTGAGAGGTGGGGGAGTTGGTTGTTGTTCAATTTGTTACGGTGTTGCACACCCCCTTCCCCCTCTTGAGCTACTCTTTCTACACATCTTTCTATAATAATAGTATCTTAATTAACAAAGGAATTAAGATGTTATTACGGTTTTATTTCACTGATTTACTGTGTATTACTTGTTTTTTATGTGCT
>DBFWLD010000042.1:0-21286 GCA_048465615.1 Tannerellaceae bacterium
GCTCGTCACATCCTGGGGCTGGAGAAGGTCCCAAGGGTTGGGCTGTTCGCCCATTAAAGTGGCACGCGAGCTGGGTTCAGAACGTCGTGAGACAGTTCGGTCTCTATCTATCGTGGGCGCAGGAGATTTGAGAGGCTCTGACACTAGTACGAGAGGACCGTGTTGGACAGACCACTGGTTTACCGGTTGTTCCGCCAGGAGCACCGCCGGGTATCTAAGTCTGGATTGGATAAGTGCTGAAAGCATCTAAGTACGAAGCCAGCCTCAAGATAAGATCTCCCTTCAAGGGTCATTGTAGACGACGATGTTGATAGGCTACAGGTGTAAGGGCAGTAATGTCGAAGCCGAGTAGTACTAATCGCCCGAGACTTTCTGGTTTTTAAAAGGGTTGCTATATTGGCAGCGTTCTTTCTGCAAGGGGAGGATTAATGCGCTACCGATTACTTTCTCTTGATTTGTCCGGTCAAACATCTTAAAAACGATATTAAGGTGGTTATAGCACGAGGGATCCACCTCTTCCCATTCCGAACAGAGAAGTTAAGCCTCGTCACGCCGATGGTACTGCGTAACAGTGGGAGAGTAGGTAACCGCCGTTTTTTTAGCAATCGAGAAGGAGTTGGTTCTTAGGTGAACCGACTCCTTTTTTTGTGTTTTCTTTTAATTGGCTTGTTTTTTTGGGATGTATTGTATAAGTTTGTAAAAACAACTAACTTATATTTACATATATGAAAAAATACATGGCAGAATTAATCGGAACAATGGTGCTTGTTCTGATGGGTTGTGGGAGTGCGGTTTTTGCCGGAAGCGTAACCGGCGTAGTAGGAGCCGGAGTAGGAACCGTAGGCGTGGCTTTGGCTTTTGGCCTTTCCGTGGTGGCGATGGCTTATACCATCGGAGGCATTTCGGGATGCCATATTAATCCGGCTATCACGCTGGGAGTGTTTTTAACGGGGCGCATGAACGCAAAAGACGCCGGCATGTACATGCTTTTCCAAGTGGTCGGTGCCCTTG
Organism: Tannerellaceae bacterium; assembly: GCA_048465615.1. Classification (GTDB taxonomy): domain Bacteria; phylum Bacteroidota; class Bacteroidia; order Bacteroidales; family Tannerellaceae; genus Parabacteroides. The sequence continues at coordinate 1,012 of DBFWLD010000042.1, forward strand.
TCGGATCGGCTATCCTTTACGCCTTAGTCTCTACCGGCGCGCATGAGGGCCCTACGGCAACCGGTGCGAACGGGTTTGAACAGGGGGAAATGATGCAGGCGTTTATTGCGGAACTTGTATTCACTTTTATTTTCGTGCTCGTGGTATTGGGTTCTACCGATCCCCGGAAAGGAGCGGGAACCTTGGCAGGCTTAGCTATCGGTTTAACTTTGGTATTGGTACATATTGTCTGTATTCCCGTTACCGGAACTTCCGTGAATCCGGCGCGTAGCATCGCTCCGGCTTTGTTCCAAGGCGGAGAAGCCCTCTCGCAAGTATGGTTGTTTATCGTAGCTCCCTTTCTGGGGGCAGCTATAAGTGCGGGTGTTTGGAAGTATCTGGGAGCCAAAGAATAAATTGGGATTCCGAAAAAAATAAGCAATATATATTCATCTCGAAGAGGCTGACTTTTACCTAAAGTTCAGCCTCTTCGAAGTTTACCGGCATGGCTGGGAAAGCGGTTGCTTAGGCGCGGTTCCTTTTCGATAAGAATAGAAGGTTGCCGGCCCGAAAGTGTTTCAGGTTTCTTTGTTCAGGAGTGATACCGTATCCATTTCCACATCTCTTTCAAACTACTTTTTTTCCCGTACATTAAAATTCCCGTGCGGTATATTTTTCCCGACACCCATACGATTGCTACGGCCGAAACATATAGAAGGACGATGGAAAGCAATTTCTCCCACACCGGAACGTCGAACGGCAACCGTATCATCATTACGATAGGCGAAGTAAAAGGGATAATCGAACACCAGAAGGCCAAGGGGCCGTCCGGATTTTCCAGACTGTAAATGCCGGTATAAAGCGCAAATACCATAAACAGAGAAACCGGCAGTACAAACTGTTGCGTGTCTTCCTGATTGTCGACTGCCGAACCGATGGCCGCAAACACCGAAGCGTATAATAGATACCCGCCGATGAAATAAAGAAGAAACATTCCGGTTATTTCCGATAGGTTAATGCCTCCCAGCAGATCGGTAAGGGAAGCCATCCTGGCGGGGGAATTTCCCATTGCCAGAGCCGCGTCGTTGCCTACGGCCGCTTGTAGCGTTTCGGTGGTCGCGTCGGCGCCCAGCAGCAATGAACCTGAGCTCAGGAGAGCGAGCGTCATCACGCCCCATATAAAGACCTGGGTTAATCCGACGCAACCGATACCGATGATTTTTCCCATCATCAGTTGGAAGGGTTTAACCGATGAAATGATTATTTCAACGATCCGGTTGGTTTTTTCTTCCATCACGCCTTGCATCACCATGGCGCCGTAAAACAGAATAAACAAATAAATAATCATTGTAAAGATCAACCCCGTCATCGAGGCGATTTCGGCGGATGATAGTTGCTCGCTTCCGTCGTTATTCCATTTGATGGTTTGAATCTGATAGTTTACCCGGCTTTCCCGGATGATCTCTTCCAGGTTCGGAATCTGGAAGGAGGCCATTTTATCGCTTTCCATTTGTTTCGATAAGGTCTGATTGATCAGCCGGATCAGTTCGCCGGGTACTTGCTTTTCCGAAAACAGAGCGGCTGCTCCGGGATTGTGCAGCAAATTGTCGGTGATTTGAAGGATGGCGAAGATTTCTTTGTCCGGATTTTTCCGGTATTCCTCCAGGTTTGTCTCGCTTCGGATAAAACGATAGTTCTCGGTGTCTTCCAACAAGGGAGCATATTTGCCGGTCGCATCGATTACGGCTACCTGCCGTATTTCGTCGCCCTTAAATCCGGACAACCAGAGCGGTACGAAAATAAGAGCCGCAAAGAGGAAAGGCGTAAGGAAGGTGAGCAGGAGAAACGATTTTTTTTGTACCCTGCGTTGGTATTCCCGTTTGATGATAAGTGCTGTTTTATTCATGCGATCCTGATTTGTCGGCCGCCGAAACGGTCCGGATGAATATATCGTTCATAGAAGGCAGTTCTTCGGCAAATGAAAGCAAATCGTAGCGCCGGGCCAGGCTTACGATGAGGTCGGCGTTGGAGACGGATGCTTTCTTTTTCAGGTGAAGTTCGAGGATGCCGGGGAGATGTTTTTCTCCGAGTAAGGTATATAGTTCGCTTTCCGCATCCTGGCCGGGATGGAAGGGCGTTTGTGCCGGAGATCCGGCCGGGCGTAGCTGCTTGTCGACCAGGATGTGCGGTTGCTTATCGGTGACAGCCGGCATGGAAGACTGCTCGCCCCGGCGTACCCGAATGGTAAAGGTGTCGCTTTTAAACCGGTTTCTTACTTCGGCTACATGGCCGGAAAGTACTACCCGCGCACGGTCGATCAAAGCGATGTCGTCGCATATTTCCTCTACCGAGGCCATCTGATGGGTAGAGAATATAATGGTGTGTCCGGCGGCTTTTAGTTCCATTATCTCTTGTTTGAGACGCTCGGCGTTGATCGGATCGAAACCGCTGAAAGGTTCGTCGAAGATTAAAAGCGCCGGTTCGTGAACCACGGTAATGATAAACTGTACTTTTTGCTGCATGCCCTTCGATAGTTCTTCTACCTTGCGATTCCACCACGGCATAATATCGAATTTCTCGAACCAGCGGATGATTCGCTTTTGGGCGTCGGCATAGGAAAGCCCTTTTAGCTGGGAGAGGTAGATGGCTTGTTCGCCTACCTTCATTTTCTTATACAAGCCTCGTTCCTCGGGCAGATAACCGATGCAGGCTACGTCTTCCGGGCGGGAAAGCCGGCCGTTGAACCAAACCTGACCGCTGTCGGGGGCCGTAATCCGGTTGATAATACGGATCAAGGTCGTCTTGCCGGCTCCGTTGGGGCCGAGAAGCCCGAATATCTGTCCCTGGGGTACTTGGATACTTACGCCGTCGAGGGCCCGGTGCCCGGCATATTGTTTGACGACATTTTCCGTTTCCAAAAAATACATAGGCCTTTTAAGTTTACATTTTTAATACGATGCGTTCGCCCAGCTCCTTGCTGAGGATGTTTTTTATCTCGTTCAACCGCGTCAACTGTTTCATTTGTTCCAGGGCGTCTTCCAGTTTGCCTCCTCCCTGAGCTTCTTTTATCTTTAATTGTACTTCCTTGATTTTTTGCAGGATATAAGCATCTTTCAAGGCATAAAGATCGCGCAAAACCAAATGGTCCAGCCGGTCTTCTTCTTGCTCGAGTTCGCGGAACTTAGTATGGTATTTGCTCAACTGGTATTTGTCGCTGATCAGGTTGGCGGCCAGCCGGCTGATATTCGCGTCGGGATGCGAGAGGAAGTAGCGGCTGGCTACGAATCCTTCCCGGCCGCACTGGGCGGCTCCTTCTTCCAACATCGTCCGGAATGCCGGCGTATAAAAAGTCAGCTCGTCGCGTGCCAGTTCGCTCTGAATATAGTCGGCCACCCGCCAGACGACGTGATCGCCGGTTTCTTCTTCCATATAATCATACAATACCCGTTCGCCGTAGCGGACGATATACCGCAATAACGCCAGTTCGTAGGGTTCGTACGGCGAACGTTTTTGCATGGCTTGCATCAATGCCGAGGGAGAAGCTGCCGTTTGGTAAGCGGAGCCGGCCGTAGCGGTAGGGTTTGCTCCGAGAAAATTTCCGTTTGCCTCGTTTCCGCCTGTCTGTCCGCCGGGCGGAAAGCCCGTGCCGTAAGATTCCGGCGGAAACCCGACAGGAGGGGCCGGCGGAGGGCTTTCGGTATCGCCGGCCGGAACGGAGTCCGGTTCCGGAAGAGGCGCCGGGTAGTTGGGAGGTTGGGTTTCCGATGAAGACTGAACGGGTACGGAGGAATAGTTCGTTTCGCCGGGATAAGGCTGGTAGGCCGGGAAATCCGGATAATCCGGCAACTTGGCTGGAGAAGTTGGTCTTCCTGCCGCGCGTCCGGTTTTCGAGGTAGAAGTCGTCCGGCTTTCCTCTTTTTTCAGCCGGATTTTGTTTACTTCGTCCAGCAGCACTTTCTCGTCGATTTCCATCGTGGCGCTGCATTCGCGGATGTAGACCGAACGGGCGATATTATCGGGGATTATGGCTACGGTGCGGATGATGTCGGTAATCAGGGCCGAGCGTTTGATCGGGTCGCCCCCGGCATCGGCAAGCAACAAGTTGGTTTTGAAACGGATGAAATCGGTTTCGTTTTCCCGGATAAAGGCGGCGAATTCGCTTGCGCTATGCGATCGGGCAAACGAATCGGGGTCTTCTCCGTCGGGCAACAGCACGACTTTGATATTCATCCCTTCTTCCAGCAGCATGTCGATTCCTCGCAGGGCGGCTTTAATTCCCGCCGCGTCGCCGTCGTAGAGTACGGTGATATTGTTGGTGAAGCGGTGAATCAGCCGGATTTGTCCCTGCGTGAGGGCGGTGCCCGACGAGGCGACGACGTTTTCCATGCCGGCCTGGTGCATGCCGATCACATCCATATATCCTTCTACCAGAAAGCAGCGATCTTGCTTGACGATGGCTTGCTTGGCGAAGTAAATGCCGTATAGCTCGTTGCTTTTATGGTAAATTTCGCTTTCCGGAGAGTTTACGTATTTGGCGGTTTTCTCGTCTTTTTTCAAGATGCGCCCTCCGAAGGCCACCACTTTACCGCTCAGGGTATGCACCGGGAAAATCACACGGCCTCGGAACCGGTCGTTTACGTTGCCGTTATCGTAGATAATGACAAGCCCTGTTTTTTCCAGAAACTCTTTTTTATAGCCGCTTTTCGTGGCCGACTTATAGAGCGCGTCGCGCTGGTCGAGGCTGTAACCGAGCTGGAATTTGCGGATTACTTCTTCCCGCAGCCCTCGTTCGGCGAAATAACGCAATCCCACCGATTTGCCTTCGATATGCTCGTGCAGAAGGGTGGAAAAGTATTGTTGCGCCCAACTGTTCACGATCAGCATGCTTTCCCGGTCGTTGCGTACCTGTTTTTCTCTTTCGGTCAGTTCGCGTTCCTGAATTTCGATGTTGTATTTTTTAGCCAGGAAACGCAGCGCGTCGAAATAGCTCAGTTGCTCGTGCTTCATAATGAAATGCACGGAAGTTCCTCCTTCGCCGCAAGCGAAACATTTGCAGATGTTTTTGGAGGGAGAGACGTAAAACGAGGGCGATTTGTCTGCATGGAACGGGCATAACCCTACGTAGTTCACCCCTCGCTTGCGCAAGGTGACGAATTCGGATACGACGTCTACAATGTTGGCCGCATCCAATATTCGGTCGATGGTCGGTTGGTCTATCATTCCCTACAGTTTTTAATACCTATTTTGTTGCACACAAATGTAGCGATTATTTTGGTTCCGGCAATAAAGGGCGATTTCGAATGAGAGGAAGCGATTCTTCGGCGGCCGCCATAGGCCGGGTAAAGTATTTTGCGTAAGTTTGCGGCAGGCAAACCGGAATGACGGGGAGGCGGAAGCTACGGCAATTCGTCGCCGGCCGGCTCTTCGCCGCAATTCGGGCTTTCCGCAAAGGCATGCTGCTTAGCGGATAACCGTTGGTATAGGCCTATAATACTTATTTGTAATATGCAAACCTTATGATGGTAGAACCCACTTTTAGCCGATTGTCTCTTGCCGGGCCGTTGCCGGCTTTTTACGAAACTCTGTCCGCCCGTTTACAGGCAGAAGGAAGTAACCCGGAAACTTGCTTTTCCCGGTTCGACGATCCGGAAGTGTTGATGCAACCCGACCGTTGGTTCGAAGCGCTGGCCCTTTGCGAACGGGCTGTCGATGCCGGTTGCCCTGCGGAGGCGGTACAGGATTTCTTCGAATGGATTTTCAAGGGATTCGACTGCCATGCCATTTTCGATCTCGATGAGGCCGATTATGCCTGGTACTGGCAAAAAATACATATTCTTTTCGATAAGCTCGCCCTCCGCTCGCCCGATGCTTTGATTGAGAAAGGCTTGCAATATTTCGCCCCTCGCAGGGGATATACCGACCGGGCCCGTACACTGGCTTATTTGCAGGAAGCCGTCGACCGGGGCAGCGAAACCGCCCGTACGATTTTAGGCTACTATCTTTACTTCGGGCTATGCGGACCGGCCGATAAGGAAAGGGGAAATGCGTTGATGGATAGCGCGGTGTCGGAAAGGGGAAAGGCGCGTGTAGCGGTATACAGAAGCTATATCGCTTTGAATGAAAACCGGCCGGAAGACGTGGAAGCTCTGCTGGCTCCGTACGCTGCCGGGCATGCCGATCCGTTTATCCGGAGACTGGTAGCCGAGGTGAAAGCTTTTTATGACGAGCTTTCGGAGCGGCCGGAAGAGGCGGCTGCCGGCTATCGGGAAGTGATAGGCCTGATCCCTTCCGGGTTTTCCATGATGCGGCTCGGCTATTTGCTGTACGGTAAAAAGGTGGCCGATGCTGATCCCGAAACCGGCTTGAAATGGTTGGAAAAGGCATTTCGTTTCGGCCGGCCGGATGTGCTGCCCGGCCTGTTTTCGATTTATTTCGAATCGGGCGAACCTTGGCAGGATGAAACCAAAGCTTGGTATTGGCTTCATAAGGGTGCGGAGTATAACGAAGGATATGCCTTCTATCAATTGGGCTATCTTTCCCTGTTCAACGAGGCATACAAAGATCAGGCCAAAGGCTTGGCTTATCTGGATGCCGCCATCGACCTGGAGTATGTAGACGCTTATTTGCTGAAAGCTTATCTTTACCAGGAAGGAGAAAAGGTGGAAAAAGACCTTTCCGTTACGATAGACTTGTTGCAACGGGCCGTAAAACTCGGCTCGGAGAATGCGGCTTACCGGATCGGTTGCTTGTACGACGCCGGCGAAATGAACGCCGAGGGAACGCCCGATTATGCTCAGGCCCTCGCCTGGTTCGAGCAGGCGGCTGAAGGAGGAGAGATGTATGCGATAGAGTATGCCGGCCGCTATCGGCTGACGGGGACAGGCTGTGAAATCGATACCGCCAAAGCTAAGGAATGGTACGAAAAAGGGGCGGCCTCGGGATCGTCGTATTGCATGGTGGAGCTGGCTCTTATGTATGAAGAAGGAAACGGAGTTGCGGAAAATCCATCGGAAACTTTCCGTTGGATTCGCCAGGCTGCCGAAACGGGATATGCCCATGCCGCCTATTTATTGGGTCGTTGCTATAAATATGCTATCGGTACCGACGAGAATCCCGACGAAGCCGTAGCCGCTTTTACCCGGGCGGCCGGCGAAGGCCATGCCAAGGCGTTGGCCGAACTGGGGCTTTCGTATGAAACGGGTTACGGCGTAGAGCCGGATGCGACCAAGGCGCTCGGCTATATGCAGCAATCGGCCGGGCAAGGCCTGGCGTACGCCGCCTATAAATTAGGTTGTTATTATGCCTACGGGCTGGATACGGTAGCGGCGGATTACGCCCGGGCCCTGGAGTGGTTTGAAAAGGCTGCCGCCGCCGAATATCCGGAGGCTATGTTGGAACTGGGCGATTATTACCTGTACGATTATGCCGACAGAGGAGAACAGGCCAAGGCCTATGCGTATTACGAACAAGCGGCTCGCCAAGGATGCGTAAACGAAGGCCTGGGGCTTTGCCTGGAATATGGCTACGGCGTGGAGGTAAACGAAGGAGAAGCTTTCAAATACTACCTGAAAGGCGCGGAAGACGGCTATATCCGCGCCATGTATCATGTGGCGTGCTGTTATTACTTTGCCACGGGCGTGAAAGAAAACTTCGGCGAGGCGTATCGTTGGTTCTCGGACGGGGCGGCTCAGGAACATCTCGGCGCAGCCTATTATAAAGGCAAGATGTTGCTGGCCGGCGAGGGTTGCGCGGCCGATCTGGAGGAAGGAATACGTTGGCTCCGCCGGGCCGCCGAAGCCGATTTGAAAAACGCTCAATTCGATTTGGGAAATTGTTACCTGGTAGGCAAAGGAGTGGAAGAAAACGAGGACATGGCTATGGAATGGTTTGAAAAAGCAGCCGATAACGGCCATGAGCAAGCCCTGAAAATAACCGGTCGACGCCGTCGCAAGTAGAGGATTAGATAAAGATGAATAATGGAAAAACGCGTGATGGAAACTAATCAACATGTATTTCAGGTCAACCTGAAAGGAATGATCGCCTTGCTCTCCGAGCATATTTACAGCAATCCCAATACCTTTGTGCGCGAATTGCTACAGAACGGCATCGACGCCGTTACGGCTTTCCGCAGCCTCGACGAGTCGCACAGGGGCTGTATCCGCGTGCGCTTGTCGGACGACGGCTCGATGGTATTCGAGGACAACGGCATCGGATTGAAAGAAGAAGAAATACACCAGGTATTGACCGTGATCGGCGAAAGCTCGAAGCGGGGCGAATTGGATTCGAAAGACTTTATCGGGCGGTTCGGTATCGGTTTGTTATCCTGTTTTGTGGTGAGCAACGAAATCGTGTTCGAAACCCGTTCGGCCATGAGCCGCGAGGCCTTGCGCTGGTGCGGCCGCGCCGACGGAACCTACGAAACCATCCGGCTGGAGGAAGAACGGCCGATCGGAACCCGCGTGCTTCTGACGCCCAAACCCGAATGGCGGCATTTGTTCGAATACGAGACGTTTCGCCGGAACCTGGAATTTTACGGCAATGTCTTGCCCTATCCCATTTATCTGGAAATGGGAGAGAAGCAGGAGCAGATTAACAACCTTTCGCCTGTCTGGCTCGACGCATCCGCTTCGAAAGAAGCATTGCTGGCTTACGGCCGCACCACTTTCCAATCTTCTTTCCTGGACGCTTTTCCGGTGCAGACCCAGGCGGGAGGCATCCGGGGAACGATGTATATTCTGCCTTTCAAAACCCAGTTTTCCGGCCGCCTGTCGCATCGTATTTATCTGAAACGAATGCTGCTGGGCGAAGAGGACGGAAATTTATTGCCTCCCTGGGCCTTTTTTGTGAAATGCGTGCTGAACGTAGAAACGCTCTCTTCCACCGCTTCCCGCGAATCGTTGGTGAATAATGAAGAATTGCGCAAGGCCCGGGAAGAGATAGGAGAAGCCGTCAAACGCCATCTTCGCTATTTGATGGATACCGATCGCGCCCTGTTTCATCGCATACTCGATATTCATTATCTCCATATCAAAGCCATTGCCGCCGAAGACAAGGAAATGTTCACTCTTTTTATGGACACCCTTCCTTTCGAGACCAATAAAGGCATCCGCAGTTTCGAAGCCATCCGGCGCCACAGCCAGACGGTTTATTATACGCCCAATCTCGACGACTTCAAGCAGGTACGCCGCATCGCTTTCTCCCAAGGCTTGCTGGTGATCAACGCCGCCTATACCTTCGACGAGTCGTTGCTGAAAAAAGCCGCCCGGATGTATCCCGACCTAACCTTGCAGGAAATTTCCCCGGCCCGCATCCTGGAAACCTTTACCGACGTCTCTGCCGACGATGAGTCGGCATACCGATCATTCGAAACCCGGTGCAACGAGCTGCTGAAACGTTTCGGGTGTAGCTGCAAACTCAAACATTTTACTCCCTCGGATACCCCTGTTATTTTCGTGGCCGGCGAGAAGACGCCGGCCAAACGAGAGATGAATGCTGCCAACCCGCTTTCTGCCGTGCTCGGAGCCTTTACGCCCAAGGTGCAAACCGAGCCCACGCTTTGTTTGAATATGGACAACGAGCTGGTGCAACTGCTGGCGGATATGAAAGGCACCGTAGTGTTCGAAGCCGTGCTTTCCATTTTCTATGTACAATCGCTTCTGCTGGGCAAATATCCGGTGAACGACGAGGAGATGAATCTGTTCAACGAATCTCTATATCGCTTGATTATTATGGGAATGGAAGACGTGCTGGGATTTATCCGCAAAAACTGAATCGAAATAAGAACCCCCAAAACAGACCTTCCGGGAAGGAACCCGATATGAAATATACGCTGGAAATACAAAAATTGCTGTTTCAGGCAGAAGACAATAAAAGCCTGACGCCGAAAGATAAAATCCGTCTGATGAAACAAGCGGCCGCCATTGCCGATGCCAACGACGATGTGGAATGGGGATACGACGTGCGTCTGCAATTGATACGCGAGTGTTATTACGTGGCCGACAGTACCGACCTGGTAAATGAATTTTCCTGGCTGGTAAATGCTTACGAAAACCATCCCGACTGGTTCGACGAAAACGATTTTCTATGGCAATACAAATGGATTCTGGGGGAAATGTTCAACAACCCCCGGGTGTCGATGGAACAGATCGAGGCCATTCTCGACGATTTCAAAAACCGCCTTCAACGCAACGGCTACGGGTTGCGTCCTTACTACGACCGCTTGTATGAAGAAAATCTGATTCTGAACCGCTTCGAAGAAGCCAAACGCTATCTCGACCTGCGGAATGCCGCCCCCGACGACGCGATGGGCAGTTGTCCGGCCTGCACGCTCGACAACGAGCTGGATTATTACCTGATGACCGGCCGTTTCGATGAGGCTTACCGGCGGGCGCAACCTTTAGTAAGCCGTCAGATAGCCTGTACCCATGTGCCGGCCCGTACCTTCTGCGCCCTGGCTTATTATGCCGCGAAAGCGGAAAAAACAGAGTTGGCGGCCGAGCTCGGCGACCGGGCGGATGCCGAGATGCAGGAACTAGCGAACGATGAAAACCTGGTAAGCCCGGCCGGCATGTTGATCAGTTATTTGCTGCATGCCCGCCCGGAAAAGGGATGGTCTTATTTCGAAAAATCGCTCCCCTGGTTTATGGAAGACGATCCCTATACCCGGTACGATTATGCCTGCTACATCTTGGAAGGGCTTAAAAAGCACGAGGCCTCGGAAACCGTGCGGCTTAATCTGCCTCCGGATTTCGAATTGTATCATCCCGACCATACCTATACCGTGGGCGAATTAGCGGGTTATTTCCGCAGGGAAGCCGAAAAAGGAGCGGCTGTTTTCGACGCCCGCAACCGGTGTACGGCTTTTGCCGACCGGCTGGCGTTGATTTAACGGCTACCATAAAAAGACTCCCCGCCCTACCGCAAGCGGAATCTGCCTGCTCTCGGCAAACTAGTTGAATAGGGGCAGCGAACAGGCAGGGAAAGAGGCCTGCCATTCTCCCCGGCAACTCGTCTGCAACTAAAAAAGTAGGGCAGCCAGCCTTAGGCATGAATGCAATAATCCCCTTATTCTCCTTTCTTTTACGCAAAGATGCAGGGAAGAATAAGGGGATTATCGGTTAAGTAAAAAAGATTGCCGGTTGCAACAGCCTTCATATGATTGTTCTGTTCGGAGGGTCGTGTTGTTGCAAGGCGCTCCTTTCTTATTCTTATAGCGTCAGCCCGTCGAAACGAGCAAGCTCGCCGTATGCTAACGGCCGCAGCCCGCTGCCGGGAAAAACTAGGAAGCCGGCAACGTTTTTTTCAGCCGTCCCATAAAGTCTTCGGCCTGGCTCCGGGTAAGGCAAAGCGGCGGCAACAGCCGGATCGTTTGCGTGCCCGCTACTCCGGTAAACACTTTATAGTCGAATAGTAAGCTGTGTCGTATCTCTTTGATAGATTGTTCGAACTCGATGCCGATCATCAGCCCGCGCCCGCGCACTTCTTTAATCCCCGGCAGTTTGTTCAACTCTTCGATCAGGTAGTTGCCCACTTCGGCCGCGTTGGTCACCAGATTTTCTTTTTCCATAATGTCCAATACGGCAATAGCCGCCGCACAAGCCAGATGGTTGCCGCCGAAGGTAGTGCCCAGCATGCCGTATACCGGCTTGAATTCCGGGCTGATCAACAAGGCCCCTACCGGAAACCCGTTGCCGATGCCTTTGGCCACCGTAATCAAATCGGGGCGGATACCGGCATACTGATGAGCGAAAAACTTCCCGCTCCGGCCGTAACCCGACTGAATTTCGTCCAGGATAAGGCAAGCCCCGTATTTCGTACATAACTCCCGGAGCTCCTGCATAAACGCGTCGGAAGGCATTTGAATGCCGCCCACGCCCTGAATCCCTTCGATAATCACCGACGAAACGCCCCCTTTGGCCAACTCGGCTTCGACGGCAGCCGCGTCGTTGAGCGGCAGATAAGTCACGTCGAGACCTTCGTTGACGGGCGCTACGATCTTGGGATTGTCGGTCACCCGCACGGCGGCGGAAGTGCGGCCGTGGAAAGCATGCTTGAAAGCGATCACCCGCTTCCTGCCGTTATGGAAAGAAGCCAGTTTCAATGCATTTTCGTTGGCCTCGGCCCCGGAATTCACCAGGAAAAGCGCATAGTCGTCGTATCCCGAGGCTTTGCCCAATTTATCGGCCAATACCTGCTGAAGGTTGTTGATAACGGCGTTGGAATAGAAGCCGAGTTTGTTTAGTTGGGCCGTCAGGGCCGCTACATAATCGGGATGGCTGTGTCCCACCGAAATAACGGCATGGCCGCCGTACAGATCGAGATATTCTTTGCCTTCGGCATCCCATACCTGGCAACCTTTCCCCTTCACGATCTCAATATCGAACCGGGGGTATACATCAAATAATTTCATACGTATCAGAAACCGGCAGTCGCCGGATTTTATTCGTTAGACATTCTGTTTGCCGGGCCGGCCGGTCGTTTTAGAAAGCGGAAGGCTTCAGATGAAGGCCTACCGTTTCTTCCAGATTGAACAAGAGGTTCATATTATGCACCGCCTGCCCGCTCGCTCCTTTCAGCAGATTGTCGATCATCGAAACGATCAGCAATTTGTCGTCGTGCTTCTGTAAATGAAGAAGGCATTTGTTGGTATTGACTACTTGCTTCAAATCCGGATTCTTGTCGGTTATGAAGGTGAACGAATGATCGTCGTAGTATTCTTCATAAATCCGGCGGATTTCCGATAATTCGATTTTGCAGTCGATATACGTCGTGGCAAAAATACCCCGCGAGAAATTTCCCCGAACGGGAATAAAATTGATCCGGCTTTGGAAGCTGTTCTGCAACTGGCTCAAACTCTGGTTGATTTCGAATAGATGCTGGTGGGTGAACGGCTTGTAAATAGAAATATTGTCGTTGCGCCAACTGAAGTGCGAAGTAGCCGAAGGCTTCACGCCGGCCCCGGTGGAACCCGTAATGGCGTTTACATGCAAATCGGAATTCAGCATCAGATGTTTGGCCAGCGGCAATACGCCGAGCTGGATACAGGTGGCGAAACATCCCGGATTGGCGATATGCCGCGCGCTGCAAATCCGGCGGCGGTTCAGTTCCGGCAAACCGTACACGAAATCGTGGTCGGGGCCTTCGATGCGGTAATCCATGCTCAGATCGATGATCTTCACGTTTTCCGGCACCGTATGGCTTTCCAGGAACTTCTTCGTATCGCCGTGGGCCGTACAGAAGAAAAGCAAATCGATGCTATCGAGCGGAAGTTCACCCGTGAAGCGCAGGTTGGTCTCGCCGTACAAGCCGCTGTGTACCTCGGTGAGCAGGTTGCCCGCGTTGCTCGTACTGTTCACAAAGACAATTTCGGCATCCGGGTGGTTCAGCAGCAAACGGATCAATTCGCCGGCCGTGTATCCGGCGCCCCCTATAATTCCGATTTTAATCATACTTCTTCGTCCTTATGGTTCGTATAATATACCCTGAGCGGCGTCGACATTACTTTGATAAAGCCTTTGGCGTCTTCGGCCGTCCAGCCCTTTTGCATTTCGCCGTATTCGCCGAACTTCGTTTTCACCAAATCGTCTTTCGAATCGACGCCCACCGTCGAGAAGGACAGAGGCCGCAATTCCAGGATAGCCGTACCGTTTACGTTCCGCTGCGACTCCTGCAGCATGGCTTCTATGTCGCGCATCACCGGTTCGAGATACTGGCTTTCGTGCAGGAACATGCCGTACCAGTTGGCTACCTGGTCTTTCCAGTATTGCTGCCATTTGCTCAGCGTATATTTTTCCAGGAAGCGGTGCGCGCCGATAATCAGCATCGGAGCGGCGGCTTCGAAGCCTACCCGGCCTTTGATGCCGATGATCGTATCGCCCACGTGCATATCGCGGCCGATGCCGTAAGCCGCGCCGATTTCTTCCACCTTCTGGATGGCTTTGATCTTGTCTTCAAACACTTCTCCGTTGACGGCATGGATTTCGCCCTTCTTGAATTCGATACGCAATTCCTCGCTTTCCGTTTTCTCTACTTGTTTCAAGTAGGCGCTTTCGGGCAGTCCCTTGGCCGAGTCGAGAATTTCGCCTCCGCAAATCGAAGTGCCCCACAGCCCTACGTTGTAGGAATATTTCAGTTTCGTGAAGTCTGCCTCGAAACCATGCTCTTTCAGGTAGGCTATTTCCTGTTCGCGGCTGAGCGCCATATCGCGGGTGAGGGTGATGATTTCCACGCCGGGCGCGAGCACCAGGAAGGTCATATCGAAACGGATCTGGTCGTTGCCGGCTCCGGTGGAACCGTGGGCGATGGCGTCGGCTCCGATTTCGCCTGCATAACGGGCGATGGCCAATGCCTGGAAAATACGTTCGGAACTTACCGAAACGGGGTAGGTGCCGTTGCGCAGCACATTGCCGAAGATCATGTATTTCAGGCTTTTTTCGTAATATTCTTTCGTTACGTCGATCGTTACGTACTTCACCGCGCCCAGCTTATAGGCGTTTTCTTCGTTTTGCTTGAGTTGCTTGGGGCTGAATCCGCCGGTGTTGGCGCAGGCGGCATATACGTCGTAACCTTTTTCCTTGGCCAGATACATCACGGTAAACGAGGTGTCGAGGCCACCGCTGAAGGCCACTACTACTTTCTTTTTCATTTTATTTTTAGGGTATTTATTATTTATGATCTTCTTTGTGTTTCTCGGGATCGTACAACATGGCCGTGCAGATACAGAATTTGCGTTCTTTTTCTACCAGGATATGATGGTTGATGCAGCCTTCGCAACCGCGCCAGAAAGCCTCGTCGTCGGTGAGTTCGCTGAAAGTAACCGGCACATAGCCCAAAGCCGTGTTCATCTTCATCACGGCGGCTCCCGAGGTAAGGCTGAAAATTTTCGCTTTCGGCCATCGAAGGCGGGCCAGCGTAAAGGAAGCGTCTTTAATACGTTTGGCCAGGCCCAGGCCGCGGAATTTTTCAACCACGATCAAACCCGAGGTGGCCACGTATTGTTTGTTGCCCCACGATTCGATGTAGGTGAAGCCGGCAAATTCCTCGCCGGCCAAGGCGATGATGGCCTTGCCTTCTTTCATTTTCTGCGCTACGTATTCGTGCGTGCGTTTGGCAATGCCGGTACCGCGCACTTTGGCAGCCGTTTCGATTGTTTTCAGGATGGTATCGACATAGGCTTCGTGCGAAGCGTCGGCCACCATGACGTCAATTTCTGTTTCTTGTCCCATTTCTATGTATTGTTCTTAGTTTTCCTGTTTTGTTTTACGCCTCTCTGTAGGATTGATCTGTTTTTTTCCTAGGCTGCTTGTTTTTCCGTTCGTTTAAACGAAACGTTGCAGCGCGCGGATGATGGCTTCGCGGGGAATACCTTCCCGGGGAATGACCAGAATCGTATCGTCGCCGGCGATGGTGGCCAGGATTTCTTCGGGCTGATGCGAATCGATATCGGAGGCAATCCCCATCGCGTAGCCGGGTCGCGTACGCACAACGGCCAGATGGTGCGAAAATTCGATTTGGGGATGAGTTTCCGCCCGCTTGCGTGCCCGGGCCGGGCCGGTTTCTTCCGTCAGCCGGTACACATAATTGCCGTCAGCGGTATGCACTTTGGCTACTTTCAGTTGCCGGATGTCGCGCGACAAAGTGGCTTGCGTAACCGAGAATCCGCTATCGTTCAATTTGTTAAGCAGTTCTTCCTGGTTCCCGATCGCTTCTTTGCGGATGATCCGGCAGATTGCGTCCAGGCGTTCCTTTTTTGTGCTCATGTTGTATATTTATGCAAAACGGTGGCAAATATAAGGCCAATATTTGAATAAATATACATCTTCGCCTCATTATTTTTTGGGAAAGGTTTTCTTTTCTTTTTAAGGCGGTTTTTGCGTCTGGTTTGTTATACAGAGAGGCGGAGAAGGCGATGCAAACCGGGAGCGGAAATGTACAGATTTGCCTCTGCTCCGGGTTTGCACTATCTTTGTCGTCAAGACGCGAAGATAGGCTGCGCTTCGGCATAGTCAAACAAGTTTGCCTCTGCTCTCGGCTTGCACTATCTTTGCCTTCAAAAAACAAGAAATTCAACGATTAAAAAGGAACGCGTATGAAAAAAATGACGACTTGGCTGGTTCTGCTGCTCTTTCTGACAGCCTGTTCCAGCGTCCCCCTGACGGGGCGTAAACAAGTATTGTTGGTATCCGACCAGGATGTACTCTCGTCGAGCCTGACGCAATACAACGATTACATCAAGACCGCTAAAAAGTCGACCAACCAGAAACAAACGGCCCAGGTAGTAAGGGTAGGCAAGAAGATTGCCGCCGCAACCGAAAACTACCTGAAGGCCAACGGTATGGGCGACGAGGTGGAAAACTTTGCCTGGGAGTTCAATCTCGTAGCCGATCCCCAGGTAAACGCTTTCTGCATGCCGGGCGGAAAAATTGTAGTATACGAAGGGTTGATGCCCCTCATTTCCTCCGACGACGATCTGGCGGTGGTACTGGGCCACGAGGTGGCGCACGCCGTAGCCCGCCACAGCAACGAGCGGATGAGCCAGCAACTGATGGCCCAATATGGAGCCGCCTTATTGGGGGCGGCCGTTAGCAATAAAAGCGCAGCCGTGCAGCAAGTAGCCAACACCGTCTACGGCGTAGGCGCGCAATACGGGGTAATGCTGCCCTTCTCGCGCAAGCATGAATCGGAAGCCGATTATATGGGACTTATATTGATGACCATAGCCGGGTATAATCCCGACGTGGCCGTAGGATTCTGGCAAAAAATGTCGGCCGGTTCCGGCGGGGCTACGCCCGAATTAATGAGCACCCACCCCAGCGACGCCCGCCGCATTGCCGAGATTCGCCAGGAATTGCCCGGCATCAAAGCCAAGTACGGAAAAAAATAGGCCGCCGGCAAGCCGGGGTTTATTCCGAGAGACCGATGCCCATTTTCTGCATCAGGAAACAGGCATTCATATTCTGAGCTATTCCTTCCCGCAAACGATACGAGAAGGATAGCTCTTCATTTTGAATATCCGCTTCGAACCGGAAATTATATACCTGCCCCGGGAATTTTTCAGCTAAGCCGCCCAATACCAGATCGTGGGTGGCGATAATCCCCGCCGTGCGGTAAGCCACCAACTGCTTGACCAAGGCCAACGAACCCTTTTGCTTATCCACGGAATTGGTTCCTTTCAGGATTTCGTCGAGAATAATAAATAATTCTTCCCCTCTTTCCAACCGGTCGATAATCATCTTCAACCGCTTGAGCTCGGCAAAGAAATACGATTCGTTGGAAACCAGCGAGTCGGAGGTACGCAAGCTGGTGACCAGCCGGGCCGGATACATCGTAAGCGAATCGGCGCATACCGGCGCGCCCATTTCCGCCAGCAGGAAATTAACGCCTACCGTACGCAGATAGGTACTTTTCCCGGCCATATTCGCCCCCGTCACAATCAGAAAACACCCCCGCCGGCTGATGGAAATATCGTTTTTCACGCATACCCGCCTGTCGAGCAAGGGATGGCCCAACCCTTTGCCTTCCATCCGGAAATAAGTTTCGGCCATCTCCGGATAGGTATAGTCGGGATGATTGAAGGCGAATCCTCCCAGCGAGCAAAGCGCGTCGAACCGGGCCAGGGCGTCGAACCAACGCTCCATATCGGAGGCATGTTTTTCCTTCCAGCCTTCCAACTGTAAGGCGTGGCGGGTATCGCGCAGGTAAAGCACGTTCATGATGATTCCCGCCAGGCTGAACCGCTGGTCGAGACCGCCGATATAGCGCGACAACTGCTTGATGGCATGCGAGGCCGTCTGCTTGCCGTCGGTCAGTTGGTTGCAGATTTCCGTCAGTTCGGCCGAGGGAAACTGATCTCCTTCGAAGCTTTTCATCAGATCGGCATAGCCGGCCAGTAGTCTTTCTATCTTGTTGACCGACGAATAAAGCTTTTGGATTTGCCTCTCCTTGGCATAAGCGACAAGCAGGCTGAAAAGAAAATAAAGACTCATGGCCGCGCCGGGCAACCAACCTGCGAAATGCCCCAGCGCAACGGCCGCCCATCCGGCCGGAATCAGCCAGACGGCTATCTTCCAGAAAGTTTTTCCCAGGAAATGATTTTTTTCTTCCACCAGCGTTTTCAATCGCCCCAGTTCTCCGCCGGTTTGTTCGGCGTGGAGCCGGCCGGTTACGTAAAAGTGCTGGCGCAGTTGGGTATGGGAGGCCAGGCAGCGGATAGCTTCCTGGCGGCGGAGAATATCCTCTTTCCGGCTGAGCGGAGAGAGAAAATAACGAGCCAGTTGCTCCCGGCCGTAAAAGGTGACTGTCCGGTTGACGGATTGGAAAAGGGAGCGGGGGCCGAACAGGTCGAGATCGAGGCTGAAAGGATGGCCCGCATCGATTTTCTCGGCCGCTCCGTCGAAGGCGCTGAAATCGTATTCCAGGCCTTTCAATTCGTCGTCGTTCAGGCGGATCATCGCTTCGGTATAGCTTTTGCGACGGAAGAGCTTCGTATGGTAATACATCAGCAAGGCAAACGGAAGTGCATAGGCCACAGTGATGCCTGCCAGCACCCATGCGTTTTGGGCTCTGCCCAACCATAAGCTCAGCAGGAGGGCCGCCACGATCGCCAGGCGAAGCGTGCCCATCAGATGAATTCTTTTTTTCAACGTTGCGGCTTGTCGCCGGTAAGCCTCGCTGTTTTCTTTATAATAGGTATAAACCGATTCCATAGGTTATAGTGCATATTGTTTTTAATAAGGCCCCGGATAGAGGACCCGATGGTATAAACCGAGCGCAAAGGTAAAAAATATTGAACCAACCCCCTCCGATCCGGTTTATATTCTATAAGCAAATAGGTGAAATGACGAGTATACTTGCTTTTTGAGCCAACCCCTATTCGCGATGTTGGTTTAACTTTGCTTCCAAAGAATCGAAGCGAAGATAGGCTGCATTTCGGCAGAAGCAAAGGAGACTTTGTCTCTGCGTTCGGTTTGCCCTACCTTTGCTTTAAAGAATCAAAGCAAAGATAAGCTGGCCGCCGGTTTGCCCCGACGCTTTTGGCTCTGCCGGAGGTATGTATTATCCCGATACCGGTCATACGATAAAAATAATATGAAAAAGATCATCTTTTTATTCGGTTTTCTTTTTGCCGCCACAACACTTTTCGGCCAGGTCTTGGTAAAAGATTCGGTGGTAGCTGCCTACAACGCCGATAGTGTGCGGGCCGTTTTGGATAAAATGCCCTATTTCACTCTTTTCCGCGACAACTATTTTATCGGCGGAACCACCCTCGGCCACAAACCCACTTCGCGCAATTCGGATGTGAAATTTCAGTTGAGCATCGCCCAGCGGCTGACGAAAAGCAAATTGCCGTTCGATACTTACCTGTTTATTCAATATACGCAGAAAAACTTCTGGAACGTCTTTCAGAAATCGCTTCCGATGCACGATATGAATTTCAACCCCGGTATCGGCCTGGGCCATCTCATTATCTACCATAATAAATATATAGGAAAGGGATACCTGATGGTAGAACACGAATCGAACGGCCGCGACAGCACCCAATCCCGCAGTTGGAACCGCGTAACGCTGGCTACGGCGGTGGTGCTGAATAAAAACTGGGAAACCCAGTTTAAAATATGGGTACCCATCGTAGACGGGAAATATAATAAAGACCTGCTTAAATATAAAGGTATCTTCCAACTGGCCGGCAACTACCGCAGCGACAATCGCCGGTTCAACTGCGCGCTTATCCTGACCAAACGGAAAACCTGGTTGAGCTTCAATACCCGCGTGGAACTAAGCTATAAATTCAATAACAACGAAAACCAGTATTTTTTCCTGCAATATTATAATGGGTTCGGCGAAAGCCTGCTGGATTATAACCGGTTTACCAATATGCTCCGGATCGGCTTTGTCATCAAACCGCAGGATTTCAGTATTTATTAAACCTCGCGGCTGGCGGCGTGAGCCGACGCGTCCGGGGCGAAGGATTCTCACCTTTCCCGAGCCTGCCCGCAGGTCTTCTTCCGGGCCCTGGCAAAGCAGGCGAAAAAGAGAAAAATAATACAATAAGGTAAGATGTATTTTCCGAAAAAAAACGCTTCTTTGCAAGATGCTGATAATAAGGCTGTTGCAGACAAGCAAAAATACACTGCGATGGCTTTCGGATTTCATGCCGGTGTAATTCGGATTTCATGCCGACCTTAGATTTACATCGTAATAGGAAAGATACCTTAGATTTACATCGTAATAGGAAAGATAAAAAAGAAACAATAGATTTGTAGCATAAATGAAAGGGAAGCCGAGAGTGAACCGATCA
>DBFWLD010000043.1:0-32468 GCA_048465615.1 Tannerellaceae bacterium
AATCTGTGTTTCACTGGCATGACCGGTTCACTCTCGGCTTCCCTTTCATTTATGCTACAAATCTATTGTTTCTTTTTTATCTTTCCTATTACGATGTAAATCTAAGGCCGGCATGAAATCCGAATTACATCGGCATCCGTTTTTTCAGGAACCGAAAAAAATACAATAAGGGGGGGATAGCGGAAAACGGTTTCCACAGCAATTTTCTCGTCAGTCGAAAAAGAAGCTTCTCTTTCTAGCGGACGACCGCTTGTTTTTTGCCTGTTTTCTTCTCCCCCGAACCTCCGAACCCATGCCCCCGGGTCACCGGATACAAACCGGATAACCCCGCCGATAGGCTCCTTCATTTCCTTCCGGCTGTTCTCCCCAAGAGATAATTTACGATTCAAAATGTGAATAATTCGGTAAAATACGCCTTCCGGCGGTAAAATACCCTTTTATCCTCTGCAAAATACCTATCTTTGCGTCCCTAATCAGCAGGGCATGGAGCTTTTCGAAGGATACGTCGGCATACGTTTAGGAGACGGACAGGTGGTGGATGATGTGCTATTTTCCCTCCTGCTCGTGCTGTTCATCTGCTTTGCGCTGGTGTTCCGCTCTAACTACCCTTTGTTCATGAAAATGCTCAGGGATGTGGTGTTTCTGAAAGAGCGGCAAAACCTTTCCCGCAAGAATGCCGGCAATGAATGGTTTTTCCGCCATTTTATGACCTTTCAGGCCCTTTTCCTCTGTAGCATCGGACTGTTCGCCATCGGACGAGCCTACGGATATGTGGATTCTCTGAAGGAAAATACCCTGTTTTTATCCATTTTCTTTTTATTTCTGCTGCTTTGGGTATTCTATTATGCCAAACAGGGCTTGTACTTCCTGTTCGGTTCGGTGTTTGCCGAGCGGGCCAAATACCGTTTCTGGAAAACCAGCTACAACGCCATTATCGGCGCCTGGGGCGTTTTGCTTTACCTGCCGGTGCTTTGGCTGGTGTTCGTAGGCGCCTCGCTTACAGTGCCTGTTGTCTTGTTCGGAATTTTTTATATTTTGTGTCGTTTTGTAATAATTTATAAGACAATACGGATATTTCACAAGAAAAATAGGGAAATATTATATATAAGTTTGTACCTTTGCGGCCAAGAAATATTACCTTTGGTGTTTCTTTATAAGGGTATTGTTTATTTGTATAACTTTATCGAGGCTAGTACTCTATGGCATTGAATATCAAAAAATTGCTGGTATCGCAACCGAAGCCTGCATCCGAGAAATCGCCGTATTTCGATATTGCAGAAAAGTACGGTGTGGAAATCGATTTCCGTCCGTTCATCAAGGTTGAAGCGCTCTCTTCGAAAGAATTCAGAGGGCAACGGATTTCCATCTTGGATCATACGGCTGTTATCTTTACGGCACGTACGGCGATCGACCATTTCTTCCATTTATGCGAAGAGCTCCGGGTGACGATTCCGGAAACGATGAAATATTTTTGTATGACGGAAGCCATTGCCGTATATCTTCAAAAATATATTGTTTATCGCAAGCGGAAAATCTTTTTCGGACAAAGCGGCAAACTCGACGATCTGGTAACGGTCGTGGCCAAACATCCGAAGGAAAAATACCTGGTACCGGTTTCCGACGTGCATAAAGACGATTTGTTGTCGATGTTGGAAGCCAAAAAAATCAACTTCACAAAAGCCGTCATGTATCGCACGGTAAGCAACGAGTTTTCGAAAGATGAAAAATTCGATTACGACATGCTTGTGTTTTTCAGCCCCTCCGGCATCTCTTCGCTCTTGAAAAACTTCCCGGATTTCAAGCAGGAGAATATCAAGATAGGCTGTTTCGGCCCCACTACGGCCAAAGCCGTGAAAGACGCCGGTCTCCGACTGGACGTGGAGGCTCCTACCCCCGAAGCCCCGTCGATGACGGCCGCTTTGGAGCTTTATTTGAAAAAACAGTCGGGCGCCAAATAAATGACGGAAACCAGGCATACGCTTTCCAAGAATGAACGCTTGTCGTGGAAACGGTATATCGACCTTCTTTTTGCCGAAGGAAAATCGTTTATAGCGTTTCCGCTGCGGGTGGTTTACCTGGCGGTAGACAATGGTCCCGAAGCGCCGGTTTCGATGTTGGTGAGCGTATCGAAAAAAAAATTCAAACGCGCCGTCAAGCGCAACCATATCAAACGCCAGGTGCGCGAAGCCTATCGCGTGCGCAAGTCCGAACTTGCCGGCTACGGGCCGGGCCAACCTAAAAAACTTCTGGTGGCATTTCTCTATATCGACAAAGAAATACATTCTTTCGGGGAAATGGAAAAAGCGATGACGAAAGCTATGCGCCTGCTTAGGGAGAAAGCCTGATGCGTCGTTTTTTCACTTTTCTGTTGTTGCTGCCGGTGTATTTTTACCGCTACTGCATTTCCCCCCTTACGCCGGCTTCCTGCCGGTTTGTCCCTACCTGTTCCCAATATGCCGTAGAAGCCTTGAAGAAACACGGCCCTTTCAAAGGCTTATACCTTACGCTCCGCCGTTTGCTGCGTTGCCACCCCTGGGGCGGCAGCGGATACGATCCTGTACCCTGAATATGAAGTATTACGATATACATACGCACTGCGTGGCGGTCGATCCGGAGGTGATACCGATCGTAAATACCATTGTCGAGCCTGACGGCCGGCTGTCGGAAGAAACGATTGCCGGTTGCTCTTTTTATCGTTCGGCCGGGATTCACCCCTGGCAGATCGGCGATGCGGAGCGCCAAATCGATACGTTAAAACGCCTCGCCTTCCGGTCGGAGTATGTAGCGATAGGAGAAGCCGGGCTGGATAAAAGGAAAGGCGCGCCTCTTCCCGCCCAGCTCGATGTGTTCGAAGCCCAGGTACGTTTGGCGGAGGAATGCGGCAAGCCGCTGCTTGTTCATTGCGTGAAGGCATGGCCCGAGCTGATGGCTGCCAAAAAACGTTGGCTTCCGGCCCAGCCCTGGATTATTCACGGATTCCGGGGAAACGGCATCTTGGCCGGCCAATTGGTGCGTCAAGGATTCCGGCTTTCTTTCGGCCTCTTTTTTCATCCGGAAGCCGCCCGGGCCGCCTGGCCCGATTGCCTTTTTGCCGAAACCGACGAGGCGGCGGAAACCGGTATCCGCGAAGTCTATGCCCGGCTGGCGGCTGCTTTGCAGCTTCCTTTGGCTTCGCTGGCTTCTCAAATAACGGCCAACGTCGGTCTTTTCGGCCTCGGCGAATAAATATAGCTGCCCTCCGGAGGAATCTCCGTCAAAAGTCTTACCTTTGCTCCCGCGCAAACTAACAGGCGATAACTTAATACGATAGAATATAATACGATGAATTTTGTAGAAGAATTAAGATGGAGGGGCATGATCCACGATATGATGCCCGGTACGGAAGAACAGTTGCAGAAAGAGTTGACTTCGGCTTATGTGGGTATCGATCCTACGGCCGACTCGCTGCATATCGGTCACTTGGTGAGCGTGATGATGCTGAAACATTTCCAACGGGCCGGTCATCGTCCGATCGCCTTGGTGGGAGGCGCTACCGGCATGATCGGCGATCCTTCCATGAAATCGGCCGAACGCAACCTGCTCGACGAGGCCACGCTTCGCCATAACCAGGAAAGCATTAAAAAGCAATTGGCCAAATTCCTCGATTTCGATTCCGACGCGCCCAATGCCGCCAAGTTGGTGAACAATTACGATTGGATGAAAGAGTATACGTTTCTGAATTTTATCCGCGACATCGGTAAGCACCTGACGGTAAATTATATGATGGCGAAGGACTCCGTGAAGAAACGCCTGAGCGCCGATTCCAACGTAGGCATGTCTTTCACCGAATTTTCCTACCAGCTTTTGCAAGGCTACGACTACCTGTTTTTGTATGAACACGAAGGCTGCCGCTTGCAGATGGGCGGTTCCGACCAATGGGGAAATATCA
Source organism: Tannerellaceae bacterium (assembly GCA_048465615.1). GTDB lineage: Bacteria > Bacteroidota > Bacteroidia > Bacteroidales > Tannerellaceae > Parabacteroides. The sequence continues at coordinate 3,929 of DBFWLD010000043.1, forward strand.
CTACCGGTACCGAATTGATCCGCCGCAAACTCGGAGGCGAAGCTTTCGCCCTGACCTGCCCGCTGATAACGAAGGCCGACGGCGGCAAGTTCGGCAAAACCGAATCGGGCAACGTATGGCTCGACCGTCGCTATACGTCTCCTTATAAATTCTACCAGTTCTGGCTGAATGTAAGCGATGCGGATGCCGCGAAATATATCAAGATCTTTACCGATCTGAGCCAGGAGGAAATCGCCGCGCTGACGGCCGAGCAGGAAGCTGCTCCGCATTTGCGCCCGTTGCAGAAACGGCTGGCCAAGGAGGTGACGGTGATGGTGCATTCGGTAGAAGATTACGAGGCGGCTGTGGAGGCTTCGAATATTTTGTTCGGCAATTCCACTTCGGAAGTCTTGAAAAAGCTGGATGAAGATACCTTGCTGGCCGTGTTCGACGGAGTTCCCCGGTTCGAAATCTCGCGCGACGAGTTGGCGGCCGGTATCAAGGCCATCGACCTATGTACGGAAAAAGCAGCCGTGTTTGCCTCTAAGGGAGAAATGCGCAAGCTGGTACAAAGCGGAGGCGTAAGCATCAATAAGGAAAAGCTGGCCGAGGCGGATGCCGTGCTCGATACCGCATCGCTTCTCGACGGGAAGTATCTGCTGGTACAACGCGGAAAAAAGAATTATTATCTGTTGATTGCCAAGTAACTCCGGCCGGAGAAAAGAAGCAAAAGGATGAAGATAGTCGTAATCGCCGGAAGCCCTCATAAAAAGGGGACTTCCGCTTTGCTGACGGATGAGTTTATCCGGGGAGCCGAATCGGCCGGACACGAGGTGACGCGTTTCGATGCCGCTTTCCGCGAGGTGCATCCTTGCATCGCCTGTTATCATTGCCGGCGCGGCGACGGTCGCTGCGTCTATCCCGACGCTATGAGCGAATTGAGGCCGGTCTTGCTGGCGGCCGATCTGGTCGTGTTGTCCACCCCGGTGTATTATGCCGGCATGTCGGCCCAGTTGAAACAGGTTATCGACCGGTTTTACGCCTTCAATGCGCCGCTGCGCGAATCTCCCAAAAAGGCGCTTTTGCTGGCCACCTGCGCCGATACGGAAACGTGGTCGATGGAAGCTTTGCAAACGCATTTCCGCGCGCTTGCACGCTATCTGCGGTGGGAAGAGCAGCCGGGCCTGCTGGCCTATGGCGTATACCATCCGCAAGACCTGGAAACCACCGATTATCCGGCTCAGGCCCGCAGGTTGGGAGAAAAATGCGGCTAAAAGGCCGGTTGCGGAACGATTCTGCATAGAAAAACGACCGATTTATTTGCAATATCCGAATTAATGCCTATCTTTGCATCGCTTTAGATAAAGCACCGGATTGTCTCATGGTGTAATGGTAGCACTACAGTTTTTGGTTCTGTCTGTCGAGGTTCGAATCCTCGTGAGACAACGACAATCTTAAAAAGCCGTTTATTATCAATAGGATAGTAAACGGCTTTTTTGCGGATATACCCCCCCAGCTTTTGCCGGCTGCCCGCAAAGGGAACGGCAAACTATCGCGTGCTTGGAAGCATGGGGCGAGAACCCCTTCTCGAAATGAGAAAATTTTATCAAAATACGAAAGCTATGAAGATCGTTTATTTTTTTCTGAGTTGTTATTTCCTTCTTTGTGCCGGTTGTACCGGTAAACCGGCCGGGGAAGACGAACTTTTTTTAGAAAAGCAGCCTCTTGCCGGCCGCGTTTGGCTAACCGACGACGTATTGCTCGATCCCGATGGGTTGCTCGTTACCGATTCCCTTCTTTTGCTCAGCAATCGAAACGATTCCCTCCATATGGAAGCCTTCCGCCTTTCCGATGGCCAACATGTGGGGCATTTTCTTTCCAAGGGCGAGGGGCCGGAGGAATTTATCTTTCTTACTTCCATGCAATGGGATGCGAAGGATCGCGCGGTCTATGTTTCCGATTTCGCGTCGCAAAAGCTCTTCCGTTACGACGAAGCGGCTATCTTGCAAGGCCGTCCGTCTCCTACGCCGATTCGCCTTCCCGATAGCAACCGGCTGCCCGACGACGTTCACTTTACCAGTTATTGGGTTTGCCCCTGGGGAACCGTCGCCCAGAATGTTACCGGTAAGGGCCGCATCGGTCTGATTACGCCCGACAGCCTGATTGTATGGGGCGAATATCCCCCTGCCGAAAAGGTCGACCCCCGTTTGGCCGACGATCCGATAGCGCAAGCCAGGTTGTACCAGTCGATGGTTGCTTTATCGCCCGCAGGCGATAAAATCGCGTTGGCTTGCGGTGTGGCCGATATGCTCGACGTGTATACGCTTCATGCGGATCGTATCACCACCGACTGGAGCTACTGGCATGCTTTTCCGGATGAGATCGTGGTGATGCCGAGCGGCGGGGGGTATATGGCCGGCTTCTCCGAACGTTCCACCTATCATTATCTTTCCATTTGTGCCTCCGATCGTTTTATTTTTATCCTCTACTCCGGCAAAAAAATTAGAGAAAAAGATAATTATATAAGCAGCCGCATCCGCATGGTAAGTTGGGATCGTACCCAGTCGAAAGAATGGGTGACGACCGATAACCTCCGCGCCATCAGCCTCTCCCCCGACGGCAACCTTCTCTATGGCATCAATCAGACGGAGGAAGGGTATGAGGTTAAGATATATGATCTAAAGAGTTATTTGTTGTGAGACGAGGGTATTAGCAAAAGATAATTTCTCGTTCCTTTCTTATATCTTGCTTGCCACAGAAATAATGGTTTATTTTTGGTTGAAAGGTAATGCTCTAAAGGAAAAGAAAGATTGTATATTGCTGATTTTATGGTCTTATTTGTGCTATTGGAAGAGCGTTTTTCTTGTGGCCATTCCCTGGCAGTATAATAAATTAGTAGTTTTTTTACAGGTGTTACTTTTTATCCAAGATTCTATGTGGTAGAATGAGGAGAAGAAAAAAGTGTTGAAAAAGTCAAAGGTAATATTCTCTATTTAAAATATTTTTTACCTTTGCACCGAATTTAAACAAAAAATAAGTCATATGAAAACTATTTTCAAATTTTTTGCCGTCCTTATGGTAGTTGGTTTTACAGCCTTCAATTTTGTAACAGGCGTAAACACAGTGTCTAAAACATCCGATTTGAGTTTGGAAAACCTTGATGCGCTGAATGCTTCGGCGGGTTATTGGGAGTGTAACGCGAGCAATAATCATGCCTGTACCATTAGTAACGGGAGTACGAGTGGTAGTGGTAGCGGTGAGTTGATTTATCAGGAAACTAAAAATTAATCATTAGCGGATTTAGTGTTAAGATTTTTAGTAAAATCCTGACTATTTTTAGTCGGTAGCACTCCTGTGGAAAAGGGAGTGCTACCGGGTAGAAGTCGCTTTAGAAAAATATATAATAAATGTTTTAGAAATTGTTCTCAAACTTTATTTTTTGCTACGATGTCTATCGAAAATGAATAAAATGATGAAATTTTCTTATTTGATTTTGTTTTGGGGTTTTACTGTTTGTATGGGTTGTGCCGACAAACCTAAAGAAGATGATACGCTCTTTACCGAAAAACAACCCCTGGTGGGAGATGTTTTAATTACAGACGAAGATCTCCTTGATCCTAATGATCTGCTCGTTACAGATTCTTTGCTCATTGTTTGCAATCAGAAAGATTCTCTATACCTGGAAGCTTTTCGTCTTTCTACCTGCGAAAACCTCGGACGTTTTTTATCCAGAGGCAGTGGCCCCGAAGAATTTATTTATCTGGGTACCATGCAGCAAGGTGAAGACCGACATTCCTTTTATGTATCTGATTTCGGATCGCATAAATTATTTCGATATGAAGAGGGGGATATAGCGCAGGGCCGTCCTGCTCCTCAGTCGATTAGCCTTCCTGACCGGAGCCGGAAAATCGAAGGAGCACAGTTTACTCATTATTGGTATACTCCTAAAGGTATTGTCGCTCAAAATATTACGAATAAAGGCCGGATTTGCCTTATCCAATCCGACACGGCTTTTTTCGGAGGCGATTATCCGGAGCCGGAAAAGATCGACAAACGGTTGGAAGAATACCCATTAGCAAACACGATGATCTATCAATCGTGGGCCACGCTCTCTCCGGCCGCCGACAAGGTTGCTTTGACATGCAGTTCGGCCGATATGCTGGATGTATATTCCTTGCATTCAGACCGTATTCAAACAGATTGGAGCTACTGGCATGCTTATCCTGACGAAGTGGTGGTGATGCCTAATGGCGACCAATATCTTGCCGGATTATCGATGCATTCTACTTACCATTATATCGACATATGTTCGTCTGAGCATTATATTTTTGCGCTTTATTCAGGGAAAAAAAGAGAAGAACCGAATTATATGACAGGTAACTGCATCCGCGTAGTAAGCTGGGATCGTACCCGGTCGAAAGAGTTGGAGACGCCCGATCAATTACGAGCCATCACCATGTCGCCCGACGGAAATACCTTATACGGCATCAATCAAACCGAAGAGGGATATGAAATCAAAACATACGATCTTACGACTATTTTCTAGCGGCCTGTTGGCCGGCATCCTTATTTGGGCGGGGGCGTGCGGAAGAAAAAAGGCGACATCCGAGTGGGAATCATTTGCCCAGCATGTGGTGGAAACCTATGTCAACCAAACGGTTTCCTTGCCCGACGGTCTTCCGGTGGAACATCCGGAAATAATCGATAGTATTTACCGGGCACCGTTGAAAATCGTGGTCGTGGTCGATTTGGATTGTAGTACCTGCCTGTTGAAATTCAGCTATTGGAACGATTTTACGAAGCGATTATACGATCGGAAAAGAATTTCTATTCCGCTTTTGTTCTATATCAATACGGCTCTTCCCGATGGCCTGGCTGAACGGATGGCTGATCTTACGTCGCATACCTGGGCCTACGACCCCGATCAGTTGTTCAATGCAGCCAACGGGTTGTACGACCCGCAGTTTCAGGCTCTCTTGCTGGATGCGGAAGATCGGATTATCCTGATCGGCAATCCGATGGATAACCCGAAGCTGGAGGCATTATACGAAAAAACAATCGCCAGCCGGAATCGCTCGCTCCAGAGCGTGAAGTAGCGAAAGAGGGTATGAAATGGAAAGGTACATACCGGAAAACAGGCTGTCTGTTGTCTGCTTTCCTCTTGGTCAACATCCTTGTGAAACTGTTTTTCTTCGAGGTTTACCATGTGGGCGGCCATTCCATGAGGGAGACATTGCTCGACGGAGATTATGTGCTCGTTTCAAAAAGCAGTTATGGATTGCGGTTGCCCCGTACGGTGTTGGAAATCCCCTGGGTGAACCAGCTATTATATTATACTCTTCCGGAAAGCTGGCTCGAAAAGTTGGTTCCTCAACGCGGGACTGCATGGAAATGCTTGAACTATCAGGCCCCTTGCCCCGGAGACATAATAACTTTTTACCTGCCTTTTCATCCCCGCATCGTCAACATTAAACGTGTACAGGATACACCGTTAACACAGCCCGGCCGGATTCCTGCCAAAGGGATGGCCATCGACAGCGACACATTGCGGCAGTTATCCCGAAGGTTGGAAAAGGCCTACGAATCTGCGGTTTTTGTTCCCGCGAAGCAACGGCAAACCGTTTCGGAGCAAAAGCTTTTTGCCGAACCGGCGAAAGATTCCGTTTTCCTCCATACGTATTATTTTGTCAGGGGCGACAATGCACCTGCTTCAACCGATTCCCGGCAGTGGGGACTTTTGCAGGAGGATTATATTATCGGTAAGGCGGTATGTATACTTTTTTCGATCGATAACGAAAAGCATTGGCGCAAAGAACGGTTTTTCCGGAAGTTACGCTGAGACCTATTTGGTGTGGTATTTCAGATACATAACTCTACATGAAATTTAAAAGTTGTTTTTTTGTCTTGCTCGGGCTTCTGTTAACGGCTTGTCAGGCGCCTGTCGATAAAGAAGATGCGCTCTTGCAGTACGCGTTGGATCGCGCAGGCGATAATCGCAAAGAGCTGACAACTCTGCTTCGACACTATGCCGGCGACACCCTGAAAACAGGTGCCGCCCGGTTCCTGATCCGGAATCTTCCGGCTAAAGGTTATCTTTCCGGTGCTCCGATCGATGAATTTCATACTTTTATCGACTCCGTTTACCGCATACGGCAAGAGGAATATGATGAAACGGCTTTATACCGCCAATATCGCCGGCAAGCCCGGCATAGCGAAGAGCCTTTACACTATCACCTGGATCTGACGAAGTTGAAGGCATCTGAGCTGATCCGGCATATCGACGAGGCTTTCAAAGTATGGCAAAAGCCTTGGAATCGGTCGCTTACGTCGGAAGAGTTTTATGAATGGGTACTTCCCTACCGTTTGGGAAATGAATTGCCTGAGAACTGGCGACCTGTTTACCGGGCCTTTTTCGAATCGCACCTGACGGATAGCGTGACGCGGCCGGAGGATGCTTGCCGGATAATCAAGCGGCAGATTCGGCAGCTACCGATACATATCTTTCTTTCGTCGGTACGGCCTTCCGATATACGGCCTTCCAGTTTGCTATCTATCAAGTTCGGGCTGTGTGAAGACTATGCAGCCTTCGCTGTATTATATCGGTTCCGATTTCGCTTGGGTTTCGGCCGGGCGCAAAACTGCCCGGGAGGATGACCGGATCCATTTCGACAACGTGCCCGAGGGAACGGTATATTGGCTGAGGAATCTTACCCGAGGCAAAGAAGAGCAGATATTTACCTATAAAAACGGAAAGCAGATTTGGTGGTAAAAACCGAAGCCGACACTTCCTATGTGAAAGATGAAGTTAAATTTATAAGAAGGATCAAATGAAAAAATGGGCAAATTGATCATTCGGCTTGCTATAGGATTTTTCTTTGCGGGTGTAATTAATAAGAGAGGAAAAATAAAATATGCTTGTCTTGAACGAACCAAGAAAACGGATAGGTTCCCGAATTAGCGGGGTTGCCCTGGCGATAGGCGGAACGCTGGTACTTTGCACCCCTTTTGCCAATGATGCGGCGATGGCAGGGGGCATTGTGCATGCTAAAGCGGCCTGGTTTCATGCCTCGACCCTGTTTTATGCCTTTTGCATTCTGGTATCTTTTATAGGAATATGTCCGGGAAAGATACAGCTCCAAGTGGCCGACTATCTCGTTTTGGCCGGAGGGACGATAGGGCTGATCACCTACAATTGGACTCTTAACCCCGCTCCTGAAAAACTTTGGTTCCAAGGTCAATGGATAGCGTTATGGTTGTTGTTGCGTGTGGGTTTGTATCTTCGTCCGGGATTATCACGATTGTATCTGGTTATATTACTTTTCACCGCATTGTTGGAAGCAGTTTGGGGCGCCGCCCAACTTTATGGGTGGATCGAATCTCAGCATGCTTTATTTCGGTTGACCGGTTCGTTTTTTAATCCTGGCCCTTATTCCGGTTATTTGGCTGTATGTTTGCCTGTGTGTTTGGGGTGGATACTGCGTTATGGTCGTAGCAAGCCAGAGGTTCGACCGGAAAAGCGCAGGCTCTATTATTTCGCATGGGTTTGTTTTGTTGCAATTCTTACTATGTTGCCCTCCGGAATGAGCCGGTCGGCTTGGATAGCGGCAGCAATCGGGTGTACATGGGTGTATGGAATGGAAAAAAGTAAACTCCGGCTCAGAAAACCAGCCGGCTGGCGCATTCTTCCGACTGTTATGCTTTTATCTGTCGTTTGCGTGGCGGCAATTGCGATGGTGATAGCTGCCTACCATTTAAAAAAAGATTCGGCCGACGGACGATTATGGATATGGAAAGTAACTGTTTCCGCTTGGAAACAGCAACCTTGGCTAGGAACCGGAACGGGCGGCTTTCCACAAGCTTATGCCCGCGCCCAGTCTGCTTGGTTTGCCGCAGGCGAAGCTACACAGAACGAACAAGAACGTGCCGGCTGTCCGGAGTATGCCTTTAACGATTATTTGCAAACAGGTTTGGAACAAGGCCTCATCGGATTGGTGATCTGGGTTGCTTGGTTGGTATGTGTATTTAGGGAGGGCATCCGCCGCAAACGATACGAGATTTGCGGTGCCTTACTAGCTTTATTGGTATTTGCTTGCTCATCGTATCCTTTCCAACTTTCATCGTTCCGGGTGTTGCTGGCTTTTCTGGGGGCCTTGGCTTGTACGGGAAGCGGCGCGCTTGTTGTCTCTTTTCCCGGAGGAAAGGCTTTTCTGCGATCGGTTCCGGCACTTGACGTAGGATTGTTTGCCGGTTTGCTTTCTATCGCCATGTATCTCGGGCAGGTAATTTATCCACCGGCTTACCGGGCTTGGGGCGAAGCAAGGCGGTTGTATGAAAGCGGGCGGTATCCGCAAGCTCTGGCTATCTACCGTAAGACTTATTCCCAATTGAAACATCAACCCCGTTTCCTGTTTGAAGGTGCCCGCACTTTTACTCAGACAGGAGATGCTGCGGCTGCTGTTTGCTGGTTGCGGCAAGCTGTGCGGCTCAGTAACGATCCGATTATGTATACTGCCATGGCGCGCAATGAACAAGCAATCGGACAATACATGGCTGCCGAAAAACGTTTAAGAGAGGCTATCGAGTTATTACCAACCCGGTTATATCCTTATTATCTGCTGGTAAAATTATACGCTGAGCCTGCTTTTTTCCACCCTGACCGGCTGGTAGAAGCGGCTGATTCCGTGTTAAAAAAAGAACCGCTGGTACATAATACGGCTATAAAGGAAATGCGGGAAGAGGTAGGCCGTTTGTTGGAAGAAAAGAAAGAGCTGTTTTACACCGGCTGTCAATTCAGATAAAGAGCTAGGGGAGCTCAAACCCGGGTTAAAAAAACTGCTATCTTCTTATTGACCACTGGATATTATTATCCCCTTATTTTATGCTATCTTTTGCAGAAGATAGCATAAAATAAGGTATTCCCATGTAAAATGAAAATAGTTTACAAACAATAAGCAGGAGGATTTGCAACGCTTATCGGCACTCGGGAGAGCCTTTTTTAAAAAGTTTGTTTCCGGATAAAATCTTCCGCCTCAGTCTAGGGCAGAACCTAACCTCCTTCCTTATTTCCCTCCTTCGGATGCAAACGCATATACATTGCCGCCGAAATCGGTGGCGAACATGGCGTTGCCCGATGCGGCGACCGAGCCGAAGACGGGGGCGCCGGTGGAATGCTTCCACAGTAGTTTTCCTTCGGCGGCGGAAACGCCGTAAAGGGTTCCGTCGGAAGCTCCGAAATAAACCGTTCCGCCGGCCAGTATCGGGCTGGTTTCGATGGTAGAAGCCGGTTGGCGGATGTAAGGAACCGTGTAAATCAACGCGTCATCCGTATGGAATTGCCATTTTAATTCCAAGGTCTCCCGGTCGAGGGCTACCAAACCTTCGGTAGCGGTGCCGAAGACAATCTCGTTGTCGGTCAGCAGGGGGGTGGAAGTGGCGTCCACGCTCATCGGCAAGGTACGGCGTACGATTACCCGGCCGCTGGCTGCATCGAGAATAAAGAAAGATTTGTCGGATACCAGGTATACTAACGAGCCGTGCACTGCCGCCGAAGCGCCCCGGTTGCGCAAGCCGTTTGCCTGGGCAGTCCATTTGCATTCGCCGGTAGCCGCGTCGTTGCCGTATAAGCCGCTCCATTGGGCCGAACCGATCAACATGCCGGCTCCCAGGCTGAGGGTTGACGTGGTGCCTTCTCCCTGATTCCAGCCTTTGTTCTGCCATTTCAGGCGGCCGGTTTCGCCGTGGAGGGCGCAAAGTCCTTTGCCCGTACCGGCATATACCGTTCCGTCGGAAGCTGTCAACCCGTCGATCAGGGCCGGCAAGCCGTTTACTTCCAGTTTCTTTTCCCAACATAACGTGCCGCCGGCTCCGTCGAGCGCGTACACATAGCCCTCCGCATCCTGGGCAAACACCTTTCCGCCGTCTACAGCGATGCTGTTCTTTATGGAGTTGCGTACGGGATATTTCCAGATGATTCGTCCGTCGGCCGCATCGAGCGCGAATACAGCCGCTTCCCCTTGTAAGTTCTCGTCTACGGAAGCTACATATACCTTTCCTTCCGAAACGACCGGCGAAGTCATAAACAAATTGGCTCCCACATTGGTCGTCCAGGCCAATTGCAGAGGGGGCGCAAGGAGGGCGTCGCTCTTGCCCGTATGGGCCGGATTTCCGCCTAGATTCGTCCAGTCGGAAGCCAACCTGATTTCCGGTTGCTGCCGGGCAGTATAAGTAAAGCAGGTTTCCGATTTCACCTGCTCTCCGTTGCGGAAGAAAGCCGTTACTTTTAGCGAAACAGGTTGTCCTTCCTGTTTGGCCGAAAGCGGTATTTCCGTTCGCCAACACCAATCCGTAGCCGGTTGCAAAGGCTTATCGCCCACTACCCGCTTGCCTCCCGCCAGGCAGGTATACAGTACTTTTTCTACCGGCGAATCCGAGGCATAGGCATTTACTACCAGGGGAACCGCGCCCGAAGCCGTCAGGGCTGCTCCGCCGTTCGACGGCGTGCTGATACAGAGAGCCGGCTTTCGGTAGGTATAGCGTAATTCCGAAGTGAAATCTCCCTTCTTGTCTACATGCAAAACCCGGAATGCGCTGGTGGAATGGTCGATGCCTCCTTTGTCGAGCGAGGCCGTCGATACGGTAGTGACGCGTCCCTGTTTTTTCATATAATTAATATGCCAATGTCCGTACATCCAGCCTTTCAGGTTGAAAGCGTCCAGGTCTACGGCCGAAGTTCCCTCACCGTAGCGGAAGTTGTCGCCATACGTCAGCAGATCGTGGTTGAATACGATCACGGGCTTGCCTTGCGGAACCTGGGCCAGGTCGTTCTTCATCCAGGCGGCTACGTCGGCTATGCGGTAGCCGGGCGCATGGTCGCCACCCGGCATGGGCGTAACTATATAATGTACGCTGCCGGCATCGAACGAATAGTAAACCGGGCCGTAAAGACTTTCGAACAGGGCTTCGCCGCGTTCTCCTTTCACCAGGTCGTGGTTGCCGATGGTATAGAAAACGGGGCAATTCATATTCCCGGTATTCATCAGCTCGATATGCTGCTTCAACCCTTTTTCATAGCAAATATCGCCTGTGTGTATGATAAAGGCTGCTTTCTCCAGGGCTGCGTAAGCGCGCAGGTTGTTTACCCAGTCTTGCTGATTTTCCGTGTTGAAGATTTCCGTGTCGGAGATGTGCAGATAACGATGGCTGCCGTCTTTGTCGATACCTCCGTCGTAAGGCTGCAAGCCGAAGTCGTAGGAGGGAACAGCCGGAGAAACCGGTATATAATGCCGGTTGTGGGTTTTATAGCCGGAAGGGGTAGTGATAAAGATAAACCGTTCGCGGGCATGTCCGGGTAGCGTAAACGTACCGTCGGAAGCTGTTTTTACCACATGAAGACCGTCGGACACGGCTACGCCCGGAAGGGCTTTTTCACCTTTGTCGTAGAGGCCGTTCTTGTTTTTATCGACAAATACGCGTCCGGTGTAGGGGGCGGCCTGGACAGCCGTAGTCATACAGCCTGCAAAGAGCAGGACACGAAAGAAATAGTTCATAAATTTACCTGTGTTGTTTGTAGGTGGCATTAGCCGGTTAATTGGCGGGTAAAGGTACTAAATTCCGTTGACCGCAAGCCGGTTTAAAATGGAAATTATTTTTTGATCTTTCCCGTCCTTAGTTGCGGATGGCCCGGCACAGTCGGGATAGGGGCGGACTTTGTCTAGGCTTTCCGATACCTCCGCTGTTCTTTCAGGCTGTTATAATATTCATCGTTTATGTTTGTTTATAGCCCGCTTAACGTCTTATTTTGGAATTTAGACAGCAAGCAGTAAGAAACGAGCCGACTGCATGTAGTAAAAAAACTTACATTTAAGCTAATGAAATCAACTAACAATAATCCATTATGAAACAACATTTACCCATTTTCTTTTCTTTCGCTAAGTGCTGGTTGGCGATCGTATGTTTGGTAGGCTTTCAGGCGTATACCGCCTCCGCCCAGACATCGCCGGTCTGTAAACAGGTGTATACGACGGCCGACGGAGAGAGCCGGGTCAAAGCGTATATACCGCCGCAACCTGCTCCCCGGAATGCCTTCCCGGTGACGGTTCAGCAAAACGACCGGCTGCAAGCCTTGCTCGACGGAGCTGCTTTGCGCGCTGCGGGGGGCAGCCTGGTTGTGGATCTGGCCCAATATCCCGACGATTTGGTTCGGACACGCCCTTTATATGTCCGGACAGGCGTGAAAACGGTATTTGTAAACGGTACGATGATCCGGAGCGCCGAATTGCTCGACAGCGCTACCGTGGTGATTACCAATGACAGCCAGGTGGAATGGGGCGAGGGGGCCGTGCTGACGGCCGACAACCGATGTACGGGGCACGAACTGATAGCGCTAGAATCGGGAAGCCTGACGGTTTCGGCCGGCGAAATACGCGACGCGTGGAATACCTCTGACGATTCGGATGCCGCCGTTGTCTTATATAATGAAAAAAGCATTTTTACGCTTGCAGGCGGTAGCATTGTGCGTACGTTGGGGGTGCAAAATGAAGGGGGCGGATTAGTGCGCTTGCAACGGGGGAAGATCATTTCAGGATTGGTTTATTCTCCGGTCGATCTATGGATAGAGGGGAGTATGGAAACATTGGCCACAGTCATTAATTTGGACAGGAATGCCAAAGTATATATTCAGTCCGCCTTACAAACCGAACTGAAAATCTGGGTGATGCCAACAACCCATTTCGGCCCGCATGTCGGCGCGGTGGTGGCTTGCGGTTATCAGGGGTACCAGTTGACAAATAATGATTTGAGTTATTTCAGTTATGTAAAAGAAGCCGATGCGCTAGCTTGGCAATTCGCCTTGACAGACAACCAAATCGTTTTAACGCTTTCCGATACCCAGAACTTCGAAAACGGAAAGGAACTACAAGACTATCTGTCGTCGCTCGCCTCGTCGGGCCAGCAAGGGACGGAAAAAGAGCCTGTAACTATTTTCTTACCTATAGACAAACCGATTGAAATTGAAGCTCCCGTGAAAGTTCCGGCTAAGACGCATGTCGCTTTCAACGGCGGCCGCCTGGTACGCGGCGTTGCCTTGCGCTCTTCGGCCATTGCTCGAGCCATGCTGCAAATACCTACGGGCAGCAGCCTCAGCCTGGAACAGACCTTGGTAGACGGAGGCAAGCAAGAAGCCGCTTCGCCTTTGGTAACGGTAGACGGAAAATTGACCTTGGGCGCCGGCAGTATCCTGACAGGAGGAAATCCGCAAGACGAGAAGGCAAGCAGCGGTATTTATATTGCCCCTACCGGCCGGATGCGCTTGGACGGCGGCTTGCTGGAAGGCAACGAGTCGACGGCCCGGGGCGTGATCGAGAATGCCGGCGAACTGATTATTTCGTCGGGGTTCGTGCAAAAGAACCAAAGCGACAAATCGATCATCGTCAACCAGGACAATAGCCGGTTCGAGATGACGGGCGGAGTGTTGGAAGCCAACCGGTCGGAAGATGCGGTAGGGGCGGCGATCGTGTTCGGAAAAGACTGCCGCATATCGATACAGAAAGGCTATATCTACTCCGGGTCGGAAACGGAAATCGATACCCAATCGGATATTAACCTGGGCGGCGCAGCCACCATCAAAGGAAATATCATATTGCGCGAAGGAACCAAACTATGTATCGGTTCTTATTTGCAAAGCGATCTGCATGTGGATTATCAGGCCGATCTCATTCAGCCCGGCACGGTGATAGCCCGCGGGGTAGGCGATTACACCCTCACCCGGCAGGATAAAGACCGGATTAAAGAAGTAAACGGAGCCTACGATTTCGTGCTCGAAAACGGAAACATCGTCATCATGCCGGTCGCCACGGCCAACGAATCCGTGCAAACCCAAGCTTTCCGGGCTGTCGTGCAAGCTGGCCTCCTCGTGCTTTCGGGGGTAGAGGAAGGAGCTTCTTACCGGATATACGATGCTCGCGGCCAACTGGTCGACCAAGGCCGGGCGGCCGCCGACCGTGCCTTCTGCCGATTGCCGGGGAAAGGCATCTACTTTATTTGGTGCCGGGAAGCTTGCGTGAAAGTTTTGAACCGCTAGGCCGGCTTTTCGAAAGAAGAGGATAGCGGCCATTCTCCGGCCGGAAGCGACGCCCGGGGAATAGCCGCTACCCTGCCCGGCCGGAGAGAAGCGCGGCGGAGAAGTTGAACGGCAACTTCTCCGCCGCGCTTCCCTTTTTTCCCTGATCCTGCAAGGCATAATCGATGCTTGTTTCCGCCCCGAAACACCCGCTTTTCATTGCCGAAATATTTCTTTAATCGTTTGCGTGATATAGGTATTTAGCATACCTTTGCATAATCGGATGTAAATAAGGAGGGAATTTCTAAATACAATTAAATAACTTAAATTATTATCTTATGTGGTTACTTAATTCTTCTATCGGGAAGAAACTGATAATGAGTATATCAGGTATCTTTCTTATCCTGTTTTTGGTGTTCCACCTGTCCATGAACGTGGCGGCGGTCTTTTCCGGATCGGCTTACGACGCGGTTTGCGGATTTTTGGGAGCAAATTGGTACGCGCTGGCCGGTACCTTAGTGCTGGCGGCCGGGTTTATCATTCACATCATCTACGCCATGATTCTGACGCTGGAGAACCGCAAAGCGCGCGGTAACGACCGCTACGCCGTCAACTCCCGCCCCAAAGGCGTGGAATGGTCTTCGCAGAACATGTTCGTGCTGGGCCTGGTTATTCTGCTGTTTCTCGTTCTCCACTTGACGCAGTTCTGGTACCACATGATGTTTGCCGAACTGGCCGGACAACACATGGTAACGCTGAGCGACGGCACGGTAGCTTCTCCGCATAGCGGCGCGGCCTTTATCAACTACTATTTCCACGGCAATCTGCTGATGACGGTACTCTACCTGGTATGGTACGTAGCCCTGTGGTTCCACCTGACGCACGGCTTCTGGAGCTCGATCCAGACCATCGGCTGGAATAACACGATCTGGTTGAGCCGTTGGGAAACCATTTCCAAGGTTCTCGCAACAGTGGTTTGCGCCCTGTTTGCCATTATCACGATTATTTTCTACCTCAATGGCGTCGGCGGTTGCTAAGCCCCGGGCTTTATACCCGCAAAAGCTGACAATTAATAAGCAATCATTGAAACTAAATTATTATGACTGAAATAAATTCTAAAATACCTCAAGGCCCGTTGGCTGAGAAGTGGAAAAATTATAAAGATCACCAGAAACTGGTGAACCCCGCGAACAAACGTCGTCTGGATGTGATCGTAGTAGGTACAGGGCTGGCCGGAGCCTCGGCAGCCGCTTCGTTGGCCGAAATGGGATTCAACGTATTGAACTTCTGTATCCAGGATTCCCCCCGCCGGGCGCACTCCATTGCCGCCCAGGGCGGTATCAACGCCGCCAAAAACTACCAGAACGACGGCGACTCCGTATATCGCCTGTTCTACGATACCATCAAAGGGGGCGACTACCGTGCCCGCGAAGCCAATGTATACCGCCTGGCCGAAGTAGCCAACGAAATCATCGACCAATGCGTAGCCCAGGGCGTACCCTTTGCCCGCGAATACGGCGGCTTGCTCGACAACCGTTCGTTCGGCGGCGCGCAGGTATCGCGTACCTTCTATGCCCGCGGCCAAACGGGACAGCAGTTGCTGCTGGGCGCTTATTCGGCCCTGAGCCGCCAGATCGGGCTGGGCAAGGTGAAAATGTATACCCGTTACGAAATGCTCGACGTGGTAAAAGTAGACGGTCGCGCCCGCGGTATCATCGCCCGCAACCTGATTACCGGCAAGATCGAACGCTTTGCCGCTCATGCCGTGGTAGTAGCTACCGGCGGTTATGTAAACACTTTCTTCCTGTCGACCAACGCTATGGCCTCCAACGGTTCGGCCGCTTGGCAATGCTATAAGAAAGGCGCTTACTTCGCCAACCCCTGTATGGTACAGATTCACCCCACTTGCGTGCCGGTACACGGCGATTTCCAGTCGAAGCTGACGCTGATGTCGGAATCGCTGCGTAACGACGGCCGTATCTGGGTACCCAAAAAGCTGGAAGACGCCAAAGCCCTTCAGGCCGGTACGAAAAAAGGAAAAGACATTCCCGAAGAAGACCGCGACTATTACCTCGAACGCCGCTATCCGGCTTTCGGTAACTTGGTGCCGCGCGACGTGGCATCCCGTGCCGCCAAAGAACGTTGCGATGCCGGTTACGGCGTGAACAACACCGGTCTGGCCGTGTTCCTGGATTTCTCCGACGCCATCAACCGCCTGGGCAAGGACGTGGTAAAACAAAAATACGGCAACCTCTTCGACATGTACGAAGAAATCACCGACGACGATCCCTACGAAACGCCGATGATGATCTATCCGGCCCTGCACTACTCGATGGGCGGACTCTGGGTGGATTACGAATTGATGACCTCCGTTCCGGGCTTGTTCGCCATCGGCGAAGCCAACTTCTCGGATCACGGCGCCAACCGCCTGGGAGCTTCCGCTTTGATGCAAGGCTTGGCCGACGGCTATTTCGTATTGCCGTATACCATTCAGAATTATTTGTCCGACCAGATTCAGGTTCCCCGGTTCAGCACCGACCTGCCCGAATTTGCCGAAGCCGAAAAGAACATCCAGGCCCGCATCAGCAAGCTGATGAGCGTAAAAGGCAAGGAATCGGTCGATTCGCTTCATAAAAAGCTGGGACACATCATGTGGGATCATGTCGGCATGGCCCGCGACGCCAAAGGGCTGGAAGAAGCCATCCAGATGCTGAAAGACCTGAAAAAGGAATTCTGGACCAATGTATATATTCCGGGAAATGCGGGCGACTTGAACGTGGAACTGGAAAAAGCGCTCCGTTTGGCCGACTTTATCGAAATCGGCACGCTGATGGCCCACGATGCGCTCGACCGCGCCGAATCTTGTGGTGGTCACTTCCGTTCAGAATATCAGACGGAGGAAGGGGAAGCTCTTCGCCGCGATGCTGAATTCTCTTACGTATCCTGCTGGGAATACCAGGGTGAAGACAAAGACCCTGTTATGCTGAAGGAAATGCTGAACTATGAATTCGTAGTACCTCAGACGCGTAACTATAAGAAGTAATCAATCAATTAGAAAAATTAGAATCATGGATAAAAATATAAATGTCACACTGAAAGTCTGGCGTCAGAAAGGTCCGAAAGAAAAAGGGCAGTTCGAAACGTACCAACTGAAAAATATTTTCCAAGGAGCCTCGTTTCTGGAAATGCTGGATATTTTGAACGAACAACTTATCGGCGAAGGAAAAGACCCTGTGGTTTTCGACCATGACTGTCGCGAAGGCATCTGCGGTATGTGTTCGCTCTACATCAACGGCCATGCCCACGGCCCGGCTACGGGAGCCACTACCTGCCAGTTGTATATGCGCCGTTTCAAAGACGGGGAAACCATTACGATCGAACCCTGGCGTTCGGCCGGTTTCCCGGTAATCCGCGATTTGATGGTCGACCGCGGCGCCTACGATAAGATTATACAAGCCGGCGGTTTCGTTTCCGTCAATACCGGCGGCGTGCCCGATGCCAATGCCATACCTATTCCCAAGCGAGATGCCGACCTGGCGATGGACGCAGCTTCCTGTATCAGTTGCGGAGCCTGCGCGGCTGCTTGTAAGAACGGTTCGGCCATGTTGTTCGTATCGGCCAAGGTAAGCCAGCTCGCCCTCTTGCCTCAAGGACGCGTGGAAGCCGCCCGTCGCGCCAAAGCGATGGTAGCCAAGATGGATGAACTGGGCTTCGGCAATTGCACCAACACCCGCGCTTGCGAAATGGAATGTCCCAAGAATATTTCCATCAGCAATATCGCCCGGTTGAACCGCGAATTTATCAAAGCTAAACTGAAAGACTAACCCGGCTGCTTACAGCCGGTTGCCGGATAAGATAACGCCCCTTCCCGCCTTCCCGGCCGGAAGCGGGCGTTTTTAGTTTACTTGGCCGGGCAATCCGGGTCGGGCTCTTTTATCTTCCGGAAAGAACAGAAATAAAAAGTAAGTTATTGTTTTGGCATTTTACTCTTTTTATAAAGCCAAAAACATATTTTAGCAGCCTCTATGTTGATAGATCCGAAAAAGAACTTACCTTTGCATCGTGGTTTTTTCATAATAGTATTAGATTTAAGGTTAACAAAGTTTGGTTAGGGGTTGTCGCGAGACAGCCTTTAATTTTTTATCCCCTCCTCATCTTCCTCTTTTCTTGAAAAAATTGCTTAGTCCGGCATGCGTTTTTCGCCTTCTTTCTGTCTTGTTTCCTGGAATTTCAAAATTAAAAATATGACAATAAGTATGACGCTTCGCCATGCACAAACAATGGCCTTCTATCTGTTTGATAATTAGCCGGTTGTAAAATGAGGGGCCAGCGCTTCGAACCGGATGCCGATGAAATGGAAAATGGATGCCGATGAAATTTCTTTTTCACCGGCATGAAATTCGGATTATACCGGCATGTATTTTTTAAAACCGATAAAAAAATACAAGAAGTCCCCGCCGCCGCCGGCCTCTGCCGCCTTCGCGCATGAAGGATTCCCGGCTGCACCCTTTCCGGCCGCCCTTGGCAGAAAGAAGTTTTCCGGCCGGAGCCTCATTGTTCTTTTACCGCCCCCGGCAAAAAAACAGAAACGCGCTAAAGAAAATCTCTACCGCGTTTCCTCTCCATAATTAAAGTGCTGGTTCTATAATGAAAATAATTCGTATCCTAATCTAACGGAAAAAACCAAACCCTTTTCTATTTTCCATAAACGAAACGTCGAAAAGAGGTTTGGTTTACGTGTCGCAATATAGGATGAATTTTTTAATTTAATGTAAAATGAAAAAAGAAAAATAGATGATTCTGCTCTAAAACATGTTTTTAATAAAAGCGGCCCCCTAAGAGAAAGAAAAAAACGGCCGGAAACCAATGGGATGAGCGGATAATTTTTCCTGCTATGGTTACCGTAGCCGTCCCGCGCCAGATGAGCGCCCAAGGTAACTCTCCCTTTCTTTCCTCTTCGCCACCGGTCGCCGGGAAGAAAAACAAGCAAAATCTCCTTTTCCGGATTAAACCTTTCTGCCGCTCAGGTGTCGTAATCTGACAATCTATTGTTATATTCGCGCAAATAATTCTGAATACCTGTAAATACCATCAAAAGACATGACCAAGAAAGTGAAATGGGGCCTGACGGCCGCTATATTGTTGATGATTGCCGGGATGATTGCTTATCCTCAACTCAAACAACGGTGGCAGGCCTCGTCGGATGCGCCCCAGTCGGCGCCCGCGGCGGGATCGTCTACCCGCAAGCAAATTCTTACCATCAACGCCGAAGTACTCAAGTACCAATCGTTGACAGATAAAATAATGAGTACGGGAAGCACCTTGCCCGACGAGGAAGTAGATTTGGCTTTCGAATCGTCGGGAAAAATCGTAGCGATTTATTTTACCGAGGGAACCCATGTGAAAGCCGGCGATTTGCTGGCAAAAATCAACGATAAACCCTTGCAGGCCGAGCTGAAAAAACTCGAGGCCCAGGTGCCTCTGGCCAAAGACAGGGTATACCGCCAGCGTACTTTGCTCGAAAAGGATGCCGTCAGCCAGGAAGCCTTCGAACAAGTGGCTACCGAATATGAAAAACTAATGGCCGACATCGAGCTGGTAAAGGCCAATATCGCCCAGACCGAACTTCGGGCCCCCTTCGACGGCATCATCGGGTTGCGCATGGTGAGCGAGGGAGCTTACGTTACTTCTTCATCGTCGGTAATTGCGAATCTGACGAAAATTTCTCCCTTAAAAATCGAATTTTCCATTCCGGAAAGCTATTCGTCGGAAGTAAAGGAAGGTACGCCTATTGTTTTCAGGATGGAGTCGGACGACGGATTGATGCGCGATCATAAAGCTACGGTCTATGCCGTGGAAAGCAAGGTCGACCTTTCTACCCGTACCCTGAAAGTGCGGGCCCAGTATCCGAACGCCCGCGAATCTATTCTGCCCGGCCGCTATACGTCGGTGGAAATTACCAAACGCGAAATTAAGGATGCCTTGGCCATCCCCAGCGAGGCGTTGATTCCGGAAATGGGAAAAGACATCGTTTACCTTTATAAAAACGGCGTGGCCGAAGCGGCCGAAGTGAAGATAGGGCTTCGCACGGAAAGCCGGGTACAGGTGCTGGAAGGCGTAAATCCGGGCGATACGCTCATCACCTCGGGCGTGATGCAGCTTAGAAGCGGCATGAAAGTAATGATCGATAATTTGTATTAAGCGAAAAAAGGGAGAATAGGACATGGCTAATATTTCAGAGATCAGTATCAAACGGCCGGTACTTTCGACAGTGATGATGCTGGTAATCCTCTTGTTCGGATTTATCGGTTATCGTTTCTTGGGCGTGCGCGAGTTCCCGAGCGTCGATCAGCCGATTATTTCGGTAAACGTATCGTATCCCGGGGCGAATGCGGATGTAATCATGAACCAGATTACCGAACCGTTGGAGCAGAATATCAACGGGATTCCCGGCATTCGCTCGCTCAGCAGCGTCAGCAGCCAGGGCAGCAGCCGCATCACCATCGAATTCGAGCTGTCGGTCGACATGGAAACGGCAGCCAACGACGTGCGCGACAAGGTATCGCGCGCCCAGCGGTATCTGCCGCGCGATTGCGACCCGCCCACGGTGTCGAAAGCCGATGCCGACGCTTCGCCCATCATGCAGATCGCCATCCGAAGCAGCAAACGTTCGCTGATGGAGCTGAGCGAGATTGCCGAGCTGACGGTAAAGGAGCGGTTGCAAACCATTTCCAATGTGAGCGGGGTGGACATCTGGGGACAGAAACGCTATTCGATGCGCCTGTGGCTCGACCCGATCAAAATGGCCGGCTACGGGGTGACGCCCATCGACGTGAAAAACGCCGTCGACCGCGAGAACGTGGAACTTCCTTCGGGCAGCATCGAAGGAAATACGATGTCGCTTTCCATCCGCACGCTGGGCCTGATGCACACGGCCAAGGAGTTCAACGACTTGATTATCCGGGAGGATAACAATAATATTGTGCGTTTCAGCGACGTAGGCCGGGCCGAGCTGGCGCCCGAAGACCTGCGCAGCTTGCTGAAAAAGAACGGCGAGCCGATGGTAATGAACGTTATCATTCCCCAGCCGGGCGCCAACCATATCGAGATTGCCGACGAGGCGTATAAACGTATCGAGCAATTGCAGAAAGATTTGCCGGAAGACGTGACCGTTGAAATGATGTACGACAACACCCGTTTTATCCGGGCTTCCATCGGCGAAGTGCAACAAACCATTTACGAAGCCTTCTTGCTGGTGGTCTTGATCATCTTCCTTTTCCTGCGCGACTGGCGCGTCACGCTGGTACCGGTGGTGGTCATTCCGGTGTCGCTGGTAGGGGCTTTCTTCGTGATGTATGTTTCCGGATTTTCCATCAATGTGCTCACCATGCTGGCCGTGGTGCTCTCGGTAGGTCTGGTGGTAGACGACGCCATTGTGGTGGCCGAGAATATTTATGTACGCATCGAAAAGGGCATGTCGCCCAAGGAAGCCGGTATCGAAGGCTCGAAAGAGATCTTTTTCGCCGTGATATCCACCACGATTACCTTGATTTCCGTTTTCCTTCCCATTGTGTTTATGGAGGGGATGACGGGGCGGTTGTTCAAGGAGTTCAGTATCGTGATTGCCGGCTCGGTGGCCATCTCTTCGTTTGTGGCCCTCACGTTTACGCCTATGCTGGCCACCAAGCTGCTGAAACGGCGGGAACAGAAAAACTGGTTTTACCGGAAAACCGAACCTTTCTTCGAAGGTATGAACCGGGTGTACGAACGTTCGCTCGACGCGTTCCTCCGCCATAAGCTATGGGCCATTCCCATCGTGATTCTGCTTTTTGTTTCCATCGGCTATTTCTGGAAAAACATACGTTCCGAGCTGTCTCCGCTCGAAGACCGTTCGATGATCTCGGTGAGCATGCGCGGCCCCGAAGGAGCTACTTTCGAGTTTATCCGCGATTATGCCGACCGCATCGAGCAGATTGCCGATTCCATCGCTTCCGAACGGCAGTCGATTATGGCCCGTTCCTGGGAAGGGGGCGGTATGATCAATCTGATCCTGACCGATATTAAAGACCGGCAGCGTACGCAGATGGAGATTGCCGAACAGCTTTCCAAAGCCGTGCGCACCGAGACGAAGGCCCGCGCTTTCGTGCAGCAACAGTCTACTTTCGGCGGTCGGCGCGGGGGGATGCCTATCCAATATGTATTGCAGGCGCCCAGTTTGGAGAAATTGCAGGAGTATTTGCCTACGTTTATGCAGAAGGTGAACGAAAGCCCTGTGTTCCAGATGGCCGACGTGAACCTGAAATTTACGAAGCCTGAAACACGGATCGAAATCAACCGCGACAAAGCTTCCTTGCTCGGTGTGAGTACCCGCAACATCGCCCAGGCCTTGCAATATGCGTTGAGCGGGCAGCGCATGGGTTATTTTTATCTGAACGGAAAGCAGTATCAGATACTGGGCGAAATCAACCGCCAGCAGCGCAACACCCCGCTGGCTCTGAAATCGCTTTATATCCGAAGCGACAACGGCGAGATGATTCAGTTGGACAACCTGGTGAAACTGCACGAAGACGTGGCCCCTCCGCAGTTGTATCGCTATAACCGGTTTGTTTCGGCTACCGTTTCCAGCGGATTGAACAAAGGGTATACCATCGGCGACGGCCTCGACGAAATGGACCGGATTGCCGCCGAAACCCTCGACGGCAGCTTTCGTACGGCTCTTTCGGGCGAATCGAAAGAATTTCGCGAGAGTTCGTCCAGTTTGATGTTCGCCATGATTCTGGCGTTGTTTATGATCTACCTGGTGTTGGCCGCCCAGTTCGAGAGCTTTAAAGACCCCTTGGTGGTAATGTGTACCGTGCCGCTGGCCATTGCCGGCGCGCTCTTCTTTATGAGTTACTCGGGCATCACGATGAATATTTTCAGCCAGATCGGTATTATCATGCTGATCGGATTGGTGGCCAAGAACGGAATTCTGATCGTGGAATTTGCCAACCAGCGGCAAGAGTCGGGCCTGAGCCTGCCCGAGGCCATCCGTACGGCGGCCACGCAGCGTTTGCGTCCGATTCTGATGACCAGTACCTCTACCATTCTGGGGCTGATTCCGCTGGTCTATGCCGTGGGCGAGGGGGCGCAGGGACGCATCGCGATGGGGGTAGCCGTGGTAGGGGGGATGGTGGTTTCCACTTTCCTTACCTTGTTTATCGTGCCGGCCATCTATAGCTTTGTTTCGACCGACCGGAAAAAGAATGCAGAAAATAAATAGGATATGATGAAAAAAGTCTATATGCTGCTCGGAATGGGTCTTCTTTGCCTCTCCGCCAGCGGCCAGCAGGTTTTCAGCCTCAAGCAATGTATCGAAACGGGGTTGGAGCGCAACTATTCCATCCGCATCGTGCGCAACGAACAGCAGATCGATAAAAATAACGCTATCCCGGGCAACGCCGGTTATTTGCCTACGGCGGATGTGAGCGGCGGGTTCAGCGGCACGGTCAACAACAACCGCAATAAGCTGAACGACGGGACAGTGGAAAAAACCAACGGGGTGAACAGCGAAACGGGAAACGTGGGTTTGAATGTCAACTGGACGGTATTCGACGGCTTCGGCATTCAGGCCGAATATGCCCGGCTGAAAGAATTGGAACGGATGGGAGAATTGAATACCCGGGTGACGATCGAGGATTTTGTAGCCCAGTTGTCGGGCGAATATTACAACCTGATCCGGCAGAAAATCCGGTTGCGCAACCTGCGTTCCACCCTCGATCTCTCGCGCGAGCGTCTTCGCATCGTAGAAGAAAGGTACTCGATCGGCTCGATGTCGCGACTCGACTTGCAACAGGCGCAGGTCGATTTCAATGCCGACAGTTCGAAGGTGCTCAACCAGTTGGAAGTGGTGCATACCTCCCGTATCCGGCTGAACCAATTGATGGCCCTCGAAAATGTGGAGCAGCAGATTATGATCCGCGATTCGGTGATTTATCCCAATCCTTTCCTCGACGAAGTGGAGCTGTGGAAGAATACGCTTTCCTCGAATGCTCCCCTGCTTCTGGCCCAGAAAAACAAGGTGCTGACCGAGCTGGATTATAAAAAGGTGAAAAGCCGGAATTATCCCTATGTAAGGCTGAATGCCGGCTACGGATATACGGCCAACTGGAGCGAAACGGGAACAACCGATTTGCAGCAACGCCTGGGCTTGAACTACGGCATAACGGTGGGGGTAACTCTTTTCGACGGGTTGAATCGCCGCCGCGAACGCCGGAACGCGCGGCTACAGATCGAAAACCAGCAGCTTCGGATCCAGGAGTTGGAGCTTGCCCTGAGGGCCGACCTGAGCAATTTCTGGATGGCTTACCGGAACAATCTGGATTTGTGGAGTCTGGAAAAGGCCAACCTGGTAGCGGCCCAGGAAAATTACCGCATTGCCATCGACCGCTACAAGTTGGGAGAATTGTCGGGAATCGAGCTACGCGAAGCGCAGAACAGCTTGCTCGAGGCGGAGGAACGACAATCCATAGCCGAATATTCCACCAAACTTTGCGAAATTTCCCTGCTTCAGCTCAGCGGACAGATCTTAACCTATATCCGGCCCGAGCCCGAGAAGGCCAGCTATTGAAAAAAATATCTTTTTGCAGATGAAAAAAGATAAATATCCTCCAATATATGCTCTCGCTTAAATTTCCATTCAAGAAATTTAGGCGAGAGCATATATTGGAGGATACAAAAGAGAAGACTCTTAATCTATTGCATATCTTATAGCCTCGATAGATCAAGAAGGTAGGTATCTTTCAAAATTTCCCCATTGATAAGTTTTCAACTGATATAAAATTTATTGTTCAGTCTCCTCGGCTTATCCGAAAGCCTCGACATGCTTATCCTTTAGTTATTCTTAACGTGGTGAGAAATGCGGATGTACTCCTTTGTGTTAACAAATTTTTTGTTTTACTCAGAATGAAAGAGCAAAAGGAAAGCATAAAATGAGTTTTCAGACAGCATCTCCTACATCAATGAAGCTTCAGAATTAACTTATTGAATAGTTTAGCCGGATGAGAGATCGGTATGCTTTTTGCTTCTTCCAACAGAGTTGGTAAATATGCACATTCCCTGTTTATTGTCAAGCTATAGGACGTTAGTAGATTTTGTATGAGTAAATTTTATATTATTTCTACTTTAATATCTATTCCAAACGCAATGGCAATACGTTCTATATCACGCTTTTTAGTATATGTATTGCTATTGGTCATCAGAAACCAACCATTTCCTAACGGCTTTTGTGTACGTTTATATTTGCTGTCGAGCGTATTCGATACCAATGGCACTTTGCATTGTTTTATGCCTAATGAACGCACCTGTTCGGCACCTACTTCCATAACAAATTTCCGAAATGTTTCTACTGCACGCTTTTCCTGTATTACCCTTCCGTCAGGAAATATAATTTTCAAGCGGGTTGCAGGCAGTGCATTTCCTTTTTTGCCGGTTTTGCCTATTTCTTTATGTTCCACTTGTGGATCTGGTAGGATTTCTTTGGCGTCGGAAATTTCAGCGGTAAAGTTGCGCTTACGCGACAGGTGTACGCTGATAGGCACTCCTGGTATATAATCAACCACTAAAACAAGTTCACGTTGTACTTGTTTCAGTGCCGGAGCAATTGTTTCAGTTACGATTGGAAGAATTTCTTTTTTAATGATATTTTCTTCCAGTTCACTCACTTGCCGCTCAAGATCTTCATTCAATGAAAGACCTTCTTTTCGCAACGTTTCCATTGCTTTGTATAGGTCGCTTAGTCGAGACATATCTATATGACATTATAGTTATTACTTTTCTCGTTAACTAAAAGGGGTTCTACCAATTGGTGAAGTTCACTAAACGATTTGCATTCTTTTAATGAACATGTGGAACTACCCCACCAATTTTCAATAAATCGTTTCGTATAGCCTTCGATACTTCTACGAGGGAATTCCGCAATTAGAGTATTCAACAGGGCTGTATGGATATTTAGATGATAATTTGTTTCGTGGACAAAAGAATGCCATTTATCTTTCAAAATGCTTTCGTCTGCTATATCAATTATCTCTATTTGATCAAGTTTACGAAAAGTGCTGGAGAAAGCTTTTAGCATCATGCTCTTTGCATCCATATCACTATCCGGAGCACTATACCCCCAAATTGTAATAATACAGGCATTCTGCAAATAGCCGTTAAAGGCTTTCCATTGTTCTTGTATGAATATATCTTGCGTATAACTCTTATTTTTTACCGGGAACATAAGCCGGGGCATCTTAAATTTCTTACCACATCTTGGACATACTTTATTCCTCAGAGGTTCAAAGTATTTACAATTTTCACATAGGCCTACTTCTACGCAGTTATGCAGACATAATATTTCTGGTAGATCGGTTGTTATCTTATTGACGCGATTATAAGCCTGTATCAACAAGGGATCCCAATTGAATGTGGCAACACAATCTTTTTTACGTAATGAAATAAGGAGATAATCGTAAAGAGTAGGAGAGTCGGGGATCTTCATTTGTTGATAATGGGATACAATACTATCTTCAATTTTAGTAACCACATTTGCATACTCGGGTTTCTCAACTAACTCAGAATAAATAGTTTCGATATTATTGCTTGAGGTTTCTAATATTACGTTCTTCAGTAATCCATTTATACCCATTTTTTGCAAAAAATTTTCCATGACCGGACTTTCCCTGCCATACTTATCTCCATTAGGGATTGTTGCTTTTGTTGCACCAGCTCCCAGAATGAATAAATGTGGCCGGCTTCTCATTGAATCTATTATCCCTTGCTGGCTAAAAGTTCTCATCTTCAACGTGATTTAGAAGTGTCCGTAGACTCACCACCTAAACTTCATCGTATATGAGGTGGTGGGATTTGTATATCTGATTTCAACCTTTATGGGGCTATATCTATCCCCCACTTCATCATAACACCTATTTTAGCTATACAAAGTTAAGCAAATTAATTAAATACACATCATTTTCCCCAGAGAAACCGCTTTGAGTTCAACAAGATGACTTTTGGAATAATTCCAATATGTTATCATGTAAGACAGGTTGCATATTCGAAGTATTCACACTATATTTTCTGGTAGAACGGTGTGCGACACATCTGCCTATCGAAATGCGTTTTTAAATTCTCTTTCTGGAGATTGTATATATGTCTGTAAGCCAACCAAAGTCGCTTTTTCCTCTATAAACTCTTAGGAGAAGAAGGTCTTTTACTTTTTTCTTCCTACATCTTTTTATAAGCACAAGGATAGTTACAAAAAAGTTAGCCTGAACCGAATTAAATTAATTTGAAAACGCATTTTATAGGTTCAGCTTCTGCCTAGTCGTCTGTCTAAATATCTGTTTTTCAACCTTATCATTCCAGACTGATCTCGTTTATTTTTTTATTATTATCTTTGTCTCCTTAAAAAAGAAAGGCAATGCAGCGGATTCCGAGCGTACATATCTGGCGAAAAAGCGTGCTTCTGTACCGGATGCTCCGGTTTCGTGGCGGGTTCGGGGTACATTCGCCTTTTGTCTATCACCTTATTACGCGAGTGATCGGGGAAAAATGCCCTTACTATGCTTTCGAAGAGATCGAACTTGTCCGAAGGCAGTTTTATTATCGCGAGCAATGTTTTCCGTGGGTCTCGCGCCGCGGGCGGAAGGCCGGAGAAACCCGGGAAAGGCCGGTGGGCGAAATTATGGGCCGGGAGGCCATCCGGCCAAAACAAGGTGCCTTGTTGTTTCGCCTGGCCAATTATTTCCAACCGGATTATATCTTGCAGATCGGCGCGTCGGCCGGGTTGGCTACCTTATATCTTACCGCTTATTCCAGGCAAACCGCCTGTGTGGTGTTGGAGCGGGTTCCTACGCTGGCGCCCGTCGCCCGCGAGGTATGGGAGAAAGGCGTCCGGGCCGCCATCGATTTGCGGGTAGGGGAATACGATGTTTTGTTGGCGGAAGCCTTGGCCGGCTTGCCGCGGCTCGATTTCGTGTTTTTCAACCGCGCCGAAGAATCTGACGACCGCGACAGCTTGTTCGATGCTTGCGCGCGGAAAGCTCATAACGATACGGTTATGGTAATAGCGGGTATCCGGGCGAACCGGACGATGCGCGACTTCTGGCGCGCCGTATGCTTGCGAGAGGAAGTAACGGTTACGCTCGATTTGTATTCGATGGGAATTGTGCTCTTCAACCGCAAATTGCATAAACGCGATTATACCGTTTATTTTTGAAAGCCTGCCCGGGCTTGCCGGCTGTCTTTTTTCTCTCCCCTTCCCGGCCGGCGGGGCTGTTTTCCGCTATTTTCCCCGACTTTTTGTTATTTTTTTGCCGATGATTGCGTAAGTTTGCCGGGCGGATTGTTATGATAAAAAAAGAAGAGACAATGAACTATAATAAGCAAAATGAATACGGTTAAGAATAATTAGCATAATCATGCAAGTTGTCGTAAGTGGAAAGCTCGTCGGGGCTGATTGCTCAGCCCCTTGCCGCATGGCGT
>DBFWLD010000044.1:0-5451 GCA_048465615.1 Tannerellaceae bacterium
TAAAAGTGTGGGGGCATAACATTGTCTACGGTTTTTATAACCATGAAAACTTCGGTCTTATTCCACACTGTGATGTTGAAACTTTATGCAAAAATATAACTATAAAATAATATATAATGAAAACTATCTTATATCGTTTATTCGAGCACCAGTACCTGGGCCGCGAAGAAGCGCGGATTATTCTCCAGGACATTGCCGAAGGGAAATTTACCGATACGCAAATAGCCAGTTTGATAACCGTCTTCCTGATGCGTAATATTTCGGTAGAAGAGCTGGCCGGGTTTCGGGAAGCTTTGCTCGAGATGCGCGTGCCGGTCGACCTTTCCGCCTACCGCCCCATCGACATCGTGGGCACGGGCGGCGACGGCAAGAATACGTTCAATATCAGCACCACGGCCTGTTTCGTGGTGGCGGCGGCCGGTTATCCGGTGGTGAAGCACGGGAATTACGGGGCCACGTCGGTAAGCGGAGCCAGCAACGTGATGGAACAGCACGGCGTACGGTTTACGGCCGATCCCTCGAAGCTGACCCGCTCGATGGACGTAGCCGGGATTGCTTACCTGCACGCGCCTTTGTTCAACCCGGCGTTGAAAGCGGTTGCGCCAGTACGCAAAAGCCTGGGCGTACGAAGCTTTTTCAATATGCTGGGGCCGCTGGTGAACCCGGTTATGCCGGCCTACCAGTTGCTGGGGGTGTATAATCTTCCCCTGCTCCGCTTGTATAACTATACGTATCAGCAGAGCGGCACCCGCTTTGCGGTGGTGCATAGCCTCGACGGGTACGACGAAATTTCGCTGACGGCTCCTTTCAAGGTGGCGATGGCCGAAAAGGAAAAGATTTATACGCCGGAAATGCTCGGCTTCCGGCAGGCGGGGGAAGCGGAACTGGACGGTGGGGATTCGCCCGAGGCGGCCGCACGCATCTTCGACGCCGTATTGGAGAACCGGGCCACCGAGGCGCAACGGGATTGCGTGCTGGCCAATGCGGGGTTCGCTATCCAGGTGATTTGCCCGGAAAAGCCGATCGAGACCTGTATAGCCGAGGCCCGGGAAGCATTGGCAAGCGGCAAAGCGCGCGAGAATTTCAAACGTTTCCTCGAGGTGAACGGATAAGGCAAACGAATTAATCAGTAAAAAAAATCGATCTCCATGAAAGATATTTTGCAAACCATTATCGCCAACAAGCGGATAGAAGTGGAGCGGCAGAAGGCGGCGGTTTCGCTGCGCACGCTGCTGAGCCTGGGTAGCGACCGGCTCGAGCGCAACACGGTTTCGATGCGCAAAGCCCTGGCCGCTTCTCCGTCGGGCATTATCGCCGAATTCAAACGGAAAAGCCCGTCGAAGGGTTGGTTGCATCCGGGCGCCGACGTGGCCGATATTGTGCCGGCCTACGAAAAGGGAGGGGCGGCGGCGTGTTCCATCCTGACCGACTCCGTTTTTTTCGGCGGTTCGCTGGGCGATCTGCAACGCGCCCGCAAACTGGTGGGGCTGCCGCTGCTGCGGAAAGACTTTATTATCGATACGTATCAGTTGTTTCAGGCCCGGGTGATGGGGGCCGACGCCGTTTTGCTGATTGCCGCCGCGCTTTCGAAGGAAGACTGCCGGATACTGGCCGAGACGGCCCATACGCTTGGGCTGGAAGTATTGCTTGAAATTCACACCGAAGAAGAGCTGGACCATGTAAACGAGCATATCGATATGCTGGGAGTAAACAACCGCAACCTGGGTAGCTTCCATACGGATGTGGCCAATTCGTTCCGGCTGGCCGAGGCCTTGGCCGGAAAGACAAACCGGCCGATCCCGGAAAAGCCGCAAGCCGAGGCCTTGGCCGGGCAGACTTGGAAGAAGCCGCAGGCCGAGGCTTTGCGAACGACCGGTTGCCGCCCTGCCGCCGAGAGCTTCGGGGAGGCAGAAGAGAGACCGCAACGGCTCGATACCGCAGCCTCTCCCCTATTTGTTTCGGAAAGCGGGCTTTCCCAAGGAGATACCCTCCGCCAGTTGCGCGCGGCCGGTTTCCGCGGCTTTCTGATAGGCGAAACCTTTATGAAAACCCAGACTCCCGGCGAAACGCTGGCCGCTTTTATCGGCACCTTGTCATGAAGAGCAGAAATTCCCGGCCGTCAACCGGCCAAAGAACGGAAAAAGAGGCAAGAGCCGCCTCGACGGCCGACCTTGGAAAGCCGTTGCGGGAAACGCCGGCCGGAAGCTGCCGGAACCAAACGATTTCCGGGGAAAGCGGGCTATCCGAAACCGGCTGCTCGGGCCTTTCGGAGGCTCCCGCCTGCGGCCCCGAGGCCTTGCCGGAGGGTAGGAAACGGATGTTAGTGAAAGTATGCGGGTTGCGGGAAGCGGAAAACATCCGGCGCATCGGCCGGCTGGATGTCGACTGGATAGGGTTTATCTTCTATCCCCGGTCGCCTCGTTATCTGTTGCGCGATCTTCCTTGCGGTTCGGCGGAAGAGACGGAACGGTTGATTGCGGATTTATTTCCGGCCGCCCCGGACGAACCGTGGGGTTTCGGCGAGCGCGGCGGGCAATCGTTTCCGGATAGACGCGACAGCCTTTCTTTGCCGGCCGCCTGCAGGCAAAGCCCCGCCGAGTTTGCGAACCGGGAAGGCCGCGTTTGGCCGGCTCCGCGCCGCGTAGGCGTTTTCGTCGACGAAAGCGCGGAGGGTATCCGCCGACTAGCCGATACCTTCCGCCTGGATTACCTTCAATTGCATGGCCGGGAGACTCCGGACGAATGTTATGCCTTGCAAAAGCGCGGCTACTCGGTTATCAAAGCTTTTTCCGTGGAATCGGCTGCCGACTTGCTGCGCACGGAGCCATACGAAGGCCGGGCGGATTATTTTTTGTTCGATACCCGGTGCGAGGGGTACGGGGGAAGCGGCCGGCGTTTCGACTGGGATCTTTTATCGGCCTATGCCGGCGCGACGCCTTTCCTGCTGAGCGGGGGAATCGGCCCCGACAGCCTCGACGCCTTGCGCTCTTTCCGGCATCCCCGCATGGCGGGCATCGATCTGAACAGTGCCTTCGAAAGCAGCCCGGGCCGGAAAGACGTAGATAAATTGGCGCGTTTTATCCAGGCTTTCCGCGCCCTTTGAAGGCCTGAGGAAGGCCCGGTATCCCAACTTACAGACAGAAACAATTAAAACAGTATATCATGAACCGTATCCAAACATTATTTCAAACAAAACCTTCGGGTATCCTATCCGTTTACTTTACCGCCGGCTATCCCCGGCGCGACGACACGAGGTCGATTCTGAAAGCCCTGGAAGAGGGCGGGATTGATATGGCCGAAATCGGTATTCCTTTCTCCGATCCGATGGCCGACGGCCCCGTGATTCAGGAGGCTGCCACCGAGGCTTTGCGCCAGGGCATGTCGCTCAAATTGCTCTTCGAGCAATTGCGCGGTATCCGGCCGGAAGTACGTATGCCTCTTATTTTGATGGGGTATCTCAATCCTATTATGCAATATGGCTTCGAGGCTTTCTGCCGGAGTTGCCAAGAGGCGGGTATCGACGGCGTCATCATTCCCGACCTGCCTTTTGCCGACTATATGGCCGATTATAAAGCGATAGCCGAGCGGTATGATGTGAAAATAATCATGCTGATCACTCCCGAAACCTCGGAAGAGCGTATCCGGCTGATCGACGCGCATACCAGCGGCTTTATTTATATGGTATCGAGCGCGGCCACCACCGGGGCGCAACGCAGTTTCGATGAGCGGAAGCAGGCTTATTTCCGCAGGATTCATGCCATGAGGCTGCATAACCCGCAGCTTATCGGCTTCGGCATCAGCAATAAGCCTACGTACGAAGCGGCTTTGCACAGTGCGGCCGGCGCCATCGTGGGAAGCAAATTCGTGCAGTTGCTGGGAAGCTCTTCTTCCCCCCGCGAAGCTGTCGACCGGCTGTTGGAGGCGCTTGCTACGGCTCCCGGGGAAGAGTAGCGGGCGGGGCGGGGCGCCGGTAGAAAACAATCCCGGCGCCCTGCCTGTTGTATAACCAAAACCGAACAAAGATGAACAATTTCACATTTCAAAATCCTACCCGGCTGATCTTCGGGAAGGGCACGATCGGACAGTTAACTACTTCCATTCCGCTTAGTCATTGTATTATGGTTGTCTACGGAGGCGGAAGCGTGAAGCATAACGGTGTATATGAGCAGGTAGCGGGCGCGTTGAAGGAAAAGAACTATATCGAGTTTTGGGGCATCGAGCCGAATCCGGACATAGCTACGTTGCGCAAGGCTATCGAACTGGGGAAAGATAAGCAAGTCGATTTTATTCTCGCCGTGGGCGGGGGGTCGGTGATCGACGGCAGCAAATTGATTGCCGCGGGCTTGCGATATAGCGGCGATGCCTGGGATTTGGTAGAAAGAGGCTCGTATTATCAAAGCGTGCCGCTCGCTACGGTGCTTACCATGCCGGCCACGGGGTCGGAAATGAATAACGGGGCTGTGATTTCCTCGGCGAAGTCGCAGGAGAAGCTTCCTTTCTTTACGAATTATCCGCTTTTTTCTATCCTCGATCCCGAGACTGCTTTCAGCCTTCCCGACCGGCAGTTGGCTGCCGGCATTGCCGATACGTTCGTGCATGTGATGGAGCAATATCTTACTATTCCCGATCAATCGCGTTTGATGGATCGGTGGGCGGAGGGTATTTTACATACGTTGGTGGAAGTGGCTCCTCTTTTGATGGCTGACCGGAAGGATTATAATGCGATGGCCGATTTCATGTTGTGCGCCACCACGGGATTGAACGGGTTTATATCGATGGGGGTTTGCCAGGATTGGGCTACGCATATGATCGGGCATGAGCTGACGGCTTTGCAGGGGTTGACGCATGGGGTTACGTTGGCGATTGTGTATCCGGGGTTGTTGCGGACGTTAAAGAAGCAAAAGGAGGGGAAGCTTGTCCAATATGGAGAGCGGATATGGGGTATTTCCGGCGGCACGCCGGAGGAAAGGGCGGATAGGGCTATTGAAAGGACGGAGAGTTTTTTCCGTAGTTTAGGATTGCCTACCCGGTTGGAGGAGGCGAATATCGATGAAGGTACTATCGCCGAGATCGAACGCCGTTTCAATAAGCGGAAGGCTGCTTATGGGGAGAAGGGAAATGTGGACGGGAAGGAGGCGCGGAGGATTTTGGAGGGGTGCAGGGTGTAGGGTACTTTTGGTTCCGTTCAAAGGTAGCAAAAGACGGAGGGCTGCTCAGTATTGCAGGCTTTTGTTTTTGCTTTTGGCTTGCTGAAAAAAAATAAGATTTATGGGGATGGGGCGGCGGCTTTGCCGCCTTTTTCTTTTTACTTTTGGCCCCGTCCAAAAGTAAAAAAAGATCAAGGCCTGAACCTCCAGGGCTACTCCGGGCAAATTTTGAGCTGTCACCGTCCAAACTCGCTTCGCTCAGACAAGGACGGCTCCGGGCGCTCAAAATTCACCCTCCGCTTCA
>DBFWLD010000045.1:0-151862 GCA_048465615.1 Tannerellaceae bacterium
AGTTGCGGAGGCAAGACTCGAACTTACGACCTTTGGGTTATGAGCCCAACGAGCTACCACTGCTCCACTCCGCGATTTAATTACAATCATTGTCCCGATTGCGAGTGCAAAGGTAGGAATAATATTTTAAACCGCAAATTTATTGCAAGTTTTTTTTAATATACTTGCCAGATACAATCTTTTTTAGGTACTTTGCGCACAGTTTTAATCAAAATGTGCAATGTAATGCCGATGACAGTTTCAAAAACGCGTGACATGTTGGTGGATGTGGCCAGACAATTGTTTGCCCGCATGGGGGTGGATAACACCACGATGAACGATATTGCACAGGCTTCCCGCAAAGGTAGGCGCACACTGTATACTTACTTTAAAAGCAAGAACGAAATCTACCTGGCTGTGGTAGAATCGGAGTTGGATCAGTTGTATAAGATGTTGTTGGACGTGGCCGGAAAAGATCTTCCCGCCGATGAAAAACTGATTACTTTTATCTACTCGCGCCTGGACGCGATCAAGGCATTGGTATTCCGCAACGGAACGCTGAAAGCTAATTTCTTTCGCGATATATGGCGGGTGGAAAAAGTACGGAAAAGTTTCGACCTGAGGGAAATCGAGATTATTAAAGGCATACTCGAAGCCGGCGTAAAGGAAGGCGTGTTCAGCATGCCCGATACCGATATTACGGCTTTGGTGCTGCACCATGCGCTCAAGGGGCTCGAAGTTCCTTATATACGGGGTATCATGGGCGATAATATCAGCCAGCGGATTAAACGAAGAGATAATGTGATGAATTTGATATTCAATGGAATTAAGATTAAGTAAAACCAAGGATGTATATTAATGCAACAGGGTTTTATGTGCCCGGAGAGCGGGTTCATAACCAACATTTTTTGGAATTAAACGGATTGACCAGCGAGTGGATCGAGCAACGTACCGGCATTAAAACCCGGTCGAAAGCCAAACCGGAGGAAAACATCAATACGATGGGCCTGGAAGCAATCCGCCACGCACTACCCCGATTACCGTATGATATTACGGAAGTAGATCTGATTGTAGCGGCTTCTTATTCGCCTTACGATACGGTGGCCACCGCGGCTCATATCGCACAGCGCGAGTTCAATATTACCGAGGCGAAGGCGTTGTATTTATCTTCGGCTTGCTCCTCTTTCGTCAACGCGCTGGAAGTAGTGGAAGGGTATTTTGCGATGGGAAAGGCTACGAAGGCTCTGATTATTTCCGCCGATAAGAATTCTGCTTATTCGAATGAAACCGATCCCAAGGCCGGTCATTTGTGGGGAGACGCCGCGGCGGCGTTTTTTATTTCCAAAGAACGCCAGACGGATGCCGACCCTCGCATCGTGGAAGTATTTACCCAAGGTCTGGGCCATCTGGGCAAGGGGCCTGACGGGGTTCAGCTTCGTCCGCGCGACGGCGGTATCAGTATGCCGGAAGGACGCGACGTATTTATCCAGGCTTGTACCTATATGCCTAAAAACGCGCTCTACCTGCTGGAGAAAAACGGCTATACGATCGACGACCTGACGTATTTTATCGGCCACCAGGCTAATATGCGCATCATGTCGAATATTGCGAAACAACTGAATTTGCCGGAAGAAAAATTTCTGCATAATATCGAGGAGCTGGGCAATACCGGTTCGGTCAGTTCGGCGCTGGTGTATGCGCAGAATGTGCAGCGGTTCCAAAAAGGCGACGTGGTTTGCCTTACGGTTTTCGGCGGAGGGTATTCGGCGGGCGCTTGCTTGATACAATGTTAATATTCACCTGACAAGGACGAAGCTTTAGTTCGTCCTTTTATAAAAACAGATAGATTATGAAATTATTGGAAGGTAAAGTGGCTATCGTAACCGGCGCCGCCCGCGGCATCGGAAAGGCCATCGCATTGAAATTTGCTTCGGAAGGAGCCAACATTGCTTTCACCGACCTGGCCATCGACGAAAACGGCCTGGCTACGCAGAAAGAAATCGAAGCCTTGGGCGTAAAAGCCAAGGGTTATGCCTCGAATGCAGCCGATTTTGAGGATACCCACAACGTGGTTGCCGAAATTCAGAAAGACTTCGGCCGTATCGATATTCTGGTGAATAACGCCGGTATCACCCGCGACGGCCTGATGATGCGTATGTCCGAACAGCAATGGGATATGGTGATCAATGTCAACCTGAAATCCGCTTTCAATTTCGTGCATGCCGTTACCCCGATCATGATGAAACAGAAGGGGGGAAGCATCATCAATATGGCTTCGGTGGTAGGTGTATCCGGAAATGCCGGGCAGTGCAATTATTCCGCTTCGAAAGCCGGAATGATCGGGCTGGCTAAAAGTATCGCCAAGGAGTTGGGTTCGCGCGGCGTACGTGCCAACGCTATCGCTCCGGGCTTTATCATTACGGATATGACGGCTGCCTTGTCTGACGAAGTAAGAGCCGAATGGGCTAAGCAGATTCCGCTTCGTCGCGGCGGTACGCCCGAGGATGTGGCCAATGTGGCTACCTTCCTGGCTTCCGATCTTTCTTCGTATGTAACCGGGCAGGTGATTCACTGCTGCGGCGGGATGAATATGTAAGATGGAAGTTATCTACGAAGACAATCACCTTATCGCTGTCAATAAAACGGGCAGCGAGATTGTTCAGGGAGATAAAACCGGCGATACTCCTCTTTCCGACCAGTTGAAAGCTTGGCTGAAAGAGAAGTATTGCAAGCCGGGCAATGTGTTTGTGGGCGTAGCTCACCGGCTGGATCGCCCGGTAAGCGGGGTGGTGTTGTTTGCCAAGACCAGCAAGGCCTTGGCCCGGCTGAACGAGATGTTTCGTACCGGCGCAGTGAGGAAAACCTATTGGGCGATCGTGAAAAACCGGCCGCCGGCGGAAGAAGGCGAATTGGTTCATTGGTTGGTGCGCAACGAAAAGCAAAATAAAAGCTATGCGTACGATACCGAGCGGGCAGGGTCGAAACAGGCCGTGTTGCATTATAAGCTGGCGGCTCATTCCGACAAGTATTACCTGCTGGAAATCGACCTGAAAACGGGCCGCCATCACCAGATTCGTTGCCAGTTGGCCAAGATGGGTTGTCCTATTAAAGGCGATCTGAAATATGGTTTCGACCGTTCGAATAAGGACGGAGGCATCAGCCTGCATGCGCGGAGCGCGGAATTCATACATCCTGTCTCCCGGCAGCCTGTCCGCATCGAAGCCCCTGTGCCCGTCGATAATTTATGGAAAGCCCTTTCGGAAGCGTTGTAAGTTTCCGAAAAGGCTTTTTCTGTTTAGGGTTCCGTCCCCGAAGCGATGCCCCGCTTTATTCCATCCCTCTCTTTTTTATTCTTTAGCGACCTTAGGTTGGGAAGTCGGGCGGTGTTTCGTTTTGTTTTTGGTTCTTCCAAACAAAGAGGGTACAAGCCGGACGCAGAAGCAAAGTTTGCTTTGGTTATGCCGAGGCGCCGTTTATCTCTGTTTGGATTTCTTCGAAATAAAGTTGATTAAATTTTGTCTTTCTCTTCCCTGGTCTTCCCCTGCGCTTCCAACTGCGCCCGCGACTTGCTTTGGGTCACGATATATACTCCGCTGAATACCAAGGCTACCGCCATCGTTTTCATCCAGCCGAACGAATCCATTCCCCAAGCCACCGCTACGCCCGAGGCCACGATAGGTTGCACATAATTATACATGCTGGCTACTGTGGGCCGTAGGTTATGCTGTCCTACCGGCATCAGTAAATAAGCGATGAAGGTACCCCCGGCTACCACCTGGGCGATGCCCAGATATAGCTGGGCGGGCAAGGCTGCGAAATCGATGGCCGATACGTCGCGGAAAGCAAAAGGAAGGGCGCAGAGAGAAGCGTAGGTAAACATCCATTTCATCAGAGTTACCGGCGAATACCGGCCGATCAGTCCTTTGAAAAGCACAAAGTAGATAGAAAAACTGAGCTGCGCCGACAGGCATAATAAATTGCCCCATAGGTTGGATGCGCTTGTCTGCGCGTTGATTCCGGCCCCGATTTGACGGCTGCTCAGGATAAGCAACAAGGCTCCCGCCGCGCCGACCAAAATGCCGATCACTTTTTTCCCGGTGATCGGTTCTTTCAGATAAAGGGCAGCGATAAGCATCACCAGAATAGGAGCGGTAGTGGTAATAATCGAAGCATCGACAGGGGAGGTGAGGGAGACGCCGAAGATATACGATCCCTGATTCAGTACGATGGCCAGAAGCGCGGCGAAAAACAATTTAATCAGATCCCGCCCCGGCACAGGTTCCTTTTTCATAAACAAAGAGGCCGTCCAGAATAAAACCATCGCGCCTACCATCCTAAAGGTGGTGAGCGCAACCGCATTTACCGGGCCGGATTGCAGTACGAATTTGGAAACCGGAGCCATCAACCCCCACATGACGTTGGCCCCCAGCATCGCCAGGTGGCCTTTGAGTTCGTTTGTTTTCATTTTGCCTTTGCTTTCGGAAGCAAAGATAGTGTGGGGCCGGGCGCAGAAGCAAAGCTGGCTTTGGGTCTGCCGAGGCGCCGACTATCTTCGTTTTGATTCTTTGAAACAAAGGTAAATACTTTTTATTTCATTTTTTCCGGAAAGTTCCTTTCTTATCCATCCTTGTAAGTTCCCATCAAATAAAAATTTCTATTATAAGATAGCTTTTAACTGAGGTCGGTACGGTTTTCTCGCGGAAAAATCAGCCTGCCAATAATAGAAAGGAAAAAAGCGGCAAAAAAGATATTTCCGGAGGGAGTGACTTGAGTTACTTGTCAGTTATATCGAAAATATATTTATTTTTGAGCCGGGAAGTTTGTTGTTTTTTCCGGAACGTATGGCTTCTCAACGGAAAGTCAGATAGGGAGGAGAGAATGGTCAGCTTGCTGGCGGAGGTAAAAAACTTCTTTTTAAAAAGGTGATGTGCCGGTAGTCTTCGGTTGGCGGAATGGAATTAAGTAGGGACGAAAACATTTATGCAACAATCGATTGAAAAATAAAGTTATTTAACTAAACGCAATGGGATATGAACTTAGAAGAAATTTTGAATTATCGTCGTTCGGTGAGAGTGTTTGATAAGAATAGGCCGCTCGATCCGGAGAAGGTGAAGCATTGTTTGGAACTGGCTACCTTGGCTCCGAATAGTTCGAATATGCAGTTGTGGGAGTTTTATCAGATTACGCAACCCGCTTTGCTGGCGGAAATGGCAAAGGCTTGTCTGGGGCAGACGGCTGCCACGACGGCTTCGGAAATGGTAGTGTTCGTCACGCGGCAGGATTTATATAGGAAGCGGGCTAAATTTGTGCTCGACTTCGAAAGGGGAAATATCCGGCGGAACAGCCCTCTGGAAAGGCAAGAAAAACGGATTAAGGACAGAGAACTTTATTATGGAAAGGTGATGCCTTTCTTGTATGCCCGGTTTTATGGCGTATTGGGGTTTCTGAGGGTGATGTTGACGAAAGCGATCGGTCTGTTCCGGCCTATCGTTCGGGAAGTGTCGGAATGCGATATGCGCGTGACGGTAAATAAGTCGTGCGCGCTGGCGGCTCAGACTTTTATGATTGCCATGGCCAACGAAGGGTATGATACTTGTCCGTTGGAAGGTTTTGATAGCAAATTGGTTAAGAAGTTATTGAAATTGCCGCATGGGGCAGGCATCAATATGGTCATTCCCTGTGGCATACGCGACGGGAATAAAGGAATTTGGGGAGAGCGGGGCCGGGTGCCGTTTGATGAAGTATATCATCGGATGTAGAGGCCGCTTCTGAGGGAGGCTGTCTCTGTGAAAAGGAATAGTAAGGAAAAAATGGCTTAACGTAGGATGAGGGGAAAATCGAAGTTTTTGCTATATTTGATTTTTTTAAGGCGTTTTCAGGATGAACTTTGTTTCCAACCATTCAAACGAAGGTATACTATACCTTAGGAATAACCGAAGCAGGCTTTGCTTTTGCGCTCGGTTTGTATTATCTTTGTTTTGCACACAAACGAAGATAGGCTGCACCTCGGCATAAACAAACAAGTTTGCTTCTGCGCTCGGTTTGCACTATCTTTGTTTTACACAAAAACGAAGATAGTCTGCACCTCGGCATAATCAAACAAGTTTGCTTCTGCGCTCGGTTTGCACTATCTTTGTTTTGCACACAAACGAAGATAGGCCATATCTTGGCAGAGACGAACACGTTTGTTCCTGTGCTCGATTGGCGATCTCTTCGTTTTATATGCTGGAAATCAGCAAGAAAAAATACTAACTTCTTAATTTCTTCGGCGGATTATGCTTGTTATCGAAATATCGTCTTTGTCTTATCCCGGAGTAGACATGTTCTATGCGCTCACCGAGGCCCAACTCCGTAATCGTATCGAGCCCACGAAGGGCATATTTATAGCCGAAAGTCCCAAAGTAATCGCGATAGCCCTGGATGCCGGCTATGAACCTTTGGCCGTCTTGTGTGAACGGAAACATATTACGGGGGATGCCGCTCCCCTTCTGGCGCGTTGCGGTCATATCCCCGTCTACACAGGAGAAAGGGAACTGCTCGCGCAATTGACAGGTTATAGCCTTACCCGTGGCGTGCTCTGTGCCATGCGTCGCACAAAGCCGCGCAGCATAGAGGAAGTTTGTGGCCATGCCCGGCGTATCGTGGTGGTCGACGGCGTGGTCGATACGACCAATATCGGAGCTATCTTTCGTTCTGCGGCAGCTCTGGGCATGGACGCCGTGCTTCTTACTCCTACCTCCTGCGATCCGTTGAACCGCCGGGCAATCAGGGTGTCTATGGGAAGTGTATTTCTGGTTCCCTGGGCTTGGGTGGATGATCCCGTTCGTAACCTCGGACGATTGGGGTTTCGTACGGCAGCTATGGCGCTTGCCGACAAATCTATTTCTATCGATAATCCTATCTTGAAAGCCGAGCCCAAATTGGCTATCGTAATGGGTACCGAAGGAGACGGGCTTTCGTCCCAAACGATTGACGGAGCCGACTATGTTGTCCGCATACCCATGGCGCATGGAGTTGATTCTTTGAATGTGGCTGCGGCAGCGGCTGTCGCGTTCTGGCAACTTCGTGTTCCGGATTCCTAACTCCTTTCCGCCTGACGTTCAGGCATTGTGTGGGGCACTGAGTTTCTCCCGGTATTTTTTCAAATAAAAGAGTATTTTAAGATTGATCTTATAACTCTCTTCTTTTTTATCCTTATCTTTGTTTTTGAAAAACGAAGATAGGCTATGCTTAGGCATAATCGAGCAAGCTTGCCGGTACGCTGGGTTTGTATCCTCTTTGGTTTTTTAAGAAACGAAGATAAGATACGCCTTGCACGCGCCGGGCCGGTTTGCCTTAGGCGAAGGACCTGCCTTCTTCGTTCCCACTATAAAATACAACCGATCATTAGGTTAGACTGATTGCTATGGAAGAGAAAAAAAGATTGATGCGTTCCGACCACGGAATGATAGCCGGTGTATGTGCCGGTATAGCGAACTATTTCGGGATAGATCCTACGATAGTGCGCGTATTGTATGTGCTGATGGTACTCTTTGCCGGGTTCGGTATTCTGCTTTATATTATTTTATGGATCGTTATTCCTAAACAGAAGAGCATCAATCCATGAATTTCGAATTATCGTCTTCTTTCAATCCTACCGGAGATCAGCCCGAAGCCATTGCCGCGCTCTCCGAAGGGATTCGCAGCGGCGTGCCTTTTCAGACGCTGCTGGGGGTGACGGGATCCGGGAAAACATTTACCATTGCCAATGTGATTAAGGAGATTCAGAAGCCCACCCTCATCCTGAGCCATAATAAAACGCTGGCAGCCCAGCTTTACAGCGAGTTCAAAGCCTTTTTCCCCAATAACGCGGTCGAATATTTCGTTTCTTATTACGACTATTATCAGCCGGAAGCCTATCTTCCGAGCACCGATACCTATATCGAAAAAGATTTGATGATCAACGAAGAG
This sequence comes from Tannerellaceae bacterium, assembly GCA_048465615.1. Classification (GTDB taxonomy): domain Bacteria; phylum Bacteroidota; class Bacteroidia; order Bacteroidales; family Tannerellaceae; genus Parabacteroides. Next base: position 7,930 of record DBFWLD010000045.1, read on the forward strand.
ATCGACAAGCTCCGGTTGCGCGCTACGGCTTCTTTGTTGTCGGGCCGCAAGGATGTAATTGTCGTCTCGTCCGTCTCCTGCCTCTATGGTATGGCCGACCCCCGGGCGTTTGCCGAAAAAGTCACGCACCTCGAACGGGGGATGCGGATTAACCGCGACCAGTTGCTCCGACGGTTCGTTGACGCGTTGTATGTGAATAATAAATTGGAATTCAAGAGCGGCTGCTTCCGCGTGAACGGGGATACGGTCGATATTTTTCCCGCTATCGAAACTTTCGACGGAGTAGCCTACCGGATTGAATTCTGGGATGACGAAATCGACCGGCTTTCCTCCTTCAATCCGCTCACGGGCCAGGAGATCGACGAGCAGGACGAACTGAATATTTATCCGACCAACCTGTTCGTAACGACACAGGACCGCATTAACTCGGCCATCGGCCAGATCGACGTGGATCTGGGCACCCAGGTGAATTTTCTGAATGAAATCGGCAAACCATACGAGGCCAAACGGCTGTACGAACGGGTGACGTTCGATTTGGAAATGATCCGCGAGCTGGGGCATTGCTCGGGTATCGAGAATTACTCTCGTTATTTCGACGGCCGTGCAGCCGGCGAGCGACCTTTTTGCCTGCTGGATTATTTCCCTCGCGATTTTATGCTGGTGGTGGATGAAAGCCATGTGACGCTCCCCCAAATCCGGGCCATGTACGGTGGCGATTACGCCCGCAAGAAGAATCTCGTGGAATACGGTTTCCGCCTGCCTTCGGCCATGGACAACCGGCCGCTTACTTTCGATGAATTCGAATCGCTTACCCCCCTGGCTATCTACGTGAGCGCTACGCCGGCCGATTATGAACTGGAAAAGAGCGAAGGCATCGTAGTCGACCAGGTGATCCGTCCGACCGGCCTGCTCGATCCCGTGATCGAAGTACGGCCTACCTTGAACCAAATCGACGACCTGATGGAAGAAATTACCCAACGGGCCGCGATCGACGAACGGGTGCTGGTGACGACGCTTACCAAACGAATGGCCGAAGAACTTACTACCTACCTGACGCGGATGGGCGTGCGCTGCAATTACATTCATAGCGACGTGGACACCTTGGAGCGTATTCAGATTATGGACGATCTGCGCAAAGGCTTGTTCGATGTGCTGGTCGGCGTCAATCTGCTGCGTGAAGGGTTGGACTTGCCCGAAGTATCCCTTGTGGCGATTCTCGATGCCGACAAGGAAGGATTTCTGCGGTCGCATCGTTCGCTGACGCAGACAGCCGGCCGCGCGGCGCGGAACGTGAACGGAAGGGTGATTTTTTATGCCGACAAAATTACCGAGAGCATGCGCCTGACGATGGACGAAACGACGCGTCGGCGCGAAAAGCAGTTGGCTTATAACGAGAAGCATGGAATTACTCCTACCCAGGTGATCAAGAACAGTGTTTCCTTGCTGGCCGAAAAACAGCCGGCCACGGCGGAAGCCAATGCTTATATCGAACCGGCGCCCAGCTTGGCGGCCGATCCGGTAGTGCAGTATATGAGCCTCCCGGAACTGGAAAAATCGATTGCCCGCACCAAGAAGCTTATGACGGAAGCTGCCAAGAAACTGGATTTTGTAGAAGCCGCGCAATACCGCGACGAATTGGTGAAGTTGCAGGATTTGCTCAGCACGAAAACCGTATAGACGATGCGAAAAAGCGGCCTGTTCTTATTGCTTTTATGCGGCTTTTGCTTCCTGTCCGACCTGCAGGCGCAAAGGTCTTCCCGCGATTCGCTTTATTGTACGGAGGAAGACCGGGCCATCGTAGAACGCTATTTGACTGCCCTGGACGCCGGGAAGAATCTTCCCTTAGGGGAACTGATTACCGAAACCGCTCTCTTTTTTCTGGGTACGCCCTATGTTGCCGGCACCTTGGAAAAAGAGCCGGAAGGGCTGGTGGTGAACCTGAGGGAAATGGATTGCACTACGTTGGTGGAAAACGTGCTTGCCCTGGCGCGTACCTTGCAGTCGGGCAATCCTTCTTTCGATACGTTTTGCCGCGAATTGCAAACCATTCGTTACCGGGAAGGACGGATTACGGGTTATCCCGACCGCTTGCATTATATGAGCGACTGGATCTGGGAAAATGCCCGCAAAGGGATTGTTCGCGATGTGACTGCCGAGGCATCGGGCATGATGCCTTTGCCCTTGCATCTTTCGTTTATCTCTACCCATCCCGCGGCTTATAAACAATTAAAGAATCGTCCCGACTGGGTACGGCAGACGGAGGCCAAAGAGAAGGAGATTAATCGCCGCCGGTACGCGTATCTTCCGAAAACGGAAATCGGCCGGGCAGAGCATGATTTGCAGCCCGGCGATATAGTTTGCTTCGTGACGACCGTGCCGGGGCTGGACGTATCGCATGTTGGGATTCTTTACCGCACAGAAGAGATGCTGACTTTTATTCATGCTTCGACTACGGCTAAAAAAGTGGTCGTTAACAACGTGTCGGCCGGCGGATATATGGCCGGAATGAAAAGCAACCGCGGCCTGATGATTGCCCGTCCGCTTCCTCCGTCCGGATTTCAGGAAATACAAGAAAAGGAATAAGCAGGTTGTTGTCCTGCTTGGGGTTGTAGCCTAAGGCGACGCCAATGCGACCGGACGGATAATTCCCCGGCAGGTTTCCGGCTTCCCGGCCCCTTACTGGAAAAGTTCGAAGGCGAATTTAAGCCCCATCCCGTCGTATTTCCAGCGGTCGAAGCCGGCAAAGACGGCGAGGTTGAAGATATGATTCCCGAATCCGTATCCCACTTCCGTATAGCTGGGCAGTACCGGCGTCCAGAGCTGGCTGACGTAAAATCGTTCCGACAAAATATATTTCGAAGCTTCCGGTTTGAAAAGCTTGGAAAGAATAAAAGGGCTTTGATACATCAGGTGAGCTTGCACATATCGGTCGGACGCATTAAACCATTCTCCTTTCAGCAGGTTGAAAACGCCTCCCAGCCGATCGTTCCACGACTCCGGGAAGTTGCGGCGGGTAAAAAACTGAAAATCCGCGAAATAGGTCGATCTTTGCATGGTATACAAACCGCCGCTCAAATGATAATTCAGCCGCCGCAACAGCCCGAGCGAAATACTCTGTTCCACATCTACCTCCACCCGGCAATAATTTCCCGTGCTTTTCCCTACTCCCGGAATCCCGCGGGCGATTTCGATGGCGAAGGTAGGGTAATACGAATAAACATATTCTTTCCGATGACCGTCCATGCGATAATATTGGCGGGGAGTATAAGAAATATTGAGAACGGGAGTGAAGTCGTTATAGTCTTGATTGATAATTTCGTCTACCCCTTCGCCGGCTTCCGTATGGCGTTTGACCGGTACGCGGCGGTGATACGATACGCCGGCCGCTACCTGGAGCCCGTTGGCGAGCTCGATCGTATTCCTAAGGTCGATATAGTAATGCCGGAAATACTTCAGGTCGAGGTTGTCGAAATTGATAATCGAATCTTTCAGTTGCTCCTTGATCTGATCGGTAATCTCCGACGAATAGCTTTGGTTGCCGTTACCGATCGTCAGCCCTACCGTGCCCAATCGCTCGGGCCAGTATTCCCAATCGCCTCCTACTTTGAAGAATATCTCCTTGCGTTTGAATACGTAGCCTATTTCCGGCCGGAAACGCAACTGGCGGTCTTTATCGAAAGTCTTGCTCAGACGAATTTGCTGTTTGTAAGTAATCCCGTTGCGGGCCGAATAACCCAGTTGGAAAGGATTCAGGATACCGGAATATTTGATACGGGTGGTACGGTAATCCAGGTTAACGGTATTAGTCAATCGTTCCGTCAGTTTCAGGTAGCGGGTGGCGTTGCTGCTGTCGGGCGGCGAAAGCCTTTCATCGTGTACCGTATGGTAAAGAGCTTCTTCTTCCGGGCTGAGGGGTATATCCCGCTTCCGGTTCCAGAAAGCCGTATCCTGCACGATCGGCACGGTATCCGACGATAAGCGGTAGTAGCTGGTCAGGTCGAGCGATTTCCATTTCTTGCTTTCGTAATCCTCTTCCACCCATTTCACCTCTTGGTAGCGAAAAGCCGAATGGTACCGGCTTGCGATGGCATTGCCCAACACATGATACCTCAGGAAAAGGTCTGCTTTTTCGGGCAGCAGGAAGCGTCGGAAATTGCGGCTATAGCTTACTATCACGTTGAATTCGGCGAAGGAGGCGCGCCCGTTCATGTCGATTTTGTCGATCGACCATATTTTATCGAGGATATACAGATCGCCGCACACGAGTTTCTGACTCCATTGCCGGGGCAGGAATCGGATTTTATATATTTTCAGTCCGGCCGTATCCTCCACGCTTTCCAGGTTGAACCGGTAATAGCGGAATGCGTCGGCGGCTACCGGCATGATGATTCCCTCGTCGTAGATGGTGGGGGAGTAGACGTTCAGATTTAGAAAAGCCAATACTTCCTGCTGTTTGGCGCTATTGGGAATGCTGTTGCCGTTGGCGGCTTCGAAACGGTGTACATACCGGTTGGGAGCCTGGTAGGAAGAGCGCGTTACCATCTCGAAGATCATGTTTTCGTTATGCTTGTCGACGGGGAAAAGATGATGGGCGAAGTGCATCAGCAAGTTTCGTTTCAGAATTTCGCTCCGTCCCTTGATATAAATTTCCGCATCGTATTCGGATACGGCGTTGGCGTAACCCGCTGCATTGGCCATGACCAGCCTCATTATCGAATCGGCTTGTTGCTGGGAAAGGGGGTTCGCTTTGCCGAATGATAACATTTTATCACTGTCAGAAAGCCGCCGGCTGCCCCAACAGCTTACGGTGATGGCCAGCAGGGTAAGTATTGCATAAATTCGTTTCAACTTGAAATTACATCTTTCTATACAAACGTAAGGAATAAAATTCAGATTTGGCGTGAAAGAACGTAAAATGTTCCGTGTGAACGGAATTAATCAGACAAAACGTTTTATTTTTATGAAAGAAAAGTTGTACATTTGTGCTTCACAAGTATGTTATATAGCAGTCGTGGTTAAACAACAAAAAGAAGAGGTCGATATATCGGCCAGTTTATCAGAGGTGTGGAGGGTATTGACCGACAAAGAGCGGGATATACTCCGGAATAATTCGTCGATACAGCATTTCAAGCGGAATGAATTGATCTATTGCGAGGGCGACGAACCGAAAGACATGATGTGCTTGTTAAAAGGCAAGGTGAAAATCTATAAAGACGGAGTAGGAGGGCGCAGCCAGATTATCCGGATGATTAAACCAGTACAGTATTTCGGTTATCGGGCCAGCTTCGCTCAGGAGGATTACCTTACGAACGCATCCGCGTTTGAAGCTTCTTCCGTTTGCATGATTCCGATGACGGTGGTTACCGAGCTGTTGATGGGGAATCCTCACCTGGCCATGTTCTTTATCCGCCAGCTTTCGGTCGATCTGGGCGTGGCCGACGAACGTACTGTGAATCTGACGCAGAAACATATCCGCGGGCGTCTGGCCGAATCGCTGTTATTTCTCAAAGACAGCTATGGATTGGAAGAAGACGGAGCTACACTCAGTATTTATCTGGCCCGGGAAGATTTGGCAAATCTGTCGAATATGACGACATCCAATGCTATCCGTACGCTTTCTACTTTTGTGGCCGAACGGATTATTGCGCTCGACGGACGCAAAATCAAACTGATCGACGAAGATAGATTACGCAAAATCAGCAAAATGGGATAAACCGTTTCCTGAACGGTATAATTATGCGAACGATTCCGGATCGGAACGCTGCCTTTTAGAGTAAGGCCCGGCGGGAAGATGCGGAATCGTTTTTATTTTTGCATTTGGCTTCGATAGAGGGGTTGTGTTCGACTCGGGAGCACCTGGTAGTTTTGAAGGGAGGAGGCTGCTTGTTCACCACCCATCGGCCGGCTTCCTTTAGAAGAAATACCCTTATAAACCTGGAGTGAACAAGTCGAAAGGGTGCTTCCGGTGATTTTAACTAAATGCCGGATCTGCTTTCCCTCGGGAAAATAGCGCTTGTAAGGGCAGCCTCTTTTCCCTAAGTTGAAGTTTAAGCCCTGGGATAAACTTTTTTCCCTGACTCACCTGAGTTTTCGCACAAGCTCTTTTTTTCAGAGGCCGGAACTAAACTATCGCACAGCCTCGCGGATACGTACCAGCTTTTCCAGCAAGCCGTCCAGCAAATCCAGTTGCAACATATTGGCTCCGTCCGATTTCGCCACTGCCGGGTTGGGATGAGTTTCAATAAACAAACCGTCGGCCCCTACGGCAATAGCGGCTTTGGCTATCGTCTCGATCAAAGCGGGCATGCCTCCCGTTACCCCGGAGGTCTGGTTCGGCTGTTGAAGCGAGTGAGTAACGTCCATCACCACCGGATACCCGAAGGTCTGCATTTCGGGAATCCCCCGGTAATCCACTACCAGATCGGTGTAACCGAAGGTCGTTCCCCGCTCCGTGATCATCACATTCGGGTTGCCAGCATCGGCTACTTTCTGTACGGCGAATTGCATGGCCCCCGGCGAAAGGAACTGTCCTTTTTTGATGTTCACGATTTTGCCTGTCCGGGCCGCAGCCGCCAATAAGTCGGTTTGCCGGCACAGAAAGGCGGGAATCTGCAATATATCCACATATTCGGCCGCCAGAGCCGCTTCCGTCGTTTCGTGAATATCGGTGACGGTCGGAATACCGAATGTTTCCCCCACTTTCCGGAGAATTTTCAAGGCTTTTTCATCGCCGATACCCGTAAAAGAATCCAGCCGCGAACGGTTGGCTTTCCGGTAAGAACCTTTGAACACATACGGAATTTGCCGTTTGGTTGTGATTCCGACAATTTTTTCAGCAATGCGAAGCGCCATGTCTTCTCCTTCGATCACGCAGGGACCGGCCAGCAGGAAAAAATGGTCTCCTTTATGTAAGTCGTCGATAGTTATCATAGTTTATGAGTTTAAAATTCAATCTGTACAAGATTAAGATTCCCTTCCCTTTTCCAGCCATTCCTGTATTTTTTCTAATTTGGTTCGCAGGGGCAAGGTAGCTTCCAGCCAATGAATCCGGATTCCCCTCCGCTCCATTCCCCGGAACCAGGTCATCTGTCGTTTGGCGAACTGGTGAATTGCAATTTCGAGTTGAGCAACCATGTCGTCGTAACTTAACCGGCCGGTAAGGTAGAGAGTAAGGTATTTATATTCCAAGCCGTAATAGATCAGGTCTTCCGGCGACACGCCCGAATCCAGGATATTTTTCACTTCTTCCACCATGCCTTCTTCAAGCCGGGCTTTGAGGCGGCGCGATATTTTTTCCCGCCGCAGTTGCCGGTCGATGTCCAATCCGACCACCAAGCTACGCAAGGGTTCGTATTCCTTTACATCGGGAGCCTGGTGGCGGTAATATTCTTCGATTTCGATAGCCCGGATGGCCCGTTGAGCCGTATCGACGTCGGTTTTATTATGAAGCGTTTTATAAGAAGCCAGCATAACTTCCAATTCTTCCAGCGGTTTGCCGCTAAGGGATTGCCTTAACGTCGGATTGGGCGGCACGTCGAGCAGCTTGTATCCTTTCAGCACCGCTTCGATGTACATGCCGGTTCCGCCGCAGAGAATGGGCAGTTTTCCCCGCTTGCATACCTCCTGGTATACCCGGAAAAAGTCGTGCTGGTATTCGAAGACATTGTATTTGTCGCCAGGCTGGCGAATATCGATCAGATGATAGGGAATTTGTTTATTTCCTATCAGGTAATCCGAGAGGTCTTTGCCCGTCCCGATGTCCATCGAGCGATAGACCTGGCGGGAGTCGGCACTGATGATTTCCGTGTCGAGACGATCCGCCAGTGCGGCTGCCAAAGATGTTTTGCCTGAGGCGGTGGGGCCGAGCAGGGTGATAAGTTGATAGGCTTTCATGGTAGGCAAAGATAGTGCAAACCGAGCGCATAAGCAAAACTTGTTTTGATTCTGCCGAGGTGCCGCCTATCTTCGGTTTGATGATTTGAAGCAAAAACAGAAAAAAGGCCGCATCCCGAAAAGGGACACGGCCTTAAATTGTATCGTGGAAAACGATTATCCGTTTACTTTAGCCATGTGAGCGATCAGATCGAGCACCTTGTTGGAGTAACCGATTTCGTTGTCATACCAGGAAACCACCTTTACGAACGTATCCGTCAGGGCGATACCGGCTTTAGCATCGAAGATGGAAGTCAGCGGGCAACCCAGGAAGTCGGAGGAAACCACAGCGTCTTCCGTATAACCCAGAATACCTTTCAGTTCGCCTTCGGCAGCTTCTTTCATGGCAGCGCAGATTTCGCTGTATTTGGCCGGTTTAGCCAGGTTGACAGTCAAATCGACAACCGAAACGTCCAGAGTCGGAACGCGCATCGACATACCGGTCAGTTTGCCGTTCAGGGCCGGGATAACTTTACCTACAGCCTTGGCAGCGCCTGTAGAAGAAGGAATGATGTTGCCCGAAGCAGCGCGGCCGCCTCTCCAGTCTTTCATCGACGGGCCGTCTACCGTTTTCTGAGTAGCCGTAGTAGAGTGAACCGTAGTCATCAAACCGTCGGTGATACCGAACTTGTCGTTCAATACCTTGGCGATCGGAGCCAAGCAGTTGGTCGTACAAGAAGCGTTGGATACGAATTGAGTTCCTTTTACATAGGTGTCTTCGTTTACACCGCAAACGAACATAGGCGTGTCGTCCTTCGAAGGAGCCGACATCACTACATATTTGGCACCGGCTTCGATGTGAGCCTGAGCTTTTTCTTTCGTCAGGAACAGACCGGTCGATTCTACTACATATTCGGCACCGATTTCGCTCCATTTCAGGTCAGCCGGATTTCTTTCTGCAGTTACGCGGATTTCCTGGCCGTTTACGATCAGCTTGCTGTTTTCTACGTCAGCTTCTACGGTTCCGTCGAAACGTCCGTGCATCGTGTCGTATTTCAACATATATGCCAGATAGTCAACCGGGCAAAGGTCGTTGATACCTACGATCTGAATGTCATCTCTTTTTTGTGCAGCACGGAAAACGAAACGTCCGATACGGCCGAAACCGTTAATACCTACTTTAATCATTGTAATAAAACTTTAATGGGTTTATTAATACTAGCTTGTTTTTCTCTCAGCAACAACCACAAGGAGCCGCGCATGAGGTTAACAGCGCGATCAGCAATGCAAATGCGATTAAAATCATTATGCCGAATACGATCAAGATCATTATACTCTGTCTCATCATGCCCTTGTTTTAACGACTGCAAATGTAGTTATGTTTTTTGTATTGTCCTTTATAAAGGGATTAGAAAATATGTGCTCTCTAACATAAATTAATTGTTGGAGATTATTTCTTTTTCCTGAAAAGCAGATGACTGAACCAATTCTTCGCTTTTTTGATTCCCCAGGTAAAAAGAAAAGGCTGTGCAATATCCCAAGCGAAGGGGACTATGCCTTTGGCGATCGATAAATAATCGCTTATGCCCAGCGAAAGGCCGCTCGATGCTGCCGACGCGGCGGAAGCCGCAATACCGGGCGAAGCTTCTTTTTTTGTGTTCGATTTGGCGCTCGGAAACAACATGGAGGAGATACCGGATAATATCAGGCTGCCGGCGTTCTCTTGTACATACGAGAAATCGTCGCTCAGTTTCTGTTCGTGCAGTTGACAAGCCTCCTCAAGGCGTTGCTTGTCAGAAATCAGCTGCTCCAGCGGTGTCAGCCGGATCGGTTTGGTTGATGATGGTGTCATTCGTATCCTCTTTTTTATCTTTTTCGTCTTTATCGTCGTTGCCTGTCAATGCGGAAATCATAATATTCATGATTTTGAGCTGGATGCGTTTCCGGTTCTTCATGATAATCCCGATCAACAGCATATATATAATGGCTACCACGGCAAACCCGGCTCCCAGCGACTCGAGCAATTCGCCCAGATAGAAACCGATGGCCAGAAATATGAACAGGGTGGCAAAAAAAGCCAACAGCATCAAAAGCAGGTCATAGGAAAGGTGGGAAATGATCTTTCCCCCCTTTTCGTATGCGTTCAGCTTCAGAAGCTCCACTTTAAGCTCCGCGTAAGCCTTCAGATCGTCTTTCATTTCGTGAAAGACTTTTCCCGGATCTTTCTCCATAATCTTGTTTTATTCGACTGCTTCTTCAATGGCGTTTTTAGCGCCTTTTACATGTTTCAAGGCTTCACTGCCGCTTTCTTTCGCTTTGGCCATAGCCGTATTGAAACCTTCTTTTACCTTACCGGCTACTTCTTTCAGATCTTCCAGTATTTGTTCTCTCTTATCGGTGGCAGCCAGGTAACCTACAGCGGCTCCTACGGCAGCACCTACTACCAGACCAAGTAACAATTTCGAATCTACGTTTTTCATAACTTCTTACGTTTTAAAAGTTTCTACTAAGATAACGATTTTCTCTATAGGATAGTTTACTTCCTTCTTAACTTTTCACGTTAAATTTCGTTGGCCTTTTCCGGCTTCCAGCATAGCCCAATTGTTTTTCGACGCCTGGGCCGAAGGCGTCAATCCGCAGCGTCGGCATTCGGCTTCGATCAGCGGCACGTCTTCCGTGTAAAACCCGCTCATATAGAGCGAGGCGCCGGGTTTCATCGCTTCGGCATACCGGCCGATGTCGGCCAGCAGGATGTTGCGGTTGATATTGGCAAAGATCAGATCGAAAGGGCCGCAGCCGGCAATCTGCTCGGCTCCTCCCAGCTTCACTTCGATAGCATCTGCCGCATTCAGACGGATATTTTCCTGTGCATTCTCGTACGCCCACCGGTCGATGTCGATCGCTACGACGCGCTTCGCGCCTTTCATCCGGGCCAGGATAGCCAGCACGGCCGTGCCGCACCCCATGTCGAGCACTTCTTTGCCGGCCAGATCGGTTTGCAGGATATGTCCGATCATCAGGTAAGTCGTTTCATGATTGCCGGTTCCGAATGCCATTTTAGGGTCGATCAGGATAGGGTAGGCATAGCCCGGTTCGTCTTCATGAAAAGAAGCGCGGATCAGGCAGTCGCGTCCGATCCGGATGGGCTGAAAATAATTTTTCTCCCATTCTTCATTCCAGTCTTTGTCTTCCACCGGAGTTGCCGTATACCGGATGGCTACGTTTTCGAGGGGGAAGGCTGCCAGTTTCTCCCGGAGTTGCTCCGTGCTGTAGGCCGTGGCGGGTATATAGCCCAGAAGCCCCGTTTCGCCCGGCACAAAACTTTCGAAACCGATCTCGCCCAGCTCGGAGGCCAGAATATCGTTTATCGTCTCGGTATCGAGAACGGAGGTATAGGTGAAACTGAGTTCGTAGTAATTCATTTGCTCAAACGGTTGACGTGTATTAGGATATGTTTCTTGTTTCTTTTTCGCAAATATATGTTTTTGTTCTTGAAATAGCAAATATATGTTCATTTTGTTTTTAGATTATCGGCTATTTGAGATTTTTGAATTTGCAAAGGATAGGAGGCCAAGCAGCTAGCTCAGAAGGACGGGGCCGATCATCCCGGCGGGCTGCCAGTCTTGTTGCGCCGTCCATGCCTGGGCTGTCCGGTTGCCGGTTGCCGATTTCAGGAAGTTTCCTGCCGTCGTAAGGATACGAATCTCTACGGCGAGCCTCTCCGCTTTCTGCAAGTGGCCGGGAATCCGATACCGGTGCCGGCCGTACCATCGGGCTCCCAGCTTCTCCCCGTTGACGATAGCCTCCGAAACACCGTATACCTTGCCCAAATCCAGCACATGCGCTCCGGCATTATTCTCCAGCCGGGCGCGGTAAACGATTTGGCCGGCAAAGGAGCGGGTAGCCGGGTCGAGGCTCCAATCTTGCAGTCTATGGGTCTCCAAGCTGAATTTATTTCCCTCGATAGGCTGCATTTCGATTTCCCATTCCGTAAGTTCTACCGGTGCCGGATTGGTTGCGGTTGAAGCAGGAAGCCTGTTTTCCGGGTACCCGGGCCCTGCATCTTCGTATACAACCAGTTTCGAGGTGGCCGGAGGCAGGACGAGCGTTAGCGTATAGGCGGGATTTTCCGTCACAGCCTCCCGTTGGCCGGTTTCCGGGTTCCACAGCCAGGCTTTCTTGCCGCACTCGGGGAAACCGATCCGCAAGGTGGCGGTTTCGTCGGTGCTGTAATTGCAGATAAAGTAAATGTCTTTTCCTTCGCCCTGATGCCGTATCTGGCTGACGAACGGCCGGGGCCGGTCTATATGCAAATAGGGCGTCAGCTTGCATTGGCGTTGCACCCCGAGGAACCAGTCGAGCACATTGTCTTCAGGCGCTTCTACCCGGTAGATCGTCTCCGGATAATCTTTTTTCAGGCTTGCTATCCGGCTAGCCACCTGTTTGTCCCGTTCCCGGTAACCTTGTAGGCCGGAGGCGCGGCAGGGCTCGTTTTCCACAAACAGGATTTTGCCGCCTTCTCGGGCAAAGTTTTCCAGTGCTTCCGCCGTCTCGGGAGCGATGGTTTCGACTTTCAGCAAGATAAGGGTATGATAGCGCCGGCCGTTGAAATGCAGCCGACCGCCTGAGCTTTCGGCTTGCCGGAGGATAGACTCGCTGATGTAGTCGCAGCTATGGCCGCTTTGATGGATGGCCTCCCATATTTTGTATTGATAGGCAGGATAATGCAGGGCGGGGAAGGGGTCGCGCTGCGTGCCGTATTTCGTCCATAGATCTGCCAGCGGGTGCATGACGGCTATTTCCGCAAAATAATCGGTATGTTGCAGCACGGACGAGATACGGGCTTTATAGGCCGACCACGAGGCAAAGAAGGGCCACCAGGGATTGCGCTCGCTGAAGTAGGTGCCGTATCGTATCCAACCGGGGAAGGCCGCTTCCCGGGGGCTATAATTGAATCCGTGCAGGATGGAATGGGTGACGCCCGATAGATTGCTCTGGTCGCCCGCGATTTTGATTCGTTCCAGGGTAGCATTGAAAACCATGCCCGTATTGGTGATTTCCTCGCAACTTATCAAACGTTTTCCCATCAGGTGGGCGGCGGAAGATACGAATTTATTTACGTTGGAATAGGCAGGATCTTTGGCGAAATTCCGCTCGGCCGGCCGGTCCGGGTTCCACAGCCAGGTTTCGCATTCGGGGATGTCTACGTCGAGCGAGGCATCGAGGGGATGAAACTCCCGGCCGTAGGGTTGTATCCGCGACTGAACGCCGTGCTGCCGGCACCACTCGGTATAAGGAAGCAAAAAACGCTCGCGGATCATTTCAATGCAAAAGGTCTGGAAATCATACCGCGCCCGGGCGATCTCTTCCTTGGCCTGTCCTTCTGCCCGGGTAGTTTCGGCGCTTTCCACCGCCTGCCCCATATGGCCTACCTTATATAAGATAAAGGGCAGATAAGGCCGGAGATCGTAGCCTTTGCGAGCCTTGAATGTTTCCGGAAAATCGGCGTTCCAGTTCGCCCCTTCCAGCTCCATGCTGTCGCAAAACAAGGCCCTGAATCCTTTCATGCCTGCGAGGGCGGGAAATAAGGCGTCAGACATGCAGTTGAGGAATTTGGTAACGGCTGTCCGGTTATAATGGTTGAGTACCGGGCCGTCCGCTCCGGGGGCTCCGTTTATAACAGCTTGGAAACCGGTTACTTTTACCAGTACATAGAGAATATATTCTCCTTCGGGAACGGAAATATCGAGTAGGTCGGCCGCCCGGTTGTCGATAGGAACCTCTACCGGCGGCGTAAACGTTTCCATGTGAAGCGGAGCTAAATAAACGGCCTCGATTTCCTTATAGGGACGGTTGTAATTGGAATGGATGACGGGCGAGGCTTCTTCCAGTACCTGCTTCGTTGCCCATTGTATGCGGCCGCCCCCTTTTACCTTCCGGCTGGCCAGCGTAAGCAATTGGGTGCGTTCTTCCTTTTCCAGAAACTTCCCGCCGAACGGCCAGCCCGAGCCTACGATAATGTCGCAGATCATCTTTCGTTCTTCCGCCCCCTTGAGGGCGGTTTTTACCATGGCGATCCATTCGGGGCTTAACCAGGCGAGAGCCGGTATTCCCATCGGATCGGCTTCCTCGGGAAAAGCGATGGAATTGATTTCCACCCCGCCGATGCCGGCAGCTTTCATCACATCCAATTGCCGGAAAATTTCTTTTTCCGACAGCCGGTTGCCGTTCCACCACCATCTGACGAAAGGCTTGGAATCGGCGGGAGGATTTTGAAACAGGGCGAACAAGCGGTCTGATCCCGCCTTTTCGCCGGAGGGAAAACGGCAGGACGAAAGGCAGGGAAACCCTACCGAAAGGATGAGTCCGGATTTAAGGAAGGTGCGTCTTTTCATACGATAAATCGGTATTAATTCGTTCCGGGTATAGGCCGCGTGCTGCCGGTCTTTCGTTTTCAAGCGCATCCTGCCGCAAGCCCGTACGGTTTGTCCAAAGGTAAGAAATAATAACCATTCCGGATAGGAACCGAAACGATATTTTCCGCCGAGGCTTAGGTTTAGGCGGCGGCTTTCTGTTCAGGCGATAAAAAAATCTTATTTTTGATTCAAATAATTAAAACGAAGATGGCCGGTACCTCGGCATAATTAAAACAAGTTTTGCTTATGCGCTCGGTTTGCACTATCTTTGCTTCAACGAAACAAAATGAAGATAGGCAGCACCTGGGTATAACCTAAGGAGGCTTTTCTTCTGCACCCGGATTGCATTATCCGGATAGGGGAGACAAGCAGGGGAGCCCCCATGCAGATCTTTCCCAACGACCGGGGAGCGCCCGGATTCCCTTTGCCCTATAGCACATCCGCCGGAAAACTTAAAAACAAATAGAAATGAAAAAACTGATTTTTACCTTTTTATGTATATGGGTCGCCGCATGCGCCCTGCAAGCCGATCCGCTGGTGGTGGCTACCTACAATTTGCGAAACGCCAACCAAGGCGATTCCGTCAACGGCAACGGATGGGGGCAGCGTTATCCCTATATAGCCGGCCTGATCCGTTTTCACGGCTTCGATATTTTCGGCACCCAGGAAGGGAAATACCGGCAATTGCAAGAACTTCGCGAAGCCCTTCCCGGCTATGCTTATATCGGAGTCGGGCGCGACGACGGACGGCAGGCTGGCGAACATTCCGCCATCTTTTACCGTACCGACCGTTTCGAAGTGCTTGAACACGGCGATTTCTGGCTTTCCACCCGAACCGACCGGCCCAATAAAGGATGGGATGCCGTGCTGCCCCGCATTTGCACCTGGGGAAAATTCCGCGACAAACAATCGGGTTTTACCTTTCTTTTCTTTAATTTGCATATGGATCATGTGGGGGTGGTGGCCCGGGCAGAGAGCGCGAAATTGATTTTACATAAAATTAAAGAGCAACCGGCTCATCTTCCGGTTATCCTGACGGGCGATTTCAACGTAGACCAAACCAGCGAATCGTATTGTTTGCTCCATAATTCGGGTATACTTCGCGATGCTTATGAAGCGGCCGCTTTCCGGTATGCTCCCAACGGCACTTTCAACGGGTTCCGCCCTGATTTGAAAACCGAAAGCCGCATCGACCATCTTTTCCTGACCGACGATTTCGAAGTGCTCAAATATGGGATTCTGACGGATACCTACCGTTCGGAAGTGGGGCAATCGGCCGAAAAACTGCCCGATACCGGCAATTTTCCCAAAGAAGTCTCCCTTAGGAAATACGAAGCGCGAACTCCTTCCGACCACTTCCCGGTCATGATCGTGGTGGATACGAAACACTAACGTTTTAGAAAAAATTGGTTATTCTTAACCCGAAAAACACAGCCGAATTTGGTTAGGATTTGTTATATCAGAAGAAAAATGTCTGTAACGATCTAAACAAATTTGGTATGATACGAAAATTACTGATTCGCGATTTAACGCTTCGTGACGGCCAGCAATCCGCGCTGGCCACCCGGATGTCCCAAAAACAAATAGATCGTGTACTTCCCTTTTACCGCCAGGCCGGTTTCTATGCTGTGGAAGTGTGGGGCGGGGCGGTGCCCGACGCCATCATGCGGTATCTGGGAGAAGATCCTTGGGAACGTTTGGAAAAAATCAAAGCCGCCATCGGCAATACCACCCGCCTCTCGGCCCTGTCGCGCGGGCGCAATTTATTCGGATATAACCCTTATTCGGACGAAATTATCGAAGGCTTTTGCCGGAACTCCATCCAGTCGGGCGTGGACGTTATGCGCATATTCGACGCCTTGAATGACGTAGACAATATGAAATCGACCATCCGGTATGTGAAGAAATACGGAGGAAAGGCCGATTGCGCCGTTTGTTATACCATCGATCCGCATCATTCGGCCGTCGAGCGCATCCGGGCCGCTCTCAACGGCCATCCTTTGCATAAACCGGTGTTTACCAACGAATATTTTTTAGATAAAGCGCTTCAGATGGAAAGCCAGGGTGCGGATATGATCACCCTCAAGGATATGAGCGGGCTGATTCCCCCTTGCCGCACCACCGAGCTTATCCGGTTGTTTAAGAAAAACCTCAAAGTGCCGGTCGATTTTCATACTCATTGTACGCCCGGCTACGGGTTGGCTTCCATGATAGCGGCCATCGTCAGCGGCGTCGATGTGGTAGATACCGTGATGTGGAATTTTGCCGGCGGCCCGGCAGCTCCTGCGGTGGAACTGATTTATATTTTCTGCAAAAAAATGGGTATCGAGCTCGATCTCGACATGGAAGCCATCGCCGGGATCAATGCCGAACTGCTTCCGATCCGCCGCGAGCTTTCGGTATACGACCAGGCCCGGAAACTGCCCAAACCGTTTAATCCGCTCGTGGATAGTTTTCCGGCCGAGATCGATCGTTTTTTCAACGATGCCATCGAGGCGGCCCGCAAGGACAAAGAAGACGACCTGCTGTTGTTTTGCCGGGCAATCGAAGAGTATTTCGATTTTCCCGAGCCTGACGAGCTGGTGCGGAAAGCCCAGATTCCGGGCGGCATGTATACCAATATGGTGGCCCAGTTGAAGCAATTGGGAGAATCGGATTTGTTGGAAAAAGCCATGTCGCTTATTCCCCAGGTGCGGATGGACGCCGGCCTGCCTCCGCTGGTGACGCCTACCAGCCAGATTATCGGGGCGCAAGCCGTATCGTGCGCGCTCGACCAGCAAAACGGACGTCCGCTTTACAGCCATCCGTCGAATCAGTTTATTGCCTTGATCAAAGGAGAGTACGGCCGTACGCCTATACCGGTCGATCCGGCTTTCCGGCTGAAAATAGCAGGCGTAAAACAGGAAACGCCTTACGACGGCTCGGGATATGTAATGCAGGAAAATCCGATGTTGGAAGAGTTGGGCGTGCGCTTGGCTGAAAACGAAAAAGAAGTGCTTTTGCTGGAATTGTTTCCGACTGCTGCGCGTCACTTTCTGGCTAAAAAGAAAGAAAAACAGAGCTGTCGGCCCCAAGCCTGACAAAAGGCGGTTGCCGGGCCGCAGGCGGAAAACAGACTTATCCTTTTAGGATTATCCTCCCGGAAAAAGCAGAGAAAGCAGAAAAAGCGGCAAGGGGGAACAGGGAGGAAGCGGCCGGCAAATGCGGTGTCGCGGTAGGCTGCGCAGTGTCGCGGTAGGTTGCGCCTGGCCGGCCGGTATGCTTGCTGGCGTTCGCCGGCATGCTTGCCGGACAGTTGAATACGTGGTTGTCGAACAGCTAAAAATAAAAGAGGAAGAAAAAAATCATCGCTCGATAATAAGTTCCCAATCGCCTACATCCAGCCAATTTCCGAATTTATAGCCCACTTCCCGGAAATGAGAGACTTGCCCGAAGCCCAGCCGTTCGTGTAGGCGAACGCTCGGTTCGTTGGGAAGGGTGATGCAGGATACGATTACTCGAATATCGGTCGTCTGCTTTATCCGCTCGAGAAGCATCTCCAGCAACCGGCGTCCGATTCCCTTTCCCCGCCGGTCGGGATGCAGATAGACGGTACATTCTGCCGTATGGCGATAAGCTTCCTTGCTTTTCCAGGGATGTACGTAGCAATAGCCTTGCACTTCGCCTTCCTCTTCATACACCAGGCAGGGAAAAGAGAGGGGGAGGGCCATCAGTCGTTTTTCCATTTCGCCGGCCGTTACCGGCTGCGTATCGAAGGTGACGACGGTTTGCCGGATATACTGATTATAAATCGAAGCGATGGCCGCCATGTCTTTCTTTTCAACTTCGCGTATCATATTTTTTTGTTTTTGAACTTATATATAGCTCCGTCGGCTGTCGGCGACCGCTTTTGGAAAAAAGACGGTTGTCGGTTGAGGGGGCGGATAGCAGGCTTGTCTTGCTTTAGGGTGAAGCAAAGATAGTGAAAATCGGATACAAAGGCAAACTTGCCTGGGTTACGCCCACACCTCGCCTGCCTTCGCTTTGCTCAACGAACCGATCGGGGTCTGCGGGAGCTTTTGCAAATTAAAAATATGACAATAAGTACGGCTGGAGGAGATGAAAAATGAACCGGTTTATATAATGTTGACTCATAAGCAGTTATAAAAGCATTCGCAAGGACTTTTTATTTTATGCCTATGTAATCCGGATTTCATGCCGGTGAAATTTTTTTTTCATGCTTATGAAATCGGAAACGCATCGGCATGGAATTTTTCTCTCTTCGAAAAAAATACAATAAGCCCCCCCGAAAACAGACGGAAAAACGGCCTTTCGTTTTCCGCTTTCGCCTGTTTGGAAAACGATTGCTTCCCCCGCCGCTTCTTTCCTATCGGCCACAGCCGGCTGCCGGTGCGTAGGCGGATTGCAAATTAATTGACGATATACCCCTTTCCGCTTGGCGTATGTAAAGAATTATTCCTACCTTTGCGCCACTTGAAATAACAAATCACAATTGCATGCACGAGAAAATTATTATTCTTGATTTTGGCTCGCAAACCACCCAACTGATCGGCCGCAGGGTGAGAGAATTGAATATGTATTGCGAGATCGTTCCTTACAATAAATTCCCGCACGATGCTACCGACGTGAAAGGCGTTATCCTTTCCGGAAGTCCTTATTCGGTATACGACGACAACGCGTTCAAAGCCGACCTTCGCGAAATCCGCGGCAAATATCCCGTATTGGGCATCTGCTACGGCGCCCAGTACCTGGCTTATACCTCCGGCGGGAAAGTGGAATCGGCCGACTCGCGCGAATACGGACGTGCCAACCTGACGACGGTGGATGCCGGCGACGCCCTGCTGAAAGGAATCGAAGCCGGATCGCAGATCTGGATGTCGCATGGCGATACCATTACGCAACTGCCCGAACATTTCCGGATTATCGCCAGCACCGACGACGTGCAGGCCGCCGCTTACCGGGTAGAAGGCGAACCCACCTGGGGCGTTCAGTTCCATCCGGAAGTATTTCATACCACCGACGGCACGAAGTTGCTCGACAATTTCCTTGCTATCTCGGGATGCGCCAAAGGTTGGACGCCGGCTTCGTTTATCGAGTCGACGGTAGCCGAACTCAAAGAAAAACTGGGCGACGACAAAGTGATTCTGGCGCTTTCGGGCGGCGTGGATTCGTCGGTGACTGCCGTGCTGCTGAACAAGGCGATCGGCAAAAACCTGACTTGCATCTTCGTCGACCACGGCCTGCTTCGCAAAAACGAATTCGAAAACGTATTGAAAGATTACGAACACCTGGGATTGAACGTGATCGGGGTGAACGCCAAAGATAAATTCTACACAGCGCTGGCCGGCGTATCCGAACCGGAACAGAAACGGAAGATCATAGGCAAAGGCTTTATCGACGTATTCGACGAAGAGGCCCATAAATTGAAAGACATCAAATGGCTGGGCCAGGGCACGATTTATCCGGATGTGATCGAATCGCTGTCCATCACCGGTACCGTTATCAAAAGCCACCACAACGTGGGCGGGCTGCCGGAAAAGATGAACCTGAAGCTGGTGGAACCCTTGCGCTTGCTCTTCAAAGACGAAGTGCGCCGCGTGGGAATCGAGCTGGGCATGCAACCGCACCTGATCAAACGCCATCCCTTCCCGGGCCCCGGTCTGGGTATTCGTATCCTGGGCGACATTACGCCCGAAAAGGTACGCGTTTTGCAGGATGCCGACGATATTTACATGAGCCTGATGCGCGAATGGGGCTTGTACGATACAATCTGGCAAGCCGGCGCTATCCTCTTGCCGATCCGCTCGGTAGGGGTGATGGGCGACGAACGCACCTATGAAAATACGGTAGCCCTGCGTGCCGTGACCTCTACGGATGCCATGACGGCCGATTGGGCGCAATTGCCTTACGAGTTCCTGGCCAAGGTCTCCAATGAAATCATCAATAAGGTAAAAGGCGTGAACCGCGTAGTATACGACATCAGTTCCAAACCGCCTGCAACCATCGAGTGGGAATAAAAATTTCCGCTTGGCGGAAGTAAAAAAAATACGATCCGGCCAAATGGAAGATCCTGCCTTGGCCGGTTTGAAAAAAAAGCGATTGGTTCGCTCAACTGCAAGTAGATAGAAAAGCCCCTGCTTTTCAGGCAAACCGTTCCGAAAGTGCGAATAAAAAACTTTCGGGAACAATTGCCGGGAAAGCAGGGGCTTTTTATTTTTTTCTTTGATTCCGGTTTTTCGGACGGCCGGCGGAAATACAGGCAGCTTGCCGGGCCTGCGAAGGGGGGGAAGGGGCTTGGCAGGCCGACCGGAAAGCTTTTACCAACCGGGAGTTTACCTGTCTGCCTTTGTTATCCTTCCTCCGGGATGTCTTTGCGCCTGCGCTTATTTCGCCTCGTTATCGTTTACTTTCTGATATTCGCCCGCAAGCGAAGCGCCTCCGCCGCAGAAATACCCCAGGTTCGTAAGTTCGTCTTCCCGCGAAGTAGTAACCGCCAACTGATGGTTGTTCAGGAACCGGAGTACCATCACCGACCTGAAATCCGGATTTACCTTATCCAGCGGAATTTCGATCTGATCGTTTACCACCTTTCCCTGGCCCGTAAACGTGCACCCTTTCTGCGCGCCCATAAAGCTGATCGTTACCTCGGCTTCGTTGTCGGAAAGCTTTTTTACCACTAATTTCTGGCGATAACCTTTGGCCGTTTCGCCGACGCCTCCCAACCAATAGTCGCCTTCAAACGCTTTGGCGTCCATTTCGGGTTGTTTTCTGAGCAGGTAGTGTTTCGCAAGGGCGGTATCGGCCTCTTTTCCCTGCTTGTTTACCATGGCGATAACGGAATCCGATTTCACCCGGTAAAAAACACTGTCGGAAGGAAGGGCTACCCGGATCAACCCGTCGTCGAATTTCCAGGTACCGGTTTCGGTTCCCGGGTAGTTGCCCCGGTCTTCATATAGGGAAGTAATGGCGACATGGCCGTTCTTGTCGAAAGTGACGTGCGTCAGGATACCCGGGCAATCCGCGCAAGGCAATGTGCCGGTAAACATGCCGGATACCATTTTTACTTCCTCCTGTTTGTTTTCCTGTTTTTTCTCGTTACACGAAGCAAAAAGACCCAGGCCCAAACTTGCTGTTAAAAAGAATACGATTTTCTTCATAAATTAAATTGTAAAAAATGATTATTCTTTATAACAACTGGGCGCAGGTTTGGTTCGGGCCATCTGCCGGATTTAGGGCTTCAACGTTCGCGCCACCCGGCAGGGATTGCCTACCGCCAGGCTATCCGAAGGAATATCTTTCGTTACTACGCTGCCGGCTCCGATCACTACATTGTCTCCGATGGTTACGCCCGGCAGGATCGTTACGCCGGCCCCGATCCACACGTTCCGGCCTATCGTCACCGGATAGGCATATTCCAGGCCGCGGTTGCGCTCGTCTACGTTCAGCGGGTGGCCGGCCGTGTAAATGCCCACATTGGGGGCGATAAAGGCATTTGCGCCGATTGTTACTTTCGCCCCGTCGAGGATTACCAGGTTGACGTTGGCGTAGAAATTCTCGCCTACCTCGATGTTGTACCCGTAGTCGCAGGCAAAAGGCGGTTCGATCAGCACTTGCTGTCCGGTACGGCCCAGCAATGTTTTCAGCAACCGGGTTCTTTCGGTTTCTTCCGAAGGGCGCAGCCGGTTGTAGTCGTAAAGTACCTCTTTGGCCTTCAGCCGATCGGCCAGTAATTCGGCATCGGCGTTGGCGTCGTATAAAAGCCCTTGGCGGGATTTTTCTTTTTCCGTCATATGTATAGGATTAAAATGAGTATATATAAATAGGAAGGGGTGCCGCGACGAGGCGGGAAAAAATCACGGATTGAGCACGTGAAGGGTATGGCAAGCCGCCAGGGCCGCCGTTTCCGTGCGCAGCCGGCTTTCCCCCAGAGAGACGGGCTCGAAACCGTTTGCCAGCGCCAGCGCGATTTCTTCGGGGCTGAAGTCGCCTTCCGGGCCGATCAGGATCAGGGCGTTTTCGCCGGGCCGGTACGTGTTTTTCAGCAGCCTTTTTTCCCCTTCTTCGCAATGGGCGATAAATTTCCGGCCTTCGAAAGGCTGGGTTACGAAGGTCTTGAAATCCGTCATTCCCGTCAGCCGGGGCAGGGTGGCTTTGAGCGATTGTTTCATCGCGCTGACCAGTATTTTTTCCAACCGGGCCGTTTTGATTTCACGTCGTTCGGAAAAACGGCAGTTCAGGCAAGTGATGCGGTCGATCCCTATTTCGGTGGCTTTTTCGGCAAACCATTCCATCCGATCCATGTTTTTGGTGGGAGCCACGGCAATATGTACCTGGAAAGGCCGGAGCCGGGGGGCGGCCCAGCGTTCGAGCACTTCTACCTCGCAATGTTTGGGGTGAGCGCGCCGGATGGCGGCCCTGTAGAAAAAGCCTTTTCCGTCGGTCAGGTGGATTTCGTCGCCTTCCGAAAGGCGCAATACGCGGATGCAGTGGCCGGCTTCCTCTTCGGGCAACTCGGCGTTTGACGCAATGTCGGGGGTATAAAATAATTGCATATGTTTAACCTAAAATCATACCGATAATGGTGGCCGACAAGACGGAAACGAGCGCGCCGCCTATCATGGCCAGCAACCCGATCCGGGAAATCAATCCTCTTTTTTCCGGTGCCAGTACTCCCAGGCCGCCCAGCAGGATGCCGATGGAAGAAATGTTGGCAAAACCGCAAAGAATATAGGTAGACATCAGCACCGATTTTTCGGAAACGAACAAACCCGCGTCTTTCCATTGTTGCAATTGGAAATAGGCCACAAATTCGTTGAGGATGGTTTTTTGCCCCAGCAGGGAGCCTACCAGCATAATATCCGGCCCGGGTACGCCGATCAGCCACATGAAGGGGGCGGTAATCAGCCCCAGGATGAACTGGAAGGTAAGGCCGGCCGATTTGCCGTCGGTGAATTTCACGATCCATTCGTTCAGGCCGGTATATCGCCCGATGACTCCTTCGGTGATGTAATTGGCCAGGGCTACCAGGGAAATAAAGACGAGCAGCATGGCGGCGATATTCGTCATCAGCTTTACCCCGGTCATGGTGCCGGAAGAAATCGCGTCGAGGATATTGGCGTTTTTTCCTTCTTTTTCGAAGGCGGCGATATGGTCGGCGGCTTTTTCCGTTTGAGGGCAGAGCATTTTAGCCAGCACGATCGAGCCGGGCACGGCCATTACCGAGGCCGAAAGCAGGTGTTTGGCGAATAATACTTTGGAAACCGGGTCGGTTCCTCCCAGCATGCCGATATAGGTGCCCATTACCGAACCGGCTATGGTGCCCATGCCGGATACCATTACCAGGAAAATTTCCGAACGGTTCATGGTGGGAAGGTAGTTTTTGATCAGGACGGGCGATTCGGTCATACCCATAAAGATATTGCCCGAAGCTACCAGCCCTTCCGAACCGGAGATGTTCATGAACTTGCGCAGCAGCCAGGAAAAGCCGCCTACCACCCGCTGGATGATTCCCCAATGATAGAACATCGAGACCAGGGCCGAAAAGAAAATCACGATCGGCAGCGAATGGATCAGGAAACTGAACCCGTTGGTTTTCGAAGCGTAGGGGCCCAGCAGGAAACTCAGCCCCGCATCGGTGAAATCCATCAGTTTGACGAAGATTTTTCCCAGTCCTTCCAGCAGCCCTCCGATAAAGGGAATATAGAGTACCGCCAGGGCGAAGACGATTTGCATCATCAATCCGCCGCCTACCAGTTTCCAGTCGATGCGTTTGCGGTCGTAACTAAGCGCGTAGGCAATTGCCAATACGGTGATAATGCCCAGGATCCCCCTTAGCAGGGAGACCAGGCCGAAGCCTCCTTCTTGTTCCATCATTTCTTATGTCCTTCTTCTTCCCGACGACGTAATTCGTCTTTGTACATTTTTGCGTATTCGTAATTCTCTTCCGCAATGGCTTCTTCCAGCCGGTCGTTCAGTTCGTCGGCGTCGAGCAGGCTGAGCCATTTTTGCAGCTTGGTTTCGTCTTTAATATCTTCCGGTTCCATGTTCAGCAGGTAGTCTTCTTCGTCGTCGCTTTCTTCTTCCGCGGCCGGGGCTTCTTCCAGCACGATGCCGCATTCGCGCACGATTTGTTCGGTAGTATAAATATTGCATTTTACCCTCAGGGCGATGGCAATGGCATCCGAGGTGCGCGAGTCGAGTCGTACCTGGCGCTGGCCGTCGTCGAAAAGGAGTTCGGAATAAAATACGCCGTCTTCGAATTTGTAGATAAATACTTCGTGCAGCATAATGCCGAATGCCCGGGTAAAAGTGGCAAACAAGTCGTGCGTGAGCGGCCGGGGCGGGGTGATTTTCTCCAAAGCGATGGCAATCGACTGGGCTTCGGAGGTTCCGACGATAATAGGTATACGTCGCGGCCCGTTTTCTTCGGCTAATATCAGCGCATAAGCTCCCGATTGAACTTGGCTGTTGGTGAGTCCCTGTACGCGTAATTTTACTCTTGTATCCACGTCTGAAAAATTTTATAATTCGATTGTAGAAGATAGCGCGGGGCCGGGCGCAAAAGCAAAGCCTCTTTTTGGTTATGCCGAGACGCCGCTTATCTTCGTTTTAGTTCTTGAAGCAAAGATGCGCAAGCCGAGCGAAGAAGCAAACTTGTTTGATTATGCCGAGGCGCCGCCTATCTTCGTTTTAATTCTTGAAGCAAAAGTAATATTATTTCGGGATAATTAGCCATAATCGGGCTTTTTTGCTTGGAGGGAATAGCAGGTTGGGGCAACTGTTTTTCCTATGCCGGCGTTTTTCCTCCGGGAAGGGGATAGGGATTATGTAAATTTTTTATAAAGTAAAGAAATAAGTGCTCCGCCTTGAGAATAATTCCTATCTTTGGGGCGCTTTGGTGATGAGGCAGCTTCCGGCTGCTCTCATAAAAGGGAATTCGGTGAAATTCCGAAACAGTGCCCGCTACTGTAATGCCCGTTTTTTAGGGAAAGCATACTTACACCACTGTCCTCTGGGAAGGATGGGAAGGTTGCTTTCCGGGTAAGTCAGGAAACCTGCCGGCAAAATTTAAGGAGATTATGCTTCCGGGATCAGAAGGATAATCGTAAACCTGTACAGATCGTCTTTTTTTAGGAAAGAAAAAGTTCGCAGCCGTTCGCATGGGCGGTTGGCCGGACGTGTCTGTCGTTTTCATTCTACAAGCGTATGAACCTTTGGGATTTGTTTTTTTCTTCCGGAAGCATCGATGCGGGCCGGGAGATTACCGACGTGTCGTTCTGTTTTTCCGCCGGGGCCGGATGCGGCCTGCCGGAGGTGAAGACGGCTTTGTTTCCTTTTATTTCCGGCGGCTTCCGGGCATTTTCCTTGGTTGGTTTATCTTCCTCGTATCCCTGCCGGGTAGCCGGTCGGCCTACCTACCTAAATTCATAGCCCTATGTTCAGAAAAATTTTAAAACTGACGCACAAGATACTCGGGCTGTTGCTGAGTATCTTTTTCCTCGCCTGGTTCCTTTCCGGAACGGTCATGATTTACCATTCTTTTCCCAGTGTTTCTTCCGGGGACAGATTGGAAAAGCAAGCAATTATTTGCGGCAAATGGCCGGATAAGGAAACGCTTTTTTCCCGGCTTGCCGATTCGGCCGTGGTTCGCTCGCTAGCGATGGAAATGTATTTCGACCGGCCGGCCGTTTATTTCCGGGGCAGCGGTACGCCTTCCATGCTGTATGCCGATTCCTTGCAGCCGGCTTCGCCTGTCGATGCGCAGACGTTCCGGCAGACGGCTGCGCAGTGGTGCGCGGCTCCGGTGCTGCGCGTCGATACGCTGCAAAAACTGGATCAGTGGATTCCCTTAGGGCGGTTGCGCGAGGAATTGCCGGTTTATAAATATACGTTTCGGGATGACAAAAAGCATCAGCTCTATCTGGCTTCCCGCACTGCCCGGGTGCTTCAGTATACGGATAAAGATGAGCGATTTTGGGCGTGGCTGGGCGCTATTCCGCATTGGGTTTATTTTACCTCGCTTCGGCAGCACCAGGAGGTTTGGATAAATTTCTTAAAATGGGCCTCGGGCCTGGGCTGTATGATGTGCCTGGCAGGCTTGGTTTTGTCGGTTCGCCTGGCTTGGCGCAACCGGCATAAGCAATTGTTTTCGCCCTACCGGAAAAGGTGGTTCAAATGGCATTATGCCGGCGGCTTCGCGTTCGGGCTTTTTGCCCTCACCTTTGCCTTTAGCGGGATGATGTCGCTGATGGATATTCCCGATTGGATGAAAAAAGCTCCGAAAGCCAACCGGGAGTTGCCGCGCAATAGCAGGGAGGGGCAGGGTAGCGAAGGCCGGATCGAGGCTTCCGCTTACCGGCTGGATTACCGAAAGGCGTTGGCTTCGACAGACAGCGTGAAACGGCTGGAATGGCTTAGCTGGCATGGCCGGCCGTATTACCGGCTTACTACCGATAGGCGTACGGTTCTGGTGGATGCTTCCGATTCTGCGAGGGTCTGCCCTTTCCGTCTGACGGAGGAAATGATCAGCCGGGAGGCTGCCCGGATGTACGGCGACAGTATTTCCTACCGGCTGGAATGGCTTACCGGCTATGACGAAGATTATTACGGACGGAAAAAAGAACGGCTTCCCCTGCCGGTGTATCGTCTTTCGGCCGACGATGCTTTGCATACGCGTCATTATTACGATCCGGTTACGTTGATGCAGCGGCGCTTCGACGACGACAGCCGGCTGAGGCGGTTGCTTTACAGCGGCTTGCATGCGCTGGATTTCAAGTTTCTTGTAGACCGGCCGGCGCTTTGGTATATCGTGATGTATGTTTTGCTGATCGGCGGTTCGTTTCTTTCGTTTACCGGCGTGGTGCTCTCTGTCAAATGGGTTATCCACAAGGCGCGTCATCGGTAGAATAGGTGATTTTATCAAATAAGAAATATGAAAAAGCAAATTTTTGTGTTGTCGATGTGCCTGGCTTTTCCTGCGGGGATATGGGGGCAAAAGAGCATTACCGACTCTACTTTCACGGTAGGGCATGTGGAGGTGACGGCCAAGCGGAAACAGGCTTTGCCGTTGAGGGAACAGCCGCTTCAGTTGTTGAATATGGATGTGCCTTTGAAGTATCTGCCGGTTTCGGTTTCGCGCCTGGATGGCAAAACGCTGGAAAGAAAACATATTCTTACTATGGAAGAGGCCGTGCGGTTTTTGCCGGGCGTGGTGGTAGGCAGCAATCAGTTGGGGGCGTTCCAGCGGTATAGCATCCGGGGCACGACCGATGCCGTGGTAACGTTCGACGGAGTGCGCGACGAACGTACGTTGCTGAATACGACGCCTTTCGGCGATCTTTCTTCGGTCGAGTCGATCGAGGTAATCAAGGGGCCGGCTTCTATTCTGAGCGGGCATTCGGTCATGGGCGGCGTAATCAATATTATCCGGAAAAAGGCTACCGACCGGTTTACGGCCAATGCCGGCGTCAGCTACGGTAGTTGGAACCAGAAGGAAGCTACGGTAGGGTTCGGCGGCAAGCTGATCGGGCCGGTGAATTACCGGGCCAATCTGCATTACGGCACCGGCGACGGTTTTCGCCATGTAAATGCCGATCGCTTTTCGGGTTTGTTTGCCCTGGGGGCGGCTATCGGAAAGGGGTATTTCGAAGGGAATATCAGTTTCAACGACGACCGGTACACGACGGAGATCGGAGGCGCGCCTGCGATGCCGGGAGATATGTTGGTAGCGGCTACCGGACGGCCTTTTGCCGCGTATGGGGAGCGGAACCCGCTGGCGGATTATCAGACGGTTTATAATGATCTGGCCAATAATAAGATGCGCCGTCGCAACATGGACGTGCGTCTTCAATATACCCAACCCCTGACCGGTTGGATGAAGCTGCGCGAGACTTTTGCTTTCGGACATAGCAATCTGGATTATAGTTGCGTGGAAAATATGCAGTATCGTACCAGTGCGGAGGCTATTTACGACTGGTATTATATCGGAAAGAACGGGAAGAAAACCTATGTGGAGCTGGATTCGCTGCGTTCGGGCGATCCTTTGTGTTTTAATCCGGACAATTATTCGATCGTCAATACGGTGGAATTGACGGGGAAGGCGCAGACGGGCTTTTTGACGCATAATTATACCTTGGGGTGGAGTTATACCTTTTTCGATTATACGCAGTACAACGGGTATAACGAAGGCGATGTATGGGGGCCGGGGTTGAACCAGATGCTTCCGCTGAACAATCCGCATACGGTAAGGAATTGGTGGGACAGCAAAGTCTCGGCGGCCAATATCAACCGGTATGTTACCAACGGGGTCTATTTGCATGAGGTGTTCGAAATCAACGATCAGTGGAAAGGGATGCTGGGCGGACGTCTTGACGTGTATAAATACCGGAAGGCGACGGCTGCCATCGACGACGGCCGGCAGCATTACGAGAAAGAGAACCGGACGGATTGGAATAGGGTGAGCACGACGGCTTTTACGTATCGGGCCGGCTTGGTCTACCTGCCTGTTCCCGCGCTTTCCCTTTATGCTTCGGCGGCTTCTTATTTTAAGCCGAATACTACCTTTTATAATAAGAACTATTTGTATATGGGAGCCGACGGCAAATTTTTCCATCCCGATGAAAAGGGGGGAGAGGTGTTTAAGCCGGAGAGGGGCAACCAGTATGAAGCAGGGGTGCGGTATGAGTTGAACCGGTGGTTGGAAGTAAATGCGAGCGTTTTTTATATCCGCAAGCATAACGTGGTGAAAACGATCGGCGAGATGCCGGTGGAAGAAGGCGGCACTTCGGTGAATAAAAGCGTGCGCGCCCAGATCGGGCGTGCGGTTTCGAAGGGGTTCGATGTTGATTTCACCCTGCGGCCGGTGGCCAACCTGAAAATTGCGGGAGGCTGGGGATGGTCGGATTACCGCTTGATCGACAGCAACCTGAAAAATATAGCTACCGGTGAAGATTGGTTCAATTTCTCGGAAACTACGAATCAGCGGGCTACCGGAGTGCCGCGTACTACTTTTTATACCTATGCCGATTATACGATTCCGCGCGGCGTGCTGAAGGATTTGTCTTTCCATCTGAGCGGAACCTTTACAGGCCGGATTTACGAAAATGTGACCAATCAGGTTTATTTACCCTCTCATTATTTGGTGGATGCGGGAGTTTATTATACCATCCGACGGTCGGTTACGTTGGCCGTGAACGTGTATAACCTTTTCGACAAGGATTACTTCGTCAAAATGACGGTACCGGGCAAGCCTTGCCATTTTATGGCGACGGTATCTTATCATTTCAGGTAAAAGATAGGATAGGGTTCGGGGGAAGGGCTGGTTTTGAATATCTTTTAATCTATGCTCTCCGGGGTAAGACCCGGATCGGCTGTCCGGGGTAAAGGTGCCGGGGTAAAGGTTCCGGAGTGAAGGTGCCGGGGAAGTGCCGCGCCGGGATAAAGTGGCGAGTTGCGGCCTAAGCGTGTGTTTTTAGTCCGATGGATAAGAAAAGAAGCCGGGTCAAAAGTTTTCCTTTTGGCTCGGCTTCTTGGTCATTATATAGAATATTCCGGAATATCCCTGGGATAAACGGCGCGGGCGATGTTTTGCTTTTGCATCTGTTTTTTATCGATGCCGGTGGTTTATTACCGGCTATCCATGCTGTTACAGTCCGGATTTAACTCCCTTACGGCGTCTTTTACCTCTGTTTCGCTGATCGGCTCGGTGACGGCTATCTGTTGTACCGGATAGATGTCTTGATCTTCCTCTTCCGCCGGCGAAGCGGGCAGATCTTTTTCCAGGTCGGTATTTTCCACGTTTTCCGGCTCTATGACCGGAAGGAAGGGGGGGTGATTCGTATCCATATAATTTACCTGTTTAAATGATATACAAGTAAACACTTCTTTCTCCCGATTAGTTCACCGGCCGGGGTAGGCTAAAGGGCAGCATAGCGGTTTCCTGTGAAAATAAGCGGTCAGCGGACGGCGGCGGGTTGCGGCCATGCCTGCCGGTTCATCAACCGCCATGCCGGATGAATTTCATTGTTTTGTTCGGAAGTCTTTTTTACCAGTTCGTAAAAGAAGCCGAGGATGGCCTTCGGATCGGAGGCAAAGGCCGGGTCTGCCGCTTTCCGGGCTTCGAACGCCTTCTTTATGTCGGGGTTCTTTTGCAAGAGTTCCCGGCCTTTTACCTCCATATAGGAGAGATTGATCCAGAATTCGCCCGGGGCCTGGATCACTTGGTTGAAGAAACCCCAATAGGTGAGCGAGCCGGGCGCGGAGGGTTCCAGCAACCAGGCTGCTACCCGCGCCGAGGGCTGGTTCATATCGATCAATAAGGCGCCCTGGGGGCAAATCAATTCTTCCGTTTGGGTGGTGAACGTGGTATGTACCGGCACGCGGCCTTCGCTCTGGCGTGTATCGAAGGTGGCGTCGGTGTAGCGATAGGTCTCTACCTTTATTCGTTCGCCTCCGGCCAGGCGGCTATAGCGGATGGCGTGCAGATCCAGCAAATCGATTACGGTTTTCCATTGGGGCATCAGAATGTAAGCCTCGGGCAGCGTTACCGAGAGGGTGGGTTCATAGGAAGTGATCAGGTAGGTAGGGACGGTAAGGGGGCGGTTGTAATTGTGCGTCACCCAGGGGGCACCGGAAAGGTCGCTTGTCACGGTGTCGCGTTCCCAGCTCAGAAAATCTACCGCCAGGCTGTCCTTGGGGGCGGGGCGGAAATCGAAGGCCATCGGCCGGGCGCGGAAGGCCGGGCTGCCCACCGTGCGGTCGGCTTGTTCGATGGTGGCGCGCAGGCGTTCCCGTGCTTTTCCTAATATGCGCAGATTGGCTTTCAGCAGTTCCACTGTGGCCAGCACCCGCTGTTTGTAGGGTTTGTAAATATGGTTTTCCACCAGCAGCCCTACGCGATTGCGGGCTGCCGCATAGCCTTGGGAATAGCGCGGATCGAACAAATCGATCAGGATGCCGCTTTCGGGCTTGTTATATTGCCGGAACGAAAAATAAGGAAAGATGGGGTAGCCGGCCCGGGCCATTTCTTCGTGCAAGCCTTGTTCGTATACGTCGGCCGTCCATCGGCGCAACCCTTCTTCGAGGTGAGTGCTGCGGGTTTCGATCGAGTAGGTCGTTACGTATTGGAAATCGGCGCCGTTGGTGACATGTATGTCGATAAAGACTTCCGGCATCCAGCGATTGTAGAGTTTCAGCCAGTCGCGCATTTCGGGAGCGTCGGCTTTCAGGAAGTCGCGGTTGAGGTTGAGCAACTGCCCGGTTACGCGGGTGCCCAGCTCTTCGGGGCCGTTTTGGTTGATGCGGTTGCGGGCGCCGAAGTTTTCGTGTCCGTCGACATTGAAGATGGGAATGAAGAGCAGGCTGACGTTATCCAGCAGAGAGAGATGTTGCCGGCGGATAACCAGGTCGCGCAGCAGAATGAATCCGGCGTCTTTCCCGTCGGGCTCGCCCGAGTGAATGCAAGCTTCTACAAAAAGGATGAGTTTGCCGCTTTGCCGGATGGCTTCGGGCGTGGTCAATCCGTCTTTGTCGACAATCAGGAGCGGAAGGTCGCGGCCTTCGGGGCTGATGCCGAAGGTCGTATAGTGCACCAGGGGAGAGGAGGAGGCCAGCAATTGGCAATAAGCGATCGTTTCGGCGTAGCGGGGAGTACGGGTGAAATCCGATTTTTCGCAATCCGTCAGAAACCGATCGGGATTTCCGGCCGCGGGCTGGCCGGCTTCCGCGAGTAAGCCGGCCGACAAAAAGAGACAAAAGATTAACAAGAATGTTTTCATCATGCGTTTATTGAATGGTAGTTGAATAGCGGGAGAATAATATATCGACATATTATTTAGGTAAATGACAGCGGGCTGGGGCGTACGTTTTCGGGTAAGAAGCATAGTCCTCTGCATAAGCTCGGATAGCCTTATGTATCCGGGCTTCGGATTGCCAAGGTGCGTATCACTTGGGTTACCAGGGAGCGAAGGCGGTTGCGGGCATAGGCCGGGCGCATGGCGCTTTCCAAAGAAACGGGTTCGGTTTGGATGGAAAAGACACTTTGGAAGCCGGCGGCGTTCAGGGCGGCCGGGTCGGCTAGGCTACCGGCTATCAGAATGACCGGTATGGCGGCTTTGCGTCCTTCGGCCAGAACGCCCGAAGGCACTTTCCCCATCTGGGTTTGACCGTCTGCCTTTCCTTCTCCTGTCAAAATCAGATCGGCTCCGGCCACCTGACCGGAAAAGTCCGTCAGTTCCATCGCCAGCCGGATGCCGGGTTTTAATTCCGCCGGGAGGAAGGCGAGGAAAGCGGCTGCCGTTCCTCCCGCCGCTCCGGCTCCCGGGATAGAAGCGACGTCCCGGCCTGTCGTCCGACGGATGACCTCGGCAACCGATTGCAAGCCGTCGTCCAACCGGCCGGTCATGGCGTGGTCGGCTCCTTTCTGCGGAGCATAGATATAGGCTGCTCCTTGGGGGCCGTATAAGGGGTTGCGTACGTCGCAGGCAAGGGTAAACCGGGCTTTGCGAAGGGCCGGGTGTAAAGCAGACGTATCGATTGAAGCTACTTGACCGAGAATTTGCCCGCCCCGGCCCAGTTCTTGCCCCCGGGCGTCCAACATGCGGTATCCCAGGGCTTGCAAAAGGCCTAGGCCTGCGTCGTTGGTAGCGCTCCCGCCCAGTCCGACGATAAAATGCCGGCACCCGTTGTCGAGCGCGTGGCGGATAAGTTCGCCGGTGCCGTAGGTGGTAGTCAACCAAGGGTTGCGGTCTTTTTCCGGTACCAA
The DNA here is from genome assembly GCA_048465615.1 of Tannerellaceae bacterium. Classification (GTDB taxonomy): domain Bacteria; phylum Bacteroidota; class Bacteroidia; order Bacteroidales; family Tannerellaceae; genus Parabacteroides. The sequence continues at coordinate 40,978 of DBFWLD010000045.1, forward strand.
AGGCAAGCCGCTTGCGGCGGCCAGCTCGATCAGGGCGGTCCGGCGGTCGGTGGAAATTCCATACCGGGCCGGTACCCGCTTGCCGTGCGGGGCGGTAACGAGGGCTTCCCGGCAAGTGCCTGCAGTAGCCTTTATCCACATCTCGAGCAGGCCTTCTCCGCCGTCGGACAGAGGTATACAGCGGGTCTCGCAATCCGGATCGGCAGCTTTTATCCCCTCTTCCGCGGCCAGGGAAGCTTCTTCGGCCGTCAGGCATCCTTTAAAGGAATCGAATGCCAGGATGATCTTTTTCATGGTTTATTCGGATGGACGATTGGTTTGTATCCGGGTTCAAAAGTATTTAAAAATCCGCACGAAATCGAAAGGTTTGTCTAAATTTCTAAAAGCAATTCCGTTTCTGGGCGGAATGGGTTATCTTTGCTTTGAGAAGCGAAGACAGGCTGCGCCCCAATCTACCTAAAGCAAGCTTTCATTCTGCGCTCGGTTTGCCTGATCGGGGCTTCTGCGCTCGGTTTGCCTGCTTCCGGTCAGAGCAAATACCCTCGGCTATATCTGTTTAACAGGTTATCATCCAGCATTACGGAACGAAAAATCATACATATCGATATGGACGCCTTTTATGCCTCGGTCGAACAACGCGACCGACCGGAATTGAGGGGTAAACCGCTGGCGGTAGGCCATGCGGAAGAGAGGGGTGTGGTTGCAGCCGCCAGCTACGAGGCTCGCCGCTTCGGGGTGCGTTCGGCCATGTCGTCGCGAAAGGCGAAACGGCTTTGTCCGGAACTGCTGTTCGTGCCGGGGCGAATGGACGTTTATAAAGCGGTTTCCCGCCAGATTCATGAAATCCTCCATGCCTATACGGATCAGATCGAACCGCTTTCGCTCGACGAAGCTTTCCTGGACGTGACTGAAAACAAACTCCAAATCGAACTGGCCGTGGATATAGCGAAAGAAATCAAGCGGCGTATTCGCGAAGAACTCGGACTGATTGCCTCGGCAGGCGTTTCCTTTAATAAGTTTCTGGCTAAAGTCGCTTCCGACTATCGCAAACCCGACGGGTTATGCACGATTCATCCGGCCCAGGCCCTTACCTTTATCGACCGGCTTCCCATTGAATCCTTCTGGGGAGTAGGCCCCGTAACGGCAGGAAAAATGCACGCCCTGGGCATTCACAACGGGGCGCAACTGAGAACCTGTTCGCTGGAAATGCTGGTACGCCATTTTGGGAAAGCGGGAACCGTTTATTATAATTTTTCGCGCGGTATCGACACCCGGCCGGTCGAAGCGGAACGCGTCCGGAAATCGGTGGGATGCGAGCGGACTCTCGAAAAAGATATTTCACGCACTTCTTCGGTAATTATCGAACTTTATCATGTCGCCACCGAACTCACAGGCCGGCTGGAACGCTCCCGCTTCAAAGGCAATACCTTGACGTTGAAGATTAAGTTTCACGATTTCAACCTGAAAACCCGGAGCGTGACGGTTCACCACGAACTGACCGCTCTGGCCGACATCCTTCCTTTGGCCAAGCAATTGCTGAAAGATATTGCCTACGCCGACCACCCGATCCGCCTGATCGGGCTTTCCGTATCCAACCCCTGGGAAGAAGGAGAGGAGAGAAAAGACACGCCGGAATGGGAACAACTCAGTTTCGAATTCAGCGATGAAGAAGCGGCCGACTAACCGGGAGCCGTTGCCGGGGCAAGAATACTCATCAGGCAGGAATAGGAGGCCCCGGAAGGAACGAGCTACTTCTCCTTTTTCCCCGAAAGGAGCGAATAACCAATTAAATCAGGAAAAAAATAAATACATTTGTTGCCGGATTTGATTTTAGTTTCTGAAAAACGAACTGCAAAACTAGGCATACCATGAAAAAAATAACCGTAATAGGGCTAAGTATCACCCTGCTGTTGGCGTGGGCCGGGTGTCGGCGGGAAACCATCCGGATTGTGGTGGCCAACCCTTCCGCAATGCCCCGGACAGGGGAATTGGCCGAATGGCCGCTCGATTCGTTGACTGCCTGCGGATTCGAAACTCCGGCCGGTACCGCCGTGCCGAAATGGGTGTTAACCGATGAAACAGGCGCGGAGCTTCCCTACCAGCTAACGTACGACCGGAAAATCATTTTCCCTGTTTCCCTCGCCGCCCGGGCCGAAGCGGCCTATACTTTGCGCAAAGGCCGGCCGCTCCCGGTCGATACCATCGCCACCGGCGCTTATTATCCCGAGCGGGTAGACGACGTAGCTTGGGAAAACGACCGGATCGCTTTCCGCGCTTATGGCCCGGCTCTTCAGGCAAGCGGCGAAAAAGCATACGGATACGACGTATGGGCCAAACGCGTGTCTTATCCGGTGGTGAAAGCCCGTTACCGGAAAGAACTCGACCCCGGGGCGCAGCGCCGGATCGATTCGCTTCGCCGACACGATCCCGCAGCGGCAAATGCCCTGGCCCGTTCCATTTCTTATCATATCGATCATGGCGACGGATTGGATTTCTATAACGTCGGGCCTACTCTGGGCGCAGGTACTTCCGCTTTATGCCGGGAAGATTCCCTTATTTATCCGTATGCCTATGCCGCCCATGAAATACTCGACAACGGCCCGCTGCGTTTTACCGTCCGGCTTACCTATCCGCCCGTGAGAGTCGGGACGGATACGGCGGTAGTCGAAACGCGTTTGATTTCCCTCGACGCCGGCTCCCACCTGAACCGGACGACTTTACAGTATAACGGGCTAAGCGTGCCGACGCCCCTGCTCAGCGGGTTGGTAATGCATGCGCCCAGCGAAGAGTATGAAGCGGATGCCGCCCAAGGATATATCGCCTATGCGGATGCTGAAAATGCGGAAAACGGGCGGATATACCTAGGCGCTGTTTTTCCGCAACCCCTTCTGAAAGCCAGCGTCGCTTATTTTTCCGAAAAAGAGCAAGCCGCTCGCCGAGCCCGGGGGCATGTGCTGGCCGAAAGCCTTTACCGGCCCGGCTCAGAATTTATCTATTACTGGGGCGCGGGTTGGAGCAAATGGGGGTTCGTCTCTCCGGCAGCCTGGTATAAATATGTCAAGGAGGAAGCCTGTAAACGGCGCGAACCTCTGCATATGCGGGCCGGATAAGTGGCAAAAAGGTAAAAGCATGCTTTAAAACATCTTGCCGACAACTTATAAATACAAAGAAGAAAGTTACTTTTACACGCAATTTTTATAATTAGATACACATGGAAAACAAACGCACACTGTCGGGCTTGTCTTGGGATGATTTCAGCAAGTCGATCGGCGGAAAAGATACGGAACTCTGTGTCCTGACCAATGTAAACGGAGTGGAACTGACGATCACCAATTACGGTGCAAAAATTGTATCGCTCATGGTTCCCGACCGCAACGGAAAATTAATCGATGTCGTAACCGGCCACGCTACCCTGGCCGACTATCTTGTCTCGGAAGAACCCTATTTCGGAGCAGTATGCGGCCGGTATGCCAACCGCATCGCCAAAGGCAAATTCACCCTCGACGGAACGACCTACACCCTGCCCGTCAACAACGGGCCCAACAGCCTGCACGGGGGCATCGAAGGTTTTAACGCCAAAGTATGGGACATCGAATACCGGGACGACCGGAGCGTACAACTCAAATACGTATCGGCCGACGGCGAAGAAGGGTTCCCCGGCGAACTGGAAACGACGGTGACATACAGCCTGACCGACGATAACGAAGTGATGATTTTATATCAAGCCGTTACCGATAAACCCACTGTATTGAACCTGACGAACCATTCGTATTTCAACCTCTCCGGAGCAGGCGACCCGTATATCGGCGACCATTTGCTTACGATCAATGCCGATTATTACCTGCCTACCGACAGTACCGCCATTCCCTACGGCGCGAAAGAAAAAGTGGAAGGCACGCCGATGGATTTCCGCCAGCCGCACGAAGTAGGCGAACGCATCAACGACGATTTCGAACAACTGGTGTTCGGCAAAGGATACGACCACACCTATGTATTGAATAAAACCGACGACGAACTTTCGTTTTGCGCCCGTTGCCGGTCGCCGAAAACGGGCATCGTATTGGAGGTCTATACCACCCAGCCGGGCGTTCAACTGTATACCGGCAACTGGATGACGGGCAATTTCGAAGGAAAACCCGGCCAACGTTATCCCGAGCGGGCCGCCCTTTGCCTGGAGACCCAGCATTTCCCCGACAGCCCCAATCAGCCCGGCTATCCTACCACGGTGCTCCGTCCGGGCCAGCGGTTCGAGAGCAGCACCTATTTCAAGTTCTCGGCCGAATAACCCAGAGCGCTACGACGAAATAATCTATTAATCTAAATAATCTAAAGAAATGGAATCAACAAAACAGAAAAATTACACCTTGCCCATTATCATGATGATCGCGCTGTTCTTCATGATTTCCTTCGTGACGGGTTTGCAGAACCCGATGGGAATCATCGTCAAGAACCAGTTCGCGGCCAGCAACTTCATGTCGCAGCTCGGAAACGCGGCCAACTTTATCGCCTATGCCTTCATGGGAATCCCCGCCGGCATGCTGCTTCAAAAAATAGGATATAAAAAAACAGCCCTGCTGGCCATCGTGGTCGGTTTTTCCGGGGTAGGCATTTCTTATCTTTCCGGCCAGGTAGGCAGCTATGCCGTTTACCTGACAGGCGCTTTGATTTCCGGTTTCTCCATGTGTATGTTGAACACCGTAGTCAACCCGATGCTCAACACGCTCGGCGGCGGCGGTAACAAAGGAAACCAATTGATCCAGGTAGCAGGATCGGTCAACTCCATCGGCGCCACCATCGTACCGGTATTGGTGGGTTATCTGATGGGCGACGCCGCCAGAGCTACCATTAGCGATGCCAGCCCCGCCCTGTTCCTGGCTATGGGTATCTTCGCCCTGACCTTTATCGTGCTCTTCTTCGTGGATATACCCGAGCCTCATATGGTGAAAGAAGAAGCCCAGAAGGTGCCCGACAAACATAGCGCCCTTTCGTTCCGTCATTTCGTATTGGGTACGATCGCCATCTTCCTGTACGTAGGCGTGGAAGTAGGTATCCCTAACTTCACCAACCTGTTTATGACCACCGACCTGAATATCGATGCCACCATTGCCGGCAGCGTAGTAGGTACCTACTGGTTCCTGATGATGATCGGCCGTCTGGCCGGCGCTTCCCTGGGAGCCAAATTTTCCAGCAAAGCCATGTTGACGCTGGCTTCTTCGGTCGGCATGCTCTTTATCGCCATCGGTATTTTTGCTCCCACGGATGTACACGTGAGCATGCCCGTATTCCTTTCCGACGTATCCTTCGGTCTGGCCGAAGTGCCGGTAGGCGTGATGTTCTTCGTGCTTTGCGGTCTGTGCACCTCCATTATGTGGGGCGGTATCTTCAACCTGGCCGTAGAAGGCTTGGGCAAATATACGGCAGCGGCTTCCGGTATCTTTATGGTGATGGTTTGCGGCGGCGGTATCCTGCCTTTGATTCAGGGTGCGGTAGCCGACGGCATGGGCTTCCTGGCCAGCTACTGGGTAATCTTCATCGGTATCGCTTATCTGCTTTACTATGCGCTGATCGGTAGCAAGAACGTAAACAAGGATATTCCGGTAGAATAATTTATTCCCACATAGAAAGAGGGGAGGGATTATCCGCGGATGCAAGCAGACGAGGATAAGGTCTTCCCCCTTTTTGGATTTTAAGCTTTCCGTTCGGCAGAGATAATCCGGCAGTTTCCCTCTCTTTCAGTTTCCCCGGCCGGAGCCCCCGGATTTCAACCAATCGAATCCTTCAACCTTTAATTTAAAATAAATATCATGCAACAAAAAATCAGAACGAAATTTCAGGAATTGTTTAATACCGAAGGCAGCGTATATGCCTCTCCGGGCCGTATCAACCTGATCGGCGAACACACCGATTACAACGGCGGTTTTGTATTTCCCGGCGCTATCGATAAAGGAATGATCGCAGAAATCAAACCCAACGGAACCGGCAAAGTACGCGCTTTCTCTATCGATCTCGACGATTATGCCGAATTCGGCCTGACCGAAGAAGACGCGCCCCAGGCTAGCTGGGCCCGGTATATTTTCGGCGTATGCCGAGAAACGATCAAACGCGGAGGCCAGATTCAGGGCTTCGATACCGTGTTTGCAGGCGATGTGCCCCTGGGAGCCGGCATGTCTTCCTCCGCCGCGTTGGAAAGCACTTATGCTTTCGCCTTGAACGACCTTTTCTCGCTGGGTATCGACAAGTTCGAACTGGCAAAAATCGGTCAGTCTACCGAACACAATTATTGCGGAGTAAACTGCGGCATCATGGACCAGTTCGCCTCCGTGTTCGGCAAGAAAGGCAGCCTGATCCGTCTGGATTGCCGTTCGCTGGAATATAAATATTTCCCCTTCAACCCCGAAGGCTACAAGCTGGTGCTTCTCGACTCGGTGGTGAAACACGAACTGGCTTCTTCCGCCTACAACAAACGTCGTAAGTCCTGCGAAAACGTAGTAGCCGCCATCCGCCGCAATCACCCCGAAGTAGAATTCCTGCGCGACGCCACGATGGAAATGCTCGATGAAGTAAAAGCCGACGTCAGCGCCGAAGACTATATGCGGGCCGAATATGTAATCGAAGAAATCCAGCGCGTGCTCGACGTTTGCGAAGCGTTGGAAAAAGGCGATTACGAAACGGTAGGCGAAAAAATGTACGGTACGCATCATGGCATGAGCAAATTGTACGAAGTAAGCTGCGAAGAACTCGATTTCCTCAACGACATCGCTAAAGCCTGCGGCGTAACCGGTTCCCGCGTGATGGGAGGCGGCTTCGGCGGCTGCACCATCAACCTGGTGAAAGATGAATTATACGATGATTTTGTTAAAAAAGCTTTTTCCGCTTATCAGGAAAAGTTCGGCCACGAACCTAAATTATACAATGTCGTCATCAGCGACGGCGCACGCAAGCTGAAATAAGAAGGGGATTAACCCTTTTTGCAAACTTATTCCAAGCGGCACGCGGACACCGCCGGCCGGGATAGGGAAGAAGCAGTTAAACGATTATCATCAAACGACTAATCGGCTGCCTATTCCTTCCGGAGCGGTAAAATCCGGGTGCCGTTTTTGTCATTCCGAAACCCCGCCTCCCTTCTTCCTTTTGGCTATCCCGCTCGCTATGAAAACTATAGGATAGGAAAACTTTTCCTGAAAATGAATTGTTTGAAGGATATAACGACTGATATAAAGAGATTTACTATCTTTGTGCCAAAGTTAAACTAAATTCATCAAAATGAACGATATTAACGTAATGAATAAAGCAGCCGACAACATCCGCGTGCTGGCTGCGTCGATGGTAGAAAAAGCGAAATCCGGCCACCCGGGAGGAGCCATGGGAGGTGCAGACTTTATCAACGTCTTGTTTTCGGAATTCCTGGTATATGATCCTAAAAATCCCCATTGGGAAAGTCGCGACCGTTTCTTTCTGGATCCGGGGCATATGTCGCCGATGCTTTATTCAGTACTCGCCCTGAGCGGTAAGTTCACGATGGAAGAACTCGCCCAGTTCCGTCAATGGGGCAGTGTAACGCCGGGCCACCCGGAAGTAAACGTTGCACGCGGTATCGAAAACACTTCCGGCCCGCTCGGACAAGGCCATACCTATGCCGTAGGAGCCGCTATCGCCGCCAAATTCCTGAAAGCGCGTCTGGGAGAAGTGATGAACCAAACGATTTATGCGTACATTTCCGACGGAGGCATCCAGGAAGAAATCTCGCAAGGCGCCGGCCGCGTAGCCGGAACGCTGGGATTGGACAACCTCATCATGTTTTACGACTCCAACAACATCCAGCTTTCTACCAAGGTAGAAGAGGTGACGACGGAAAACGTGGCGATGAAATACGAAGCCTGGGGATGGAAAGTAATCTCCATCAACGGCAACGACGTAGAAGAAATACGGCGTGCGCTGACCGAGGCCAAAGCCGAAACCGAGCGTCCCACCCTGATTATCGGCAACACCGTGATGGGAAAAGGCGCGTTGGGAGCCGACGAAGCCAGCTATGAAAACAAAGTATCCACCCACGGCCAACCCTTGTCGGCAGCCGGCGCCTCGATAGCCGAAACCGTCAAGCACCTGGGCGGCGACCCCGAACATCCTTTCGATATTTTCCCGGAAGTAAAAGAACTCTATACCCGCCGCCAGGCCGAACTGGAAAAGATCGTAGCCGACCGGTATGCCGAAAAAGCAGCCTGGGCCGAAGCCAACCCGGAACTGGCCGCCAAGATGGAAAAATGGTTCTCGGGAGCAGCTCCCCAGTTAGACTGGGCCGCTATCGAACAAAAAGCCAACCAAGCCACACGTTCCGCTTCGGCTACCGTGCTGGGCATCCTGGCCACGAAAGTAGAAAACATGATCTGCGCCTCGGCCGACCTTTCCAACTCCGACAAGACCGACGGATTCCTGAAAAAGACCCATGCCTTTATCAAAGGCGATTTCACGGGAGCATTCTTCCAGGCCGGCGTTTCCGAACTGACGATGGCCTGCGTGTGCATCGGCATGTCGTTGCACGGGGGAGTGATCGCCGCCTGCGGCACCTTCTTCGTCTTCTCCGATTATATGAAGCCGGCGCTTCGCATGGCCGCTTTGATGGAACAACCCGTGAAGTTCATCTGGACGCACGACGCCTTCCGCGTAGGCGAAGACGGGCCCACCCACGAACCGGTAGAACAGGAAGCCCAGGTACGTTTGCTGGAAAAACTCAAAAATCACAAAGGACACAACTCCATGCTGGTGCTTCGTCCGGCCGACGTGGTAGAAACCACGGTAGCCTGGAAACTGGCGATGGAAAACATCTATACGCCTACCGCGCTTATCCTTTCCCGCCAGAATATCAATGACCTGCCGGCCAAGGAAAACCGCTATGAAGAAGCTTTGCAGGCATCCAAAGGCGCTTATATCGTGAATGAAGACCCCGATCCGGCCGTCACGCTGGTAGCCTCCGGTTCCGAGGTATCGACCTTGGTAGAAGGCGCCGAACTGCTGCGCGCCGAAGGCATTCCCGTCCGGATCGTATCGGTACCCTCCGAAGGCCTTTTCCGCAATCAATCCAAGGAATACCAGGAATCGGTTATCCCGAGCGGCGCCAAGGTATTCGGCCTGACGGCCGGTCTGCCGGTGAACCTGGAAGGACTGGTGGGCCCCGACGGCAAAGTATGGGGATTGGAATCTTTCGGTTTTTCCGCGCCCTACAAAGTGCTCGACGAAAAGCTCGGCTTCACCGCCCGCAACGTATACAACCAAGTAAAAGAATTATTAGCATAACAAATACAAGCGAAAAACCGGAAGCCGGGCCTTGGTTCAGAGGCTGCTTCCGGTTTTTTCCCTATCTCTACCTTCGAAAAAATGAATACAATTGGCTTATGTAGCGACCACGCCGGCTTCGAACTCAAGGAATACATCAAACAACTGCTCGACGCGAAAGGCTGGCCTTATAAAGACTTCGGAACCTATTCCGGCGAAAGTTGCGATTATCCTGATTTTGCCCATCCCATGGCCGAAGCCGTAGAAGCGGGCGAAGTCTATCCGGGCATCGCTTTTTGCGGTACCGGCAACGGCATCGGCATTACCTTGAACAAACACCAGGGAATCCGCGCCGCCCTATGTTGGGAAGAAGAAATAGCCCGTCTGGCCCGTGCCCACAACGACGCGAACGTATTGGTTCTGCCGGGCCGGTTTATCAGCTGCGAGACGGCGGCCCAAACGGTAGAAGTTTTCTTCGGCACCGTCTTCGAAGGCGGCCGCCACAAACGCCGCATCGATAAGATACCCATTCAGGTAGGCCAGCTTTCTTAACGAAAGACAAAGAAATGACAGGCAGCAAGCCCTACGCCACAAAAATAAAATATACCTTTCCTATCGGGCTCTGGCTCGCGTTCGAGACAATCGCCGCGACGCTATGGCTGGCGACGGGAAAGGTATTTTATTTATTCAACTTTTCTTACCTGGGCACTTGCCTGGCGCTCGGAATAGCCTTTTATCTGCGGAAAATGAAATACGCCCGCCACGTCGTACAGTTTGCCGTCGGGCTTTATATGCTTGTTTACCTGGGCATTTTATCCGACGAAAACATGCAGATCGAAGGGTTTTGGTATTACCTGTTCTCGGGCGTGTTTCAGGCCGCCGTCATCCATTACGCCGTAGCTAAAATAGCCGGCCCCCTTTTGTTCGGCCGCGGCTGGTGCGGCTATGCCTGCTGGACAGCCATGATCCTGGATTTGCTGCCCTATCCCCGGCCGGAGCGTCCCCGAAAGAAAATAGGCTATATTCGCTATCTTGCTTTTTTCCTTTCCTTTTTGTTCGTCGGAGCCCTTTTCGTCTTTCATTTGCCGGATAAAAAGGAAATCATGTTCTGGAGCTTTATCCTCGGCAATCTCCTTTATTATGCCCTCGGCATAGCCCTGGCTTTCGGCTGCAAAGACAACCGCGCTTTCTGCAAATATATTTGCCCCGTCACCGTATTTTTAAAACCGGCGAGTTATTATGCCCGGGTACGGGTCAAGAACGAGCAAGAGAAATGTATAGCTTGCGGAAAATGCCGGAAAGTTTGTCCCATGAATGTCGATATGAGGGATAATTCCCGCAAGCGGCTGAACGGCACCGAGTGTATACTCTGTTTGACCTGCATAGAGGAATGCCCGGCCAAGTCGTTACATATATAATGTATACCGGCAATATCTGGCCGGGAAAGACAAAAAAGAAGCCGGAAAGAATCGTTTACTTCTCGGTCGGCTATTTTTTCCAAACCGCTGCGTTTCGAATTTCAGGGAATTTTTTACCTTTACCGGATAAAGAAACTCAGACAAAAAGACCATGAAAATAAAAATCGCACTTTATTCCTTGCTTTTCCTCGGTTATTTGGCGTCAGTTCCCTCGGCGCGCTCCGCCTCGCCGGCCGGGAGCCCGGACTTATCCGCCACGATTCCTGTAGATACCCTTACTTATCGCGTGGCCGAAAACCTCCCTTACCGCACGACGGGCGACGCCTACAGCCGGGAACGTTGTAAACTGGATGTCTATTATCCGGCAAACGGAAAAGCCTTTCCGGTGGTGGTTTGGTTTCACGGGGGAGGGCTGACCGGAGGAAACAAATTCATACCTGAAGAATTGAAAAAAGAAGGCCTGGTAGTGGTGGCCGTCAATTACCGGCTATTGCCCGAAGCCACCCTGTCGGATTGTCTGGACGACGCCGCAGCCGCCACCGCCTGGGTATTCCGGGAAATCGGCCGTTACGGCGGAGACGTACGGCAAATCGTCGTTGCCGGACATTCGGCCGGCGGCTACCTGACCAATATGATCGGATTAGATAAAAAGTGGCTGGCAGCTTACGGAATCGACGCCGATTCGATTGCCGCCCTTATTCCCTTCAGCGGACATGCCATCAGCCATTTCGCTTACCGCCAGGCAAAAGGCATGAAAGACACCCAGCCTAGTATCGACGAGTTCGCTCCCCTCTATTATGTGCGCCCCGACGCGCCTCCCTTGGTGATCGTTTCGGGCGACCGGGAAATGGAGATGTTGGGCCGCTATGAAGAGAACGCTTATTTCTGGCGGATGATGAAGGTAGCGGGCCATCCGGAAACCTATCTCTACGAATTAGGAGGATACGATCACGGAGCGATGGCCGCCCCGGCTTTTCATATCCTGAAAAATCACCTGAAAAAAATAAAAAAAGAAAACTAGAAAGAGGAAGGAAGTCCGACTAGTTTGCAAAGGCCTCTGTGTTGCCTTCCGCCCTGCGCCCTTTATCCGATTCATCGAAATAAAAACAAATCAAACCTTATTATAACATTATAACCTCATTAACCATGAACGAACCTTTTCCCGTTTTAGGCACCCCGCGTTTGCTCCTGATTGAAATGAATGAAACGCATATAGACGAACTCTATCGACTGTTTCGCGACGAAGAGATTACCCGGTATACCCGTATGGTTCCCTTCACGGCGGAATCGTCGGCGAAAAATTATGTAGAATGGATGCGCAAGCGCTTTCAGGATGGAATGGGCATTTATTGGGGCATTACACTCAAGGAAACCGGAGAGTTGATCGGAACCGTAGGCTTCAATTTCTATACCAGCCGGGAGCGGGGGAACCTCGGTTACGATCTGCAAAAAGCCTATTGGCGGCAAGGCTATATGACAGAAGCTTTATTCGCCGTGCTCTGCTACGGCTTCGTAAAGTTGGAAATCAACCGGATGGAAGCCGAAGTCATGCAAGGCAACCGGGCCTCCGAGCGCTTGCTTGAAAAAATAGGATTCCGTAAAGAAGGCCTGTTGCGCAACTGGATGTGCAAGGAAAAATGCCATTATAACGTATCGATGTATTCCCTGCTTTTGACGGATGTCATGTCCGGGCCTGCGCAGGGCCCGAACTAGGCGATCACCATCGCTTCAACACGCCCCGTTTGCTCACGCCCAGGCTAAATCCCATGCTTTTCTCCCGCAGCACGTCTCCCTTGTCGGCCGCCAGCGAGCCCACGAACGTCCAGCCGGCCAGCCTGGGGTGGGTATACGTGATGTCTACCAGCCCCGATGCGCCCGTTTTCTTTTTCAGGAAAGGCGCGTACGGCGTTCCCCGGCTATCCATAAAAGTGAGCAGAATGCGATAAGACACCTGAGGGGAAATGCTTCCTTCGGCCCCGAAATGCCAATCCTTCACCCGGGTACTTTTAAATCCGAGCGTGCCGTCGCGGTTATACTCCGGCGAGGGCACCAGCGGCGAACCCACGCCCCGGTTGAAATACGAATGCCCCGTACGGTATTCCCCGTTATTATAATAATTGTCGCCTCCGCCGCCCCGGCCGGGATGCTCGTCATGATCGAAATCGATATAATGGAACGGCCCGCTCTGATTCATGGTGGTAAAATGCTCTGCCACTACCCGTTTCAACCACGTGCAACGCGGCAAATCCAGTTGCAACCCCCACAAACCGTCGGCACCGTTGGAAAATTCGATGCCCGACATATCCGCGGCAATATGCTGATGATACCCCCTGAGCATCCACTGCTCGGCGGTATACGCCAGTTCGAAATGATACGCGAACTGATGATTTCCCAACACATTGATCTGATCCGACAACGTAGCATCGCTTCCCCCGCTGCGACCGGCTACCACCCGAAGAAAATCTTTGAGCGATTGCGGCTGTTTGCCGATGGCCGGATCGGTAGAAGTGCCGCCCCATTGCGCTGCATGTTCCAAACCGACCGTGGCCGAGAGCGGAAAATCGCCTTGCGTATCTTTTATCCTCAGAAAAAGCGACTTATGATGCCATAACGCATGCTTGATATACGTTTGGTTCGCGGCCGCGAAATCCTCCAGGTAATGCTGGTCGAACGACCGGCCTACCGCAAAATCTCCTTTGAACTGTACCCATCCCTTCAACCCGGGAATGGTCGTAAACTCCGGCACGCTCAGGTTCACTTCCGGGATCGGCCGGGCGTTCCACGATTGAATCACGTCTCCCGTGCTCAGGTTACGGGCCAGGTCGGAAAGCGCCCCGCGCTCCTTGCTCCCTATCCGGAGCAACAGGCATTTGTATCCCAATTCGCCATATAATTGTTGAATATACACGTTCCGCTGCCGCGGCGCCACCGCTACCGCATCTAACCCCGCGCCCCAGGAAAAACCCTTGCCGAAGCTTTGCCGGTGAAATACGCCGGCTTGCAGATAACCGTTGCCTGCATCCAGCGGCACTACCCCGTAGCGGTTGCTAGCCATCCAGAAAGGCGTCTGGTCGCCCGTGGCCGCCGAACCGAAAAGAGTAGCCCGGTAAAAAGTTTCATCCGGCCCCTTCGCTTCCTGAGCGCCGGCCGCCAACGAGAGGCAAGAGAGAGTTAAAATTATCCACTTCAATCGTACCTGTTTCATTTCGTCTATCATCCGTTCGTATTCTAATGTGTTTCTTCGTCCGAAAGCCCACTTCCGGCCTCCGGAAAATATGTTTTTTGTTTGATGATTGCTTAAAGCGAATCGTCTAGCGTATACCGCAACTGATCCAGCATCAGCGGCACTTCCGCCGCCTCGATCCCCGCCACGATCAAATCCGGAATATCCTGGTTGAACTGTTCCTGGAATTTCAGGAAGTCGCCTCCTTCGGCTTCTACCGCGCGTCGGTAAAAAGCAAGAGCCCCTTTCACCTGTTGCAACGCCCATTCCGTATGACCGGCATTCAGGAAATCCTGCATCGTGGGCTGGGTATCTAAAATCTTCTTGTAATAATTGCGGGCCTGATCGTATTTTCCCGTCAGAAACGAACACCAGGCTATCGGACGCCAGGCTTTCTGGCTTTTGCCGTCCAGGTAATCCACTTTGAAGAAGTATTTCAACGCTTCGGTATAATTCTTCAATTCCAGATGGCAATGGCCGATACTGATCTGCACCGACAAATTATCGGGGCTAAGAGCCTCGTAGCGATGGTAGTATTTCAAGGCCTCTTCCGGCTGTTTGAGCTGTCGGTAACAGCCGGCAATCCGGCGGATCGCCCATTTGCTGTCGGTATTGAGCAGGTCGGCCCTCAGGTAAGCTTCCAAAGCCCCCCGCAGATCGCCGTTCATCTGCTTGCAATATCCTATTTTCTGAAACAAAATGTCATTGCCGGTATTCGTGGCGGCCAGCGACTCGTAAATCTGCAAGGCGTCGGCGAAATAATTCTTTCGAAGGTAATATTCCGCCAGCGTGGCCAAACTTTCCTCGTCCGAAAAATAAGGCTGCAAAACAGGCAGGTGATGAAAATCGAGAGGATAGCCGAAAATATCGTCGAAATCCAAATGCCCCGGATACAGCTTGTAAAACCGATACAAATCCTGAATATATTGGCCGGTGATGATTTCCAGCTTGCCCCGCTTCGAAATCAACTCTTCCTTGCTTTGCTGAATCAATTCCGAAGCCTGGCTGTCGAATTGGTTCATCATCATCTTGCGGTGCTCCTCGGGAAGTTGCATCATGCTGAAATACAGCGAATATTTGTCGGAATTGCACATGAAGGCGGCCATGCTCATCGAATCGAGCATCTGTTGCTCGGCGTTGTTTTTGCGCAAGCGGTCGCCCCCCAGCATCGAATGCTCGATGGTAAAAGGCAGGAACCAATTGCTCATTTCGCGGAAAAAAGGAAAACTTTTCAGATGGACGAAGGTAGAGTGCATCACGTCGGCTCCTTCCTGCTGCAATTCGCTGAATTCTTCCATTTTCTTCCCCAGTTCGCTATGGGAAAGCATTTCCTGCCATTCCGGATTCATCTCGTCGCCCAGTTGTTCGGGCGTCAGGTCTTTCAGATTGATTTTCCGGCTGATCTTGGGGCTGAGCTTCATCATCTCCGGAATAATTTCATCCTGCAATTTGCGGGTGATCTTTTCCGTTTCCCGGGCCAGGATAAACCGCAACGTAATGGTACGCAGCGCGCCGGTGAAATTGGGAAATTCCTCGGCCACGATCGACAGCCGGTCTTGAACCTGAGGATATAATTCCGTCCGTTTGCGGTAACGGTAAAGCGTCAAGAGGATGCCGATCAACGCCCTGACGCGTATCTCCTCGTCGGCGATCCGGGCCGCGTCCAGCAAAAGCAACATCTTCTCCTTGTCGAACGCTTCCTGCAGCCCCAGCATAAGCGCCGAAACCACCTGGCTGGCTGCGGTGAAGGGCAATGTCCGATCATTCAGTATAGCTTTCAAAGCCGCCGCCTCGTCGGCATGCAAGGGGTCTGAAACCCATAGTTTCTGAAATAAGGTGGCCAAGGCCGATTCGTATTGCACTTCCGGATCGGCCGATCCCTCAGGCTCAGCCAATAGGCGGTGCAAATGAGGATAGGTAAGCTGAGGCTGGGTTTTCATCGTACGCCGGCGGCTGTAATACGCCAGCGGCGACTCTACGGCTAGCCCTTTATGTTTTACCTGGTCGGCCAGTTCATAAGCCGAAGCCAGCAAATTGCGGTAAATTTGTTCCTGCATAGGGTCTTTCACCCCTTCGGTACGATACCGCAACATATATTTATAGGTCTCCTGCAATTCGTTGAGTTTATCCTGAAAAGAATAATCGCGGATGCCGGCGATCAAGCCTTGGAGAAAATCGAAGGCATTTTTCAACTCTCTGCTGTCGAGCGAGCCGGTAATGCGGTGGTATGCTTTATTAATTTCTTGTATTGTCATAACCTATTAACAACAAATAGCAGGCCAAAAGTAGAGAAATTAGGCTAAATTTCCTATCATTCCGGAATTAAATAAGATTAGTCTGCCGATAATTCACATTTTCCCTCAGACGGGAGAGGCGAAAGCCTTCGTCCGGCTGTACAAGGCCGGTATCCGTAAAACGCCCGTGAAAAGAAGAAGAAACCGCTCCCGGATGGTGCCGCAAGTGGTTTTTTCGTTTTCCGATTCTCTGCCTCCGGCTTTACTTATTGTATATTTTATAGGTGAAAAAATGCCTAGGTGCCGGTGGAATCTCCCTTCCATGCTTATGAAAATAAAATTTCATCAGCATCCAATCCGAATTCCATCGGCATGCAATTCAAATCGCATGCCGATGGAATTTCGGTCATTTGCAATGCGCTGGCAATCAGTGTGTTGCAAATGGGGTGTCCGGAGCGTTTTCCGGCCCCTCACTTATTGTATTTTTTTATTTTTTTTACATTTCCGGAGCCGGCTTTTTTCCTCTTTTACGTGTGTCGGGCCACACCCTTTTCCCGACAGGCAACCCGTCGGGAGGCTTCGACTGCCAAAAAGACCGCAAACAACCGACAGCCCTTCCCATACCGGCCATCAGGTCTGTTTTTTTAACCCTTTTCCAACGGCTAGGAATACCCAGCCTCTCAACTTCCGCTGTTTTTCCTTGTCTTTCCTTGCTTTCTGCCGGAAAAGGAAAATAGCGGCAAGAAGATTTTAGAAACAAATGTTAAAATAAACAATATATGCTTTATAACATATGTAAATGTAATTAATAAAACGTTTAACTTATTACATTTGCAAATGTAGAAATGTAATGAGCCGGACTAGGTTCTTTTGTCTGGAATCGGCTATGGAAGATGAAAATACATTCCCTTGGATCGCTTAAAGTTGCCCTTTTCCCGGAAAATGACAGCGGCTATCGGAATATATTTTTTTTACTTGATTAGTTAATCGTTTAACTTAACGATGGGATGAAAGCATCCCGTGAGTGAAAAACAACATCCGGGTGGAGAAGCGCGGAAAAAAAGGAGCTTTCCGGGTGTAAGCCGAAATTCTTCCGCAAGGGTGGGCGGCCTATGGTTCCTGGGTTTCTTTGTTTCGGATGGGTAGGCGGTAAGGCCGATGCTTTGTTTTTCATGTGTTTCTCTTTTTTCGGGTCTCCCAAGCCGGACGGCCCTCGATATACGACAGGTTCCTGTAACATAGATAATAGATAGGTGTAGCAACTAATCGTTTTCTTTTTTTCAGCACGAGGCTTTGGTTGGGCCCCCACAGGTACGCAGGCAGGCAACTTGCGGAAGGAAGTTTCGTCCTGTTTTCAAAGCATTCCGAAAATGCTCGAAGGATGGGCAAGAGGCTTTAAATCAGGCAAAAAGGAAAACGGATAGGAAGAAGTAGAGTTTTTAGGAGGTAGTAAGTCCGGGTAAGGTGGAAAGAAGACGGAGGTTAGTATGGAAAAACGTGTTAAAATCGAATGGGTTATGAAAAACAGACAATTAAGAATGTATCTGTCGTTGCTGGGAGGCATCCTGCCGGGAGGTGCGCCTGGGTGGGCCCGGGAGAGGTGCCGGCTCTAACCGCTTGTCGGCGTGCATGCAATCTTCCCCGGCGGTAGCGCCAAGCGGGCCGCCGGGAGAGGGCCGGCACGCTTGGCTGGAAATGAATAATAATCAATCAATTAATCACTTAAATTCTTGCATTATGAAAAACGAATCCAACACAATCGGCCGGCTTTTTTGGGCTGCCGGCGTTTTTCTGTTGATGTGTGTGGTGGCGGAGGTGAAAGCGCAGACCGTTTTTACGGTAAGCGGAACAGTGACCGATGCGGAGGGTACTCCGCTTATCGGCGTCAACGTGTCGGAAAAAGGCACTCCCACCGGCAGCATTACCGATATGGGCGGCCAATACACGCTGTCGGTATCGAAAAAGAGTGCGGTTCTGTCCTTTTCTTATATCGGGTATGCTACTTATGAAACGGTGGTCGGCAATCAGACGGTGATCGATGTAAGGCTGACCGAAGATACCCGTAATCTCGACGAAGTGGTCGTGATCGGGTATGGTACGCAGAGCAAAAAAGACCTGACCGGCGCCGTAGGCAGCGTCAGCCAGTCGAAAATGGAAAATACGGCCGTGGTCGGCATCGGCAATAATTTGCAGGGAAAGCTGGCCGGGGTGCAGATTACGCAAAACGACGGGACGCCTTACGGGGGAACGACGATCCGTATCCGCGGAACCGGTTCGTTCGGGGCAACCAGCGATCCGCTGATCGTGATCGACGGCATGATTACCAACGACGGGCTGAACAATCTCAATCCCAACGACGTGGAGAATATCACCGTGCTGAAAGACGCGGCTTCGGCAGCTATTTACGGTTCCCGCGGAGCAAACGGGGTGGTGATTATTACCACCAAGAAGGGGAGTTTCGAAAGCCCTATGCGGGTGAACGTGTCGGCCTATGCTTCGGTAGACAACATCCGATCGGAGATTCCGATGCTCACGGGCGAACAGTATGCCACGTTGGTAAACGATTATTACGGGGCGGCGAATTTGCCGATTCCGTTTACCCAGGAGGAAATAAAATCGTACGGCAAGGGAACAAATTGGCTGGACAAGGTTACCCGCACCGGATTCAAGCAGAATTATTCCGTGAATATCACGGGGGGTACGAAAAAGAACTCCTACGCGGCTTCCATGAATTTCTTCAAAGGAGAGGGGCTGATAAAGAATACCGATTTTACCCGGGGAAACGTGAAGCTGAGCAACGATATGCGGATATTGCCCACGCTGAAATTCGGCGTCAGCGTAAACGTGAATTACGGCGTGGCCAATAATACGGACTGGGGGCAGGCTATCGACCGGGCTTTGATTTATCCCGCTACCGTGCCGGCTTATGACAAGAACGGCGACTATGCCATCTCTTCGCATGCCGGCGAGCCGATTACGATGTTGCAACCGCTGATTGCCGTCGACCTGTGGACGTATGATCAGAAGTGGAAGAAATTCCTGGGCAATACCTATCTGGAATGGGAAATTATCAAGGGATTGACGTTCAAAACCTCCTTTTATGCCGAATATACCAATTGGTACCAGGATCATTTTGTGCCCTCCTATAGCTATGGGCCGAAGGGGCTTATCAGCGATCATCCGATTGCCGAACTTTATGTCGATTCGAAAGATAACATGAATTACGAATGGGATAATATTCTGACGTATACGCGTACCTTCCATGCCGATCATAACCTGACGGCGATGGCCGGATATACGTTTCAAGAGACCGACGCGTCGTGGATTTGGGCCAAGCGGACGAATTTCCTCAATAACGATAAAAATATGCAGGTGCTCGACGCCGGTTCGAGCGACATCAACAACAGCGGCAGCAAGAGCGCCTGGGCCATCCAGTCGTATCTGGGGCGCGTCAATTACGATTACCGGCGAAAGTATTTGCTGAGCGCCAGTATCCGTGTCGACCAGACTTCGCGGATTGCCCGCAATAACCGCACGGGTGTATTTCCCGGGGCGTCGGCCGGCTGGGTGATGACGGAAGAAGACTTCATGAAGGCTATTCCTTATCTGAGCTATTTGAAGGTAAGGGGAAGCTGGGGGATGCTGGGCAACCAGGATATCGGTATTTATCCTTACCAGACGACGCTCAACTCCACGGATTTGTATTATCCTTTCGGAGAAGGAGGCGAGGGAACCACGATGACCGGGGTCGGCCCCACCAGCCTGGGCAATTCGAAACTGTTGTGGGAGAAAACCTCCACGTTCGGAGCCGGATTGGAAGCGAATTTCTTTGAAAACCGCCTTCAGTTTACGGCCGATTTTTACAAGCGCAATACCACCAATATCCTGGTGCGCGTGCCCATCCTCTCGACGGCGGGCGTCGACAATTCGCCTTACCAGAATGCGGGAGCGTGTACGAATACGGGTATCGAATTGTCGCTGGGTTATTCCAATGCGGCCGATCATCAGCCCTTTACCTATGATGTGACGGTGAACTGGACGTATAATAAAAATAAGGTGACGGAAATCCCGGCTCCCATCGTGAATAATTTTACCCGCGTGGAGGTAGGGCAGGCCATCAACGATTGGTACGGCTATGTGCAGGAAGGCATTTTCCAGACGCCGGAGGAAATCGCCCAATCGGCCGCCCAGCCGAACGCGCTACCGGGCGATATAAAGTTTAAAGACCTCGACGGCAACAAGGTGATCGATTCCAACGACCAGCAGTTCCTGGGCCATTCCGTGGCGCCGCATAATTTCGGGGGCAGCATTTCGCTGGCGTACAAGAATTTCGACCTGATGGCCAGTTTCTATGGCCAGGTGGGCGGCAAACAGAGCATCGATGCGCCGGGATTCGCCATTACGCGCGGAGGCGAGCAATCGTCGGCCTGGATGTATTTGCAGCGCTGGACGGGCCCGAATACCAGTAATTACGTGCCCCGGGTGGTGGCGGGCGATCCCAACGATAATTACCGCCGCTCGTCGTTCTGGCTGCGTTCCACCGATTTCCTGAGGCTTCAGAACGTGCAGCTCGGATATAATTTCGATAAGTTGCTAAGCGGTTCGGCTTCCCAGGTGATCAAGAAGTTGCGTGTGTATGTCGCCTCGCAGAATCTCTTCTGTATCAATTCTTTTCCCGGATTCGATCCCGAACAGCGGGTAAACGGGTATCCTATTCCCCGCTCTTTTTACGTAGGGATGAATATCGGATTTTAGGGAACATAGCCTGTAGTCATACTTTAAAACAGATAGATCATGAAAAAAATAGCTTTCTTTTTATCCATGCTCTTGGGATTGGCCGCTTGCAACGACCGGCTGGATTTGCAGCCTTACGGGGTGGTTTCCACCGACAATTTTTACCAGACGGCGGCCGATGCCGACAAGGCTGTTACGGCCGCGTATAAATCGTTTCAGTTGCTCGACGGGCAAGACGGGTGGAATACCCGGGCCGGCTACACGCCGATGGGCGATGTTACTTCGGCCGACGCTCAGGCACATCCCGACCTGGTGGTGTATTACCAGATCCAACAATGCATCATCCGGCCCAACTCCCAACAGATGCAGATGCTTTACCAGCGGTGTTATAAGGCGCTTTTGCTGGCCAATATAGGCATAGAGAAGATACCGGCCATCGAGATGGACGAAGCCCTGAAGTCTCGCTATATGGGCGAATTGTATTTTATCCGCGGATTCTGGATGTTCCGGTTGGGCTATATGTTCGGTACGGCTCCCCTGGTAGACAAGCCGTTGGATCTGAGCGAACTGAATTTGCCTAATTCCAAACGCACGGCTTCGCGCGACGGGAGCCGGGCGGTAAATAATTACAAGATCGAACAGAGCGATTTGTTCGACCAGGCGGAGGCCGATTTCAAGGAGGCGCTCAAACAGGAGTTGGCCGACCGGAATACCGGCGATCTGCTCGGGCGCGCCGATAAAGCCACGGTGAAGGCGTATCTCACGCAGATTTACCTCTACGAACACCGCTGGGAAGAGGCCCGCGGATTGCTGGAGGATATTCTTTCCTACGGATACGAGTTGTTGCCGGATTACAATGACTTGTTCAACGGCACGCACGATAATAGTTCCGAGGCGGTGTTTGAAGTGCAGTATACGGCGTTGAACCAGAAAGGAACCGACAATTACGGCACGGTGCTCTGTGCTCCCAACGGCGACGGTTTCGTGGCCGGCGGCGGCTGGGGATGGACGCGCCCCACGCCCGACCTGCTCAGGGAGTATGAAGCGGGCGATCCGCGTCTCGCGTGTACGATTTTCCAGAAGGGAACCGACGATTTTTACGGTCAGATTTTTGAAGACCGCGTGAACGGGACGGGCCTGGGCATCCGGAAATGGTGTATCGGGAATCCGCCGAATAATAACGGGGTGACGATCGACCAGGTGAGTTGGTACAACTCCTGTAATTATACGTTAATCCGCTATGCCGAAATCTTGCTTTGGTATGCCGAGGTGATGAACGAGTTGGGCGATCAGGCCACGGCCGCCCGGTATGTAAACCAGGTACGGGCCCGGACGGCCACGACCACCAATCCGAACACGGTGAATGTATCGCCCAC
This sequence comes from Tannerellaceae bacterium, assembly GCA_048465615.1. Taxonomy (GTDB): domain Bacteria; phylum Bacteroidota; class Bacteroidia; order Bacteroidales; family Tannerellaceae; genus Parabacteroides. The sequence goes on from DBFWLD010000045.1 coordinate 63,233, forward strand.
GAAGGAGTTGGACCCGATTCCCGCTTCTCTGGGGTATGAGGAAATGTTTTGGGCCATCGTGCACGAGCGGCGGGTGGAACTGGCTTTCGAGGGAAAATTCGGCTGGGATTTGCGGCGCTGGGGTATCGCCAGGCAGGTGCTTACCGATCCGGCCCGCTGGCAGAACGAGGTGACGCCGGGGTATTTCCAGTATAAAGACGGAAAGGATGAAATCTTCCCTATCCCGCAATTGGAAATCGATCGTTCGGGCGGAGTTTTAATGCAAAATGACGGATACGAAAAATAAATGTATAAGCCATGAAAATTTATCGGAAACTAACAGTTTTAGTGGGTATCGCTTGCTGCCTGGCAGGTTGCGATACGGGAGATGCCGCCCTTCGGAAGGCGGAGTGCGGACAGCATCCTTGGAATGAGTCGTATAGCGGGGAATATATTTCGCGCATCGCTTTCCCGGTCGGAGGGCTGGGGGCGGGGATGTTTTGCCTGGAAGGGACGGGCTATATCTCGCATATGTCGGTGAGGAACCGTCCCGAAATTTTCCACGAGCCGGGTATGTTTGCCGCCTTGCACGTGGAAGGCGTGGAGCATGGAGCCAAGGTGTTGGAAGGGCCGGTGCCGGAGTGGAGGAAGTTCGGCTTGCCGGGCAGCGGCTTGGGGGCTTCGGGCGCCGACTACGGCTTGCCGCGGTTTACCGGGGCTACTTTCCGGGCCCGGTTCCCGTTTGCGGAAATCCGGCTTGCGGATGAAGATATCCCGGTGGAGGTGACGCTCAACGGGTGGAGCCCGTTTATTCCCGGCGACGCCGACAATTCGAGCTTGCCGGCGGGGATTCTGGAGTATACCTTCGAAAACAAGAGCGGGAAAGAGTTGCAAACGGTGTTTTCGTTCAATTCCCGGAATTTCATGCGGGTTTGGAACCGGGGGGAAAACAGCATCCGGCCCATTGCCAACGGCTTTGTACTTTCCCAGACCGGCACGAAGGAAGAGCCTTACCGCCAGGGCGAGTTCGCCGTCTTTACCGATCAACCGAATACGATCGTGGATCATTGTTGGTTTCGCGGCGGTTGGTTCGACGGCTTGACGATGGCCTGGAATGCGGTGGCCCGGGGGGAAGTCTTGGCTGTGCCGCCGGTGGAAAAGGACGCGCCCGGCGCTTCTTTGTATGTTCCCCTGGCTTTGAAGGCGGGCGAAAAGAAGACGGTCAAGGTGTTTATGGCCTGGTACGTGCCGGAAACGGATATGCGTATCGGGGGCGATCCGAAAGATCCGAAGGACAATAACGTGCCTCGCGGGACGGCGGACGAGGGTTGCAACCGGAGCCCCGTGTCCGGCACTTATAAACCCTGGTATGCGGGTAAATTTGCGGATGTGGATGCCGTGGCCGACTACCTGACGGCGCATTACGAGGATTTGTATCGCCGGACGGCGTTGTTTACCGAATCGTTTTATGCCACCACGTTGCCGCCGGAAGTGGTCGAAGCGGTGGCGGCCAATCTCTCTATCTTGAAGTCGCCTACGGTGCTTCGCCAGACGGATGGCCGGTTGTGGAACTGGGAGGGAAGCGGCGACGCGGGCGGCAGTTGCCACGGTTCGTGTACCCATGTATGGAATTACGCCCAGGCTATTCCGCATCTTTTCCCTGCGTTGGAAAGAACGCTCCGGCATACGGAGTTTGAAGAAAGCCAGGATCTAAGGGGGCATCAGACCTTCCGTTCCAACCTGCCTATCCGGCCGGTGGAACATGGTTTCCATTCCGCGGCCGACGGCCAGTTGGGCGGTATCGTGAAGGTATACCGCGACTGGCGTATCGCGGGCGACGATGCTTTCTTGAAGGATATGTATCCCAAGGTGAAGGCCAGTCTCGATTATTGCATCGCTACTTGGGATCCCCGACGGGTGGGCAGTATCGAAGAACCGCATCATAATACTTACGACATCGAGTTCTGGGGGCCCGACGGGATGCACAACAGTTTTTATCTGGCGGCCTTGGAGGCTTTTGTCCGGATGAGCGACTATCTCGGCAAAGATGCTTCCGCTTACCGGGACTTGCAGATGAAGGGCAAGCAGTTTACCGAAACGGAGTTGTTCAACGGCGAATATTTTATCCAGAAAATCCAATGGAAGGGGTTGCGGGCGAAAGATCCTACCACCGAACAGAGTTTCGGGGGCGAGTACTCGCCGGAGGCGAAGGCGTTGATGGAAAAGGAGGGGCCGAAATACCAGTACGGCACGGGATGTTTGTCGGATGGCATACTGGGTGTATGGCTCGGCCTGGTCAGTGGGTTGGACGACCCGCTCGACGGCGCCAAAACGAAAAGCCATCTGAATGCCGTCTATGCCTACAACCTGAAAAAAGACCTCAGCAAGCATGCCAATCCGCAACGTCCCTCGTTTGCGTTCGGCCACGACGGCGGCTTATTGCTTTGCACCTGGCCCCGGGGCGGCAAACTGTCCTTGCCTTTTGTCTATAGCGACGAGGTGTGGACGGGCATCGAGTATCAGGTGGCTTCCCATCTGATGTTTGCCGGCGAAGTGGAAAAAGGCTTGGATATTGTCCGTACCTGCCGGCAACGTTACGACGGACGGGTGCGCAACCCCTTCAACGAATACGAATGCGGGCATTGGTACGCGCGTGCCTTGGCCAGCTACGGCTTGTTGCAGGGATTGACCGGCGTGCGTTACGATGCCGTGGAGAAAACCTTGTATATCGATTCGCGCATCGGCGACTTTACAGGGTTCCTGAGTACGGCAACCGGGTTCGGCCAGGTCGGACTGAAGAACGGGAAGCCTTTCGTATCCTGGGCTTCGGGCGGAGCCGAAATCAACCGCGTGGTGGTTTCCGGCCGGGAAATGAGTTTGTGATACCTGTCCATAACAGCAAAGTAGATTCATGAAAAAACAGATGAAAAAACAGTTGAGAATACTTGTAAAAACCGGCGTCTGCTGCCTGGCCCTCTTTTCAGGAGGGCCGAAGGCGGTCGCCCGATATGCTCCCGATCATAAAGTTTCGCCCGATAAGGGGGATATCCGGCGGTTTGTCGGCCCCGTCGACCGGCCGGGAGAAAGAAAGGTCTACCGGGGCGAAGAACTGCAAACGATCGGGATGCCTTGCGGCGGGATCATGGCCGGCCAGTTGTACGTGCGTGGCGACGGCACCCTGGCGAATTGGTGGATTGCCAATAATGCGTATAATACCGGCTACGGCATCGATTGGTTGCTGAATTTCGATACCCCGCTCGGCCCGTGGAAAGTCTGCTACCAGACGTTCGAGCCGCCCAGCTATATCGACCAGGGCTTTCAGATCACCGTCGACGACGGCGGGCGCAGGCAAACGAAGGTGCTGAGTAAAAAAGACTTCGACGATATCTCGTTTGTCGGCGAATATCCGATCGCTTTTATCGAGTATGCTTCCAAGCAAAACGAGCTGCCGGTATCGGTAAGCGCCACCGTTTACTCGCCGTTTATTCCGTTGAATGCAAAGGAATCGGCTACGCCGGCTACCATTCTTACCTACAACCTGGCCAATACTTCCGGCCGGCCCTTGCGTATCGAGTTGACGGGCTGGATGCAGAACCTGGTGTGTATCGACCTGAAAGGAAAAGAAACCGGGAGGCTCTGCAACCGCGTGGTAGCCGACGACTTTCTGACCTCGGTTTATATGGAGATGGATACGAGCCGTTCTTCCGTCGACGCGAACCACGCGTACCGGGGCAACCTGGCGTTGACGGTTTTCGATCCCGGGGCCGTAGCCACCGCCGACCGCGCGAAGGGTGTCGTGCCCTTGGCCGAAGCCCCGTTGGGCGAGAAGCTCGACGGCGGCCTTACCTCGGCCCTTACCTTGCAGCCGGGAGAATCGAAGGAAATCGTCTATGTACTTTCCTGGTATTTTCCCAACCGGCCTTTGAGTTATAAAGGGTCGGAATGGAACAAGCCGCTGCCTCCCAACTCGCCGCCCATCGGCAATATGTATGCCAACTGGTACGACGGTTCGTTGGACGTGGCGCGGCAATTATACCGGAATTTCGACCGGCTGAAAAAGGAGACTTTTGCCTTTCATGAGGCCTATTACAAGGAAAGTACCCTGCCTTACTGGTTGATTCAGCGGATTATGATGCCCGTTTCCACCCTGGCCACGGAAACCTGCCAGTGGTGGGCTACCGATAAGTTCTGGGCCTGGGAAGGCGTGGGTTCCTGCGAAGGTACCTGTACTCATGTGTGGGGGTACGCCCAGGCCATGGCGGCCCTCTTTCCCGAGCTGGAAAGAAACCTCCGGGAGAAGACCGACTACAGCGTTTCCCTGCGGGAAGACGGGGCTATTTTGTCGCGCAACGGGGAGCACGGCGTGTTGATCGACGGCCATGCGAGCGTCATCCTGAGGATGTACCGCGAGCATTTGATGTCGAAAAACCGCCTTTTCCTCTCCCGCAACTGGGATAAGATAAAGCGTTCGCTGGAGTATATCATCCGCGAAGACGGTAACGAAGACGGACTGATCGTAAAAGAGCAGCCCAATACCTACGATATTGCTTTCCACGGCGCCAATACCTATGTAGGCGGTTTGTATCTGGCGGCGCTCCGGGCCGGCGAAAAAATGGCGGTCTTGATGAGCGATACCGCGGCGGCCGGCCGCTACCGGAAAATCTACGAAGCCGGCTCGGCTGAAACCATGCGCCGGTTGTGGAGCGAGAAATACGGCTACTTTATCCAAGATGTCGATGCGAAAGAGTATCCCCGGCACCAATACGGGGAAGGATGTCTGAGCGACCAGCTTTTCGGTCAGACCTGGGCCGATCTGTTGCGTTTGGGCGACCTCTATCCCGCCTTTGCGATCGAGCGTACGCTCGGTTCGATCTGGAAATACAATTGGACCAACGACGTGGGGCCCCAGACCCGGCTCCATTTGCCGGAAAGATATTATGCCCATGCCGGCGAGCCCGGTTTGCTAGTCTGTACCTGGCCGTTCACGCCCCACCCGGGCGAAGCGGGCGTACGTTATCGCGACGAGGTGTGGACGGGCATCGAATACCAGGTAGCCACCAACCTGATTTTCCGCGGCAAAACGGAGGAGGGGCTGGCCTTGGTAAAAGCCGTTCATTCCCGTTACGACGGAAAGAAACACAACCCTTGGAACGAAGTGGAATGCGGCGACCACTATGCCCGCGCGCTGGCGGCCTACGGCGTGCTGACGGCCATCGAGGATTACACCTACGACGGGCCGGCGGGCGTGATGGGCTTTGCGCCGAAATTGGCTCCCCATCGTTTCAAAGGCTTCTTCACGAGTGCCGAGGGATGGGGCAATATCGCTCAAACGCGTGCGGAAGGAACACAGGAAAACCGGGTCATCGTGAAATACGGCCGCCTCTGTTTGCGCCAGTTGAACCTGACCGTCGCTTCCCCCGACCGGATCGCGGCGGTGAGGGTGTATCACAACGGCAAGGAGGTAGCGTCTTCTTTCCGGTTGCAAAACCAGGTGGAAGTCTCTTTCGAACCGCTTGAATTGGTAGCAGGCGATGAATTGAAAGTCGTGGCAGGCTGACGGCATTTCCCCCGCCGCCGCTCCCAACGAGAAAGGCCGGCTTTAGGCCCTCCGGATTCCAGCCGATCCGGTACGCGTAAGGCCGGCCCCTTCGGGGGAAAAGATGAATTTGTCTTCCATTTCGGTACAAGCGCCATTTCCTTCCTCATTTACATATCAAAAAAATCGCTATATTTGCATCATGAAAAGAACGCCCCCGACCGAAGCCCGGCCGGCCGTTTTTTGACGGAGGAATTACCCGCGGCGACACACCGCCGGTAAACGAGTAGAAAACAGCATAGAAAGAATGTAAATGAAGAATATCCGCAATTTCTGTATTATCGCCCATATCGACCACGGGAAAAGCACATTGGCCGACCGTTTGCTGGAATACACCAAGACGGTGGAAGGCAAGGACATGCAAGCCCAGGTGCTCGACGATATGGATTTGGAACGCGAACGAGGCATTACGATTAAAAGTCATGCCATCCAGATGACCTATAACTATAAGGGGGAGGAGTACACCCTGAATCTGATCGATACCCCGGGGCATGTCGATTTCTCGTATGAAGTATCCCGCTCGATCGCCGCCTGCGAAGGCGCTCTTTTGATTGTGGACGCTGCCCAGGGTATCCAGGCGCAGACCATTTCCAATTTGTATATGGCTATCGAAAACGACTTGGAAATTATTCCGGTACTCAATAAGATCGACCTGCCCAGCGCGATGCCCGACGAGGTGGAAGACCAGATTGTGGAATTGCTCGGTTGTCCGCGCGAAGACATTCTCAGGGCCAGCGGAAAGACAGGCGAAGGCGTATACGATATTCTCGACCGGATCGTAGAGCGGGTACCCGCCCCCAAAGGCGATCCCGAAGCGCCCCTGCAATGCTTGATTTTCGACTCCGTTTTCAATTCGTTCCGGGGCATTATCGCCTATTTCAAAGTGGTAAACGGCGTGCTCCGCAAAGGCGATCACGTAAAGTTCATCGCCACCGGCAAGGAATACGATGCCGACGAGGTGGGCATTCTCAAGCTCGACATGGTGCCGCGCACTGAGATCCGTACCGGCGACGTAGGCTATATTATATCCGGTATCAAAACCTCCCGCGAGGTACGGGTAGGGGATACCATAACCCATGTAAACCGGCCGGCCAAAGAAGCCATTGCCGGGTTCGAGGAGGTGAAACCGATGGTGTTTGCCGGCGTTTATCCGATCGATAGCGAAGATTTCGAAAACCTGCGCGCCTCGCTCGAAAAACTTCAACTCAACGATGCCTCGCTTACTTTCCAGCCGGAAAGTTCGGCCGCTCTCGGCTTCGGTTTTCGTTGCGGTTTCCTCGGATTGCTGCATATGGAAATCGTGCAGGAAAGGCTCGACCGCGAATTCAATATGGACGTGATTACCACCGTCCCCAACGTATCCTATCAGGTATACGACAAGAAAGGCGGCTGCATAGAAGTGCATAACCCCGGCGGTTTGCCCGACCCGACGCTGATCGACCATATCGACGAGCCCTTTATCCGGGCTTCCGTCATCACCAACACTGCTTATATCGGCCCCATCATGACGCTTTGCCTGGGGAAGCGGGGTATCCTGCTGAAACAGGAATATATCTCGGGCGACCGGGTGGAGATTCATTACGACCTGCCTTTGGGCGAAATCGTGATCGATTTTTACGATAAGCTCAAAAGCATTTCGAAGGGATACGCTTCTTTCGATTATCATCTGCACGACTTCCGTCCGAGCAAGCTGGTGAAACTGGATATTCTGCTCAACGGCGAGCCGGTAGACGCCCTTTCCACCCTGACACATGTCGACAATAGCGTGAATTTCGGCCGGCGGATGTGCGAGAAACTCAAGGAACTTATCCCCCGGCAACAGTTCGACATCGCCATTCAAGCGGCCATCGGCGCCAAAATCATCGCCCGCGAAACGGTGAAGGCCGTTCGGAAAGACGTGACGGCAAAATGTTACGGAGGCGATATTTCCCGTAAGCGCAAATTGCTGGAAAAGCAGAAAGAGGGAAAGAAGCGCATGAAGCAGATCGGCACGGTGGAAGTGCCCCAGAAAGCTTTCCTGGCCGTACTGAAACTCGATTGAGAGATCGGCGTAAACTGCGTTTTCGTCGTGGAAGAAGGGCTGCTTTTCGTTCGGGCTCTTAGCTCCCCCGGGTTCTTTGCCGGCTGCCGGCCTTGCCTGCCGGTTCGTTCGGTTGGCGGGTTGGTTTTCCGTCCCCCACGGCCGGCTAAGAACTTGTAGAACGTGTTTCCTCCCCACAGGCAACCGGTCGTTTTCTTTCTTTGGAATCCGGCTGTTTGCCTTGCGGCCTTTGCGTGGTTATTCTTCGAATTGATGGTATAAAGCTTTTAGCTCCTCCAGCGTTTTTCTGTATTTTTTGCTAAGCGAACGGTACGCAAGTAGTAAATAAACGAGCAATCCGATGAAAACGCCGCCTCCCCACCAAGGATTGAAAGGTCTTTGCAGGAGCCATTCTGTAACGACATAAAAACTAAACCCCAATACAAAAGCCGCTCCTAAGGTAAGTATCGTATAGAGCGTGCTGCGCCGGGTGTTTTTTTCCACCTCCCGGATGCGCTCTTCCAGCCAGGCTTTCATGGGCTTATCGCACGTATGGCGGTTCATCTGATAAGCTTTGCGTTTCCACAAAAAATAACAAACGGCTAGAATGGCCAACCCGGCCGCATCGACCAGTTTCATTTCCATACTTTGATGACGGAAAAATAGATTCCAAACGCAATAAACCATTACGGCGATAATTACTATCTGAAAAAGACCCGTCGGTTGGATCGCCTTCATCGATTTCCGTGCGGATTTCAAAACCATTTCATTCAATTCGGCATCCGAATACGCGCTTATTTCTTTCCGGATTCCCGCTTTCCAAACCTGTTTGAGATCGTTATCTTCCATCGTTCTTATCCTTTTAACTGTTTTTGCAACTGATTTTTAAGCCTATGGATCTTTGTCCCTACATTCGAGACGCCGATACCGATGATGGCTGCAATCTCTTCGTACGTATAATCTTCCATATAAAGCAACATGATGGATTTATCCACTTCGTTCAAGCTTTGCAACGCCGAAAGAAGTTTTTGATAATTCCCGTTCTCCGGTTGAGGGTCGTTTTCCATCCGGTCGGCCAGGTCGGCTACCGAATCGTAAAATGCGAGCTTGCTATCTTTCCGGATCTTGGATACCGACGTATTGATAGCTACGGCATAGACCCACGAAGCCGGCTTTTCTTTGTTTTTTACCGAAGGAAACGATTTCCATAATTGATAGACGACTTCCTGGAAATTATCTTGCCGGTCGGCAGCAGACTTAAAATAGAGCAAGTTTATTTTATGGATGATTCCTTGATAATCCGCCAGCAGCTTCATAAAATCTTTTTGAGTAGGTTCCATAGGAATGAGTTCAATTTGCTATATAGTCGGAATAGGAGCGCGGTTTATTACAAAATGACGGAAAAATTCCATCCCTTTTTTCGGGAGAAAGCTAACGGCAGGATTTTTCAACAGAAGAGACGAAGACAAAAGCGAACCTGGTCGCGGTCGTGCTGGTTTCCGAAATGCTCGGAAAATGGAGGGATGCCATGCGGAAGAAGTTGTAATAGGAACCGGCTTTAAAAAGGAATCCGGAGAAAAATGAATCGGGATAAAAAAGAAACCTTGCACGCGGTAGAGAAACCAGTCTCTACGCCGTGCAAGGCTTCCCGTCTATCTTTTATCCTTTTGCCGGGGCCGGATTACCGGCCGATGCAATGATACACGAAGCCGTGTTCTTCCAGCTCCGCCGGATCGTAAATATTGCGTCCGTCCAACACCAGCGGCGTCAGCATCAGTTTCTTGATAACGCCCCACGAAGGCATGCGGAACTCTTTCCATTCCGTGACCACCATCAATGCGTCGGTATCCATCACCGCATCGTAAATATCTTTTGCATATTCCACCGAATCGCCCACCTTGCGTTTCGCCTCGTTCATCGCTACCGGGTCGTATGCTTTCACCTTGCAGCCGGCTTCCTGCAACTTATCGATCAGCACCAGCGAAGGCGCTTCCCGCATATCGTCGGTTTCCGGCTTGAAAGCCAATCCCCACAAGGCAATGCGGCGGCCTTTCAGATCGCCCTGGAAATAAGCCTCCAGCTTGCGGAACAACACCGACTTCTGCGCCTCGTTCACATCTTCCACCGCTTGCAGGATGCGCATCGGATACCCGCTTTGCTGGGCCGTTTTCACCAATGCTTTCACGTCTTTCGGAAAACAAGAGCCTCCGTAGCCGCAACCCGCATACAGGAAACGGCTTCCGATACGAGCGTCGGCCCCGATTCCTTTCCGCACCATATTCACGTCGGCCCCAATGATTTCGCAAAGATTGGCAATATCGTTCATGAAGCTGATACGGGTAGCCAACATCGCGTTGGCGGCATATTTCGTCATTTCGGCAGAAGGCACGTCCATGAAAATCACCCGGAAGTTGTTCAAAAGGAAAGGACGGTACAAGCGCGTCATCAATTCCCGCGCCCGGTCGCTTTCCACCCCTACTACTACCCGGTCGGGGCTCATAAAGTCCTTAATGGCCGCTCCCTCTTTCAGGAATTCCGGATTGGATGCAATATCGAAATCGATTTCCAATCCCCGCTTGTCCAGCTCCTCGCGAATAGCCTGTTTGATTTTGCGGGCGGTGCCTACCGGTACCGTGCTCTTGGTAACTACCAGCAGATATTTTTTCATCCGGCGTCCTACCTCGCGTGCTACTTCCAATACATAGGTAAGATCGGCGCTTCCGTCTTCGTCGGGAGGAGTTCCCACGGCGCAGAACACCACTTCCACCTTGTCCAGGCATTCTTTCAAATCGGTCGTGAAAAGAAGGCGGTTGGCCTGGGCGTTGCGGTTTACCAAATCTTCCAGCCCCGGTTCGTAAATAGGTATAATGCCTTTTTTCAGATTGTCGATTTTTTCTTTATTTACGTCCACGCAATACACCACCGTCCCCATTTCTGCAAAGCAGGCTCCTGTGACCAGTCCGACGTATCCCGTGCCGACAATAGCGATTTTCATATCTTTCAGATTAATGTCTTCATTAAAACCCGACAAAAATAGTGTATTTATCTTAGAAAATCCACCCTTAAGGCGAAATATGCGAAAAAACCTAAAGCTTCTGGCTTTTCGGGGAATTATAGCTAACTTTGGCGCTGCAAAACAAATCCCTGCCGGCAGTATACGAAAGCGCGTGTTCGATCGTTACATAGGATAGAGACCGGTATAACTCATACACTACGGACATCTTATATGATACAAGACTTTATAAATAAACACTTTTTCTTCCTGTTCGTATTCACCCTACTGTTCGGAATCCTGCTGTACGACCTGATCGGATTCGATTATACCGACGAGTTCTGCGCCCTCCTGCTCTTCGTGCTTTTCGGCTATTACCTGGTGCATACGCCCGAATGGGAAATGAACAAAGCCTTTCTCGTCACTCTGTTCATATTCTTTTTTTACCTCTGTTACTCCTTTTTTATCGGGAGCAACTCCAAAGTGGCTATCGTGTCCGATTGCATCATCCAGATCAAGCCCTACCTCGCCTTCTTTTGCGTATATTCGCTGGCCCCCGTTTTTTCCCGCAACCAGAAAGCCGTGCTTAGCATCATCGCCCGGCTGTTCTGGGGGTTGCTTTTGCTTATCGGCGTGTCGAACCTGGTCTTTCCGGGCGTGCTGAGGGCCACGATGGGGCACGAATCGTATTTTGCGGCCGCCGTGGTATCGGTCTCTCTGTGCTATCTTTACGCCTCCGATTTCCGCACCCGCGATAAATGGATGTTCGTCCTGATGCTCTCGGTGGGTATCTTGTCGGGTCGTTCCAAGTTTTACGGCTTTTTCATCCTCGCTACGGCCATCGTATTTTATTTCAATAAGCTGAGCCGCATCAAGCTCAACGCCAAAAATATTTTCCTCTTGCTGCTGGTCTGTTCGCTGATGGCGGTAGTAGCCTGGGAAAAAATCCAGATCTATTTTATCCAGAGCCTGAGCGACGGCGAAGAAAAAGACCTGATTGCCCGGTCGGTTCTGTACATCACCTCGTTTGCCATTTTCCGGGATTATTTTCCCTTGGGGTCGGGATTCGCCAGCTTCGCCACCTTTTCCTCGGGCGTATATTATTCCGATATTTACGTAAAATACGGCATCGAAAACGTATGGGGCATCAGCCGCACTTTTTACAACTATATCGCTGATACCTACTATCCCTCGCTGGCCCAGTTCGGCGTGGCGGGCGTCTGTTTGTACATCTCTTTCTGGCTTTACATTCTCAAGAAAGCCTACCGGGCGTTGCAGATCAGCCGGAATATACAGCTTTTCTTGCTTATCCTGATGATTGTGGGCTACTTCGCCATCGAAAGTACCAGCGATTCCACCTTCACCACCCACCGCGGTTTTTTCATTATGATGATTCTGGGCCTGGCCCTGACCAATATCCGGCGTGCCGCTTTGGAACAAAAGGCTTTGGAGCAAACCGCTTTAAAAGAAACACCTGTAAAGGAAACGCCTTTGAAACCGACGGCCGGAGAGGAAACGCTGCCGGAGCAAACCACTTGGACGCAAACCACCTCGCAGGCAACCGCCGCCGATGGAGCCTGCCGCACGACTACCCCGGATACCCGGCAAACAACTATTCACCCCGAAAGTACCAAAAGACATGAAGATACTGCAAATCGATAAATATTTTTACCTGAAAGGAGGGGCCGAAACCGTCTTTTTCAACACCATCGACCTGCTTCGCGAAAAAGGTCACGAAGTAATTCCTTTCAGTCTGAAAAGCCCGAAAAACCGGCCTTCCGAGTATGCGCCTTATTTTGTGGATTACCCGGAGTTGTCGGAATCGTCGCTCTGGACGCGTATCCGGCGCGCGCCGGCATTTCTGTATAATCCCGGTTCGGCCCGGATGCTGGAAAAGCTGATCCGCGACGAAAAGCCCGACCTGGCCCATATCCACCTGCTGTTCAACGGCATGTCGGTATCCATCCTGCCCGTGCTGAAAAAATACAACATTCCGGTAGTGATGACGGCCCACGACTACCGCCTGATATGCCCGGCCTATACCTTTACCAACGGCCGGAAAGAGCTTTGCGAACGGTGCATCCGGTCGAAACAATACTGGCGTTGCATCACCGGAAAATGCTCGAAAGGGAATCTGCCCAATAGCCTGCTGTTGAGCCTCGATACCTATTTCCGCGAGCAGTTCTATCCCCCGGCGAGGCTGATCGACCGTTTTATTTTCGTCAGCAAATTTTCACAAGGAAAACATATCGAGGCTAATCCCATCTATCGCGAGAAGTCCGATCATCTCTATAATTTCACCCCCGTGCAAGCGGCCGCGGAGCTTGAAAAAGAAAATTACCTGCTTTATTTCGGACGTATTTCCGAAGAAAAAGGAGTGGCTACCCTGCTCGAGGCAATGAAAGACCATCCGGGCATGACCTTGAAAATAGCAGGTACCGGGCCTCTTTTGGATACTTTCAAACAAACCGCTCCCGATAGCGTTTCCTTCCTGGGCTTCAAGCAGGGAGAAGAGTTGAACCGGCTTATTCAACAGGCCGCCTTCGTCGTTGTTCCCTCGGAATGGTATGAAAACAATCCGCTCACCATTATCGAAGCGATGACCTTGGGCACGCCCGTCATCGGCAGCCGGATCGGCGGCATCCCCGAATTGATCGAAGAAAACAAGACCGGTTTTTTGTTCCGTTCCGGCTCGGCCGCCGAACTTTCCGAAGCTATCGGCAAGGCGCGCCGGCTGGATGCCGGGCAGTACCGGGCCATGACGGAAGCCGCCCGGATGTTTGCCCGGGAGAATTTTTCGAAAGAAGCCCATTATCAACGGCTGATGGGGATTTACGAATCGGCCCTCCAAAACGCGCGCTGAACATGTATATCGTCGTATTCGGTACCAGAGGACTCCCCCGGGTGCAAGGGGGCGTGGAAAAACATTGCGAAGAATTATACCCGCGGCTGCCGGACGGCTACCGGGTGACGGTATGCCGCCGCAAGCCGTACGTGCAGCCCGCAAAAGGAGAAGGAAAGGTGCGTTTTCTGGATCTGCCTTCTACCAAAATCAAAGGATTCGAAGCCTTTTTTCATTCTTTTCTTTGCGCGCTCTATTGCTTGGCCAAGCGGCCCGACGTGGTGCATATCCACAATATCGGTCCGGGGCTGTTCATCCCCTTGCTGAAACTGGGCGGGCTGAAAACGGTGCTCACCTACCATAGCCCCAATTACGAACACGACAAATGGGGCTTTTTGGCTCGTAAACTGCTAAAAGCCAGTGAATATGCAGCTCTCCGATGGGCCGATGCCGTGATTTTCGTCAACCGGTTGCAACGGGAGAAATTTCCGCTTCCGGTGCGGCAAAAGTCGGTATACCTTCCCAATGGTATCCGCAAACAGACGCCGGCTACCGACGCCGCTTACCTGTCGACGGTCGGACTTGCGCCTTACCGCTACCTGGTGGCCGTGGGCCGCATCACCCAGGAGAAGGGGTTCGATTACCTGATAGATGCTTTCCGGCAATTGAACGATCCGACCTGGAAACTGGTGATTGCGGGCGGCATCGACCACTCCACGGCCTATTCGCGGCAATTTCGGCAAAAGGCGGAAGCGGCCGGCGTTGTCCTGACCGGCTACACCGTGGGCGAAGACTTGCGGGCCTTGTATTCCTTCGCCCGCCTGTTCGTGCTCCCTTCCTTCAACGAAGGCTACCCCATCGTGCTGGTAGAAGCCATGAATTACGGCAAGCCGATATTGGCCAGCGACATACCGGCCAACCGGCAGTTGGAATTGCCGGCGGCCTGCTATTTTCCCGTAGGCTCGGCCGAAGCCCTGGCCGGAAGAATGCGGGAAGAACTGGCCCTGCCTTATGCCGCCCGGACGTATACTACCCCCATACCTTCCTGGGAGGAGGTGGCCGGGGAAGTGGCCCGTCTCTACGATTCGCTAAGCTAGTCGTTGCCAACCCTATCGTTTGTTTAAATAGTCGGTTTTTTAAAATAGATTCAACCCATGACAGCAGCCCTGAAATTGTCGATTATCCTGCCCGTGTATAATGTGGAACCTTATATCCGCAAATGTATCGAGTCGATCGAAGACCAGGATATACCCAAAGAAGCCTATGAAGTGATCGTGGTAGACGACGCCAGCCCCGACGGCTCGGTGGCGATAGCGGAAGCCTTGCAACAGGTATATCCGAATATCCGGATCGTGCACAAGCCCAACGGCGGGCTGAGCAGCGCGCGCAATTTCGGGTTGGATTTTGCCCGGGGCGACTATGTGTGGTTTATCGATTCCGACGATTATATCGAGCCCAACGTGCTCAAGACCTTGCTCGACAAAGTCTATGCCGAAAACCTGGATTCGCTTTGTTTTAATAACCAGGATATATATGTGGAAACCGGCCGCGTGGTACGCAACCGCACCCTCAAGCCGTCAGGGGTGGTGAGCGGGCTGGAATACCTGCGCGACTATAGCATCAGCACGGTAGCCTGGTCGCATATTGCCCGGCGGGAAATCTACCAGAAACATCGCTTGCGGTTTACGGTCGGCATTTACCATGAGGATTACGAATTTGTGCTTTCGCTCTATGCCTTTTGCAATCGCATGAGCTATCTCGACCGGTATATTTATAACTATCTGGTGAAAGGCACGGGTACGATCACCACTACGCGCGAACGCACGCATTTGTTGAAACGGCTGGATAGCTGGGAAATTATCTTGCGAAATATGGTTGCGCGTTTTCCGGACAACGGAAATCCCGCTACGTACGATTTTCATGCTCATCGCTGGGTGAATGTCTATAAGTTTCACGCCTTGTCGGCCCTTTTGTTGCTACCCTTGCCCTATGCCGACAAGCTGGTATATCTGGAAAAATTCAAAGCCGCGGGCTGTTTTCCGATCGGGCCGGCCTACCGGCTTACTACCCGTAGGAAGTGGGTGGCCCGGGTATACAGCCGGCCCGGTTTATACCGGTTGGCGCTGTGGGCGTGGGGGAAATGGAAAGGAAAAAAACGACAATAAGTAAGACCTTTTTCAGGCTTTTTGCAGAAGGCTGATAATCAGGTAGATAGGGAACGGGAAATTACACTGCGATGAAATTGGATTTTCACCGGCATGAAATTTCAATTTCATCGCAGTGTAATTCCGGTTGGATGCCGGTGAAAGGGGAATTTCCTTTCCGCATGGCTTTTCGTAAAGGAAAAAAATGACAATAAGTAGGGGGCCGGCTGCCCTCTAGTAAGAGCGGCCGAAGAGTTTCATCTTTGTCCACATCACCGGGTAAAGCAGGGTGACGGCTGCGCTTCCGAACCGGTTGAAAAGCCGCGCGACGATTTTTTCCTTTCCGTCGCCGTCCACGGCCAGGGGACGGATGCCGCTGTCGAGCAGGGAGGGCAGAACCGCTTGCCGCTTCGCATATAAATCCGGCTCGGAAAGCCTCAGCAGGGCATATACCCCCAGCCGGGTGATCGACGAGCGGACGGCTTTTATCATTTTCGCGTCGGTCGTTTTCCCCCGGTCGATAAGTTGTTGGAGTTTCCCCGCTACGTATGCCAGGTCTTTCAGCTTCTTCGGATCGATGGAATGCGTAATCGAGCCTTCGCGCAACCGGTAGACATAGAAAATAGCCGGCCAGTACATGGCTCGCCGTACGGCCAGGGCCAGCCTGGTAGCGAAATCGACGTCTTCGAAATAAATGCCTTCTTCGAAAAATAAATCGTTTGCCAGCAAGAATTCCCGTTTCATCAACAGCAGCGGGGTGAAATATTCCCGGCAGTAAATCCGGGTGTAAAGCAGTTTGCCGTCTACCGTTTGCTGCGCATACGGATCGCGTTGGGCAAAGCGATTGGTTTTAGGCAGCAGTTTGCCGTCGGCGTCGCTATATTGATAATCGCCGCGCACTACCTCCAGATCGTTCGTGAGCGCCGCTTCCAGCAAAGGCCCCAGGGTATGGGGAAGCAGAAAATCGTCGGAATCCACCCCCAGCACATACCGGCCCCGGGCTGCGCGGATAGCCCGGTTGCGGGCCGCCGAAGGGCCGCTATTGGCTTGCCGGAAGATACGCAGGCCCGGATGTGCGGCGCGAAACGTTTCCAGAAGGGCCACGCTGTGGTCGGTCGAACCGTCGTCGACGGCCAGTATCTCGAAGTCGTCTTCGGCTAAGCCTTGGGCGTAGAGGCTTTCCAGGCAGGTGTGCAGGTAAGGGGCGGCATTGTATACCGGAATGATAAAAGATAATTTCATACGCGTTGTTTGTTTGATCTCTGTTGAAGTTTCCACGATTTGACCGCCCAGATAAAAAACGCGTTGCGAGTATTGAGTACAGCCTGGAAAATGCGTTGCGGCAGCGGCTGGCCGTCGAACCGGCGGATGCGGCCGTCGATTCGGAATAAGTGTCGGAGCTCGCGTATTTGTCGGATTTTCGCTCCGGCGGATAGGCTTTCCGAGCGACAGGCCACTTCAATGCATCCGATGTAGAATCCTTCCCTTTTCTTGCGCATCAACTCTTCCGCCTTATCCGGCGACAGAGACGTCGTAACGAGCAATTCGCTGAAAACAGCCAGACAACGCAATCCTATTTCCCGGTAGTTATCGGGAATTTTCCCGCTTAGCGTGGCTCGTTGTCGGCTGTTATAGTCCATATACACATAAGGCGCGCACGAGCAGAATGCCAGGGAACGGGCCTGGAGGAGGTACCGACAGGCAAACAGAAAGTCTTCATGCAGTTGGATTCCTTCGGGGAAACGGATTTTTTCCTTTTCCAGCAAATCCCGGCGTATCCACGCCATACAATTGAGGCCCATACGGTCGGAAGCAACCAACCGGCCGATCAGTTCCGCTGCCGGCGTTTGCCGGGAGTTGTCCGGTTCGAAACAAAAGGAGTCGATGGTTTCATTGCGCGGATTGCTTCGCCGGACGCCAAAGTAGAGCAGGTCGTATCCCGCTACGGCTGCAGCCAATAGGTGGAAATAGCCGGGTTCTACCCAGTCGTCGGCATCGACAAAGGCCACGTATTGCCCGGTAGCCGCGTCGAGACCCCGGTTGCGGGCATCCGATACGCCCCGGTTGGGTTGGTGAATGACGCGCACGCGGCTGTCGATGCCGGCATAGCGGTCGGCCACGACGGCGCTGCCGTCGGTTGAACCGTCGTCGATCAGAATCAACTCGAACGCGGCAAACGGTTGTTGCAAAAGGCTGTCGAGGCAATGCGGCAGGTAATCGACTGCATTGTATACGGGGATGATGACGGAAACAAAGGGAGCAGCTGTCATAAGCGGGCGATTTAGGATTTGGAAAAGAAAGGCCGTAGCGTATCCTGCATGGTAAAAGTGCCGAAACAACGTTGCAACCAAGCCCGGCGGTCTGCTTCATGGTGGTCGGGCCGGGTTGTTTTCAGGTCCAGAAGAGCTTCCAGCTCGTCCAGGGTCTGTGCCATCTCGAGAGGAAGCGAAGTGTAATCCATAAGCAAACCCTGATCTTGTTGCCGGTAGTATTCCAGATCGTATACATAACCGATGATGTCCTTTTGCAGATAAAGGAAATCGAATAAGACGGAAGAATAGTCGGTAATCAGTATATCCGTTTCTTTCAGGAAAGGATAAATGTCGGTTTCCGGCGGCAGGTTCAGCATCGTTTCAGACTCGGTTGTCGCAGTGGCCGAAGCGTGATCGGTCAGGTCTTTGAAATGCAGTTTAGTCAGCAGAAAGTAATTCCGGCTTTCCAGAAAATGAAAAAAGGCTTGCAACCGTGCAGGATTTTTTTCGCCCAGAAAAACGGGATCGGTTTTCCGGAACGTAGGCAGGTAAAACAAGATCCGTTTATTCTTTTGTTTTTCCGCTTTGACTATTTGCAACAAGCGATCTTCCTCAGCAATGAGGAAAGGCATCGGATGCAGCAGGTAATGATTCCGGGGGTACATACCGTGCAGAGCCTGCTCCGGAGCGATGGCGAAGGCCCGTCCGATGGTTTCGTCGCCTTGAGGGGAACAAGTCAGCAGATAGCCTTTCTGAAGTTTCCAGTCGATCCCGTCGATCAGACAACCGAATTTTTTCACGGGCATGCCGTGCCATAAATTCACTCGGACGGCGTCTCCCGCCAGAGGCCGGAGAAAATCGCTGAAAAATTGGTCGTAAAAGAAATGGCCCGCAATCAGGTGATAATAGATACTGGGCAGGGAGTATAATTTATACACGGTATAACCGGCTTCCCGCAAGGCTTTCCGGATCGGTTCGCTACGGGTAATCCAGATTATTTTTTCCAATCCGTGCTCAGCCCGGTGCTGATTGAGGTAAAGAAACATATAGCGGGAGTTGTCGGCAAACCGCCGGCCTTGCCAGCCCGAACAAAGTACGATGCCGGGGCGTCGTTTCACGATCCGGTTGATTTGCCGGATCAAGGCAAACGCTAATTGCTTGCATAGGGTGCCCGTATTCATTTATTTTTTTGTTTTCCGGTTGAAATACATCGAGAGGGAATTTATAGGTTGGCGGATCAATGCCTTTTCGGAAGGATTGAATCCTTTCAGCCAGCTTAGGGAAAAGAAAAGAAGGCTGAACAAAATGATTTTCAGCACGTAAAAACCTAATCCTACGCAGGGAACGAGTCGGTCGATCTGGAAAGAAAGCAACATGGCAATGCCGATGAGCAAGGTGATCTTTAGGATTTCTTTCCAGAAAAAGCGGATATTCAGCTGGATACGTTTCGAATAATAGATATTCATCACCAACCCGTGGCCGAAAAGAAGGGCTCCTCCTACTGCGGCGGCTACCCCCAACGCGCCGTAATGTTTTGACAACAGGAAGGCGGCTACCATGCTTAGCAGCGAGAAGAACAGGTTGTTGTAGGAACGGAACTTTTGTTTGTTTTGCGCTTGCAGAATCGAAACGGCAATGTTCTGGATCAGGGGAATCGTTTGGGGTATCATCATAACCAGCGTCAACAAATAAACGGATTCATAGCCCTCTCCGGCCCAATAAGCGATGAATTGCCTGCCGAACAGGACGAATCCGGCCAGAATAAATCCCAAGATAAAGTATTGAACGCGTCCTATACGGACGAAAAGGGCCGAGAGATCGTCGGCAGAACTGTTCCAGGCTACCATCTGCGTCATTTTCGGAAGGAAAACGTTGGAGATGGCAATCGAAAAGGCCATATAGTAGGAACAAAGTTGCACGGCAATCGAGAAAATAGCCACTTGGGTAGTTCCGCTTTCTACCCCCAGGATAAACTGCCCGGCGCTCCAGAACGCCCGGTCGACGATAATAGTGAGGAAAACGAAATAAGAGTAGCCGACGATTTCTTTTAACAGCTTCCATTCGAATTTCCGGAAATAAATCTTTATTTTCAACCGGGCATAGCAAAACCAGGCATTTGCCAGCAGGCAGGCTATATTCAACAGGGTAGTGACCACCACCATCGCAATGGCTTTGTAGCCCCAGAAGAGCAGGGGAAGCATGATGCAAGGCTGGATAAGGATGCGGACGATATTGACTACTTTCTGGAAAACGAATTGCTCGTAAGCCGTCACGATAGACGAAAAGACGCTGAGCGGAAAGGTAAAGAAGAGGTTGAACGTGAGCAGCAGCATCATGATCCTGGCTTTGCCCAACTCCGCGATCGTCATCGAATCGCCGAAGAGCGCATCGACATGGCAGTACAGTGCGATGCCTATGGCCAGGGCGATTACCCCGGCTATCAAGTAAAGGGTAAGGAACATGCCAAACAGGTTGTAGGTTTCCGCCTTCTTGTCTTCCGCCAGGTATTTGGCGGTAAACCGGATGATGGCGTTGCCGAACCCGAAGTCCAGAATGGTGAGATAGGCGATGATAGAGGCTACCAGCGAATAAAGTCCGTATTCCGACTGGCCGATCATGCGGAGCATGAACGGCGTATACAATAGCGCGATCAGATTACTCAAAGCCAGCGTCAGGTAAGACAGGTAAACGCCGGCTTTCAATTGCCCACTCCCCATGCTGTCTTACTTCTGTTTGCTTCGCTTGTATTCTTCGATCAGAGCCACAACTTGTTCTTTGCACGCCAGGTATCCGACGGGTATCAGAATAGTGAAAAAGACCATGAAAATGGCGGCGAAAAGTTTCCGCGGGCCGATAGGGCTCTTTTTTACGTAGGCATAGTCGATGATTTGTCCCCTCTCCCGGCTTTGGCCGAGCGAAAGAGCTACTTCCTCTTTTTTCTGAAGTAAAATCAGGTATACGCCTTGCAGAATCTCCTGTTGCCGTTTGTAATCGAGATATTCCCGTTCATTAGTCGGCACGTTCCCCATTTTTGCAAAGATTTCGTTTTCTTTCTTTTTCAGATCGGCCAAGGAATATTCCAAACTCTTTTTGGCGTTACCGATGGTCAGATGTACGCTTTCGCGCAGTTTGTCGATCTGTTTGTCCATCCCTTCCAGCAACGGGTTGCCGGCTTTCGATGTGCGGCGGATGCGCTCCCGTTCGATCAAGGCTTCATTATAGCTTGAAATGGCTCCTCCCTTTTCGCCTTCCTGCGCCGTGAGCAGGGCGGGAATCAGGTTGTACTTATTTTTCGGGTCGCGCACGTAGGTATCGATCAGGTCGATCACATGTTGCTGCGATTCCAGTTCGATCAGTTTCTGACGGATATCTTTCATGTTCTCGGAATAAAACTGTACGTCGTATTCGATATCCGTCATTTTGTTTTTGATCTTGTAGCCTTCTATCGTGCGTTCTATATTATTCAGGTCGAAGATGATATGGTTGATACGGCCTTGCAGGAAATTCATCGATTGCATGCCTTCCTCCTGCTTGATGTTTTCCGCCCGTTTGTTGTAAACGGTTATCAACGTATTGAGCATATCCACGCCGCGTTTTTTCGAATGATCGGTACACGAGAGTTCGATGGTATTCGACGATTTGGAATACTCTTCGATCGTAAACGATTTCACCATTTCTTCCGCTACCCAGCCCGCCGGTCGTACCGAGACGTCGAGCTTGAAGACTTGTTTTTTATCTCCCGGATTCCGGTAATCGATCGTGAAATTACCCTGAGGCAATTCCAACTGGGCCGGTAAAGAAGCGAAGGAAAATTTTTGACCGCTCTTTTTCATTTTCACCGAAATGCTGCCGTCGCTCTTTTTTTGGAGGCGGAAGGAAACGGCCCCGTCCAGATTGCGTTGCGTAACCGAATCCGGAATGACGATAACGGGAGAATCTTCGTATAGCTTATAATAGGAAAAGGGTTCCTGGTACGTGACGTTCACCCCCAGTTCGAGCACCATTTCCTTGTTCAACTGGTTCGACATCAAGGTAGCCAACTCGTCGTCCATCGTAACGACGCCTCCCGAGACGTTGCCCAACCCGAACGATTTCATCAATCCGGCCGCTTCACCCAGCCCTGTGCCGCCGCTTCCAAGGCTTTTGTCTTCCTGTATTTTGATGGTGGCCATCATTTCATACGTTTTGGGGTATAAAAGGAGGTAGGCGATGGCCGGAATAAACGAAATAAGGGCGGCTACGAGGAAAACCCGCCAGTGCCGGATATAATAAACAATGATTTTTCGTAAGCTGATTGTTTCTTTGTCTTGTTCCATATTTGTTTTTTCTTCCTACTTCTTGCTTAACGTAATAATACTGAATATCATGCTGGCAATAACGGATACCGAGCTGAGCACGGTCGAGATCACCGAGATATTGCGGCTGTTGCGGGCGCGTTGCTTGGAGGCGATCGGTTCGACATATACTACGTCGTTCTGGCGCAGGTAATAACAGGGGGAGGCGAAAATATCCGGCCGCGTGAGGTCGAGACGGTGAATTTCTTTTTTTCCTTCGTTTTCGCGGATTACCATAATGTTTTTCCGGTTGGCGGAAATCTGCAAATCGCCGGCCAGCCCGATGGCGTCGAGAATCGTCACCCGGTCGTTTTTCACCGTATACGTGCCCGGACGGGTAAGATCGCCCATCAGGGTGACTTTGAAATTCAGCAGTTGTACGTTCACCAGCGGATTTTCCACATACTTGGAAATCATCTTTTCGAGTTTGGCGCTCAGTTCGCTTTTGGTCAGGCCGGCTACGTGTATTTCGCCCAAGACGGGGAATTTGATGTTGCCGTTTTTATCGACCAGGTAAGTATACATCGAGGGAGAGGCATATACGGCTTGATCGCCGGGCTGGGAATAAGCGTAAACGGGCGGGTTGAAAGGAGTAACGGCGGCCGGATCCCAGGCGGTTACGGTAATCGACAAAAGGTCGTCGTTGGTAATCCGGTTCGAATAGGTCTGGTCGCCCATTTTACTCAATTGCTCCGGCGTCAGCGTGTCGGCGCCCTGGAAATAAGCTACATCCTTCGGCGCGCCACAGGAACAGACCACTCCGCACAGAGCGATAAATAAATAATGTTTCAGGCTCATAAATAATTCATTAAGTCAAATGAGTTGCAAAGATACAATTATCCGAGGAACCAGCAATATGGTTTTGCTGTTATCTCCTATATAACGATGCAATAAAAGCTATATTGCTGCTTTGGGTAAGAAAAAAGAACATTTTTTTTGTTATTTGAAGAAAGTAAATTATATTCGGAAAGTTATTCGTGGAGGGTTAAATACTTGCTGGTATGGATTGTACGGGAAGGAAAATACATATGTTGGCGGTTGTTTGGGTGCTGTTGGCCGCGGCTTGTTCCCCCGGCGGGGACGAAGGAGAAGAATTTATTTTGACCTCTTCCCAGCATCAGGTTCTGTCTTATATCCCCGACGAGTTGATCATCGCTCACCGGGGAACTGCTTATTGGGCGCCCGAGGGAAGCGAGGCGGCGATGCGTTGGGCCCGCAATGCAAGGGCGTCGTACCTGGAATTCGATCTTCAGAAAACGCAAGACGGGTATCTGGTGGTATCGCATAGCGACGACCTGCGACAGCATACGAACGTGGAAGAAATTTATCCTACGCGGGCGGCCGATCCGATTTATACGTTTACCCTCGAAGAATTGTTGCTTCTCGATACCGGGGCTTCATTCAACCGCAAGCATCCCGGGCAGGCGCGCGAAGGCTTTATCGGCCAGGGATTGCTGACGCTGGAAGACGTAGTCCGCATAGCCGAAGGGTATCGCATTTGCCGCGACGCTTCCGGGCGCCGGCTCTATGCGCGGGAGGGAGGACGCGTTGTTTTTCAATATGAATCCGATCCTTTCGATAACGGCAACCGCCCGGGAATTTATCCGGAAGTGAAAAACTCCGAAACCTACGGCGACATCGAAAACCGGTTGAAAGCCGAATTGATCCGGTTGGGATGGTATGCCGGAAGTTACGCTACCTTGAAAGCAATTCCGGTGAAACCCGGTTGCGTAGGGATTGCCGGTACCCCCTCCCGGGTGATCGTTCAAACCCTTTCGCTCTCTTCGCTGGAAAAATTGCAGAAGAATTTCGGCCATAGCACGCCGTTTTGTTTTTTAATCAGCAGCGGAAGCCGCGTGGATAAGAAGGAATATGCCCGCTGGATAAATTCCGCCGTTCGCTACGGCGCAGTGATTATCGGCCCGAGCGTGGCGCGGGGGCCGGAAAATTTCCAGGATTTGCTGACCGGTTGGATGTACGAGCTGATTCACGAGAAAGGGCTTAAAATACATGCCTATACCTTTAATGCCGAAGAGCAGGTAGCCGATTATCTGACACGGGTAAACGGCTTTATCACCGATAGGAGCGTGGAGATACGCAACTATGTTTTGCGTCTGAAAAACAAGCCTTCGGGCCTTACCGAAACAAGTTCGCAACTCTTGGATCGCTTGGGATATTGACAGGCTTGCCGGCGGCACTTGGCGCGGGCTGCCCGATTTGGCTGATCGATGAAGGAGAACGCCGGCCAGCTTACCGGTTTTTCCGTTCGCAAAGAGAGGTTTGAATGGAAAAGCGGAAGGCGTAAAGATGCCGCTGCAAAGGGTGTGATGCAAAGTTCAGCCTGTTAAGGAGCAGGACCGAAACGGGGAAGCCTTGCGATTCGGCAGACGAAACTTTCTTATCCGTGAATTATTGTGTATGTTTGTCCCCGGAAATACTAGTTCGATAATTTGTTAAATATAACGACAGCACATGGTAGAAATAGGAAAATACAATACGCTCAAAATCGTAAAAGACCTCGATTTCGGAGTTTATCTGGATGGCTGTAACGGCCAGGAGATTCTTCTTCCGGCCCGGTACGTACCGAAAAACGTGAAACCCGGCGACGAAGTGGAGGTATTTATTTATCACGACAACGAAGGCCGCATCATCGCCACTACGGCGCATCCGAAAGCCGCGGTAGGCGAGTTCGCTTTTATGGAAGTGAAGTCGGTAAGCAATGCCGGGGCTTTTTTGGATTGGGGGTTGATGAAAGACTTGCTGGTACCTTTCCGCGAGCAGAAGATGCCGATGCGGGAAGGGAAGTGGTATCTGGTGTATGTGCGCATCGACCATGTAACAGGCCGTATTATGGCTTCGGCCCGCATCGAGAAGTTTCTCAACAATGTGCCCCCGGTGTATGAACACAACCAGGAAGTAGATATGTTGGTGGCCGACGAAACCGACTTGGGCTATAAGGTGATTGTCAATAACCGGCATGCGGGCATGTTGTATCACAACGAAGTATTTCGTCGGCTGGAGAAGGGCGAACGTTTGAAAGGCTATGTGAAAGAAGTGAGGGAAGACGAGAAAATCGATCTTAGCATTACGCCGCTGGGATACGGCAAGGTAGAAGGCATAGCCGGCGTGGTTCTCGAATCGCTCAAGGCGCAGGGAGGCTACCTGGAAGTGCATGATAAAAGCGAGCCCGAACTGATTTATTCGCTTTTCCGATGCAGCAAGAAAGCTTTCAAGCAGGCTGTCGGCACGCTTTACAAGCAGCATCTCATCCGGTTGGAGGAGAAGGGTATCCGGCTGGTAACGGAAGATTAACGCCGGCCGGGCGTTTCTAAGAACAAGAGCAAGGCTTTTGTTTTTCCGGCTGCGGGCGGTTGCTCCGGACAGACCCGTCCGCCGCGGCCGCAGGGCAAGCAACCGGTTTGCGGGCCCGGCGGATTTCGTTTTTCAAATCGCAGCCCTTGCAACCGGCGCAGGGGCTTCCGGGAGCGCGGGGCGTGGCGAAAACCCTGTAAATTTTCCATCCTAGGTAGATCGCTACGCCTATCCCGATCAGTATCACGGCAATTTCCTGAAACATATTCTTTGTTTGCCTAGTTAAATAATCCGATAAAGAAACTTCCCGTCTGGTAAACCGCGAAAGATACGATCCACGCCAACACACAGGTATATACCACCACAAACAGGCCCCATTTCCAGGAATTGGATTCGTTGACGATGGCCGAAACGGTGGCGATGCAAGGGAAATAAATCAATACGAACAACATCAGGGTGAAGGCTACCAAGGGCGTGAAAACCAGTTCACCTTCGGCATTCCGATCCTGTTTGAGCCGCTGGGAAAGCGCCTGGCTGTCGTCGGAATCGCCCGTATATAACACGCTCAGCGTGCTGACCACCACCTCTTTGGCCGCCATGCCTGTAAGCAGGCTGACGCTGATTTTCCAATCGAATCCGAGGGGAGCCAAAACGGGTTGGATCGCTTCGCCGATACGGCCGATATACGAGCTTTGCTGGTGTTCCATAGCTTGGAGCCGTTCCAGTTCGGCAATCGTTTCCGCTTTTTCGTCAGAAGGCAGTTCCGTTTGTTCGATTTCCGCAATCTGCCGGTTATAGGCTTCGGCGCCTTCCGAATGCCGGGGATAGTAGCCCAGGAACCAGATGAGGATGGAAGCCACCAGAATAATGCCTCCCATT
Source organism: Tannerellaceae bacterium (assembly GCA_048465615.1). Classification (GTDB taxonomy): domain Bacteria; phylum Bacteroidota; class Bacteroidia; order Bacteroidales; family Tannerellaceae; genus Parabacteroides. The sequence goes on from DBFWLD010000045.1 coordinate 89,583, forward strand.
TTGTGCAGATATTGTTTGGCCTTTGCCCACATATGGATCAGGATGGATTTGCCGGTCGGCATCCGGTAGGGGGGAAGCTCCATGACGAAAGGCACGTCTTCTTCGTTGAAGAGAAAACGTTTGAACAGCCGGGCCATGATGACGGCCAGCACAATGCCCGTTACATATAAGGCAAGCAGGACGAGACTGGCGTTCTGCGGGAAAAAAGCTCCCGTCAGCAATACATATACCGGCAAGCGCGCGCTGCAACTCATCAAAGGGTTCACCAGCATGGTAATCATCCGGCTGTTCCGGCTTTCGATGGTACGCGAAGCCATGATAGCGGGCACGTTGCAACCGAATCCCATTACCAGCGGGATGAACGATTTTCCGTGTAGTCCCATTTTGTGCATGATTTTATCCATGATAAAGGCGGCGCGGGCCATGTAGCCCGAATCTTCCATAAAGGAGATGAAGAGATATAGAATAAGGATATTCGGCAGGAAGACGATCACGCCGCCCACACCTCCGATAATCCCGTCCACCATCAGATCTTTCAGCGGTCCTTCCGCCATGTAATTGCGCACGAAATTGCCGATCCATTCCACCAGGTGCTCGATCCATTCCATCGGGTAGTTGCCCAGCCGGAAGGTGGCTTCGAACATAATCCACATGAAAAGGATGAAAATGGGGAATCCCAATACTTTGTGCGTCACGATCAGGTCGATCAGTTGCGTGCTGGTGGCTTCTTTGATTTTATTCGGTTCGTAGGTTTCCCGCAAGGCTCCGGAAATAAAGCCGTAACGGGCGTTGGTAAAAGCCGTTTCGCAATCTTCCAGCAACAGTTTTTCGATCAGCGTGGCATTTTTGTCGCGCTCTTCGAGGATGGGTTTGGAGTCGGGCAGGCTGCGCACGAAATCTTCCACTTCGCGATCGCTTTCCAGCAGCTTGATGGAAAGGTAGCGTTTAGACAGGCTCTTTCCGATATTTCCGTTTTCCTTCAATGCCTTGCGCAGGTTGGAGATGCCTTTTTCCAGCGACTCCCCGTAATTGATATGGATATGCCGGATGACGGGGTCTTGTTCCTCGTACACCTTGATTACCCGGTCGAAGAGCTCCCGGATGCCGAAACCCGTTTTGCTGACGGTCGGGATAATCGGCGCGTCGATCATTTTCGAAAGCGTTTCGTGGTCGAATTTGTTGCCGTGCTTTTCCAGTTCGTCATACATATTGAGCGCGATGACCATGCGCACGTCCATATCGATAAGCTGGCAGGTCAGGTAAAGATTCCGTTCCAGGTTCGAGGCGTCCAGAATATTGATTACCACGTCGGGTTGGGCTTCGTTCAGATGATTGCGGACATAGAGTTCTTCCGGGGTATAGGCCGAGAGGGAATAGGTGCCCGGCAGGTCGACGATCCGGAACGTATAGCCGTTCTGACGGAAGATGCCTTCCTTGGCGTCTACCGTCACGCCGCTGTAATTGCCTACATGTTCGTGGGCCCCCGAAGCAAAGTTGAATAGGGAGGTTTTGCCGCAATTCGGGTTTCCCACCAAGGCGACGTTGATTGTCTTTCCTTTGTGCAAAGCGATGGCTTCCAGGGATTCGACCGAAGGGAGGGTGAAAGAGCCGGCCGTAGGAGTTTCTCCGGTACGGGCTGCCTGCTCGCGTTCGAATTCGGCCCGGCTCACCACTTCGATCAGCGCGGCGTCGTTGCGGCGCAGCGATACGTCGTACCCCATTACCTTATAATGAATCGGGTCTTTCAGCGGTGCATTCTGAATTACAACCACTTCTTTCCCGCGGATAAATCCCATTTCGATGATCCGCTTGCGGAAAGCCCCGCGGCCCATAACTTTGACAATAACACCTTTTTCGCCGGTGCGAAGTTCTGATAATCTCATGTCCTTTCAAATGTGATGCAAAGGTAGGGCTAAAACTTAACACCATCAATACCGATTAATAGGTATTTTTGTTAGCTTTGCAGGCTATTAGGCCGTCGGGAGGAGGGGCAAAGAAGCTTGCTTCCGGAAAAACGGAAAATGTACAGACAACGGAAGATGGAACAATCTGACAAATCTTTGAATCGTATTATTTTATGCCTGGGCTCAAACCGGGACAAGGAGCGGAATATCGCACGCGCTGCCGGTCGTCTCGGCGTTTGCTTTACTTCCTTCCGTACGTCTGAACCGGTTTGTACCGAGGCGGTTGATTGTCCCGGCGCGGCTCCCTTCCTGAATCAGATAGCCGTGGCCTATACTCCCTTGCATCCCCACGAAATCAAGCCCGTCCTCAAACAAATCGAAGGCGATTTGCATCGTAGTCCTTCCGACAAGCAATGCGGCTCTATCCCCATCGACATCGATTTGCTGCAATGGAACGATCAGATTCTCAAACCCGGCGATATGGCCCGTTGGTATGTGCGCGACGGTATCCGGAGGCTGCTTGCAGGCGAAGGAGAACAGGTATGAACCGGTGGAAGGTAGTCGACGGGAAGGCGGAGAGCGGCCGCGAGCAGGAAAGCCGCCGCATAAGTGGAAAAAGACAGTTGCGGGAAAGAGGTCAAATAGATCAGATAGGAGAAACGGGCCCGCGACGGCAAACCGGTTGTATGCCGGTAGCCGGCCGGCCGCCGGCAACTCCGCTCGGGAAAAAACGGGCGGAAAGCCTCTCCAGCCTGTGGTTGTACGGTTTCCTCCTGCTCTTCGGTATAGGGAAATACTTTACGCTTGATCAAGGCTTTTTCTGGGATCATACGGCCGGCTACGCCATGCCTGCCGACTATTTGCTAACCCACGGTTTCCAGGCGATACTCTATCCTTCCGACTATGTAGCCGAACCTCCTTTGGCCCATTGGTATCTGGCCGCCCTCTGGACGTGGCTGGGGCGTAGCCTGCTTGTGGCCCATCTTTCGGTCGCTCTGTTTTCCGTGGGCGTCATCTGGCAGGCTTATCGGCTATGCGAGCAATTGCAACCTCGCTATGCGCCCTACCTTTTTTTGCTGATAGTAGTCGAACCTGCCTTGTCTACCCAATTGTTGTTGCTTTCGCCGGATATCCTGCTTTGCTTTTTCGCTTTGCTGAGCATCCGGTATCTGTTGGCCGGGCGGCGGATTCCGCTTTCTCTTTCGGCCCTTTGTCTGGGAATGGTCAGCATCCGCGGGTTTGTGGTCTGCGCCGGTTTAGGCCTGGGCTATCTGTTGATACAAATTTTTCTGGGCGGAAAACCTTTTCGCCGGGCGTTTTGGTACGCCCTTCCGCCTTTTCTGCCCGTTCTCCTGGCAATGGCAAGCTGGTTTGTCTACCGGAAAGTGGAGACCGGTTATTGGCTATATGCCCCTGATTTCGCTTATTTGGAACATCGTAAGTGGGCGGACGGCCTCCGCTTATTGAAAAATACGTTGGGATTCGCCCTGCGCCTGGCCGATTCGGGCCGCTTTGTGGTATGGATATTGTTTTTTGCGGCTGCCTGCAAGATGGGAATCCGGTCATTCTTGACCTTTATCTTCCGCTCCCCCGTAGCCCTTCTTTACCTTAGTATCCTCTTCGTGATGCTGGGAGTGACGCTGCCGCTTACCAATCCCTTCGGCGACCGTTATTTTCTGATACTCTATATGCTGTTCGCTTTGCTGACGGCGCAGATGCTGCTCCAGGCCTATAAGCCGCGAGCGGTCAAGCTGGCTTGCGTTGCCATGATACTGGTTTTGTTGAGCGGCCATGCCTGGATTTATCCGGAAAAGATCGCCAAAGCCTGGGACAGCGTATTAAGCCATGTTCCTTACTACACCTTGCGCGGGGAAATGATCCGCTATTTGGAAGAAGAGCAGATTGCGCCGGCTGACGTAGCGGCCTCTTTTCCCCTGAATGCCGTTTTCGGCCAGACCGATGTCACCGACGATCGCCGCCGTTTCTCCCCGCTCGATTGGGAAGGGAGCCGGTATATCCTCTACTCGAATGTATATAATTGGGACGACGATAATCTGCGCCGGCTTCATTCCGGTCGCTGGAAACTAAAAAAAGAATTCCGGAAAGGATTCGTTTGCCTGCAATTGTATGTACCTGTCCGTCCTTAGGGAAGTTTAGCCTCCCCCGAAGATCATCCGCACCAGCCGTGCGCCCTGGCAGGCGTTCGAATAGGTAGGAAATAAACTTTGCTTCCTTTTTTCAATCAACTCCCGGGTAAACGGTTGCGCCATCAGCCGGCGGCAAGCTTCTACCATTTCGTCGGGCGTATCTGCTATCCGGCAAAGCTCGTCGAGCCCGCTCCCGGCCAGCATCAACGAATTAACCACCGTGTGCCGGCCGGCAAAGAGGCTGTTCAGCAATTTCAGTTTCAATCCCGTATCCTGAAAAGTAACCAGCATATGTATTTGCGCTCCCCTGATCAGTTCGTCCATCCGGGCAGCCCCAGGATTGGCTTCCACGGTAATATGCGGGTAGGGGGCGGCAGCCTCCGACAAACCGGTAGGCGGATCCATGCCTGCCAGGATGCAAGGCACTTCAAGCCGGCTGAACACTTGCCGGATCAGGAAAAGCGCCGCCCGCTCGTTTTCCACCACCGAGAGTTTGCCGTGATACAGGATAAAATCCGATCTTCCCGGCAAGGCCGTAACCTCGTCGTTGGCATGGAAGCAAGGCATAAACTCTACCGGCTTGTCGGGAAACTTGCGCCTCAGATAAGCGGCGTCGGTTTCCGACACCGCCAGCACCCGGTCGGCATGAGCCGCCACGCGTTCATACATTGCAAACCTCCACGCTTCGATGCGGAAAAAACATTTCCGGATCAAACGGTTTTCCGATACCGCCAGTTGTCGGTAATAATCGTGCTCGATATTGCATTCCCGGAAGATTTTCAGCCGGTGTTTCAATCGGGGATCGGCCAGGTAATAACAGGAATGCAACCCTTCGAATAAAATAGGATAATCGTCTTTCAGCAAATTTCGGATCAGCCGGGCGTCTTTCCGTCCGTACACATTGTAAGGCAACAAGCTGAGGTTGGCCGAAAGCCCTGTCCGGCGGGGATAGTAAATCACCCGTTCGCACAATGCTTCCAGTTGCGGAGCTTGCGGGCGTTCGTATTCGAAACAATGCAGTATAACCTGCACCCCGGCCGCATGCAAGGCTTTGAGTTTGTAAAATACATCGATTACCCCGCCGTAATTCGCCGGCCAAGGGATATTGAATGAAATGATATGCAGATGTTTGTCCATTTTTATACGATTACGCTCTCTATTTTACAACCGGTTATTCCCTTGTTTTTTCATATGATCTTATCCGGATCAGGGCCTTTCCGCCACCTTCCGCCCTCGTCGCGCTCTCCCGGCCCTCTCCCCAAAGCGAAACAACGCTTTTCCGGGTTTATTCGACCAACCGGTCGAGAATGGCGGCGAACATTCCCGCCTGTTCCCGCCGGGAATAGGTTTGCAATACTTCGGGCCGGATGCGCGAGCAAGTATATCCCTTCTCTTTCCACTCCCGGTAATAGGTTTCCAGAAAGTCGCACACTTCTTTCCGGCTGCGGGCCGCCAATCCGGCCCGGGCGTCCCGGATGGCGGCTTCGAGGCATCCCTCGTCGCTGCGGATGCAAAGCACCGGTTTTTCCACCGCCAGCGATTCGAAAAACTTCGTGGTCATCACCCCTTTCGGCCCTGCGCCGGCTGCCTTGTTGGTCAGGAGCAACAAGACCGAACTGGCGTTGAGCACCCCCGGCACGGCTTCGGCCGGCACATACCCTTTATACTCCATAAACGCTTCGACCCCGGCCTTTTCCGCTTCCGCCCGCAAGATGTTCCACGAGGCTTCGTCTACATACCAATTCACCCGGCAATCCGCTTCGGAAAGTATTTTCCTGGCTTTCAGTTCGGCCAAAGCCTCGAACAAAAGCCCCGGGTCGCGCATCGTGGTGCTGAGCAACCGTCCTGTATACGTGATGGTAAACTGCCGGGTGGGAATCGGTTCCGGAAAGAATAATTCCGGATCGAATCCGTTATAAATCAATTTGGTATTCGTATTATACATCTGTAAGGTTTCCACATGCCAGGGGGAAACGGTGGTAACATAATCTGCCGCGCGTAGCGCCCGGTTGCGGGTACGCAAGCTCTTCCGGCGAAAAGCGGCGGCTACCAACTTGCCCAGCCCCAGGCAAGAGGGCAGGGAATGACTGATAAACTCGTTTCCGGTATATTGTTCGATAATATCCCTTAAATCCGCCACCAGCGGCAACCGGTATGCGCGGGCCAGCCGGGCTGCCGCCGGGAGCGGAAACGTACGGTAGGTACTGCATAACACGGCATCGAACGATTCTTCCCTAAGTATTTTTTCGGCTTCCCGGTACATCCGGCGGTTCTTATATCCGAAGCATGCGTCCATCAGCAACACCCCCAGCCATTGAAACTTCCTTCCCCATCCCGCCCGGGCCGTGTAAAACGACACATAACTAACCGGACATTCGCCCGCCAGAAACCGGAAGGTTTGTTCCGGCACCGCTTCGGCCACCACCCGGGGTTGCCAGCCGTACATCCGGATATATTTGCATAAATATCCCATACGCGGCCCGAAGGCGGGGGGGAAGAGGTCGGCCAGGATCAATACCTTTTTCGTCGCGGCCTTTTTCTCCGATGCTCCGGCTGCCGGCTTTTCTTGGGAAAGCTTTTCCTGGCCACGCCCATGAATGCCAGTTCCGGCCCCGGTCTCTACCGCGCCGTAACCCGGCCGGTCGTTTCCCTGTCCGGGGGCGGAAGCATATCGGTTGTTTCGCTGTTTTTCCATCACGGTCGTGTCGTTTTTCCTACCAGACCTACCAAAGCTTCCACAATTTTGTCAGCCGTGTTTCCGGTGCCGTATTCTTCAATTTCTTTCCGTGCAGGTTGTCGGCCCAGGCAGTCCAGAATCGTCTTTTTACAAGCCCCCGCCAGTTGGTTCCATCCGGCTTCGACCGTTTCCACCCACTCCGTTTCATCCCTAAGAGTAATACAAGGCGTACGATGAAAATAGGCCTCTTTCTGCACGCCTCCTGAATCCGTCAGGATGGTAGCCGCGTTTTTTTCAAGCCATACCATATCTAAAAACGGAAGCGGCTCCATGAAACGCACCCCCGGACATGCCTCTAAGGAAGCCATCAACTGATATTTTTTCAGATAGTTCCGCGTCCGCGGATGAAGCGGTACAATGGCAGGGCAGTCAGCCGTAGACATCTCGGCGATCGCTTCGAAAATACCGCGCAGCCGTTCTTCGCTATCCGTATTTTCCGCCCGGTGCACCGTGCAAAGCCGGTATTTTCCGCTTTCCACCTTCAGTTCGCTTAAAATCCGAGAGGTCTTTCCAGCCAGATCGCCGAACAAAAGAGCCGCGTCGTACATCACGTCGCCTACCCGGCAAACACCCTGATGTATTCCTTCTTCTGCCAAATTCCGAACCGCCGTCCGGGTGGGACAACAGAGCAACGAGGCCAGGTGATCGGTCAGAATCCGGTTGATCTCCTCCGGCATCGCTTTGTTGAAGCTTCTCAGCCCTGCTTCCACGTGCGCCACGGGAATATGCAGTTTAGCCGCCGCCAGCGCGCCGGCCAGCGTGGAATTGGTATCGCCGTATACCACCACGGCGTCGGGCTTTTCCTCCACCAGTATTTTTTCGATCTCCGCCAGCATCCGGCCGGTCATTTCGCCGTGCATTTCACCGCCGCGCGGAAGTCTGTCGTCGCCTTGCGCCTTAGGGTTCGGCAACCTGCCTTGCCGGTCGCTATCGGGCGTTCCGCCTTGCAATTGCCAGGCCGGCGCCGGGATACCCATCCCGGTAAAAAACACCGCGCTCATATTTTCATCGTAATGTTGCCCGGTATGCAGCAAGCGTTCTTCAATCGGGCGGGTGGCCCGGCGGTTGTAGGCCCCGATCGCGCGGCTTACCATGGCGGCTTTTACGAATTGGGGCCGTGCCCCCACAACGGTAATCAGTTTCATTTTTTCGTGAGTTCGTTTAGTAAATAGGTATACAGCTTCCGCTGATAGGGGGCGGCCGCTGAGCTGAACGACGTATTATGCCAAAGCAACACCGCTTCGCCGCCTGCCAGGCTGACTTGTTCCAGCAGCTTGGTCGCATATGCGCAGGCCTCGTCGTAGGGCAAGCCCATGTATTTTTTTTCTTCCAGGGTACTATCCATTATCAATAGCGGATGCAGCTTTAGGGGCGACAGCCGGCGGGTGACGGGGTTGATCCATCGTACCGGATACGAGGTGCCCAGGCGGAAACCCGCCACATCGGCATATCCCGGCGTGAAATCGTCGGTGATGCCTGCTGCTTCCAGCCGGTCGGTATCTTCCGGCTCGCGGCAGGCCAGGAAATGGTGCCGGTTCCATCTTACCGGACGCCCCGCCTCTTTTTCGAGCCGGTTCTTTTCTTTGGAAATCAATTCCGGGTGCCGTCCTGCTTCGTAACTGGCATGCAGGCCTATCTCCGCCCCGTGCAAGCGCGCGTCGCGTATCAACCGCTGCATATCGCCCGACTGCAAATCATAAAAAGGCTTGTCTTGCCTCGTTCGTCCGCCGCCGCGGATAAATAAGGCCGTGCGGCAGCGGCCTTTGCCCGCCACGTCGGCCAAGATGCTGTTTTGCCGGAAAATCCAGGGAAACGTATAATAAGGGTCGCGTTCCGGCGAGCCGAATTTGCCGGCCACTGTCGCCGCCACGCCCCGGCCCCCGGCCAGCGAGCGGATCATTCCTTTCCAGGAACGATAAAGAAAGGGCGCGTCCACATCGTGTGTCAGGTAGATCCGCCTGATTCCTTTTTCCACGTCGGGCACTTGGAGACGCGTCTGCCGCAGCCAGCGGCGCAACAGCCGGCGATATTCGTCTACCACCGGACGATGCAGGAAGCCGGCCCGGTAAGGCAACGATTCTTTGCCGGGAAACCGTCCGTGCGGGTCGCGGACGCTACGTCTTACCATCTCTTCGTAACGGGTAATAAGGAAGTAAGTGCTGGCGATAAGGTCGGCGTGTACCACCCAGGTATCGCCTACCCATTCTTCTTTCGACGAACCGAACAGCAGGGGGATGCCTTCTATCTCCGCCAGCGGCAACGCCGGCAGGGAAGCAGCCGTACCGTACCGGCCTTCGTTGAAAAAACCGGACGGTATGATAACGAGATTATAGCGGTGAAAAGTATTCCGGTCGGCCGTATATCCGATCGAAGATGCTACTTTATGGGAAATATCTTCTCCCAGCAAAAAACGGATAAGGTAGCGTAAAATTTGGTTCATAGGCATTTCATAAGTTTATACCAAGCCCGTCTGACCAGGGAAAGCCGGCCTTTGGAAATCGTAAAATAAGGCATCTGTACAGCCCCGAACTCCCGGAAAAAGCGTTCTACTCCCGGCAGCATCGATCCTTCGAAGTCGAACCGGTCGCTTTTAGAGGCGGCAAACCGGATCGCTTCCCAGAGCAGCAGGCTATGCGCGCCCGACTGCCGGAGCGAGGGATCGCCTCCGCCGGCCAGATAATAAGCCGAACTTTCCTGCCATACCAGAAAAAGGGCGGCGTGCAACCTGCCTTTTTCGTCGTAAGCTCCCCATAAGTTGCCTTGTTGCCGCTGCCGGCAGGTCTCTGCCAAGGCCCGGAAAATAGCTTCATCGCCCGGCACTTTCCGGCTTTGCCGCCGAAAAGTGAGCTTTTGTATCCCCAGAAAATCGTCTGTCGGGATTCCCCGGCGTATGCGGATACCGTATTTGTCGCGGGCTTTGGCGATGTTGCGCCGGATATTCGGGCTCATGGCCGCCCATAACGTTTCCTCGGGTACGCTCAGATCGGCGATCAGGTAGGTATAGCGGGTGGTTTGCCGGTAACCGGCCCAATAAAAGGGTAGCCAGTCGGTAATTCCGTACTGAAAATTTTGCAGGAAACAGGGGTAAGCTTTCAGTCGCTCGGTAAAGCCGGCGGTTATGGCCTGGCGGCGGCCCAGGGTGGTGGTATATTTGGCATCGGGCGGTTCGGGTGCGAACCAAGGGCCCATCGTTTGGGTGTAAGCCGGCATGGATACCATGCCTTTGTGGGGGATGTAAAGGGGCATGGCTGCCGTAATGCGCCCGTTTTCTTCGTGCAGCAGCACATCCCACTTCTCCGGCCCGCACACAAGGTCGAGCCACCAGTCGCGCGAAAAGATGGGAATGCTTTTTTCGCGGCTACAAAGTCTCTGGTATTTTTCTTTATCGGTTAGCATGCGTCAGGCGATACGGATGGTTTCATAAAAGAATATATCATAAGAAGCCGGTTAGAACGGGCGTCCGTCGGAAATGAAATCTCCGGGTTACGGAAGTGCCCCCTATAAAAGCCGTAGGGCAAGCCGCGGTTGAACCGGAGAGGCTTGGAGAGACGAAACGACTTTCCGGACGGAGCGGGGCCGAAGCCGGAGAAAATAAAAAATGAGGCAAAGATAAAATCCTTGCCTCAGTATGTATCGGGCCGGACCCGGGGAAAGATCAGCCTTTGAGGGCTGCGAAAATCAGGCCGGTCAGTTCCTCGGCCAGTTCCGGGTTATCTTTCACGCATTGTTTGGCTGCGTCGCGCCCTTGTCCTAGCTTGGTTCCGTTGTAGCTGTACCACGAGCCGCTCTTCTTCACGATGTTCAGTTCCGTGCCCAGGTCGATGATTTCGCCCGACTGGGAGATACCTTCCCCGAACATGATGTCGAATTCCGCTTTGCGGAAAGGAGGAGCTACCTTGTTTTTCACCACCTTCACGCGCACCTGGTTGCCCTTGATCTCGTCGCCGTCTTTCAACTTGCCGATGCTCCGGATGTCGAGGCGCACGGAAGCATAAAACTTCAGCGCGTTACCGCCCGTTGTGGTTTCCGGATTGCCGAACATCACGCCGATCTTGTCGCGAAGCTGGTTGATGAAGATACAAGTGGTGTTGGTCTTGCTGATGGCACCGGTCAGTTTCCGGAGCGCCTGCGACATCAACCGGGCTTGCAAACCCATCTTGCTGTCGCCCATCTCGCCTTCCAGTTCCGCTTTCGGCGTCAGGGCCGCTACGGAGTCGATCACGATAATATCGACGGCCGACGAGCGGATCAACTGTTCGGCGATTTCCAACGCCTGCTCGCCGTTATCCGGCTGCGAGATCAACAAGTCTTCCACGTTCACGCCCAGCTTTTCGGCGTAGAAACGGTCGAAAGCATGTTCCGCGTCGATAAAGGCCGCGATGCCGCCGGCTTTCTGCGCTTCGGCGATGGCGTGGATGGCCAGCGTCGTTTTACCCGACGATTCCGGGCCGTAAATTTCAATGACGCGGCCTTTCGGAAAACCGCCTACGCCCAGCGCGGCGTTCAGGCCGATCGAACCGGAGGGTACCACTTCGATATTTTCTATGTTTTCTTCGCCCAGCTTCATGATCGAGCCTTTTCCGAAATTCTTCTCGATCTTTTCCATCGCCGAACGAAGGGCTTTCAGCTTGTCGGAAGGGTCGGTCAGCTTCGTGATGCTGGTATCTTTCCCTTTTCCTTTGCCCGTTTTTTCACGGGGGGCCTTCTCTTCTTTTTCTTCGCGCTCCGGTTTTTCTTCCCGCTCTTCTTGTTGCAAATCGCGTTCATCCAGATCGTCGCGCTCGTCTTTCACTTCGTCGAATAAATTCTCTTCTTTTGTCATTCTTTGTAGATTACAGATGGAGTATTTGGTTGGCATGGTCTTTCGTCTTCACCTCTTTCGGCCCGATGATGCGGGTGATCACACCCTCTTCATCGAGGATAAAGGTGGTACGGAGAGTCCCCATGTATGAACGTCCGTACAATTTTTTTTCCGCCCACACTCCCAGCGCCTGTTGCAGCGCGGTATCGGTGTCGGCAATCAGGGAGAAGGGAAGGTTCTGCTTGGCGATGAAGCCTTGATGCGACCGCGCGCTGTCTTTGCTTACGCCGATCACCTCGTAGCCCGCCTGGCGCAGCTCCTCGTATCCGTCCCTCAGGCTGCAAGCTTCCGCCGTGCAGCCGCTCGTATTATCTTTGGGGTAAAAGTACAGTACCAGCTTCTTTCCTCGGAAGTCGCTCAGTCTGATTTCTTTGCCGTCCTGGTCGAAGCCCAATGTCTCGGGGGCCTTGTCGCCTATTCCTATCGCCATCGCTTTGGGGTCTTTTAAAACTTAAAGTTCCAGATCGATATTGAATTTTTCATGCCAGGGCAACCCTTGGGTGTTCTGCTCTTTCATGAAAGGATCGGGATCGAACTCTTCCACGTTCCATACCCCCGGCTTTTTCCATACCCCTTCCAGGAACAGCTTGGCGCCGATCATGGCCGGCACGCCGGTGGTGTAGCTCACCCCTTGCGCGCCCGTTTCCACATAGGCGGCGTGGTGGCTGCAATTATTGTAGACGTAATAGGTTTGCTCTTTTCCGTCTTTCAATCCGCGGATACGGCAGCCGATAGACGTTTCGCCCGTATAGTTCTCGCCCAGGTCGCCCGGATTGGGAAGCACGGCCTTGAGGAACTGGATGGGAACGATTTCCATTCCGTTGTAGGGAATCGGCTGGATGCTGGCCATCCCGATATTCTGGATTACGCGCAGATGGGTAAGATATTCCTGGCCGAAGGTCATCCAGAAACGGGCCCGTTTGAGGGTAGGGAAGTTCTTCGTCAGGCTTTCCAATTCTTCGTGATACATCAGGTACGATTCCCGGGGGCCTACTTCCGGATAGGTAAGAGGCTGATGTACCGATAGCGGATCGGTTTCCTTCCACTCGCCGTTTTCGAAATATTTCCCGCGTTGCGTAATCTCGCGGATATTGATTTCGGGGTTGAAATTGGTGGCAAACGCCTTATGATGATCGCCCGCATTGCAATCCACGATGTCGAGATACTGTAGTTCGTCGAAATGATGCTTGGCGGCGTAAGCCGTATATACCCCGGTTACGCCCGGATCGAATCCGCATCCCAGGATGGCGGTAAGGCCGGCCTTTTCGAAACGATCCTTATAGGCCCATTGCCAGCTATATTGGTATTTGGCTTCGTCGAGCGGTTCGTAATTGGCTGTGTCGAGATAGCTGACGCCATAGGCCAGGCAAGCGTCCATGATCGACAAGTCCTGGTAGGGCAACGCCAGGTTCACCACCAGATCGGGCTTGAAATCGTTGAACAGGGCAACCAGCTCGTCCACCTTGTCGGCGTCGACCTGTGCTGTGCGTACCTGTACGTTTTTGATTTCCGAGGCGATCTTATCGCATTTGCTTTTCGTGCGGCTTGCTACCATGATGTCGGTGAAGACGTCGGCGTTCATGGCCATTTTCTTGACAGCCACGCAGCTTACGCCTCCGGCGCCGATTACTAATACTCTTCCCATTGATAAATCGTTTTTGCTTGTTAATAACAGTGTTCAGGGTTTGATACCGGAGTACAAAGATAACTTTTTTCTGTGGTATTTCGTGTATCGCGGGCATAAAAACAGTTAGCGGTTTTAACAAAAGATAGGAAAGGGGAGGCGGGGGAGAAAATGGGTTCGGGTTTAACCGGTTGTATTTTTTCATCATGTTTGGTTGACCCCGGTCATTTTATCGTATTCTGGCGTCTAACTTCTCGATGGCGTTTTCCTTTCCGCTTTCCTTCATTCGTAAGCCTGCCGGGGTTCGGGAACTTCCAAAAAATTGCAGGTTACTACTTCTTTAAGCTCCAGCGGAGGTGCCAGGATGGTGAGAGGGAGCGGGAATTAAAGGCGGTTTACTTAGCAACGTTCTAAATATTCTTGTAAATACGCGTAAGTTGTTTCGTTTTTATGCTACTTTTTCTAACTTTGTGCTATATCATTTATTTTTAATGGAAAAAGCGAACATTACACCTTCGTATAATGCTAATTTCATTCGCGAAATCAAGCAAATAGTAACTATTGCCCGGCAAAAAGCCTATACCGCTATTAATTCGACCATGGTAGAAGCTTACTGGCAGATGGGCAAACGGATCGTGGAAGAAGAACAACAAGGAAAAGAGCGGGCAGATTATGGGGCACAATTGCTCAAGGAACTCTCCACCGAACTGACAAAAGAGTTTGGCAAGGGGTTTTCTACAGGCTCTCTCTACTATTATCGACAGTTCTATAACACCTTTCCTGACATATTCGCTACACCGTGGCGAATATTGACTTGGTCGCATTATAAAAGGCTAATTCAGGTTGCCAATCCCGAAGCCCGTGCATGGTATTTGAAAGAGGCAACAGAACAAATGTGGAGTTATCGTACGTTGGATCGTAATATCGGCTCACAATATTACGAACGTTTATTGCTCTCTCAGAAAAAGGAAGAGGTGAAAAGCGAAATGAAGTCGCTCACGTTTCCGTATCAGCAGGATAAATTGGAATTCATTAAGAATCCGACGGTGGCGGAGTTTATTGGATTGTCTCCCAATGCAGCTTTTACCGAGTCAAAACTGGAATCGGCTATTATCGGCAACTTACAGCATTTCCTGCTTGAGTTAGGGAAAGGTTTTTCCTTTGTAACCCGTCAAAAACTGATACGTACAGAAAAGAAAGACTATTATATAGATCTTGTGTTTTATAATTATTTACTTAAATGCTTCGTGCTCTTAGATTTGAAAACACATCCAATCACCCACCAGGATGTGGGCCAAATGGATATGTATGTACGGATGTATGACGAGCGTGTACGCGGGGAAGGGGATAATCCGACGATTGGTATTGTACTTTGTTCGGAAACGGACGAGGACATCGCCCGATACTCCGTGCTACATGATAATAACCGGCTTTTCGCTTCCAAATATATGTTGTATATGCCTACTGAAGAGGAATTGCGCACTGAAATTGAAAGACAAAAAGCTTTTTACCGATTACAACACGAGCATCCAAAGGGGGAGAATAGAATTCCAGAATAAACTAAATGTTGAAAATAGTAGAATATGTGGGCAGACAACGAAACAAATGAAGATTTATTAGGTTTTTCCATTCACGCATCCTTAATTAAGAATGTAATTACAAATGACAAGAATCTACCTGTGACCCTGGGCTTATATGGAGACTGGGGGAGTGGTAAGTCGAGCGTTCTTAAAATATTGGAAAAACAGTTATCCGAAGAAGAACCCTACAAAGATGATACGATTGTCATTTATTTTGATGGTTGGATATTTGAAGGTTACGATGATGCAAAATCGGCACTTATGCAGGAAATCGTTTCTCAATTGATAGAGAATAAAACGTTGAAAAATGAAGTCAAAGAAAAAGTAAAATCGAAAGGAAAAAATGTTCTTCGATCAATCAATTGGATGAGAACATTACAGTGGAGTGTGAAAAATCTTGTATTGCCGGGAGTAGCCGCTTATGCCACCGGGGGGCTTTCTTTAGCCTCATTTTTAGTTTCTAAATTTCAAGAAAACCAAGAGCGCCTATTAGAAAATTTGACAGGGGATAAAGCGGTGGATTACCTCGATGATTTATTGAAATCCAAACGACAGCATACCGAAATCAACGCAGTGAGAGACTTTAGGAAACAATTCCAAGAGTTAATTGAAGCCACTGGTAAAGAACGATTAGTGGTTCTCATCGATGATTTGGATCGTTGTACTCCGCGGCGGATTATTGACAATCTGGAAGCCATCAAATTATTCCTGAATGTAGACAAAACAGCCTTTATTGTAGCAGCAGATGAATATATCGTCTCCTGCGCTGTAAAAAGGGAATATTCCAGATTCACTCAAGAAGAAAACAAAGACAACAAAGGTGATATAGGCACTGCCTATATGGAAAAACTCATCCAAATACCCTATAAACTTCCCCGGCTGACCCACAAGGAAGTTGAAACTTATATATCTTTGCTTTTTTGTAAATCCATTCTACCAAAGGAAACGTTCGATATTATTCATGCGGATTACATCAGTTTTATTAAAGAAGTAAAATTTGGCATTTATGGTTGGGATAATATTCAAAAAAAATTAGAGAGCACGGATCAATCTCGGATGAAGGAAATAATTGGATTTATCACTCAATTGTCTAACATTATTAGTAATTGCTTGAAGGGAAATCCCCGTCTCATCAAACGTTTCTTGAATGCTTATGAACTTCGGTTAAGCCTCCTTAAGGTAGGTGGCATTGAAGACGTAAAGGTCGAGCAAACATTGATAAAGTTAATGATTCTTGAATATAAACATGAACCTCTTTTTAAGCAACTTTATGATTGGCAACAACAGGCAACCGGGAAACCGAACGAAATTGCAGAAATTGAAAAGTTAGCCTTGGAGAATGCAAACGATTATCCCGACGAGTTAAAAATGTGGAATGAACCCACCTTAAAGAAGTTAATAACGATGAAACCTCTTTTTAGCGAGGTGGATTTGCGTGAACTTTATTGGGTATCTCACGACAAGCTTTCCGATGTAGTGGGCGGCGCCTCGTTAATATCCTCAAAAGTTCGCTCTTTATTCAATAAGGCGATAAGTGCAGCAACCGATAATATCCTTCAGAAAACTTATATTCCCGAGGTAAAAACTCTTACAGGCTGTGAACTTCAAGACTTTTATGTATTGTTGAATGAAACTATCATGTCGAATCCGGAAGATAAGAAAGGATATAACCTGTATTATTTCTGTGTGAATGAAAATGTAGAGCTCTCTTATTCTCAATTTTCGACTTTGTTATCACGTATAGATGTGACAAGAATCCCCATCTCTTTGGGGAAGAAGTTTAAGTCAATTTATGAAAAGTATTCCGGGGATATGAAATTTATAAATTTGTTGTCGACTAATAAATCATTAGTAAGAGCAATGAAACCCCAAAATATCAAATCATAACTTATATGGGAACATCTCAACGATTTAATCCATCTGTTAAAGGACAACCCAATTGGGGCAAAGCTTCTTCATCCGTATCTCGCTTAGAGAAAGCTCTGGTCGATGAAAATACGCTTGAAAAGAATAAAGAGCAAATGAAGCCTCAGCAATATGATAAACAAAAGGCAAAAATAACCCAAAGAATATATCGCCATTACCGTAATGCTGTTTCCCATACGATAAAAGCTGGGGGAGGTGCTAAAGCCGTCAGCTCTGGTTCGTCAAAGGCTTTTGGGCAAGGAGGCATTAGTGTTATTCAGAATTTCGTTCATGCTATTGCTGAAATCCAAGAGCAAAGTCTCCCTGTTTGGTTGGAAACGCATGGACACGGTTCTTTGGAAGATAAAACCAAAGAGCAGGTCATGGAAATTATCACCATTTATGTACAGGATAAGTTGGTTGGGATGGACGATACGGCGGCCAATGAAGCTTTGGAACATTTGATGGATTTGTTTAATGAGCGGTTGGGAGAAGACCCTGCACACTATGATGCTGCGATAGGCTCCCTTTTGGTGACAGGCGAAATGAAAGAACTGTTAGATTGTTTCTTTGCCAAATATATTTTTTGCCATTTGTCCCAATCAATTCACGAGAAACTAGTTAAGGAAAAAGGTGAAAATTACGCAAATGCCACCATGGATGCTATCGAAGACCTTATATTGGAAGATGTCAAAGGACTTCCTGCCGATGAAGCAGTGACAAATCTAGACTGGAGTTCTCCTAAAGGGGAGGACTATTGTAAAGATGAATTCGCACGTGTAATTGATATTTGTTTAGGCCATGAAAATTAGAACTGACAACTATATATTGGCAAAGGATGGTAAATTATCTATCAGTCTGATTGTTGAAGATGCTGTTCCACTTATAAGAACGGGTGCAATCATCAACACATCACATCTAGCTTTCTTTGCAGGTAAAATCCCCGATAGTTTAATGGATATTCTCTACTTGTCGGCCGCTGTGTATGCCATAGACAGAACCTTCAATAGAAATAAGCACTCATTAGATGGCTGGTCTCGTGAGTTTGATGTGACTTTTAAGTTAAAAAACAGTGATATATTTGAATCTAATCGATGTAAATGGGATGCTCTCCTTTCTTTCTTGACAGGGGACTTTTGGACGACACATTTTGAGCCATTGGATAATAGGATTCCCTATCCCATGATTGATATTCCTGAACTCGACTGCAATCTAGGTCAAGTCAATCTGTTTTCGGGGGGAATGGATTCTTTGATCGGTGCAATTGATTATCTGGCTGTACATGAAACTCCTAAATTATGTATAGTGTCTCATTATGACCATTTTATGGGAGGACCTAAGGCTGACCAAGATCGATTAGTAGGTTGTTTTATGACTCACTATCCCAATCGCTTCTACCATTTGCCAGCTGTGCACATACACCCTTTGGTAAGTTCAGAAACCACTTGTCGATCTCGCTCGCTAATGTTTCTAGCTATAGCTTTGATGGTGGCAGCCTATAAGAATGTCAGCGTGGTGGTTCCTGAAAATGGTTCTGTATCTCTCAATTTTCCCTTAACTGTTTCCCGAAGAGCAGCTTGCAGTACGCGCACAACCCATCCGCTATTTCTTTTTCAATTAAGAGAAATATTACGTTCAATGGATATTATAACACCTATCATAAATCCCTATGAATATAAGACAAAAGGCAAAATGGTGAATGAGTGTGCAGACAGAACCTATCTTTTATCTATTCTTTCGAACTCAAATTCATGTGGAAAGCGTAGCCAACATCAATTCATGTATGATGATCCTGAAGCAACGCATTGTGGTCGTTGTATGCCTTGTATGTATCGAAAGGCTTCCTTGGCAGGACATATGGATACGACTAGATATGGGGTTACTCTAACCACTATTTTCAATAGAAGACCTTATAAAATGTCTAACGACTTCTACGCTATGCTTTCCTATCTGAAACGCGATTTAACAAGAGAGGATATTCGCAGGGAGCTTCGCATTGCAGGATTAGGTCAATTGCCAAATTTTGAAAAATATATTATATTGGTAGAGGAAACTCGTGAAGAATTAAAAAATCTAATAAGACAGGACGGTTCGTCTGTAATCAAAGCTTATATTGGCATATGAAACTTATTGACACACATTGCCATTTCGATATGTTGCCATATCCGGAAGATTACATTCATAAAGTGGAGTCCAAGGGAAATATTACGATCGGGATGACGAATCTACCCAGTCATTTTGAGGTGGGGTATCCTTATACAAAGTCATTACATCATGTGCGTTTAGCCTTAGGTTTTCATCCCTTATTGATCAGTGACAACCAAGAAGAACTTAAAAAATTTGTTGCCTTACTTGATAAAACCTCCTATGTAGGTGAAATCGGACTTGATTTTTCAAAGGAAGGTTATGCAACAAAAGATATACAAGTATCCATGCTGCAAACTATCTTGCACGCCCTGCAAGGAAAAAAGAAAATTATAAGTGTTCACTCCCGTGGTGCAGAGTTACAACTTCTTGAATTATTAAAAAAATATCACATTCGAAATGTTATTTTTCATTGGTACTCCGGTAGAACATCGTTGATTCAAGACATCTTGGACGAAGGATATTACTTTTCGGTCAATGAATCTATGACATTTTCATCGTCAGGACAAAAAATTTTGTATTCATTACCCAAAGACAGAATATTGACTGAAACAGATGCTCCTTTCAATACGAAGACATCTATTAAAAATGTATTGGCTTACCTGAATATGACATCGATCGATATTTATGATAACTTTATGAATCTGTTACGAAATATCAGGGATAAATAGGAGGTTATTTGACCATATTCGAAAAAATGCCTGTTTTTTACCTATATCATTTGACAAGATGCAAAACGCAGCTTGTTAAGGAGAATGGCTTAATAGGTGGTTGTTAGGTTGAACTATAGTTTTCGAAATTGACTACGATTATTACATGCTCGCTCATCATATAAAAAAAATTAATATCTTATTAAATCCCCTCCCATAAATCTTTATTGGGCCTTGAATAAGCACCCTCAACCTCTAGTTAGTTACTTTGCCGCGATCTCGTGGAAACATCCCCTTCCTTATTCGGTTTTTTCTGCCGGTTTCTCTTTCAGAATATAAATCGTGATTTTCCGCTTGCCTATCTTGCCTATTTTGCCTTGGGCGAGCAATTCTTTCAGGTCTTTGAGGGCCATGTAGCGGGTGCAGGCGTTCAGGCGCATGCAGTCGGAGCTCATCAGCGTACGCTCTTCGGCCAGGTGGCGCAGGATGTTGGCCTTGCGTTGTTCGGAGGTGTAGAGGGGCGGGGCCGAGGCGCCCTCCTTGCGCTTGACCGACATGGCTTCCAGCCGGCGGGTGATTTTTTTCGAGCAGCGGAAATTGACGCTTTTAAAACGGATGTCTTCCGCCCGTACTTCCTGCGGCCGGCTGATCTTGGGGCAGCTTAGCGAGATATTGAAATGCCCGAACCCTTCCAGGTCGATTTCGTCGCCTGCTTCGAGGTGTTCCACCAGTTGGTCGGAAAAAGCCTGAAGCAGCCCTTTGATATCGGCGCTGCTGAAGGAGGAAAAGCTGGAAATTTCCTTGGCGATCCGGTCGAGCCGGATCACGCGGCCGGGTACGATCCGGGCGTGCAACTGCGGTTCTTCGGTACTCCCTTTGCGAGGCGGGTTTTTAAATAAAGCGTATTCGGCGGCCATAAGCAAGCGGTTTTTTAAGTAGACGGTTTTTAAGCGGGCAGCCGGCAGGGAAAAAATCTCCCCCCGCAATCCCTGCCCTGTCGATAGCCGAACAATTATATTTTCGACCCATGTCGAATTGTTATTTCAGCCAGGTACTTATTGTTTTTCACCTTTGCCGTTAAACTGAATTACCCAGGTCGAAAATATAATTGTTCGCACACAAAGATATAATGGATGGGAGGGAAATGCAAGGGAATAGCCGGAAAAATAAGGCGGGAATCTCAAAAGAAGCTGGTACAAGAGAGGCATCCTACTTCCCTCGAAGAAGAGATGGGGCGCGTTGGATGTTGTAGATGTGTTGATTAACAGTTTGTTAGATTGTAGCCTCTCCCTTCAAAGACGGGGAACAAAGACTTTTTCGTCCCTCTTTTTTACGTCTGAACGGAGCCTGTTACTTTTTCTTCGAGGGGGCGGAACTTACCTGCTCCAGAAATTTCAAAAGTGTACCGGAATAGGCTGAGTCGCGTTGCGGATGCTTGAAATCCGTTGCCACGAAATGATTGTCGCCTTCGGCGAGGTATACCTGAACATGTCCGGGCGCATGCTCGACGAGTTGTTCCAGATTCGTGATGTCTACTTCGGAGTCTTCTTTGGAGTGCATAAGCAGGGCGGGGCGGTTGCCGAGATGGCTTATTTGATCGACAGGCTTGCGCCGGCTTTCTTCATATCCGAATTCGCACCAGGAAATAAGATCAATAAATCCATCGGCCGGGGCGCACAGCAAGGCTGGAATTTTTTTTCTCATTTGGCATTTAAAGTTGTATTCCCAGGAGGAAAAAGCGGATAAGGCGATCAAGGCATCGATCGCCGGGTTTGTTGCTATGGAATTGATGGCTACGGCTCCGCCTAAAGATAATCCGATGACCGCGATCGGCACATCGGGATATTTCCTTCGGGCATATTCTACCACCGCGTCCGTATCGAGGTATTCCTTATAACCGGCATAGATTTTTTTTCCTTCGCTTTCGCCATGCGCCCGCATATCGAACAAGAGGGAGGCATAACCGTTCTGCTTGGATAAGCCGGCGTGTCCGTAGAAAGTGGTGACGGAGGGGCTATGAAGCCCGGAAATGCAGATGACGACGGCTTTAGGCTCGTGGCAGCTTACTTCATAGCAGGAAATAGGGATGCCGTCTGTAGTGGTGACGAAAAAATGATGCGGCTGCAAACCGTAATCGGCCGGATTTTCGGTATGTGCGAATTCGGCCCGGTGGTGAAATATGTTCGTGGTGATCAGGTAAGGGACGATAAAAGAAGAGATAAGCCATAGGGATACTATTCCGATAAGAAGGTTGACTATTTTTTTTGACATGGCTTTTGGATTTTATTCATTCGAAATCAACGGTTTTTATCCACATAAATTGCTTTGGGGCTTGCCTTTTGCCGCCCGTCCCGCCGCCAACGGCACCATCAGGGCGCCCGAGGTATCACCAGGAAGATATTCATTTCACCCTGGGCGGCTTTGTAGGCCGCCGGCCTCACGCTCAATTCGGAGGGGAGGGGAACCAACGAATTTTCCAACACCCTTAAAATGACAATCATGCCGTAATTGAGGTGTTCCGGACACCATTCGATCAGCTTGCTCCAATCCATGTTCAGGCTTCTTTTTCGTTGGCCGGATACACCAGTATTTTGTCGATCCGGATACCATCCATATCAACCACTTCAAACACGAAATGGTTCCAACGTACCTGTTCTCCGCTATGGGGAATACGTTCCAGTCTTTCCAGGATCAAGCCGGCCAGGGTGTTGTAAGGGCGGTTTTCGTACAAATCTTCCCGTTCGAAATAGCAGAGGAAGTCGTAAAAAGGGCATTGGCCGTCTACCAGCCATCCTTCGCTATCCGTGCGTTTGATAATATCGGGCTCTTTATGGGTATCGTTGACGGTGCCTACCAGGGCTTCCAGAATGTCTTTCAATGTGATGATGCCTTCCAGCGCGCCGAACTCGTCGCAGATCAGGGCCCGGCTGATGCCTTCCGCTTTCATCACTTCCAGGGCTTTATAGACGCTCATGTTTTCGTGAAAGTAAAACGGCGGCCGGATGATGTTTTCCAGCCGGAAGTCGGGCCTGTCGGCCTGTAATATCAAATCTTTGAGGTAGACGACGCCCCTTATTTCGTCTTTCTTGGGGCCTGCGACGGGATACATGTCGAATAGTTGCCGGGAAAGGGTTTGTTTGAGCCTGGATTTGTCCATATCGGTGGTCAGGTAGACGATTTCGTTTTTTTGCGTCATGATGGAACCTAGTTTCAGATCGCCGAGAAGGAAAACCCGTTCCACGAGGTCTTGTTCCACGGCCTGCACTTCGCCGTCTTTCGTGCCTTCTTCGACGATCGACTTGATTTCTTCTTCGGTTACTTTCGTGTCCGATTCTTTAATGCCCAGCAAGTTGAACATTCCCGCGGTGCTTTTTGACAGTATCCATACGAAAGGAGCGGCGATAAGGGACAGAAGGTACATGGGCCTGGCTACGATTTTGGAAGCTTTTTCGGCTGCGCTCAATCCGATCCGTTTGGGCACAAGCTCGCCGAAGATCAGGGTGAGGTAGGTTACGGCTACCACGATAAGGGCTTGGGCGATAGGCGCGGAGTAGACCGGAGAAAGACCCAGGCGGGCAAGTGCTGCGGCGAAATCGTCGGTCAGGGCGGCGCCGGAATAGATACCGGTGAGAATCCCGATCAGCGTGATGCCGATTTGGATGGTGGAGAGGAAGCGGTCGGGTTCGCCGGCCAGTTTCAGGGCGAACCGGGCGGCTTTATTGCCTTTTTTGGCCTCTTGGCTTAAACTCGATTTCCGGGCGGAAATCAAGGCGATTTCAGACATGGCGAAGAGGCCGTTCAGTAAAATAAGGGAGAGTATGATGATGATTTCGTTCATGTGATTCGGTTTGTTGTTGTTGTTTGACCAGGGAAAAATGAAGGGAGAAAAACGAATAGGAAGTACGGCATGGTTGCGGAGAGAAGAACGCAGCCAGGTACAAAAAAGGGGAAAAGTAAGAAGCTATATTTCTAAATCAGAAATACGCAGTAAACTACGTGCGGAGGGCGGCTGTCCGGTTGAGGAATAGTCGGAATTAAACGTGTGTAAAGGGGATGCCTGGCCGAAAGAGCAGGCAGGGGTAAGGGAAAAACACTGAAAAGGCATCCGACCGCGGCGCGGGCTGAGCTTCGGTAGTAGATTTCATCCGTTAGATTGGTTTCTTGCTTGTTTTCGCTATCTGCAATCCATTCCGTACCGATCGGGAAGGTATCGCCAACGAGGTAGTTGGCGATGTCGAGCTGCACGCAGACGAACATAAGGATACAAAGAAGCCTTAGGGAAGAGATGGAATAGGTATGTCGCTGTTGCGCCATGCGGATGCGGGGTCGTTATGATTTAGGCACGAAAATACGGATTGGGCGCGGTTATTCCTACTATCGGGATGGTTTTTTGAGCTATTTTAATAACTTTGGATTAGATCGACGTGGTCTTCGACCGCCGATCGGGCGGGGGCTATGCGTTTATTTCATAGGAAAAAAGAACGCGCTTTTCCGGTGGCTTCCCGGCTTGATGAGGCAGCTTGGGAAAATCCGGGCAAAAGCGCGTCTTTTTCTGTTTTTAAGTAAAAGGGGAATCAGGGCCTCTGCCGTGTCGGGCATTTAGGGCTTGTCTACCCCTGCCGGATTCAACCTCGGGCCGCCTCCGGCCGTGTAGCCGCGGCTTTCGCCTGTTTCCCAGGGGGAGATCCAAAAGGCGTATAAATCGCCGTCGGTCAGATAGAATTTGATGCGGATCGGTTGTCCGGCCAGCGAAGCAAGGTCTTTGCCCGATTGCCAGGTTACTTTTTGCCGGGTGGCGTTCAGCCGGCCGAGCGCGTTGCAATCTGCTTTCGAGAAACCGGGGATTACCTTGCCAGCGGCATCCAGCAATTCCACGGCCAGACAACCTGCCTCGGCATTGACGAAGAGGTAACGGCCGTCGAAGGTCAGTTTTTCGGTGGTCAGGAATCCTTCTGTCGAACCGGCTCTCATCGAGACGAAACCGTCGCGGCGGAGCGTGGCCAGGCCGGTCGAGATGAAGCCGTCCCACATAACGTTGTTCTTTTTTCTTCCGCTTGCATACAGATAGAGCGAATCGCCAACGATAAGCGGCGTGCCGACTACCGACTGCATGTTGCCCCAGTTCCAGGCGCCCTCGGTTTCATCGACGCCCATCACCGGTTCGTAGGTGGGACGGTAGAAATGGAACCCGTCGCGGCTGTATCCCATGCCGAGCTCGTTTCTTTTCTGGATGCCCAGTTTGGCGCATACGTTGTTTTCCGGGCCTTTCCACATGGCGTAAAAGCCTAGCATAAGGCTTTCGTAGGGCATGGCGTCGAAATTATAGATGGCGGGGCGGACATCGGGAAACGAGGGGTGAACCAGTTCCTTGTCGGAGGGGGTGAACCAGAGCACGATGTTCCGGTCTTTGATGCCTGTGGCCAGGGAATGGGCCAGGCTGACGGCCATTTCCGGATCGGTATGTTCCAGGTAGCCCCGCGAGCGTCCGTCGGCTTTGGCTCCCTGGCGCAGGCTGAGGGCCCATTTGCCGGTGAAGGGATTGTAGAAAGCGGTCGTCCGGTCGCCTACCGGCCCGGATTGGGCTACGCCTTCCGACCAGTGCAGGCCGTCTTTCGAGTATTTCAGGATGATTTTCCAACCGCCGCGATGCTTTTCCACGTTGAAGAGTTTGAAGCGTTTTTCCGGATCGACAGCGGATTTGTCGAACCAGACGGTAGCCGCGTCGCGGTCGCAGGTATCTACGATGTTGGTGCCCGGCACGATGCCCAGGTCGGGTTTCGTCCAGGTTTTGCCGTCGGCCGATTCGGCGTAGCAGGTATAAAAGCTTTGAGGGTGCTTGTGCATCGAACCGGCTCCGGCCAAATACCACATTTTGAATTTGCCTTCGGCTTCGTCGTACCAGATGCCGTCGCTGAAGGGGGCGGCGTAGGGCGAGCCTTCGAAGGTGGTTTCCCAAGGCTTGTCGGGGGCCAGGACAGGGTTGCCGGCGTAAAAGTCGGCCTGGTGGCAAACGCGCTCCAGGTCGGTCTGGGCAATCAGGAAATCGTCTACGAACAATTGGCGGCCCAGGTTGACGGGAATGAGGGCCGGTTTGCGGTTGATATAGGGCAAGGGCATTTCCCTGCGGATGCCGTCGTCGGCCAGGCGGGGAGGCCATTCGTCGGGCAGGGTGATGCCGTTGGGCAAGGTGCGGGAGGTAGTCTCGTCCGCCGGGTTTCCCCCGGCGGGGGCGCAGCCTCCCAATAAAGCTGCGCACGCCAGATAACAGGTGATTTTTTTCATGATGCGATGTGTTTTTGATTACCAACCCGGGTTGTTTTGCGTAATATACGGATTTCCTTCCACTTCGTCGATGGGCAGCGGCACCCATTCGTTCTTGTTTTCCTGAAATCCCATATACTGCGCCCGGCTGAATTGTTTGAACAGCGGATCGGAGGCTTCCAACCGGCGGAAACGCTCTGCTACTTTTCCCCAGCGGAGCAAATCGAAGAAACGCCAGCCTTCGTAGCTGAGTTCGAGGATACGCTCTTGTTCGATGGTCTGCATGGTGGCTTCCGCGATGCGTGGAACGCCGGCCCGGTCGCGTACCTGGTTGACGGCTTCCAGCGGGGTGATGCCGGCTGTCGCTTTTCCGCCCATTACTACGGCTTCGGCATACATCAGCAGCACGTCCGAGTAGCGGATCATCCGCCAGTTTATGCCTTGGGCGCGTCCGTTGAAGAAGTAGGCGCCGGCGTCGTCTACCGGGGGCAGCGTCCAGTCCAACCATTTGCGGCTGCACATCTTATATCCTTTCGCTTTTTCGTATTGGTCGCCGAAAGTGGCTTCCGCCGAGCCCATCTCGGCTATCCAGTCTTTACCTTCCAGGAAGGTTACTTGTTTGCCTTCGGGACGGGCTATTTCAGGGGCGTTGTCGTTGAATACGAACGAGTCGAACATCCGGGGATCGGTTTTTCCGTCGACGGTTTTCGATGCGGCGAAGGTATCGTACAGCCAGTTGTGCATCACCTGGGCCGAACTGTTAGAGTTGCGGCTTTTGTTCATGATGCACATTTTGCAGCGTACGTCGTTGAACAGGCCGCTATCCACGAAGCCGGGGTTGAAGCCGGTATTGAGGATGCCTACGAATTGTACTTCGAAGATGGATTCGTCGTTGTTCTCGTGGGCCAGGTCGAAGTTCCAGGAATAGTCGTCTACCAGCCGGTATGAGCCGCAGTTGCCGTTGATGATTTCGGCGAAGGCCGCCGCCGCTTCGTCGTAATAGGTTTTCGCGGAGGTACCGTATTTAGGCTCGATGCCCGAGCGGTAAAGGTAGGCTTTTCCCAGCAGGGCGCAGGCGGCCGCCCGGGTGACGCGGCCTTTGTTTTTTGCGTCCCAGTAGTCTTTGCCGGGCAGCAGCTCTTTGGCTTTTATCAAATCGCCGATGATAAACTCCCAGGTTTCTTCGGGGCCGGCCTGGGGCTTGTATTCGTTGGGCGCTTTGGGCAGTTCTTTGATCAGCGGGATGTTGCGGTAGTTGATGAACAGGAAGAAATGCGTGAAGGCGCGCAGGAAGTAGGCTTCGCCCAGGTAGGCGTCGTGAAGCTCCTGGTTGCTGAATTCCAGCCGGCCCAGACTTTCGATCATCTGGTTGGCTTGCGAAGCGGCGGTGTACATCAATTGGAAGGGTTGCACCAGCGAATAGTAGGAGGGGGTGAACTCTTCGTTGTAGGCGCCGGGCACGCCGTAGTCGGCTACCGAGCAGCCTTCGTCGCTGCGGGTGAGCATCAGGCCGAATCCGCAGGCGCCCAGGTTGCGCGGGGTGGAGATATAGCCGTAGATGCCCAGTACTCCTTTGTTGCAGCTTTCGGGCGTGTTGTAAAAGGATTTTACGTCCGATTGGTTGGGGTTCGACGAGAGTTCGTCGAATACATCTCCGCAGGAGGTCGCTCCGGCGAGGGCGGCCAGGCTGAGGGCTGTTATTTTTAGTTGATTCCAGATCGTTTTCATATGTATTGCCGTATTAGATGGTTCGTTTTTAGAAAGTCATATTGATGCCTATCGTATAGGTGCGGGAGTTCATGGTCGCTTCGTGCGGGCTTTCCTGGGCTCTCCAATAGCCGTCTACGCCGCGGTCGAACAACGCGTTGGCGCTTACTTCGGGGTCGTAAAGCGGATAACCGGTGATGGTGAACAGGTTTTGCACGCCTACATATAGCCGGAGCGATTCGATGTATGCTTTATGCAGTTGGTTCTTCGTAAACGAATAACCGATTTGCAGGTTCTTGCAGCGGAAGTAGGAGCCGTCTTCCACGTAGAAGGTGCTTGGCAGGGCGTTCAGTCCGGAGCTGTTCTTGCTGTTCAGCATGGGGGCTTCGGCCTGGGTATGTTGCGGTGTCCAGGAGTTATAGAAAGCGTCTTTCAGGGTCGCGCTGTTGGCGCCGCCGAAATACCAGTCGTATTTCATCAGGGCGAACACGTCGTTGCCTTGGGTTCCCTGGAAGAAAGCGGTCAGATCCCAGTTCTTATAGCCTACGTTTACATTCAAACCGTACGTAAAGTCGGGATGTGGGTTGCCGATGGCGGTCTTGTCGTTTTCGTCGATTTTGCCGTCGGGCTTGCCGGTCAGCTTGCCGTCGACGCTGCCGTTGTTATCCTGGAATTTGAAGTTGCCTTCGTCGTCGAAGCCTTCCACTACGTAGCCCCAGAAGGTGCCGATGGGCAGGCCCGGCTTGGTAATGGTGGGCCGGTCGTTGAAGGAGCCGCTCATCATTACTTCCGCTTTGATGGGTTGAACGCCTTCGCCCAGGCTTTTTACTTTGTTGCGCAGGGCCGAGATGTTGCCGCTTACGTCGATGCTCCAGTCGTTCCACCGGTTGCGGTAGCCCAGGGTAAGCTCGAAACCTTTGTTTTCTACCGAAGCGGAGTTGAAGATGGGCAGATCGCCGCCGTTCGTCATAATGGTTTGCCCGGAAGAAGCCAGCGGCAGCAGCGGAGCCAAGAGGTCTTTGTTGTCTTTCCAGAAGTATTCGGCCGTGAGCGATACCTTATTATTGAAGAAGCCCATTTCCAACGCCACGTTTTTGCTGACGGATTTTTCCCACGTCAGGTCTTCCTGGGCGAATTTGGTGACGTAGCCGTTCAGCACGCTGCCTTGGCCGGTCTGGTTTTCCCCGAATACCGAAGGGATGGGGCCGTAGGCGGTCGAAAGGAAGGAATAGGGATCGATAAAGTTGGCGCCCAGTTCGCCGTAGCTGGCCCGTATTTTCATTTTGCTGATCCAGTTCACCTCGAAGAAGGCTTCCTCGTGCAGGTTCCAGCCTACCGAAACGGAAGGGAAGTAGCCTACCCGGTGGCCTTTGGCGAATTTGGACGAGGCGTCGCTGCGGATGCTGGCCGATACGAGGTAGCGGTCTTTGTAGTCGTAGTTCACGCGGGCGAAGAAGGAGAGCAGGGCGGAGTTGTATTCTTCGCTCGAAATATCCCCTTTGCCGTTGAAGATGGTAATGTGGCGTCCGCCCAGGTCGGTCGATCCCGAACCGATGCCCATGTTGCGGTAGTATTCGCGCATCCAGCTCGTACCGCCCATCAGGTCGATGGAGTGCCCGGCGAAGGTGTTTTTATAGGTCAGGATATTGTCGATGGTGTAGCTGAACCGTTGTCCGCGGGTTTCCGACAGCGAGTTGATGGTGTTGCTGTAGTCGGGGTCGGCGTCGCCGTCGGCGTTCCATTTCGAATCGTAGGCCATCGAGCGGGAATAGTTGTGGGTGGAAATATAGTCGCCGCCCAGAACCAACTTGTAATCCAGGCCTTTCATCAGGTTCAAGCCCAGGTTGAGGCTTCCGGTGACGTTGACGGTCTTGTTCTTTCTTACGGTGTTGGAATAAGAGGCGAAGGGGTTGGTTACTTTGCCTTCGTTTACGTAATATTCCGTGCCGGAGGAGACATATCTGCCTTCGGCGTCTTTCATCGGAACGGTGGGGATGCCCATCACCATCCGCACCTGCGGTTCTTTGTCGGTATAGGCTACCGAAAGGTTTTCGCCTACCGTGAGCCGGCCTTTTTTGAACGTGCCGTTTACACGGGCGTTGTATTTCTTGAACCCGGAAAATTCCGTAATGCCTTGTTGGTCGAAATAGCCCAGGCTGGTGTTGAACGTGGAGTGCTCGCTTCCGCCCGAGATGGCGGCGTTGAGGTTGTACATCGGCGCGTTCCTCAGGTAGGCGCCCTGCCAATCGGTGTAGGTGTTCGGGTTGGTCGGGTCGATGTTTTCCGGAGCTTGCGTCTGGTTGCTGGAATTGGCTACCATTTGCCTGGCATATTCGCGGTGTTCGGCGGCATCCAGGAAATCGAGGTATTTCGACGGGGTTTGCAGGGAGTAATTGGCCGACAGTTCCACTTTCGTGTCTCCTTTCTGTCCGTGCTTGGTGGTAATCAGCACCACGCCGTTGGCGGCCCGCGAACCGTAGATGGCGGCTGCCGATCCGTCTTTCAGAATTTCGATGGATTCGATGTCGGCAGGGTTGAGGGAGTTCAGCCCGTTGTTGGAAAAGGCGCCGTCGATCACGTAAAGCGGTTCGGTGGCTCCGAAGGTACCGGCTCCGCGTACCAGAATCTTGATGTCCGCGCCGGCTTCCCCGCCTTTTTGCAATACTTCTACCCCCGGAGTGCGTCCTTGCAAGGCCGAGGCTACCGAATGGGTGACTTGCTTGGTGAGTTCTTTGGTAGGAACGGTGGCTACCGAAGCGGTCAGGCTCGATTTTTTTTGCGTGCCATAGCCTACAACCACCACTTCTTCCAGTTCTTCGGTGTCTTCCTGTAGTTTGACGGTGTATTTTTTCTGACCCTCTACCGCAATTTCCTGAGGCTTATAGCCGATATAGCTGATTACCAGCGTGCCGGGATCGGCCATATCGAGCGAAAAACGGCCGTCGGTATCGGTAATCGTGCCGTTGGACGTGCCTTTTTCCAGCACGCTGGCGCCGATGATCGGTTCTCCTAAGGCATCGGATACCTGGCCGGTGATGGTTTTTCGTTTCTTCTCCTGTTGCGGAGCGGGAGCTTTTTTCTTGTAAATAAGAATCATCTTGTTTTGCAGTTCGCAGGCCAGCTCGCTGCCCAGCACGCTGCCGACGGCTTCCAATACCGGCGTGTCGCGGAAAGCCACCGTGACAGGTTTGTTTTCATTCAGATCGCCGGTTTCATACATTACCGACAGGCCGGTTTGTACTTCCACCTCTTTCAATACCTCTTTCAGAGGGCGGTTCTTGCTGTTGCACGTGACGGTTTGTGCATACAGGGCCATACTTCCTATACTGAGAAGGCATAGGAGGGAGAGCCGTACATGGAAATTCTTTCTTTTCATCGTTTTTTCACTTTTTAATTAGTCGTTAGAAAAAGGTTAAAATGCTGTATTCTATCGGATATATATATCTTTTCCTTTCCGTTCTATCTGGATGGGGATGATCTGCTCCAGGGCCGTCATCACTTCGCCGATGGTTTCCCGGTTGCGGAGCGAGATACAGAGGGTTTTTTCGCCTGCCTCTTCCCGGGCCAGATGAATCTGTACGTTATACTGGCGGGAGAGTTTGGCAAGCAGGTCCTTTAAGGGTATGTTGTCGTATTCGATCCGGTTTTCCGCCCACGCTTTCGACTGGAGGGCATGTGTTTTCTGCCGGATAAATTTGCCCGACGCAATGTCGAGCCGCATCGATTCGCCGGGGCGCATAGGTATTTCCTTCCCTTTATAGTCGAGCACTACGGCTCCTTCCAGCAGGGTGGTGGCTATGTAAGTGTCTTCCGGGTAGGCGGTAACATTGAATTTGGTGCCTTTTACCACAATGTTATAAAGCCGGGTTTGCACGGTAAAGGGGGCGCCTTCGTTCTTGACGACTTCGAAGTAGCCTTCTCCTTCCAGCCTCACATTGCGGTGCGAGGAGTTGTACCGGTCGGAATAAGTCAGGCGCGAGCCGGCGTTGAGCCAGACAACCGTGCCGTCTGACAAGACGACGCGGCTTTTCTCGCCGTAAGGTGCTTCCAAGGTGAAATAAGAGGGTTCCTCCCAGAGCGGTTGCAGGTGGCGCAGGCCGATATGCAGCCCGAGGGTGGAAACGACAAGTGCCGCGATCACGGCAACTTTTTTCCACAGTGCGTAGCGCGGGCGCAGCCCCAGCGGGATAAGGGCGGCCCGTTGCTGAAGGCGGCTTTCCAGGCGGTTCCATTCCGAATGGGTGGTATCGTCTGGGCGGTAGCCGGCCTTCCAGGCTTTCTCCCATTGTTTGAAAGCGAGATAGTGTGCTTTTTCCCGGTGGATATAGTCGAATAGGATTTTTTCTTCTTCGGCTGAAATCCGTCCTTCGAAATAGCGGGTAGCGAGGGCTTGTATGTCGGTTTTTTCGTTCATTCTTTCGGGTTTCTATAAGAGTAAACAGCTTACTTGGTTTTTACCCAATGTGGCAGAAGGCGGAAAAAGCAGAAAAATTTGTTTTTTTCTGCTTTTCGTCGTCTAGCGGATGAGCCAGGCTATGATGGTGAGGTAAATATCGATCGGGTATTTTTCTTTGAAATGCCTGGAAAAGATTTGCAGCGCCTTGGAGATATGTACTTCCACGGCGGTAAGGGAGATCTGGAACTTCTCGGCTATTTCCCTGTTTTTGAGTCCTTCGAAGCGGCTGAGGATGAATACTTCCCGGCATCGTCGGGGAAGCCGGCCGATCACCAGGTCGATTTGTTCCTGCAATTCGTCGGTAAGGAGCTTATATTCCGCGTCTACACAAAAGTCGGCGGTGTACAGGCGTTCTTCTCCCTGGATGTCGGCCAGGTATTCCAGTTGGTGCTTTTCTACCACGGCCTGGTGTTTGAGGTAATTCAGACAGCCGTTGCGGACAATGGCGAAGAGCAGGGAGGAGAGGGAGAGGCTGGTGAGGTAGGCGCGTTTTTCCCAGAAATGAAGGAAGCATTCCTGGATGATGTCGCGTACGGTTTCTTCGTCTTTTACAAAACGAATGGCATATCCCCGCAAACGGGGATAGTAACTTTTAAAAAGATATTCGAAAGCTTGTTTGTTTCCTTTCCTTATTTCCTTTACCAAGGTATTGTCATCGCTGAAATCGACCATGTTGTGTAGAGTTGCATTTCCTTATCCGATACAATGATATTAATATTTTTCATAAAAACATCTATGTTTATGAAAAAATATTCGATATATACTGTGTTAAAAAACAAATTGTTGGATAATGAAAAGCGGAAAATTCCGGCCGGCCGCCAGCCGGGGCTTGAAAAATCGGGAGAAGAAGGAGGAGGGAAGAAGAAGAAAGAGAAGAACCGGCGGAAAACGGATACGGCTTCATTTACCGGAAAAACCGGGCGGGCGGAATGTTTCAAACGGATTCCGCCCGCCCGGGGAAGGTGCCGGGCTGGACCTGCCCTGCAAAGAGGCTGTTTTTATCGTTTGCACGGAAGCCGGAGGATGGTGAACGAGTTGGGAGGACAAACCCAGTCGAACGAAGGCTTCACGTTCTTTATTTTGCTTTCTACGGGAACTACCTGCTCGGGATGCGCAAAGCTGTTTTCTGCATCCGCATCGGAGGAAGATAAGATAAAGGCCTTGCCTTCCGGGGCAATGGTCTTGACGTTGGCCAGGTCGATACGGGTAGGCCAGGGAAGGGGTTCGCCGTTTACCAGCTTTATAACGACTTCATTGGTTTGCTTGTCGTAGCCCGACACGGCATAATGCCGGGTAAGGGGCCGGTAGGTGTAGGCGTATTCCAATTGATTATCCAGGTAGCATTTCCAGGTGTTTCCCTGTATTTCTATCCGTATATCATACCAGCGGCCGGTAGCGATGCTCGTGGTATTGCGGTAGTCGAACAAGGAAACGTTGCCGCCGGCATTCCGCTCGCCGAAGATAACCGATTCGTTGGTATGGCTGCCGAGATCTGCCATAAAATAAGCTTCTTCTCCCTTGCTGCCGAAGAAAATGCGGAATCCTTCACGGCCTTTCAGCTTGCGGGCTTTCAACTGGATGGTGCAATCTGCGAATGACTTGCCGTTTAACCAAAGGTAAGAATCCCCCTCGGCCCGGGTTTGCCGTAAAACTCCGCCGGCCACAGCCCATTCGCCCTGGGTAGCTGTCCAAGCGGAGGAAAAATCGGCCCAGTCGGTAGCATACGCCGTATTTCCGCCTTGCGTGACTTTCAAATCCTTGAATTCAGCCGCCGTCTGGCAGGTGCCCAAACCGATAATACCTTGGGTACGGAAGGCTTCCGGGGCCTGAGCGGGGTTTATCCGGGTGGCCAGATTGACATCCGGACGGTGGAGGGAGAACATTTTCAGGATATGGTAATTGGTGCGGCCGTAGACCGAATCGTTTTTCAGAACGATCAGGTGATTCCGTCCGTGCATATCCGCATTTTCCAGGAGCGGGGCGTAGGATACCAATTGTACTTTATCGGCATTCCTTTCTACCCCCGTCAGGTAAGCGGCTTCGGCCAAGGAAGAATATAAAGACGACCGGCCGGTGGCGGCATATTCGCCCACATAAATTTTGTAAGGATAATCGGCAGGCAATTTGTCGTATACGTCGGCATTGTGGTAGAACCAGTCGGCTGTTTCGTAGTAGTGAGGGTCGATTATTTCCACAGGGCCCGCCTCTTTCAGGTAAGGGCTGAACATCAATGCGCAGATCGGGGTAATCTGGGGATATTTTTCCTTGATGGCGGCATGAAACCGCCGGTAGTTGGCGGCATAGCGGGAGCCGATGTTTTCGTTGCCGATCTCTACGTATTGCAAGGGAAAGGGAGCCGGGTGTCCGTTATCGGCGCGTTTTTTTCCCCAGAAGGTGGTGGTGTCGCCGATGGCATACTCGATGGCATCCAACGCTTCTTGGATCAGGCCGTCCACCTGGTCGGCCGGGTAAAAATCGCCGTTGCGGAACAGGCACGACATGCCGGCGTTGCAGACAAACATCCCCTTGGCGCCCACATCTTCGCAAAGTTGCAGAAACTCGTGGTAGCCGAAACCGTAGGTACTGCGGTACCCCCACAAATTGTATTCGCCCGGGCGGGTATGAGGCTCGCCGATGGTCTCTTTCCATTTAATCCGGTTCTCCATCGTCAGCCCCTCCACAATGCAACCGCCCGGCCAGCGGATAAAAGCCGGTTTCAGGTCGGCCAACATTCCGGCCACGTCTTTTCGGAGTCCGTTCGGACGGTTTTTAAATGTTTCTTGGGGAAAGAGAGAGACGTAATCGAGCTGGACCTGGCCCTTGTTCGGGAAGTTCAAGGCCAGCCGGTAGGCATTTCCGGTAGCAGGTGCGCGGAAGCTTCCTTCGTACCGGTTCCATTTTCCGTTTTTGATACAGGCAAAGAGACGGGTGCAGATAGGCTGCCCCTCCTCGTCGATAAAGGAAGCCGCCACGCTATCCGGGCCGGCCGCATCGGTTTGCAGGTAAAAAACCAACGTATAGTTTTGTCCCTTCGTGAGCGCCATGCCGCCGTATCCCTGGTTGATGACCTGTACGGGCGAAGCCGATTTCGATAAATCGAGATACAACGCGTGCGGAGTAGCCGGATGCAGAGGCTGGTTGTCGACGACGGCATAGGTGGGTGCCTGCCCGCCTTCGCAACCCACTTGCCAGCCGTTCATCGCTTTGCCGTCTGCCCATTTCACCTTGAAGTGATTAATGGAGTCGTTAGAATAACAGGGCAGGCTTTTCGCCACGGCGTAACCGTCCTTATACGTGGTGCCCGAAGGCAGGTTCCCGTCCTCGAACCCCCGGTTGACCACCATTTCCGCGTATAAGCCTCCGTCGCCGGAATGAGTGATTTCTTCGAAAAACACGCCGTAGAGGGAAGCGGGTACTTCCGCCCCTTCTTGGGCTATGTCGATGGTAATCCGATCTGCCTCGGGGCTACAGGCCAAAAGGGGCAGCAAGAGAAAAGCAGAAAGCAGGCGGGCCGCCAGGCGCGCCTTTGTTCGATCAGGTTGTTTATTCTTTTCAGGTTGTTTATTCATTGCATGTAAAATTAAAATGGATGAATCCTATCTTCCGCCTGCGCAAGATTAAAATGCGCCGCCCGTATATTCTGCCGACGCCCTGCACCGGATGTCTTCGGCCGACCGTCCGAACCTGAATTCAAATTCTCCAGGCTCGGTGACATACTCCATGCGGGCATTCCACAATCCCAGTTCTTCATAGGAAATAGTAAAGGAAACACGCCGGCTTTCTCCCGGCTTGAGTTCCATTTTCCGGAAACGCTTGAGGGCTGTCACCGGCGTGGTCACGCTACTGACCTTGTCGTTGACGTAAAGCTGTACCACTTCTTTCCCCGTCCGCTCTCCCGTATTTTTCACCACCACCGACACTTCGATGTTTTCCCGGCCGAAGGTTCGCTTGGATAGCTGCATATCCGTATATTCGAAGGTGGTATACGACAGGCCGAAACCCATCGGAAACAAGGGCGCAGGCGACGAGAATACATAATCCCGCCCCGGTTTCTCCTTCGTCCCCGGCTCGCGGTTGATACCTTTGGCCGAGGGCGGATAATTGTAAAACACGGGAATATGCCCTACGGATCGGGGGAAGGTGGCGTTCAGCCGCCCGGAAGGGTTTACCTTTCCGAACAAAATATCGGCAATCGCCGCGCCTCCTCTTTCCCCGGGATACCAGGCTTCCAGAATAGCCGGAATATGTTCTTTTTCCCAGGCTATGCTCCACGGCCGGCCGTGCACCAGCACCAGGATAATCGGCTTGCCCGTGGCCTTCAATGCCTGCAAAAGCTCGCGTTGCACCCCTAAGGGATTGATGTCGGTCAGGTCGTAGCCTTCGCCTCCGGTAAACGGATCGCCCGCTTCCTGCTCGCCCGGACCTTTGCCCCAGCCCAAACCGGAGAGGATCACGCTGGTTTCCCCCAACACCGCCACCACTACATCGCTTTCGGCTGCCGCGCGCACGGCCTCCGGAAAACCTTCCTTCCCTAAGCCGGAAATACTGCACCCTTTCGCATACCGCACTTTCACCTGCGGGCCCGCCGCCTGCCGGATGCCTTCCAACACGGTGACGCCTGAAGCATTATCCCGCGTATAAGAATAATCGCCGTATTGCATCTGGTCGGCATTCGGGCCGATCACGGCCATGCTTTTCAACCGGGAGAGTGATAAAGGCAGCAGATCCTGCTCGTTTTGCAAGAGAACAATCGACTCCTCCGCCACCTGCTGCGCCAACGCGATATGGGCCGCGACGTGCACCTTGGCCGGAATCTCCTGCGGATCGGGATACGGCTTTTCAAACAAGCCGGCTTTGAACTTCGCCGTCAGGATGCGACGTACCGATCGGTCGATCGTTGCTTCGGGCAATTTTCCTTCCCGCACCCACTTTACCAGATGCGGGTAAGTATCCGGCCGGGCCGCTTCCAGATCGACACCGGCAGTCACTGCCAGGGAGGCTGCTTCCGCTTTGTCGCGGGCTATTTGATGAAAGTTGCAGAGTTGGGAAACACCCCCGTAATCGGAGAATACGTAGCCGGGAAACTTCCATTCGTCGCGCAGTACCTCTGTCAGAAGGAAATGATTGGCATGCGCCGGCATCCCGTCCGTCTCGTTGTAGGAAGGCATCACGGCATATACATTGGCCTCTTCCACCGCCTTGCGGAAGGGAGGCAAGTGCAAGCTCCGCATCTCCCGCTCTCCCAGAGAGGCCGGGGCGAGGTTAATGCCGGCCCAAGGCTGGCTATACCCGGCGAAATGTTTGGCCGTGCACATCACCTTGCCCGGCGGGATGCCGGTGCGGGTCTGTTCCGGCGTTCCTTGCATGCCCCGGATAAAAGCGGCTCCCATTTCTCCCACCAGATAGGGGTCTTCGCCGAAACATTCTTCGTTGCGGCCGTAACGCGCGTCGCGGATCAGGTCGAACAGGGGAGACAAAGCCTGATCTACGCCCGAAGCGGAAGCTTCCGTGGCGATCGCTGCGGCCATCCTTTCGATTAAAGCCGGGTTCCAGGTACTGCCCTGCGCGATGGCTTGGGGAAAGATGGTGGCTCCGTAAGCCAGTTGCCCGTGCAGGCATTCGGCGATCTGGATGGGAGGAATGCCCAGGCGGGTATGTTGGCGGGCATGCTCTTTGGCACGGGCGGATTGGCGGGCCACCGTTTGCACGGATTCGAATGGACTGTCGCAAACGCCGTAGACGGCTCCCGCATCGGGGAAATCGCCCAAGCCGGTCATGCACATCTGCTCTACTTTCTCTTCCAGCGTCATCCGGCGGAGCAAGTCTTCTACCCGGTCTTCCACCGAAGCCGTCGGGTCTTTATAGAGTTGGGCCTGTACAGGCTGCATTAAAAAAGCGGCCAGCAGAAGGCCTATTGTTTTTCGAATCATCTGTTTTCAGGTATTTTGGAAGATTAGCTATTGTTTTCCCAGGGAAGAGAAAAGGGTAAAAGCGGAGCCGGATCAACCGACCAGGCCGGCTTTTACCCTTTTCGGAACTAAAAATAAGTGAAAAGCGATTACCAGCCCGGATTATTCGGCAATAATTTCGGATTGGTGTCGGTTTCGGTAGAAGGAATCGGCCACAAAAGATATTTCTCGGTGAAGGTTACACCGCTTTCGCCTACGAAACTATCGTAAGCTTCGTACCGGCCGCTCTTTACGTTGTAGGCTTTACGGGTACGCTGGATGTCGAAATAATCCTTGTTTTCGAAACATAGTTCGTGGGCGCGCTCTATCCAGACCGCTTGCAGGAACTCCTCCTTGCTCAATCCGGAGAGGGGGGCCAGATTTGCCCGGTTCCGGATGGCGTTCACCAGGTCGTAGGCCAGTTGGTCGGGCGCGCCGTTGGCCTGGGTGTACGATTCGGCATAGATAAACATCACTTCCGGCAGCCGGTACAGGGTGAAATTCAGGTCGCACTGGCCGGTTTTCAAGGCTCCTTCTATATCGTAATACTTATATAGCGCGGGCGTGCCGAACTCGATAATATTCGTTTTATCGTCGCGATGACCGTCTTTGGTGAAGAACATTTCCTTTTCCTCCGTCCGCTTATCTCCTTTTTCATACGAACGATAAAAATCCCAGGTCGGCATCAAAGCTCCGAACTCGTCGTAAATTTTGATGATCTGCTTCATGGTGGGCACCACCAACGAGGTAATCTGATTGGTCGTGATGCCCTCCTTGTATTGAATCTGGAAAATCAGCTCTCCCCGGTTCTTGTTCTCGTCGTCGTGAAGCTTTTCATACGAATCGAACAAGGAATACCAGGCGGAAGCAGCCGCGCCGGCCTGATAGCCGGGGCTGGCGGGAGAGACGCAATAAGATTTGTCAAGTACTTCTTTCGCCTTTTCGTAAGCCAGCTTATAATACTCCGCTCCTTTGTTCAGGGGCGCGCCGGCCATGTATTGGTAGACGTCGGCCATCAGGGTTTTCACCAGCCCCAACGACACGCGGCCGGTATGATCGGTGGCCGGAAGGCCCGATTCTTCAGCTTTGCGCAGGTCGTCGAGGATGGAGGCGAAAACCTGTTCCCGGGCGGTACGTTCGGGATAAAGATTTTCCGAATCGGAGGTAACGGGCTCCAGAATCAAAGGAATATCGCCGTATAGCCGCACCAGGTAATAATAGTACAAAGCCCGCAAGGCATACACTTCTCCCAGAAGGCTTTTCGTATCCCCGCTCAACGACTGCATGCCGGAGATGCAGAGGTTGCAATCGGCTATGCCTTCGTAAAAACCTTCCCATACGTTTTTGAAAGAAGGGCTGTTGGTGCCGGTGGTATGGCGGATATAACCGTTATTGTAAGTACTCTGGCCTAAGGTAGTGGCATGGCCGCACAAGAGTTCGAGAGTAACCCAGGGGCCTTCGCCGTACCCGTCGTAGGCTTGCAAGGCCCGCAGCCGTTCGTAGGCGCCGTCTACCGCCGTCTTAGCCTGATTGATTGTCTGGAAATAGTTTTCCTGCGTGAAATCCGATTTGGGATTTTCTTCCAGAAAGTCGGTACACGAGGTACCGGCGGCTAAAAGCAGACCGCTTAAAGCCCATAGATATAATTTGTTTGCTATTCTTTGCATAATCGATAGGAGATTAAATTAAAAAACTGTTTTGATTTTTTACAAACAGTCGGTTATTATGAGTTCTCGTAGAGTTTTCGCCTATGCCTTGAGCGGCTTTTTGGCCCAATTAGCCTCTCCTCTTCGTCAGATAGCCCGCTATCTTCTTCATCGGACGGACTAATTGGTCTCAAAAATCCATCTCAAGTCATCAGGCGAAAAAATCGCAACAGTTTTTAAAACACGGCGCTCAGGCCGAAAGTGTAACTTCTTGCTTTGGGATAATCGTAGAACTGGATGTTTTGCGAGAACCCGCTATCCCAGGTAGATACTTCCGGGTCGTATCCCGTATAGGAACTGATCAGGAAGAAGTTCTGAGCCGAGAAGGAAACACGGAGCTTGGTGAACCCGATGCGGCCGATCAGGGCCGAGGGCAAGGAGTAGCCGACGGAAATATTCTTTCCCCTGAGGAACGAACCGTTCTCTACCTTATGCGAATCGATCAGCGTGGTATAGCCCGCGCTGGCCAGCCGCGTCTGGGCGATAGGCGTCTGTTGGTTGGTCTCCGTCCAGGCGTCGAGCACGGTCTTTTTGGAATTGGCGATGCTGGTACGGTCTTCCGAGGAATGGTTGGTATTGTTCAGTACATCCGCACCCACCGAATATTGAAGTTCCAGCGAGAAGTCGAAGTTCTTGTATTGCAGGTAGTTGTTGAACGTGCCGTAGAAATCGGGCGTGCCCCGGCCGATAATTTGCTTGTCGGCGTCGTTGATCTGGTTGTCCTGATTGAGGTCTTCATGTTTCAGATCGCCCGGCTTCTTGCCGTATTTGGCCGCTTCGGCCGCTTCGTCGGTTCCCCAGGTACCCAGCAGCTTGTATCCCCAGAACGAACCTACCGGTTCGCCCACTCGCAGAATGACGTTTTTGCCCAGGAAATCGGGATCTACCAATTTGTCTTCGTTGTTGACGCCCAACTGGGTGATTTCATTTTTCAGGAAGGAAATATTAAAGGAAGAAGACCATTGGAAATCGTTGGTCTTGATATTGACGGTATTCAAGGTCAGCTCGATCCCCTTGTTTTCCATGCTCCCGATATTCGACATCATCGAACGCTTGCCGCTGGTGGCGGGCACCGGCGCTTCGTAAAGCAAATCCTTTGTTTTCTTCAGGAAGAAATCGGCTTCCAGCGAGATGCGGTTGTCCAGCACGCCCAGGTCGAACCCTACGTCCCACTGAGCGGTCTTCTCCCATTTCAAGTCCGGATTGGCCAGTTCGCCGATCACCATGCCCGGCGCGCGGTCGCCCCCGAATACATAGGTAGCCGATCCCAGCATGGCCAGCGAGCGGTATTGCCCGATGTCGGAATTGCCCGTCAACCCGTAGCTCAAGCGCAGTTTCAGGTTCGACAACCAGGCTTTCGTGCTTTCCATAAAATTTTCTTCGGCCACCCGCCAGCCCAGGGCCGCCGAGGGGAAGAAGGCATATTTATTGTTTTTCCCGAATTTGGAAGAACCGTCCACACGTCCCGTCGCCGTGATCAGGTATTTGTTTTTCAAACTGTAGTTGAGGCGGGCGAAATACGATTCCATTTGCCAGCCCAGAAAGTCGGATTTAAGAGACTGGGATTTGGCTTGTTCCAGCTTGTTCCAAGAAAAGAAATCGTCCGACAAGTCTTGCGCCGTCTGCTTCGTACGCAAACGGTGATACTTTTGGTATTCCGCGCCGGCCATTACGCCGAGGGCGTGGTCTTCCCGGATCACCGTCTGGTAGGTGAGGTGGTTTTCCCATTGCCAGAAACGGCGTCGTTCGCCGTTCACGTTGGCCCTGTTCTTGCCCATGCCCGTACGCAGGCTGATGGTGGTGGGGGCGAAAATATATTCGTGCCAGTCGGTATTCGACGCGCCCAGGGTGGTCTTGAATTCCAGCCCTTTCATAAAGGTGATATTGGCATATACGTTACCGTTGAATACCGCGCTTTTGTTCAGCCATTTCAGTTCGCTGGCCAGGCTGGCCGGCGTATCCGCGTCTTCCATGCCGGCGAAGTCGGCCGGGCGGGCGAACGTGCCGTCGGCCCATTTCACGGGGATGATGGGAGCGGTTTCGATCATGGTACGCGGAATATTGCCCGAGCCTTGCTCCTGATCCTGGAAACTTTCGCGTATATCGCTATAGCTCAATAAGGTTCCTACCTTCAGCCAGGAAGCGATTTCGGTATCCAGGTTGATGCGGCCTGAGAAACGGCGTTTATACGTCGACTTGAGGATGCCCTCGTCGTCGGTATAGTTCAGGAAAGCGCCGTACGAGGTTTTTTCCGATCCGCCGGTAATAGCCAGGTTGTGGTTCTGGCTGACGGCTACGCGGGTGGCTTCGTCCTGCCAATCCGTATCGTACAGCGGCCGGCCGGCGTCGTCGAAAAGCTCGCGGTTGCCGTAGGTATTGCCTATCTTATAATGTTCGCGTACATATTCGGGGCTGTAGTTGGCATATTTTCCCGACTTCCATCCTTCCGGATCGAACTTCTCCGCATTCTTATAGCCGGTATCCCAGATTTGCATGAACTCGTCGGCATTCAAGACGTCGATTTTGCGGGCCAGCTTGCTGATCGTTACGTTGGCATCGTAGGCAATGGTGGGCTTTTGGCCCAGCTTGCCCTTTTTGGTGGTGATAAGGATCACCCCGTTGGAACCGCGCGTACCGTAGATGGCGGTGGAAGAGGCGTCTTTGAGTACGTCGATGGTCTGGATGTCGTTGGGATTGATGGCGTCGAGTCCGCCGCCTTCCCACACGATGCCGTCGACCACATACAGCGGTTTGCTGCTGGCGTTGATCGAGCTATAGCCGCGAATCTGGATGCTGGTGCGTCCGCCCGGTCGTCCGGAGTTGGTAGAGATGTTCACCCCGGCTACCCGTCCGGCCAAGGCCTGTTCCACGGTCGTGGCCGGGCGTTCCATCAACTTCTCGGCCTTGACGTTGGCCACGGCCCCGGTCAGATCCGATTTCTTCTGTACGCCGTAGCCTACTACCACTACTTCGTCCAGCCGCCGGGTATCTTCCGTCAATCGGATAGAGAGCTGCGAGAGGTTGCCTACCGGCACCTCCTTGGTCAGATAGCCGATATACGACACCAGCAACATGCCGCCGGCCGGCACTTCCAGGGAAAACCGTCCG
Source organism: Tannerellaceae bacterium (assembly GCA_048465615.1). Lineage (GTDB taxonomy): Bacteria > Bacteroidota > Bacteroidia > Bacteroidales > Tannerellaceae > Parabacteroides. Next base: position 132,322 of record DBFWLD010000045.1, read on the forward strand.
TCCAGGTCGGTGACGGTGCCGGCGGCGGTGCCTTTTACGGTGATATTGGCCCCTATGATCGGTTCCCCTGCGGCATCGGCCACGGTACCCGACATGATCCGCTTCTGCTGGGCCGCGGCGGGAGAAGCTGTTTTTTTCTTTAGGATAATTTGTTTGTCGACAATCGTATATTCCACTTCTTCGGGATTGAAGAGTTGGGCCAATAGCTGGCGAATGTCTCCGCCCGCGACGCGCAGGCTCACCTTGCGGCCCACGTCGATAGTCTGGTCGGTAAACAGGAAGGCATAGCCGGTTTCTTTTTCGATCCGGTCGATAGCCTGCTCTACGGTAGCATTTTCCAGCGTGAAGGATAAAGGGGGTGTCTGGGAGTAGGATACGCTGGCGTAGAGTTGAAACGCCGTCAAAAAGCAGAACAGGATACTCCCTTTGATCATACGGTGGGGTTGCAGCAAACATCGGGCAAGAATTTTCTTGCGTAACTTGGATAAATTCATAACTTTGTCAGTGATTTTTTATTAATATTCGCTTTCGCCCGGCGCTCACCGGACGAAGTGGTTTACACGAGGCAAGAATAAGTTGGCGCTTGTTCTTGCCTTTTTTAGCGGTTTCAGGATAGGTAGAAACCTCGGGTTTTTCCGGCTTACTTTCTTTTTTTATCCATAGGCATTTCGATTTAAGTTTAACAATAGGAGAGAGGGTATCCGGGCGACATTTATCGCTGATACACGTCGATTCTTCCCCTTAGGAACGTTTCGTCTTCGGCCTGCTCGGGCGCCTGGATCGACCATTCGATAGGGGCGGTGAGTTTCAGGTAATTCAAGATCTGTTCGATGGTTTCGGTGGTAAACGTGGCCCGGTACTTATAGTCGGTATCGTCTTTTTTATGCAAGACAATATCGACATTATAGCGTTTGGAAAGCTTTTGAAGTACCTTCTCGAGCGGAGTGCCCCGGAAGACGAGGCGGCCGTCTTTCCAGCCGGTTTTTTCGTCGAGGTTGGCAACTGCTACGGTGAGCTGCCCGGTAGCTTTATGAAACACGGCCAGTTTGGCGGGATCCAGCCGTACGGTTTGCCCGGTATGTGTTACGTCGACCTTGCCTTGCGCCAGCGTTGCTTCGATAACGGGTTCGTCGGGATAGGCATTTACGTTAAACCGGGTGCCGTAGGCTTTCACTTTCAGGCCTTCGGGGGTAGAGACGTAAAAAGGGTGCTCCGGATCGGACTCGACCGCGAAATAGCCTTCGCCCGTCAACTCTACTTCCCGTTCGCGGCCGGCAAAGACGGCAGGGTAGCGCAGGGTGCTTCCGGCATTCAGCCAGACCGTCGAGCGGTCGGGCAGGCTGATGCGGGCGATGGTGCCCGGGGCGCAACTTACTTCCCGGTAGCTGGTTGCCGCCAGTTGCTGCCGCTGATCGAGGTATAGGTAAGCGCATACCAGGGTAGACAGCAGCAGGGGCAGCAACAGGACGGCGGCTACGCGGGAAAGGGTTTGCATCCAGCCCTGTTTTCTGCGGTTTTTCCCGATGCGTTTCCGCACCCGGAGGTAGGCCGCGCCGGCGTCGACGGCTTGGTAGTCGAGCATATCTTCCGTTAATGCTTGAATTTTTTTGAGTTGCGTGGTATGTTTGTCGTTTTCGGGTGTCATAACAGAGTCGTTTCTAATAGAGACACCTGAAACTAAAAATCACGACAGCAAAAAAGAATTTATTTCGGAAAAATAAATACATTTGCCGCACTATGGAAAACAAATGTGCGGACACGATAAATGTTGACCGGTTGCTTTGGAATATTTCCGCCCGGGATGACGAGGCTGCTTTCCGTAGCTTGTTCAACTTGTATTATCCTGCTCTTTATCTGTATGCCAAGCGTTTTGTGGAAGAGAAAGAAACGCGGGAGGATATTGTGCAGGATGTATTTTTTTCGCTTTGGGAAAACCGCAAACGGATTCATGTGCAGACTTCGGCCCGCTTGTACCTGACGGCTTGCGTGCGGAATCGTTGTCTGAATTTCCTGCGCCGCCGGCACCCGGAGTCGTATGACGTGGCGGGGGGCGAGAATATCCCGGTTTATGCCGAAAACGGAAACGATTTGTATATGTTGAACGAATTGCAGGCCCTTTTGGCTCAGGCGCTGGATAAATTGCCGGAGGCTTACCGGCAGGTGTTCGAGTTGAATCGTTTTGAGGAAAAAACGTATGGGGAGATAGCCGCGACCATGCAGTTGTCGGTTCGTACGGTGGAGCGGTATAAAAACAAGGCCACTGAAATCCTGAAAAAAGAATTGAAAGATTATTTGCCTTTTTTTGTCGGTTGGCTTTTTTAATGTTCGGACGGATTGCCGGGACAACGGCCGGAAGGGGTGGCGCCGGGCAGTCCGGGGCGATGGGGGGTATCGGCCGACCTGAACAGCTTGAACGGCCCGGAGGTTTGGCCGGGATTTGCCGGTTTGGCCGGGAAGGTGAAGGAAGATGCAGTATGCGTATGAAAGTTATCCTGAGGGGCTTTATCCCGGTTTCGGTATTCAAAAAAAATACAATAAGCCTAAGCGCGGGGGCGAAAAAATCATTTGTTTTATATATAGCTGATATATAGGTGTTTGCAAGAGCATCCACAGGGGATGAAAATTGCATGCCGGTGTAATGAAAATTTCATGCTTATGAAATTTCGATTACACTGCGATGGAATTTCAATTACACTGCAATGTATTTTTCGGGATCGAAAAAAAAATACAATAAGCAGGGGGGAGTTCAGAGGGAAAGGAAGCCCGTTTTTGTCGGCGTAGGCGGGGGCGGGCGCTTCCGCTTTGTCGTCCTTTGCTTATGCCTCCGAGGGGGCATTTATCCGGATTCAACAAGGTATATAGGGGCTTGGGGAAGGCAGGGATAAAATAAGTAAGGCTGCCTTGGTTTTTATCCATAGGCAGCCTTTGTATATAGAGAGGTATTGCTTTTCCCTTATTTCAGCAAAGCATCACGCATCGCGCCGATCTCTTTCTGGGCGGCACGGGCAGCGTTGACGGAAGATACCATGTCCTTCAGCGGAGCGATAGTCGTGCCGAGCTGCGCCAGGTCGGGATAATATTTCGACAAATCGGAAACAATCTGGTTGAGCGTGTCCAGACGTTTGAGCATGTTTTCGCTCAGGCCGGCCGAAACCGCATCGCCTTTCACCACCAGGCCCGGGTTAGCCAACAGGTAAGCATACTCGACCGACATGCCGCCCAACATTTCGATTTCGATGTCGGCCTTGTCGTTTTCCATCATGGCGTCGATCAGCTTGTCTTCCTGGGCTTTCATAAAGGCGTTCACTTCTTCTTTCGTGGCGCCTTCGGGAGCCGATTCTTTCATGATGTCGATCACGAAAGGAATATTCAGATCGGTCGTGAGTTTTACCAATACGTTTTCTACGTCGGCCGTCGGTTTTTTCATCGCTTTGAGGATATTCAAATCGGCGAAATACATCCCGCATGCACGGGCTTTCTGCGACTGGGTGCTCAGGTCGGCGGCTGCGGAAACGGGCAGCATGAAGTCGGTGTTGGCTACCGAAATCGTCACTTCGCCGGTGGCCAGTTTGTAAGCCAGGTCAGACTGCGGCATATCTTTCAGGAACTGCGTCACTTCCGTTTTCAGTTCTTCCGTAAGCAAACTCTTCGATACTTCACCGGCGATTACCGCTTCTTTTTCGGTTTTTGCTGCCTCTTCCTGTTTGGCTTTGTTGTTGCAGGAAGCTAGGCCGAATACGATTGCTGCTACTGCGAGCAGACTGACAAAACTCCTTTTCATACGTTTCTCTTATTTAATTTATGTATTATACTTGCTTCAATAACGATTGCCTTTGTCCAGAAAACGTCCCGGAAACTCTGCGAAGATAAGGATAATTACCCATAAACCAAAGATTCCTAACATTAATAAATTAAAGGTAAAAGTAGAAAATTGATAACTTCCCAGTTTTTTGGCGTGGCTGTAGAAAGGCGCGTCGCCCCAAGGGCTTTCAGGATCGAAATAGACGGTGCCTATTTTGGGATAAATGCGATGATGGGCTTCCACGTAAAAACGGTTGGAAGCCGTATTGAGTACCAATTCTTCCACAGCTTGGTTGTGATGCGTCTTTTTCAGCCGGTTGAACGCTTCGGAGCCGATTTTATCGATTTTTTCCTTTTGCCTGCGGTTCAAGAGGGCGGTAAAATTGTCTGCCCGCACGCCCAGGGCTTCCTCCGCTTTGTCGAGATAGCTTTCCACGCTTTCGCCGGGCGTGCGGGGGGCGATGCGGGCGGCCCGGCTCAGCACGGCCAGTTCGTTGGCAAGGGTAGCGGCTTGATAAGCAGGGCTTTTTGTTTTCGATCCGGGTGTGCTTTGAGCCTCTTCGCCGGCGGAAACAGTGGCTGCGTTACCGGCCGCGACGGCCAGGTTTCTTACTTCCGGCAGATGGACGTTGCGGTAGTATTGGGCCAGGTATTTCTCTTTTTCAATGGGGAAGAAAGGCGCGTTGTAGGCGTTCCGGCAGAATTGCTCTACCGTAAGGGCTTCGAAAGCCCAGCGGGAGGGGATGAATTCGCCTATCAGGGGCACGGTGTTCCGGTTGGCGGCCGAACGGCTCAGGTCGTCGAATTTTACTACCAGGCCGCAAAGCAGAATTTGCGGAATCAGCAAAAGCGGAATGGTGATGTAAATGGCTACTACCGAACTGAGGGTTTGCGAAAGCCACAGGCCGGTCAGGTTGGCCAGGAAAGCGGTGAGCCAGAGCGTGAGCCACCAGGTAAAAAACAGCTCGCTCCCGATACCCAGCAGGCTGTTGCCCACGGCGATGAACAGCAGGCTTTGAAGGGCGGACACGCCGAGCAGGAAGACGAGTTTCGAGCTGAGGTAACTGCCCCGGCTGAGCCGGAGAAAACGCTCGCGTTTGAGCAGGGTGCGGTCTTTGATAATTTCCTCCGCGCTCATGCTCATGCCGATGAAGGTAGCTACGATCACCGACATAAAGATATACGATACCAGGTTTTTATTGGCAAACAAGGTATAGCCTGCGTCGTCGGCGAAGCGCGTCAGCAACGCCACGATCAGGGCTAGCAGCGGGGCTTCCAGCAGGGCGATGCCCAGGTATTGCTTGTTGGCCAGTTTGGTCTGGAAATTGCGGGCGAGGAAAATGCCGAATTGCTTCAGGCACGAGGGTTTTTGTTGCTGGTTGGGAGGCAGGGGCCGCACTTCAGGCTCCGGATAGGCCGGGCGGGCGGCCAGATAGAGTTCGTGCCATTCGCGGGGGCTGAGCTTGCGGATGTTGGTCTGGTTGCCCGTATCGTCGATTTTTTTGGCGTCGATGATGTTGAGGATAAGTTCCGGATTCACATTGCCGCAGGTGCTGCATACGCTGATGTCCTGGTCGGTATAATTGGCCACCCGTTTGAAGTAGGTGATCGCTTCGATGGGGTTGCCGTCGTAGATGGGGTAGCCTCCTGCGTCGAGCAGCCAGAGGCGATCGAATAATTTATAGATTTCCGACGAGGGTTGGTGGATGTTCACCACCACCAGCCGCCCGCGGTGTGTTTGTTCTTTCAGCAGCATGATGACTTTTTCCGAGTCGGTCGACGAAAGGCCCGAAGTGGGCTCGTCGAGGTAGAGGATGGCCGGCTCGCGGATAAGTTCCAGGGCGATGTTGAGGCGTTTGCGCTGGCCGCCGCTGATGGTTTTCCGAATGGGCGAACCCACGGGCAGATCGCGTATTTTCAGTAGGTCGAGATCGGCCAGGATAGTTTGCACCCGTTCTTCGATTTCTTGCCGGGTAAGGCGGGCGAAGCATAGCCGGGCGGTATACCATAGGTTCTGGTAGACGGTGAGTTCTTCGATCAGCAAGTCGTCTTGGGGAACAAAGCCTATCAGCCGCTTGCAGTCGCCCGATTCCAGCGGGTGGCCGTTTAAACAAACGTTTCCCTGTTGGGGACGGATGTTACCGTTCAGAATTCCCAGCAAGGTGGATTTTCCCACGCCGCTGCCGCCCATGATCGCCACCAGTTGGCCGGATTCCAGGTTGAAGGAAAAGTTATGCAGTCCGTTTTCGCTTCCCGGGAAATGAAAATCGATGTCGCGTCCGGTCAGCAGGATGCGTTCTTTGGCTGCCTGCCGGTTCAGCACGTCCGTCACGTCGCTGTAATATACCGGCAGGAAAAGCGGGCTTTTGATGACGCTGCTGCGTTGCCAACTGTAAAAAATGCCGGCTGTCAGGGGAATGTCGTTCATAAAGACGCGTCCTTTCCCGTGGTAGGTGAATACCACCCGGTCGGCTTTTTTGAGTTGCATTACGCGGATTTCCCCTTCCAGGCCTTTCCGGGAAATATGGTTTTCTTTTTCTCTTTCCCCGGCTGGGGCCTGGGGAGCCGCCGAAATGGTCAGGATGGCTTCCGAAGGGCTGCCGGCTACAAAAGCCAGCATATCGGCAAACGTGGCGTCGTCGATATGAAAAATGGCGGCCATCGAGCGGAAAATAGAGGGGTCGAGGCTGCCTTGCTCGCTATTGCCGTGGGCAAACTCCATAAAGCGGAGCAACAGCAGCAGTTGTTCTTCCGCCATCAGCTTAGGTTGGAGTTGGGTGCATACGTTTAGGATTACCCGTTCTTTGTCGATCTCGATCTCGGGATCGGTATAGATACTGAGCGTTTCGTCGAAGAGTTCGAGGTATTCGGCATGGGAACGGATTCCGAAATGGCTGGAAAGGTAGGTGTTGACGGCTTTCCGTGCCCGCTCCGGTTCGATTTTGGCCAATGCGGCGAAGATGGCGAACAGGTTCAGTAGTCCGTTAAGTATTGTTTCGTTCATTCCGGTCGGTAGCTATCGTTTTGTTTTGAAGCAAAGATATTAATTTATGAAAGATATTAGCGGCTATCCAAGCCGGTTTTTTGCGTTTGTCCCGGGTTTTGCCCCATATTTTGTTCGCTTCCGGATGCGGAAACGTGGTTGTCCGGCCCGGAAGCCTGGTGGTCTGTTCTCTTTGTCCGCGTTGTTTAGCCTTTTTGCCCGCTTCAGGTGAACAGCATAATCAGCAATTGGGCCGAAATCACGCGGATAAACATCGACAGGGGGTAAACAGTGGCATACGATACCGAAGGCTCGTCGCCCTCTACCGTCGTATTGGCGTAGCTGAGCGCCATCGGGTTGGCCATGCTGCCGCAAAGCATCCCTACATTATGAGCGTAGTCGAGCTTGTAGGCCCGGGCGGCGATAAAGCCCACGATAAGCACCGGCACGATGGTGAGCAGGAACCCCAGCCCGATCCAAAGCAAGCCTTCGGCCCGGAAAACGGTTTCGAAGAAATGCGCGCCCGAGTCGATACCCAGCCCGGCCAGGTAGATCACGATCCCGAACTGGCGCATCATCAGGTTGGCGCTTTGCGTGGTATAGGTAGTCAGGTGGAAACGGGGGCCGAAGGCGCCCATCAGGATGCCTACGATAATGGGGCCGCCCGCAATGCCTAATTTGATGGGAGTGTTCATGCCCGGCAGCGAGATGGGAATCGCGCCCAATAATACGCCTAGGCCGAGCCCCACGAAAATGGCCAGCAGGTTCGGGTTGTCGAGCCGTTTGATTTCGTTGCCCAGGATTTTCCCTACGTTGTTCACGGCATTGGCTTCGCCCACGATGGTAAGCTTGTCGCCGATTTGCAGGCGCAAGTCGCGGGAGGCGATCAGGTCGATGCCTGCGCGGTTTACGCGGGTGATGTTGATGCCGTATAGGTTACGCAGCCGGAGCGCGCCGAGTTTTACGCCGTTTACCCGGTCGCGGGTGACGACGATGCGGCGCGAAATCAGTTGGCTGTCGATGGCGTTCCAGTCTATATCTTCTTTGTTCCAGTCTACGTTTTCCTGCTCGCCAAAGAGTACTTTGATGGATTCTACGTCGGCTTTTACGGAGATAATCAGCAGATGGTCGGCCGGTTCCAGCCGGGTATCGGAGGTAGGAATGCTCACTTTGCCGTTTCGCCATACCCGCGAAATAACGAAGTGTTTTTCCGTCAGTTGCATGATCTGGCGGATGCTTTTATGATAAATCGACGGGTTGCATACCTGAAATTCGGCTACATAGGTCGTGGTATCTTTGGGTTCCTTATGCGCTGCATCGATTGATGTAGGGAAGAGGGCTTTCATCAGGATAATGGCCAGGATAACGCCCACTACGCCGAGCGGATAAGCTACGGCGCAGGCCAGGGCCATGTCGGTGACGGCTTTGGTATTGGCCGGGTCTATTTGCAGCAAGGCTTGCTGGGCAGCTCCTAAGGCCGGGGTGTTGGTAACGGCCCCCGACAGCAGCCCTACCATGTTGGGAAGGGATACCCCGGTAGTCCAGTGGAAGACCAGCGTCAGCAGCAAGCCCAGCGCGATAACGCTCAAAGCCAGCGAGTTCATCTCTACGCCTCCTTTTTTCAAGGAAGCGAAAAAACCGGGGCCTACCTGCAAGCCGAGGGTATAGACGAAGAGAATTAATCCGAAATTCTGGGCAAAGGTCAACATATCTTTATTTACCACAATCCCGAAATGACCGGCCAGTATACCGGCAAAGAATACGAAAGTAATGCCCAGAGAAATGCCGAAAATTTTCAGCCGGCCCAGGTAAACGCCCACGGCCGCCACGATCGAAATGACTACAACTGCTTGTATCATTGTCGGTTCGCGAAGGGTTTCAAGTAACCAATTCATCCTTCTATCGTTTGTTGAACCGTGCAAAGATAGGACTTTAATTCTAATCCCCGTCTTTATATTGCCGGATTGTCTTTATCTTTGAGCGGCAATTAAAGCAAGTATGACAATGAAAGCGATGAAAAGAACGGAAGCGGCGGAAGCAGTGCAAACGATGAAAGGAATGAAAGTAGTGAAAGCAGCGGAAGTGATGAAAGTTGCGAAAACAAAGGAACCGATAAACGATACGATATAAATACGATCATGGCATTACGACTCATTCATACCGCCGACTGGCATCTGGGACAACTTTTTTTCGGCTACGACCGCGATGCCGAGCAGGCATTATTCCTCACCTGGCTTGCCGGGATGCTAACAGAGCGGCAGACCGACGTGCTGCTTATTTCGGGCGATGTATTCGACGTGGCTAATCCTTCCGCAGCCGCTCAACGCCGGTTTTTTCACTTTCTGAGCGAAGCCAACCGGCTGAATCCCGGCTTGCAGATCCTGGTGATTGCCGGCAATCACGATTCGGCCGTGCGGTTGGAAGCGCCCAACCCGCTGTTTGAAGAGTTCCGCACTCGGGTGGTGGGAAATGTCAGGCGGAAGGCCGACGGTACCATCGATTTCGACGCCTTGCGATGTCCGCTTTGCGACCGGTCCGGCAAACGGCAAGGATGGTGCCTGGCGGTTCCCTTTCTGCGTCAGGGCGATTATCCGCCTGCGGAAGAAACGTCCGATACCTATGTGGCTGGTGTCGGCCGGCTGTACCGCGAGCTCTATGCCTATGCCGACCGTCTCCGGCAATCCGGCGAAGTCTTGATTGCTATGGGGCACCTGCACGCCTCGGGCGCGGAACTCTCGGCCGACGACCGGAGCGAGCGGGTGATTATGGGCGGCTTGGAATCCGTTGCCGCCGATACCTTCCCTGCCGGGTTGGCTTATACCGCTCTGGGGCATATCCACAAGGCCCAGCGGGTAGGGGCGGAAGAGAAAATCCGGTATGCCGGAAGCCCGCTTCCGATGTCTTTTTCGGAAACCCGTTACCGGCACCAGGTGGTGGAAGTGGTGCTCGACGGCGACGCGCCGGCGGAAATATGCTCCTTGGATATTCCCCTGGCCGTTCCGCTCTGGCGGATTCCCGAGAAGGCGGTTCCGCCCCAGGAAGTATTAACCCGCCTGGCCGCTCTTCCCGAACCCGGCGACAGCCCGCAGGATTTCTGGCCTTTTCTGGAAGTGAGGGTGTTGCTTGCCGAGCCCGATCCCGGTTTCCGCCATCGGGTGGAAGAGGCGTTGGAAAAGAAAGCCGTCCGGCTGACTTCCATCGTGCCGGTATATCCGGAGCACGAGGCAGCCGGCGAAGAAGCGGCGTTTTCGTACGGCGATTTGCAGCGGATCGATCCGCTGGATATGTTGCAACATGCTTTCAGGCAGAAATACGGGGGCGATCTGCCGGATGAGATCGCCGAAATGTTTACAGCGGTAGTACGGGAGGTGACAGTATGAAGATATTAGCGATCCGGGGGCGGAATATGGCTTCCCTGGAAGGAAATTTCGCCATCGATTTTACGGTAGAACCTTTGCTTTCGGCGGGGATTTTTGCCATTGCGGGGCCTACGGGAGCCGGCAAGTCCACTTTGTTGGATACCCTTTGTCTGGCCTTGTTCGGGCGTACGCCGCGTACGGACGTGGCCCGCGAGAACAATGTAAAACTGCGGGATGTGAACGACGACGTATTGCTCCAGAGCGATCCGCGTTTCCTCTTGCGGCGCGGCACGGCCTCGGGGTATGCCGAAGCCGACTTCCTGGCGGTGAACGGCTTCCGTTACCGGGCGCGCTGGTCGGTAAGCCGGGCGCGCGACAAGGAAAACGGACGGCTGAAAAGCCCCTGCCTGACGGTGTATAATCTGGATAAGGAAGAAGAAGTGGGGGGAAGCCGATCCGATTTGCAAGGCCGCCTGGTGGAACTGATCGGCTTGAGTTTCGAACAGTTCACGCGCTCGGTGCTATTGGCCCAGAACGATTTTTCCACTTTTCTGAAAGCCGAACAAGGAGAAAAAGCCGCGTTGCTGGAAAAGCTGACGGGCACGGAACATTATTCGGCCATCTCCCGGGAAATTTATACGCGCAATCAGGCCGCCAAAGAAACCTACGAAAAGATAGCCGGCCGCATCCGGGATATTGAAGTGTTGCCGGAGCCGGAAGAAAAGGCTTTGCAGGCGGCTTTAACGGAAGCGGAAAAGGAATGGCAACGGCTGGAAAAAGTGAAAACACAGCATCAGGCTTTGCAGGAAGCCGTCAAAGCGGCGCAGCAACAACAGGCCCGGCGGGCGGCGCAATTGAAAAGCGCGGAAGAACAACTGGCCGCGGCCACGGAACTGTTGGGCAAAGCTAAAGAAGCTTATGCCCTCGAGGAAGAACGGCAACGACAGGCGGAAGCGGCTTTTGCGGCTTTGCAACCGGAGTTGCAGGCGGCCCGCCAACTCGACGTGCAAGTAGAAGCGGCCTGCCGGGAATACCGCGAAGCGGCCTCGGCTGAGAAACAGGCAAGGGAGCAATGGCAAGCCGGCCGGCAGAAATTGGCCGGTTTGCGGGAAACCAGGCAAAAGGGCGAAGCCGAGATAGCACGCCTCACCACCTGGCGGGAAAAATATAAAGAGAAAGAAGCGGTAGCCGACCGGTCGGAAGCTTTGCTATTGCATTTGGACGCGGCGGGGGCTGCCCGCGAGGGGATGGAAAAAGCGGAAAAAGAGGTACGACAGGTGCGCAAGCAGTGGGAAGACCTCAGACGGGAGATCGACCGCATCGGCCGGGTGCTGGCAGCGCGCCGGACGGCTTTGCACGAGGCCGAAGCCGCTTGCCGCCGTTTGGAACAATCCTGTCGGGAAACTGATTTGGCCGCGCTGGAAAAAGAGCTGGAAAAGATCCGTGCCGAACGCGAGCGGTTGCTGGTGGAACAAGCCCGGGGAGACATCCGGGAGTTGCGGCGTAGGCTGGAGAAAGGTGTGCCTTGCCCGGTTTGCGGCAGCTTGCATCACCCTGCGGTTGAGGCTGCCGAAGGACCGGGAGCGGAAAGTATAGACCGGCCGGAAAATGATAAGGAAGCAGAGACGGAAGAAAACCGGCCGGAAGGTAAGGTGCCGGGAAAAGAGGGGAACCGGCCGGAAAACACAGGCCGGGATGCCCATATCCGGATGCCGGGAGAAACCAGCGGGAAGGAAGCAGGCCTGGCCGGCGTATACAAAACCCGGATCGACGCCCTCACTTTACGTTTGGAAGAAGGAGAAGCCCGGCGCGCCGCTTTTGCCGCCCGGCAGCAGGAATGGGGCCGGTGCCAGCAACAACTTCTGGCTTTGCAGAAAGAACAAACCTCGATCGAGGGAGAATTGGCCGAGCAGAAGACCCGACAGCAGTTAGCGGAAACGCAACGTTTGCGGGCGGAAGAAGCCCGTGGCGAGCAAGAGGCATTATTTAGAAAGTCGCTGGCAGCGGTAGACGGGTTGTTTGGAAATACCGTCTGGCAGGAAGGATGGCTGAAAAATCCGGCAGCTTTCCGCCAAACCCTGACCGACTTCGGCCGGCAGTGGAAAGAGAACGGCGAGCAGTTGCAACAGCTCGAACGCCGGGCGGAAGGTTGGAAAGCCGACTGCGCTTCGCACGAATCGTTCGTGTCGTCGCTCGGACAACACTATGAAGCGGCTACACAGCGCGCCGCCGGCAAACGTAGCCGGGCGGAAGCCCTTCAAGCCCGGCGTGCCCGCTTATTGAAAGGCCGCTCGGCCGACGAAGTAGAACAATCGTACAAACAGACGGCTGAAACCGGCCGGAAGCGCTTGCTGCAATTAGCCCAGATACAGACCGAACAAGCCGGCAAAGCCGAGCAATTCCGGGGAAGCGCAGGCCAATTGTCGACCGACCTGGCCGCTGCCGCGGAAGAATGGAAAGGCCGTCAGGCGGCTCTTCTCGCTTGCGAAGCCGCCTATGCCGAGACTTCCGGCGGCCTTGCCCTGGATGAAGCTTTCGCTTCGGCCGCGAAACGCAAAACCGAAGCGGCTTTTCGTTGGCGCCGGCAAGTAGAAAATAAACAAAAGGCGGCAGCCCTTCAGGCGGAGTTGGAGAGTAGCCGGAAGGTCGCCGAAGGGTGGGCCAAGCTGAACGAACTGGCCGGCTCCGCCGATGGCGGCAAATTCCGGCGTATCGCGCAAGGATACACCCTGGATGTCTTGCTGGGTTATGCCAATGTGCAACTGCGCGAACTGACGCGCCGTTACCGGCTGGAGCGGGTGCCCGAAACCCTGGCTTTGCAGGTGATCGACCACGATATGTGCGATGAAATCCGGACGGTACACAGCCTCTCGGGCGGCGAATCATTCTTAGTATCCCTGGCCTTGGCGCTCGGGCTTTCCTCCCTTTCCTCCAACCGGATGAAGGTAGAAAGCCTCTTTATCGACGAAGGTTTCGGTTCGCTGGACGGAGAAACCCTCCGACTAGCGATGGACGTATTGGAGAATTTGCGGACGCAAGGACGGAAAATCGGCGTTATTTCCCATGTGCAGGAGATGACGGAAAGAATTCCCGTGCAGGTACGCGTCTTGCGGGCGGGTAGCGGCCGCAGCTCGGTAGAAGTGATTTCGTCGGTTTAAAAGAGTTTTAAAAGGGCTGTGCAACGCCGGCCGCGAAAGAAAAGGCATTCGGCCTCCTGGTGGAAAAATCGTCTCCTTCCGCTTGGAGGCCTCTTTTCTGTCCGACCGGGAAGATAGAGCGCGGAAAGAAAAGAGACTATTTCTTTTTCCCCTTCTTTTTCGGAATTTCCCGAATCAAGATAAAAACATTACTTGCTTAAAATCAATGTGGAAGGCATACGCTGCAATGCCTTCTTCCGGTGTTCCGACACATCGTTCCAGGTGTGGTAACTGATCAGCATAAAGTTAAATCCGGCAAAAAGCTCCGCGCTCAGGTCTTTTTCCGGCAAAACCGCAGCCTGGCGTACCGACTCGGTGTAATTCCGGATCGCCTCGGCCATTTTTTCGCTTCCGGGGGTCGTGCTGCTGGCCTTGTTGAGCACTGCCGACGACCCATGCGTCGACTTGAGCAAGGTGCGGGCATAATCCAGCAGGAAAAGATCTTCTTCCGATTCCACCACGATAATCACGTTCGTGGCTTTCACGAACCCGCGATTGATAAACACCCCTACCGGACAGCAACTTTGCTCGATAAACATTTTCGTCTTATCCTTCAACAAAGCTCCGGGGTAAAACCAGGATTCGGGCGCCTTCAACCGTTTGAAATACCGGTTATAAAACGAAGCGCGGTATTGAGTAGCCGCCATGTCGTCGGGCTGGTTGCTCAGCGAAATACCGGCCCCTACCAGCAAAAAGTCATACCCTTCGTTATTCACGATCTGGCAAATATCCGCGCCGGCATTGTTCGAGACTTCGTAACGCGTTTGTATCTGCATCCCCAGCTTTTTAGCTCCGTACAAGATGGGGCCGAAACTTACCTCTTCGAAATTGTCGGTATGCAACGGATTCACATCCGATCCTACCGTCAGATGAAGCGCCGTGAGCGAAAGCTTGTTGGGGCCGTGGGAAAACATCTGATGCGCCACATCGAGCATAATCTGTCCGTTGCCGGCCCGCCCGAACGAAAGCAATACCTTGAATATCCCTTCCACCGGCTCCCGATGCTTCACTTCCTGCAATTTCTCGTGCGCCCGGAAGCAGAAATTAATAAAGGAAACCAGCGGCGTGGTCATAAATGTGGTAACCAAGGTCATCAGCACCAACATCACGAAAATGGAAGGGGGCAATATCTTCATTTCGTATCCGATGGTGAGCACGACCAGCTCCATCAACCCCCGGGTATTCATCAACGCCCCGATATACAAACTGTCTTTCCAGCTTTCGCCTACGAAACGAGCCGATAAAAAAGCGCCCCCGAACTTGCCGATAATCGCCACCAGGGTAAATACACCGCACATCCACCACAGCTCTGCGCTGTTGAGCAACCCGATCTCCGTCCTCAGCCCGGTGGATACGAAAAAGAGCGGCAGGAAAAGAGCCAGCGAAACGTCTTCCACCTTCTCGGTCATGATTTTCCGGAATTTGATGTTTCCCGGCATCACCACCCCGGCGATAAAAGCGCCGAACAAAGCGTGAAGCCCCAGAATTTCAGTCAGGTAGGCCGAGGTGATCAGCAGCAGGAACATCAACGCCACGAGCCCTTTGTCGATTACTTCCTTGTTATGATAAATATGGCCGATCATCCTCAGAAACGGGCGGACGGCCAGGAACATGAACGCAATATAGAGAATGGAAAAAAGAATGTTGTAAATAGCGCTCAGCATCGTGCCGGCCTGCGCGATCGCGATCACGACGGCCAAGAGGCACCAGGCCGTAATATCCCCGTTAGCCGCGCTGGCCAGGGAAATAGTACCCAGGTGGGTTTTCGTCAGCCCCTTTTCCTGAATGATCCGGGCCAATACCGGAAAAGCCGTGATACTCATGGCAATGCCGATAAACAGGGCAAACGAGAGAAAAGGCGTCCCCCGGTCGGCATACGTCTGATAAACGCAGTAGGCCGTAAGCATTCCGCAAAAAAACGGCACGATCGTGCTGGTATGGCTGATCAAGATGGTTTCTTTCAGTTTTTTCCTCACCTCGGTAATATCCAATTCCATCCCGATGGCAAACATGAAGAGAATCAATCCGAACTCGCTTAATATATTAATGTTGGCCAGCGATTCGGGCGGGAAGAGAAACTGCGAAACCTCCGGCAGCCAATGCCCCAGCAGGGAGGGGCCGAGCACGATACCGGCTACGATTTCGCCGATTACCGTAGGCTGCCCGATTTTCAGAAACAGCCAGCCGAACAAGCGGCAAGTAAGCAAAATGGTAATAATCTGAAGTAGCAGAATACCGGTAGGCGACTCTACGTGATGGAATAAAAGTCGGGAAAACAGGGTGAAACCTTCTTCCAGGTTGCGGGGGGCCTCGTACACCGAAGTAATCGCGCTATCGATTTGTTGGCTTTCCCCCTCTTTGGCGACAAAGTACATCAACGATCCGAATACGACGATCATCATCAGATAAAAGGCTATGCTTTTTGCTCCCTTGCTCATCATTTATAACGGTTTGCTGCAAATATAAGAAATATACCCATAAAGTCAAAGCGTATGGTTTTTTCTTTTATCTTTGCAGGATAACCAACTATAATATAATTATCATGGACTCGCTGAATCTGATCAAAAACGACCCTTGGCTGTCTCCTTACAAGGACGCGATAGAAGGACGGTATCAATATGTAATTGATAAGGAAAAGAGCCTGACCAATAACGGCAAGACGACCTTGTCGGAAATGGCATCCGGATACCTCTATTTCGGGTTACATAAAACCACAAAAGGATGGGTGTTCCGCGAATGGGCCCCGAATGCTACCGCGATTTACCTGATCGGCTCCTTCAACGGATGGCAGAAACAAGAAAATTACAAACTTAAACGTCTGGGCGGCGGCGTATGGGAAATCGTCCTGGCCGAAGAATCGCTTCACCATGAAGACTTGTTTAAATTGCTCGTGGAATGGGAAGGCGGCTCGGGCGAACGGATACCGGCCTGGACGCGCCGGGCGGTACAAGACGAACAATCCAAGATTTTCAGCGCCCAGGTATGGAACCCCGCCGAGCCTTACAAATTCAAAAACAAGCGGTTTAAACCCAATACGGCGCCTCTTTTGATATACGAATGCCATATCGGCATGGGGACGAGCGAAGAAAAAGTGGGCACGTACAACGAATTCCGCGAAAAAATATTGCCCCGCGTGGCCAAAGACGGCTATAACGCCATCCAGATCATGGCCATTCAGGAACACCCCTATTACGGCTCCTTCGGCTACCACGTGAGCAGCTTCTTCGCCGCTTCTTCCCGTTTCGGCACGCCCGACGAGCTGAAACAGCTTATCGACGAAGCCCACGGCATGGGCATAGCCGTGATCATGGACATCGTGCACAGCCACGCCGTGAAAAACGAAGTGGAAGGATTGGGCCGTTTCGACGGATCGTACAACCAGTATTTCCTGACCGGCGACCGCCGCGAACACCCGGCCTGGGATTCGCTCTGCTTCGATTACGGCAAAAACGAAGTACTCCATTTCCTGCTCTCCAACTGCAAATTCTGGCTGGAAGAATATAAGTTCGACGGTTTCCGTTTCGACGGCGTCACCTCCATGCTTTACTATAGCCACGGACTGGGCGAAGCTTTCTGCAATTACGCCGACTATTACAACGGCCATCAGGACGGCGACGCCATCGCCTACCTCACCCTGGCCAACAAGCTGATTCACGAAGTGAACAAAAACGCCATCACCATTGCCGAAGAAGTAAGCGGAATGCCCGGCTTGGCCGCCAAGTATGAAGACGGCGGCTACGGCTTCGACTACCGGATGGCGATGAATATCCCCGACTACTGGATCAAGACCATCAAGGAGAAAAAAGACGAAGACTGGCATCCCTCTTCCATCTGGTGGGAAACCACCAACCGCCGGGCCGACGAAAAAACAATCAGTTACGCCGAAAGCCACGACCAGGCTCTGGTAGGCGACAAGACGATTATCTTCCGCCTGATCGACGCCGAGATGTACTGGCATATGCAGAAAGACGACCGCAACTTCATGGTAGACCGCGGCATCGCCCTGCACAAGATGATCCGGTTGGTGACGGCTTCCACCATCAACGGCGGCTACCTCAACTTTATGGGCAACGAATTCGGACATCCCGAATGGATCGACTTCCCGCGCGAAGGCAACGGCTGGTCGTATAAATATGCCCGCCGGCAATGGGATCTGGTGGATAATCCCGATCTGAAATACCACTACCTGGGCGACTTCGACCGCGCCATGCTGGAACTGATCGGCGGCATGAAGAATTTCCAGAACACGCCGATACAGAAAGTATGGGACAACGACGGCGACCAGATTCTGGCCTATATGCGCAAGGACCTGGTGTTCGTATACAATTTCAGCCCTACCAAGTCGTTTACCGATTACGGTTTCCTCGTCCCCAAGGGCGAATACGAAGTGGTGCTTAATACCGATGCCAAAGAATTCGGCGGGTTCGGCCTTTCCGACGACAGTATCCGGCACCTCACCCAATTCGACCCGCTGTATAAAAAAGATAAAAAAGAATGGCTCAAACTGTATATCCCCGCCCGCAGCGCGGTGGTTTTGCGGAAAGTAAAGCCGGCGAAAGTAAAATAATAATTATAAACAAAAACACATCAGTATGTTATATCCAATGACTTTTAAGCCTATCCTCAAAAAGGTGATTTGGGGGGGCTCGGATATTTGTCCCTTCAAAGGGATCACCCCG
Organism: Tannerellaceae bacterium; assembly: GCA_048465615.1. Taxonomy (GTDB): domain Bacteria; phylum Bacteroidota; class Bacteroidia; order Bacteroidales; family Tannerellaceae; genus Parabacteroides. The sequence goes on from DBFWLD010000045.1 coordinate 150,341, forward strand.
GTACAAGACGGCATCGGCGAAAGTTGGGAACTTTCGCATGTGGAAGGCAATTTTTCCATTGTGGAAAACGGCGCGCTGGAAGGCAAATCGATTGACGAGCTGATCCGCACCTACGGCGGCGAGCTGCTCGGCCGGAAGGTGATCGACCGGTTCGGGTGCACTTTTCCGCTGCTGATTAAATTCATCGATGCCCGCGATAACCTTTCCATCCAGGTACACCCCGACGACGAGTTGGCTAAAAAACGCCACAATTCGTTCGGAAAAACCGAAATGTGGTATGTCATCAAAGCCGCCCCGGGTGCCGCCCTCTACTCGGGCTTTTCGCAGCAGATCGATGCCGACGAATATGTGAAACGCGTGGAAGACAATACCATTATGGACGTGTTGCAACGGTATGAGGTGAGCGAAGGCGACGTCTTCTTCCTGCCTGCCGGACGCGTGCATGCCATCGGCGCCGGCTGTTTCATTGCCGAAATTCAGCAAACCAGTAACATCACGTATCGTATTTACGATTACAATCGCAAGGACGCCAACGGCAACGGCCGCGAACTGCATACGGAGCTGGCCAAAGACGCCATCGACTATACGCTCTATCCCGACTACCGCACCCATTACAAGGCACATACCAACGCCACGGTAGAACTGGCCGATTGCAAGTATTTTACGACCAATCTGCTCGATCTGGATACGATGATGGTACGCGACTTCTCCGAATTGGATTCGTTTGTGGTATATATCTGCATGGGCGGCCAAGCGTCGATCCGCGATAATAAAGGAAACGAGATTTTCGTTCATCAGGGCCAGACGGTATTGATTCCGGCCGATACGGAAAACGTAACGATTTCTCCTTCCCCCCAGGCCAAGTTTATGGAAACTTATATCGGCTGAGCTGACGAGAGAGAAACGATAAGATAGAGAGGAATTTATTTTCCAGATAAAGAAAGCCCGTGATTGCGGGCTTTTTTTATGCTTGGCAGGAAGGTAAGAAGGGGAGGAAGCGGAGAGATAAAGGAGAAACAGAAGGGTAAAAAGATAGAGAAATAGTGAGAAAACAGGCGGAGAAACCCTAGGAAAAGCGCCTCCGGGCAAGAGGCAGCCCCGGCTTCTTTTCCTTGTCCTATCTTCTTTCTTTTTTATTACAGGAAAAGAAAAAAAATACAATAAGTCTCCCGGCTTGGAAGGAGTAAAACACCGGGATTGCAACATATTGATTGTCAGTATATTGCAAAAGGCGGAAAATTCATCGCAGTGTAATTCCGATTTCATGCCGGCCTTAGATTTACATCGTAATAGGAAAGATACCTTAGATTTACATCGTAATAGGAAAGATAAAAAAGAAACAATAGATTTGTAGCATAAATGAAAGGGAAGCCGAGAGTGAACCGATCATGCCAGTGAAAGATAGATTCATTTACATAAATGGACTCTCGGCTTGTTTTGAACCTAGACCTGTATAATAATATAAAAGCTCTTATTAAGGTTGTTAGGTTAAGTTCAAAACCCTTTCTTAAAAAACTAGATA
>DBFWLD010000046.1:0-23048 GCA_048465615.1 Tannerellaceae bacterium
ACCCAGATCAAAGAAGAAGGCATCTTGCTATTCGACAGCGGCAAATACAAATTAGCCAGAAGAAGAAAGCTTGACTTCGAGGAAATAAAAGCGCAGGCGCAGGAATATTTTGAGGAGAAGTTCAAAAAAGGAATTAGTTTTTTAGACCAAGCTCACTATGCGTATTCAAAACAAGAGTATGTAATGGCATCCTTTCAGCTACATCAATCGTGCGAAAATTTCTACTATGCCATCCGGTTGAGTTTTACGCTGCGCAATAACAAACAGCATAACCTGTCAAAGCTATCGGCTTCCGTCAAAAAGTATTCGGAAGAATTGAAAGCCGTATTTCCCCAAGACACCCCGGAAGAGAAACGGCTTTTTACACTGCTGAAGGCGGCCTATGTGGATGCCCGCTATAATCCTCATTTCAAAGTGACCAAAGAGGATATGGACGCGCTGGTTCCGAAAGCGGAATTACTCAGAGCCATTACAAAACGCATTTGTGCGGAGAGGATAGAAGGGTACGGGAAGATGGGATAAGCACTGATACGGGAATTGTTCCCAAAAACACCCTTTTTCCGTCCCCCTCCGGCCGGAAAATCACGAAAAAGCCCCGCAATAGGAATTTATTGCAGGGCTTTTTACGTATTCACCTCTTTTTTATCTAAAATATTTCTGCGGAGAAAGCGGGATTCGAACCCGCGAAACCCTTTAGGGGTTTACACGCTTTCCAGGCGTGCCTCTTCAACCACTCGAGCATCTCTCCAATATATAAACGGCAATCGGTATGCTTCTTCCGAATTGCGGTGCAAAGATAGTCTTTTTTTTGAATCTTACTACAAAAAGAGGAATTATTTTTGCTTTTTATTTATTATTTTTTCCCGTAGATTCTTAATGCGGCAGTAGGCGCTCATCTTATTTAGCTTCTCTCCCCTGTTATTCCGGACTCTATGATTGTCTTTCCTTCCCCAAAAAGGATTTTCCCGGAAAAACATGACCGCCACGGCTAAAAAAATACACAGGGATGGCAGGTAAATATTATTTTTTGGATTATTTTTACCATTCATTACCCACAAAAACAATCTTATGAAAACTGAATCAATGACAAAAAAAGTAAGCTACGAACTTACTGAAAATGAAATGGCGGCTCTTGCAGGAGGTGCCAGCCTGCCGAAAACACCGGTACATATGACAGGGATAGAGGACGAAGAAACTCCGTTATAAAACCGAATCACAAAGTAAGGGAAGGAAAAGCCGAGATAAACCTCCGCATCCTTCCCTTCCTTCTTTATGCCGGTCACGACCTGCCTCAACAACAGGAACCGAAGCAGCCTTCTGTGCCGCATAAGCCATCTCTTTAAAAGAGATAGGAGGGTTTGCATAGCAAGGGCTCGGCCTGTTCTTCCTTTATAAATACAACTTTTGGGTGAGATTTTCAGAATTTGAGCGTAGAAGAGACTATCTTTCCGCCGGGGCTCTTCTGCCGGTAATTTCTGCTTCCCAGGGGAAAGCGATTTCGCCGGTGAAGTACGTGCCGGACAAACAAAAAAAACCTACAAATCATCGATTTGTAGGTTTCTGTTCGTTTACCGGCATCCTATATCCGGCAATTCTGCGGAAAGACAGGGATTCGAACCCCGGGAACCTCTCGGTTCAACGGTTTTCAAGACCGCCGCAATCGACCACTCTGCCACCTTTCCAAGAAATGAAAGAGATTCGGTAAACTTCATCCGAATGTTCTCTTGTCCTTAATTCGAGTGCAAAAGTAAAACAAATACCGTTAATTTCCAAATTTCGGAGGCAAAAAGTATCGTTTTCTGAAAACAGACAATCCGAAAACCGGGTTAAGCCATTGAATAAGGAGAAGATAGAAAACATAAACTAAGAAATCTCCTTTACCGGCCCTCTTGAGAAAAAGGCCGGATAAAGGAGATTCCGGAAAAACCGGAGGGAGGAAGCAATCTTCCCGACCCGGAGGGATCAGAGCCGGAAACGGTATAACTGAGCCATTACCTTCTGATACTGGTTCTGCAACTGGAAATAGTTTTGCATACTCTGGTAATAAGTCGTTACGTCGACAAAATATTCAATCATCGAAATCTGGCCGGCCTGGATCGCCTTGTTCAGAAGCGCCAGGTTGTTTTGGGTACGAAACACCCGTTCATACTCGTCCATCGAAGTTTTCAGGTTCACCGCCTCGTTATACAGCGAGTGAAGCTCGTTCTCGACCGTAAAGGCTGTGTTTTCCACTTGCAAACGGGCCGAACGATTTTCGGCTTTGGCCTGCCGCACTTTATGCCGGTTGGAAAACAAAGGAATGCTTACCCCTACGATGAAACCGTTGAAACGATCGCCCCCGGTGGCCGTATTCAAACGGTATCCCAGCTCCAAGCCCGGCAATCCCATCGCCTTACTTACCTTTATCTGGCGTTCGGCGGCTTCCTGTTCGCTGCGGAGCGACAAGAGTTGCACGTTCGAACGCATGGCTTCCAACCGGAGCTCGTCGAAGGAAAGAGGCAGATCGGCCGGACTATACACGGTATCGGCAAACGCTACGGGAACTCCGCCGTTCAAAGCCGCCAGTTCCTGCAATTTGGCTACCCGGGCGGTTTCGTTCATCCGCGCTTCGGTTTTGGCATTCAGCAATTCCAGATTGATTTTATTGGTTTCCAATATGTTGGCATCGCCGTTTTCCAACCGCATTTCATACAGGGCCGAAAGTTGCTCGGCATTCGTCCGGCGGAGGTCCAGCAATTGCTTTTGCTGGTTGAGCAGAATCAAGTCGAGGCAGGCCTCTTTGGCCTGTAGCAGAATACGTTGGCGCGCTTCGGCATATTGATGGTCGAAAGCCGTGGATTTGGCTTTTATCCATTTGCTGCGCTGGGCATACACCAGGGGAAAATCGAAAGATTGGGAGGCGACAAGCTCGCCCTGGATACCCATCCCTTCTTTGTTGCCGTACTGGTGGGCATAGGATACCGACGGATCGGGCAAATTGTTTTCCGTCCGGGCCTGCCATTTGCCGGCGTCGGTCAATTGCTGATTGGCCTGCAACTCTTTGTTATTCTGTTCGATCTCGCGAAGCACGCCGGCTACGGAAGATTGGGCTTTCGCGCCGGTTGCCGCCCACGCGAAAGCAAGTATAATCAGACAAACTTTCATGTTTTCTATATTTACAGAGATTGCTCCTTATTCTTATTCATTAACAGATAAACAATCGGGATAATAAAACCGTTCAGGAAAGTAGAGGTGAGCAGGCCGCCTAAAATGACGGTAGCCATCGGACTCTGGATTTCATTGCCCGGCAGGTCGCCGTTCAGGGCCAGCGGGATCAGGGCCAAGGCGGAACTGAGGGCCGTCATCAAAATAGGATTCAACCTGTCGAGAGAGCCCTGCATCACGGCTTCTTTCACTCCTAAGCCTTCCCGTCGGAGCTGGGTATAATGGCTGATAAGCAGCATCCCGTTGCGGGTAGCGATTCCGAAAAGGGAAATAAACCCGATAATGGCCGGAATGCTGATTTCGCCGGAGGTAATCCAGAGGATAAAGACGCCTCCGATCAAAGCCAAAGGCAGGTTCAGCAAAATCACCCCGCTTTCCCGGGCATTCTTAAACTCGTTGTACAACAGGAGGAAGATCACCAGCAACGACATGAAGGAGGTGAACAAAAGGGTTCGGCTGGCTGCTTGCTCGCTTTCGAACTGGCCGCCGTATTCGATGTGATACCCTTCGGGCAATACCACTTTTTCAATCACTTCCTGTTGAATATCGTTTACCACCCCGCGCAGGTCGCGACCCGATACGTTGGCGCTGACCACGATTTTCCGTTGCACGTTTTCCCGGTTGATGGTATTCGGCCCGCTTACCGAACGGACGTCGGCCACGTAGCTAAGGGGCACTTTCCGGTCGCCGGCGTCGATCATCAGATTGGCGATGTCTTCCATCGTGGCCCGGCTTTCATCCGAGGTCTTGACGGTGAGGTCGAAGCTTTTTCCGTTGTCGTATACCTGGCTGACTACTTCGCCGCTAAGCATTACGTTGATATATTCTTCAAACTCGGGAAGCGAGATGCCGTATTTCGCCATCAATTCCCGTTTGGGGGTAATCGTGAGTTGCGGCCGTTCGATCTGTTGTTCTACCGTCAGGTCGACTACGCCGGGGATGCTTTGGATCGCGGCCTTTATTTCGTTGCCGATGGCAAACATCCGGTTCAGGTCGGTGCCGAACAATTTGATCGCGATATTGGCCTCCGTGCCCGACAGCATGGCGTCGATACGGTGGGAAATAGGCTGGCCGATCTCGATATTGGCCCCGCTGATGGCCGAGAGTTTGCGGCGTACGTCGTTCATTACTTCGTCGCGGCTCCGGTCTTCGAGTTGGAAAGGGGCTTCAATTTCCGATACATTCACGCCCAGGGCATGTTCGTCCAGTTCGGCACGGCCGGTCTTGCGGGCCACCGTCCGGATTTCGGGCACTTGCATCAGCAAGGCTTCGGCGCGGCGTCCTATGCGGTCGGATTCTTCCAGGGAAATGCCCGGCAGCGAGCTGACGTTGATGGTAAACGATCCTTCGTTGAAAGGCGGCAGGAAGCTGCGGCCCAGGGTAAAGAAGACGAAGAGGGCTGCCGCAAACAATACCAATGTCGTACCCAAAACGATTTTCCAATGAGCCAAGGCCGAAACCAAAGCGGATCGATACCATTTCTTGAACAGACGGCTGACGAACGGTTCGCGCAAAGATTTTCCCACGGCGTCGAGCCGGGCGTTGCGAACGGCGTCTTGGCTATCCGGATCGGCGGCGTCCGGATCGACCGCACCCGGATCGGCCGGTGAAGGATCGGCCGACGAAGGATCGGCCGGCGAAAGCCCGGCGGGCACCGAAGAGCCGACCGGCTGCAAACGGGCAGGCAGCAGTTGTTTTTTCCCTTTCAGCAAATAACTGCAAAGTACCGGCGTAAGCGTCAAGGCTACCACGGTAGAGGCGAACAGGGAAACGATAAAGGCAATGCCCAGGGGGACCAGCATACGGCCTTCCATGCCGTGCAGGAAGAAAAGCGGCACGAAACTGACCACAATGATCAAGGTGGAATTCAGAATCGGCATCCTCACCTCGCGGGAGGCATCGAATACCACCTCGAGGATAGAGCGTTGCTCGGGAGGGGGCAGCAACCGGTTTTCCCGGATACGCTTATATACGTTCTCCACGTCGACGATGGCATCGTCGACCAGCGAACCGATGGCGATGGCCATACCGCCCAGGCTCATGGTATTGATCGTCATTCCCAGGTAATGCAATACCATGATGGTAACGAGCAGCGAAAGCGGCAGGGCTACCAGCGAGATGACCGTGGTACGGATATTCATCAGGAAAAGGAAAAGCACGATGACGACGAAGAAACTTCCCTCGAACAAGCTATTCTTTACATTGTTGATCGAACTGTCGATGAAGCGGCTCTGACGGAAAATATCGGTCGAAACCTGTATGTCGGCGGGCAGCGTCTGCTTTAAGTCGGCCATAATCCCGTCGAGTTTCTCCGTCAGTTCGATGGTACTCGTATTGGGCTGCTTCGTGACGGTAATCAATACCGCCGGCCGGGTACGCTCGGAAGCCGTACCCAATTTGGGGCTTTTGCCTCCTACCCTTACCGTGGCAATATTCTCCAGCATGACGGGCATGTTATTCACGGTCTTCACCACATTTTTGGCCAGTTCTTCTACCTTGTCGGTGGAAAGAATACCGCGGATAATGTATTCGTTGTCGTACTCATACAACACGCCTCCGTTGGCATTGCGGTTCATATTGCGCGAAACGGTCAACACCTCGTCGAGCGTCACCCCGTAATGCTTCATCCGGCCCGGATCGAGCAAAATCTGATATTCCTTTATATCGCCTCCGATAACGGCTACCTGCGCCACGCCTCCGGTGGAAAGCAAACGCGGCCGGATCGTCCAGTCGGCTATCGTACGCAAATCCATTTGGGTAGTAGGCACTTCGCCGGCCACCTTCGTACTGTCGACCGTGAGGCCGATAATCATCATTTCCCCCAGGATGGAAGATTGGGGCCCCAGCGTGGGCTTGCCTACATTTTCAGGCAGGCTTTCGCCGACTACCGCCAGCTTCTCCGACACGATCTGGCGCGCCCGGTAAATATCCGTGCCCCAATCGAATTCTACCCATACCACCGAAAAGCCGGTAGTGGAAGAAGAGCGAACGCGCCGCACGTCCATGGCGCCGTTCACCGCCGTTTCTACCGGAAACGTAACCAGCCGTTCTACTTCCTCGGGAGCCATCCCGCTGGCCTCGGTCATAATAACCACCGTAGGAGCATTCAGATCGGGAAATACGTCAACATCGGTATGGAAAGCGGTATAGGTACCGGCTATCATCAACAAAACCGCGCACACCAACACTACCAGCCGGTTGTGGAGCGAATAATAGATAATTTTATTCAACATGACATCCGGTATTTATTAGTGTTGATGGGAATGAGCCGGGATGGCGTTGGAAGCCGCCGACAGTTTGATCTGGTAAGCGCCTTTGGTAACTACCTTGTCGCCGGGATGCAGGCCCGAAAGGATCTGAACTTCGGCTCCGTTGTCGGCCCCCAGCGTCACTTCCTGTTTTTGATAGCCTTCTTCGTCGAGCTGAATGTAGACGGAATAAATGCCTTGCTCTTCGATCAAAGCCGAAACAGGCACGCTGATTACGTTTTCCAACGGAGCGGCAAGCAGGTAGATTTCCACAAACGAACCGGGTATAACCGCTCCTTTGTTATCGAACTCGAAAGTGACGGGAATATAAAAGGAATTGGCATCGGAAGCTCTTCCGTAGGATAATAAGCGTCCGTGCAGGTCGTCGAGCCGGTACAACCGGTTATCGTAGGGGGTACGGAAGTTGGCCGAACGAACGGCCGGGAGGGATTGAAAATATTTTTCCGACACATCGGCCTGTAGCACCAGGCGGTTGTTTTGGGAAATCGTGGCCAGCGGTTGCCCTACCGCTACATAATCGCCTTCCTTTACTTGCAGGTTTTTCAAGTACCCGTTCAGGGGCGCCACGACGGCTACCCCGCGGGCGGAAGATTTGCCGGCCACGGCGTCGTAAGCGGCCTTGGCGTTTTCATAAGCCAGCCGGGCCTGCTCGAAATCTTTGGCAGACACGATTTTATCGCCCACCAATTGTTTCATCCGCTCGTATTCTTTGCGGGCGGTTTCGTAGGTAAGTTTTATTTTGAGGGCATAGTCGCCGTCGGAAAGGGTATTCGAGGCCAGGTTCAGCAGGGTTTGCCCTTTGCGAACGGCCGTACCGTCTACCAACGACAAGGCGCCGAAACTTACAATGCCGGGCACGGTAGCTACTACTACCGATTCGTCGCCCTGGGCCGTCATAATACGACCGGTGGTTTTAATCACTTCTACAAACGCACCCGGCTCTACCGTCTCGGTTTGCAAGCCGACGGCTTCGGCCAGGGCCTTTTTAAAAACGATCTCGCCGGGATGCGTGCCTCCGGTTTCGTGTTCATGACTATGGTCGTGGCCGTCGTTGTGCCGGTGGGCTTCTTCGCTTTCGTGATCATGGCCTTCGGCTTCGTGGTCGTGGTCATGGTCGTGCACGGCTTCCCGGGCATGGTCGTGTTCGTCCTGCTCCTGGCGGGCAGTCTGGCCGGCGCAACCGGCCATCAGGTAGGTACAGAGTACCCCCGTCCAAATTATTTTTTTCATTTACAAATGGTGTGATTGGGTGAATAATAATGTAACCGCAAACGAAGTGATCCGGTTTGCCGGATAGCCTCGTTTACATAAAAACAACGGTAATTTTCACACCAATGGCGGGGCTCGCAATCCGGAAGCCCTGGCGATCCAGGTATCGTGCAGCGATTCGATATACACGTCCCTTTCGCGACCGAAGAATAGTTCCACAAGGGCTGGCTCGGGAGGATAGATATAATCGTATAAAACAAAAAGCGGAAATAAATAATGGATCGATGCCAGGTCGGTCTGATCCGAATGGGTGGAGGTTAAAAAGGCCAGGTTGTGCCCCTCGCACCCCGGGCTATGGGAGTCGGGGGTATGGTGGGCCTCGGCAAGCGGCTTATAACAAGGCATGCCGCTACTGTGATGATGATGCGGCATAATAACCGAAATCAGCATCATCAGACCGGCCAAAAGCAGGGTATAGCGTATGACTTGTTTCTTCTTCTCCATACTGTCCATAGGCGGAGATAGCACGAACCGAAGGCAGAAGCAAACTTTGCTTCGATCTTGCCGGGGCGAAGCCTATCTTCGTTTAGGTGAAGCAAAGATAGGTAGAATTTTCCGACTCTCCTAACAACGGAAATGAATTTGCCGTAAAAAGAAAAAAACCGTATCTTTCCCTCCCTATTCATTCCTAAACCGCTCGATCCATATGAAAAAACATCTGCTCTCTTTTTGGCTATGGATTTCCGCCGCCGCTTCCGCTCAGCATGCCTTCGATCCGGCCGCTCACTCCACCTTCGAAACCGACCGTGCCGACGGACGTTTCACCGCCTCTCGCGCCATCGTACAGAGGTGGATGCAGCAGGAAGAACCGGCCCTTGCTTTCCGGCCTTCCCTGAACGCTACCGATTTTCCCGTCTGGCAACACCAAGTGAAAGAAACCATGCAGGCTTTCATGAAACACCCCGCTCTGCCCGATCTTCCGGCTCCCGCCCTCCTTTTCGTCCGGCAACGCGACGGTTACCGGATCGAGAAATGGGAAGCCTATCCCCTGCCCGGCGCCGTCGTTCCCTATCTGGTATTGGTTCCCGACGGCGCAGATGCCGCTCGGCCTGCTCCGGCAGTCTTATGTATTCCGGGATGGGGCGGTACAAAAGAGGAATTGGCCGGCGAACCGGAAGGAAGCCGGCTGTTGCCTGACACCGCCCTCACCGCACCCAGCCGCAACGCGATGGCCCGGCTGTACGCCAAACAAGGGCTGGTAGCGGTAGCGGTAGATAACCCCGGCAGCGGCGAAGCAGCCGATTTGGAAAACCTGGCCGGCCACGGCCCGTACGACTATCCCGCCTTGGCCCGCGCTTTGCTGGAAATGGATTGGAGCTACCTGGGATACGCCTCCTACATCGACCGGCATATACTGGATTGGATGAAACGGCAACCCGCCATGCGGCCCGACCGGCTGATCGTAAGCGGGTTTTCCTTCGGTACGGAGATGTTGATGGCGTTGGGCTGCCTCGATGCTTCCATTTATGCTTTCGTGTATAACGATTTTCTCTGTCGTACCCGCGAACGCGCCTTGGTGATGACACGTCCCGACAGCCTGGGCAGACGTGCGTGGCCGAACGATATTTCGCATCTTATACCCGGCTTTCTGCGTCAATTCGATTTTCCGGATCTGGTAGCCGCCCTGGCTCCCCGCCCGGTGATTTGCACCGAAGGAGGCCTCGACCGGGATTTCCGGCTGGTCGGACAAGCCTACGCGTTGGCGGATAAACCCGAGAATTTCACTTTCTATCATTACCAGGCCTTTGCCGAACCGGAAAAAAGGGAAGACCGGCAGGTATTGCCCCAGGGAATCGACCGGGATACGTATTCCCGGATGGTGAATGTCGATCCGAAGAATCATTATTTCAAAGCGGAGCATGTGATCCCCTGGATACGGGAAATAACGGGCTTATGCGGTCGGTAACGGGGCGCGGGCCTATACCCGCTCGCCCCGGAAAGCGAGGGAAAGAGGAAGCATTTTATCGGAAAAAAATACAATAAGTCCGGCTGAAAATCCCCTTTTTGCAAGGCTTAGTATAGAAGTCTGATTATCAACAAGATAAAGCTTGCCGAAAAATACACTGCGATGCGCTGGAAATTTCATCGGCATCCAATTGAAATTTCACCGGCATCCATTTTTCATTTCTTGCCTATGAAGTCCGGATTGGATGCCGACGCTTTTTTTTGTGCAGGAAAAAAATGACAATAACCCCCGCCGGGGACACTTCTTTTTCGGGGATTCGCTTCCAGCCCTCCGACAGGCTTCTGCCGGCTTCTTCCACAATCGTCCCGGCAAGTGGGATAGCTATCGACAAATGATAGAAACGGTAGGGACGAGAGGGCGTTGCCGCATTTCCCGGGGGTTATGATTTCTTCCCCAGTCCTTCCTTCCCACAGCATACAGGATAAAAAAATAACGGGTAAAGCATTTTTCCATTTCTTGCTTTACCCGTTAATTTATTTTCAGCCCGGCAGGCGGTCGGCCCCCCCTTCGTCGGGGCAAGAACCGGGGCTTGCCATCCGATACGGAAAAGCGCGGGGGGGGGGGAGGAACAGGCCGGTTTTCCGGCCTCCGCGCTACCGGCCGCAGGTTACGCGTCCAGCTTGGCGCAAATCAATTCGGCCGCCTTTTTTCCGCTCATCAGCATGCCGCCGAAAATGGGGCCCATCCGGAAACTGCCGCTCACGCCGTTGGCGGCCATGCCGGAAACGAAAAGGCCGGGATAAATTTCCTTGGTATTTTCCACCGTGGTCTGCTCGCCCAACTCCACATTCAGCGAACGTTCGCCGATGACGCCTCCGGTAGGCGTATTCAGTTTAATATCGTTCTTACGCGCCACCGTGCGGGCCACCTCGCAATCGTGACCCGTACCTTCCAACACGGCCTTGGCCATAATGGTAAGCGGGTCGACGTGCATTCCTTCGCGGATGACAGGCGCCCAGTTCACCACTACGCCGGCCACGGCATCGTTGCGGAAAACCACGTCTTCCACCGAATAACAATTGAAAATGGTAGCTCCGGCTTTGGTAGCCTGATAAATCAACGCCGAAGTGGTATGTACCGAATCCATAATATAGGTACCGTTGCCTGCGTCGTGGTAGCTGACGCCCAATTCTTTTACGATAGGCATCGCCTCTTGCTGCACCACAATATCGTTGAACATCATCGCGCCTCCCCACATGCCGCCGCCGGGGGCCAGCTTGCGGTCGAATAGAGCCGTTTTCTTGCCGGCTTTCGCCAGATAATACGCCGCCACGATACCTGAGGGGCCTCCCCCCACAATGGCTACATCGACAGACAAGTTGTTTTTCAGCTTGGCAAAATAAGCGTCGATAATTCCTGTCGAAACAATCTGTTCCATACTACAATATAAAATTAGAGTTTACAAATCGGAGAGCACATAGAGGCAAAGCTCCCCTTTCGTCGGTTTCTACCTATTCCCTTCGCCGGCATTACCCGAAGCAGGTTCCATGGGTATGATCTCAGCCCGTATAGTAAGGCACCCCTATGATAAGTCGGCGGCGAAGATACGAAAACTTCGGCTAACAATGTAGTGGAAGGAGGGATTGTTTTTCTGTTTTTTCCGGTCGTTTATCCGAAATGGGGCGGACGCAGATCCTGGCGGCGATCGATAAACATCTTCATAAAAGTGACCGTTTCTTCTACTCCCAACACCGAGACATCGATCGAAAAATTGTACGACGAGGCTACTCCCCACGCTTTGTTGGTATAATAATTGTAATAAGCGGCGCGCGATTTATCGGTTTTCACCAGCAATTCTTTTGCCTGTTCGACGGTAATCTCCTGCCGCTGCACGATACGCTGAATGCGGTTTTCGAGGCTGCTGTGGATAAAGAAACTCAAACAGGCCGGATCGTCGCGAAGGATATAATCGGCGCAACGGCCCACCAACACGCAGGATTCGGTTTCGGCCAGTTTCCGGATAGCGTCGCTCTGAAACTTGAACAATCCGTCGTTCGACAAGATGTCGGTATAAGGGGTGAACATCCCCATAAACGAATAACCCATCGTAAAGGCATAGGATAATCCGCTCGAAGCCCGTTCGTCGGCTTTTTCGAATACCTCCTGGCACAGCCCGCTTTCCCGGGCGGCTACCGCCATCAGTTCCTTATCGTAATAGCCGATGCCGAGGGCTTTGGCCAACTTCTGCCCTACCTCCCGGCCTCCGCTGCCGAATTGCCGTCCGATCGTTATGATAATCTTGTTTTCCATATTCGCTTTCGCATTTAATGATTCACAACTTCGTTCAGGCCTTGCGCCGGCGGTTGCCTACCCCGCCACACAGGGGCCCTAACCTTACAAACATACGAAAAAATCCGGAAAACCCGCTTTTTTCCAACTCGAAATGCGGGCTCTTTTTAAGCCGGTTGCCGGCGGAATTGGCGGAACTGGTTCACCAGCACCCAGGCTGTTACCGCGGTAGCCACCGTATCGGCCAGGGGGATGCTGATCCATACTCCCAAGGTGCCGTAAAAGCGGGGAAGGATAAGCAGGAAAGGGATCAGGAAAAGCATTTGCCGGGTAAGCGAAAGGAAGATAGCCTTTTTCGACATGCCGATAGAGAGGAAAAAGTTGGTGGCCACCATCTGGAAACCCACGATGGGGAATACGGCAAATACGATATGCAGCCCGAAAACGGCCGCCCGGATCAGTTCGTCGTCGCTCGTAAACAAGCGCACGATCAGGGAGGGGAAAAGCTGGCAAAGCAGAAACCCGAACGAAGCCACCCCGATGGCCCACCACATCGTCAGCTTGGTCACCTCTGTGACGCGGGGATACAGCCGGGCGCCGAAATTGTATCCGGCAATAGGTTGCATGCCCTGGTTGAATCCCATAATAACCATGATGAATAAAAAGACGATGCGGTTTACAATGCCGTAAGCTCCGATGGCCATATCGCCGCCGTATTCTTTTAAACCGCGGTTAATTAAAATCACAATCAGGCAGGAACACAAGTTGATCAGGAAAGGCGAGAGGCCGATATAGAGAATGCCTTTCACGATTTCCGAGCGCAACCGGTAAATGCCGCGGCGGAAATGCAGCAACTGGCTCGGGCGGGCAAAGTGGATAAATTGTCCGGTGAGCGAAATAACCTGCGAGATAACGGTAGCCACCGCCGAGCCGCGGATGCCCCATTCGAAGCCGAAAATAAACAGCGGGTTAAGCACGCAGTTGATGACTACCGAGGCCAGCGTGGCATACATGGCCAGCCGCGGGAATCCGGACGAGCGCAGCACGGCGTTCAACCCGAGATACATATGGGTTACTACATTGCCGAGCAGGATCACCTGCATATAATCGCGGGCATACCCGATGGTATGTTCGCTTGCGCCGAAGAAATAGAGAATGGGGTCGAGCTCCCAGAGAAAGATAAAGGTAAAGGCGATGCCCAGAATCACGTTCAGCACCAATACGTTGCCCAATACGTTGTTGGCTCCTTCGTAATCGCGCTGGCCTAATTTCACCGCTACCAGCGTAGAGGCTCCTACCCCCACGAGCGAGCCGAATGCGGCCGCCAGGTTCATCAAGGGAAAGGTGAGCGCCAAGCCGGAAATAGCCAGCGGGCCGACGCCGTGGCCGATAAAGATACTGTCGGCCATGTTATAGAGCGAAGAGGCCGTCATAGCGATAATAGCGGGAATGGCGTATTGGGTGAGTAACTTGCCGATCGGCTCGGTTCCTAAAACAAGTGGAGAATTTTCTTTTGCCATATCATCTTTTTTAATAGCCCTCCGGGAGCCGGCTTCGCGTCGGCCGTCCCTTCACGGGGGATCGTAAAACCGAAACAAAGGTACGGATATTTCCGTTTAATTTTTACCTTTGCTTTTCTTATAATAAATTAAATATGGCTGAAGAATTAATCAAAGCAGAGGGCGACAAAGCCACGCAATACGAGGCGTTGCTGCCCCAACTGGCCGGTCTTTTGAAAGGCGAACCTGATTTTATCGCCAACCTGGCGAACACTGCCGCGGCGTTGAAGCAGACCTTCGGTTTCTTTTGGGTAGGGTTCTATAGGGTAGTTGCCGGGGAAACGGCCGGAGAGTCGACGGGAAATCCTGCCGGAGAAGCCGCGGAAAAAGCTACGGCGAAAACCACCGGAAAGATAGCCGGCCGGACCACCGGAGAAACCGCCGGGGAAGCTGCGGGAGAAACCGCCGGGCTACTGGTATTAGGTCCTTTCCAGGGGCCGGTAGCTTGCACCCGTATCCGATACGGGAAAGGTGTATGCGGAACCGCCTGGAAAGAAGCCCGCACGTTGATCGTACCGGATGTCGATCTTTTTCCCGGGCATATCGCCTGCAATTCGGCTTCGCGTTCGGAAATCGTGGTGCCGGTATTCCGGGAAGGCCGGGTAGCGGCGGTGCTCGACATCGACAGCGACCGGCTTTCAGACTTCGACCAGACGGACGCCTATTACCTGGAAACGATCTGTAGCTGGTTGGGGAAACCGGAACCTTAGCATAACGACGAAAGGGAGGCCGAAGAATAAGGTATGTTTTTTCCGGCAGCTCCGGCCGGTCATACCTGCCGATTATAAGAACGACGGTGCCGGAAATGATTCCTGCAAAGCTTGGATGCTTCAGAGGAATCTTTTCCGGCACTGTTGTTTTTGCCCAGGTAGACTTATACCTTTTATTTCAATGCCATTCTCCGGCCGGGCTGCGCTCCCGGTTTGCGGGCCTCAGGTCGTTTTGTCCGCTTCCGGCCGGCGCTATCCGGTTCCGGTATGCACCGTCCGCGCCTCCGGTCAGTTCACTTCCACCCACTGGCCGCGGGTGTTCGCCCGGATCAGCCGGTCGTACATGGCCTGGCAAGAAACAGAGGGCAGATAGAAACGGCCGGGATAAACGGCGATAAGCCGAATCCGTACCGTCACCTGGCGTCCCGAAGGCAGGTAGTCGATATAACTATACACTCTGTCGTCGCGAATATCCTGGTAGCTGACGCCGGCCGGTTCGTTCGCCGGCGGATTCCCCGCTATATTTCCCGACACATTTCCTAACGTATTTCCCGACGCATTTCCCGACGCGTTGCCTGCTGCGTTACCGGTCGAGCCGCCTGCCGCGCCGCCCGAAACGCTTCCATCCAGGAAGCGGGTATTGAGTATCTCCCATCCCGCCGGAACGATTTCCGACAAAACCAGATACCGGTAGTTCAACGCCGACGTATTCTTTACCGTGACAACCGCCGTAAAATTCGTGCCCTGCTTCAAATCGGCCACGTTCACCGGACGGCCGGCCCCGTCGACATAACTCACCGCCAGAGAAACGCCTTCGGCATACGCCTGTTCCTCTCCCTGAGCCGGGACGCCTTCCGTCACAAACCGCACGAACAAGGTAGATTTTCCCCGGTTGGCAACCTCTGCCGGTACTTCCCGCGGCGCTTTTTCCAGCAAGGCTTCCGTCCAGAAATGCTTGTCGGTACGTACGGTATTGCCTTTCCCGGACACAGCATACGAGAAATCCATCGTACTACTTACCGGATACCGCTGCATATAATCCGACATCGCTACCAACGCGAACGCCGTCGACTGCGTGCTCAACCATTCGTCCGAACCCAGCGTCTGGGCGATCTCGGCCGCCAACGCAGCCGCTTCCTGCCCTTTATCCACCAGGAGCAGCGTCTGCAACCGGATGGCCCGATCACGCACATCGCTGCCGAAAGTAAGATCGTCGGGCCGGTAACGCTCCGTCACGGGCCTCGTCTGCCTGATCAGCCCTTCGGCCACATCCTTCCTTCCGGCCAGGGCATAGGCCGAGGCCAGCAGCCACCGGCCCGTCGGAGCCAGCGAAGCTTCCTCTTTGAGCCGGTTCATAGCTCCCATTTCGGGCATGCCGGCCAGGGCCAGCACATACAGCCGGTAAGCCTCCGTCAGCATCTCTTCTTCGCGTGCCGGCGATTCCACCGGTTTCCAACTCCGCGCCACCCGGCGCAAATAGGCCAATACGCTACCCTTCACCGATGCGGGTACTACATATCCTTTCGCCTCGGCCGCCAGTAAGAATTGGGCCGCGTAGACCGTAGCCCACCCGTTCTCGCTGGTGCCGCCGGGCCAATACGCAAAGCCTCCGCTCACCATCTGATAAGAACGCAACCGGCGGATTACCTCTTTCACCGCGTTTTCGGCCTCCGCTTGTTGCCGGGAAGTCAGATCGGCCAAAGCGGGCAGATACAACTGCGGGAAAGCTTTCGAAACGATTTGTTCCAGGCAACCGTACGGATACCCGAGCAGGAAACCTACCCGCGAGGCCAGATTCAACGGCGGCACGTCGGAAATATCCAGCGTGAGGCTGTTCGTACCGGGTTCGCCCGGCAAAGAGAGGGTTTGTTTCCACGATTTCCCCGCTTCCAAGGTGGCGGCAACCACCTTTGTCTGGGGCAAGCTGACCGAACGTATCTCGATAGGAGTGGAATAAACCGCCTTCTCTCCTTTGCCGAGAGCGGTAATCGTTACCATCCCCGTGCCCGGCCGGCTTTTCACCCGGATACGGAATACCGCCTGACGGTCGCCTTGCCGGCTAAAGTCGAGGGTCTGAGTAGCCGATCCGACCACTTCCATATTATCCGAACAGGCAATCGAGACCTGCACCGGCCCTACCCCGTCTTCCGTAGCAAATACGGTAGCGGGCACGCTCATCTCCTCGCCCACCCCGATGACGCGGGGCAAGGTACCGAGCAACATCACCGGCTTGCGCACCAGGGCCGTCTTATCGGCATGCCCGTATGCCCGGCCGTCGGTGGCCACGACCATCACCTTCACCCTTCCGTTATAATTAGGCATTCCATACGTATGCCGCCGGGTCTCTCCCTTTTTCAAGAGGAAAGGCCCCTCGAACACCACTACAGGCCGGAAGCGGTTGACAATGGCTTTCGGCCCCTTATTCAACGCGTCGTCGCCGCCGATGCTGAAGAGTTGTTCAATCTTCCCTCCGTAGGCACCTACTACGTAATTATACAAATCCCAGTTACGCACGCCCAACGCCTCGCGGGCATTGAACGCCTTCCAGGGTTCGGGCGTCCGGAAATGCGTCAGATCGAGCAGCCCTTCGTCGACAATGGCCAGCGTATAGGCCATTTCGCGGCCGTTTTTCTCCGACACCCCCACGGTGTAGGGAGCTTCCGGCTTCAGCTCGGCCGGCAGGCTGAGCTGAGGATAGAGATGGCTTTCGGCCGAAGTAACCGTCACCGGCACCACGCCGTACATCCGGATCGGCAAATCGTTTTGCGTCAGGCCGTGGGGTTGCAACAAGGTGACGTATACATAGGCATTCGGTTGCATCTGGGGCGTCACCTCCAGCGACAAGGTGGTTTCTCTGTCGTCGCAGGTATATTCGGCCACCGATAATATACGGCTGCCGTTTTCAATGCTTACGATGGCCCGGCTCCCTTTGGAAGAAGGAAGGGTGACAATCATTTTTTCGCCCGGCTTATACGCATCCTTATCGGTTTTGAAACGCAGCACGGCCGCCGATTCGCTGCCTCCGGCATCCCGTCGCCCTTCATTGTAAGGCCAGTCGAAATAGCTCAGGATACCGGCGGCGTGCTTGCTTTCCTTGTCTTTTACGGAGATAAAATAAGTACCCCATTCGCTATCGGGGAAGGCCAGCGAAAAACGCCCCCTCCCGTCGGCGCCGGTACGCACCTTCATATTTTTCACCGGTTTGTTGTAAGCATCCGACATATAGCTGGCCAGGTTGCTCCCGTCGGAACTCCACCACCAGTACCAATTCACTTTGAAGACGCTTACATCCAGCTCCGTCGCCGCGGCCGGCTTACCCGAATAATCGACCGAGGCTACCTCGTAGGTATAGGTCGTGCCGGTATTCAACTGCTCTTTGTCCTGCTGGGGCGAGCGGATGCCGGCATATCGTTTGTAAGGCGAATAGCGGAGCAGGCTGCCGTCGACGCTGAAATCGCCCGACTCTTCGAAAACGCGGGTAACGAGATTGGCCTGCAACATGCCAGGGGCCGACGAACCCACTTCGAAACGGGCCTTTATCAAGGCATTTCCCTCCTGGTCGGTCTGTCCGCCGATCAGCTTGCTTTCTTCGCTGTTGAACGTGCGCGAAGGATCGTCGAAGTAGAAACCCGGGAAAGCCTGGAAAGTAGTAGGCATGGCTACAAAGGTGCCTTGTATATCGTACTTCAACCCGCGAGCGATCGCCCCCTGCAACCATTCTACATGTAGCCGGGCATCGAGCGGTTCGCCCCGGAGCAAAACCTGCCCGGGCAACGCCAGGTCGATCTTGAGCCGGTTGGGTTTGATGGTTTCCACGCGCAGCCGTTTGGAAAACGTAGCTCCCCCCACGGTAATATTTGCATTCCAGGCGCCGGTAGGCGCATCCGCTTCGGTGGGAAGCGCAAAGGTATACAGCCCCAACTCGCCCCGGGTACGCACCTGGCGGACATAAAGCTGGCCGAGCGGCGTATACAATTCCAGATTCACCGGGTGAGCGGCCGGCAGTTTGGCCGCCGGATCGTTCAGCATAAAGCCGAGGAAAATCGTATCGCCCGGACGCCATACGCCGCGGTCGCCGTAAATAAACCCCTTCATGCCCTTTTGCACCACCTCGCCCGCCACGTCGAACGAACTGAGCGAGAGGGCCGAACCGTCGTCAACCCTCAGGTAAGCGCGCTGACGGCCGTCGGAAGCGATCAGATAAAAAGGCTTGCCCGACGAAAAGGACAGATTCGCCCGGCCTTCCCCGTCGGTTTCTCCCCGGCCGATAGCCTGGTTCTGGTAGTTGTAAGCCGTCACCTTCACCCCGCGCACCGGATCGGTGGTAAGCAGATTATGTACCAACACCGTCATTTCCTCGTTTTCGCCGGCCATGGCCATCAGCCCCAAATTAGTAGCCAGCACATTCTTGCCCACGGTTTTATTGAAATAATAACTCTCGGTACACGGATCGTTGCGATCTTTGTAATTATAATCCGACCAATCGAGGTTGTTGTTGAAATAGTAATACCCTCCCCCGTCGAAACGGTTGGTCTCCTCCTTAAACCGGATTTCGTCGTCGGCCAGAATCTGCTCTTTCGTGCGTTTGACGGAATCGGCGCAAGGATAGGCCGACAAAGATTTGTCGAAAGAAAGCTCTAACCGGTAAATCGCTCCCGGTTCGGGTTCGATAAGCCGGCTGAGATCGACCGCATAGGTATTCCAGCGGGTCAGGTCGGCTCCCGCTTCGTCGAGGAAAATCGTTTTGCGGGCTATAAGCCGGCCTACCCGCATCAAATCGGAAGTTTCGTCGAGATTGTTCACCTGTAGAAACTGGCCGATATTCTGTTCGAATATTTTGATGACGCGCGCCGTCACCCCGCGCAGATAGATTGCCTGAAAAGGCACCGAAAGCTTGTCGGAACCGGGAATAATCACCCCCTTGCCGACAAACCGCACGCCCGGCAGATCGCTTTCCACTTCCACCTGCCGCGTCACGTCGGCCGGCAGATTCAACCCGCTCTTGCTACGGATTCCTTTATTCAGATGGACATTCAGCGCGCCCGTGCGTTCGGCGTCGGGATAAAGAAAAAGCTTGTTTCCTTCCGCCTGCACGATTTCGGAAGTATTGCCGGCGATAAAAGCCAACCCCTTGAGATCCTGCGCGGCATCCAGCAGTTTGGTAAAGGTTACCGCCACATAGCGTTGGGGTTCGCTCACATAAGCCACGTCATACACGGCAAAGGTCTGCTGGTCGGGGACGGAGATTGAAAGCAACTCTTCTTCCGGCACCTTCTGCTTATTCGGAGCCACCGACAAAACCAGGTTGCGGGCAGCCTCTGCGCCGGCCGCCACGTTCACCAACGTAAGCTCGTGCTTCTTTCCGTCGGGGCTATGCTGCCAAACCGCCTGTACCGGTTCGGAAAAACGCACCAACGATTCCACCGTGGCGGGCGTCTCCCTGTCGGGCGTATACAAGGTGCAGCGCAAATCGTATCCGTTTTCGTTTTTATCGTTGATAGCCAGCGATTCCAGATGCGCCCGGAGAGCCAGCGGAAAGGTGGAGAACCCGAAAGCAAAGGTTTTGGCCTCGCCTTGGGCGTCGAACCAGCCGGAAAGGTCGGCCGTCAGCCGGTAATCCGTATCCGGGGCGAATCCGCCGGAAGGCTCGAATACGATTGTCCGGTCGTTTTCCCACCGGAACCGGCCGGCGGCTTCGGGCCGGATATCGAGATGTTTTTTCAGCGATGCCGCCGTGGCTTTATCCGCGGGCACTGCTTCATTGAAGATCAGATATACGGGAGCATACCGGGAAATTTTGCCGGTAGTAAACGCTTCTACATAGGGATTGAAAGGCGGCGGGGCTGCCTTATCGCCATCGGTTTTGGCCCGGCAACCGCCCAAACAGGCGACCAGACAAATGCAACAAAGAAGGTAAACATACTTTTTCATAAGCGGAACGGATTAAACGGTCAATGAACAAATTTAAAATTAAATTTCTTATTTCCAGCCATTCGGAGAGGATAATCAAGGGTTTTTTGTGAATATTAACCCGGCGGAAAAACCTGGGTCGGAAATAAAAAATAAATTTGTATTCGATTGAGAAACGGCTTTGATTTTTTTTTGACTTTTTTCAACCCATCGATTATGCGGATTGCCCGGCGCAGACTTCTTTTTTTGCTCGCGGCGGCCGGCCTGGCAGCCGGCCTGACGCTCTGTTTGCGGGTTCCCCGACCCTTATTTCCCGAAAGCTGTTCCACGCTTTTATACGCGTCCGACGGAGAGTTGCTAGGCGCGCGGATCGCGCCCGACGGGCAGTGGCGGTTTCCGCCGGGCGATACGCTTCCCCCGAAATTCGTCACCGCCCTGTTGCATTACGAAGATAAGCGTTTTTATTACCACCCGGGCGTAGACCCGGCCGCCGTGCTGAGGGCGGCGGCATCGAATATCCGCGCCGGAAAAATACAAAGCGGGGGAAGTACCCTCACCATGCAACTGGCCCGCCTGGCCCGGAAGGGGCAACCCCGCACCTTGGCACAGAAACTGGTTGAAACCGCCTGGGCGTTTACGCTGGAAGCCCGCTACGCTAAAGAGGAACTATTGGCTTTGTATGCCGCCAACGCCCCTTTCGGCGGCAATGTAGTAGGCGTGGAAACGGCAGCCTGGCGCTATTTCGGCCGAAACGCTTCCGACTTGTCGTGGGCCGAGAGCGCCACGCTGGCCGTACTGCCCAACGCCCCCGGGCTGATTCACCCGGGCCGGAACCGCCACGCCTTAAAAGCCAAGCGCGACGGCTTGCTGGGCCTGCTGCATCGCAGAGGCGTGCTCGACCGCACCACCTACGAACTGGCCTGCCTGGAACCGCTCCCCGACACTCCCCTCCCCCTGCCCGACGAAGCCCCTCACCTGCTGGAGCGGCTGGCGGCCGAAACGCCGGGACAGCGGATGACGGCCACGGTCGGCCGGGGACTTCAACGTCAGGTACAGCACATTGTCGACCGTTATGCCCGCGAATACCGGTCGAATCATATCCGCAACCTGGCAGCCCTGGTAGCCGACGTGGAGACGGGCGAAGTATTGGCCTATGCCGGCAACGCCCGGCCGGAAAGAGGGGAAAAGGAAGCGGGCAGCCAAGTAGATATTATTACCGCGCCCCGCAGCACGGGCAGCGTCCTCAAGCCTTTTCTGTATGCCGCCATGCTCGACGACGGCCAATTGCTTCCCTCGATGCTGGTGTCGGACGTGCCGCTCAATATCAACGGGTTTACTCCCCAGAATTACAATAAGACGTTTCACGGAGCCGTCCCGGCCCACCTCGCGCTGGAACGGTCGCTCAACGTGCCGTTGGTCAGGATGCTGGCCCGATACAATGCAGGGCGTTTCCTTTCGCTGCTTAAATCGTTGGGAATGACTACCCTTCGTTTTTCGGAAGATCATTACGGAGCTTCCCTTATCCTGGGGGGCGCCGAAGGAACCCTTTGGGATCTGACCGGGCTCTATGCTTCCCTTTCGCGTACGCTGGTTCATTACCGTCTTTACAACGGCCGGTATGATCCGGGAGATATACATCCCTTGCGGCTCCGGCCCGCGGAAGACAGCGGGCGAGGCAAAAACGACAGAAAGGGTGAAAGCGCAAGGAAATATGAAAGCGCCGGGCCGGATGAAAACAGCGGCCCCATCCGTTCCATAGCCGATCCGCGGCTGACCGACCGGGGCTCGCTTTCCGCCGCCGCCATCTGGTTTACCTACGAAGCCATGTCGGCCCTGAACCGGCCGGAGGAAGAAGCCGACTGGCAACAGTTCGAGTCGATGAAAAAAATAGCCTGGAAAACCGGCACGAGTTACGGCGGGCGGGATGCCTGGGCCATCGGCACCACGCCCCGGTATGTGGTGGGGGTATGGGCCGGAAACGCCTCGGGAGAAGGTCGGCCCGGGCTGACGGGCGTGGGCAATGCCGCGCCGGTGATGTTCGACATCTTTTCCCTGCTGCCCGGCGGCCCCTGGTTCGATATGCCGTATGACGAGCTGGAACCGGCCGCCATCTGCCGGGAAAGCGGGCATAAGGCATCGGCCCTTTGCGAAACGGTCGATTCGACGTATATTCCCCGCGGCGGCATCGCCACTGCGGTCTGCCCTTATCATAAACAAGTGCATCTTTCCGAAGACGGAAGGTATAGGGTTAACGCCTCCTGCTATCCGGCCGGGCGTATCCGGACTTGCTCCTGGTTTGTGCTGCCGCCGGCCGAAGCCTATTATTACCGGAATTACCACCTCGATTACCGGCCGCTCCCGCCCGTGCGGCCGGGGTGCGACGAGGAGGCCGCGCATCCGATCGGCCTGATTTATCCCGAGCATAATGCCGTGCTTTTTTTACCCAAGGGTTTTTCGGGCCAGCCGGAAAAGTTTGTCTTCAAGGCGGCCCACGCCCGCCCCGACGCGGTGCTTTACTGGCATCTCGACCAGACGTATCTGGGAGAAACATCGGGTACGCACCAGATGGCCTGCCGCATGGCTGCCGGCCGTCATTTCCTGACCTTGGTCGACGACGAAGGCAACCGCCGGAAAATAGGTTTCGACGTCAAATAAGAGAGGCGGTAGCCGGCGAAGCCGAACGGACAGGAATCCTTCCGATCCGCAGGAAAAAACCGGGGGAGGGTTATTGTATTTTTTTTCGCTTCAAATTTCCAGGGACAAGCATGTATTTCCGGTTTCATAGGCATCCGCCGGAAAATACATCGGCATGAAATTCGAATTACATATTATTATGATTTTTGCAACTATTAGGCAGAAAAAAAAGGCTGATAGAAATCATTTTTTTTGATCACAGCAAACATTCGCGCCACAATCTTGGCTCTCAGAGCAT
>DBFWLD010000047.1:0-26319 GCA_048465615.1 Tannerellaceae bacterium
GAAGACGACGTGCTGCAAACGCCCCTGCCTATGGTAGGATCGTATACCACGCCGCTCGACTTGACCGACTTCTCCATCTCGGCACGCACGCAGATCAGCTTCAAGCTCTCGCGCATGGTGGCCCGATTCGACATCATCAACGACGCGGCCCTTTCCAGGTTCACCGTCGAGGAGGTATCGATGGGCAACGGACGAAAGGGAGCCGGATTCTTCCCTATCAAGGTGCTGAGCGATACCAAGGACGGCGAGGATCTGATTTCCTACCCGGCCCGTATCCTGAAAGCCGAAACCCAGCAGACCGCCCCCGACAATGAGACCAAGGGAGCCTTCTATACCTGGCCCAGCTTGCAGGAAGACCACGGCTTCCTGACCCTCAAGGGCAAGTACGCCGTCAACCAGACCGAACAGATGGACGTATCCTACAAGATCCCCTTCCAGCAGGTAACGAACGGTATCGGAAGCTATATCGAAGTTTCCAACAACCACCGCTATACCATCGCCATTACAAAGGCCGACCGCTACAGCCTCGACTTTACCCTCAAGGTAAGCGACTGGGCCGACGAGGACGGGGAGATCAACGATTACGAGCCGGAAAACAATTTCGATTCCGAAACCATCGTTCTTTCGGGCAACCCGGCCCACCCAAGCGTGGAAACCTATGTAACGGACAATGGAACAGTAGAAGTATTGCCCGCCGCAGGAAGCAAGTTCGCCTTCGATATGGCTGCCAATACGACGTTGAAGGAAGAAATCGTATACGAAAACGACGTGGAATGGCTCGTAGCCGATACCCGTCCCGATCCGGTAATTACCAAAGCCGGGATGTCGGCCTTTACCCAGACTTATACCTACAAGCTGGATGAAACGCTGATGGATCAGGCAACCGACTGGAAGCCGGTGACAATCCGTCTGACCAACCCCGCCAGCGGCAACGTGAAGGACATCCGCGTGATTCCCACCCCGGGGCCGGCGCTTTCGTTGGCCGCCTCCTATAGCGGATTCTCCAAGTTCGACCCCAAGACGATGATCGCCACGGTATACAACGCCGCCGGACAGACCATTACCCTGCATGCCGCCGCCACGATCCGAAAGGACGCCAGCGACGTGGAAACCACCGGAAGCACGATCGACCTGACAAACGCCACCGGCTTTAGCGCCGACCAGGCATCGGCTGCCACGGCCGAAGCCGACTATACGCTGACACTGGGAAGCGCGCAGGCTTCAGCGGCCGATTATGCCGGATACTACACCTTTGCCGCCACGGCGTCGAAAGGGACATCGAAAGTAGCGGTGAAGCTGAAAGACCCGGCCATTACCCCGCCCACGGCAGCCAACTTCCGCTCGGATCGGGAAGACAATGCCTTTGAACCTACCGGCGGCACGGGAGGCATTCCGAAAGTAACCTTGACGGGAGTCGAAGGCAACAGCTTCACCCTCTTGGTGGAATCGCCCGAAGGCGTAGATGCAGCCGTTAGCGGAGGCGAAGACTGGTTGACGGCCACCACCACCGAAAAGACCGCTGCCAACGGAACGAACCAATGCACCCTGACCGGGGCGATCGCCGAAGGAGCGACCTTTACTGCCGACAAGACCGACGGCAAGATCACCCTGACCAATCGCATCGACAACACCACGCTGGAAATCGAAGTGACGGGCAAGAAGATCGTCGATCCGACCGTCACGATGAAAACAGTGGCCGGCAACCTGAGTACCTATGCCGATCCGGCAGCTACGCTGTATAACGTAGCCGGACAGGAGATCACCCTCGAAACAGATCTCGATGCGACGGCCTCTACCGATGCCGCCTGGCTGACAATCGTTCCGGTTTCGAAAAAGGAGCATACCATCCGCATCCAGAGCGCGCAGGCTTCCACTTCCACGACAGCTACCGTGACCTTTACCACGACAGCCGGAGGCAAGAAGGAAGTGACGATAAACCTGAAAGACGCCGCCATTACCGCACCCTCAGCTGCCCAGTTTACGGCCGGTACCGGCACGAACGTTTTTACCGCCGCAACGGACAGCCAGAACGCCTCGATCGTTTTTGGCGACGCCACCGCTTCCTCGGCCTGCACGCTCGACGTTACTTCGCCTGCAGGAGTGACGGTAGTTCTCGACGACACGGCCAAGACCTGGCTGACGGCCACGGCCTCGGATACCGACAATGGCGACGACACGCATACCACGACGCTAAGCCTGAGGATAGCCGACGGCCATACGCCCGACGGCAGCGAAACGGGAGCAGTGAAAATCGTGAACGCCATTACGGGAGCGGAAGAGATGACGCTCGACGTGTCGGCTGCGATAACGACCGCACCGTAACACCGGCCTAGAGTGCCCGCCAGAAAAAACGCGCCAGGAAAAGGCGATGGTTTTACCGGCGAGCAAACAAATCCAGAAAAGCCCGGCATACTTTTTCCGGGCTTTTCGCTCTTCTTTACCTTAATTCTAGCAGGAATCGACCTGTCGATCGGAACCGCACCCGCCGGAAATAGGACGGGGCCGGACCAGCGGCTGCTATAAACCGCCGGACGAGCCGTTCGATACAAATCATTCCATTATAATTTCTACGCAAACTCGAAAAAGGAAAACGATGAACAAATCGACGCTGATACAAAAAATGGCCGGACGCATGGGGCGGCCTCAGAAATACTGCCAGGAATGCCTGGAAAGCCTTATTCAAATTATGTCGGAAGAATTGCAGGAAGGCAACTCCCTGATGCTGCAAGGATTCGGTTCTTTCTCCATATGGGAGCAAAGCGAACGGATAGGGCGCAACCCGCGCACCGGCGTAAGCTGTACTATCCGCTCGCGCAACAGCGTGAAATTCAAACCGGGAAAGACGTTGCTGGGCCAATTGAACAAATCGGACGATGCCGGCCGCGCGCCGGAATAGCCCGCTTACGGGCATTTTTCCCACTGGAAAATCCCTCAGACAGCAACAATTTCGTACCTTTGCGCTCTTTGAAAAAAGCAAAGGATAAGATGAAAAACAGCTCCCTCAATCCCCCCGCCCACCTGCTTCGCCAAGCCGATCTGCTTCGCATGGAATACGCGTACGAAAAAGAACTATACCAACGGCAAACGCGCCAGGCAGGCATCGACAAGCGTATCCGCGAAGGGTTATGCTGGTATCCCGCAGGGGTAGGGCGCAGCTATTATAATTCACTCAACCAATTGGTTGTAGAAATAGAACGCCGGGAAGACCGTGATACCGAACATGCTTTCGAGTACGGTCGCCCGGTTTGTTTTTTCAAGGCCGCCGCCGACGGCGATTTGCAGTATTTCGACTTTTCGGCCGTAGTAAGCTACGTGCAAGACGACCGGATGGTAGTGGCCCTTCCTTCTTCCGCTGCACTTTTCGATCTTCAAACGTCGGATAGCCTGGGCGTGCAACTTTATTTCGACGAAACCAGCTACAAAACCATGCTCAACGCCCTTGCGGCCGTAGCCGAAGCCAAAAACAACCGGCTGGCCCATCTGCGCGATGTCTTCCTGGGTTCGACGCCCCCCTCCCGCCGCAGCCTTCCTCCCGCCCGTTTTCCCTGGTTGAACGCCTCCGAGGAAGCGGCCGTACAAGAGGTGCTGGCGGCTAAGGAAGTGGCTATTGTACACGGCCCTCCCGGCACGGGCAAAACCACGACCTTGGTGGAGGCCATCCATGAAACCCTTCACCGCGAAAACCAGGTGATGGTATGCGCCCAAAGCAATACGGCTGTCGACTGGATTGCCGAAAAGCTGGTAGACCGGGGCATTCGCGTGCTGAGGATCGGCAACCCCACGCGCGTAAATGATAAAATGTTGTCGTTTACCTACGAACGTCGTTTCGAGGCTCATCCCGACTATGCCGAGCTTTGGAGCATACGCCGCGCCATCCGCCAGATGCAATCGTCGATGAAAGGGCGTGGCCGCGACGAACGCGATACGGTGCGTAACCGCATGTCTCGCCTGAAGTTCCGGGCTACCGAACTGGAAGTAAAAATCGACGCCGAATTGTTCGACGAGGCCCGGGTGATAGCCTGCACGCTGGTAGGATCGGCTCACCGGATTCTGGCGGCCAGGCGGTTTGAAACGGTATTTATCGACGAAGCGGCCCAGGCGTTGGAAGCGGCTTCGTGGATTCCGCTGCTGAAAGCGCAGCGGGCGATCCTGGCGGGCGACCATCAGCAACTTCCTCCCACCGTAAAATGCGTGGAAGCCGCGCGGGGCGGTTTGGGCACGACGCTGATGCAGAAAATAGCGCAGCGCCGCCCGGAAACGGTCTCGCTGCTGACGATACAATACCGGATGCACGAAGACATTATGCGTTTCCCGTCGCATTGGTTTTACCGCGACGCCTTGGTGGCCGCGCCCGAGGTGCGTTACCGGGGTATTCTGGAATGGGATACGCCGGTGGTTTGGTTGGATACGGCCGATGCGGGCTTCGAGGAGGAAACGCGGCCCGACAGCCTGAGCCGGGCCAATAAGCCGGAAGCGGAGTTGATGGTAAAGACGTTGCAAGCGTATATGGAGAAGATCGGCAAGGCGCGGATTCTGGACGAGCGGATCGATTTCGGGTTGATCTCGCCTTATAAAGCCCAGGTACAGTTTATCCGCAGCTTGCTGAAACGCAACGCTTTTTTCAAGCCTTTCCGCTCTTTGCTGACGGTGCATACGGTAGACGGTTTCCAAGGGCAGGAACGCGACGTCGTTTTGATCAGCCTGGTACGCGCCAACGAAAAGGGCGAGATCGGTTTCCTTTCCGACCTGCGCCGGATGAACGTAGCCATCACCCGCGCCCGCATGAAACTGATAATCATCGGCGACGCCTCTACCCTTTCGCGCCACGCGTCGTTCTACCGGGCTTTCTACAATTATGTGCGCGAGCGGGGGAAGGTGGTGGGTTTAACGCCTCCGGCGGAAGATGCCGCGGAATAGGGAGGCTATGGGAAAAAGAAGGGAATCGCTCCCGAAAAAAAGAAGAATCCCGGCTAGGGGTTATTGTCATTTTTTTTATCTTTCAAAAAACGGATGAGCATGAATTTCGGATTTCATAAGCACGAAATAAAAATTCCATGCCGGTGAAATTTGATTTTCATGCCGATGGATTTTCCATTACACCGCAGTGTAATTTTCACGAATTGTATCTTGTTGATAATGAAAGACATAGAAAAAGCCTTCAAAAAGAGGATTTTTGCAAAGACTTATTGTATTTTTTTCAAGTAGGATATTTCTTTTTTTCCTGGCTTGCCGAGCAATCAGGCCATAGCCGGCAAGCCAGGAAAAAGCAAGCTTTAGTTCAACGCGGCTAAACGCGTACAGGCTGTACTTTGGGATTTCCGCCGATTTTATTTTCATTCTTCATCCGGGGAGGGAAAGAGTTACCTGACCTTCCGGGCCGCCCATTTGCCGGAAGCGGGAAAGCCGGCTGCCGCATCGCTATGATTTTCCGGAAAATTCCTTTCGCAGGCTGCGAGGAAACCCGATAGGGCGCATCGATTTCGGAATATTTTGTGTAAATTTGTATTTCAAACCAAAAAGTAAGACGCCATGAAGTACAAATTATTAGTCCTCGACGTAGACGGGACGTTGCTCAACGACCAGAAAGAGATCACGCCCCGTACCCATGCCGCGCTTCTGAAAGTACAGCAGATGGGAGTACATATCGTATTGGCATCCGGACGCCCCACCGGCGGCGTAATGCCGCTGGCCGAGGCCCTCGAACTGAATCATTACGGCGGGTTTATCCTCTCGTACAACGGCGGCCAGATTATCAACGCGCAGACCGGCGAACTGTTGTTTGAAAAACGCATCAATCCGGAGATGCTGCCCTATCTCGACAAAAAAGCGAAGAAAAACGACTTTGCCATCCTCACTTACCATAAGAACCGGCTTATCACCGACAAACCCGACAACCAGCATGTGCGCGACGAAGCAGAGCTGAGCGGCATGGAAGTGGTAGGAGTCGACAACTTCGTGGAAGCCGTCGACTTCGCCCCCTGCAAATGTATGCTGGTGAGCGACAACGAAGAGGCCTTGGTAGGGCTGGAAAACCATTGGAAGAAAAGGCTCGACGGCGTGCTCGACGTCTTCCGCTCCGAACCCTTCTTTCTGGAAGTAGTGCCTCCTTCGATTGACAAAGGCAATACGCTGGGCATCCTGATGTCGAAACTGTCGGTGCAGCCCGAAGAAGTGGTGGCCATCGGCGACGGCGTATGCGACGTGTCGATGATTCAGTTGGCCGGGCTGGGCATTGCCATGGGAAACGCCCAGGATTCGGTAAAAGCCTGTGCCGACGTAACCACCCTGCCCAATACTCACGAAGGCGTGGCGATAGCCGTGGAAAAAGCTATTCTGGCGGAAATCAGGCCTACCGAAATACCTATCGACCAGTTGAACGCCCGGGCGCGGCATGCGCTGATGGGGAATCTGGGCATTCAATATACCTATGCCTCGGAAGATCGCGTAGAAGCGACGATGCCGGTAGACGAACGCACGCGCCAGCCGTTCGGCATCCTGCACGGAGGGGCTACCCTGGCCTTGGCCGAAACGGTAGCCGGCCTGGGATCGATGATTCTGGCCAAGCCCGACGAGATGGTGGTGGGCATGCAGGTGAGCGGCAATCATATGTCGTCGGCTCACGAAGGCGATACGGTGCGGGCCGTGGCCACGATTATCCATAAGGGCCGTTCCTCGCATGTGTGGAACGTAGATGTGTTCACTTCGACCGACAAACTGGTGTCCTCCATCCGGGTGGTGAACAGCATCCTGAAAAAGAATTAATTAAAAAAACGACAGTCACGTGGACGCATGCAGTAGTCTCGATTCATGGATAGCCGCGGGCCGGAGTTTTGCGGTGTACCGGATTCCGGGGGAAACTTGCCCCCGGTGGGTACGGCAAAACTCCGGCCTTCCGCGTTTATTCGATCAAGTAACCGATTTAAACGAACAAAAAGGGTTTGTGATCGCTCCTTTCCGGGCGAGCGAAAACTATCCCATCGTCTTGATCCGGGCCGACGAAGCCGGGCTTTGGCAGGCAGAGGAAACGGAGGCCGGGCGCAAAGGGGAAGCGGTTTTCCGGCGGGAAGAAGAACCCCGAGCCAAAGAAGAAAAGCCGGCAGGAGAAGACGCCAAGGCGGGAAAAACGGAAAAGCCCGATGCGCTCTATCAGAGCTGTTTCCGTTTGTTTACCGAACCTTTGCTGCAAGACGATATGCACAAACTCGTGCTTTCGCGCCGCCAACAACTCGGCCGGCCGGCGGTATTCTCGGCCGGAAAAGCGTTTGCAAGGGCTTGCCGGCGGTATACCCGCTCGTATGTCTATCTTTGCCATACCCCTCAGACCGGTACCTGGTTGGGAAGTACGCCCGAAATCATCCTCTCGGGAAAAGCGGGCGCCTGGCAAACGGTGGCGCTGGCGGGCACCCAACGCTATGCAAAAGGAATGTATCTCGATTCGTGGGACGAGAAGAATCGCCGCGAGCAACAGATCGTAGCGGCTTATATCCGCGACCGGTTGGCTACGCTGGGCATCCGCGCGCAGGAAACCGGCCCCTATCCGGCCAAAGCAGGCGAACTGGCTCATTTGAAGAGCGAGTTTCGTTTTGAGCTGCCCGCGGCGCCGCGGTTGGGCGATTTGCTCGATCTGCTGCATCCCACGCCGGCCGTCTGCGGCTTGCCGAAAGAAAAGGCGTACCGGTTTATCCTCGATCACGAGGGATACGAGCGGAGTTATTATTCCGGCTTTATCGGCTGGATGAATCCGGAGGGAGAAACCGACTTGTATGTGAACCTGCGTTGTACCCATATCGGGCCAGACGGGTTCACGCTGTATGCGGGGGGCGGTTTGCTGGCCTCGTCGCATCTGGAAGAGGAATGGCAGGAAACGGAAGACAAATTGCAGACCATGAAGGCGGTGCTGTTTCCCGACGCCTCCGGCGGATAAAAGGCAGCAGCCTTACCCGGGCGAAGCCCGGCGAAAGAGATGGCCTTAACATATAAACAACTTGATTATAAACTATATATCCATTTTTATTCAACTAAAGATTGCAACCGACGATGTATTCCGACAAGAAAAATATTCTCCAACTGGCAGCTCTCCTCATCGAGCACGGGGTAAGCCAGGTAGTGGTATGCCCGGGCAGCCGCAACGCTCCGCTGGTGCATACCTTGGCCAACCATCCCTTTTTTACCTGCCACAGCGTCACCGACGAACGCAGCGCAGGATTTTACGCCCTCGGCCTGGCTTTGAACGGGGGAAAGCCGGCGGCGGTATGCTGCACGTCGGGAACGGCCCTTCTGAACCTTCATCCGGCCGTGGCGGAAGCCTTTTACCAGCAGGTTCCGCTGGTCGTGATTTCGGCCGACCGGCCGGCTGCCTGGATCGGACAAATGGACGGCCAGACCTTGCCCCAGCCGGGCGTTTTCGGCGGTCTGGTAAAAAAATCGGTCGATCTGCCGGAAATACATACCGACGAGGAAGAATGGTTCTGCAACCGTCTGGTAAACGAAGCTTTGCTGGAACTAAACCATCACGGGAAAGGGCCGGTACATATCAATGTGCCTCTTTCGGAACCGCTTTTCCGGTTTACCGCTGAAACCCTTCCCGCGGTACGCGTGATTACCCGCTACCAAGGGCTGAACGTATACGACAAAACCTACGACGAGTTGATCAAGCGGCTGAATAATTACAGCCGGCGCATGATGGCGGTAGGCCAGATGAACCTGATTTACTTGTTCGAACGAAAGATATGCAAATTGCTTTACAAGCATTTCGCCTGGCTGACCGAACATACGGGCAACCGAACGGTGCCGGGCGTGGCTATTAAGAATTTCGATGCGATACTCTATGCGCTTTCCGAGGCCGAACAGCAGAAGCTACGGCCGGAATTGGTCATTACCTACGGCGGCCATATCGTATCGAAGCGTCTCAAACAATTCCTGCGCAAACATCCGCCCGTGGAGCATTGGCATGTGTCGGCCGACGGCGAGGTGGCCGATTTGTTTGGTTCGCTTACTACGGTGATTGAAATGGACCCGTTCGAATTTCTGGAAAAAATCGCTTATTTACTGGAAAACAAGCCGGTAGAATACCCGAAAGCCTGGGAGTTCCAGTCGAAGAAACTGGCTGCGCCCGTATTCGCTTATTCAGAGATGGCGGCTATAGGCAGCCTGATCGGCATGCTGCCTGCCGAGGCGGCTTTGCATCTGGGCAATAGCTCGACGGTGCGGTATGCGCAGCTTTTCCCTATACCCGAAACGACAGAGGTTTGTTGCAACCGGGGAACCAGCGGGATAGAAGGTTCGCTTTCCACCGCGCTGGGGTATGCCTCGGCTTCGGAAAAGCTGAACTTTATCGTGCTGGGCGATTTGAGTTTTTTCTATGATATGAACGCGCTTTGGGGCGGATCGATCCGGCCGAACGTGCGCATCCTGCTGCTCAATAACGGAGGGGGCGAAATTTTCGAAGCGCTGCCGGGGCTGAAAATGGAGCCGGCCACGCATCGTTTCGTCACGGCCGAACATACTACTTCGGCCGCAGGATGGGCCCGGGAAAAAGGATTCGATTACCTGTCGGCGCGTGATTCCGGCGAGCTGGCGCAGGCGATGGCGGCATTTACCGCGACGGAGCCGGCCGGGAAGCCGCTTTTTCTGGAAGTGTTTACCGATAAGGCGGAAGACGTGCGGTTGCTGAAAGCCTATTATCATGGATTGAAGGAAGAGAAGCCCGGCCAGGCGGACGAAGGCCGGAATGTGGAGAAGAATTAAATAGTTAACAAAAAAGAAATATGGCAACACAAAGAGAATGGACAACCATCAAGGAATACGAAGATATTCTGTTCGATTTTTATAACGGCATCGGCCGTATCACCATCAACCGCCCGCGCTATCGCAATGCTTTCACGCCCACCACGACGGGCGAGATGAGCGACGCCATGCGCATTGCGCGCGAAGAAGCGGATATTAACGTGGTGGTTCTGACCGGGGCCGGCGACAAGGCGTTTTGCTCGGGCGGCGACCAGAATGTAAAAGGCCGGGGCGGCTATATCGGCAAAGACGGGGTGCCGCGACTGAGCGTGCTGGACGTGCAAAAGCAAATCCGGTCGATCCCCAAACCGGTGATTGCGGCGGTGAACGGGTATGCCATCGGAGGCGGCCATGTATTGCATGTGGTCTGCGACCTTTCGATTGCGTCGGAAAACGCGATTTTCGGACAGACCGGGCCGCGGGTGGGCAGTTTCGACGCCGGGTTCGGATCGTCGTACCTGGCCCGCGTGGTGGGACAGAAGAAGGCGCGCGAAATCTGGTTCCTTTGTCGGCAGTACAACGCCCGGCAAGCCTTAGATATGGGTTTGGTAAACAAGGTGGTGCCGCTGGAACAGCTGGAAGACGAATATGTGGCCTGGGCCGAAGAGATGATGTTGCTCAGCCCTCTGGCCCTGAGGATGATCAAGGCCGGTCTGAATGCCGAGCTCGACGGGCAGGCCGGCATCCAGGAATTGGCCGGAGACGCCACATTGCTTTATTACCTGACCGACGAAGCGCAGGAAGGAAAGAATGCTTTCCTGGAAAAACGTAAACCCGATTTCAAGCAGTATCCCAAGTTTCCGTAAGGATTTTTTGATTTAAAAACATGCTTGCGATTGGCTTGTTTGCCGGCCGGCTCGGCCGGCAAACAAGCCTGGTTAATCAAACTATTCATTTTTAACAAGAAGGATGGATTCCCTATGGCCTATCAGATTCAAATCATACCGAAAACGCTGCATTTCAAGCAGCCGGCCGGTACCTCGCGCGGAGTTTACACCACCCGGCGCGTCTGGTATCTCCGCCTTACCGACGACCGGCATCCCGGTGTGGAAGGTTGGGGCGAATGTGCTCCCCTGCCTGCGCTGAGCATGGACGACCGGCCCGGTTACGAGCAACAACTCGCTGCTTTTTGCCGTCGTTTCACACAGACCGGCACGCTCGACAGGGAAGCGCTGCGCCCCTGGCCCTCTATCCTTTTCGGGCTGGAAACCGCGCTTCGGCAGTGGGAAACGTGCCGGACAGGGAGTTTCGCCCTCTGGGATACGCCATTTTCCCGCGGGGAAGCCGGTATTCCGATCAACGGACTGATCTGGATGGGCGAATACCGCCGGATGCTGGCGCAGATCGAAAAGAAAATGGAGGCGGGTTTCCGGTGCGTCAAACTGAAAATCGGAGCTATCGGCTTCGAGGAAGAGTTGACGCTTATCCGGCATATCCGGAGGCATTTTACGGCGCGTGAAGTGGAACTGCGGGTAGATGCCAACGGAGCGTTTACGCCCGCTGAAGCGCCGGGCAAGCTGCAACGGCTGGCCGAATTGGACTTGCATTCCATCGAACAGCCCATCCGCGCCGGCCAATGGGAGGTCATGGCCGGGCTGGCCGCCGAAACGCCCCTGCCCATCGCGCTCGACGAGGAATTGATCGGCATATATAACCCGGCGGAAAAGCGGCGGCTGCTCGAGACGATCCGTCCGCACTATATCATTTTGAAACCTTCGCTCCACGGGAGTTTTCACGGTTGCGCCGAATGGATCGCCCTCAGCGAGGAAACGATCGGGAAAGGAAACTGGTGGATTACATCGGCCCTGGAATCGAATATCGGGCTGAATGCGATCGCCCAGTGGTGCGCCACCCTCGGTAATCCGCTGCCGCAAGGATTGGGCACGGGGCTGCTCTATACCGACAATGTGCCGATGCCTCTTTCCATCCGGAAGGATTGCTTGTGGTACGATCCCGGCGTTTCTTCAAAACCGGCTTCCCAGGCTCTTCTATCTTCTTTATCTTCCGGAGATTTACCTTGGGGAAATTTCTCTTGCGAGGGTTCTTCTTCTGAAAGTTTACCTTTGGAAAATTTATCTTCCGGAAGTTCATCCCCTAAAAATTTATCTTCCGAAAACGGAGGGCAGCATGAATAAGGAAGAGAAAAACGATATGCCGCCGACAGAGCAATTTATGCCGGAAGCGGAAGAGGGCTATTGCCTGGATCGAAGCCGGCAAACTATCCGCATAAACGGCCTTCCCTATACAGCGGCCGATATTCGACGCCGGCTGCAAGAGGCCACCGGCATGGCGCCGGCCTGCGGAAAACCTGCCTGCGGAAAACCTGCCTCCGGAAAACCCGTTTCCTCGCCTGCCGGGCAAGAAGGTTGCCGCCACCCTGCCACGGAAAGCCCCGGCAAGGCCCTGCCCTCTTTCTCGGATTTCCGGCACGAACTCGACCTCTTCC
The DNA here is from genome assembly GCA_048465615.1 of Tannerellaceae bacterium. Classification (GTDB taxonomy): domain Bacteria; phylum Bacteroidota; class Bacteroidia; order Bacteroidales; family Tannerellaceae; genus Parabacteroides. The sequence continues at coordinate 12,233 of DBFWLD010000047.1, forward strand.
TTGCGGATTGGTTCGATCCCTCGCCTACGCTTACCGTACAAACTTCGGGCTCGACCGGCACGCCGAAAAAGCTGGCGGTCAGGAAAGACCGGATGATGCAAAGCGCGCGCCTCACCTGCCGTTTTCTGGGCCTGCGCCCGGGTGATACGGCCTTGCTCTGCATGCCGCTGCGCTATATCGCCGGGAAAATGATGGTGGTGCGGGCTTTGGTAGCCGGGCTCGATTTGCGGCTGCAAGCCCCTTCGGGTCATCCTCTGGCGAATTTTCCCCTGACGAGACATCCCTTGGCGGAGTATCCTCCGGCAGGACAGACGGCGGAAACAGAAAGCCCCCTCCGGTTTGCTGCCATGATTCCCCTGCAAGTGTATAATACCCTGGGCGTACCCGAAGAAGCGGCCCGGCTCCGGGCCATCGGCCACCTGATTATCGGCGGGGGGGCTATCGACCGGGAGCTGGAAACAGCCCTACGGGATTTTCCGGGCGCGGTGTATTCCACCTACGGGATGACCGAAACCCTTTCGCATATCGCCCTGAGGCGGCTCAGCGGCCCGGAGGCTTCTCCCTATTACACCCCCTTTCCCTCGGTCGCCCTCTCGCTCACGACAGACGGCACGTTGGCCGTCGACGCCCCCCTCGTAGCCGGCGGCAGGCTGGAAACAAACGATGTGGCCGAGCTGCTGCCGGACGGTCGTTTCACCATTTTAGGAAGAAAAGATAATATTATTAACAGCGGAGGCATTAAAATTCAAATTGAATCGGTAGAAAAGGTTCTTCGTCCGCTCATTTCTGCTAACTTTGCGCTGACGGCTGTTCCGCACCCCAAATTCGGGGAGGCCGTGGTTTTGCTGGTAGAAGGAGCGCGCGGGGAAGAAGAGGGCCGGCTCCGGGAAACGATGGGGCGGCATCTGCCCCCCTACCACGTACCTAAGTATATTCTGGCCGTCGACCGGATTCCCCTTACCGGAACCGGCAAAATCAGCCGGGCGGAATGCCGCAGGCTTGCCATAGATCGTGTTACTATAAAACAATAACAAATGAAGAAGTACTTACCTATCACCCTGTTCTCTCTGCTCGCTGTTTTGCCGGCTTACGGGCAAAACGGAAGCTGCTGCCAGGTCGCTCCCGACCCGACGCTCGAACAGATGAAGGCTTACGCCGGATACGATTGCGTAACCCTCGTCGACAGTACCTCCGTGACGGTACAGCCCACCGGATCGGGCGCGTTCGCCGTCTGCAAGGTGGTGAAAATCCAAACCCCTAAAGGGGCTCTCGACAACCGGATCATCAAGTATGATTACGATCCGCTGACGGCGCATGCCGAATTCCGCCACGTTACCATCCGGCGGGCCAACGGCGACGTGCTCAACCTCGACGTCACCCAAGCCAACGACTACGCCGCCCCAGCCCGGGCCATCTACTGGGGGGCGCGCCAGATTATGATGGAAGTAGGCCGGCTTCAACCGGGCGACATTCTCGATTATGAAATCGCCAAGAAAGGATTTACCTACGCGCTGCTGGGAGCCGACGACGAAGAACGGTTTATCCCGCCCATGCGCGGCCAGTTTTACGATATTGTGCCCTTCTGGGTATCGGAACCCACTCTGCGCAAGGTATACAAGGTATCTTTGCCGATGGAAAAAGAGATTCAGTTCCAGTTCTACCAGGGACAATGCGCTTCCTCGATGCGGTATGCCGGCGATCGGAAGGAATATACCTTCGTAAAAACCGACCTCCTGCCTTTCAAGAAAGAGCCTAATATGGTCGATCTGTTCGACGCCGCTCCCAAACTGATGATGTCGTCTACCCCCCGCTGGGAAGACAAATCGCTCTGGTTTCACAAGACAAACGAGGATTACGGCAGCTTCGATGCCATTCCCGAAGCCCAGAAAAAGGTAGACGAGCTGATCCGCGGGAAAAAAGACGAAATGGAAAAGATAGCCGTCCTTACCCACTGGGTAGCCGATAATATCCGCTATGCCGGCCTGTCGATGGGCAAAGGGGAAGGGTTCACCCTGCACAACCTGAAAATGAATTATACCGACCGTTGCGGCGTCTGCAAAGACATTGCCGGTACCTTGGTAGCCTTCCTGCGCATGGCCGGCTTCGAGGCCTACCCCGCCATGACGATGGCCGGCAGCCGGGTGGAAAGCATCCCCGCCGACCACTTCAACCATTGCGTGGCCGTAGTGAAACTTTCCGACGGCACCTATATGCCCCTCGATCCTACCTGGGTTCCTTTCTGCCGCGAGTTATGGAGCAGCGCCGAACAGCAGCAGAATTACCTGCCGGGCGTACCCGAAGGCTCGGATTTGCTGCTGACGCCGGTATCCGCCCCCGAAAACCATTACGTACGGATCAACGCCGCCAACCGGGTGGACGAAAAAGGCACGCTTCGCGGCGAATTTACCATTACGGCCGAAGGACAATCCGACAGCAACATCCGGGGTATCTTCACCCGCGGACAGCAGGTAGACTGGCAGCATGCTCTGGAACGTATCCTGCTGGCCGTTTCTCCCAAAGCCAAACTGCTGAAAGTAGACTACGGAAAAGATCCGAAAGACTACCAGGCCGCCCCCATCCTGATTCGTTTTGCCTATGAAATACCCGACTATGCCGTAGCCACCGGCCGCGAACTGGTATTGAAACCGATGGTGATGAATAATTTGTACAACCAGGTAAAAAGCTACCTGCGCGTCAATACCGATCTGGAACGCCGGCAATACGGCTTTAAAGACGCTTGTTCGCGCCTGGTAGAACTCGACGAGACCATCCGGTTGCCCAAAGGGTATACCTTAGCCAACGCGCCCAAGGAAGACAAATTGCATAGTTGCGCAGCCGATTTCGAAGGCAGCTTGCGCCAGGAAGGCGACCAAATCCGGATGCGCCAGAAGCTGGCTTTGAAAAAACGCGTGTACGAAGCTTCCGACTGGAACGGCTACCGCGCGGCGGTCAATACGCATAAAGGCTACGGCGATTATTTAATTCTCCGGAAATAAACCCGGATACATCCATATACCCTTCATTTTAAAACTCGAAAAAATGAATCAGATTACCTGTAAAATCAAAATAGCTTGCCTCCTTGCACTGACGGCGCTCGCGCTTCCGAGGGCTTATGCCGCTCCGGAAGCCGAATTCGGCAAGTTGGCGAAAAGCTGGACGCTCCATGCCGACGGCAGCCAGGAGTTCCGCTGCAATGAAGAACTGACGCTGTTCACCCTGACGGCTACCCGCATGTACGGCGAAACATTTATCGTATACAACCCGGCTTACCAGGAGATTAAAATCAACGCTTCGTATACCCGGCAAAAAGACGGCACGATCGTGAAGACCCCGGATAACGCCTTCGTGGAAGTACTTCCGCGCAATGCGGCGGACGCGCCGGCCTTCAATCAACTCAAAGAGATGGTCGTGGTGCATACCGGCCTGGAACCCGACGCGACCATTTACCTGGATTATTCCATCCTGACGCGCCCGGGCTACTATGCCGGACTCGACCTGAACGAATGTTTGCAGGAAGCCTCGCCGGTGAAAAACTATACGGTTTCGCTCAGCGTGCCGGACGACGCCCCTTTGGCCTGGCAACTGAACGGCATAGACGCCAAGCCGGCGGAAACCGCGGCCGGCGGACAACGCACGCTGAGCTGGAACTTCCGCAGTGTCCCCTCTCTCTTGCACGAAGCCTTCCAGCCTCAGAACCACAACAACCAACGCCGTTTGGTAGCCTCCACGGCCGGTTCTCTGCAAGCCGCCCTCGCTCCGCTGAAACAACGTTTCGAAGCCTCGAAAGCCTACGAATGCAAAACCTTCGCCGGCTACCTGACGGAAAAAGCCGGATCGGAAAAAGAAAAAGCCGAGATACTGCGGCAGCATGTGGTGAAAAACCTGTCGACAAGCCGCGTTCCGCTGGCAAACACCGGCTATACGGTGCGCGATGCCGACGTCGTACTGCGCAGCGCCTACGGCACTATGGCGGAAAAAACGCAATTGCTCGCCACCTTGCTAAACGCCGCCGGCGTGCAGGCGGAAGTAGTAGCTGTCTTTCCTGCCCTCTTCCGGCCGGAAGTCATGGGCCTGGGAACCCTCAAATCGTTGGCCGTGCGCGCCACGATCGACGGGAAACCGGTCTATTTATCGGCAATCGGCCAGGAATCGCCGGCCATCCTGAAACGGGGCTCATTAGATAAAGTCTGCCGGCTGAACGGAGAAGAAATTGCCGTGCAAGCCGAACCTGCCGTGGTGGAAGCGCAAAAGGAAGTAGCCGTAAAAGCCCAACCGTCGGCAGGGGGCTATGTGATCTGTACGCTGCCTGCGGTAACGGAAGGCGTAAATAGCTGGGGAGCGAGCGCATTGAACAGCCGCCGCGCAGGCATGCTGGAAATCCCGTCGATGATCCGCCAGGAAGTAACCTATACGCTTACGCCGGAAGACGGGCTGAAACTGCAATCGCCCGCCACACCGATTACCGTTGCCAAGCCTTGCGGCCAGGTAACGCGTACGATAACCGAGAAGGACGGCAAAATCCAAGTGGTACGCCGTATCGAGCTGAACCGACTGCAATATACGCCGGCCGAATATGCCGACCTGCGCACGCTGTTGCAAGCCTGGAGCGACCCGGGCCAGCAGGTATTGTTGTTCTCGGCCGACTAAAAAAACAGGGCCGCCCCCCTGCCCGGAGAACAGACGAGCGCGAGAGCGGCCGATTTCCGAAGTGAAGGAATCAAATTCCGGCAAAAACGAAAAAAAAGAAAAGACAGAAGTTGTTTTTCATAGCTTCTGTCTTTTTTATTCCCGGGAAATGCTTATATTTGGTCAATTGTCAACCTTATAAAAGCCTATCCTTATGAAAACGCTGAAGTATTTGCTCACAGCCCTCCTACTGAGCGCCGGTTCATGGATACTACAAGCCCAGCAACTTGCCCTGGGTCTTTATCCGCCTCCCCAGAAAATAACTATTTCCAGCCAGACCTACGTGCCCGCCCGGGGATTCTCCCTCAAAGGAATCGCCAACCCCGATCCCGAGGCCGTCCGAATCCTGAAAGAAGCACTACCCTTTGTAGACAAAGGCCGGTCGTTTCCCATCGAAATCAAGAAACTAGCCGCCTCCACGCCTGAAATGGCCCGTTCGGGGGCTTATACTTTAGATATTACCAAGAGAGGCATCACGATCCAGATCGTCGACGACCGCTCGCTGTTTTATGCCGCTCAAACCATCCGGCAACTGGCCGGATTCGACGATACGGGCCGTCGCAGCCTTCCCCTTTGCAGCATTACCGACTATCCCGACGTGGCCTACCGCGGCACCGTGGAAGGCTTCTACGGCCAGCCGTGGAACCATGCCGACCGGTTGGAGCAAATCCGCTTTTACGGCCGGCTGAAAATGAATACCTACATCTACGGCCCCAAAGACGACCCCTACCACAGCTCGCCCGGCTGGCGCGATCCTTATCCGGCCGACCAGGCCGCCCAGATACGCGAGCTGGCCGCCGAAGCCGCCCGGAACAAAGTGAATTTCGTCTGGGCCGTTCATCCGGGACAAGATATTCAGTGGAACCGGGCCGACAGCGCGAGCCTGCTGACTAAATTCCAGGGCATGTACGACCTGGGCGTACGAGCCTTCGCCCTCTTCTTCGACGATATTTCCGGGGAAGGAACCAATCCGGAAAAGCAAGCGGGGTTGATGAATTATATCCAGAAAGAATTTATCAGTCAAAAAGAAGGCGTAGAACCGCTCATTCTCTGCCCCACGGAATACAACCGGGCGATGGCCCAGAGCGATTACCTCGAAATTCTGGGCAAGCAACTCGATCCGGCCATCCAGGTGATGTGGACGGGCGACCGCGTAGTAGGCGATATTACCCGCGAAAGCGTGGACTGGGCTACCCGCCGCATCCGCCGTCCGGTGTTTATCTGGTGGAATTTCCCGGTAAACGATTATTGCCGCGATCATCTCTTGATGGGGCCCGCCGAGGGACTGGACAAGGAATCGCAGAAATTCATGGCGGGATTCGTAGCCAATCCGATGGAATGGGCCGAAGCCTCCAAGATCGCTCTCTTCAGCGTGGGCATGTATGCCTGGAATATGGGAGCGTACGATCCCGCGCAGGCTTGGGAAAACGCCTGCAACTACATTATGCCGGGAGCAGCCATCGCGCTGCGCACCTTTGCGGAAAACAATTGCGATCCGGGACCGAACGGACACGAATACCGCCGGGAAGAATCGGTACGCTATCGCTCGCAGGCGGAGACCTTCCTCCGCGGGTACCGGGCCGGCCTTTTCCACGAACGGGAAGCCAACCAACTGGGCGCGCTCTTTTCGCAAATTACGGCAGCTCCCACCCTGATTTACAGCCAGGGCAACAACAAACGCATGATCGGGCAAATCAACCCGTGGCTGACGCAATTCGAGCTTTTGGGCAAGACGGGCACGGCTTCGCTCCGGATGGCTCAGGCGTGGCAGCAAAAAGACCGGGCGGCCACCTGGCAACGCTATCTCGACGTAGCCCGCTTGCTCGACAGCATGCGCACCGTCAACCGCACCCTCAACCAGAATGCCTACCAATCGGGCGTCAAAACCGGCTCGCGGGTGCTGATGCCTTTTATCACCGAGCTTTACCGCCGCACAAGCCATAACCTGCTGGCCGACGAAGCTACCGACGACGCCATCGAGATAAGCCGCCCTTCCCTGCTTACGAACGTCGACGCGCTGCGCGTGCTGCCTTGTATAGCCGAAGAAAACCGGGTAGCTTGCACCCCGCGCTACGAAGCGGTGAAAATAGGGCCGGAAGGATATATCGGGCTGGGTTGGGAGATTCAGAAAACGGCTGCCGCTTTTAATTTCAACATGCCCGAGAGCAATGTGCCCGGACGCGTATTCGAATGGTCGGCCGACGGCAAAAACTGGACGGCTTTTTCGGGTATCGATCCCGACCGGGTAAAAGGCACGTATAGCGACATCGATCCGGAAGCCCGTTTCGTGCGGATGCGGAATGCCTCGGGACGCGATATGGAGCTCTTCCTGCTTAATTTTTCCGTCGCTACCCAAGAGAGCGAAACGGTCAACGAGGCGCTTATGGTGTACGATATGAATCTGGACACTTATAAGCGGTTGCAGCCGGGCGACGGCGTACAGGTGAAATGCGGCGGAACCGAAGCGATTGTGCTTTTCTTATCGGGAAGCAACGAGAATCTGGTATCTGTGTCGGGTATTGATAAGGACGGGGAAAAACATATCGTTTATCAGGGTAACGTAGGGTATATCCGGTTGCCCCATGCGCTTTACGATACGTTGGACGAATTGACGGTTTCTACGATCGGCAATCAGCCGATCCGCATTCATCAAATCGTACGCGAAGGACTTTGAAGAAGCGCAGCAAACTGAGGGTTGGGAATATAAACGTTTATTCCAGGAGGGCGCTCCGGAAGGTGTTTTTAGTTATCTTTTTTGGAGGGGAAGGGGAGTAATTTGCGAGAATGCTATTTATTGGATGGGGCGCCTATTTCTTTTTCCTTCTTCCAAGCTACTCTGGGTATACATCTGCCGGCAGGTTAAAATAAGGTGTATGCGAAGAGTAGCTTGGGTGGGGGGGTGCTAAAACGCTGACTCTGACACACCCCTAACCCCTCTCAAGGGGAGAATGGAATACTCCCGGATGCCGGAGAGGGGTATCTTGATAGGTGAGAAGAAACTTTCCTCTTTCGGAAGCCGTGGGCAATCGGCGGAATCGCGCTTAGGCCGGGCGGCCTATCGCCGGATGGGTCTGAAAGAAGAACAGAGTATGACACAGTTTATTTTGCGCTCCCGAGTTTAAATTGCACTTCCCAGATAAAAGCTTCCAGTCGCCAACCTGCTTCTTCCTTATCGTCATAAGTCCATTCTCCGGCAAATTTGCTCTTGCCCGTTTTTATTTGTTTCTCCCGGCTGCCATTTTTCTTTTCCTTCGCAAGCTGTTATATACCCTTGCTTCCGCTCCCCTCTGCTCCTACTTCCGCTCCCCGTGCTCCTACTCCTACTCCACGGCTTGGGGTTGCCGCCGTTCGTTTTCTTTGTATGGTCTTCTCTTTCACCCTCTTTCCTCTTTCGTTTTCTTTCTACGCTCTTCTCTTTCGCTCTCTTTCTTCCTTCGCTCTTCGTTCCCCTTTCCCTTCTTCTCTTTCGCTTCAAAACTCCCCAGGACGCTGTACATCGCCATAAAAAACGTAATTTTATCCCCCTTGTGTAATTATCTCCTTTTTTCGGCGACTAATAAGATAAAAAACAAAAAATGGACAAAGATACCCTGGAAAAAGCCTTTATCGGCCTGGTGGAAGACTACCAGCAGGTGATTTATAAAGTTTGCTCTATCTATGCCGACAACCGGGAACACCTGAACGATTTGTATCAGGAAGTCGTCATCAACCTATGGAATGCCTATCCCCGCTTCCGGGCCGAATGCAAGGCTTCCACCTGGATATACCGCATCGCCCTGAACACCTGCATCACCTTCATCCGCCGCTCCGACCGCCGGCCGGCCACCGTGCCGATCACGACCGATATGGGAGAGGCCGGCGAACCGGCCGACCAAACCATGCTGCTGGCGGAACTCTACCGGCTGATTAACCGGCTGGCTCCCCTGGAACGCGCCCTTATCCTGCTTTGGCTGGAAGAGAAAAGCTACCAGGAGATAGCGGAAATTACCGGAATCAAGAAAGCCCACGTAGGGGTAAAACTCAGCCGCGTCAAAGAGAAATTACTAAAAATGTCGAACGAATAAAGAAAACACCCGTCATGGATCTGAATGAAATGAAAAAAAGCTGGCAACACCTGAGCGAGAGATTGCGGCAACAGGAAATAATCAACCAGCGCATCGTCAAAGAAATGATTGTCCAACGCACCCGGACGGCCCATACCCGGCTGATCGTCTCCAACCTATTGGGATTCGTGCTGGTAGCGGCCGTATTGGTGGCGATCCTAACGTTGGGAAAAACGGCACACATCCGCCCCGAAGCCATTTGGATAGCCGTCGGCACCCTTCCTCCCGTACTGATCTATATCCTCGAGTCGGCCCGGTTCTTACGCCGCTTCGACCTGGAAAAATCCACGCCCTGCCAATTGCGGAGTTGGGTATTGCAATTGCGGAAAAGACAACGCTGGGAAATCCGGGCAGGCATCGTCTACGGCGGAACAGTCTTCTGCGCCGGCTTCCTGATGAACCGCCATTACCAAAGCCCCTACCAATGGCTGATCGACGGGGCCATCCTGGCATTCGTAGCCGCCATAGCCTATTTCAGCTACCAATATATCGATAAGAAGTCGACCGACGAAATAACCGCAGGATTGCAGGAACTGGAAGAACTGCAACAGCCGGAAGCCGAAGCCGAAACGATTCGCCCGGAAAACAAACCGGGAAAGCAGCCCTAGGCAACACGCTGCGCCCCCGTCCGGAGCGCGGGAGGCCGGAGGAAACCCCGCCGGCCTCTCTCTCTGTTATCCGCCAACCAACCGTCCAAACCGCCAGCCCTATACCCCCCGCCGGCTAACTCCATCCCCAACCACAAGCCAGCCGGCCGGCTCCCCTGCTCCCCTGCCTCCCCTGCCTCCCGCTACCGGCCCATTATTCCGTTGGTCAACAAAACCTTTCCACCGGTCATACTAATTTGCCGCCTCGCCGGCAAGCCCCTACTTTCGAGCCGTCAACCTAACGGAATACGAAAAATGGACAAAAAAGTAAAAACAGGCTTCCCCGCAAAGCAGGCGATGATTGCGGAACAGGCTATAAGCGGAAATCGGAAGCAAGCAATGATGGCCAGACAAGCAATGATGGCCAGACGAACGATCATGGCAGGATGGGCAATGATAGCAAGCCACGTCTCAGGACAAATCCCCGACACGATCGACTTCGTACCCGACCAGCAAATAAACGAAGTAGTGGTAATAGCCAAACTGGCCGCCGTAGAAATTCAAGCGGATAAAATAACCTTCCGGCCCGAAGCGTCGCTTACCCAAAGCCAAGGCAACGTATTCGACCTGCTCGGCGCGTTGCCCGGCGTAAGAATACAACCCGACGGCACGATCTACCTGAACGGCCAGGCAGGCGCCCTGATCCTGATCGACGGCAAGCCAACCTACCTGACGGGGCAAGATCTGGTTGGACTGCTCAAATCGACGCCCGCCGCGACCACCGACAAGATCGATCTCATCACCCACCCTTCCGCCCGTTACGAGGCTGCCGGCTCGCCGGGCCTTATCGACATACGGACCAAAAAGATCAAACTACGCGGTATGAACCTGAGCTTCCAGGCCGGTTACTTGCAAGGAAAAAAAGCAGAAGGCAATACAGCCCTTTCGCTCAACATCCGAAAAGAAAAATTCAATTTTTTCCTCACCGCTTCCTATTCCCTGGCCAACGATTACAACAAACTACGGGTAAACCGCCACTTCCTTCCGACAGGCGACCGGCCGGACGAAGAGTTGCGCCTGAGCCAGGAATCGCTAAAGGAATGGCAATACCGCTCGGCTTACTTCAGAACAGGCTTCGATTACTACCTCTCCGAAAAAACTACGCTCGGACTCTCCATACACGCCAATTTCTCGGACAACACGGAAACCGCTGCGATTAACGACCTTTTCAGCCGCCGCGCCATGCAACCCGACTCGTCGCTCAGCACCCACCGCCGCATGGAAGAATCGCGGCGTAATTTCTCGGCCGGCCTCACCTTCGACCACCGTTTCGAAGCCGAAGAAAGCCGCCTGAGTGCTTCGTTCGATTACCTGGGTTATCAGTACGATAAACAGCAAGGCATCCGCAGCCTTTTACGCACCCTTGGGCCGCCCCAAGCGGAGACGGGCGAAAGCACACCGCCCGCGCTGCCGGTGCCGGCCGACACCCTGAAAGGAGACATGGGCGGCCATATCCATCTGTATGCAGGACAAGCCGACCTGGACTTGCCGCTAGCGGAACACTGGCAACTCGGCGTAGGCGCGAAAACCTCGTATGTGCAGATCGACAACGGCGTAGCCTACAGCCAAGCCCGGGCGGGACAGTGGATTCCCCGCCAGTCGCTGAGCAGTCGGTTTGCCTATGCCGAGCATATCCATACCGGCTACCTTTCTCTCCACGCCGAACTGGGCCCCTGCCGTATCGAAGCCGGCTTGCGCTTGGAAAACACCCGGGTCAGCGGCCGCGAAAGCAACCCTTCCCTAGCCCGCGATTCTTCGTTTACCAACCGCTATACCCATCTTTTCCCCACCTTATCGATTCAATACGCCCTGGGCAACGGAAACGCCCTCAGCCTGGCATACGGACGCCGCATCAACCGGCCGAATTACGGCGATCTGAGCCCTTTTCTCTATATCCACGACGAGTACACCTACGAACAGGGAAACACCCTGTTGCGTCCTGAGTTGAGCGATCGTCTGGAAGCCCTTTTCATCTATGGCGACATAGGCAAGGCAGGGTTGTTTTTCAGCTACACGCAGGATGCCATCGTAAACAGTTTCATCGAAAAAGAAGCACACCGCGTGCTGGTAACTCCCCGCAACTACGCCCATGCCCTTGCCGTCGGCCTGCGCCTGGCTACCGCCGCCCTGCCTCTGGCTCCCTGGTGGGAGGCCAACCTGAACGCTTCGCTGTGGTTTGCTTCTTACCAGCTGCCTTCCAACTACCCGACGTCGAACAACCGGCAGCTTACCTTTTCGTGCAGCCTCACGCAGCAGTTCCGCTGGGGACAAAGCTGGACGCTAGAACTATCGGCCCATTACAACGGGCGCATGATAGCCGGCCCCCTCACCCAGCACCCCCTCGGCGAAGTAAACATAGGAATCGAAAAAAAAGTGCTGCGCGGCCGGGGAAGCATCCGACTTTTCGGCCGCGACCTGTTTCATACCTACCGGTTGAAAAGAGACATCCCCACCCCCGGCCAGCAGGCACATACGTGGGAGCGGCAGAACCGGAGCGTGGCAGGAATTTCCTTCACCTACCGCCTTAGCCGGGGCACGGAAGCAAAAAATTCCCGCCCCAATAGTGGCACAGACGAAAGTAAAAGAATAAATTTGTAGCCCGGTCGCCCCTCTCCAGGAGCGAACACCCCGGGCTGCAAGCATAAACCCTTATCCCCGCATGAACTCTAAAACAATCCCCGTCGCGATGGGCCTCTTCACCATCTGTAGCATCTGGCTCGTAACCGATCTGGCCCATAACGTACGTTTCTGGCATATCACTCCCCTAGCCCTTTTGCAACGATTGGGCGCCATGCTCGTTATCATACTCGCCTCGTTCATACATTCCCTTTTCTTCGCCCGCATCGCCGACCGGGCCGTCCGCAGGGAAGCGGCAGGGCGCGGATGGAAAGAAAAGCTGGGAGAATACGGCCCCATCGCGGCCGAAATCCTGATAAACGGAAACATCGTCTATCTCTTGGTTTGCTATTTCGTCAACCTCAGGCCCTACGACCGGGTAGAGGCCGGGTTGATAAATGCCGTCATACTTCCCCTCGGTCTCTTTTTTTACCTGTTTGTGCGACACAACAGGCTACAGGCCTATCTGCGCGAGCAATCCGTACAATGGGAAAAGATCCGCAACGACCAGTTGCAGACCGAACTGAAATTTCTTAAATCGCAATACCACCCCCATTTTCTTTTCAACGCCCTCAACACGGTCTATTTTCAGATTGAAGAAACCAACTCCGCGCCGCGCCGCACGCTCGAAATGTTGTCGGCCCTGTTGCGCTACCAGTTGTATAGCGACAACCAACCGGTACCCGTCGGGCAGGAACTGGATTATCTGAAGACCTATATCGACCTGCAACGTCTCCGGACAAGCAAGCGGTTGAAACTGGACATAGAGATTCATCCCGGGCTTGGCACCCAGCGGATTTATCCGTTGCTTTTCCTGCCCCTGATGGAAAACGCCTTCAAGTATGTAGGCGGAGCATATCACATCCGGCTTTCGATCCGGCCGGAAGCAAACCGGGTGGTGATGCGGCTGAGCAATTCGTTGCCGCCCCAAGCGGAGGATTTGCCCTGCCGGGCGGGAGGCATCGGGCTGGAAAACCTGCGCCGGCGATTAGACCTGTTGTATCCCGAGGGGCGGCATTCGCTCTTGATCCGGAAAGAGGACAATGAATTTAAGGTAGAACTAAGCTTGAAAACAGAAGCATGAAAAAACTGACCTGCGTCATCACCGACGATGAACCGATGGCCTGCGAAGGGCTGCGAAGCTATGTAGAGAAAGTAGATTTCCTCGTCCTCCGGGGAGTGTGCGAAGATGCGTTGCAACTGAATACCCTGCTGAAAACCGAACGGCCCGACCTGCTCTTGCTCGACATCGAGATGCCCTACCTATCGGGCTTGGAGCTGCTGGCCACGCTGGCCGATCCGCCGAAGGTGATTATTACGTCGGCCTACGAGCAGTACGCGCTGAAAGGGTACGAGCTGGAAGTGACGGATTACCTGCTGAAACCGATTTCGTTCGAGCGTTTCCTCAAAGCGGTAAACCGGGTACATGCCCTGGCGGAAGCGGAAACCAGGCCGCTTTTGCCGGAAGAAGATTTCGTGTTTGTAAAATGCGACAAACAGATGGTGAAAATTTTCCTGAGCAAAATTTTGCTCGTGGAAGGTTTGGAAAATTACGTAGTGGTCTATACCGCGCAGCGGAAATGGGTGGTACATTCCACCTTGAAACGCATCATGGAATCGTTGCCCGACGACCGTTTTCTGCAAACGCATCGTTCGTATGTGGTCAATCGCCAAGCAGTAAGCCGCGTAGAAGGCAATCGGCTCGTCGTGGGCGAACATAAGGTGCCTATCGCCCGCAACCTGCGCGAAGAGGTACTGCGGCGCATTCTGACACGCACGCTATAAGGCCGTCCGAAGCCGTGTTTTTTCCGGAAAAATTTTACAATATCTCCGAGCCTTTCGAAGGGGTTCGGAAGGCATTTTGCAACTCATTGATTTTCAGTCGTCTGCAAAACCCCGAAAATACATCGCAGTGTAATTCGAATTACATATTATTATGATTTTTGCAACTATTAGGCAGAAAAAAAAGGCTGATAGAAATCATTTTTTTTGATCACAGCAAACATTCGCGCCACAATCTTGGCTCTCAGAGCAT
>DBFWLD010000048.1:0-69688 GCA_048465615.1 Tannerellaceae bacterium
GCCATTTCGATGACACAGTTTTGTAATTCGATGGCTAGCCTTCTTTTGGCCGTTTTATATCCTATGTCGTTTAATTTCTTGTAAATGAGAACTAACAAGGAACTGATGAGTGTCATATACATCAATACCTGAATCCCGTTAGGATTTACAGAGAGAAAGTGAGAGAAGTTAAGCTCTTGCTTGATAAAGCGGAAAAAGACCTCGATATCCCAACGTTTTTTATAAGCTGCCGCTATGTCTAAAGCATCAGCCTCCAACATATCGGTAATGAAGTATAAGTCTTTTTCTTGTTTGTGTCTAGGAGGGCTCTTGGGTTCGGAAAGCGTCTTTCTTTCCAGTTTGATGACACGGTAGAGATGACTCTGTAGCTCTTTGTCTGGTCCATAGAGCTGTACTATCTGATCCTTTTCCACTTTAAGGAAAGCATTCTCTCGGGGGGAATCCTTTAAGGGAATGTCGCGTAGTACTTTTACTTTGCGATTGCGGCGCAGCCGTCCAATGAAATGAATACCTTCCTCTTGTAGCGTTTGATAAGCATGTTGACTCTTCAAGCCTCTGTCAAAGACGAAGAGTTGATGTTCCTTGTCGTGTATAGCTACGTAATCCTTTATTACGTTTATGAAAGTTATATCTTCGTTTAGCTCAGAATTTTCGAAATAAACCGCAGAAAACACAGGTTTGTTTTCGTCCATACACATGGTATATTTTACCCCCTTTTTCTGGGCTGAAGGATTGTAACGACGAAGTTTGCCTGCCATCTTCATGCTCGAAACAAGTTTGTTGCAGGTCTCACTAACCAATGTGCTATCCACACGAATCAGATGGTAAAGGGATTCTGAATCGGAACTATAGAGATGGTTATAGTTCTCTAATATAAGCTCATAAGCCTCTTTGAAAAACGAAACATCAATGCTTGATAACCGAGAAGAGATGGAGCTATGACGGATATGAAGACCACGGGGATAATCAAAGAGCTTTTGAAAAGCCGAGGAAGAAAACATATCTTCCAGCCTGCGCTGGCTATATTCACCCGTGGTATTGAGCTGGGCATACAAAAGAAGGTGAAAGAGCCGTTGACCGTAGAGAACTTTACTATAACGATCAATCCCACTCGCAGACAATCGGCTAAACAGGTCATCGGGCAGCAATTTTATAATATGCCCCAAATGATAACGTTGCTGGGCATAGGAAATATCTTGAGACATAAGAACGATAATTTTAACACCCAAAGATACTGAGAAATACTTACTCTTCAATCTTCCGACCACGACTATTTTTAATTCCATCGGCATCCATTTTCCAGCGATTTCTGTTCTGCTGGTAACTGTTTGTAGTACAGGTGTATAGCTGAATGGTTGCCTGCTATAGGCCTAAGGATATACTTATTGTATTTTTTTCTTTTTTTGAGAAAGGCTTTTTTTCGCCTGTTGGCCGGGGCGTAAGCAGGTTGTACTTTCGGTTTTTCCAAGCCGGGCAGGCCGGCAAGGAGGGAGCTTGCCCGAGGAAGAGGGGGGAGGGGAGAGCGTCTTTCCGGCGTACCGACAGCCGCGCGGTCGTTTTCCGGGGGATAAAAAAATCCCCTTGTCTTATCGCTTCTTCCGGCAAAAATTCCAGAGAGAAACTATTATAACAAGGGGAATAAGTTTTATAGGCTTATTTGCCCGCCTTCAATTCCTCGAGGAAGAGGTCGATCATTCGTTTGGCCGCCACGAAGGAACTGATTTCGTTGTTCAGCACCTGGCGTTCGGTCGTTCCGATCATTTTTTCTACGGCCGGATGATGATAGAAGGTGTCGCGGAGCGTGTCGTTGATACTTTCATACATCCAGTATTTGGCCTGTTCGTTGCGCTTGTATTCGAAATAGCCGTTTTGCCGGGTAAAGGCCATATACTCGTCTACCATCTCCCAGATTTCCTTCACGCCCAGGTTGTAATAGCCCGAGTAGGTGAGCACCTTGGGAAACCAGCCCGAGTCGGAGGGCGGAAACAGATGCAGCGCGTTGCGGAACTGGGCGGCGGCAAGTTTCGCCTTTTCCACATTGTCGCCGTCGGCTTTGTTGATGATGATGCCGTCGGCCATTTCCATGATGCCGCGTTTGATGCCTTGCAATTCGTCGCCCGTGCCGGCCAATTGAATCAGCAGGAAAAAATCGACCATCGAATGCACGGCCGTTTCGCTCTGGCCTACGCCTACCGTCTCGACGAAAACCGTATCGAAGCCGGCGGCTTCACAAAGTACGATAGTTTCGCGTGTCTTGCGGGCCACGCCTCCCAGCGAGCCGGCCGAGGGCGAAGGACGGATAAAGGCGTCCGGCTCGCGGGAAAGGGCTTCCATGCGGGTCTTGTCGCCCAGGATGCTGCCTTTCGAGCGTTCGCTGCTGGGGTCGATGGCCAGCACGGCCAGTTTGCGGCCCTGGGCGAGCAGGTGCATGCCGAATACGTCGATCGACGTGCTCTTGCCTGCACCCGGTACGCCGGTGATGCCGATACGCACCGAGCGTCCGGCGTGGGGGAGGCATTTTTCGATAATCTCCTGCGCCAGTTGCTGGTGTTCGTGCTTGGCGCTCTCTACCAGCGTGACGGCTTGGCTGAGGATGGTTATATTTCCTTTCAGAATACCTTCTACAAACTCCGAAGGGGTATATTGTTTGCGTTGTACGCGTTTTTTCAGGTAAGGGTTGACGGTAGGTACGTCGGCGATGCCTTTGTTTACTTTCAATCCTTTGTAGGAGTCGTCATTTTCGGGATGTTCCATGTTTGTGTTCCGTATTATTTGTATGCAGTCACCTTGATCAGGCGCACCGGCCCGCTGGGGTCGTTGCATACCACATTAATCAATGTTTCCAGTTTCGTTTTAATCTCTTTCGGGCGGATCGAGACCTTGAACGTGGCCGTCGAGCCCGGTTTCAGTTCCTTTTTGCCGCCGGAAATATCGAGCCGGTCGTCGTCGGAGGTCACGCTGTAGATCGACAAGGGCGACTTGCCTTCGTTGGTGATTTCGAAAGTGCCCGTCACCTTGCCGCCGATCAGCGGAATGATACTGCCTTTTTCCGGCAATTTGCCGAATTCCAAAAGGGTACCCGAGAGCTTTGCTACCGGGGCTTCCGCTTTTTCGGCCGGCGATAGTTTACTGAAGTTGTCGATGATGTTGGCTGCCAGTCGGATCTTGCCGTGGGTCTCTTTTTTGGATACCGATCTGATGGTGAGCGGAATTTCCGCCGCTATGCGTCCTTTCCGGCGGGCTGCTTTGGCATTCATCAACAGGAAAATTTCGCCAGTCTCTCCCGGCATCAAGGTATCGGGGCGTACTTCGGCTGTCAGGAAATGGGGCAGTTTGCCTATTTCGATCCGGATCGTGTTTTTGCCTTCATTGCGGATGTTGATTTTTTCGCCCAGCGATTCATCGGGGCGGATACTGCTGTATAGGATGGTTTTCGTATGCAGCTTCAAATCGCCGATGGAATAAGGATAAGTGAAGGGGGGGGCCGAGGGTTTGGGAGTTACGTTGCCTTTCACGGCCAGGGTGTAACTCCCTTTATGCCCGTTGCTGAATATCGAGATTGTCTTGTAAAAGGGGCCGGGCCGTCCTTTGGGATTGTAAGTTACCTTCACTTCTCCGTTTTGGCCGGGGGCAATGGGCGCCTTGGTCCATTCGGGCTGGGTACAGCCGCAGGAGGCGGTCACGCGGTTGATTACCAACGGAGCGCCCCCGGTGTTTTTAACGGTGAAGGTGTGGCTGGCCGGGCCGCCGTTTTCGGCTATCGTTCCGAAATTGTAGGTGAGCTCGTCGGCTTTGAGTTGCGCGGCTGTCTGCGCGTTCAGGGCGGCGAGCCACCCGATACCGAGAAGGATGAAAACAAGTTGTTTGAGATTCAGCATGCCCTCTTATGTGTTTGATCGTTTCTGGTTATTGCTTTACGTTGCCCGTGATGGTCAGCACGTAATTGCCTGTTTTCCCGTTGCTGTAGATCGCTACCGTTTTGGTGAACGGCCCGGGGCGTCCCGAGGGATCGAACGTTACGGTAAGCTCGCCCGTTTTGCCCGGCGCGATCGGTTCGCGCGTCCATTCGGGAGTGGTGCAGCCGCAGGAGGCGATTACCCGGGTGATGACCAGGGGAGAGTCTCCCTCGTTTTTGATGGGGAAGGTATGCGATACTTTGCCGTCGGTTTCCCGGATGTCGCCGAAATTATAGGATGACTCGGGGGCCGAGATCACTGCTTTTTTCTGAGCGGAGGCCACTGTCGTAGCGAGCAGGATAGCCATGAAAATAAAAAGAATCTGTTTCATATTGCTTTACTGTTTTATTTTGATTTATTTACTTGGGAAGATCGCGCCCGCCGGGGCAGGGGGAGAAAGCCTTGCTTGCAGCCGATGCCGGGGTGCCGCTTATCTTCGTTTTATCGAAAGACAAAGATACTAATTCCTCTCTACCGTTAGTCGATCGGTAATGAATAATTAACAGAAGGGGCCCGGGGGAAAAATCCCTCGGGCTGCCCGGCGGTTTATTCCACCCGGATGCGCGAGCCTTCCGTATGCGAGACGAACTCGGGCGCGTATAGACACTGGATGGTCGCCACGCCGCCGGCGTATTCTCCTTCGCGGGTGACGTAGACCGGATATTCCAGCACGAAGGTGCCCGCCGGCAACCGGTTGAAGAAGAAGTTTTCCGACACGTCTTCCGGCGAGCGGTAATACCATACGCCGTCGCGGTATTCGCTTTGCGATAGTTGCGTGGCCGGTTCGAAACAGCCTGCCCGCAAATCTTTCAGGTAGACATAATCCATTTCCCGGTCGGTGCGTACCACCAGGCGAACTACTGCTTTGTCGCCTACCCGCAGGGGCCGGTCTGCCGTCAGCGGTATCAATCGGGGGCCGGCCGTGCTGTTGGTTTCGATGAATAGTTTCTTTTCCACGTTCAGCGTTTCTCCTTTCGAGGCGGTTACTTTGTCGATCGGCTGGAAATATTGCGTGTACACAGCTCCCCAGGCCGGCGTTTTGCCTTCTTTGCGGATTACGAGCCGTTCGTCGGCAGGCGTGATCTGCGGCTGGTCGATGGCGCAGCGGATATATCCGGTGCCTGCTTCACCTTGGGCGGTACTAAAGGTTTGCTTGCCCCATTCTACGGTGCAGGTATCCGGGTCGCTCAGCCAATCGCTGCCTGTCAGCAACAGGGCGTAGATGGCGTCGACGGTGGCCGGAACCGTTTCCCAGCGTTGCGTCTGCTTTTGGTTCAGCAGCCATTGTTTCAGCCGGTCGGTCGTTTCGGTATCGGGTGCCAGGGTGGCGAACACCGTCATCAAAAGGCAATGGGTGTCGATGGGCGAGATGAAATAGTCGGCGCCTCCACGGTTGTTGGCCCAGTACATGCCTTTTTCCGGGCTGTAGGTGGCCGTTCTTTTCAGCCAGGCCAGGATGTCGGCGGCTACTTGTTTCTGCCCGTTGCGGTGCATCAGCAGGGCGATTTCTCCTTTCCTGTATAGCGATTGATCCGACCAGGTTTTTTGGGCCAGGGACGTATAGAAACGGATTGCTTCGCGGGCGTCGCCTTTTTCGGGTATGTCGCGGTAGGCGCTTCGTACGAAGAGGTAGTCTATCTGTCCGGGCGATACGTACGGCTTTTTCGCAGCCGGCTTCTGCTTTTGCAGGGCTTCGTAGTCGGCTTGAATCCGGTCGTCGAGGAAGTTTAATGCTTTGATTTGCATCTCCTTTTCTTCCTGGCTGTATTCTATCGCATTGAGCTCGGTCAATTGGGCCATGCCTTTCAGGATGGCTACCGTGATGGCGCGGCTGGCCGGGAAGCCTTTAAACCAGCTCCATCCGCCTTCGGGCGTTTGTTGTTGCAGCAATTGCTCAAGGGCGGCTGTGCGCAAACTTTCGGCCCGGTTGCTGTCGAACAGGAGGGAAAGCCGTTCTTTTTGTTCCGTCTCGGTAGTGGCGGCCATTACCCAGGGGGTTTCTTCCAGCAGGATGGCTTTAAGTTCGGCATTCTTTGCCAGGTTCGAGAGCAGGGTAGAAGCGTTGCCGCCTTGGGCCGTCCATTGGGCGACGATCTGGCGGATGCGCGGATGGTCGCGTACGATGGCGGCGGCCAACGTATTGCTATAGTAGGCGGCGAACCACGACAGTATATTTTCGTTGTCGGGCTGCGTCAGGGTGGGCAGGGCTTGCACGGCGTACCAGACGGGGTTGGCGCTCAGTTCGAGAGTCAGCCGGTAAGGACGGCTGCCGGCCGGCCGGGGCACGCGGATGGCGGTTTCGCCCGGCGCGGTGAGGTAGAAAGGCGTGCTTTCGGTCAGGAAGAGCTCATCCGACAAGACGGGGATGAGTTGCTGCTCGCCGTCGCTGCCCCGGTCGGATTCGGCTACGATCCGGCAGCCGATAAGGCTGATGCCGGAGGGAACGGTAATCGTCCAGCTCAGCGTAAGCGTACTGTCGGCTTGGAGCGTAAACGGTTTCTGCGATTTGGTGAGGCAGACTACCGGTTGGTCGTCGGCCGGATCGAACAGTTCCAACCGGGCCCGTCCTTCGGCTACGGCGCCGGTCTGGTTGATGACTTGGGTGGCTATGGTTACTTCGTCGCCCTGGCGCAGGAAGCGGGGCAGGTTCGGCAGCACCATGAAGGGCTTGCTGGCTACGGCTGTGCCGCTCCAGTAGCCGTAGTCCAGTTCGCGGGTTTGGGCCAGCAGTTGCAGTTTCCAGGTGGTATTGCTTTCCGGCAGGGTGAAGCTGAAGGCTACGTTGCCTGTCGAGTCGGTTACCAATACGGGGTAGAAAAAGGCGGTTTCCGCGAAGTTCTCCCGGATTGCCGGCTGTGGCAGATTGTCCGGCTGGGCGGCAGGGGCGATCCTTTCGCCCGATTCTTCCGATTCGCTTACTACCGTTACGGGGTTTTCCGCCATTCCGGCCGGGGCGGCGTCGGCCATTTCGGCTACTTGGGGCAGGGCGTTGCCGGCCGCTTTGCGCAGCACGGCGCTTTCCGCCAATATCATCTGGCCGTTATACAAACGCAAATTTCCTTGCAGCAATCCTTGCCAGTCGAGCCGGTCGTATTGGTATTCGGGTACTTTGCGGTATTTCAGGTCGGCCGATTCCTGCTCGTATTGCGTCAGGAAAGCGGTACCGCTCGTAAAGCGCGGAGCTTGCAGGTAGAGCGAAACGGTCGGGTTGAAGCTCCACCGGAAAGGCATGAGTTGGTCGAGCGAGAGGTCGTACATGCCGGCCAGCACTTCGGCCTGCGCGGCGGCGGAATCGGGTTTGAGGATACGGAATTTCCAAGTTTCTTTGCTGCCCGGTTGCAGGCGGTCGCGGAAGGTTTCCGTGCGGATGGTCAGCTTCCGGTCGGGTTGCCGGCGGTAGATGGGCACCTGCGTGACGTAAAGCTGGCCGGCTTTGACAAAGGTAAACGACACCACGATGCCTTCGCCGTCGGCTGCCGTGAAAGGTTCGCGGAAACGACGGTTTTCGTCGCTCATCCGGATCATTTTCCGGCTTACCGGCACAGAGGCGGTTTCCCATCCGGCTCCGTTTCGGTTGCTCCGGTAAATTTCGTAGAGGATATAGGCGTCTTTATCCGACGTGCCGAATACGAACTCGGCTTCTTCTCCGGGCAGGCATTCCGTTTTTTCCGGGATCAGCCAGGTGTGGCTGAATACGGGCGGCCGTTTGTCGTCGGGGCTGTATAGGGTAAATTCGCCTTCCGCGCTCACTTTCCGTCCGTGGGTGTCGGCTGCTTCCACTTTCAGCAGGTAGGCGCCGGAAGGCAGGGTGCGCAAAAGAGCCGGATCGATGGGTTCGCCCGAAGTAAACGTACCTGTCCGGCGGTATAAGCTGTCGGTTTTCCCGCTGATCGTGTAGGTGCCGTTCACACTTGCTTTTTCTCCGTTCAGGGTATAGGCGTCCGCCACGGCGCGTGCGCTGTCTTTCTGCATTTTAGGTTGCATATGGAGCGAAAGCCATATGCCGGCTTCTCCTACATGGAAGGTATAACGCGCTTCCTGCGTTTCCCCTTTGCCGTCGGTCAGGGTGGCGATGACTTCATAACTTTGATAGGAAGATAAGGGGTTCAGCCCGGTGCGTGCCGGTTTTTCCGGAGTGAAGGAGAGGGTAAATTCTCCCCGGTTGTTTACCGTGGTCGTGCCTTCGGCTACCTGTTCTTCGCGGGCGGAGGGCAAATAAGGACGTAGCCAGAACGGTCGCCGGATGATGCGCCAGTTTACTTGTCCCGTTTGCAAGGCTACGCCGGAATACGTCTCGGCTTTTCCTTCGATGGTGACCGGGTGCCCGAAAGATACTTCCTGTTTTAAGGCCGGAATCGTGATCCGGAAGGTAGGGCGTTTATATTCTTCCACCCGAATGGAAGCCGAGGCATTTTCGGCCCGGAGGGCGAACATGCCGCCCAACGTTTGCCGCGGCAAGGTAAATTCGCCGTGCACGGAACCGAAGGCGTTGGTCGTGAAATCCTTTCGGGCTATTTCTTTGCCGTTGGCGTCTTGCAGGCTCACGCTGACTTTGCGGCCGGCTACGGTATGCGGGTTTTCAAGCGATTTTACGTAGGCAATGCCTTTGAAAAAGAGGGTTTGCCCGG
The DNA here is from genome assembly GCA_048465615.1 of Tannerellaceae bacterium. GTDB lineage: Bacteria > Bacteroidota > Bacteroidia > Bacteroidales > Tannerellaceae > Parabacteroides. The sequence continues at coordinate 8,585 of DBFWLD010000048.1, forward strand.
GCCGGTAAAGGCCTCGGTCGGTAAAGAGCGAAAGGGAGACGGGATCGGTTTGCCCGGGCCGGTAATCGCCTACGGGATAGACATTGATGAAGAGAGCGAACCGGTCGTCGCCGCGAACCGGCCGGATCACTTCGATCTTTTGGCCCGCGGGAAGCGTAACCAACCCTTCCCGGTCGGTTTTCAGTTGGCCGAGTTCGACCGGATTGCCTTGGGCATCGGTGCGGTAGTAAATGACGGTGGCGGCTTCCGAAGGCTTGCCCGATTCATAATCGGCCACGAACACTTCAATGGCTCCGCCTGCCAAGCTGCGGGTAGAGGCGGCCAGGCGGCTCACGCTGAACCGGCCGCTCACGGATACCGCTTTGCCGGGGGCCGTCAGTACATATTCGTACAGCCCTAGTCCGGGAGCCGGTAGACGCAGGGTGGTATCTTCTTCCGTATAGCTGTCGGAAAGGGAAAGCTTATACTTTTTTTCCGCGATGAGTTTGCCCCTCATCTGTTGATCTTTCCGGTAGTAGCGTTTCCAGGCTGTTTCCGGGGTGCGCATGCTTTCGTATATCTGTAGCGTTACCTCGGGGGTATTCACATATTTTACTTGGAGCGACAGTTCTTTGCCGGGATAGGCATTGTGGCCGGTTTCCACGATGAGGGTGGGTTGCTCGAGCTGGGCCAGCTTATTGCGTAGCACGTCGGTGCGGGGATAGTCGGGGTAACGGGCGATAGCAGTGCGGCAAAGCTTGTATAGGTCGCTTTTTATCGAATCGCGCCAGGCTTCTCCGCCTTGGTAAAGTTGTCCTTCCAGCAGATTCATCCGGGCGATCTGGATTTCGGTGGAAAAAGGCTTGCCGGCATACCGGGCCAGCAGGCTGTCCAGCGCAGCTTCATAAGCAGCCGTGCCGTTCGAACGGCCGGCATAGGTGAACTGAAGGTAATCCAGTTCGTCGAGCAAGAGGGCTTTCTGATCGGGTTGGGTGCGGCGGAAAGCCAGTAATGCCTGATACCAGGCGTCGGACGGCTGGATGTCGATGGCCCGGAAAGCCAGGAAATCGAACAGGGTAGGCCGGAGGGTTTCGGAATCTTTGCCGGGCGTAAGCAAGGCCGCGTAACGGCTTACCGGCGTTTGTTGTAAAAGAGCGGCCGGGCGTAGCGAGGCGGCCAGTTCGTCGTGTACCTTGCTTTCGAAAAGGTTGGAAGTCCATTCGCGGATGTCTTCGGGAACATAGCCGTCCAGCGGGGTGCGCTGGTTGATTTTCCACTGATTCTGGCGGTAGTAAGTCTGATACATTTCGGCCGTCATCGAATGCAGCAGGGCTACCGACGCGCTATCGGGGCAGGTAGCCGTATAGGCTTCCACCTCGCGTATCCACTGGGGAAAGGTATCGTCGTTTTTTTCTTGCTGGGCTTTCAGCCGCGCGATAAGGGCGCGGATCAGTTCCGGAGTGTTTTGGCTCCGGATGGCCTGGGAAAGGTCGGGCTGTTCGCCGGAGGGCCGGGTGGCGCCGGCCAGCACGTAAATGGCCGTAAGGCCGCAAACGACCAACGCGAATACAACAAATGCTCTTAACTTCATATCTTACGATTTTTAGGATTCAACAAAAAACCTTTGTGATATAGATACAAAGAAAGAGCAAAAAGTTGTAAATCGGGCGTTAATGTTTATTTTTTACGTACGTACGTGAGGAAAGTATAGGGGTAAGGGTTCTTTTCGTCGGCCGGAAATTCCTCACGTTCAGCTTCTTCCCATAAATCCCAGTTCACGACCGGAAAAAAGGCGTCGGCGTCTTTAAATTCATGGTGTATGCGGGTGATGTACATTTTGTCGGCGATGCGCAGCGCTTGCCGGTATACCAGAGATCCGCCTATGATGTAGATTTCGTCTTCTTTTTCGCAAAGGTCAAGCGCGGTTCCCATCGATTCGCAAGCGAAACTGTCCATAAATACGGCTTCCGGCAGGGTAGTGAGTACCACGTTTTTGCGATTAGGCAGCGGGTGGGGCAGCGATTCGAACGTTTTGCGTCCCATAATCACCGCATGGCCGGTGGTCAGTTCCTTGAAACGTTTCATGTCGTTGGGCATATGGCATAGCAACTGCTGGTTTTTCCCGATCGCGTTGTTGTCGGCGATAGCTGCGATAATAGATATTGTACTCATAAACTTATCGTTTTTATAATGTGTTAAACGTACTTCTTTTTATGTCTTCTCTTCCCGGCCCGGTTTGTCTTCTTTTCCCGGCCGGCTTTGCTTCCTCTTTTTCTCCGGGTGCTTTCCTTTCGCGTTTTACACGGCCACCGTACCCGGTATATGGGGGTAAGGATCGTAGCCGGCCAGCGTGAAATCGTCGTACTTGAAACCGAACAAATCGTTTACGGCGGGGTTTAGTTCCATCCGGGGAAGCGGCCGCGGTTCGCGCGTGAGTTGCAGGCGTACCTGGTCGAGGTGGTTGGCGTAGATATGGGCGTCGCCCAGCGTATGGACAAAATCGCCGGCTTGCAATCCCGTTACCTGGGCTACCATTTGCAGCAGCAGGGCGTACGAGGCGATATTGAACGGCACGCCCAGGAAAATATCCGCGCTGCGCTGGTATAATTGCAGGCTCAACCGGCCGTCGGCCACATAAAATTGGAAAAAGGCGTGGCAGGGTGGCAGGTGCATGTTTTCCAGATCGGCCACGTTCCAGGCGCTGACGATGATGCGCCGGGAATCCGGATTCCGGCGAATGGTTTCCACGGCTTCGGCCATCTGGTCGATGGAGCCGCCTTTATAATCGGGCCACGAACGCCATTGCCGTCCGTAAATGGGCCCCAGGTCGCCGTCGGGGCCGGCCCATTCGTTCCAGATTCTGACCCCGTGTTCCTGAAGATACTTCACGTTCGTATCTCCTTTGAGAAACCATAATAATTCGTATATGATCGACTTCAAATGCAGTTTTTTGGTTGTCAGCAGCGGAAACCCCTCCGCCAGATCAAACCGCATCTGGTGTCCGAAAATGCTTCGCGTGCCGGTTCCGGTGCGATCTTCCTTCCCGATGCCCTCGGCCAATACCCGGTCGAGCAGTTGCAAATATTGTTTCATTTTGCTATGTATAGTAGAATGCAAATGTACGAAAGGGTTTCGTATAAAACAACAGCCATTATTTGTTTATGTCCGCCGGAAAGCTGTATATTTGTCAGCGTTTGCGTAAAACTATATAAAAAATGTTGGAAATGAGAAAACTATGTATGGCTGCGCTGGCCGTCTGTGTGTTGGCGGCGTGCGGCGGGAAAGAGGAAGAGACCACCCTTTCCGGATTGAAGAAATCGGATTTTGCAGGCGAAGCCGACGGCAAGCCTACTGCGCTGTATGTATTGAAAAATAAGCAGGGAGCCGAAGCCTGCGTGACGAACTGGGGCGGCCGCCTGGTATCGGTGATGGTGCCCGACAAAGGGGGAAAAATGACGGACGTAGTACTCGGTTACGACCGGATAGCCGACTATCTGGCTTCCGACGGAAATTTCGGCGCGCTGATCGGCCGGTACGGCAATCGCATCAAGCAAGGCCAGTTCACCCTCGACGAAGCGACTTATGAATTACCGCACAATGACAACGGCCATTGCCTGCACGGCGGTCCGCTCGGCTACCATGCCCGGGTATGGGAGGCTACGCAGCCCGATGCCCAGACCGTGGTATTAACCCGCCTTTCTCCCGATGGCGAAGACGGATTCCCCGGTAATCTGGATATGAAGGTAACTTATACGCTTACCGACGACAATGCAGTGGATATTCGCTACGAAGCCACCACCGACAAACCGACGGTAGTGAATTTGACGAACCATAGTTATTTCAACCTTTCCGGCGTGCCGGGTTCCGACATTTTGGATCAGGTGATGATGATCAATGCCGACCGCTATACGCCGGTCGACAGCTTGCTGATTCCTACTTCGGCGCTCGACCCGGTAGCGGATACGCCGCTCGATTTCCGTCGGCCTACGGCTATCGGCGCCCGCATCGACGAGCCGTTCGATCAGCTGGTCAAAGGTAGAGGCTATGATTTGAACTGGGTGCTGAATACCGGCGGCGATATTCATACGTTGGCGGCGAAGGCGTATAGCCCCGCTAGCGGGATTGCCTTGGAAGTGTATACCAACGAGCCTGGCATTCAGTTTTATACCGGCAATTTCATGACGGGCGAGGATAAGGGCAAACATGGGGTGGTTTATCCGCACCGGGGCGCTTTCTGTCTGGAAACTCAGCATTATCCCGATAGCCCGAATATCTCCGGATTCCCGAGCGTGGTGCTTCGTCCGGGCGAAAAGTATGTTAGCCGGTGCATCTATAAATTTACGGTAGAATAGGCCGGACTTGTTCGGCGTTCTTTTCCTTCCCAGCCCGGGTTGCCGTTTTTTCCTTGCGGAAATCGGCAGCCCGGGCTGATATGTTTGTGATTTTGCCTATCTTTGTACTCTATAAAAATAACCGGACACGGAGGTATCGGTTGTTTTTTAAGATTTTGTAAACGAGAAGCGTTTAAGATATTATCTTCTGAACTGAAAATCGCCAATTATTAATCGGACGAAGATGATAGACAACTAGACGCTCACGCTTGTTATGTATACGATCCATGTATAGATAATAGGGCGTGGGCTGTTGTTTATTATTTGTCCGGTGGGTGTTTGGCGATACCTCAGTTCAGAATAATAGATTAACAGTTCCCACGCTTTCTTTATTTATAACGTGTCGCCGGGAGAGGGAGCGGACGGCGGTCGACACTTATCTTTTATGCAAATAACCGACGAACAGAAAGCGGCGATCAGCCGGATATTGATAGACGTAGTGGTTGAGATAGGAACCGAAGCACGCCTGACGGATTGCCGGCACTACCGCCGGCTGAAAGAAGAAATAGGCTTGGAAAAATCCGATTTCGAAGCAGCCGCGGCCCTGACTGTTTTAACCAGCCTCGCGCTTCTGAAGGAAACCCATTATACGCTGAAGATGAAACTCGGCCTGGCGGTGGGAGAACTTTATTCGGAAAACGTCGTCATTCCCCTCAGGCATAAAATGGCTTTCGAGATTTTGATGAAAGCAATCGACTGGCCGATCTCGCTCGACGAAATCAGCCGTTTGCCCTAACGTAGGGATTCGGCAGCTCTGTAACGGCTACCCTATATGTGCCGGCTTCTTCTTCCCCAAAGTATAAAGAAGGGATACGGCTTTCCTTACCTGGCGACCGCACTCGGTCGCCGCCGGCAAAATCCATATATCCGGGCCGGCTTTCGCCCCTGGGGCCGGACCCCGAAAAAGACGATCCCGGAAAAGCTCGCTTCTCCGGGATCGAAAAAATCAGAATAGATTATAGTTCGTACGCAATACCTTGAATTCCGTCCGCCGGTTGATCTGATCGGCGGCTTCCTGCTGCTGGGGAGGAAGCGTCAGAATAAATTCTTCCGTCAGCACATCTCCGTCTTGAAGAAAATCGAAACTTTTCGCCAGCTTCTTGTTGATCGTCTTGGGCACGCTTTTTCCATAGCCTTTGGCCTCCAAACGATCCGGTTTGATGCCTCCAGCTATCAGATAATCCACTACCGACTGCGCTCTGCGCGCCGCCAGCCTCTCGTTATATTCCACCGAACCCTTCCGGTCGGTATGCGCCCCCAATTCGATGGTAACGTTGGGGTTGTCGTTCAACATTTTTATCAGCTCGTCGAGCGCCTTCTTCGATTCGGGGCGCAGGGTAGCTTTATCGAAATCGTAGAAAATATTCTCGATCACCACCGGCTTGCTGATGGGGGAAAGAAAGAAGTCGACGATATACGTTTCGTTTTTCTCCTCCGGGCCGGTAACCAGCTCGAAATTCTGGTTCAGATACCCCCGCGCGCTGGCCATCATCACATACCGGATATCGCGCTCCAGTTCCACCCGGTACGTACCGTCTTTTTTTGTAGGCACCTTCACGTTCAGCCCGTCTTTGCCCACAATGCGGACGGTCGCAGCTTCGAGCGGTTCTTCGTCTACATCGTTTACGATTCCTTCGATAAATACCGTAATGGTAGGCAATTCGAACGAGTAAATATGATCGTATCCCCGGGCATCGTTGCGGTTGGAGCTAAAGAATCCTTTTTCCGCTTTGCCGGCAAAGGTAATGCCGAAATCGTCGCCCATGGAATTGACGGGAGCGCCCAGGTTCGCCACCTGCCAGCGTCCCGTCGAGTCGAGCGTGGCTTTGAACAGGTCGAGGCCGCCCATGCCGGGGTGGCCGTTGGAAGCGAAATAAAGCGTGACGGAATCGCGCACATAGGGAAACATTTCGTCGCCCGGGGTATTAATGTCTTCTCCCAGATTTTCCATCGGGCCGAACTCGTTCCCCATCACGCGGGCCCGGAAAATATCCTTTCCCCCGAATCCCCCTACAGCGTCGGAAATGAAATAAAGGTATTTCCCGTCCGGAGAAATAGCGGGATGCCCCAGGGCCGTAACGGAATCTTTTACGATCGTAGCCCTCGTCCCCTTGCTCCATTGCGCGCTCGAACGGTTGGAAATATAAATTTCGGCCGTGCGATGCCCCTCCGGGTCTTGGGCGCAATAGGTATAATACATCGTATTCCCGTCGGGGCTGAAAGAAGGCGTGCCTTCGTCGAATTCGGTATTTACAGGGTCTTCCAGCTCCTTGGGAGCCAGCCATGCGCCTTTTTCGTCTTGCTTCACGACGTAGAAATTGTTGTTGTTTTGCCCCGTAATGGCGCTTACCTGGGCATCTTTGTCTTTTGTGCGCGAAGAGGCGAAATAGAGTTGGTCGTAAGCAGTACCCCCCAGCATGGGGCTGAACTCGCCCCGGCGCGAATTGAACTTGTCCATTCGCCGCACCACATACCGGGTAGGATTCTTTTTCCATTCCGGAGCCGCCTTGCATCCCTCTATTCCGCTCAGGGTCAGCGCATCGTCGGGACAGGCTGCCAGGTATTGCTCGTAATAGCCGATGGCATCGGCATAGCGTCCGCTTTTCTGAAGCATCTGCCCCAGGCGCAGGTTGACGATACTGTCGGGATAATCGTATCTCCGGGCGTTCAGATAGGCGCTGGTAGCCTTGGCCGTACTATTGACCTGCCGGTTGCATTCGGCCATCCGAAAAGCGATATACCCCCTCAGATCGCGCTTTTGAGGCGACGTTTTGGTATAGATTTTCCGATAAAGCGCGGCGGCTTCATAATATTCGCCGATGCGCTGCTTTTCTTCCGCGTCGCCGAGCTTGGCCGATTTGCAGGAAAGCAGCAGGAGGAAAGCCCAGAGGCAAAAGAAACCGAAAGTAATGTATTTAGTCATAACGCATGGTGTGTGAATAACGCTACGGCCCAGGCTGTAGCAGATATATAACGGGTTTGCCGGCTGCTTATTGTGTACCTGTTTTCCCGCTCCCTTCGCGCCCGGTTTTCAGAGCAGGAGCGAACTGTCGCCGTAGCTGAGAAACCGGAAATCGTGCGCCAGCGCATACTCGTAAATCGGCTTCCAGTTGCCTTTTACGAAAGCCGAGATCAGCAGCAGCAGCGTGCTTTGGGGCTGATGGAAGTTGGTAATAATGCCGCGCACCACTTTAAACGTATAGCCCGGGGCGATGATGATCTGTGTAGCGGTGACGAGCTTGTCGCTGCCTTGCCGGTCCAGGTAATCCAGAATATGTTGCAAGGCCTCGGCGGCCGGCATCCGGTTGTTGGCGGCCTCGTAAGGCATCCATTGGCCTACCACCAGTTCCTCCGAGCTCGCCTCGGGGTGTTCGGCCAGTCGGACACCGATATAATAGAGGCTTTCGAGCGTGCGCACCGACGTAGTGCCCACCGCAATAATCCGTCCCAGGTTCTCGAGGATACGTTCGATCGTCCGGCGTTCGACGGAAATAAACTCGGTGTGCATCTCGTGCCCTTCGATGGTTTCGCTTTTCACCGGTTTGAACGTGCCGGCCCCCACGTGGAGCGTCACCTCTTCCCGCCCGATGCCCCGGCCGTCGATCTCGGCCAGTACTTCCGGGGTGAAGTGCAATCCGGCGGTAGGAGCCGCTACCGAGCCTTTTATTTTCGAATACACCGTTTGGTACGTCTGAAGGTCGCTCTTTTCCGTTTCCCGGTGCAGGTAAGGAGGAATAGGCAACACCCCGGCGGCATCCAGCAGGTCGGCAAACGTAAACTCCGGACGATCCCAACTGAATTCAATCAGATGCGTATCGCCGTAAGTCTCCTTTTTTTCGGCTTCCAGGTTCACCAGCGTATCGCCTGCCAACACCGTGCGGCTCAACTTCCCCGTTTTCCATTTTTTCAGATTCCCCACCAGGCAAGTCCAGCTACACCGTTCGGTCTGCTGGAAGATGAGGGCGTAATCGTGCGGCCGGGCCGGTTCGAGACAGAAAATCTCGATCCGCGCCCCGGTATCCTTTTTGAAAAGCAAGCGCGCCCGGATAACCCGCGTGTTGTTGAATACCATCAGCGAGCCGGGAGGCAGATGGCCGGGGAGGTGTTTGAATATACTTTCGCCGATTTGTCCGCCGGCATAAAGAAGAAGTTTGGATTCATCGCGCTTGGGGCACGGGAATTTGGCGATCCGTTCGTCGGGCAACGAATAATTGTAATCTTCGATGCGTATCTGTCGAGTTTTTGTTACCATTGCTTTAATATCTGCGCAAAAATAGTGAACTTTGTCCACATAACCATAGTATAAGAAAAGTATGCCGATTAAAATAGGTGATAAAGTGCGCTTCCTCAACAGCACGGGGGGCGGTATCGTGCGCTCCCTCAAAGGACACGATCAGGTTTTGGTAGAAGATGAAGACGGCTTCGAAGTGCCGGCATTGATCCGCGAATGCGTAGTGATAGGCGAAAACGACATGCAGGTGCATAGCACGCACCGGCCGAAAGCCGAAGCCCCGGCACCCGGGCCGAAGCCCGAACAACCCGACACCAAGCAACCCGAAGCTCCCCAGCCGCAGGAAACCCCCGAAGGAGAACGGTTGAACGTCTACCTGGCCTATCTGCCGGTCGACGCCAAAGCGATGCAGCAGACCGGCTATGAAGCTTATTTCGTAAACGACAGCAATTACTACCTGCTGTTCAACTACATGAACCGCCGGCACAATAGTTGGCTGAGCCGGTACAACGGGCTGATCGAGCCGAATACCAAAATTTTTCTGGAAGAATTCGGCAAAGAGGCGCTCAACGAATTGGAACGCCTTTGCGTGCAACTGATCGCTTTCAAGAAAGACAAGCCCTTTGCGCTGAAAAACGCCGTTTCGGTAGAATTGCGGCTCGATACGGTGAAGTTCTATAAACTGCATTGTTTCCTGGAAAACGATTATTTCGAAGAAGGCGCGCTGCTCTACCCCATCGTGCGCGCCGACGTGCCCGAAAAGGAATTGCTGGTATCGGCCGCCGAATTGCAGGAAGCCATGCAGCAGAAGGCGCGGGAAGACCGGCGCGCGCCGCAACCCATCGTAAAGAAAAAAGCCGACAGCGCGGTATTGGAAGTCGATTTGCATATTCATCAATTGCTCGACGATACCAGCGGGCTGGATAATGCCGCTATCCTGGGCTACCAACTGGATAAGTTTCACGAGATTCTGGCGCAATACGCCTCTCATAAAGGCCAGAAAATAGTCTTTATCCACGGAAAAGGCGACGGGGTGCTGCGCAAAGCGATCGAGAAAGAATTGAAAACCCGCTACAAGGCTTATTATTACCAGGATGCTTCGTTTCGCGAGTACGGGTTCGGGGCTACGATGGTAACGATAAAATAGCCTGCGGCAAACCTATACCGCAACGTATGGCAACGGAAATAGAACGCAAGTTTCTGGTGAGCGGCGATTTTACCGCAGGGGAACTCTCCAGCGAACGGATTTTGCAGGGGTATATTTGTTCCCGGCCCGGCCGTACAGTACGGGTGCGGCTGTATGGCGAGAAAGGGTTCCTGACCATCAAAGGCCCTTCCTCCGACAACGGCCTGAGCCGCTATGAATTCGAGCAACCTATCCCGGCCGCCGACGCGGAAGCCCTCTTCCGGCTTTGCGAACCGGGGACGATCGACAAGACGCGCCACCGGGTGAAGGTAGGGCGGCATATCTGGGAAGTAGACGTGTTTCACGGCGAGAACGAAGGCCTGGTACTGGCCGAAATCGAACTGCAATCTGCCGGCGAGGCATACGAGCTCCCCGCCTGGGCAGGCAAAGAGGTGACGGGCGACAGGCGATATTACAATTCCATGCTCGCCAAATGCCCTTTTGCCCGCTGGCCGCACGAAGCCTCCGAGTCGTCGACGAATGTATAAACACCTAATATCACTAAATAAAAGAACACCTATGAAGAGACTCCTCTTATCCCTGGCGGCAATCGTTTTGTCGCTTCCGGCCGTAGCCGACGAAGGCATGTGGCTGTTGCCTCTGTTGAAAGGACAGAAACTGGCCGAGATGCAGGCCCTCGGTTTAAAATTGCAAGACTATGACATTTATAGCCCGGATTCGGCTTCGTTGAAAGACGCGGTCGTCATCTTCGGCGGCGGTTGCACGGGCGAAGTGGTATCGCCCGACGGTTTGGTGCTCACCAACCACCATTGCGGCTACGGCGCCATCCAGCAGCATAGCAGCCTCGAACACGACTATCTGACCGACGGATTCTGGGCGGCTTCCCGGGCCGACGAACTGCCCAACCCGGATCTGAAAGTAACCTTTATCGAGCGGATCGACGACGTGACCGATTATGTGAAGGCTGCCTTGGAGAAAGATACCGACCCCAACAGCATGAATTTTCTTTCCCCCAAGTATCTGGGCGACCTGGCCAAAGCCAAAGCCGGCGAGAAATTCCTTCAGGATAATCCCTTTACGGAAGTAGAGATCAAAGCTTTTTACGGAGGAAACAAATATTATATGTTTACGAAGAAGATTTACCCCGACGTTCGCCTGGTAGGAGCTCCTCCCTCGTCGATCGGCAAATTCGGCGCCGACACCGACAACTGGATGTGGCCCCGCCATACGGGCGACTTCTCGGTTTTCCGTATCTATGCCGATGCCAACGGCAACCCGGCCAAGTATGCCGAAACCAATGTGCCCTTGCGTCCGAAACGCTGGCTGAAAATCTCCCTCAAAGGGATAAACGAAAACGATTATGCCATGATCATGGGTTTCCCGGGCCGTACGAATAAATATTATACCTCGTGGGAAGTGGCCGAACGCCGCGACATCGACAACGCCATCCGCATCCGGGTGCGCGATTTGCGGCAGCAAGCCATGCTGGAAGAGATGTTGAATGATCCCCAGGTACGTATCCAGTACGCCAGCAAATACGCCGGATCGACCAATGCGTACAAGAACGCCATCGGCAGCAACTGGGCAATCAACAAACGGAATTTCGAGCAGGTAAAGCAGGAAGAGCAAGACCGGCTTATTGCCTGGTCGAACAAAATGTGCGAGCCGGCCTATCCCGAGGCGTTGCTTACCCTCGAGCAAATCGTGCTCGACCGCAAGGATTTGCGCATGCGAAGCTGGATGTTGGAAGAAGCCTTGCTTAGGGGAATCGAATTCTCGAAGGTACCGGTGGAAGTACAACCGGTGATCGATGCGCTGAAAGGAAAAGACAAGAGCGAGCAGCAGAAACAGTTGGCGCAATTGGAAAGGGCTTATCTGCGGTTTGCCGATAAGGATTATGCCCCGCAGGTAGATAGGAAAATTGCCAAAGTGATGCTGAAAGAATACCGTCGCCAGGTAGCGCCCAAAGCGCAGCCGGCTTATTTTGCCGTGATCGACCGCAAGTTCAAGGGCGACGTAGACGCGTTTGTCGATTACGTATTCGACAAATCCATTTTTGCGAGCGAAGCGAATTTCGGGCGTTTCAAAGCTCATCCCACCGTGAAAGCCTTGGAAGAAGATCCGATGATTCTGTTCGCCCGCTCGGTACACGACGAAAACCGCAGTTTGAAAGCGGCGCTGAAAGATTTCGATGCCGGGTATGCCATTGCTCACCGGGCCTATGTGCGCGGTTTGCTGGCCATGTATGAAGACAAGGCCAATTTCCCAGATGCCAATTTCTCGCTTCGGCTTACCTACGGGCAGGTGAAAGGCTATAGCCCCCGCGATTGCGATTTTTACGGCTATCAGACCACCCTCGACGGGGTGATGGAAAAAGAAGATTCCACCAATTGGGAGTTTGTGGTGCCCGACCGCCTCAAAGCCTTGTATGCAGCCAAGGACTTCGGTCGTTACCGCATGCCCGACGGACGGATGCCGGTGGCTTTTTGCGCTACCACGCATACCACGGGCGGCAACTCGGGCAGCCCGGTGATGAACGGCAACGGGGAATTGATCGGCATCAATTTCGACCGCAACTGGGAAGGTGTAGGCGGCGATATTCAATACCTGCCCGACTACCAGCGGAGTATTATCGTGGATATACGTTATGTGCTCTTTGTGATGGATAAATACGCCGGGGCGGGCTATTTGCTGGACGAGATGGATTTGGTAGAATAAGACGCCGGAGGGAAGCAGAATAGGCGCGGAATAGTTTTTCCGGAAAATGAAAGAGGGTGTTTCGGCTGCGGGCCGGAGCACCTTTTTTATGAGAAATTTTCAGGGACAGGATTTTCCGTAGGGAAATTTTTCATGGGAAGAATCGGGGTAGGAGAAAGCAAGGGTAAGGCAAAGGAAAGAAAAAAGGAAAGGCAGGCGTCGCTTACCAAGCTTCGGTTTGTGCCGGGAAACCGGGCTTCTGAGGCTGTCTTAAAAAATGAAAAAATGACAATAAGTAACCGTTTGGACCGTACTTTGGAACTGGTTGTGTATCTGCTTGTTTTATAGAAAGTTAGAAGCCTATTAAAAAGGACTTCCAATTTCATGCCGATGCCCTTCGGATTTCATGCCGGTAAAATTTCGATTACACTGCAGTGTAATTCAAATTACACTGCGATGTATTTTCTTCAAGAAAAAAAATAATACAATAAGTGGCGGGTGTGTCGGAACCGGGGAAAAGAACGGATCACCCCGGAAAGCTGTGGAATTAAGTATCCTTATTCCTAAACCTGACTAAAAAGTAATTTAAGGTATATTATCATTGTAAAGCCATTTGAACTAACTATCGTTATCGGCCATCCCCACAGAAAGCGTCAGCTTTCTCGAAAGGCCCTAAGCGAAAGGGCGTAAAGCGGAGGGTGAATTTTGAGCGCCCGGAGCCGCCTTTGTCTGAGCGCAGCGAGTTTAGGCGGTGACAGCTCAAAATTTGCCCGGAGTAGCTCTGGAGGTTCAGGCCTTGATCTTTTGTTACTTTTGGATCAAGCCAAAAGTAAAAGAAAAAGGCGGAAACGCCGCCTCATCCATTTTGTGAGCTCCACAGTTTTCCGGGATGATCCAAAAGAGCTTGATGTTCCGGCCCGGTTTCCGCCGCGCGGGATATGACGAAAGGGAGAGAAGAAAAAACAAAAAGGGCGGGTGATTTAGCCTCATCCGCCTTTTCTGTGATTGGAAATATGATTGATGGAAAATATAATGAATCAGATAAATTTTTCTATATCGGCTGCTTTTACTCTGAAAACATGGCCGTTGCGTGAAAAAACCAGTTCGCCGTCTTCTTTCTTTTTCTGATGAACCAGGCGTTGGAACGCTATCGTTGCCCCCTTCATTATATTCTCTTCAAATTCTCTAACTTCTTGCTCACTCATGATGTTCAAGTTTAGTGTAAACGATCCGATTAAATATCTCTTTTTTATCATCCTTGAATCCTTTGGCGATGACTTCCATCGGAGACATGGAATTATCTGTTATCATCCAGTAGTCACTGATGGGAAGGTAAAGTTCGAACAAATTATGGATACCGGCCTCGTAACGACGTCGTATCGTACTTTCCGGAATATTGTGTCCTCCGGCTGCTACCCTCATTTTTACGCGTTCCACTGCCAAGTCGGGCGTATTGAGCCAGAAGTACAGCAGTGTTACATAATATCCTTCCCTTTGTGCTTCCCGTATCAGGTTCGCGACCGAACGGGTGGCCAGCGTAGTTTCCATTGCAAACGTCTCGCCGGCGGCGATCAGTTCTTTGATGCGCTTATACATAATACGGCTGGCTTCAACGGCTACGGCGATACTGTCTGCATTGAAAGGGGAAAGCCCCTTGGCTATTTCGTCGGAATTCACAAACTCCTTACACTTCAGCATTTCCGGCAGAATAGTAAATGAAGCTGTTGTTTTCCCTGCACCGTTGCAACCCGATATTATATATAGATATGGCACTACTTGCTGTTTTTGATGGGACAAATATAGAGAATAGTTTTAATAGTTGGCTGTTTTTATTCTCAAAAATAATAAAAATGTGCAGAAAACGTCCTTCCAACTCGTCGGTTCGTTGGGTAAAGAGGCCCTTTGGTGTAAAATTACACCTTCAGGAGGTCGCTCATGATGCCGTCGGAAACGAAAATGCCATTCCGGGAAAGCACCAGGGTGTCGCCTCGACGAGCCAGCAGGCCTTGCGACTCAAAGGCCGAGGCCTGTCGCTCGCAATAAAGGCGCATTTCAGGGCCGAACCCGGCCTCTATGACGGCTAAGTCGATTCCCCATATCGTGCGCAGCCCTGTGATAATGTAGTCGTTGTAGCGGGTACGGGCGTCGAGCGGTTCTTTTTCTACGGCGGGCTGCCCGGCGGCGATTCCTTTCAGATAATCCGCAAGCGAAGCCACGTTCCATTCCCGCTCCTTTCCATTGTAAGAATGGGCGGAAGGGCCGAGGCCGAGGTATTTCTTGCCCGTCCAGTAGGCGCTGTTGTGCTGCGACAAACAACCGGGACGGGCGAAGTTGGAAATTTCGTAATGCTGATAGCCGGCCTCGGTCGACCGGTCGATCAGGAGGTTGAAAAAGCGCAGGCTCGTTTCCTCCGGAACAGGTTGTATTTTTCCCGTTTCCTTTAGTTTGTAAAGCGCGGTGCCTTCTTCGTAAATCAGGTGATAGGCCGAGAGGTGGGGCACGTCGAGCGCGAGGGCCTGGCGGATATTGGCTTCCCATCCGGCCTCGGTCTGTCCGGGAAGGCCGTATATCAGGTCGATGCTCAGGTTGTCGATGCCCTGGGCCCGGCAGTTTTCCACGGCTTGTATGGCCTGTCGGGCGGTATGGCGGCGATTCAGGAAAATAAGGTCGGCTTCGTCGAAGCTTTGTACTCCCATGCTTATCCGGTTGAAAGGGAGGCTGGCGATGGCGGCCGCATAGGCGGGCGTCAGATCGTCGGGATTGGCTTCGAGGGTGATTTCGCGGCAATCCGCGACGTCGAAATGACGGTAGACGGCTTCGAACAATCGCTCGAAATCGGCCGGCGCGAGCTGCGAGGGAGTGCCTCCGCCGAAATAAAGGGTTTCCAGGGCTTCTCCCTCCAGATAGGCTTTGCGTAGCTCCATCTCCCGGATCAACGCGTCCAGGTAAGGCGTTTTGTACTTCATTTCCGTATTGGAAAAGAAGTCGCAGTACAAGCAGCGTTTCGCGCAGAAGGGGATGTGGATGTAAAGGCCGGCCATATATAAAGAATATGTATGTTTTTTTGTTTCGTTTTTTTACTTTGTCGGGTTTGCTTTCCGGATGAAACAAAGATACATAAAAAAGAATAACCGGCATAGCCTGCTGCACAACATAGTTCTCAAACAGGGTTGCCGGGATTGTTTTTGTCGTTAACATTCTCTAATTTGCGGCCTCGTGAGCAAAAATGCACACATGATGATATTTTATTGTTAAATTCAAAAATTACCTGATATCATGAAAGTATACCAAACAAACGAAATTAAGAACATCTCGATCTTGGGAAGTTCCGGCTCTGGGAAAACCACTCTCGCTGAAGCTATGCTTTACGAGGGTGGAGTTATAAAACGTCGCGGCTCTGTAGATGCAGGCAATACGGTGTCCGACTATTTCCCGGTTGAGAAGGAGTACGGATACTCGGTGTTCTCAACCGTTTTTAGTGTGGAATGGCAAGACAGGAAATTGAATTTCATCGACTGCCCGGGTTCCGACGACTTTATCGGGGGTGCTGTTTCGGCCTTGAACGTCACCGATACGGCACTTATGGTAATCAACGCCCAGTACGGCGTGGAGGTAGGAACGATCAACCAGTTCCGGTATACTGAGCAATTTCATAAACCCGTTATTTTCGTCGTCAACCAGCTCGACAACGACAAAGCCGATTACGACGGCACGCTTTCCGGATTGAAAGAACGCTGGGGCAGCAAAATCGTTCCTATCCAGTATCCCGTTTCTACCGGAGCTTCTTTCAATGCCGTGGTCGACGTGCTGAAAATGAAGATGTACCGCTGGAAGCCCGAAGGCGGCGTACCCGAAGTGCTGGAAGTGCCCGCCGAAGAAATGGACAAGGCGATGGAACTTCACAAAGGCCTGGTAGAAGCCGCTGCCGAGAACGACGACGCCCTGATGGAAAAATTCTTCGAAGAGGGTACGTTGAGCGAAGACGATATGCGCGCCGGTATCCGCGCCGGGTTGGTAACGCGCAGCATGTTCCCCGTTTTCTGCGTTTGCGCAGGCCGCGACATGTGCGTGCGCCGTACGCTGGAATTTTTGGGCAACGTAGTGCCTTGTACCGATAAGATGCCTCGCCCCGTTACTGTCGACGGCGTGGAAGTAACGCCCCAGGCCGACGGTCCGACCAGTCTTTTCTTCTTTAAAACGACAGTCGAACCCCATATCGGCCAGGTATCGTATTTCAAAGTGATATCAGGAAAGGTAAAAGAAGGCGACGACCTGCTGAATGCCGACCGGGGCTCGAAAGAACGTATCGCCCAGCTTTTCTCGGTAGCCGGCCAAACGCGTAACCAGGTGCCGGAAATGGTGGCCGGCGACATAGGAGCTACCGTCAAGCTGAAAGACGTGCGCCGGGGCAATACCCTCAACGGCAAGGGATGCGATTACCGTTTCGATTTCATCAAATACCCCGATCCGAAATATCGCCGGGCCATCAAGCCGGTCAATGAAGCCGACTCGGAAAAAATGATGGAGATCCTCAACCGGATGCGCGAGGAAGATCCCACCTGGGTGATCGAGCAATCGAAGGAATTGAAGCAGACCATCGTCTCCGGACAGGGCGAATTCCACCTTCGTACCCTGAAATGGCGGATCGAAAACAACGACAAACTCCCCATCGAATATATCGAACCTAAGATACCTTATCGCGAAACGATCACCAAGTCGTCGCGCGCCGACTACCGCCACAAAAAGCAATCCGGCGGCGCCGGCCAGTTTGGCGAAGTGCATCTGATCGTAGAGCCTTATTACGAAGGCATGCCGGCTCCCGACACCTATCGGTTCGGCGGCCAGGAATACAAGATGAACGTACGCGATACGCAAATTATTGATTTGGACTGGGGCGGTAAGCTGGTATTTGTAAACAGCATCGTAGGCGGAGCCATCGATGCCCGTTTCCTGCCGGCTATCCTGAAAGGTATTATGGCACGCATGGAGCAAGGACCGCTCACCGGCTCGTATGCACGCGATGTGCGCATCTGTGTATACGACGGAAAAATGCATCCGGTAGACAGCAATGAAATTTCATTTATGCTTGCCGGCCGTAATGCCTTCAGTACTGCCTTCAAAGAAGCCGGTCCGAAGATTCTGGAACCTATTTACGACGTGGAAGTCTCCGTTCCGGCCGATTACCTGGGCGACGTGATGAGCGATTTGCAGGGACGCCGCGCCATGATTATGGGCATGAACAGTGAAAATGGCTTCGAAAAGCTGCTGGCCAAGGTGCCTTTGAAAGAGATGTCTAATTATTCTACCTCGCTGAGCTCTCTTTCGGGCGGCCGCGCTTCCTTTACGATGAAGTTCGCCAGCTACGAACTGGTTCCGGCCGACGTGCAAGACAAGCTTTTGAAAGCTTACGAAGCTACCCAGACGGAAGATTAGTTTTTTTGTCATTTTAGTTTTGTTATGCCCCTGCGAAGGACGTTCCTCACGGCGAGGAACGTCCTTTTTTTCATTCGTTCGTCATCCCGCTGTCGTGTGGTTGTAACGAAAGGGTGCTATGTTTGCATCGAAAGTAAAAAAAGTAGCCTATGAAACTACGCACCTATTACCCGACCGTGGTATTGTCCGACATTCACCTGGGCAGCGAACATTCCCGCACCGAAGAGGTCACTCGTTTTCTGCGCCATATCGATTGCGACCGCCTTATTCTGAACGGCGACATCATCGACGGCTGGCAACTGAGGAAACCCGGCAAACGCTGGAAACAAATTCATACCGACTTCTTCAAAGTATTGATGAAAATGATGGAGAAGAAAGGTACGCAAATTATTTATGTACGTGGCAACCACGACGATTTTCTCGATCACCTGGTTCCCTTTTGTTTTTCCAATCTCACTATAGTAAAGGATTATGTGCTGACCACCGGCGGCAAACGTTATCTCGTTACCCACGGCGATGTGTTCGACGCCGTCACTACCCATATGCGATGGCTCGCCTGGCTGGGAGACGTAGGTTATACCTGGCTTCTATGGCTCAACCGGGTTTACAACCGCCGCCGGCAACAACAAGGAAAGCCCTACTTTTCGCTTTCCCGGCAGGTGAAGGAGAAGGTAAAAAGCGCGGTCTCTTATATCTCTTCGTTCGAGAGGGAGTTGGCTGCCCTGGCCGGGAAAATGAAGATCGACGGTATTATTTGCGGCCATATCCATCAGGCGGCCGACAGGATGTACGGCCCGGTGCATTATCTCAATGCCGGCGACTGGGTGGAAAGCCTTACGGCCCTGGCCCAGAACGAAGCCGGCCAATGGAGCATTCTTACCTACAATGAAGCCGATTATGCGGCGCAGCCTGTCTCGCCCGATTCTTTATATGCCTCGGTCGTATGAAAATCCTGTTTGTCATTCAGGGAGAAGGGCGCGGCCATCTCACCCAGGCTCTTTCGCTGCGCCAGCAGTTGCTGGCCGAAGGGCATGAAGTAGTAGGCGCATTGGTGGGGAAAAGCCGGGCGCGACGTTTGCCGGCCTTTTTCGAGGAGAAAATCGGCGTGCCTCTTTATCTTTTCGAAAGTCCTAATTTTCTTCCCACTGCTAGAAATAAACAGGCCGACCTGGGTAAAAGCATCCTGTATAATGTTTGGAGGCTTCCCGTTTACCTGGCCAGCCTGCTGTACATCCGGCGGATGATCCGGGAAACCGGGGCCGACGTGGTGGTGAATTTCTATGAATTGCTGACCGGGCTGGCCTATCTGTGCTGTCGTCCGCAAGCTATGTTGATAGGTATCGCCCACCAGTATATCTTCCTCCATCCCGACTTTGTATTTCCCAAGGCAAATCCCTTAGCCCTGGCCAGCCTGAAATTCTTTACCCGGCTGACGGCTGTCGGCGCCGTGAAAAAGTTGGCGCTTTCGCTACGCAAAATGCGGGAGGTTCCGTCCGAAAGGCTGGTTGTCGTGCCGCCTTTGCTCCGCAGGGAAGTCTTGCGCATGCAACCCACGCAAGGCGATTATCTGCACGGCTATCTGCTGAACAGCGGTTATAGTACGGAAGTAGAGTCCTGGCATCGGGCGCATCCCGGTGTCCGCCTTCATTTTTTCTGGGATAAAAAGGAAGCTCCCCAAACCACGGTTATCGATGAAGGACTTACTTTCCACCGGCTCGACGATATGCTTTTCCTCCGTTATATGGCCGGCGCCAGGGCCTACGCTACCACAGCCGGTTTCGAGTCGGTTTGCGAAGCGATGTATCTGAATAAGCCGGTACTGATGGTGCCTACTCATATCGAACAGGCCTGCAACGCTTTCGACGCCTCGCGGGAAGGGGGTGCCGTGGTGGGCGAAGGTTTCGATCTCGACGCACTGCTACGAGCAGCCGAACGCCCTGTCTCCCATCTCGTTTTCCGCGATTGGGTAAAGCAGGCCGATTGGCTTATCCGCCGCGAGTTTCGTACCGACCTGCTGGCCGACGAAGAACATATTCCTTTATGGCGCCGGCTGGCTACTCACTGGACGATCAGGCTGGGCCGGAATCTGAATTTGTGAAAGTAGCCTGCGTCGGGTTTCGGCCGGAGCGGAGCGGTTTTGTAGGCGGCCGGAGAAGGGAATGAGAAAAGGTTGTATGAAACGGAAAAAGCCGGAAAAACAAAGCAAGAAGACTTCTGCTTCGCGCTTGTTTTTCCGGCTTCTCGGAGGAATCCGACGCCCCGGGGGAACGACAACCCGGCATGCCGGTTTTATTTATTTATTCAAAGCCTGCGCTATATCGGCAATAATATCGTCGGCGTCTTCGATGCCGACCGAGAAACGGATCAGGTCGGGAGCTATGCCTGCCTCGATAAGTTGTTGGTCGGTGAGTTGGCGATGGGTATGGCTGGCGGGATGGAGCACGCAGGTGCGGGCATCGGCTACGTGGGTGACGATGGCGGCCAGTTGCAGGTTGTCCATAAAGCGGATGGCTACCTCGCGGCCCCCTTTCAAGCCGAAGGAAAGCACGCCGCAGGAACCGTCGGGCAGGTATTTTTTCGCCAACGCATGGTATTTGTTATCTTCCAGATCGGGATAGTTTACCCAGGCTACTTTCTCGTTTTGCTGTAGCCAGCGGGCCACGGCTAGGGCGTTCTTGCAGTGTTGAGGTACCCTGAGATGCAAAGTTTCCAATCCCAGGTTCAGCAGAAAGGCGTTCTGCGGCGACTGGATGGCGCCCAGGTCGCGCATGAGTTGGCTGGTGGCCTTGGTGATATAGGCCAGGTTGCCGAACTTTTGGGTATAGGTCAGGCCGTGGTAGGAGGGGTCGGGCTTGCAAAGACCGGGATATTTGTCGGCCACCGCTTCCCAGTCGAAGCGGCCGCTGTCGACGATACAACCGCCTACGGCTGTGGCGTGGCCGTCCATGTACTTGGTGGTGGAGTGCGTTACAATGTCGGCTCCCCATTCGAAGGGGCGGCAGTTGATAGGGGTGGCGAAGGTGTTGTCCACAATCAAAGGCACCTTGTGGGCATGGGCGATACGAGCGAATTTTTCAATGTCGAGCACCATCACGCCGGGGTTCGAGAGCGTTTCGCCGAACAGGAGTTTGGTATTGGGGCGGAAGGCTGCCTCAATTTCCGCTTCGTCGGCGTCCTGGTCGACGAAGGTGCAGTCGATACCCAATTTTTTCAGGGTAACGGCCAGCAGGTTGTAGGTTCCTCCGTAAATGCTGGTGGCGCTTACGATATGGTCGCCGGCCTCGCAGATATTGAAAAAGGCGAAAAAATTGGCAGCCTGCCCGGAAGAGGTCAGCATGGCCGCTACGCCGCCTTCCAGGGCGGCGATCTTGGCGGCTACCGCTTCGTTGGTCGGGTTTTGCAGCCGGGTATAAAAGTAGCCGCTCTCCTCCAGGTCGAACAGCTTAGCCATCTGCTCGCTGGTTTCATATTTGAAGGTGGTACTTTGGTAGATAGGGAGTACGCGCGGTTCTCCTTTTTTCGGTTGCCAACCGGCTTGCACGCAAAGGGTGCCCGGTTTCAATTTGTTTGTCATCTTTATAGGGTTTAGAATCAATTTTTTTTGTGAACCGCGAAGACCGTACCCAGCGGGCGCAGGAGTTAATTTCCCGTGCTTATGCCCCGCCGCCGCCTATCTTCGCTTCCGGGAAGCAAAATTAAAGAAAATCCGGCCATCCTTCCCCCGCTTACTCGAACAATTTCTTCTGTAGGATGCGGAACCACAGGAAAGCGGCTATACCTTTGAGCATGCTCGAGAGGCTGATTGCCCACCAAACTCCTGTTACGCCCAGGCCGGTCGCCGTC
Source organism: Tannerellaceae bacterium (assembly GCA_048465615.1). Lineage (GTDB taxonomy): Bacteria > Bacteroidota > Bacteroidia > Bacteroidales > Tannerellaceae > Parabacteroides. Next base: position 30,306 of record DBFWLD010000048.1, read on the forward strand.
AGGCCGATGGCCAGCGGGATGCGCAGGGTATTGCAGGTAATGCTGATGATGGCCGGCGGCAAAGTGCGCCCGGTTCCGTAGAACAGGCCTTGCATGGTGATTTCGAGCATCATGAACCACATCGAATAACCGTCGATGCGCAGAAATACCCCGCCCGCTTCGTAGGCAGCCGGCTCGGGTACGATCAGGGAAAATACCTCGCTGCCGTAAAAGACAAACAACAAAGTACAAAAAATACCGAACAAGGTAGTCATCTTGAGCGTAGTATGGTAAGCGCTCCTTACCCGTTCGCGCCGGCGGGCCGCATAATTCTGGGCCACGAAAGCGCTCAACGCCGTGCTGAATCCCTGGGAAGTATTCCAGGCAATCGCTTCGATCTGGCCGCCGGCAGTAAGCGTCATCAGCCCGATATGCCCGCCGTAGGTAGAGGCGGTGCGCGCCATGAAAATATTGATAATGGCGAAAAAGGTATTCAGCAGCGCAACCGGCAATCCCAGCTGCAGGATACGGCGCGTGTAGAAGCCCTTCAGCCGGACAAAAAAGGAGAAGCCGCCCAATAACCGGCTCCGGCATTTCAGCTGATAAACGAAAAGCCCCGTTACGGTAGCCTGCGATACCCAGGTAGCCCATGCCGCTCCCGCGGTGCCCAAGCGAAAGCCGAAAATAAAAAGCGGATCGAGCGCCATATTCAATAGGAGGCCCGCCCCGCTGATATAGAAAGGTATTTTGCTTAGTCCGGAAGCATTGTGAATGCCGGTAAATGCCGCCGACAAAAAGATGAACGGAAACGCCGTCGACACAATGCGCAAGTATTCCACGGCCCGGGACGTAATCGCGTCATCCAAACGATATATTTGGATGATGGGACGGGCGAAGATAAACAGAACGGCCGCCCACCCGAGCGAGATAAGCAGCGCGATGGTCAGGTTGTGCGAGGCAAACCCGCGGGCCTGCCCGGCATCCTGCGCCCCGATGCTTTGCCCTACGCTCACTTCCGAGCCTACTTTGTTCAGCAACGAAATAGAGTTGGTCATCCAGGTCAGGATACCGACCGCCCCGATAGCGGCTACCGCTTCGCTGCCCAGCCGGCCTACCCAGGCCATATCGGTCAGGCTGTAGGCCATCTGGATAAACGACGTCCCCATGATGGGGAGCGCCAGATTGAACAATTGCCGGGTGATCGGCCCTTGGGTGAGATTTTTTGCTCCTTGCATATCTTTTTTCAAATGACGCCCAAAGGTAGCGATAATTCTTGCCGGGCCAACCGGTTTTTTTCTCTTTTACCGGATAAACAACAGCTCGCGGTATTTCGGAAGCGGCCACATCTGGTTGTCGACCATCAGTTCCAGCTCGTCGATATGATCGCGTATCTGATCGAGGTAGGGGGCCACCGTGTCGTGATAGGTAATCGCCTTCCGGCGCAAATCGGCGATGCGGTTGGCCTTTTTGCGCGCCTCCACCATTTCGTCGACCATCTTCGTGACGGCCGAGATATGCAAAGCTATCTTGCGGATCAGCCGGCGCGGTTCTTCGGAAAGCGTTTCATATTCTTCCGTGGGGAAGGTCTCTTTCAGTTTGGAAATATTCTCAAGCAATACCGACTGGTAGCGTATTACCACCGGAATGATATGATTGAGTGACAAATCGCCCAATACGCGGGCTTCGATCTGCACCTTCTTGATATACACTTCCCATTTCACTTCGTTGCGGGCCTGCAATTCTTTTTCCGAAAGCACGCCCGTTTCGGCAAACATCCGCACCACTTCCGGTTTCAGATACGCGTCGTATTGCAGGGGGACGCTGTTTTCGCAATCCAACCCGCGGCGGGCGGCCTCTTCTTTCCACGCGTCGCAGTAGCCGTTGCCGTCGAAACGAACCGGCTTCGACTCTTTGATATAGGCTTTCAGCACTTCGAAGATGGCTCCCTCTTTGCTTTTCCCTTCCCGGCGCAAGGCTTCCACGTCGGCGATAAACCGGCGGAGCTGGTAGGCCATGGCCGAGTTCAGCGCCAAAAGGGCCGATCCGCAGTTGGCCGAAGAACCCAGGGCGCGGAATTCGAACCGGTTGCCGGTAAATGCGAAAGGAGAGGTGCGGTTGCGGTCGGTATTGTCGAGCAAAAGCTCGGGTATTTGCCCGAAGCCCAGATGCAGGCCTTTTTTATCGTCTACTTCAATGGCGTCTTCGATCGAGCTGTTTTCGAATTTATCCAATATATCGCTGATCTGCGTGCCCAAAAAGGTAGAGATAATAGCCGGCGGCGCTTCGTTCGCGCCCAGCCGGTGCTCGTTGGTAGCCGAGGCAATGCTGGCTTTCAGCAGCGCGTTGTATTTATAGACCGCCATAATCGTATTCACCACGAAAGTAATGAAACGCAGATTGTCTTCCCGGTCTTTTCCCGGCGAAAACAGGTTGGCGCCTTTATCGGTTCCCATCGACCAATTGCAATGTTTGCCCGATCCGTTCACCCCGTTGAAAGGTTTCTCGTGCAGCAGGACGCGAAAATTATGATGGCGGGCTACTTTTTTCATCACCGACATCAGCAACTGGTTGTGATCGTTGGCCAGGTTGCATTCCTCGTAAATAGGAGCTAGCTCGAACTGGTTGGGCGCCACCTCGTTGTGACGGGTTTTCACGGGAATGCCCAACTTATAACATTCGGTTTCCAGATCTTTCATGAATTCCTGTACGCGGGAGGGGATGGCACCGAAATAATGATCGTCCAGCTGTTGGTTCTTAGCGCTTTCGTGTCCCAGCAGCGTGCGTTCGGTAAGCGATAGGTCGGGACGGGCGGAATACAGGTCTTCGTCTACCAGAAAATATTCCTGTTCCCAGCCCAGGTAGGTAATCACTTTCTGAACGTCTTCGTCGAAATAGCGGCAAACGTCGCGGGCGGCATTTCCCAATACTTCGATCGAGCGGATGAGCGGTGTTTTATAATCGAGGGCTTCGCCGGTATAGGCGATAAATACGGTGGGGATACAAAGGGTGTCGTCGACGATAAACGCGGGCGAAGAAGGATCCCAGGCGGAGTAGCCCCGCGCTTCGAAGGTATTTCTCAGCCCTCCGCTCGGGAAGCTGGAGGCGTCGGGTTCCTGCTGGACGAGCAGTTTGCCGCTGAACTCTTCGATCATGCCGCCGTTTCCGTCGTGTTCCACAAAAGCATCGTGCTTTTCCGCCGTACCGTCGGTAAGAGGTTGAAACCAGTGCGTGTAATGGGTGACGCCTTTTTCCAAGGCCCACATCCGCATGCCGGCAGCCACGTGATTGGCAATTTCCCGGTCGATGGGCGTTCCGCTGTCGATGGCTTCGGTCAAGGCTTTGAAGGTTTCTTTGGTGAGGTACTTTTGCATCGTGCGCCGGTTGAAGACGTTCTCACCGTAGTATTCGGATACTTTTTCATTTGGAGTAGTTGCTTCCACAGCCTTGCGGTTGGATGCCTTCTCCACTGCATTGAAGCGTGAGATTGACATAAGACTTGTTTTTTTGTTATATCGCTTATAAAGATCGTGTCCAGGAAGCTCGGAAGCCGTCCTGCCGCAGAAACACATAGGTTTCGTTTCTGCCTAAAGGCATAGCTTATCTTCGCTTTGGGCAGCAAAGATAGGGGGAAATCTTCAAGTTTGCTTGCAAAGGGTAGTTAAAAATAGATGTTTATTGAGAAATAAGGTAGCAGGAGGGGAGGCGGCTTCAGAGCCACGCCGCAGGCCGCAGGGTGGCCGGAAAACCTTCACATCGCCGAAGGCATCCGCCGGAAGCCGTATGCTATGGAAAGGCCCCCCGGAAAGAAAACCCGGCCGAAGAGGCGAAGAAGAACCGCGGCGAGGGGAAAAGGAAAAGGCCGGATAAGGAAGGAGCGCGAAGATTCCACGTATGAGAAAGCCGGGCGGAAAGAGGAAGAAAGAGTAAAAACCGCCCTCCAAAACAGGCCCGAACCGCCCGAAAAAAACATATAAAAAATACAATAACCCCAGAGCTGTTTGCGGTGTTTTTAACTATTTGATATTCAATCGAATAAGATGCGATCCGAAGAATTTTCGGTTCCACTGCGGCAAAATCCGAATTCCATGCCGGTGAAATCCGAATTTCACCGGCATGGAATTGTTTTTTCTTGCCGATGTATTTTCGGCAAATCAAAAAAAATACAATAACCCTAGAACAGGCTCCAGGCCACCGTCAGCCCGGCCATCACGATGGCTACCATGCTCATCAGCTTGATCAGGATATTCAAACTCGGGCCGGAAGTATCCTTAAACGGATCGCCTACCGTATCGCCTACCACGGTCGCTTTATGCGCTTCGCTGCCTTTGCCCCCGTGGTTGCCTTCTTCCACATATTTCTTGGCGTTGTCCCAGGCCCCGCCGGCATTGGCCATGAAAACAGCCAGCACGAAGCCTGTGCTCAATCCGCCTATCAGCAGCCCGATCACGCCCGATACGCCGAAAATCAACCCCGTCAGGATCGGCGCGATAATAGCCAGGAGGGAAGGAAGCACCATTTCATGTTGTGCGCCTTTGGTGGAAATCGCCACGCAACGCGCATAGTCGGGTTCGGCCTTGCCGGTGAGGATACCCGGTATTTCCCGGAACTGCCGGCGCACTTCCTCCACCATCCGGGCGACGGCGCGCCCTACGGCGTTCATCGTCAGGCCGCAGAACATAAAGGCCATCATTGAGCCCAGGAACATTCCGGCCAATACTTTGGGATTCATCAACGTTACGTTATAATACATCATGAAATCGGTAAAGGAGGCTTTCGAAATTTCAATGCTACGTCCGTCGGCAAACGTGAGCGCGGTGTCGCCCAGCCGCAAAAGCCCGATCTTGATTTCTTCGATATAGGAAGCCAGCAAGGCCAGCCCCGTCAGAGCCGCCGAACCGATGGCAAACCCTTTCCCTGTAGCAGCCGTCGTATTGCCCAACGAATCGAGAGCGTCGGTACGCTGGCGCACGTCTTTGCCCAGGCCCGACATTTCGGCATTCCCCCCGGCGTTGTCGGCAATCGGCCCGTAAGCGTCGGTGGCCAAGGTAATGCCCAAGGTAGATAGCATCCCTACGGCGGCAATCCCGATGCCGTACAACCCCATGCCTACCTGGCTGAAATCGAAGCCGGAAGCAAAAAGGAAGGAGCAGATAATGCCTACCACGACGGCGATAACCGGTACGGCGGTGGAGAGCATGCCGAGCCCTAACCCGGAAATAATCACGGTGGCCGGCCCGGTAAGCCCTGCTTCCGACACCCGGCGTGTGGGGTGATAGGATTGGGAGGTATAATATTCCGTGGCCTGCCCGATCACAATGCCTACCAGCAACCCGATCACGACCGCGCAACTAATCCAGAACCAATTGGTTAATCCCAGCAGATACAGAATGCCGAAGGTGGCTGCGGCAATCAACACCGAACTCAGGTTCGTGCCCACGGCCAACGCTTTGAGCAGATTTTTAATCGAAGCGTTTTCGTCGGTTCGAACGGCGAAAATGCCCAGAATAGAGAGCACGATGCCTACCGCCGCGATCAGCATGGGGGCAATGACGGCTTTGTATTGCATCTCTACATTTCCCGTCCCCGCAAACGCGGCCGCGCCCAGGGCGGCGGTGGCCAGGATCGAGCCGCAATACGATTCGTATAAGTCGGCGCCCATGCCGGCTACGTCGCCTACGTTGTCGCCCACGTTGTCGGCAATGGTGGCCGGATTGCGCGGGTCGTCTTCAGGGATGCCGGCCTCTACCTTGCCGACCAGGTCGGCGCCTACATCGGCCGCCTTGGTATAAATGCCGCCCCCCACGCGGGCAAAAAGCGCCTGGGTGGAGGCGCCCATCCCGAAGGTGAGCATGGTGGTGGTGATAATCGTCAATTTATGGGTAGGGTCGAAAGTCTCGGCCGGAATGAAGGCATCCAGCAACAGATACCAGAAAGAGATGTCGAGCAGGCCCAGCCCGACGACCACCAGCCCCATCACGGCCCCGCTGCGGAAAGCTACCTGCAAGCCCCGGTTGAGCGAGGCGCGGGCTGCGTTAGCCGTACGGGCCGAAGCGTAAGTGGCCGTTTTCATGCCCAGGAAACCGGCCAGCCCGGAAAAGAAACCGCCGGTCAGGAAAGCTACCGGCACCCAATGATTTTGCACGTTGAATCCGTAGGCCATGATGGAAAACAAGACGACGAGGGCCAGAAAGACCAGGGCGACTACTTTGTATTGCTGCTTTAAATACGACATGGCTCCTTCCCGCACATAGGAAGCGATTTTAACCATTATTTCGGTACCTTCCCGCTCTTTCATCATCTGGCGGAAGAAAAACCAGGCGAACGCCAGGGCTAGGAGCGAGGCGGCCGGTATGATCCAGAAAATACTTGTAATCATAGCTTCGTAAGATTTAATGTTTGTAAAAATTAGGGTGGGATAAATGTAGCCAAAATAAAACAGAAGAGAAACTTTTTCCTTAATAATTATGTTTTGTAGTAAAAAAAACAGCATATTTGCCGACGGATTAAAGAGTATAGAATACAAATGACGCAGCAGACGAACCAGAAAATGAAAAAGTTGGGCTTGGCCCTCAGCGGAGGCGGCGCCAAAGGGTTTGCACATCTCGGCGTCTTTAAAATGTTGGAAGAGTGCGCTTTAATGCCTGACATCATAGCCGGAACCAGCGTGGGCGCCCTGATGGGAGCGCTTTTTGCCGACGGCTACCGGGCCGACGAGCTTCAGGAGCTTTTTACCGGTCGGGAATTTTCCGAATTCGCTCAGTTGCAGATTCCCAAGTCGGGATTGTTCGACAGCAAGCGGTTCCGCTACTTCCTCAAGCGGCATTTGCGCGCCAAAAATATCGAAGATCTTCAAATCCCGATGGTAATCATGGCTACCGATCTCGACAACGGCGTGAGCCATGCCTTTCGCCAGGGGCCGATCGTGGAGGCGGTGACGGCTTCGTGCAGCATCCCGATCATATTCAGCCCGGTTGTCATCGGCGGCGTGCATTACGTAGACGGCGGGTTGTTCCACAACTTTCCGGTTTCCATCATCCGGGAGGAATGCGAGCGGGTGATCGGCGTAAACGTCAGTCCGCTGGTTCCCCAGAAATACAAACAAACGATTTTCCATATCGCGGAACGTTCCTATCACTATATGTTTCGTGCCAATACGCTCGAAGACAGGGAGATGTGCGATGTGCTGATCGAAGCCGAAGAATTCGGCTTATATAAAACCTTTGATCTGGAAAATGTCGGGCAAATTGCCCGCATCGGTTATATGGCAGCCGCAAGGGCTTTCGAAATCGTTTTGAATGAAAATAAATATGAAACATTGGTGAAAGCAATAAACGCCCGGAAAAAGGCTTTGCGGCCCTGACCCGGGGCCTTGGGCCCGCCGGGAATGCTTTCGTTAAAAAACTAAGTCGATGAGTAACGCTACACAACACACAAACAAAATGGTTATCTACCAGGTTTTCCCCCGATGGTTCGGCAACCTCAGGCCTTCGCCGGTGAAAAACGGGTCGATAGCCGAAAACGGAGTAGGTAAATTTTCTGCCTTTACGGCCGCCGCGCTGGCAGAAATCAAAAAACTGGGAACAACGCATATATGGTATACCGGCGTGATCGAACATGCCACGAAAACAGACTATTCGCCCTACGGCATCCGCAAGGATCATAATGCGGTGGTGAAGGGAAAAGCCGGATCGCCGTATGCCGTTAAAGATTATTACGACATCGATCCCGACCTGGCCGACAACGTGTGCGAAAGAATGAGCGAATTCGAAGCCTTGGTCGAGCGTACCCACGAAGCCGGCATGAAGGTCATCATCGATTTCGTGCCCAACCACGTAGCCCGGCAGTATCATTCCGATGCCCGGCAAGTATTTACCGAAGACCTGGGGCAGGGCGACAATACCTCGAAAGCGTTCGACATCCACAATAATTTTTACTATATACCCGGCCAACCGCTGGAGCTTCATTTCGGAGCCCAACAGGAGGATTTCGAATACAGCGAATTTCCGGCCAAGGTAACGGGCAACGATTGCTTCAGCGCTTCTCCGGGCAAAAACGACTGGTACGAAACGGTGAAACTCAATTACGGGGTAAACTACCTCGAGGGCGGAAGCCGCCATTTCGACCCGCTGCCGGATACGTGGAGCAAGATGCTCGACATTTTGCTGTTCTGGGTATCCAAGGGGGTAGACGGCTTCCGGTGCGACATGGCCGAAATGGTGCCGGTGGAATTTTGGAACTGGGTGATCCCCAAGGTGAAAGCGGAGCGCAACGTAAGCTTCATTGCCGAAATATACAATCCGGGAGAATACCGGAATTACATTTATACCGGACATTTCGACTATTTGTACGACAAAGTAGGCCTTTACGATACGGTGCGGGCCGTGATGCGCCGCGAAGCGCCTGCCAGCCATATTTCCCATTGCTGGCAATCGTTGGAAGGCATTCAGCATAATATGCTCAATTTCCTGGAAAACCACGACGAACAGCGCATTGCTTCCGATTTCTTTGCGGGCGACGCCAGGCCGGGTATTCCGGGCATGATCGTGTCGGCTGCCATGAATACCAATCCGGTTATGATTTATGCCGGGCAGGAACTGGGAGAGCGGGGCATGGACGAAGAGGGTTTCAGCGGACGCGACGGCCGTACTACTATTTTCGATTATTGGAGCATCGACAGCCTTCGCCGTTGGATCAACGGATGGCGCTTCGACGGGGGCGGCTTGACGGAGGCCGAGAAAACGCTTCGCGAAACTTACCGCAAGCTGCTCCAGGCGGTTCGTACCGAGCCGGTGATCAGCCGGGGCGCGTTTTACGATTTGATGTATGCCAATGCCGCCAATCCTTATTTCAATGCCAACCGGCAGTATGCTTTTATGCGCAAATACGGCAAGGAGGTATTGCTGGCTGTAGTCAATTTCGACCGGGCCGACCAGAAAGTATGGGTGCAGATTCCGCAGGAAGCGTTCAAAATACTTCATTTTAAGGATAACCGGGCAGCCCGGGTGACGGATCTGCTGACGGGGGAAACTTCCATCAGTACGCTTACCGACGCCTGTCCTTATCAGGTAGTGCTTCCGGCTTACTCGGGCAAATTATTGAAATTTACCTACAGCCCCGAGGCTATCGAGGCCTAAAGAAACAAGGGGAAGGAAGAAGGACGAGGCCCGGCGCGGCTAAATTCTTCTTCCTTCGTTACATTATTCTACATTTCTTTTTGTACTTTTGCACTCACAATTCAAATCTATTCACTTTAAGATAAATTTCGGAATAATGAGTGCACAAACTCCTTTCTTGGTGTTTTCGGGAACCAACTCCCGGTATCTTGCAGAGAAAATTTGCAAAAGTCTTGGCTGTCCTCTGGGGCAGATGAACATTCAGCACTTTGCCGACGGTGAATTTTCGGTTTCTTATGAGGAATCGATCCGTGGCCGGGATGTTTTCCTCGTACAGTCTACTTTCCCCAATTCAGACAATTTGATGGAATTATTGCTTATGATCGATGCCGCCAAACGTGCTTCGGCTCATTCGATTATTGCCGTTATTCCCTATTTCGGCTGGGCGCGCCAGGATAGAAAGGATAAACCCCGTGTGTCGATCGGCGCCAAACTAATTGCCGACATGCTCAGTACGGCCGGTATCAACCGGTTGATTACGATGGACTTGCATGCCGATCAGATTCAGGGCTTTTTCAATGTGCCGGTCGATCACCTCTATGCCTCGTCTGTTTTCCTGGAATACATAAAGAAGGCGCTTCCGCTCGACAACCTTTGTATCGCTACCCCCGACGTGGGCGGTACGAAACGTGCCAGCAGCTATTCCAAATACTTGGGCCTTCCGATGGTAATCTGCCACAAATCGCGCCTGAGAGCCAACGAAGTGGCCGAAATGCGCATCATCGGCGACGTGAAAGGCCTCGACGTCCTTCTGGTCGACGATATGGTCGATACGGCCGGTACCATTACCAAGGCGGCCAACCTGATGCTCGACAACGGCGCCAAGTCGGTGCGGGCTATCGCCAGCCATGCCGTGATGTCCGATCCGGCTTCTACCCGGGTAGACCAGTCGGCGCTGACGGAGATGATTTTCACCGACTCTATTCCCTATGCCAAGAAATGCGCGAAGGTGAAAGTGCTTTCTATCGCCGATATGTTCGCCGAAGCGATCCGTCGCGTTTGCAACGACGAATCCATCAGCTCGCTCTATGCCATCTGATGCTCCTGCCGGGGATGGTACCCGGCTAGGCATCTGAAAGATACATTAAAAAAGCCCCCTAAGCAGCCTGTTGGCGCTTAGGGGGCTTTTGGGGTTCAAAGGGGCTTCCGTTTTTATATTTCGTAGCCTTGTCTGGTCTTTCTCGTGCCGTACAAGCCGGCGATGGCGCAGATTACGGCGCCTACCAACAGGGCAAAGAAAGAAATCAGAGCGGCGCGGGCGGCGGCATTCGAAGCTTCTTCCGCTTCTTCCAGCGCTTTCTGTTTCATTTCCTGTAGTTCTTGTTTGGCGTTTTCAACCGTCTGCTGCAAATTCTGGATTTGCTCTTTGCCTTTTTGGATAGCCGTATTGGTTAGATCGATATACTGGTTTACAGCTTCGTCTACTTCGGCTTTCGACAGGTTGGTGTTGTTGGCGATAGCCCTCGTTACGTCGTCGCGGTTGATATTATTGGCCAGTTTGTTGGCTCTGTTTTGCAGCCGGTCGAGGAAGCCGTTGATAATATTGTCGGCGTTTTTGGGGTGCGTTACCAGATTTTTAACCGATTTGTCGAGGTCTTGTTTCACAGCTTTCATCTGGCCTTGCAGATAGTTGGGCTGTAATTCTTTTACGCCGCTTTTTCTCAGGGCCGCACGGATATTGGCGGGCAAGTTTTCGTTGTTGTCGTCGGCATTGAAATCGATATTGTCGAACAAGCTTTTCACTTGGTCGGAAAGGCCCGACGCCCCTTGTCCTACTGCCGAGCCGACTCCGGAAAGCACGCTGCCTGTTACGGAGGAAAGCGATCCGAGAATATTGGCGGTGAGTTTGACGGCGCCCATAGCCAGGAAAGCCCCGATAATAACGGTAATGATCATGGTGCAGGCCCAAACCAGGAACCCGTGTATAATTCCGTCGATCGCAGCCAGCTTGCCGGCTACGAATCCCCCGGCTATCAAGCTGACGATTAGGGAGATGATTGTCCATACGCTAACGGTGGCCCCGATTCCCGAGGTAGGATCGTCGGAAGTGGGATCGAACATGAACAAGCTGATGCTGCTGCCCAGCATGGAAAGTAAAATCGAAATCGATAGTACGGTGATGACTCCGGCGAAGATGCTTCCCCAGGAGATTCTCTTTTTGGTGAGATTGGTAAATCTTATTTCTTCCATAATCTTCTCTTTTAATTTATAATAATGGGTATTTCTTGCCAAAAAACATCTTTTGAAAAAAAATGTTTCGGATTTTATTATCAATTTGAATGTTTTGGGTATTTATTGGAAGATAGACTATCTTTCTTTTTAAATCTTTAGGAATAAAAAAGGAAAGCCGGCCGGGCAGAGATGTTGTGCGGCGGTGCAGAAAAAAGAGAGAGAGCTATTCGAAGGTGAAATTTTCTTTCCGGAAGTCGGTGGGGGAAAGACCTACGATTTTGGTAAAGATACGGGTGAAATAATAGGCCTCGGTATAACCTAGCAGTTGAGCGACCTGGTTGATTTTAAGATCGGTTTTTATCAGGTACATGCACGCGCTGCTTATTTTCAGGCGGATGAAATAATCCATCGGGGCATAGCCGGTTTCCTGAAGGAATTTCCGGTAAAAATAGGAGGGAGAGTAGCCTGCGTAAGCCGCCATTTGGGGTATGGTGAGTTTTTTGTCGAGGTTTTCGTTCATATAATAGGTCAGCCGGTGAATGACGCCGGCTGCATATTCGCCCGGCTTTGAAGGAGTATAACCGGAAAGTAAAGGGAGGATTTTAGCCGGAAAAAAGGGTGGCCAAAGGCATCCGGCCCGCTTCTGCTTCTTTTTTGTTTCTATTTCTCTTTCGAAAAAGGGTGCTTGTAGTCGTACTATAATCGGCGGGGTAATAATTGCTTATCCAATTACTCCCCGCCCTTTTTTCCGATAGGGGGAAGGCTGTTGCAAGTTTCGCTTTTTTATCCTCTTATTTTTCTTCGTCGATAATCATGCCGCTTCCCAGGCAAAGCCGATGTTCTTTGTCGTATACCACGCCGTATTGCCCGGGAGCGATTCCCTGGATTTTCCGTTCCGACTCGATCCGGTAAAGATCGCCGATGCGGCGGATCCGTCCCGGGGTAAACTCGGGCGTATGGCGTATTTTAAACGTGATTTCCTTTTCGTCGGTAAAATCTCCCCAAGGGTCTTCGGTTGTGAAATCGAAGCCCTGCATATTGATCGTTCTGCCGTATTGCGTCTGAGGATCGTATCCGTTCGACACGTAAATGATATTCCGCCGGATGTCTTTCTGGATAACGAACCAGGGGCCTCCGCTCAGCCCGAGCCCTTTCCGCTGGCCGATGGTATGGAACCAATAACCGTTATGCTTGCCCAATACCTTCCCCGTTTCCAGTTCTACGATCTTTCCCGGACGCTTGCCCAAATACCGTTCAATAAAATCGTTGTAGTTGATTTTTCCCAGGAAACAAATCCCCTGGCTGTCTTTTCGTTTGGCGCTGGGCAGCTTCTGGGCTTCGGCAATGGCTCTTACTTCGCTTTTCATCAGATGCCCGATGGGAAACATCAACTTCGCGATCTGCAAGCGGGTAATCTGGCCCAGAAAGTCGGTCTGGTCTTTTACCGGATCTTTGGCCGTGGAGAGCCATACCTTTCCGTCGATCTCGGTCGTCGTGGCATAATGGCCGGTAGCTATCTTATCGAAATCCTTTCCCCATTTTTCCTCGAAACATCCGAACTTGATGAACTTATTGCACATCATATCCGGGTTGGGCGTGAGCCCCCGCTTCACCGATTCGATGGTATAGCTCACCACCCGATCCCAATATTCGTCGTGTAGGGAAACCACTTCGAAACGGCATCCGTATTTGCGGGCGATATAAGACGTAATTTCAATATCTTCTTCCGCCGGACAATCGATATACCCGTCCTTATCTTCCATACCGATCCGGATATAAAAAATCGTCGGATCGTATCCCTGTTCTTTCAGCAGGTGAACCACTACCGAACTATCGACTCCCCCCGATACCAATGCTGCTATTTCCATATATTGTTTTTCTGAATATGCCTGCAAAGATAGTGCAAGCCGAGCGCAGAAGCAAAGCTTGCTTTGATTCTGCCGAGGTGCGGCCTATCTTCGCTTTTTTTGAGGCAAAGATAGTGCAAGCCGAGCGCACCAGCAAGTTCACTTTGATTCTGCCGAGGCGCGGCCTATCTTCGCTTTTTTTGAAGCAAAGATAGTGCAAGCCGAGCGCATCAGCAAGTTCACTTTGATTCTGCCGAGATGTAGCCTATCTTCGCTTTAACTCTTTTGAAGCAAAGATAGGAAAAATACGGATAGGCGGGAAGATTCTTTTTCACTGCATCGAGATTCTTTCGGCTAGGAGAAAACTTTCAGAAAGAAAGATGATGATTTTTCAGCTGTTTTTGCGCTCCCCCAAAAAAAAAGCTGCGGAATGAGGTAAGAGGACGCCAATTTCTTCCTTCTCCGGCTATTCCGCGGCCGTTTGTCGGGATAGGATGCTCGGGGCGAGAGGAAAAATAGGCCGGCGCACCGGCAGCGGCAAGCAATTTGCTTATGACGATCAGTGCCCGCGATGTGGCTGCTTTGGCGGAATAAAGGCCATCCCGGGGCAGAAAGTAAGCCGTATTTGTTTTTATTGTGTATCTTTGTTTGGCTTACAAAAAGCCGTAAAAGCATTCATGAACGATGTAATTATACCGCTATGACAGCAACCGACTATTTTTCCGGGCAGCTACCCCTAGGAGAAAAGCCGTCCGGCAACGCCGCCGCTTTTTCCTATATCGTCGACCAAATGGCCGATTTGCAAGTGCTCCGTTACCGGGTACCCGGGTTCGAGGCTCTTTCGCTCAAACAAAAACGACTTTTGTATCATTTATCCCAGGCCGCCCTGATGGGGCGCGATATTTTATACGACCAGAACTGCCGTTACAACCTGGCTATCCGGCGAACCCTGGAAGCCATTTATACCGGCGAGGTGGCCGACCGCGACGATCCTCAGTTTAAAGCACTGGAAATTTATCTTAAACGGGTATGGTTTGCCAACGGCATTCACCACCATTATGCCGAGGACAAATTTGCGCCCGGGTTTACTGCTGATTTTTTTGCCGGGTGTGTGCGACGGCTGAGCCCCGACGTTTTGCCTTTACGCTCCGGGCAAAATGTCGATGAATTTCTGGCGGAAATCGTTCCGGTACTATTCGATCCTCTTTTGCTGGCCAAACGAAGCGTTCAAAGCGGCGACGGCGATTTGATTCTGGCTTCGGCCAATCATTATTACGGCGGAGGGATTACGCAGAAGGAAGTAGAAGCTTTCTATGCCGCCCGGAAAGCCGAAGAAAATACCTCGACTCCCGTCTCTTACGGGTTAAACAGCCGGCTGGTAAAAGAAAACGGGCAAATAGTAGAAAAGGTCTGGAAGGTGGGAGGATTGTATTCCGCTGCGATCGAAAAGATCGTGGAAGAACTCCGCCATGCCCTGCCTTTTGCCGAAAACGAAGCCCAACAACTCATTATCGAAAAACTGATCGCCTATTATCAGACCGGCGGCCTGAAGACCTTCGACGAATATAGCGTCTGCTGGGTAGAAGATACCCGGTCGGAAGTCGATTTCGTAAACGGATTTATCGAAACCTACGGCGATCCGCTGGGGATGAAAGCCAGTTGGGAGGCCACCGTCAATTTCATCAATAAGGAAGCTACGCGGCGCACCCGGTTGATCAGTGAAAATGCAGCCTGGTTCGAGGCGCATTCGCCGGTAGACGACCGGTTCAAAAAAGAAGAAGTAAAAGGAATAAGCGCCAAGGTGATCACCGTGACCATGCTGGGAGGCGATTGCTATCCCGCCACGCCCATAGGCATCAACCTGCCGAATGCCGATTGGATTCGCCGCGACCACGGTTCGAAATCGGTCACCATCGAAAATATCACCCAGGCCTACGACAAGGCTTCGGCCGGCAACGGGTTTAAAGAGGAATTTTGTTGGAGCGATGCCCAACGCGAGCTGATCGAAAAATACGGCTTTATCACCGATAATCTGCATACCGACCTGCACGAATGCCTGGGGCATGGTTCCGGCAAACTCCTGCCGGGCACAGACCCCGACGCGTTGAAAGCCTATAGCTCGACGCTGGAAGAAACGCGGGCCGATTTATTCGGGCTCTACTACCTGGCCGATCCTAAGATGGTGGAACTCGGCTTAGTGCCCGACGCCGAAGCTTTCCGGGCCGAATATGATAAGTATATGATGAACGGGCTGATGACGCAACTCGTCCGCATCGAAGCCGGCAAGCAAATCGAAGAGGCCCATATGCGCAACCGGCAGCTTATCGCTCGCTGGGCCTACGAAAAAGGCCTGCCCCATCGGGTGGTGGAACTGAAAAAACGCGACGGGAAAACCTATGTGGTCGTGAACGACTATATCCGGTTGCGTGCCTTATTCGGCGAACTATTGGCCGAAGTGCAGCGCATCAAAAGCGAAGGCGACTGGGAGGCCGGCCGCGCCTTGGTAGAAACCTATGGGGTGAAAGTGGATGCCGCCCTGCATGCCGAAATACTGGAGCGGTATGCCCGGTTGAACCTGGCTCCCTATAAGGGGTTCGTCAACCCGGTAATGAGGCCGGTAACAGACGATAAGGGAGAAATAACCGACATCGTGCTCGATTATACCGAAGGCTATGCCGAGCAGATGCTGCGCTATAGCCGCGACTACTCTTTTTTACCGGCTTTTAACGACTGATTTTTTCGCAGGGCCGGATCAGACGAAACATCCGCTCCTAACCCAACATTAATGACAACAGCAACCTCCATGATAGCAGAACAATTAAAATCCATACGCACCCGTCTGCGCTTGGCCATGAACGGTGTGATTTCCGCCAGCATGCGCGAGAAAGGCGTTCGTTACCGGCTGAATTTCGGCGTTCCCTTGCCCGAGATCCGGGCCATTGCCGCAGCGTACCCGCCCGATGCCGGTTTAGCCGCGGCCTTATGGAAAGAAGATATTCGCGAGTTTAAGATCCTGGCCACTTTCCTACAGCCGCCCTCCACCTTTACCCACGAAGAGGCAGTTGGATGGATAAAGGAAATTCCCTATCCCGAAATCGCCGAGCAGGCCGCCCGCAACCTTTTTTCGAAAATGGAAGCTCCCGACCGCTTGGCCGCTACCCTTTTCGACCTTTCCGGAAAAGAGGCCTGTCCCTACCTGCGCTGCGTCGCTTTCCGTACGCTGGCCCACTGGCTGGCCGTCGGCCACACCCTCCCGGTAGCCGGACGCGATCGGTTGCGTACGGAGTCGCTGCGCACACTTTCCGCCGAGGCCGCCGAAGTTTCCTGGGCCGAGGAACAGGCCGCCTTGCTGGCCTTACGATTCTACGGCCGTTCCTCTGCCGATGCCCCTGCCGAAGTGCTGGGTTGGCTGGCGGGATTCCCCGCTTCCGGCAATCCCCGGCAGCAGGAATTCTATAATGAATTGAAATTTGAATTTGAATATTCCCGCTAAGGTTTTGCGTTTAAAATAAATGCGCTAACTTTGTCGCTTGCGTTAAGTCTCCCTAAGATGGAAGCAAAAACATACGGCGAAATAAAGGATTTGTTTACCGAGTATCTTACCGAGAAGAAACTGCGGAGAACCGAGGAACGATATACGATATTCGAACATATCTGTGCTTTTCCCGGCCATTTCGACATGTGCATGCTTTGCCGGGAGCTGGAAAACGACAATTTCCATGTATGCCGGGCCACGGTATACAATACGGTGGAAGTATTGGTAGAAGCCGGGTTGGTAGTGCGCCATCAATTGTCGGCCCAATCGGTACAATACGAACTGAGAATACTGGCCGATACCCATCTGCATCTGGTGTGCACCCGGTGCGGAGCCGTTCGCGAAATCAGCCATACCCCGTTGCAGGAAATGCTCGGCCGGCTGAAGACGGCCCGGTTTACGCCCGAATTCTGCTGCCTGTACGTATACGGTTTGTGCAGCAAATGCAAATACCGGATGCAACATGCCGTTAAATAAGCTATTAACAGCCTATTATATAGAGAAAAATGAATAAAGTAGATGTTTTATTAGGATTACAATGGGGCGACGAAGGCAAAGGTAAAGTAGTCGACGTCCTGACTCCCGATTACGATGTAGTTACCCGTTTCCAAGGAGGCCCGAATGCCGGACATACGTTGGAATTCAACGGAGAAAAATACATACTCCGTTCGATTCCGTCGGGTATTTTCCAAGGTGGAAAAATCAATGTGATCGGCAACGGCGTCGTACTCGATCCGCTGCTGTTCAAACAGGAAGCTGAAGCGCTGGCCGCCAGCGGACACGACCTTACCCGCCAATTATACATTTCGAAAAAAGCCCATCTGATCCTGCCCACCCACCGTATTCTCGACGCTGCCTACGAAGCCGCCAAAGGCTCCGGCAAAATCGGCACCACCGGCAAAGGCATCGGGCCGACCTATACCGACAAAATCAGCCGCAACGGCATACGCGTAGGCGATTTGCTGCATAATTTCGAAGAAAAATATGCCCAGGCCAAAGCCCGCCACGAAAGCATTTTGCGCTCGCTGCATTACGATTACGATATTACCCGGATGGAAGCCGAGTGGTTCGAAGCCCTCGAGTACCTCAAGCAATTTAAGCTGATCGACAGCGAACATGTGATAAACAATTACCTCAAAGAAGGCAAACGCGTGCTGGCCGAAGGCGCCCAGGGTACGATGCTCGACATCGATTTCGGTTCCTATCCCTTTGTTACTTCCTCCAACACCATCTGCGCCGGTTGCTGTACCGGGCTGGGCGTTTCTCCCCGCAACATCGGCGACGTATACGGCATATTCAAAGCCTACTGCACCCGGGTGGGCAGCGGCCCCTTCCCCACGGAACTATTTGACGAAACCGGCGAAGAAATCGGTCGTCTGGGCCATGAGTTCGGCGCCGTTACCGGCCGTAAACGCCGCTGCGGATGGATCGACCTGGTCGCCCTGAAATACGCGGTGATGATTAACGGGGTAAATAAGCTGATCATGATGAAGAGCGACGTGCTCGACACCTTCGATACCATCAAAGCCTGCGTAGCCTATAAGGTAGCAGACGAAGAAGTGACGGAATTTCCTTACGAGATCGAGGGCGATGTCGAACCCATCTACGTCGAATTGCCCGGTTGGAAAACGGATATGACAAAAATGCAGAGCGAAGACGAGTTTCCCGAAGAATTCAACGCTTACCTCGACTTCCTGGAAGAAGAGTTGGGCGTACCCGTGAAAATCGTATCGGTAGGTCCCGACCGCGCGCAAACCATCGTCCGGTACACGGAAGAAGAAAAAGCATAAAAACCAAGTCGACCACATACAAAATGGCAGAAGACCACCCGCCCCGACCGGGCGCCTTCTGCCATTTTTATTTTGGCAGGCTTTTTGTTTGACTAACTATATAACGAATAAACAGAGAATTATATGAGCATGTATTGGGTTCTATTTATCGGTTTCGCTTTATTGAGCTGGCTGGTATCTTCACGTCTGAACAATAAGTTCGAAAAATATTCGAAGATACCCATGTCGAACGGCATGACCGGTAAAGATATTGCAGAAAAAATGTTGCACGACAACGGCATTTACGATGTGAAAGTGATGTCTACCCCCGGACACCTGACCGACCATTACAACCCGGCCAACAAAACGGTGAACCTGAGCGAATCGGTCTATTACAGCAACAGCATTGCCGCCGCCGCGGTAGCGGCCCACGAATGCGGGCATGCGGTGCAACACGCCCGGGCCTATGCGCCGCTAAAAATGCGCTCGGCCCTGGTGCCTGTAGTGAGTTTCGCCTCCAACATCATGACCTGGGTGTTGCTGGGCGGCATGTTATTGATTAACACCTTCCCCCAGCTTTTGCTGTTCGGCATCATCCTTTTTGCCACAACCACCCTGTTCAGCCTGATCACGCTTCCGGTGGAAATCAATGCCAGCCAGCGGGCTTTGGCCTGGTTGAACAGCGCCGGCATCACCAACGCCTATACGCACGATAAGGCGGAAGACGCATTACGCTCGGCAGCCTATACCTATGTGGTAGCCGCGTTGGGTTCGCTCGCCACGCTGTTGTATTATGTCATGATCTTCCTGGGCGCGCGCAACCGCAATTAACGATTACTAACGAGCCGGCCCACCAAATACATATAAGGTGGGGCCGAACCGATAACTTGCAAAAATCCGGAACTCCTTACCCGAGGATTCCGGTTTTTTTATGCGTTTTTTCCGCCCCGGCCGCTTCCGGAAAGCCGTTTCTTCCGGATACCGGCCGTCAGGAAAACCGACCGGTCGAAACGAACTTCCGCCCTACCTCTTCCTACATACACTTAAAAGCATTACCTTTGCGCCCACGAATAATAAAGAATAAAATCATGCAAAAACCGTCTATCCCCAAAGGAACCCGCGATTTTTCGTCCGAAGAAATGGCGAAACGCAACTATATATTCAACACCATCCGCGAAGTATACCATCTGTACGGCTTTCAGCAAATAGAAACCCCGGCCATGGAAAACCTTTCCACCCTGATGGGCAAATACGGCGAGGAAGGCGATAAGCTGCTATTCAAGATTTTAAACTCCGGCGACTGTTTTGCCGGCATTCCGGATGCGGATTTGCAAGAAAAAAACCCCGTTAAATTCGCCGCCCGCGCTTGCGAGAAAGGTTTGCGCTACGATCTGACCGTACCTTTCGCCCGCTACGTGGTGCAGCACCGCAACGAACTGAGTTTTCCCTTCAAACGCTACCAGATCCAGCCCGTCTGGCGCGCCGACCGACCGCAAAAAGGACGTTACCGCGAATTTTATCAATGCGACTGCGACGTGGTCGGTTCCGACTCGCTGATGAACGAAGTCGAACTCGTCCAGATCATGGATGAAGTATACCGCCGCTTCGGGATCCGGGTAACTATCAAGATGAACAACCGGAAAATCCTTTCGGGCATTGCCGAAATCATCGGTGCAGCCGATAAAATCGTCGATATTACCGTAGCCATCGACAAACTGGACAAAATAGGCCTCGCCAACGTAAACGAAGAATTGCGCGGCAAAGGCCTTTCCGAACTAGCCATCGAACGTTTGCAACCCATTATCCGGCTGGAAGGTTCGAATATGGAGAAGATTGGCAAGCTGAAAGACATTCTGGCCGCCTCCGAAACCGGACTCAAAGGGGTAGCCGAGCTCGAATTCATCCTACAGCGTTTATCGCTTATCCCGCTCGGCGCGAACCTGGAGCTCGATTTGACGTTGGCCCGCGGATTGAACTATTATACCGGCGCCATTTTCGAAGTCAAAGCCCTCGACGTGCAAATCGGCAGCATTACCGGCGGCGGCCGTTACGACAATCTGACGGGCGTCTTCGGTATGGACGGCGTATCCGGCGTAGGCTTTTCTTTCGGCGCCGACCGGATTTTCGACGTGCTCAACCAGCTCGACCTGTACCCGGCCGGCTCCTTGCAAACCACCCAGGTCTTGTTCGTTAACTTCGGCCCTGAGGAAGAAACCTACCTCCTGCCGATACTGGCCCAGGTGCGAGCCGCCGGTATCCGGACGGAGCTTTACCCGGAAGCAGCCAAAATGAAGAAACAAATGAGTTATGCCGACGCCAAAAAGATACCCTATGTGGCCCTGGTGGGTGAAACGGAACAGGCCGAAGGCAAAATCAAACTGAAAAATATGCTTACAGGCGAACAGTCGCTTCTGACAACAACCGAACTGATCGACTGCCTGCGATAAACGTCGGGAGGGAAGAGGGAGAGGAGACCGGTTGCCCGACGGCTTTACGGCTTCCTCTTTACCGCTTCTTTTCCTTTTTTCCTCTGCCGTCCTCCGGCCGGATCATCTGCTGTTTGCCACTGAAAAAGTGCCATTTATCCTGCCGGATCTGTTTTTTTCTTTCTCTTTTCCGGGCCGCGCAGCCAACGTCTGTCCGCAGGTGGAAAACCGGCTTCGCTATCCACCGGGGCAGATTTATTCAAAGCTTCCTTCCCCCCGCTTTCCCACTTGTGCGCGCCATTCCGTCCGCTTTATCGAAGCCTGCCGCGCATTCTCGCCCCCGTCCGCTTCTCCCTATACCTTTTAGCTGTATGAATCTGCCAACCTGTCTGCATCGAGCAGATGATTTTGCGCCTTTCGACCGAAAAAATGTCAGTCGCCGCATTTCTTGCGCTTTTGGCACGTTATTCGCATAAGATAAGGCGTGAATCGGAAGTTCACACCGTGAAAATAATAGTATTAACAATTAAAATAGTAAAAAATGAACATTAAACCATTAGCAGACAGAGTGCTGATTAAGCCGGCTGCAGCAGAAGAAAAGACACTGGGCGGAATTATTATCCCTGATTCGGCAAAAGAAAAACCTTTGAAAGGCGAAGTAGTTGCCGTAGGTAACGGTACAAAGGACGAGGAAATGGTTGTAAAGAATGGCGATCAAGTCTTATATGGAAAGTACGCCGGAACCGAAATCGAACTCGACGGTGAAAAATACCTGATCATGCGTCAATCCGACGTATTAGCTATTATCTGATTCATTTTTACAAAACAATAAAAAAATTAAAAGCATACAATTATGGCAAAAGAGATCAAATACGATATGGATGCCCGCGACCTGCTGAAAAAAGGCGTGGATGAACTGGCTGACGCAGTAAAAGTAACCTTAGGCCCTAAGGGACGCAACGTGATCATCGAAAAGAAATTCGGAGCTCCCCACATTACCAAAGACGGCGTAACGGTAGCCAAAGAAATAGAACTGACTTGCCCGTTCGAAAACATGGGAGCCCAACTGGTTAAGGAAGTGGCTTCGAAAACCAACGACAATGCCGGCGACGGGACGACGACGGCTACCGTATTGGCCCAGTCGATCATCGGCGTAGGCTTGAAGAACGTAACGGCCGGCGCCAACCCGATGGATTTGAAACGCGGTATCGACAAAGCCGTAGCCAAAGTGGTTGAAAACATCGCATCGCAGGCAGAAGCCGTAGGCGACCAGTTCGAAAAAATCGAACACGTAGCCAAAATTTCGGCCAACGGCGACGAAAATATCGGCAAGCTGATTGCCGAAGCCATGCAACGCGTGAAGAAAGAAGGCGTTATCACGGTGGAAGAAGCCAAAGGTACCGAAACGACGGTCGACGTGGTGGAAGGTATGCAATTCGACCGCGGTTACATCTCTCCGTACTTCGTAACGGATACGGAAAAGATGGAATGCCAGATGGAAAATCCTTACATCCTGATCTATGACAAAAAAATCTCCGTACTGAAAGACCTGCTGCCTATCCTCGAACCGACGGTACAGAGCGGCCGCCCCTTGCTGATCATTGCCGAAGATATCGACAGCGAAGCATTGGCTACGCTGGTTGTAAACCGTCTGCGCGGCTCGTTGAAGATTTGTGCCGTGAAGGCCCCGGGCTTCGGCGATCGTCGCAAAGCCATGCTGGAAGATATTGCCGTGCTGACCGGCGGCGTGGTGATTTCCGAAGAAAAAG
This sequence comes from Tannerellaceae bacterium, assembly GCA_048465615.1. GTDB lineage: Bacteria > Bacteroidota > Bacteroidia > Bacteroidales > Tannerellaceae > Parabacteroides. The sequence goes on from DBFWLD010000048.1 coordinate 52,976, forward strand.
GCTTGAAGCTGGAAGGCGCTACGATGGATATGCTGGGAACGGCTGAAAAGGTAACTGTGAACAAAGATACGACTACGATCGTAAACGGCGCCGGCGACAAGGCTGCCATCCAGGCCCGTATCGCCCAGATCAAAACGCAGATCGAAAACACGACTTCCGATTACGATAAAGAAAAACTTCAGGAACGTCTGGCCAAGATGGCCGGCGGGGTAGCCGTACTTTACGTGGGCGCTCCTTCCGAAGTGGAAATGAAAGAAAAGAAAGACCGCGTAGACGACGCTTTGCATGCTACGCGCGCAGCCATCGAAGAAGGTACGGTGCCGGGCGGCGGTGTAGCTTACATCCGCGCTATCGAAGCTTTGGAAGGCATGAAGGGCGAAAATGAAGACGAAACGACGGGCATCGAAATCGTAAAACGCGCTATCGAAGAGCCGCTTCGCCAGATCGTTGCTAACGCCGGCAAAGAAGGCGCCGTTATCGTGCAGAAAGTAAAAGAAGGCCAAGGCGACTTCGGCTACAATGCCCGTACGGATACGTATGAAAACCTTTACGCTTCGGGCGTTATCGACCCGGCCAAAGTTACACGCGTAGCGTTGGAAAATGCCGCTTCCATCGCCGGCATGTTCCTGACTACGGAATGTGTGATTGCCGATAAGAAGGAAGATACTCCCGCTATGCCCCCGATGAATCCGGGTATGGGCGGCGGAATGGGCGGCATGATGTAATAGCAGCCTTTTCCCGATCAGACGGAAATAAATCTAACGGCCGTCCCTTTTCCAAAGGGGGCGGCTGTTTTTTTAAAACTCTTGCCTGAGCTACTCTGTGGAATACATATCTGTATCCTGTAGGAAATGGTTTCCAAGGATGAAAGAAATGAGCAAAGGAAGTATCTGTCTCCGCGAAAGAGTTTAAAAAAATAATTTATTTTTCTTTGCTTTCTATTTGGCAGTTTCGGAAAAAACCTTACCTTTGCACCGCAATCGAGAGAGATAGCGAACAAACAGATTGAAAGGCCCAGGTGGCGGAATTGGTAGACGCGCACGTTTCAGGTGCGTGTGTCGAGAGGCATGCAGGTTCGAGTCCTGTTCTGGGCACTTCGCAGGAAGAGGATATTCTATTTTTAGAATATCCTCTTTTTTTATGCCTGAAAATAAAGGCAGGAAAAAGCCTTCCGGTCATTCCCCGGAGTGTGGGATCACCCTGAAAAGAGATCATTCAGGAAAGCCTCCCCGCTTCCCTTTGCTGGCTGTAAAGGATAGCTTAGGTAGACCGGTGGCAGCCAACCCGTATTCTCCCTCTGGTAAGCCTGCCTGCCCGGAGCAGGGAATCCTTCTTGAAAATTTCCCATCCTCCCCTTATTCCATCCCCCCCCCCCTTATTGTATATTTTTTTTCTGGAATCTCCCCTTTTCGCCATCCGTTTTCCCTTCGATGCCGATGGATCGGAAATTTCATCGGCATGCAATCGGAATTTCACCGGCATGAAATTGGAATTGCATAAGCATGCAATTGGCCTCTTTTCTGATCGACTGAAAACCAGATAGTTGCGAAAAGGCGTAAATCCCTCTTCCCACGGCTGGCCCTTATTGTATATTTTTTATTTTTGTGATCTCCTTCGTGTCCTTTTTTTCGCTTTCTTCAGCCTCGTTGCCGGGCCGGCTAAACAAGGGTGGGGAGCGATTGCTTTTCTTCGCCCTTAGCTTGACTGGGGAAAAACCCTGTCGAAATACCTACCCGGATGCGGCGGGGGAAAAAGATATTTTATATATTTACCGCAAAATAAGAAAGATGCAATCCTATACAGAAGATGAAATTATCGTGCAGTTGCGCGATCCGGTCAAGCAGCGAGCGGCCTTTGCCTGGATCGTAGAGAATTATGGCGAAAAATTATACTGGCAAATCCGCAAAATGGTGCTTTCGCACGACGATGCCAACGATTTGCTGCAAAATACCTTTCTGAAGGCCTGGACCAATCTGGACTACTTCCGCGGCGAAGCCAAGCTATCTACCTGGCTGTACAAAATCGCCATCAACGAATGCCTTACTTTTCTGGGCCGCCAACGCAGCCTCAATGCCGTGTCTATCGACGATACCGACGTTTTCCTGCTCGACCGGCTCAAAGGCGACGACTATTTCGACGGCGACCAGGCGCAACTCAAGCTGCAAGAAGCTATTCTGAGGTTGCCCGAGAAACAACGCTTGGTGTTCACCATGAAATATTTCGATGAAATGAAATACGAAGAGATGTCCGACGTGCTCGGAACCTCGGTAGGAGCCCTCAAAGCCTCCTATCACCATGCCGTCAAAAAAGTCGAGGAGTTTTTAACAAAAGATGTTTAAACCTTTTTCCCGGGAGATTGTCAAAACATTATAAAAGCGAATGAATATGAAAGACGAACAAAGCAACCTGGACCGCTTGAAGGGAAAGCAGCCGTTCAAACTTCCCCAAGGATATATGGAAGGACTGACGGAGCGTATTATGACGCAGCTCCCCGAAAAGCCGCATGCAAAAGAGAAGCAGATTTCGCTGCTCGACCGCGTCAGACCGTGGTTGTATATGGCCGCAGTCTTTGCCGGATTAGGTCTTTTCTTTAAAGGCATTACCGGCCTCTGGCCCCAGGGCGAAGGAAATCCCGACGCTTTGCTGGTGAAAACCGAGGTGCCGGCCGATTCCCTGGAAACGATGCAAGCGGGCGAAGAAGACGAAGACTACCGGGAATATATTGAAGCCCAGTATACTGATTATCTGTTGGCTGAAGAATTGGCCCGGGCGGAGTGAAATGTAAAAAAAACTAATTTGGTAAATTATTTTTGTAATAATACTTGTATGAATAAAATATTTTTTCTTACATTTGTTGCGATTTCAGTTTGGTTCTCGTCCGGGGCTTTTGCTCAGGATAAGAAACAACATCGGGGGTTCGATAGGGAAGCCTTTCAGGCGAAACGGAATGCTTTTATTACAGCCGAAGTAGGTCTTACACCGGAAGAAGCTGCCCAATTTATTCCTTTATGCGATGAATTGAGGCAAAAAATGTATGAAGCAGGGCGCGAATGCCGGAAATTTTCCCGCGAAGTACGTATGAAGGATCATCCTACCGAAGCCGATTACAATCGCGTAATCGACGAATGTCTGGATGTGAAAATCAAAGAAGCCGAACTGGAAAGAGAGTATTACGGAAAATTCAGAAAAATCCTTTCGCCTGAAAAATTATATAAGTACCGGAATGCGGAATTCAAGTTCGCCCGCGATTATATGAAAGGGATGAGGGATAAGAAAGACGAAAACAGAAAAAAATAAAATATTATCATTATTTGTGTTTTTTGTTTAGATTTAGTTTTGGCGTTTAAGTTAAGGGAGGGGTGGCGACGTGAGTCGGTTCCCCTTTTGTTTTTTTATAACCCCTTCTCCTTGGCTTCGTTCCAGATGCGGTCCATTTCCTCGAGCGACATCTCTTTCAGCGATCTTCCCTCCCGGATGGTCTTTTCTTCCAGATAGTTGAAGCGACGAATGAACTTCTGGTTCGTCCTTTCCAGTGCATTGTCGGGATTGATTTTATACAACCGCGCGGCGTTGATCAGGCTGAAAAAGAGATCGCCGAATTCGGCTTCCGTCCGGTCGGCGTCCATGCGGTCGATTTCCGTTTTCAGCTCGTCGAACTCTTCCTGCACCTTATCCCATACCTGGTGGCGTTCCTCCCAGTCGAATCCCACGTTGCGGGCCTTGTCTTGAATCCGGTGAGCTTTTACCACCGAAGGGAGCGAGCCCGGGACGCCTTCCAGTACCGTCTTGTTTCCCCCCTTTTCCTTTAGTTTTAGTTGTTCCCAGCTTTGTTCCACCTTCTGGGCCGTCTCGGCCGAGGCATCGCCGAATACATGGGGATGGCGGTAAACGAGTTTACGGCAAAGCGCGTCGCAAACGTCCCGCATGTCGAAGGCCCCTTTTTCATCGCCGATCTTGGCGTAGAAAACTACGTGGAGCAGTAAGTCGCCCAGTTCTTTTTTGATGTTTTCATCGTCGCCGCGCATGATGGCGTCGCATAGTTCATACGTTTCCTCAATCGTGTTGGTACGCAGGCTTTCGTTGGTCTGCTTCCGATCCCAGGGGCATTTCACCCGCAGCTCGTCCAGAATGTCCAGCAAACGGCCGAACGCTTCCATCTTTTCTTGTTTCGTACTCATTGTCTTTGTTTTTTAGCGCCTTCCTTTTCCCGATCGGCCGATACAGAAAACGCGGATAAAAAAGCTTATCCGCGTGATCCGTATCTTTATCCCTTGCCGGAGCAGGGCGGCGTATGGTTATTTTGTCTGTTCTGCTTGAAATTGCTTCAGCCCGTTTTGCAGGAACTGAATGTATTTCGATACGTCTTCGTTGAAGGCGTACGAGGGGCCCAACGGCTCTCCTTCATCGTTCAGAAGGATATAGAAAGGTTGGGCGTTGGCGCCGAATTTGCTTCGTTGCAGGTAGCTCCATTTATCGCCGATGGTTTTCAGCTTGCGCGTCTTGCCGTGCTCTTCTATTTCGATGGGGTGGGGAAGTTTCGTCTTGTCGTCTACCATCAGGGTAATCAATACATAGTCGTTTTCCAGCAATTGTTTCACCTTCGGATCTGTCCATACGGAAGCTTCCATTTTCCGGCAGTTTACGCAGCCGAAACCGGAGAAGTCGATCATTACGGGTTTATTTACCTTCTTGGCGTAGGCCATGCCCGATTCGTAATCGTCGAAAGCGGCATGTACTTCGTTGTCGTATAAATTGAAATCCTGGGTATAGAGGGGCGGAGCGAAGGCGCTGATGGCTTTCAGGGGCGCGCCCCAAAGGCCCGGTACCATATAAACGGCGAAGGCGAACGAAATAATGGCCATGAATAAGCGGGGCACGGATACATACGGCAGGTCGCTGTCGTGGCTGAATTTGAGCTTGCCCAGCAGATAAGAGCCCAGCAGCATAAAGATGACGATCCATAGTACGATGAACACTTCGCGGTCGAGCAGGCGCCAACCGTAGGCCAGGTCGGCCACGGAAAGGAATTTCAGCGCGAGGGCCAGCTCGAGGAAGCCCAGCACTACCTTCACGGAGTTCAGCCAGCCGCCCGATTTAGGCATGCTTTGAAGCATATTGGGGAAAATGGCGAAGAGGCTGAAAGGAATCGACAGGGCCAAGGCAAATCCGAACATGCCGATAGCCGGGCCGACGGCCGAACCCATCGAGGCGGCTTGTACCAGCAGCGTGCCGATGATGGGGCCGGTGCAGGAGAAGGAAACCAATACCAGGGTGAACGACATGAAGAAGATGCTCAGGATGCCGGTGGTAGAGTCGGCTTTGCTGTCGAGCTTGTTTGTCCAGGAGGCCGGCAACACCAGTTCGAAGGCTCCTAAGAACGACACGGCGAAGACCACCAGCAGGAGGAAGAAAATGATGTTGAAAATGGCGTTGGTCGACAGGTCGTTGAGCGCGCTGGCGCCGAATATGCCGGTAATGAGCAAGCCCATTACCAGGTAGATCACGATGATCGACAGGCCGTAGGTCAGGGCGTCGCGAATGGCTTTTTTACGGTCTTTCGTTCGTTTGAGGAAGAAGCTTACCGTCATCGGAATCATCGGCCAGACGCAGGGTGTCAGCAGCGCGATCAGCCCGCCCAGGAAGCCGGCGAAGAAGATAAACAACCACGAAGTATCGGTAGCCGAAACGGTGGTGTCGCCGAAAGATTTGAGCTGGTCGATCACCGGTGCCCACAGAGCGGGACGGTCGGTAAGCGCCGAGGCTTGGGCCGGGGTGCCGCCGGCGGAAGGCGAGGCGGCGTCGGGATCGGCCAGGGTGCGCTCAGCTACCTTTTCGGCCAGGTTAGCGGTATCCGACGGTTCTGCCGTAGCATCGGCTGCGGCTGTTTCGCCGGTCGCTGCGGCGGCTGTAGCGGCAGCGCCGTCCATCCGGATATTTTTTTTGTCGAAAGCAAAGTCGATCCGTTCGGGGGGGAGGCAGGTTTCGTCGTTGCAAGCCATAAATTCCACTTCTCCTTCTACTTTGAACGCGGCCGGATCGGTTACTTTGATCTTTTGGGTGAAGGATACCGTGCCGGGATACCACCTGAGGTTCATAGCGAAGAGCTCGTCGTATACCGTAGTAGGCTGCACGGAGGAAACCGGCGTACCTATCAGCTCGGCTCCCTTGAGGGTTTCGAAGGTGAACGAGGTGGATACCGGGCCTCCTTCAGGCAAGTTCATATCGTACAAATGCCATCCTTTGTCGGCGGTGGCTGTAAAGACGATCGCTTTTTCCGGCGTGCCGGAATCGTCGAGCTTGATTTTCCATTTTACGGGCGTCAGAATTTGCGCCTGTACCGCCAGTGCCGTCAGGACCAGCCACATTGTGATAACGAGTTTCTTCATTTTTCTTTTTATTTCCAGGGTGATTATTTTACTATGGATGAAAAAAGAGTGGGAATGCGTGTTTCGAAACGCATTTCCTCGCCCGTTTCGGGATGGATGAAATAGAGCTTCCGCGCATGCAGCAACAGCCGACGTCCCGGATCGGTTTCAGCTCCGTATTTCATGTCGCCGGCTATGGAATGGCCGATCGATTGCATCTGGGCGCGGATCTGGTTCTTACGTCCCGTTTCCAGATCCAGTTCCAACAGCGAATACATGCCGTTGCTTTGCAACGTCTTATACCGGGTGATGGCTTGCTTGCCGTCGCCGATGGCGGTGACATATACCTGCATCCGGGCATTTTCCGTCAGGTAGGAGGTAAGCAGATCCGTCTCTTTTTCCGGACGTCCCTCTACCACGGCTACATAGCTGCGGGCGGTAATCATTTCGTTCCAGGCCGATTGCAGCTTTTCCTGCACGCCGCGGGTTTTTGCAAACATCATCAGTCCCGAGGTGTCGCGGTCGAGCCGGTGCAGGATAAAGATTTTCTGGCGCGGATCCGACTTTTTTACGTAGTCGCTCAGCAAATGGTAAGCCGTCCGTTCCTTTACCCGTTCGCTGGCAACCGAGAGAAGTCCTTCCCGTTTGTTCACCACGATCAGGTAGTCGTCTTCCCAAACAATTTGCAGCAGCGGATTGTTGAACACTACCTTGCCCCGGCCGTAATTAATTCCCACCACGTCGTTGGCTTCCAGCGGCGTATCGAACTGGGTGGTTACTTTGCCGTTGACGGAGATATGGCCTTTGGCCAACAAGGTTTTTACCGAGCTTTTGCTTTGCTGGTTCAAGAGCGCGAAGAGAAAAGGCAGCAGGGTGTTCTTTTCCTCTACCGTTACTTTCCGCTCGCGGGAAGGCGCCGGCTGGCCCGGAGCAGTATATTTTGAACTTCTTCTCATATTTATTTTTTATATAGGTTGCAACGCTCGGGTAGGCCAAGGTACGGAACAAATCCGGTTCCGACCCGGCCGGAGGGCCGGCTATTTTGCTTTTGGGGGCAAAGATACAGGCATTTAAGGAATACTGCAACATATCGCCTCAGTTTTCAGCCTTTGACGGTCATATGTGCTGACAAATTGCTATTGGCAAAAAAATATTTGTGTATGTCGGCTAACTTTGCGTAATTTGCCGGCTCGATTCTTTTTTAATTAATGTAATAAATGTATGGAGAAAAAACATCAGTTTCAAGGGTTGACCAAGCAACAGGTAGAGGAGAGCCGCCGCCTTCACGGCGAGAATGTGCTCACCCCTCCTCAGAAAGCATCCCTATGGAGCCAGTTCCTGGAGAAGTTCGACGATCCGATCATTAAAATATTGCTGGTAGCCTGGCTTTTATCGATGGTAATTGCCGGCGTGCATAGCTGGGGCCCCGAGAAGGAGGGATTTACCGCATTCCTGGAACCTTTGGGCATATTTTTTGCCATCCTGCTGGCCAGTTGCGTAGGATTCTTTTTTGAAGTAAAGGCCAACAGGGCCTTTAATATATTGAACACGGTCAACGACGATACGCTGGTAAAGGTGATCCGGGAAGGAAATATCTGCCAGATTCCTAAAAAAGAAGTGGTGGTAGGCGACATCGTGGTGTTGAATACCGGCGAAGAGGTGCCGGCCGACGGGCGTCTGCTGGAGGCCGTTTCGTTGCAAATCAACGAATCGACGCTGACCGGGGAGCCGGTGATCGGCAAAACCACCCGTGAAGAGGATTTCGATCCGGAGGCTACTTATCCTTCGAATGTGGCGATGCGGGGGACGTCGGTGGTAGACGGCCATGGTATTATGGAAGTGGAGCAGGTGGGCGATGCCACCGGCTATGGGAAAGTATACGAGGGCTCGCAAATCGAAAGCGGGGTGGAAACGCCGCTTCAGATCCAGTTGAGGGGGTTGGCCCGGGTGATCAGCAAAGCCGGGTATACGATTGCGGGTGTTACCTTTGTGGCCTTGACCGCCAAGTTTTTGTTGACGCAGCCGGTCGAGGGGATGCCGGTGATGGATATTCTTTCGCATCTGCTGAACTATTTTATGGTAGCGGTTACGTTGATCGTGGTATCGGTGCCCGAAGGCTTGCCGATGAGCGTGACGCTTAGCCTGGCGTTGAGCATGAACCGGATGTTGAAAACGCATAATCTGGTACGCAAAATGCACGCCTGCGAAACGATGGGGGCCACTACCGTGATTTGTACCGATAAGACCGGCACGCTCACCCAAAACCAAATGCAGGTGTTCGAAACTCGTTTTTATGCCTTGGGTGACCGGCCGCTGGGCGACGATGAAACGAGCAAGCTGATCGAGGAGGGCATAGCGGTGAACTCGACGGCTTACCTCGACTTTTCGGAAGGAAAAGTAAAGACTTTGGGCAATCCTACCGAAGCGGCTTTGCTGCTCTGGCTGAACGAGCAGGGAGTCAACTACCTCGATCTCCGGGAGGAGGCGCCGGTACTCGAACAGCTCACCTTCTCTACCGAACGCAAGTATATGGCCACCTTGGTGGATTCGCCGCTGATCGGCAAAAAAGTACTCTATGTAAAGGGCGCGCCTGAAATCGTGCTGGCGAATAGTGCCCGGGTGGCTACGGCCCAGGGGATGAAACCGGTAGAGGAAAGCCGTCCGGCTATCGAAGCCGAATTGCTCGATTACCAGAATCAGGCCATGCGTACCTTGGGATTCGCTTACCAAATAGTAGAAGCGGGAGATGAGGATACCTTTTTTGTCGACGGGCGGTTGCATCATACCGAGCTGACTTATCTCGGTATCGTGGCTATTTCCGACCCGGTGCGGGCGGATGTGCCGGCCGCGGTGCAGACCTGTCTGGATGCGGGCATCGACGTGAAGATCGTCACGGGGGATACGCCGGGAACAGCTCGCGAGATAGGGCGGCAGATCGGAACCTGGAAACCGGAGGATACCGACCGCAATATCATTACCGGCCCGGCTTTCGAAGCTTTGTCAGACGGGGAAGCGCTCGATCGGGTACTCGACCTGAAAATCATGTGTCGCGCCCGGCCTACCGACAAGCAACGCCTGGTGCAGTTGTTGCAACAAAAAGGAGCGGTGGTAGCCGTGACCGGCGACGGTACCAACGACGCCCCGGCCCTGAAAGCCGCCCAGGTGGGCCTTTCGATGGGCGATGGTACGTCGGTGGCGAAGGAGGCCAGCGATATTACCATCCTCGACAATTCGTTCGGTAGTATCACCCGGGCGGTCATGTGGGGACGTTCGCTTTACCGCAACATTCAGAAGTTTTTGCTGTTCCAGCTTACCATCAATGTGGCGGCTTGCCTGATCGTGCTGTTGGGGTCGCTTATCGGTACGGAATCGCCCCTTACCATCACCCAGATGTTGTGGGTGAACTTGATTATGGATACGTTTGCCGCAGGCGCGCTGGCTTCCTTGCCTCCCAATGAAAAGGTGATGAAAGATAAACCCCGCCGCAGCGGCCCGAACGGCGATTTTATTATCACGCGTCCGATGGCCTATACTATTTTCGGCGTGGGAATTGCGTTTGTGGCCGTATTGATGGGGCTTTTGTTTTATTTCCATGCTTCCGACGGGCTTACGCCCCACGATTTGTCGTGGTTTTTCACCTTCTTTGTGATGCTGCAATTCTGGAATATGTTTAATGCCAAAGCATTTATGGAGGGTACGTCGGCTTTTGCCCATTTGAAGGAGAGCAAAAGTTTTCTGCTGGTGGCTCTTTTGATTTTGATCGGCCAGTATCTGATCGTTACCTTCGGCGGGGCCATGTTCAACGTGGTGCCGCTCTCGTGGAAAGATTGGGGCGTTATTTTCGGTTCTACTTCCCTGGTGCTCTGGATCGGCGAATTGATCCGGCTTGTCAGGAAGTAGGGGGAAGAAATGTTTTTTCTTCTTCTTTTCCTCTATTCAGCCCATAAGGTTGCCGGTGGAGGAAGAATTGGGGACGCCCGATCGTGCTAAATCTATAAATCCTCTTATTTTTTCCTGCCCTATCCCTGAGGTAAGGAAAAAATAAGAGGATTTTTTCTTTTAACGCCTTTCAAGCGGCACGCTTCTCCCTATTCTATTCGCTTTTAATGCTGTCGACCGGGTTTTCGTTGGCTGCCCGCCAGTTCTGGAAAGTGACGGTCAGCATCGTGATAAAAGCTACGGCCAGGAAAGCGGCGGCAAACACCCACCCTTGCATCGGTGTTTTATAGGCAAAGTTTTCCAGCCATCTATCGACCATATAGTAAGACACCGGAGCAGCTATGACGAAACAGATGGCCAATATTTTGATATAGGTTTTGTTGAACATCACCAGAATTGCTTCCGTGGTAGAACCCAATACTTTGCGAATGCCGATTTCTTTCTTCCTGTATTGGCTGTCGAAGACCACCAGGCCGAATACGCCGACGATCGAAATAAAGATGGCAATCAGGCTGAACAAGGTGATCAACCGGCTCAACTTCGTTTCTTTTTCATACAAATTGTTTAGTACGCTGTCAAAAAAACGAACATTAAACGGATAATCGGGATGTACTTCTTGCAAGCTCTTTTTTACATGCCGCAGAGCAGCTCCTAAATCGGTTCCCGCTTTCACTTTGATGTAAGCAAAAGTCGCCCCGTCTTCTTGGTTCTCCGTGCCTCGCAGTAAAAAGGCCGTCGGCGCAACGGCGGTACGGAAAGAAGCGATTTTAATATCGGGTACGAACCCTACTATTTCCACGCCTCCTATTTTATCTCCCAATTGAAGATCGTAAGTTTCCCGGGCTTTTTCGTTGAAAACAAAGGTACCGTCGGAGGTCAGGGCGTCTTCAGAGCGGAAATCCCGTCCTTGGGTCACGCTTATTCCCATCGTTTTGAGGAAGGTTGCATCTACCGGCAGGCATTGAAATTGTACCTGACGGTCATTTAACGTACGTCCCCACGTCATATACTGATCGAGACTGGATAAAAGAAATTCGGAAAATGATACCTCTTCGATGCCGGAGAAGGATTTCAGCCGGTCGACAAGGACGGTTTTGCTCCGGTTAATCTGTGGAGTTATATCCGTTAGGATGATTTCATCTTTTTCGTATCCCAAGGGGCTATGTTGCATGAATATGTTTTGCAGGTACATAAACGTAGCCCCGATAATCAATGCAAACGAGGTGACAAACTGAACGCTTATCAGCAGGTTACGAAGGGTGCGTCCTTTCGGCGAAAGCCCGAAGCTGCCTTTCAGTACCAGAGCCGGCGTGAAGGAGGTCATGTAGTAGGCCGGATAAAGACCGGCCAGTATACCGGCCAAGATGGCGATCAAAGCGGAAGCCGCTATCAGCAACGGATGCGCGGAGAGCGAAAGATCGGCCGTAACCAGCGCGGCGAAGGAAGTCTGCGAAAGAAGGTATACCAGCCATAGCGAAAGCAGATAAGCAAGCATGCTGATGCAGACCGCTTCGGCAAGTAAAGAAAAGCGGAGCATGTTGGTAGGGCTTCCCAATACTTTTTGGGTATTAATGCTTTTGATGCGCATCGGGGTGAGCGCCGTACTGAAATTAGTGAAGTTAATGCCGGCGATAACCAAGATAATAAGCGCGATGGCAAACAATATCCTGACGGTTTGGCGGCTGGATTTGGGAGTCATATCGAAAATGGCATCTGTCGTGAAATGAATATCCGGCAAACGGGTAAGGCGAAAGCCGAACTTTCCCATCCATTCCATTTTCTTATCCAATCCGTTTTTCTTGAAATACTCGGCAAACTCGTCCGGCAGGTGTTCGGCCGAGGCTGGCGAATCCAAACGGATATAGAGGTTATAATTAGCACTCCCCCAGGAGTCTAAATCTTTTTTATCGTCCATTTTCATGTATATTCCGTTCCCCATAATGCTATTGTCGGGAAAATCCTTATACACGCCGCCTACGGTATAGTTGCCTTTTTCGGTAGCAAAATAATTGGATATGACCGTTTTGGAATCGTTTGCTTCTACTTTTTTACCCACAGCCGAAGTGTTTCCGAACCATTTTCTGGCCATGCTTTCGGGTATGAGCAACTGGCGGGGTTGAGCCAGCGAAGAGGTAGACCCTTCCTGCATCTCAAAGTCGAAAACGTCGGTAAAGGAAGGGTATACGGCCATAATCGGTTCCATATAATTTTCCCGGGTACCTCCGTTTTCAATGGTAAAAAGGGTTTCGGTATAGATGGGGTTTACAATGGCCCCGGCCACAATATGAGGCGAAAAAGCGATAAACGTCTCTCCCAACGGACGAGATAGGATGGCTTGTGCTTGTTGGTCGTCCCATTGTAATTCTACTCTGTAAATGCAATCGGCTTGTTTATGGCTGGTATCGAAATTCAGATCGTAGTCGAGTTGCATCATAATGACCAGAAAAGCTGCAAAAGCAACCGACAGCCCGAGTATGTTGAGCAGAGTGGCCATTTTGAAGCGGCGAAGTACACTGAGAAAGTTGCGCAGAATCGTTTTCATATTTAATTTGTTTTACTCTTAGCAGGTGTTTTTTATAACGAATAAGGATCAAAACGCGTGCCATAATTGTAAAATATTGATTATTAGCTGTTAATGTCAATAGGGCGCGCAGGTAAGTGTCTAATAATTGGACAATGGTGTTGAAATATTGGACATCTTGTTTTATCAAGACGCACTTTTTCCTGCGGGATCGGAGCGAACCGCCTTCTCTGCTTCTTCCTACCAGGCAACTTTGTACCTGGGATATAGGGCGATTCTCTGACTTTGAAATGCGTCGCAGGTCTTGCCTGCGGAAAATAGTCGGCTTTTGCATAACTCTCCCCCCCCCCCGATTTCTGCCGGTTGAAAATGTCGCTCTACCTTTTTCCGACAAACATGGCGACAAACAAAACACTACTTTCCACGTGAAGCATACCCCATTCATATGCGTATAAAAAAAGATGAACCCATCCAGATTTATGAAGATTCGTATGCAAACATAGATAAAAATCTTCGATTTTTATGCCGGTTTTGATAAAAAGTCAAGCCCTTCGGCACACTTCCTGGTCTAATTTCCGTGCTCGAAGCACAATAATTTGTATATTGAGTGTAGATAATAACTGCTGGGCGTAGCGTTCACCCTTGCTGCCGGTGGCCCGGCACAAACTCATGTCGGTACAGGTTCTGGTGGCGCATCATCCGAATTACCATGGAACGATAAGAAACACAAAGGCTTGAAACGACAATAATATCTATTTATTTATTAGGCAGTTACTTGAATAACTTGTATATTTGTAGTGATTTGACAAAGAGGATACAATGATGAAAATTTCAAAATTACATAGTAAAGTTCTTTGGAAAGATAGTTTTTTGTATGCTGTTAGTTTTATTGCTGCCATTGAAACTATTTCTGCTATTGCAGATTTTAGCATTACCGATGTGGTCAATATTCAGAAGTGGTGGGAGAAAGGATTGATTATTTTAGGTGTATTTCTATTACTGTGGATAATAACAGCTGTAATAAAAGCACTTAGAGCAGACCATGCAATAACGCTGAAGATAAAAGGAATAACCGTAAGAATTGAGGAAGGTGATATTTTCAAATTGCCCAACTGGAAATTAATCCCTTTTAATGAGTTTTTTGACACAATAGTTGATGACGTTGTTATTGCAAGGAACTCATTGAATGGGAAATTCATAGAAAGATTACAGGATATTGATGATTTGAATAAAAAGATTCATGAGGCAGAAGATATACCTGGTATGAAGAGGAAAACAAAAGCAGGTCGAACCTATTACCCACTTGGCCGAATTATTACATATCAAGGTTATTTGTTGTTGGCATTTTCTCATTTTGAGAATAATCAGGCAAAACTATCTCATAACGAGTATGAAATCTGTCTTCGGGCAATGTGGAATGAAATAAGCAGAGTCTATGCACATAGACCTGTTACTATACCTTTACTCGAGGAGGAATAACGCGCATTACTGACAAAAATGAATTTCATTTGCTCCGTTGTATCCTTTGCACGCTTAAAACATCGGATGCTCAAATATATCAACCGATAACCATTGTATTAACAAGAGAATCCATAGATAAAATTAATTTGTACGATATTAAAAAAATATTTTAGCCATGTATTATAGAACAAGAACTTACATCGCCGGAGATTGGGATCATGACAAAGATGCCGTTGACGCATTGCACCGGTGGAATGACAGTTCCCGGTATGGACTTTCATTTTCGGATGCTCATGAATTAAAGCAAGCAAGGGATACAAGCCTAAATTGCTCGATTAAAAGGTCATTGGCTGAGCGATTGGATGCCTCTAAAACATTTATCCTTATCGTTGGTGAACATACAAAAGAATTAAGGGCTGGTGGATGTCAATATTGTAATAGTTACAATAGTTATTGGGGGCCTTGCGGTCGAGGACATACGGTGGATACTCGAAGTTATATTGATTTCGAATGCGAGAAAGCGATTCGGGATGGTCTAAAAATAATAGTTCTGTATAAATCAACAGTGGTGAATAGATCCAAATGTCCAGAAGTAGTCAGAAATCGTGGCAGTCATGCGCCGATGGAAAAATGGATTGGAAATACATTGTATTGGGATTATGACTCTGTAAGAAATGCCATTGGATAATAACTATACACTGCCCCATAGCCTTTGACCAATGGGGCAGTGTTTTATTTACCAAGTTATCACTTTATCGACAATCTCTTGCTGCTCTGCACTGCTACGACGCAGGTAGATACGGGTAGTTTCTATACTTTCATGTCCCATCAAATCGGCAAGCAAAGATATGTCATTGAACTTATCCAGAAAATTCTTTGCAAAGCGGTGACGGAACGAATGAGGGTAAACCACTTTTTCATTCAAACCATATTTTACAGCATAGTTTTTCAACTGCTGAGCAATTCCTCTTGTCGTAATACGTTCGCCAAAGCGATTAAGAAAAAGATAGCCACTTGTGCGATTGGTCTTACTAAGCCATTCGACTGTTTCCTTGCGTAATACTTTGGGGATATAAATACGACGTATCTTACCTCCTTTGGTATAAATGTCGTAATATCCAATTTGTACATGCTCTACTTTAATCTGGATTAGTTCACTGACTCTTGCTCCGGTAGCAGCAAGAAAACGCACTACAAAATACCAAGCCTGATTATCTTCCTTCTTAAGTCTATTCTTCAAGAAAGTGTAATCTGCATTACTAATCACATTTTCCAAATAAGAACGCTGTTGTACTTTGACCGATTTTAACCGCAGTCGAGATTTCCCTTTGCACTCAAGATACTTGTTTAACGCCTGTATGCGCAGATTTACGGTCTTTGGTTTGAATGTCTCAATGAGATAGGTCTTGTAAACAAGCAAATTACGCTTATTCAACTCTTTGTGTCGAGTATAATACTCTTTAACGGCATAGAGATAAGCCGCTACCGTATTCTCCGCCATATTCCCTTGGCGCAGATACGTTTCAAAATCTTCAATGTTCATGTCTGATACATTATTAGTTAAACAATATATTATCATTAATAATGTATAGAAAAGGCAAGTACGTTGAGTTCCTATTATGAGAAGTTTCTCGCCACCGGAGAGGTGAAATGCATTGATGAGGAGATTCCGTTTGAGATACCAGCTACTTGGGAGTGGGCGCGATTTTCTACAATTGTAAATATGTCACCAACTGTCTCTGCTGAAGATGATGTAGATGTAGCTTTTATGCCTATGGCGCTAATAAATGCAGGTTACGGTAGTGAATACTCTTACGAAACGAAAAAATGGAGTTTAATCAAAACAGGCTTCACTAAAATGGCAGTAGGAGATATTGCCTTTGCCAAAATTACGCCCTGCTTTCAAAATCGCAAATCATTTATTTTGGAGGATGTTCCAGGCAAAGTAGCGGCTGCAACCACAGAACTTAACGTGCTTCGCCTATATGGGCAAACATTATATGCTTGGTATGTTTTATACTTCCTAAAATCTGATTATTTTATCAAAGAAGCAAAATATAAAGGGACAGCTGGACAGCAAAGGGTTCTATCATCATATATCCAAAACAAACTTTTCCCCATTCCTCCATATAACGAGCAATATAGGATTATAGAAAAAATCCAAGAGGTATTGCCTGTTGTGGATAAATATGAAAAATCACAAAAGGGATTAGACAAACTTAATGCTCTGATTTTTGATAAACTAAGAAAGTCTATTCTTCAAGAGGCAATTCAAGGTAAACTTGTACCTCAGATTACAGAGGAAGGTACAGCACAAGAGTTATTTGAGCTGATTAAAGCAGAGAAGCTAAAGCTCGTTAAGGAGGGTAAAATAAAGAAGACTGCACTAACCGACAGCATCATCTACAAAGGTGACGATAACAAGTA